>CAVSZM010000006.1:0-199891 GCA_963732455.1 uncultured Alphaproteobacteria bacterium | reverse complement strand
TGCACGGTTGGGGAAATTCAGAACAGGAAATATTCGATAAGGCATCAGGAGCCTCTTCACCCGACGAAGCATGTCGCGAACAATCATGAAATCCTCGCAGCTGCTGAACAAAACGTATTGGCTCAAATTGGTTCGACCAATGCCAAAGATTTCTGTGGAGACGTGCGCTTGTAAGTATGCCGGTTCAAAGTCGTCTAGCTGAGCGTGCTACGGCCGCGCGGCCGTCATCGTCGCGCAGATAATGATCGATGCGTTCAAGACAATCATCGATCGAGCGCCAAACCGCCACCTCGCGGTCTGGCGGAACAGTGTGTGCAGATTGTCCTTGAAGTCGGTCAGCAGAAACGCGCCGACGCCGGTTGCCTCGAACAGCCGCATGTTCCCGGCCTCCCGGCCGGCGAGGTCGATATGCGAGTTGAGCGTGATGCGCGAGCGCCGCAGCACCTGATACATGTCGGCGCCCCAGACTTCGCCCTGGAAGCAGCGGTGCAGCGGTGAGGAAGCGGGCAGGGCCTGCGGACGGTTGCCCCACAGTTTGAGGTCGTAGCGTTCGGCGACCGCTTCCAGGAGCGCAATCCGCTGCCGGTGGTCAAGTGAAATGGAGCCGACGAAGGAGACGTCGACATCCGTCGCCGGCGCCGCGGCAAGGCATCGAGAATAGCCGGCTCGAACGCCAGATGGTTACATCTCGCACGCACGCCGAGGGCCCGAAAGAACTTCACTGTCGTCGGCAATTGCGAGATCATCAGATCGTAGACGCTCCAATCCTCGCCGCGCGAAGGTTCAATTCCAACCTGGCCGATCAGCGATTGGGCTGCCGATGCTCTTGATGCGCCGCATCAGGCGGGTATCGATATGGAAGACATCCTGATTGAGCACCAGGTCGGGTCTGAATTCCTCGATCTGGGCGAGCAGAATATTCTCGGCCTGTGCATCGAGCTTGGGGCTTAATCCCAACCTTGCGGGCGAGCGGCCTCAGCAACGGCTTGAACGGCGTCACCGCGCGTTCCAGCCAGCCGGGGAGCGTGGGCCGCTCGGCCGTCGCCTGCGGCAGTTCGAACCGCCACGCCGTGCTCGCGCGCCCACGCCGCCTGAAGCCAGGGATTGTTGACGTGGATCTCGGCCGCGGGATGGCCCAGCGCGGCGAAGTTCCTTGAATAGAAATCGGCGAGGCCGAACAGGCTCGCATTTCGGGCGGCCATCTGGGCCGCATAGGACGCGTTCTCGAGTTCCGGGCTGGCGGCAATAGAGCCAAGTCTGAAAGCGGAGATAATCCGCATTGAGCACGAGGATGCGCATGCTGGCTAGACCGCGATCCGGAAGCCGTAGTTCCTGTCGATCCACGCCTTGTAGGCGCCGCTGGTCACGTCGCGCCACCAATCTTCCTGGTCGAGGTACCAGCGAACGGTCTGGCGGAGCCCGGCTTCGAATCTGACGCTGCATCGATTGCCGAGTTCGCCGGCAAGCTTGGCGGCGTCGATCGCATAGCGGTGATCATGGCCAGGGCGGTCGGTCACGTAGCTGATAAGCGAGCGGCAAGGAATCCCTGAAGCCGCGGGGCAGGACGGAAAGCGCGAGGCGAGGCCCTTGTCGGCGGCGAAAGCCTGGTCGAGCGTGTCGCAGATCAGGCCGACCACATCGCGGTTGTTGCGTTCGTTGCCGCCGCCGACATTATAGGTTTCGCCGACGCGGCCGCGTTCGATCACGCTCATCAGCGCATCGCAATGGTCGGAGACGTGGAGCCAGTCGCGGACGTTGGAGCCGTCGCCATAAACCGGCAGCGGCTTTCCTTCCAGCGCATGAATGATCATCAGCGGAATCAGTTTCTCGGGGTGCTGGTAGGGACCGTAATTGTTCGAGCAATTGGTGATCAGGACCGGCATCCCATAGGTCGGAACGAAAGACCGCACCAGATGGTCGCTCGCCGCCTTGCTAGCGGCGTAAGGCGAATTGGGACGGTAGGGTGAGGACTCCGAAAAGGCCGCAGCGTTCGGCCCGAGCGAACCGTAGACCTCGTCGGTCGACACATGAAGAAAACGCGCGCGGTCGATGGCATCAGACGAACGCCATGCATCCAGAGCCGCCTTGAGCAGCGTAAAAGTGCCGAGCACGTTGGTTTGCAGGAAGGCCTCGGGATCGACGATCGATCGATCGACATGGGATTCTGGCGGCAAGGTGCGCGACGCGCGTGAACTTGTGCTCGTCGAACAGCCGCCGCATCAGCGCCGCATCCCCGATATCGCCCTTGACGAACAGGATGCTGCGATCGGCGATCAGCGGCTCGAGGCTTCGGACGTTGGCGGCATAAGTCATGGCATCGACGACGACCAGCCGGTCGTCCGGGCGCGCCGCGCGCCAGGCATGCACAAGGTTCTGGCCGATGAAACCCGCGCCGCCGGTGATCAGAACGCTCTGCATCGGAGCTCCCTTGGTTGCCTGACACCCGAAGATGTTCCTTGAATGGGATGAAACGATGCCATTCCTTTGGAAGTCAAGCGAAGTCTGGTCGGCAAAGGCGCGAACCGGACGGGCAGTCCTGGCTGCCCGCAGGCGGTCGTTCCGCCGGCGCCGAGTGATAATCGGTCGGATTTGGATCGTCAATAGCGAGACAATGGACTCAATTGGCGAGGCCGCCGCATGCTTCGCGCGCTCCGATCGATCAGCTCGAGCAGCGATCGGCTTGCTCTGTCGTCGGTTCGAACATCGCGCGCGGCGTTACGTACCACAGCAAGAAGAGAAGAGCGGCGCCGTCCGTCAACAACGTCGTCGTAAGCGGCACATTTAAGAAGACCTGCGGAAGAATACCGCCCGACAACAGAATAAATCTTGACGGCAAACCGGACGACGAGACGGTTGGCGAGAGAGATCACCAGTCCGCATGCGAGCGCCGCAAGCGGCGCCAGGATCAGTCCGACGGAAGCAATGCCTTCGGTCGCAAACAGCGAGGCATTCAAGTTGCCGAGCTGATAGGCCTTCGCCATCACGATCGACAACGGTTCGCTGTAAGGGCAATCGACGAACGGTTTCAAAAGGAAATCTGGCAAAAATGCGTGAAAGCATGCGTCGAAAAAAAATCGTTGTAGAAATCGAGCGCGATGGACGGAAGAGCGATCATCCTGAAATTGATGGCGCCGAAATAATCAGTGAAATGCGCGCCTGAGAATGCGCTTGAATTGAGCAGCAACGCGAGGATAACCCCGGCCGATACCGGCAGAAACAATGACAACACGACGGTGGTTCTGGCTTCAAAAAACCTGGAAAGCAGCGCCAGAAACAGCAGCCAGAACGGTGCAAAAAGCGTCAGCTTGCTGAGCGTAATCGGGTAGAACAACAGCAGGAGCAGCAAGACGACCGCAGCTCGCCACCGATTCCCACGGGCAACGAAGCATGCGAATGCGAACGGCAGTGCTGCATTCGACGTCGCTCCCATTGCATATTTCAGCCATGCGGGAAATTCGAGTTCATCGCGAAAATTGTAAATGTCACCGATGCCGACCAGTCTGAAATTGTAGAGAGCGCCGACTGCGATGATTGTCGTCGCAAAAATCAGAATGAACGACAATAAAATATCCATCGCTCGTGCCGACAGGATAATCCTTTGCTTGATCGGCGACGTAATGAGCAACGCAGGCACGAGGAATGCCCACGCGGAAGCAAAGGCCGAAACGGCTTGCTAATGTGTGGTCGTAGTGAAATTGCGAAAACTCGACGAGCCAGAGATAGCCCAGGATCATCGTGTAAAAATAAAATCCCAGAATATAGCCGAAGCTGAATTGGCTAAGCGTGAAAAGAAGCGAGACGACGGCGAAGAGCGCAACACTCAGCACGGCGACGTAAAGGCGGGTTTTGTCGAACAAGACGAATTGGTAGCCTGAATAGAATTCCGCGACGTAGATCAGTGACACGCAACACGCTACGATATGAAAACACAGGAGAAACGTTAGCCCGAACCGCGCGCGCGACAGCGCAGACGCGAAATGGGGGGTGTAGTGAGATACGTTACTCATGCTTGCTCAGGTAAGATTGTCGATGCAAGGGAAAACATGGCGATCGCGAATGAGGCGGGAGCAGATGTGGCGATCATAAGTCGCCGGTTCCCACTGTACTGCGATCATCGATCATTCAAGACGGTTTCCAGCCGAGCGCGAGCAGTTTTCTCGGCCGCGCAATAAGTGGGCAGCCCGTCCGTTGCCATATTGTGCTTAGGCCGGCAGCCTTGAGAGACAGTTTAAGCCAGCTTTCAGGAATTGGCATGAGCCAGGGCGATCTGCCGATACTGGCCCGATAACGCGTAATGACTTCGGCAACAGTGAGTGGCATTGGATCCGATACGATGAAAGTTCCTCCGCACGCGCGGGAATTGGTCAGAGCCAATACGGCGGCGGAACAGAAGTTTCGAACCGATAGCACGGATCGCTGAGCCGTCAATCCTCCGAACGGTAGAGGAATCGGAAGGCGTGATATCTTGTGAACGGTCGCAAAATTTCCTTTTTCGCCGTCGCCGTAAATCACGACGGGACGCAGGATCGTAAATGAAGCGCCTGACGCGTGGACTGCCTGTTCCGCCGCCAGCTTTGATCTTCCATAGGCGTTGCTTGGCATTGGAGGATCATCCTCCGTCAGTTCGCGATCCGAAAATGAACCGGACTGGGCAGCAATGGACGAGACGAAAACCAGGTGTTTGCCGCTGCGAAACGCAGCACCAGCCAGCGCTTCGGTCGCTTGATGATTGACACGGTCGTACAGGTCGTCGTCGACAAATGTGTGAGCGACTCCGGCAAGATGGACGACGGCATCGCACTGCTGCAGTAAGGGTTGCCAGTCGAAAGGTGCGGACAGATCCGGAAGCGCGACCGCGACTATGTCAGCGCCTTCGAAAGCAGACGCCGTCCTCGATGCGGCGATCACCTTGTAGCCTCGCGCAACGAGATAAGGTACTAGATGGCGTCCAATGAAGCCATCGGCGCCGGTCACGAGCACAGTGGATTGATCATTCATGCGAGCGCCCGACGTACCATCGCGACATATGGCGTTGCGGCTCCTGGATGCGTGTTCTAATCCACACGATTACCGTTAACAACGATCAAACCGGCTTCCGTTCATCTGCTATGACCTTGCCGTCGTTGGGCAGGCCACCCGGGGCCACGAGATCGACGGCGCCTTGCAGTTTTGTCACCGCGCGCAGCGTCGCGGCGATTTCAGCTCGAAGCGGCTCGCTCGGAGAGCTGCACTCAGCCCTAAGCGTCATCGCATCGGTCTCGCCGGCGCGCGTGACGACGAGACGCAGCCGCCCGAGTTCGGGGTGTCGCTTGCCGATTTCGGCGACCTGTTCGGGCCGCACGAACATACCTTTGACCTTGGTGGTCTGGTCGGCGCGGCCCATCCATCCCTTGATGCGCATGTTGCTGCGTCCGCAGGGGCTGGGGCCGGGCAGCGCAGCGGTCAGATCGCCCAACGCAAGGCGAATCCAGGGGTGATGCGGGTCAAGCGATGTGACGACGATCTCGCCGACGTCGCCCTCGGCCACGGGATCGCCGGTGCCGGGCCGCACGATTTCCAGGATCAGGTCCTCGTTGACGACCATTCCTTCGCGGGCTGGGGTCTCAAAGGCGATCAGGCCGAGATCAGCGGTACCGAATGCCTGATAGGCATCAATGCCGCGCGACTTGATCTCCTCCTGCAGCGATTTCGGAAACGCAGCTCCTGACACCAGCGCGCGCTTGATCGAGGAGATATCTCGCCCGGCGCCGGCAGCCGCGTCGAGCAGGATTTTGAGGAAATCGGGCGTGCCGCTGTAGCCGACCGGGCGATACGCTTCGATCAGCTCGAATTGCGCTTCGGTGTTGCCGGGACCGGCGGGGATAACCGCGCAGCCGAGCGCGCGCGCGGAGGCATCGAAGATGAAGCCGCCCGGCGTCAGGTGATAGCTGAAAGTGTTCAGCACCACATCGCCCGGCCGGAAGCCCGCCGCAAACAGCGCGCGCGCACCGCGCCAGGGATCGGCATGGACAGGTTCAGGCTCGAAGATTGGACCGGGCGAGGTGAAAAGCCG
Organism: uncultured Alphaproteobacteria bacterium; assembly: GCA_963732455.1. Taxonomy (GTDB): domain Bacteria; phylum Pseudomonadota; class Alphaproteobacteria; order Rhizobiales; family Xanthobacteraceae; genus Bradyrhizobium. The sequence continues at coordinate 193,839 of CAVSZM010000006.1, read as the reverse complement.
CCCGAATGAACCAGGATGCCCCGAGACGAAGCCGCCGAACGGCGGCGAGGCCCTGTGCAGGGCAGGGAGATCGGATTTTCGCAGCACCGGCAGGCGCGCCAGCGCGGTCCTGCTGGTGATCCCGGCGGGATTAATGCCCTTGAGGCGCTCGGCATAGGCCGGCGCCGTCATCGCCTTGCGCAGCACGTCTGGCAGCCGCGAAAACAGGTCCGCCTCGCGTTCGGCCGGTTTGCGCGTCTCGATCACGTCGTAGTGGTTTGTCATGGTCGTCACCGTCGCGCTCGCGCTCGATCGACGTCGTTCCGGGAGGGTCCGAAGGACCAGACCTCGGATATGCACTGCACATCGGGGAATCTCGAGATTCCGGGTTCACGCTTCGTGTGCCCCGGAATGACGCGGAAGGAGGGTAGCCACCCAGTCACAGCCACCGTTTCCTTCGCTTGAAGCTTTTCAGATTCTTGAAACTCCTGCGCTGGTCGCCGGCGCCGCCGAGGTAGAACTCCTTGACGTCCTCATTGTCGCGCAATTCGTCGGCGCTGCCGTCGAGCACCACCTTGCCTTGTTCCATGATGTAGCCGTGGCTCGCGACCGACAGCGCGGCGCGCGCATTCTGCTCCACCAGCAGGATGGTGACGCCAAGGTCGCGGTTGATCTTCTTGATGATGGCGAAGACTTCCTTGACCAGGAGCGGCGACAATCCCATCGACGGTTCGTCCATCAGGATCATCTTCGGGCGCGCCATCAGTGCGCGGCCGATCGCCAGCATCTGCTGCTCGCCGCCGGAGAGATAACCGGCAAGGCCGGTGCGCTCCTTCAGGCGCGGGAAATAATTGTAGACCATGTCGATGTCGGCGCCGACCTCTTTGTCGCGGCGGGTGAAGGCGCCGAGCCTCAGGTTTTCCAGCGACGTCATGTCGGCGATGATGCGGCGGCCCTCCATCACCTGAAAGATGCCGCGGCGGACGATCTTGTCGGGATCGATGCCGTTGATGCGCTCGCCGTCGAAGACGATTTCGCCACGGGTGACTTCGCCGTCCTCGGTCTTGAGCAATCCGGAGATTGCTTTCAGCGTCGTCGATTTGCCCGCGCCGTTTGCGCCGAGCAGCGCAACGATGGCGCCTTTTGGCACCTCCAGGCTCAGCCCGCGCAGCACCAGGATGACGTCGTCATAGACCACCTCGATGTTGCGCACGCTGAGCAGCGCAATTGCTTGCGCTGCTGGTGTTGGCGGGCGATCGATTTCAGTCGCTTCAGCCATGTCCTGATCCCCGGGGTCGTCAGTGAAGCAATGTGTCCGCCGTCATCACCCGCTTTCGCGGGGATGACGGCTGAACAAGCCGGTTCGCTAACGGATGACCCGCTATCTTACCAGCCAAACCATTCCGGCTTGCGCGGCAGCTCGACGGTCTTGACCTTCTCCAGCTTGATGGTGCCCTTGGTCATGAGATCGTTGATGTCGCCTTCGGTAGGACCGGTCACCTTGGACCGGTACAGATCGACCTTCATCGTCGGCCGATGATCCTTGTCGGTCCAGGTCGAGGGATTGCAGACGCCCTCCATACCGGCCGGCACCCAATCTTTCTTCTGGTAGAAGCCTTTCGCTACGTTCTCGCCGGTCGCGCCGCCGTTCTTGGCGGCCCAGTCGAGGGCTTCCTTCAAATAGAGCGCGCTGCAAACGGCCGCTATATAGTGCACGGGACGATAAACCTTGCCGGTCGGGTCCGACATTTTGGAAATTTCCATCAGGGTCTTCATGCCCGGCGCGCTGCCGCCCCAGGCTACGGCGGTCCGTAACGGGAAGATTACGCCGTCCGCAGCGTCGCCGGCCGTCTTGGCGGCGTTCTCATCCATGCCCCAGACGTTGCCCAAGAACTGCACGTCGACACCGGCGGTCTTGCACGCCTTCAGCACCGAGATGTTCGAGGCTGCGGTGTTGCCGAGATAGGCGTAGTTTGCACCGGCGCTCTTCAGGCTCAGGCACTGGGCGCTGTAATCGCCGGGCGTCAAGGCGAACACCAGCGGCGGCAGCACTTCAAATCCCAGTTCGGTGGCGAGAGCCTCGCCGGCCGCCTTGGGCGCATTGGGATAGGGATGGTTGGCGCCCATATGAACGAACTTCGGCTTGCCGGGTTTGCCCTTGGCTTTCCAGTCCTCCGCCGCCCAGGTCAGCATCGCCCTCATGGCGTCCGAATAGGTCGGCCCGTAGAAGAAATTGTAAGGAGCGGGCTTGGCCTTGCCACTGGTGCCTTCCGGATCGGAAAGCGCGGCGGCATAGGAGCCGGAAATATCGGGGATCTTGTCCTGCGCGAGGAAGCCGGTCAGCGCCTCGGTGTCCGCGGTACCCCAGCCCATGATCGCCGCAACCTTGTCGCCGCCGGACCATTTCTTGTAGAGCGCGATCGCGCGCGGCACCTGATAACCGTAATCATTGGTATCGACACTAAGTTGTTTGCCGCCGACGCCGCCGTTCTTGTTGACCCAGGCGAAAGTGTCCGCGACGGCCTGTCCGTACGGCGTTCCGACGTCCGACGTGCCGCCGGAATAGTCCGCGAGATGGCCGATGGCGATCTGGGCCTGCGCCGTCACCGAGCCGCCGCCGATCAGCAGCGCGAGCGAAACCGTGCTCAATAGGGATTTCATAGTCATATTTGCATTCCTCCGTTGGGGTCGTTGGTACCGATTGTAGCAGTCCCGTTGCCGCCTCAATGCGAAAACGGGTAGAGTTTCCAGTAGGTCTTGATCTGCCGCCACCGATGCGCGAGGCCATCAGGCTCGAACATCAGAAACGCGATGATGATCAGCCCGATCGCGATCTCGCGCAGGAAGGTGATGTTGGTGTTGAGCGACAGCGCCTTGTCGATGGCGCTGCCTTTCAGGCCGGCGCTGATCCACTCCATCGATTCCGGCAGCAGCACCACGAAGGCGGTGCCCATCAGCGTGCCCATGATCGAACCGGTGCCGCCGATAATGACCATGGCCAGAAAAATGATCGAGCGTTCGATTCCAAAACCTTCATTCGAGACCACAAGCTGATAATGCGCATATAGCGCTCCCGCTATGCCCGCGAAGAACGCCGCAAGGCCGAATGACAGCGTGCGGTATTTCGTGAGATTGATTCCCATGATCTCCGCGGAGAGGTAGTGATCGCGGATCGCCACCAATGCGCGCCCGTCACGGGTGCGCATCAGGTTGGTCACCAGCAAGTAACTGACCAGCAGATAGGCGAGCACGACGTAGAAATATTGCCGGTCGCCGCGGAACGTGTAGCCGAAGATCGAGAACGGATTGGCGCTGGCCGGCACCGAGCCGCCGCTGAACCAGTCGGCGCGCGAGAAGAAATCGAGCAGGATGTATTGCGCGGCGAGTGTCGCGATGACCAGATAAAGCCCTTTGAGCCGCGCCGCCGGCAGGCCGAAGATCAGGCCAACCAGCGCCGTGATGACGCCAGCCAGCGGAATGGCGAAGAATACCGGGATCGGCAGCGTGTTCGAGATGTAGGCAGAGGTAAAGGCGCCGAGCAGGAAGAACGCGGCGTGGCCGATCGAAATCTGTCCGGTAAAGCCGACCAGAATATTCAGGCCGAGGGCAGCAATCGCAAAAATGCCGATCTGGATCAGGATGCTGAGCCAGTATTCGGTCAGTACCTGCGGGACGAAGCAGACCAGCACGATGCCGACAATCGCGGCATTGCGGCTGGTCGTGGTAGGAAAGATGGTGGTGTCGGCCGCATAGGATGTGCGGTAGTCGCCAGCCGGAATGAGAGAGGGGCTTGCCATCGGTTTTATCGCTTGCCCCGGTTGATCTGACTCATCGCCGCGTCCCTCTTTGTTCGAGCGCGATCGTTACCGCAAGGCGTTTTGCTTTTGGCGATCATGCTTACACCCGTTCGATGTCTTTGGTGCCGAACAGGCCGTAGGGTTTGATCATGAGGATAATGATCAGCACGTAGAATGGCGCAATTTCATATAAATTGCCCCAGTGCAGGTATTCGCTGTCGACATACTGCGCGATGTTTTCCAATAAGCCGATAATGATGCCGCCGAGAACCGCGCCGCCGATGCTGTCGAGCCCGCCCAGGATCGCCGCCGGAAACACCTTAATGCCATAGGCCGACAGGCCCGACGAGACGCCGTTGACGACGGCCACGACCACACCCGCAACCGCCGAGACGGTCGCCGAGATCGCCCAGGCCATCGCGAACACGCTTTTGACGGAAACGCCGAGCGACTGCGCCACCTGCTGGTTGAAGGCGGTGGCGCGCATCGCAAGACCATATTTCGAGACGCGGAAGAACCACGCCATTCCGATCATCATGGCCACGGATACGACAAGGCTCATCACATAGACGGTCTGGATTTGCAGGCCCAGCACGCTGACGGACTGGCTGGTGAACACCGGCGGGAATGGTTGGGGATTGACGCCGAAAATCCATTTTAGCGAGGCCTGAAAAACCGTCGACAGGCCGATGGTGACCATGATCACCGAAATGATCGGCTCGCCGATCATCGGCCGCAGGATCACGATCTGTATGGCGATGCCGAAGATGAACATGAACACCAGCGTCAGCGGCATCCCGACCCAGAACGGCACCTGATATTTGGTGAGCAACGCCCAGCACACCCAGGCGCCGACCAGCAGCAATTCGCCTTGCGCGAAGTTCACCACCTGGCTCGCCTTGTAGATCAGCACGAACGACATCGCGACCACGCCGTAGAGCGTGCCGACCACGAGGCCATTGACCAGAAGCTGGATCAGGAACTGGAGGTTCATGGGATCTTGCGCCGTGGAATTGCCGGCCGCTTTTCCTCGCCCCTTGTAGAAGAGGGTGGCTTTGCGAAGCGAAGACGGGTGAGGGGTCTTTGCATCGAATTGTCTGGGCCCCTGCCGCTCACCCTTCTGGCGCGGGGTCGACCGTTGGTGATGCTCTCTCCCACAAGGGGAGAGGGCGCGGTCGTCAGCGCCGCGATGTGTTTCCCGAGCTTGGACGGATCGGCTATGCTCATTCCGCGGCCTCCGCGAGAGGCGTTTCGTGGACGAGGTCGATCACCCTGAGCGTGGTGCGGATGCGCTGGGTGGTGCCGTCCTGGTAGCGGATGACGGTATCGACCGGAATCTCGCGCTTGCCGCCGTAGATCGCGTCGATGATGCCGGCATATTTCTCGTTGATGACGCTACGGCGGACTTTCCGCGTGCGGGTAAGTTCGCCGTCATCGGCGTCGAGTTCCTTGTACAGCAGCAAAAACCTGGAAATGCGCTGTGCCGGCGGCAGCGTGGCATTGACGGTTTCGACCTCCTTGCGCAGGAGTGCGTACACTTCCGGCCGCGAGGCGAGGTCGGTGTAGGTCGTGAACGAAATCCGGTTTTTCTCCGCCCATTTCGAGATGATCGAGAACCGGATGCAGATCATGGCTGCGAGTGCGTCGCGGCCGGCGCCCAGCACCACCGTCTCGGCGATATAGGGCGAGAATTTCAGCTTGTTCTCGATGTATTGCGGCGAGAACCGTTCGCCGCGGACGGTTTCCGCAAGATCCTTGATGCGGTCGATCACCACGAGCTGCTTGTTGTCGTTGAAATAGCCGGCGTCGCCCGAATGCATCCAGCCATCTTCCATGTCGGCGGCGGAGGCCTCGGGGTTCTTGTAGTAACCGAGAAACATGTTGGGGTGCCGCACCACGATTTCCCCGACGCCGTGGATATCCGGGTTCTCGATGCGGATTTTGATGTCGTCAGCCATCGGCACACCTGTGGTGTCGGGATCGACCTGGCCAAACGGATGCAGCGTGTAAGCGCCGAGTAATTCGGTCTGGCCGTACAGGGTGCGCAACGGCACGCCCATGGCCTGGAAGAATTTAAATGTGTCCGGACCCAGCGCCGCGCCCCCGGTCGCCGCCGAGCGCAGCCGCGTAAAGCCGAGCCGATCGCGCAAGGCGCGGAACAGCAGCTTGTCCGCGATCACCGAATGCTTGCCCTGCGCCAGCGCCGCCAGTCCCGTTTTCATCCCGAGTTCATAGAGGCTCTGCTTGAGCGGCGAGGAATCCATCACGCCTGCGCGCACGTCGGCGGCAATGGATTCCCAGACCCGCGGCGCGAACAATACGAAGGTCGGCGCGATCTCGCGGAAATCATTCATCATGGTGTCGGGCTGTTCGACGAAGTTGATCTTCATCCGGCACAGCAGGCCTTTACCCAGCACGTAGACCTGTTCCATGATCCAGGGCAGCGGCAGCACCGAGACGTATTCGTCATCCGGTCCTTTCGGGTCGAACGAGAGGTAAGTCGCGCAATGCCGCAGCACCCGGCCGACAGCGAGCATTGCCAGTTTCGGATTGGCTGTCGTACCCGAGGTGGTGCAGAGGATCGCAACGTCCTCGCCCCTGGTGGCATCCGCCAGCCTGTCGTAGAGGCCGGGCTCGCGGGCGGCGCGGTCGCGCCCCATCGCGGCGAGCCGGTCGGCTTCCATCAGCCGGGGGTCGTCATATTTCCGCATTCCCCGCGGATCGGAATAGACGATGTGCTTGAGCTGCGGCACGCGGTCGGCGAGCGTCAGCAGCTTGTCGACCTGCTCTTCGTCCTCGGCGAATACCAGCTTGGCCTCGCCATAGCTGAGCAGATAGGCCGCTTCCTCGTCCAGTACATCGCGATACAGACCAAGGCTCATGGCGCCGATGGCGTGGGTGGCGATTTCCGCCGACACCCAGTCCGGGCGGTTGTCGCCGATGATGCCGATGACGTCGCCGCGGCCGAGGCCGAGTTCGACCATGCCGAGCGCTAAGTCATGCACCCGCGTCTGATAGTCGTTCCAGGTAAATACCCGCCAAAGCCCGAAATCCTTTTCCCGGAGCGCGATTTCGCCGCCATGTTCCCTGGCGTTGAGACGCAGCAGCTTGGGAAAGGTATCGGCTTGCGCGACGCGGCCGGCGTAATCCATCATGCTGCGGTCTCCGCAGGCGCCGGCGCATGGTCGGGATCGATCAGGACCTCGTCCTCTTCGCCAAGATACGCGCGTTTCACATGGGGATCGGCCAGCACCGCGGCCGGATCGCCTTCCGCGATCTTGCGGCCGAAATCCAGCACCATGACCCGGTGTGAGATATCCATCACCACGCCCATGTCGTGCTCGATCATCATGACCGTCATGCCGAACTCTTCGTTGAGATCGACGATGTAGCGGGCCATGTCCTCCTTTTCTTCGAAATTCATGCCGGCCATCGGTTCGTCGAGCAGGATCAACCGAGGCTCCAGCGCCATGGCGCGCGCGAGTTCGACGCGCTTGCGCAAGCCATAGGGCAGGGTGCCGGCGGTCGCCTTGCGCACCGACTGCAGATCGAGGAAATCGATGATCTCCTCGACCTTGCGGCGATGCTCGAGTTCTTCGCGCCGCGCGCCGGTCAACCAGTACAACGATCCCGTGATGAAATTATTCTTAAGCAAATGATGCCGCCCGACCATGATGTTGTCGAGCACGCTCATGTGATGAAACAGCGCGAGGTTCTGGAAGGTACGGCCGATGCCGAGCTGGGGGCGGGCGTTGGGATTGAGCGCCGTGATGTCGCGGCCGCGATAGAAAAGCTGGCCTTCGGTCGGCCGGTAGCGGCCCGAGATGCAGTTTACGATCGAAGTCTTGCCGGCGCCGTTCGGACCGATGATCGAGAACAGTTCACCGTCGTTCACGCCAAAGCTGACCTCGGTGAGCGCACGTACGCCGCCAAAGCGCAGTGACACCCCGCGCACTTCCAAAGCGTGTTCCACGCATTCCCTCCCTGGAGCAACTCCGGGCCAACGGAGTTCGACCGCCGCTGGAGAAGGCTCACAACCGAAAGCATTCGGCGCCTGATGCGCTCTTTTATTGGCGGCCTTCGCCGCTGGCCAGGCCGAATCTACAGTGGTTAGGCCGCTCAACATATTGGACTATTGGGCGCAGCTTGCCCAAGTTTTTGGGGCTGACAAAGGATATTTTTGCCAGGCCGGATTTGCAGGCCGGCAGATGCCGTCGGACCTCCTTCCAATTCAACCGACGCTATGGTGCGGTCGCGAGCCTGACCGGCAGGCCTGGCGATCCTGTTTCGGGTCAAATGATTTGTCATGTTTTTGCCGGACCGGTCACGATATCGGCGCGCCGGGCGTGTCGGCACGTGCAAGACCGGCCGTTTCCAGGTGGCGCTTCAGCACTTCGACCCGATCGGCGCCCCAGAACAGCTCACCCTGAAAGACGACGGTCGGCACACCGAACACGCCTGCGCTTTCGGCGTCGTTCGCGATGCCGCCGAGTTCCTGATTGGCAGCGCCCCCCAGATAGTCCTGAAATCCGTCCGGGTTTGCGCCGATATCGCCGAGCAGGGCAGTTATCTGATCCATATTTTCGATATCAAATGCGCGATTCCAGAATGCCGGTAGCAGCCGGTCATACAACGTTCGTTCGCGGCGTACGCGTCGCGCGTACAAGAACGCCGCATGGGCAAGATGCGGATCGAATACTTTCGAAGGGCTGCGGATGATCAGTTCGCGGTCCTTGGCAGACCGGCGGACGTCAGCGTAAATATATTTGAGCTTGCGCATGTCTCGCGGGCTGCGCGACTCGGGCGTTCCGAACGCTTCCATCGCCAGCGCATAGGGCAAAGGCTCCACGGCGACGGCGAACTTTTCACCGAGCGTCAGGACTTCCTCGCGCGCGAGATAGGAATAGGGACTGCGAATATCGAAATAGAACGCGACTATCGGGGCCGACATGGTTGTGGTCTCGCCGTTCTGCTCTACGCCACTTGCCGCTCTAACAGCCTCGAAGCCGCAGATCGGATGTCCATGCCGAATTCGCAGGCCTTGCGCAAGCGCCGGTCGAGATGGACTCCCGTCAACTCGCAGGTCGCAGCTATTTCATTGGTTTCGCCATTGCGCATCTCCTTGCGAATTGAGGGGGCGGAATAAAACAAATCGTCCGTATCGAAAGATCTAAGTCCGGCGGCGTGATCGCCGGTCCACGCCGATGGCCGGAGTCCACATGAACTGCGTGCCGCTTCAGTTATCAGCGCATGCATGGGATAAACTCCGGACACACATAACGAATCTTGACAGATACGGCTTCGTATCGGAAGTTGAAAGCAGATGCAATACGGAACCGTATCACGATTTGGCGACGGATTTGCGAAGGATGAAGATGCCTCGCAGGACTGGGTAGCGGCTGGGCTCGCCGCGCTGTCAAAAGGCGGTGTTGGCAGCGTTCGCGTCGAGGTACTGGCCGAGCGATTGGGGGTCACAAAAGGGGGCTTCTACCGCCGCTTCAAGGATCGCCGGGCGCTCTTGAATGCGATCCTTGAAGCATGGCGGGATGGCCGCATCAAAGCCATCGAGCGGCAGGCCGAAGAAGGTGGCAAGACGTCGGCGGAGAGAATCCAGTCGCTGACCAGGCTTTACACCGAGCGGGCCAACGAGCAGGGTATGGCGATCGAACTTGCGATACGGCAATGGGCGCGCAACGACCCAATGGCCGCGGCGGCTGTCGCGATAGTGGATACCGCTCGGGTGAAAACGGCGAGTTCGCTCTATCGAAGCCTCGGCCTTTCAGCGAAGGATGCAGACGCTCGCGCCGTGCTCTTTTATGCGTTTCTGTTTGGCCAGAGCATGATGTTTCTCGGCGGCACGCCGCGCAAGCGGGCAAACCTTATCGCTGCCTGCGCCAGCGGCCTGACGGACATCGAGTAGGAAACCGCCCTTCCGGCGCTCCCGGCACACGATTTTTCGCCACCCATCTTCCGGCACCCTGCCTCGCCGGTCCGTTTGCTGGAGGCGCCGCGGGACAGGCTCGCCGGAGCCATCTCCCTTCATTGTGATACGGTACCGTATTGCGCGGGATTGGCGGGTAGGGTACGGTATTGCACCGCGGGCGCAGCGAGTGACACAGGTTTTGCGATGGGGTGCAGAGAATCTTCAAGCAATGACCAACTGGAGTTTCCCATAAATCGGCAGGCTCAAATCGGCCTTTTGAAGCGATTGCTGCATTATGTCGACACTCGCACCACCTCGATGGCCGAGGCGCCCTGGCGTAACGACGTATCGGTCTATACCGACGCCAAGCATTTCGCCCGCGAGCAGGAAGTGCTGTTCCGCAAGCACCCGATCATGATGGGGTTTGCCTCGGAATGGCCTGTCCCCGGCGATTTTCGCACGGATGACTACGCCGGCGTTCCGATTCTGATCGCGCGTGGGCGCGACGGCAAACTGCGCGCATTCCTGAATGTGTGCCGGCACCGCGGCGCGAAAGTCGCGCAGGGATGCGGCAAGGCCCGCGTTTTCTCATGCCCGTATCATGCCTGGACTTATGACCTCTCCGGCAAGCTGATGGGCATTCCCGACGAGCGCTGCTTTCCGGATGTGCGCGCCGAGCGATCCTCGCTCACCGAGTTACCGCTGTGCGAAAAGTACGGCCTGGTGTGGGTGATGCCGACGCCGGCCGAGGACGGTTCGACTGACTTCGATATCGATCCCTGGCTCGGCGGGCTCGGGCCCGAACTGGCCTCGTTCGATTTCGGGTCCTGGGCGTTCTTCGACAAGCGCGAAATCCCCGAAACCATGAACTGGAAGATCCTCGTCGATACCTTCCACGAGGGCTACCACGTTGGCTTTCTGCACCGGGACTCGCTGCGGGATATACTGCACGGCAACATAACGGACTTCGAGGCCTTTGGCCTCAACCTTCGCCTGACCTTTCCGCGCAGCAAGCTCGAGCGGCTCAAGTCCGAACCTGAAGATAGCTGGGACCTGATGTGGAATACGGCGATGGTCTATTCGCTGTTCCCGAATACGATTCTGATCGTTCAGGGCGACCACGTTGAGCTCGCGCGCATTTTCCCGCGCGAGGGACGCGTCGATCGCGCCGTGATGGAGCTTGGACTTTACATTCCGCAAGCGCCGAGCACGGATGACGAGCGAATCCATTGGGACAAGAATATGCAACTTATCCTCGACGTGGTGACGGGTGAGGATTTTCCGGCCGGACGCAGCATTCAGATCGGCCTCACCTCAGGCGCGCAGACGCACACGGTCTTCGGCCGCAACGAGCCGGCGATGATCCATTATCATCAATCGATGCAGGTTGCTCTGGGCGGCCGGGCATCCGCAGGCAGTGTGCACGAAGCCGCGGAGTAGCGAAGAACAGGTATCGACCGTCTGTCCGGACGTCGAGACCGGAGAATTTTCGGTGCAATAGGGAGAGACGCCAAATGGCGACGAAAATGATCGACGTCGTTCACCGGGGTCCGGTGGGGATAGTCACGCTGAGACGTCCGCCCGCCAATGCCATGAACATCGAACTGCTGGAGGAGATGACCGAGGTTTTTGAACGCCTCGGTCAGGACAAGTCGTTGAGATCTGTTGTCCTGACGGGCCAGGGAAACTCTTTCTGCGCCGGCGTCGATCTGAAAGCCGTGCCTCATTACAATGACGCCGATCAACGCCGAATGGTTGTTGCGCTGAACCGTGCATTTTTCGCTGTTTACAGCTTCCCCGGTCCGGTTGTGGGCGCCATCAACGGCCACGCGATCGCAGGTGGGCTTGTCCTCGCATTATGCTGCGACTGGCGTATCGCGGCGAAAGTTCAGTTCCTCACCGGTCTGACCGAGGTTCGCGTCGGCGTACCTTATCCCGTCGGGGCGATGGAGGTGGTTCGCCAAGAGTTGAGGCCTGACGTGCTGCGCCATCTTGTTTTGTTCGCCCAGAACATAACAGCCGCCGCCGCCGTGGAAGCCGGCGTGTTCGACGAAATGGTCGAGCCGAGCTCGCTGCTGGACAGGGCGATGGAGAAAGCCGGTGAATTTGCGGCCCTTCCGCAAATCGCATTCATGAAAACCAAGAGACAGATCCGAAGCAGGGCCTATGAAGCGATCGAAGCCGCGATAGCCGGTGCGGAGCCTGTGTTGAATGGCTGGCTTTCGAAAGAGACGATCCTGGCCGCCACTGCGGTCCTGCAAAGGGCCTGAACGCCATTCCGCAACTCTTGTTTCAGACCTCGAGCCATTCCTTGCGAACTGCCTCGTTGTCCCTGAGTTCGGCGGGCGTGCCCTCGAATACGATGCGGCCGTGCCCCATCACGTAGACGCGATGCGATATCCGCATCGCGATCGAGAGTTTCTGCTCCACCAGCAGGATCGCGACGCCACGCCGGGCGATTTCGGCGATCAGGTCGCCAACCTGCTGCACGATGAGGGGAGCGAGCCCCTCGGTCGGCTCGTCGATCATGATGAGTTCGGGGTCGCCCATCAGCGTACGGCAAATGGTCAGCATCTGCTTCTCGCCGCCCGACAGCACGCCGGCCGCGGTGTCTGCCCTCGCCGCGAGGTTGGGAAACATCTTCAGCATGTCTTCAAGGCGCCACTTGCCAGGATGGCTCGTATCCTTGATGCCGAGCATCAGGTTTTGCCTCACCGTCAGGCCGGGAAAAATATCGCGATGCTCCGGAACGTAGCCCAGCCCCAGGTGAGCGATCCGGTAGCTCGGCAATCCCGCGATGTCGCCGCCCTTGAACTTGATCGAGCCCTGCGGCGGCACCTCACCCATGATCGCCTTGACCGTCGTGGAGCGTCCGACGCCATTGCGGCCGAGCAGGCTCACGACCTCGCCGGCGTCGATATGCATATCGACGCCCTGCAGAATGTGGCTCTTGCCGTAGTAGGCGTGCAGATCCCCGACTTCCAGCATCATGCCGCCTCCTCGCCGAGATAGGCTTCCTTCACCTTCGGATTGCCGCGAATTTCTTCCGGCGTTCCCGAGGCGATGATCTGGCCGTACACCAGCACCGAGATCCGGTCGGCCAATCCGAACACCACGCTCATGTCGTGTTCGACGATCAGCAGCGTGCGGCCTTCGGTCAGGCGGCGGATCAATGCGACCGCGCGCTCGGTCTCGGCGTGGCTCATGCCCGCGGTCGGCTCGTCGAGCAGAATGACATTGGCGCCGCCGGCAACGGTAATGCCGATCTCCAGCGCGCGCTGCTCGGCGTAGGTCAACAGGCCCGCGGGCACGTCGCGCCGCGCCGTCAGGTTGATGTCCGCCAGGATCTGCGCGGTGCGGTCGCGCACCTCCGGCAGATTGTCGATGTTTTTCCAGAATGCGTAGCGCTGTCCGGTGGACCACAGCACGGCGCAGCGCAGGTTTTCCCACACGCTCATATTGGCAAAGACGTTGGTGACCTGAAAGCTGCGCGACAGCCCGCGGCGGTTGACCTGATAGGGCGGCAGGCCGGAGATTACCTCGTCCCGGAGCAGCACGCTGCCTGATGTCGGCGCCATGTATCCGCTGATCAAGTTGAAGGTCGTCGATTTGCCCGCACCGTTCGGGCCGATCAGCGCGTGGCGTTCGCCCTGCGCCACGCTCAGGTTGATATTTCTGATGATGGCGACCTCGCCAAAACTCTTCTCGACTCCGCGCAGTTCGATGGCGGCGCTCATGCGGCAATTCCTTTTTCACGCGCCGCGCTGGTGGCATCATCCCAGGCGTATCCGACCCAGGTCCAGGTCTTGCGCGCAACCAGGAATCCGCCAATCAGGAGAATTGCCGCCATCGCCCATATATACGGGCTCGCCGCATCGAAGCCGACGCCGAATGCCTTGATGTGAGAATCGTCGCCGGGGTTGACGGTGAAATGCACGATCGTCTCAAGCGCCAGGATGAGGCCCGCGATCATCGCCAGCGTCGGCACGAAGGCGATCAAGTAGCTCGGCAGCACCCTCGGCAGCGTGCCGGCCTTCAGCAGCGGCCGATGCATCATCAACAGGCCCGTGATTCCGCCCGGCGCGAACACCACCACCGCGATGAAGATCACTCCGAAATAGAGCTGCCACACCGGCGTCAGATCGCTGAGGCCAAGCGATAGAAACGTGACGAAGATCGCACCGACGATCGGGCCGATGAAAAATCCGACGCCGCCGATATAAGTCGAGAACAGGACCGTTCCGGACTGGAGAGCGCCTAGATACGCCGAATTAGCGATCTCGAAATTGATCGCCGCAAGCGCGCCCGCGATCCCCGCGAAGAATCCGGAGAAGCAGAACGCGAGATAGCGGACCACGTGCGGATTGTAGCCGACGAACTGAACGCGCTCGGGATTGTCGCGCACGGCGTTGCACATGCGCCCCAACGGCGTGCGGGTCAGCGCATACATCGCGATGACGGCGATCAGCGTCCAGGCCGCGACCAGATAGTAGATCTGGATTTGCGGACCGAAATTCCAGTCGAAGACGCGCAGCAGCTTCGTCCGGTTGGCGGAGATGCCGGCTTCACCGCCGAAAAAGGTGCGCAGGATCAGCGCGGATGAGGCGATGAGTTCGGCAACGCCGAGCGAGATCATCGCGAATGCAGTTCCGCTGCGCTGGGTCGAGACCCAACCGAGCAGGATGGCGAACAGCAGTCCGGTCAATCCGCCGATCAGCGGAACGATCGGCAACGGGATCGGCAGCTTGTTGGCGCCGATGATGTTGATGGCGTGAATCACCAGGAAGCCGCCGAGGCCGTAATACACGGCGTGTCCGAACGACAGCATGCCGGTCTGGCCGAGCAGGATGTTGTAGGACAGCGAGAAGATGATGGAGATGCCGATCAGGCTGAACGTCGTCAGCGAGCTGCCCGAACCGAAGATTTTGGGCAGCAGCAGAAGCGCGATCGCAGCCGCCACCCAAAGTCCATAGAATTTGAGCTTCTCGGCTGCGGCCGGAAGCGGCGGCGCGGCGCTTGAGGTCATCTCGGTCATGTATCGCGTGTCCCAAGCAGGCCCATCGGGCGGAAGATCAGGATCAGTACCAGCAGCACATAGGGCATGATCGGCGCGATCTGCGCGATGGTCACGCTCCAGATGTCGGCGAGCCACGTCGAGGCGTAGTCAGGACTGAGCGGACCGAGTGCGCCGGACAGCGATCCGTTCATCGAGACGGCAAAGGTCTGGACCAGGCCGATCAGCAGCGAGCCCACGAAGGCTCCCGGCAGCGACCCCAGTCCTCCGACGACGACGACGACGAACAGGATCGGGCCAAGCAATCCGGCCATGTTCGATTGCGTCACCAGCGCCGGCCCTGCGATCACGCCGGCTACCGCGGCAAGCGCGGTGCCGACGCCGAACACCAGCATGAAGATACGTCCGACGTTGTGACCGAGATGGCCGACCATGTGCGGATGCGTAAGCGCCGCCTGAACGATCAGGCCGATCCGCGTCTTCTTCAGGACAATCAATAGCCCGATGAAGATGACGACGGATACCAGCAGCATGAACATCTTGTAGGCGGGATAGTTGGTGGAGAAGATCGTGAAGGCCGGGAAATCCAACAGAGGCGGCACGCGGAAATCGACCGGGCTTTTGCCCCAGATGATCTGCACGACTTCCTCGATCACGAAAGCGAGGCCGAATGTGAACAACAGTTCCGCGACGTGACCATTCTTGTGCACGCGGCGCAGGCCGAAACGCTCGACGCCGGCGCCGATCGCGCCGGCCAGCAGCGGTGCGATCAATAACGCCGGCCAGAAGCCGAACCATCGGCTGATCTGGAAGCCGAAGAATGCGCCGAGCATATAGAAGCTCGCATGCGCGAAATTGAGCACACCGAGCATGCTGAAGATGACGGTCAAGCCGCTCGCCATCAAAAACAGCAGCATTCCGAACAGGACGCCGTTGAGCGTGGATATGACGATCAGTTCAAGCACGACGCACCGCCTGGGATTATGAGGTCGCATCCGTCCCGAAAAAGTCTCGGGACGGACGAGTTACGGGCGCGAACGGTCAGTTCGGCCGTTCCATCTTGCAGGTTGTCGGAAGTACGGTCGCGGGAGTATCGATCTTCGCAACGAGCTTCCAGCCCCAGCCGGTCTTCTCCTCGTCGAACGGTTCCTTGTCGGTGCGTTCGCCGAGCGAGGAAATATAGATCGGCTGGAAGAACTGGTGGTCGTCCTTCCGCATGTTGCCCGTGCCGCCATCGAACACTTCGAACTCCATGCCTTCGAGCGCCATCGCGACCTTGACCGGATCGGTTGACTTGGCCTTGTCGGCCGCTGCCGCAAGCATGCGCATCTCGTTGACGGCGCGCGGGTAGAACAGGCTGAAGTCGTACTTCGCGCGGATCGCCTTTTCGAATTCCTGCGACGACGGGTGATCGAGGTTGGGGATGCCTTCGCCGACCTGAAACACCTGATGATTGAGGTTGGCCTGTTTGATGGCTGTCGGGCCGCCGGTTCCGCCGGCATAATAGGTGTACCAGTTCACCTTCAGCCCGGCGTCGGCTGCCGCCTTCAGCAGCAGCGCAAAATCCTGGCCCCAGTTGCCGGTCACGACGGTGTCGGCGCCCGATGCCTTGATCTTGGCGATGTACGGCGCAAAGTCGGTGATCTTGAGCAGCGGATGCAGCTCATCGCCGACGATCTTGATGTCCGGCCGTTTGGCGGCCAGCATGGACTTGGCGGCGGATCGAACGGATTCCCCGAACGAGTAATCCTGATTGATCAGGTAAACGTTTTTGATCGCCGGAGCGGTCTTCATGTAATTGGTGAGCGCCTCCATCTTGATGTCGGAGTTCGCATCCCAGCGGAAATGCCAGAAGCTGCACTTCGCGTTGGTCAGGACCGGATCGACAGCGGCATAGTTGAAGTAAAGGACTTCCTTGCCCGGATTGCGCTCGTTGTATTTGGTAACGAAGTCGGAAAGCGCGCCGGCAACCGACGAACCGTTGCCCTGGGTGAGATAGCGGATGCCGGCGTCGATGGCCTTCTGCGCCTGGATCAGGCTTTCCTGCGGATTGGTCTTGTTGTCGAGCGGGACGATCTCGACCTTCTTGCCCTGAATTCCGCCCTTGGCGTTCACTTCGTCGGCGAGAAACTGGAACGTCTTCAAGCCGACTTCGCCGACGCTGGCGCCGCCACCCGATAGCGGGTCGATATAACCGATTTTGAGTGTTTCCTGTGCCATCGCCGCGCCGCCGAACATCGGCAACGCAAAGGCCGCAGCCATCATCAGTTTACGCATGTGATTCCTCCGTATTGCTTTTCTTAGGTATTGTCCAAGAGTTGGTACGCTGGAACAGCCTGAATTGTAATGATCCATCGGCCCTTATGTGGGGCGATTGTGGGCCAAGGTTCCGAAACCCGCAAGTCCGCCATCCATCGAGCTGGAAGAAGTCCTCCCAGGGCTCAATTTGCTTGAAGGAATAGGGTCATGATAGGGGTTTGGGTCACCCGGCCTTACCCATGGGGCGAAGAGTCACGGGCTGGTCCAGCGCAACGTGTTGTGGTTTGTCGGCGTTAAACTGCTTTTAGCAGTCCCGGCGCTTTATTGGAGTGAATATGGTTGCTCAGGATTCGAAACGGCGCGTTGCTCTTGTCACCGGCGTCACCGGGCAGGACGGCGCCTATCTCGCCGAATTTCTGCTTGGCCTTGGCTATACGGTCCATGGCGTCAAGCGGCGGTCATCCTCGTTCAACACCGCGCGCATCGATCATCTCTACGAAGACCCGCACGCCGGCAATGTGCCGTTCCTCCTGCACTATGGAGACATGACGGATTCGACCAACCTGATCCGGCTGATGCAGCAGATCCGGCCGACCGAAATCTATAACCTTGCCGCCCAGAGCCATGTCGGCGTCAGTTTCGAAAGCCCGGAATATACCGCGAATGCCGACGCGATCGGCGTATTGCGGTTGCTGGAAGCGATCCGGATTCTCGGCATGGAAAAGGAGACGCGGTTCTACCAGGCATCCACCTCCGAACTGTACGGCCTGGTTCAGGAAGTTCCGCAGAAGGAAACCACGCCGTTCTATCCGCGCTCGCCCTATGGCGTCGCCAAGCTCTACGGCTACTGGATCACGGTGAACTACCGCGAAGCTTACGGAATGTTCGCCTCGAACGGCATCCTGTTCAATCACGAGAGCCCGATCCGCGGCGAAACCTTCGTGACGCGCAAAATCACCCGCAGCATCGCGCGCATCGAGACCGGTCTCGAAGACACGCTCTACCTCGGGAACCTCGAGGCGAAACGCGACTGGGGACACGCCAAGGATTATATCGAAGGCATGTACAGGATATTGCAGGCCGACGCGCCCGACGATTTCGTGCTGGCGACGGGCGAAACCCGCTCGGTGCGCGAATTCGTCGAACTCGCATTTGCGGAAGTCGGCCGCAGCATCGAGTGGCGCGGCAAGGGCGCCGAGGAAACCGGTGTCGACAGAAAATCGGGCAAGACCGTCGTCCGCATCGATCCCGTGTATTTCCGCCCCACCGAAGTCGATCTTTTGATCGGCGATGCCAGCAAGGCGCGCCAAAAGCTCGGCTGGAAGCCGAAGATAACGTTCGCAGAACTCGTCAAGGAGATGGTGGCGGGCGATCTTGCGATTGCCAGGCGGGAGGTTGCCAATGGCAAGAACCCCGTTTGAGCTGAAAGGCAAAACGGTCTTCGTTGCCGGGCATCGCGGGATGGTCGGGGCTGCGCTGGTGCGCAGGCTCGCGCAGGAAAATGTCGAACTGCTGACGGTCAAGCGGAGTGAGGTCGATTTGCGCGATCAGGCCGCCGTATTCGGCTGGTTCGCGGAAAGGCGTCCGCAGGTCGTGTTCCTGGCTGCGGCGAAGGTCGGCGGCATCGTCGCCAACAACACGCTGCGCGCCGAATTCATCTACGACAACCTGATCATCGCAACCAATGTGATCCACGCAGCGCACGCAAACGGCGCCGAGAAGCTGATGTTTCTCGGCTCGTCCTGCATCTATCCCAAGCTTGCGCCGCAGCCGCTGCGCGAGGATTCGATGCTGACCGGACCGCTCGAGCCGACCAACGAGCCCTATGCCATCGCCAAAATCGCCGGCGTCAAGATGGTCGAAGCCTATCGCAGCCAGTATGGCTCCGACTTCATCAATGTGATGCCGACCAACCTCTACGGGCCGGGCGACAATTATCACCCCGAATACAGCCACGTCGTCGCCGCGCTGATCCGCCGGTTTCACGAGGCCAAAGTTTCCGGCGCCTCGGACGTGGTGGTCTGGGGCACCGGCACGCCGCGGCGGGAATTCCTCTATGTCGACGATATGGCGGACGCCTGCGTCCATTTGATGAAGACTTATTCCAGCGACGAATTGATCAACATCGGCACCGGCAGGGACGTCACGATCGCCGAATTCGCGCGCGTGGTGGCCGCGACCGTCGGATACACCGGCGCAATCAGCTTCGACCCCTCACGGCCCGACGGCACGCCGCGCAAATTGCTCGATGTCAGCCGCCTTGCCAAACTGGGCTGGCGCGCACGCACTTCGCTTGAAGATGGAATTCGATTGGCGTATCGGGCCTATCTGAACGAATCGAAGCAGGCGGCCGAGTGATCACTCGGCGGCCGCCTTGGCTTTGCTCTGTTTCGAGGTGGCGACGTTGCCGATGATACCGTCGTGGCGCAGCCGCTTGATTTCCGGTTTGGTCAGCCCGAGCAGATCGCTCAGGATTTCCTCGTTGTGCTGACCGAGCGTCGGCGCGAGGTGTTCTATCGCGTAAGGCAGGTCGGCGTCGCCCTCGCGATAGGCAACCGAGGGTAAAAGATGCGGCCCCATGAAGGGACGATCTACCGATTGCCAATGGCCGACTTTCACCAGATGCGGATCGCCGGGAAGGTCCATCGGCAGGCGCGCCACGCCCGCGGCAATTCCGGCAGCCTGCAGCGTCACCATCGCGAGATCCGGCCGCACCGTCGAGGTCCAGTGCCGGATCGCGACCTCGATGCGGTCTTCCTCCTCGCGTCGGCCCTCGGCTGAAGCCAGCAAGGGATCGGCGGCAAGATCAGGGCGATGCATGATGCGGCAAAGCGATTGCCACTCCTCGTCGCTTCGTACCGCAAGGGTGATCCACTGGTCTTCGCCGATACAGGGAAAGCAACCGTTCGGCACATAGACCGGGTGGCGGTTGCCGATCCGGACGCTGGATTTGCCGGTGACGGATTGTTCGATGATCGACGGCGCCACCAGCGGCAGCATGCATTCTACCTGGCTGAGGTCGATGTGCTGACCTTCGCCGGTATTCTTCTGATGCATGAAGCCGAGCATCAGCGCGGCAGCCGCATTGAGCCCGCCGATGGGATCGCCGAGCGCTGCATGAACCATCGTCGGCGGGTCGCCCTCGCGTCCCGTCACCGAAGGCAGCCCCGAGGCTTGCTCCAGCGTCGAGCCATAAGCGCGGCAGCCGCTCCACGCGCCCGTCATGCCGAAGGCCGGCATCGTCACCACGAGCAGCCGTGGATTGATCGCCAGCATTTTCGCCGCGTCCAGACCGAGACGCGGCAGCACGTCGGCAGCGTAGTTGTCGATCACGGCGTCGGCATCCCTGATCAGCCGTTTCAGCAGCGTAAGACCGGTTTCAGTGGTGAGATCCAGCGTGATGCCGCGCTTGTTGCGGTTGTTCATCTGGAACCAATAGGTCTTCTCGTAGGTTCGCTCTGGGTGATAGGGGCCCCGCGGATCGGTGCCGCGAAACCAGTCGGGATACTGGCAGGACTCGACCTTGATGATGTCGGCGCCGAGATCGCCCATCTGGCGTGTGGCGGTCGGGCCGGCCCAGCCCATCGTGAGATCGATGATGCGCCGTCCCTTCAGCGGGAGCGGATCGTCGGCGGTCGCGGCTCGGCTAGCGAGACGCCGATGCGCGGGCAGCGCGGCGTCATCATCCTCGCCGGCAAGCGGCGAGCGGCCGTTGGGCCTGGGCGGCGAGCGCGTGAGATGCTGCGGCAGCACCGGCGCGTCAAACGATGCGCTGCCAATCGTGACTTCGGCGAATGTGCCGCGCTCGCGAAAGACCGGTTGCGTCAGCAGTTCGCGCATGTCCGGCACGATGGCGAGCGGCAGCCGCAGTTCGATGCCCTTCTGGAACCATTCCATCGCCGTGCGATGCATCAGCACCGGCTTGATGATGCCATTGAGTTCCTCGGCGTGGAGATAACGCTCGGCGGTGGCCGAATATCGCGGGTCGGGACCGAGTTCGGGCAGGCCGATCATATTGCAGAACGCCACCCACTGTGCCGGTGTGACCACGGTGACGCCGAGCCAGCCGTCTTTGGTTGCAAAATTTCCCACGGGAAAGCCGCGACCGAAGCGGTTGATACCGATCCGCGGCCGCGTAAACCCGGACTCCAGCGCGAGCGCAGTGTCGAACTCGCTGATCTGCAGCATCGCCTCAAGGGCGCTGACCGCAAACCGCCGCGCGCCCTGATGGTCGCGCGCGTACAGCCCGGCGAGGCTCGGGATGAACGCGGTGAGACCCGCGACCACGCCGATCTGGCCGTCGCGCGGCAGTACCGGCGGCCCTTCGATCGGGCCGACAAGTTTGACGAGGCCGGCAAGGCTTCGGCATACCGAGTCGGTGACCGCATAATCGCGATACGGTCCGCGTTCGCCGAACCAGGATATCGCCGTGATGGCAAGACCGGGTTGCGACCGCCTGATATTCTCGTGTGACAACGGCGATGCGCTGATGACGGTGGGATGCCGCGCATCAAGCAGCAGGTCGGCGCTTTCGAGCAGCGCGCGGACCTTCGCCACGCCGGCCGGCCGGTCGAGATCGGCCGACAGGCTGCGCTTGTTGGTGTTGAGCCAGGCGAAATATCCGCTTTCGTGACGCCCATTGCCGGCATCGACCAGCGTTGCGATCTTTCGCGCGGCATCGCCGCCTGACGGTTCGACCTTGATGACGTCGGCGCCGAAATCGGCGAACAGCTTGCCGCAATAGCCGAGCGCGTCACCCGAGCCAATTTCCACGACGCGCAATTCCGACAACGGCAATTGTGGCATTTCCACCCGCCCTTCTTTGGTGGGGGCATCTTGTTCACGCAAGCAGGCGCGTCAAGTCGTCAGGTCTTGGCTGCAGTGCGTGGCGCCTGCTTGCCGAGCGCCGCCGCGATCGCCGAAATCAGCGGCTTCATGAAATAGGCGTCGTTGGCCGGATAGATGTCGGTGCGCAATCCCAGCGATTTGAGTTCGTCCGAAACGACGGGCCCGACAGAGGCAATCGGCGTTTGCGCCAGCGCTTCGCGCAACCGGTCTTCACATCGGTTCGCCCGCGCCACCTCGATCAGCCGGCGGATCTGGCCTGAGCTCGTCAGTGCGATGGCATCGATGCGGCCCCGCACCATCTCGTCGATCGCGGTGACGATGTTGGCGTCGGCGGCCTCTGCGTCGTAGACGTAAGGCGTGACCGCGTCTACCTCGGCGCCTTGCGCCGAGATGGCGCCGATCAACGCGCTGTGATCCCGGTCCGGATAAAGCTGCAAGCCCACGCGATGTCCCCTGAGATCGACACGCGACAGCATCTCGACGATGCCTTCGGACGTCGGTTTCTCCGTGGTCTCCTGCGGCTCCAGTCCGATCTCGCGCAGCGCCCGGCCCGGCTTCGGCCCGCGCGCGTATTTTCGCGGCTTCTCGAGCGCGGCGATGAAGGCTCGCTCGAGGTCGATCCGCCGAGCCGCCTTCATCAGGCGGCGCAGGCCTTCACCCGTCATCAGCACGAGATCGTCGCAGGGCCTTTCGATGAAGCGGCGGATCCAGGCTTCGATCCGGGCTGAATCGGGCGCATCGTGAATGGTGAACATCGGACATTGCAGCACGTCCGCACCTTGTTCAGCGAGCAGGCGGGAAAACTGCGCTTCCTCTCGCGTCTCCAGGATCAGGATGCGGTAGCCGGTCAGTCTTTCGGCCATGATTTTGATCTCGCGCGGATCGCCTTTTCTTTGTTCATCATGGCGCTTGGGCCGGGCTTGGCGCAAGGGCGTCGCGGATGATAGAGCAGGGCGCAAATCGCGGTTCCATCCTTCGTGGTAGTCAAGCCTTTCCATGCCCGATCATCAATACGTGCTGACTTTGTCCTGTCCGGATCGTCCGGGCATCGTATCGGCCGTCTCAACGTTCCTGGCCCATAATGGGCAGAACATTCTCGACGCCGAGCAGTTCAACGATGTCGAGACCGGTCATTTCTTCATGCGAGTGGTCTTCGCCGCCGCGGATCTGGCCGTCAATCTGGCGTCGCTGCAAACCGGTTTCGCAAGCATCGCGGAACGCTTCGGCATGGACTGGCAGATGCGCGACCGCGCTACCCGCCGCCGCGTGATGCTGCTGGTCTCGAAATCCGATCACTGTCTCGCCGATATCCTGTATCGCTGGCGGACCGGTGAACTGGAGATGATTCCAACCGCCATCGTCTCCAACCATCCGCGCCAGACCTACAGCAATCTCGATTTCGGTGACATTCCGTTTTACTACCTGCCGGTGACGAAGGAGACCAAACGCGAGCAGGAAACTGCAATCTGGAATCTGGTCGGAGAAACCAAAACCGATCTCGTGGTGCTGGCGCGCTACATGCAGATCCTCTCGGACGAGATGTCGTCGAAGCTTTCGGGGCGCTGCATCAACATCCATCACTCGTTCTTGCCGGGCTTCAAGGGCGCGCGGCCCTACCACCAGGCGCATGAGCGCGGCGTCAAATTGATCGGCGCCACCGCGCATTATGTTACCAGCGCCCTCGATGAAGGCCCGATCATCGACCAGGACGTCGAGCGCATCAGCCACCGCGATACGCCTGACGATCTCGTTCGCAAGGGACGCGATATCGAACGGCGCGTGCTGGCGCGTGCGATACGTCATCATCTGGAGGACCGCGTGATCCTCAACGGCCGCAAGACCGTGGTGTTTATGGATTGACGGCTCTTCGCACGGTTCAGTGAACGGCGTCCAGCGCTGCCGATGACGGCTGGCCGGCCTCGCTCCTCGTTGCGGCGGGCTCGAGGCGCTTTCTTTCCCGCTCTCGCATGAACTCCTCGTATTTCGCGGTGCCGGGACGGGGCGGCGCATCCGCGGGCAAGCCACCGGCCCATGTTGGAAGCGTATCGCTTACGCCGGCGGCGAGCTTCTCGTTGATGGTTCCGCAAGCGCTCAGGCCGAACGCCGGGAGAGCAACGACAAGGAGGATAGCAAGATGGCGCGTACTGATTGGCATCTACGGAACGTCGCAGGCTTATGAAGTTGATTTGCGTGCCGGGCGCGCGCTACCTCGTCACGGACAGATTCGAGTGCACAGCCGGATTTCATCGCGGTGGCCCAAATCTCAAAGTAAAAATTGGCTTATCTGAGGTTTATGGTATTTGGATACCATAAATTAGCCTTCCTTTCCGAAGATTTGATCGGCTGCCGATGGGATCGACGATGAATTTGCAGCCGCCAGGTCACGGCAATCGCGCCCATAGTCGAGATTGACAACGTTGCGCGCTTGAGACGCCATGCCGCGCCGGTACACGGCGGAAAAATCTGGTTATGGTGAGGCAAGGGCCGGGGACTCGGTTCGAGGCACAAAACCGATAAAGGGGAGAGCGTTCATGTTCATTCGCACGAAGATGTTGTCGCAGGCCGCAGCCGGCGTTGCAATTGCGGGCGCGCTTGCCCTGGCGCCGATGCAGGCACAGGCGCAGGAGACCGTGAAGATCGGCCTGATCCTGCCGATGACCGGCGGACAGGCCTCGACCGGCAAGCAGATCGACAACGCGGTCAAGCTGTACATGCAACAGCATGGCAACACCGTCGCCGGCAAGAAGATCGAGGTCATCCTCAAGGACGACGCTGCGGTTCCCGACAACACCAAACGTCTCGCCCAGGAACTGATCGTCAACGACAAGGTCAATTTCATCGCCGGATTCGGCGTTACTCCCGCAGCGCTTGCCGCAGCGCCACTGGCGACCCAGGCCAAGATTCCGGAAATCGTGATGGCGGCGGGCACCTCGATCATCACCGAGCGTTCGCCCTATATCGTTCGCACAAGCTTCACGCTCGCGCAGTCCTCCACCATCATCGGCGACTGGGCCGCCAAGAACGGCATCAAGAAAGTCGCGACGCTGACGTCGGACTACGCCCCCGGCAACGACGCGCTGAATTTCTTCAAGGAACACTTCACCGCCGGTGGCGGCGAGATCGTCGAAGAGGTCAAGGTGCCCTTGGCCAATCCCGACTTCGCGCCGTTCCTGCAGCGGATGAAGGATGCCAAGCCCGACGCCGTGTTCGTGTTCGTTCCGGCAGGGCAGGGCGGCAACTTCATGAAGCAATATGCCGAGCGCGGTCTCGACAAGTCAGGCATCAAGGTGATCGGACCGGGCGACGTGATGGACGACGATCTCCTGAACGGCATGGGCGATGCGGCGCTCGGCGCCGTCACCGCGCATCTGTATTCCGCAGTCCACCCTTCCGCGATGAACAAGGATTTCGTCACCGCCTACAAGAAGGCCTTCGGCACGCGCCCGGGTTTCATGGCGGTGAGCGGCTATGACGGCATCCACCTGATCTACGAGGCGCTGAAAAAGACCGGCGGCAAGACCGACGGCGATGCGCTCATCGAGGCCATGAAGGGGATGAAGTGGGAAAGCCCGCGTGGGCCGATCTCGATCGATCCGGAAACCCGTGACATCGTGCAGAACATCTACATCCGCAAGGTCGAGAAGGTCGACGGCGAACTTTACAACGTCGAATTCCAGACCTTCGATGCCGTCAAGGACGCCGGCAAGACGAAGAAGTGAACGCAGGTCATTCCGGGGGCGCGAGTTCCAAGCTCGCGAACCCGGGATCCCGGTCAAGTGTGTCGCGAAGGATACCGGTCTCAGCGCTGCGCGCTGCCCCGGAGTGACGGATACTGATGAAGGGTTAGCCGGACCATCCCATGACCACCCTGTTCACCATCCTGTTCGATGGCGTTGCCTACGGGATGCTGCTGTTCGTGCTCGCCTGCGGACTGGCGGTGACGCTGGGCCTGATGAACTTCGTCAACCTCGCGCACGGTGCGTTCGCCATGACGGGCGGCTATGTCTGCGCGGTTCTGGTCAATCAATCCGGCTGGCCGTTCTTCGCCGCATTGCCTCTGGCCTTCGTTGCAAGCGCGCTGATCGGCGCGGTGCTGGAGCGCTCGCTGTATCGTCACCTCTATAACCGCAGCCACCTCGATCAGGTGCTGTTCAGCGTCGGCCTCGTCTTCATGTCGGTGGCGGCGGTGGACTACATCATGGGATCGTCGCGGATCTTCATCAAGCTTCCGGCTGCGCTCGAAGGACAGATCGACTTCTTCGGCGTCGGCATCGGCCGCTATCGGCTGATGATCATCGTGATCTGCGGATTGCTGACCGCGGCGCTGCAACTGGTGCTGGCGCGCACCCGGTTCGGCAGCCGGCTGCGCGCAGCGGTGGACGATCCGCGCGCCGCCAGCGGGCTCGGCATCAACGTGCCGCAGGTATTTGCATTCACCTTCGCGTTCGGATGCGGTCTGGCCGGTCTCGGCGGCGCCCTGAGCGCTGAGATTCTGGGGCTCGATCCGTATTTTCCGCTCAAGTTCATGATCTACTTCCTGATTGTGGTGACCGTCGGCGGCTCCTCCAGCATCACCGGGCCGTTTCTGGCGTCGCTGCTGCTCGGAATCGGCGACGTCGCCGGCAAATACTATGTGCCCAAGATGGGGCCGTTCGTGATCTACACCATCATGATCGTGATTCTGATCTGGCGTCCGAACGGCCTGTTCGGACGCACTGCTGCCCGTTGAGCGCGCCCATGACCGCGAAAGCCGATATCGGACACTACGCCAGGCAGCACGCGCGCTGGCACTGGAGCGAAATCGCGTTCTGGATATCAGCACTGTCCTGCGCGTTCCTGTTTCCATCCCGCTACCTGATCATGACCGATATCGTGCGGCTGGCATTGTTCGCGCTGTCGCTCGATCTGATCCTCGGCTACGCCGGGATCGTTTCGCTCGGCCACGCAGCGTTCTTCGGCGTCGGCGCCTATTGCGCCGGGTTGCTCGCCTTGCACGGCATCGTCACCGAACCTCTGGTCGCGCTGCTCGTGGCCGGGCTCGTCGCCACGGCGATCGGCTTTCTCACCAGCTTCCTGGTGATTAGGGGCGTCGACCTGACGCGGCTGATGGTAACGCTGGGGATCGCGTTACTGCTTGAGGCGCTGGCGGAGCGTTTTTCCAATGTCACCGGCGGCACCGACGGGCTGCAGGGTATCGAGATGCAGCCGATCCTGGGCCTGTTTGCTTTCGATATGTTCGGCAAGGTCGGCTTCTTCTACTGTCTTGCCGTGCTGTTCCTGCTGTTCCTGCTGGCGCGGCGCATCGTGCACTCCCCGTTCGGCCTGTCGCTGCGCGCCATCAGAAACAATCCGTTGCGCGCGGCGGCGATCGGCATCCCCGTCAACCGGCGGCTGATCGCGATTTACACGCTCGCTGCATTCTATGCCGGGATCGCGGGGGCGCTGTTCACGCAGACTACGGCGCTCGCCTCGCTTGACGTGTTCTCGTTCGAGCGTTCGGCCGACCTGATGCTGGTGCTCGTGATCGGCGGCACCGGCTATCTTTACGGCGGATTGATCGGCGCCGTGGTGTTCAGAATGCTGCAGGAATTCTTTTCCAATCTGACGCCGCAATACTGGCAGTTCTGGATTGGCCTCGTGCTGGTCGTGATCGTGCTGGTCGGCCGCCAGCGAATGCATCGCTGGGCACTGTGGGCGCCGAACCTCATCATCAGCCAGTTCGGCGGACGAAAGACAATCGTTGCCGTCCCCGAGAGCGACGCGCCATGAGTATAGCTCTGGAAACAAAAGGGCTGGAAAAACAGTTTGGCGGGCTCCACGTCACCCGCGATCTTTCGCTGAAGATTGAGGCCGGCGCGCGCCACGCGCTGATCGGCCCGAACGGCGCCGGCAAGACCACGGTCATCAACCTGTTGACCGGCGTGCTCAAGCCCAACGGCGGGCGGATTTTGCTGGAAGGAAACGACATCACGGACTTGCCGGTGCATACTCGTGTGCTGCGAGGACTGTCGCGCACCTTCCAGATCAATCAGCTCTACCCCGATCTGACGCCGCTTGAGACCATCGGCCTGGCGGTGTCGGAGCGGCTTGGCCGTGGCAGCGACTGGTGGCGCCAGATGGGCACGCGCGACGACGTCAACAGCGAGATCGCGGAAAACCTGGCGCGCTTCCATCTACTCGATGTGATGAACGATCTCACGGCGATATTACCCTACGGCAAGCAGCGTTTGCTGGAGATCGCTGTCGCCATCGCCGCCAGACCGCGCGTCCTGCTGCTCGACGAGCCCGCCGCCGGCGTTCCCGAAAGCGAGCGCCACGATATTCTCGCCGCGGTGGCAGCCTTGCCGCGCGATGTCACGGTGCTCCTGATCGAGCACGACATGGATCTGGTGTTTTCATTCGCCGACCGCATTTCGGTGCTGGTCAACGGAGCGCTGCTGGTCGAAGGTCCGCCCGGCGAGGTCGCGCGCGATGCGCGTGTCAAGGCGGTCTATCTCGGCGAGGCCGCCGATGTCTGACCTCTTGCGCATCGAAAATCTGCGCGCCGGCTACGGCGAAGCGGTGGTATTGCCGAACATGTCGCTGCGTTTGCCGGAGAGTCAGGTGCTGGCGCTGTTGGGCCGCAACGGCACCGGCAAGACCACGCTGATCAATTCGATTGTCGGAATTAACAGGCGTTTCGCGGGGACCGTCGCCCTTGGCGGGCAGGATATCACGCAGATGCGCCCGGATCAGCGGGCACGGGCGGGCATCGGCTGGGTACCGCAGGAGCGCAACATCTTCCGGTCGCTGACGGTGGAAGAGAACATGACCGCGGTGGCGCAGCCGGGACCGTGGACGGTCGCGAAGGTCTACGAGATGTTTCCGCGGCTGAAAGAGCGCCGCAACAATTTCGGCAACCAGCTCTCCGGCGGCGAACAGCAGATGCTGGCGATCGGCCGCGCGCTCACGCTCAATCCGAGGGTATTGCTGCTGGACGAGCCGACGGAGGGGCTGGCGCCGATCATCGTGGAGGAGTTGCTTGCGGCAATCGGCGCCATAACCCGCGCCGGCGGCACCTGTTCGATCATTGTCGAGCAGAATGCACAAAAGATTCTAGGGCTGGCCGACCGCGTCGTGATATTGGAGCGCGGCGCGATCGTCCATGATGCGGCGAGTGCCGCCCTGAAGGCCGATCCCGCGGTACTCGAACGCTTTCTCGGCGTGACCGCGAAGTCGTGACACTACGTCGACATCGGCCGTCGTTGCGAGGAGCGCCAGCGACGAAGCAATCCAGTTGTCGCAACCATTTAGTCGCAATCATTTCCGGATTGCTTTTCGCTTCGCGCGCAATGAAGAATTAAACATGTTGTAATCATAAGAACCGACCAATCTTCGCCAGGGAGTGAGACCATGCAGAGATCCAAAGCCCCTTTCCGCGCCGACGAGGTCGGCAGTCTGTTGCGGCCGCCGCGCATCAAGGAGGCGCGCGCCAAACTGGAGAAGGGTGAAATTTCGGCCGACGATCTGCGCAAGGTCGAGGACATGGAGATCGAAAAGATCGTGCACAAGCAGGCCTCGATCGGCCTCAAGCTCGCGACCGACGGCGAATTCCGCCGCTCATGGTGGCATTTCGATTTTCTCGCCAAGTTGACAGGATGCGAACTGTTCCACCCCGACGAGGGCATCCAGTTCGCGGGCATCCAGACCCGGCATGACGCGGTGCGCGTGATCGGCAAGCTCGACTTTCCCGACGATCATCCGATGCTGGCGCATTTCAGGTTTCTTAAAAAGCAATGCGAGACCGCGCATGTAATGCCGAAGATGACAATCCCATCGCCCGCGGTGCTGCATTTCCGCGGCGGCCGCAAGTCGATCTCGAAGCAGGTTTATCCCGATATCGAGCTGTTCTTTGAGGATATTGCGAAAACCTATCGCAAGGCGGTGAGAGCGTTCTA
Source organism: uncultured Alphaproteobacteria bacterium (assembly GCA_963732455.1). Taxonomy (GTDB): domain Bacteria; phylum Pseudomonadota; class Alphaproteobacteria; order Rhizobiales; family Xanthobacteraceae; genus Bradyrhizobium. The sequence goes on along the minus strand of CAVSZM010000006.1, from coordinate 164,082 downwards.
CGATGCCGGCTGCCGCTATCTGCAACTTGACGATACGGTATGGGCCTATCTCTGTTCGCAGGATGAACTCAACAAGGTGCGCGCGCGCGGCGAGGACGCCGATAATCTGCAGGAGATTTACGCCCGCGTAATCAACTACGCGATAGCGGAGCGGCCTGCCGACATGACGATCACCACGCATGTCTGCCGCGGCAATTTCCGCTCCACCTGGATCTCGTCCGGCGGCTACGAGCCGGTGGCGGAGACCATGCTGGCCGGCACCAACTACGACGGCTATTTCCTCGAATACGATTCCGAGCGCGCCGGCGGCTTCGAGCCGCTGCGGTATTTGCCGAAGGGCAAGAAGATCGTGGTCGTCGGCGTCATCACCTCGAAGAGCGGTGAGCTGGAAAAGAAGGACGACATCAAGCGACGGCTGGAAGAGGCAGGCAAATACGCGCCGCTCGATCAGCTCGCGGTATCGCCGCAATGCGGCTTCGCCTCGACCGAAGAGGGCAACATCCTCACCGAGGAAGAGCAGTGGGCCAAACTGAGGCTCGCGGTCGAAGTGGCAAACGAGGTGTGGGGGAAGTGATTTACAGGCCGGCATGACAGGAAATCCCGACGCCATCATCGTAGGTGCAGGCCCGGCCGGGCTGGCATGCGCCATGACGATGCGCGCGGCGGGTCTCAACGTTACCGTCCTGGAGAAAGCCGAAACCGTTGGTTCGGTTTGGCGACGTCACTATGATCGGCTTCACCTCCACACGGATCGCAACCATTCCGGTCTGCCCGGCATGGCGATGCCGCCGATATATCCGACCTATCCATCTCGCGAGCAGGTGGTCGAATACCTGGAAAGCTACACCGAACGTTTCAATATCAAACCTGTTTTCAATGCGACGGTACGGTCCATCAGGCGCGACGGCACGCAATGGCGCGCGGATGCAGCCCAGGACTTGATTTCTGCGCCTGTTGTGGTCGTGGCAACGGGCATAGCCGATGCGCCATATCGTCCTTCCTGGCCGGGCTCGGAACTACATCGAGGCCGTGTCATCCACAGCAGCGAATATCGCAATCCGACGCCGTATGTCGGAAAGCGCGTGCTGGTCGTCGGATTCGGCAATTCGGGCGGGGAGATCGCTTTGGATCTGGCCAACGCCAAAGTTGATGTTGGTCTTGCCGTCCGCGGCCCGGTTCAGATTCTGCCGCGCGACCTCCTGGGCTTTCCGATTTTGGCATGGGCTATCTTGTACCGGCGCCTGCCCGCGCGCCTCGTCGATCTAATCAACGCTCCGATCCTGCGGCTGGCCCTCGGTTCAATCGAGGAATTGGGATTGCGCCGCGCTTCCAAAGGACCGCGGCAAATGGTCGAAGAGGACGGACGTGTGCCGTTGATCGACATCGGGACGCTGGACAAAATCAGGGACGGCTCGATCAAGATTTACGGCGGTATCGATCGCCTTACATCGGACGGTGTCGTATTCGCCGAGGGCAGAAGCGAAAAATTCGATGCGATTATTCTTGCGACCGGCTTCCGCCCCGACCTGCGCCAATTATTGCCCGATGTGGAAGGTATATTCGACAAGCATGGCATGCCGCTTTTGACAGGCCGGGCGACAAACGCGCCTGGGCTATATTTCTGCGGTCAGATCACTTCACCGACGGGACAATTGCGCGAGATTGGACTGGAAGCGCAGTGCATTGCAGACAGTGCGAGAGGCTACATCGCGGCTCATCACGGCTTCTCCGTCAGATAGACCTCGCCGAGCATTGACGTGTACGATCGCGGGCACCTGCTCGTTTCCGATCGTCGCGACGACTTCGGCGCGCACACATCAGCATCTGGGAGCGGCGGCATCCCTCACCGGGAGTGTACCATCCGCTGCATTCCCAGGGGTGGGCAGATGATGGTAAGACAAACGTCCCATCCGCCGCTGCCCACCTGCCTGTCTCCATGAAAAACGACCAAATCCTGAGCCAGATTTCCGACTTCTGCCGTCAGGCCGATATGGCCGAGTTCGACCTTTGGCCGCCGCGCCGTGAACGACGGCAAGCTGGTACACCGGCTGCGCGAGGGCAAGCGCATCACCATCGACACCCTCGACCGCATCCAGGCCTATATCGCCGCCTCGACGCCGGGCGGGGTAGCGCCACCGCGTGGCCTTGAAGTCTTGCCCGAGAAGCGCGATCCCCGTGGCAACTTCCGGTTTTTCGAGAATCGCCAGAAATACCTGCTGTTCGTACATACCTGCAGCGAAAAGCGGGTCATCGCGGAGCGGGTGGCGCTGGAACTCGGCAGTATCCACCCCCGGCCGCCGGCGCTGCGGGTATTCGATGCCGGCGTGGGCGACGGCACCGTGCTGGCGCGAGTCATGCGCTCGATGCATGGGCGCTTTCCTCATATGCCGTTCTACATCGCCGGGAAGGAACTCAGCCTGGAGGACGTCCGGCTGACCTTGGCCAAGGTGCCGGACCGGTTGTTCGAACACCCCGCTACCGTTTTTGTCCTCACCAACATGTACTACGCCGAAGCGCCTTGGCTTACTCCGGCATCGCCCGCGGCGGCCGCAGGCATGATCTGGCACGAGGTAGCGTTGCGGGGGGCTTCTTCGGGCGAATTCGAGGCCCAGATCGCCGAACTCGGTCCATTTCTGGAGCAGAACTGGCGGGCCAACGTCAGCCCTCGTTCGGGCATGCCGGTCTATGAGCGGCCGGTCGCGATCGTGCTGTACCGGGAGGACCACCGTTTCCTGCTTGATTCGATCATCCCGCGTGCCGGCCGTTCCGAGGCCAATTTCGACCTGATCATCGCTTCGCAGCCCTACCGGGCCAAATCCTCGGTCAATTTTCGCGCCAAACGCATTATTGCGCCGCTGGCGCGGGCGTTGCGGGCGGGGGGCCGATTGATCGGAATTCACTCCCACGGGCAGGATCCCGGCATCGAGATTATCCAGGCGGTCTGGCCCGGAGAAAACCCTTTCGCCGTGAGCCGTCATGAGCTATTGCGCGCGGTGAAATACGAGCTGGGATCGGCCGGGCGCGATCTTAACTTTAATGCCTATGCCGATAACCGCTCGATCTTCCGCTATGATATGGAAGCGCTGCCAAATGAGGTCACCGGCTCGATCGGAACCTCGACGGCCTTTGCAGCATGGAATGCGGCGGTGTATGTCGCCCAGATCGAAGACGACCGGTTGACGGAAATGACCCAAAGTGGCCGTTATCTCGATGCCGCCAGAGAGGTTCTGCGCAAACATAACGGGCTCTGGTTTTACGACGAATCCTACGTCATTTCGCGCCGTCGCGACTGACATTTCAGGACACATTTCGAAAGGACCGCCGAGGTCAGGCGGAAAAGGGGTTGGTTGATGCGCGCGTCTTATCTTTTCACCAGTGAGTCGGTTTCCGAAGGCCATCCGGACAAGGTTTGCGACCGGATCTCCGACGAGATCGTCGATCTGTTTTTCCGCGAAGGCCCCAAGGCGGGTATCGATCCCTGGGCAATTCGCGCCGCCTGCGAAACCCTCGCCACCACCAACAAGGTGGTGATAGCCGGCGAAACTCGCGGTCCGAAATCCGTCACCAACGAGCAGATCGAAAGCGTGGTGCGTGAGGCGATCAAGGACATCGGCTACGAGCAGGAAGGGTTCCACTGGAAAACCTGCGACATCGAGATCCTGCTGCATCCGCAATCCGCCGACATCGCGCAGGGCGTCGACGCGCTGCAGCCCGGCACCAACAAGGAAGAGGGCGCAGGCGATCAGGGCATCATGTTCGGTTACGCCACCAGCGAAACCCCTGATCTGATGCCGGCGCCGATCTTTTACGCCCACAAGATCCTGCGGCTGATTTCGGAAGCGCGGCACTCCGGCCGCGAGAAGGTGCTGGGGCCGGACTCCAAGAGCCAGGTCACCGTGCAATATGAGAACGGCAAGCCGGTTGGCGTCACCCAAATCGTGGTCTCGCATCAGCACCTGGTCGAGGACATGTCCTCAAAACAGGTGCGGGATTGCGTCGAGCCTTATGTGCGGCAGGCGCTGCCCGCGGGCTGGATCACCGACAAGACGGTATGGCACGTCAACCCGACCGGAAAATTCTTCATCGGCGGCCCCGACGGCGATGCCGGTCTTACCGGCCGCAAGATCATCGTCGATACCTACGGCGGCGCGGCCCCGCATGGCGGAGGCGCGTTTTCCGGCAAGGACCCGACCAAGGTCGATCGTTCAGCAGCGTATGCCGCGCGCTATCTCGCCAAGAATATCGTCGCTGCGGGCCTCGCCGGCCGTTGCACGCTGCAGCTCGCTTATGCGATCGGTGTGGCGCGGCCGCTGTCGATCTATATCGACACCCACGGCACCGGCAACGTTCCCGAGGACAAGCTCGAGAAGGCCGTGGCGGAAGCGATGGACCTCACGCCGCGCGGCATCCGCAAGCATCTCGATCTCAACCGGCCGATCTACGCGCGGACCTCGTCCTACGGCCATTTCGGCCGGACGCCGGACAACGAGGGCGGCTTCTCGTGGGAAAAAACCGATCTTGCCGAGGCGCTGAAGCGCGCGGTTTGATCACGCGACGTCATTTCCGGGATGTGCTGCAAGGCATGGACCGGAATCTCGAATTTCCGAATTTCCGGGCTCGCCCCTTCAGCGCAAAATTGACGTAAAATCCGTCAAATTCTGTCGCAACCCTCGCGCCTCGAAATGACATGCACAGGAACAGGACCCTCATATGACCGCCACCGCCAAGAAGCCCGCCTTCACCGATTACATCGTCAAGGACATCTCGCTCGCTGAATTTGGCCGCAAGGAAATCTCGCTGGCCGAAACCGAGATGCCAGGCCTGATGGCGACGCGTGAGGAATACGGCCCCAAACAACCCCTGAAGGGCGCGCGCATCGCCGGTTCCCTGCACATGACGATCCAGACCGCGGTCCTGATCGAGACGCTGGCGGCGCTCGGCGCCGATATCCGCTGGGTCTCCTGCAACATCTATTCGACGCAGGACCACGCCGCGGCCGCGATCGCGGCGGCCGGCATTCCCGTGTTCGCGGTAAAGGGCGAAAGCCTCACCGAATACTGGGACTACACCGCAAAACTGTTCGACTGGCACGGCGGCGGCACGCCCAACATGATCCTCGATGACGGTGGCGACGCCACCATGCTGGTGCATCACGGTCTCCGTGCCGAGAACGGCGACGCTGTCTTTCTGGACCAGCACAATAGCGAGGAAGAGGAAGTTTTCTTCGCGCTGATCAAGCGCCTTCTGAAAGAGAAACCCAAAGGCTGGTTCGCCGGGATTGCGAAGAACATCAAGGGCGTCTCGGAAGAAACCACGACGGGCGTGCACCGGCTCTACAATATGGAGAAGGAAGGCAAGCTGCTGTTTCCGGCGATCAACGTCAACGACAGCGTCACCAAGTCGAAGTTCGACAATCTCTATGGCTGCCGCGAATCGCTGGTCGACGGCATCCGCCGCGGCACCGACGTGATGATGTCCGGCAAGGTCGCGATGGTCGCGGGCTTCGGCGACGTCGGCAAGGGTTCTGCCGCATCGCTGCGCCAGGCCGGCTGCCGCGTCATGGTGTCCGAGGTCGATCCGATCTGCGCGTGGCAGGCCGCGATGGAAGGCTATGAAGTCGTCACCATGGAAGACGCCGCGCCGCGTGCCGACATCTTCGTCACCGCCACCGGCAACAAGGATATCATCACCATCGAGCACATGCGCGCCATGAAGGACCGTGCCATCGTCTGCAACATCGGCCATTTCGACAACGAGATCCAGATCGCGGGTCTGCGCAATCTGAAATGGACCAACATCAAGCCGCAGGTCGACGAGATCGAATTCCCCGACAAGCACCGCATCATCCTGCTGTCGGAGGGCCGCCTGGTCAACCTCGGCAACGCCATGGGCCATCCGTCCTTCGTGATGTCGGCATCCTTCACCAACCAGGCGCTGGCGCAGATCGAGCTGTTCGCCAACAACAAGAACGGCAAATACGACAAGAAGGTCTATGTGCTGCCGAAATCGCTGGATGAGAAGGTGGCGCGGCTGCATCTTGCCAAGATCGGCGTGAAGCTGACGCAACTGCGGCCTGATCAGGCCGAATATATCGGCGTGTCGGAGCAGGGCCCGTTCAAGCCGGATCATTACAGGTATTGATGATCCGACGCGATTATTCCGGGATGCGTCGTGGCGCAGACCCGGATGAGGATGATACCCTCATGGTGAGGAAACGCGTTTGCGACGTCTCGAACCATGAGGAGGCGCGCCCGCCGCGTCTCGCCAGTTGCATTTTTCTGCGGCTTGCTGGCTAACCTACTGCAATCAACGCTTTCGGAATTCCGCCTCGGAGACCACCATGCCACCAGAACATTTCGACGTGTTGATTGTCGGCGCCGGGTTGTCCGGCATTGGCGCTGGTTATCACCTGCAGCACAAGTGTCCCGGAAAGAGCTACGCCATCCTCGAGGGTCGCGACTGCATCGGTGGTACCTGGGATTTGTTCCGCTATCCCGGCGTTCGCTCCGACAGTGACATGTTCACGCTTGGCTATTCGTTCAAGCCATGGACCGAGCCGAAGGCGATTGCCGACGGGCCGCGGATTCTGAACTACGTGTGCGAGACCGCCGCCGATAACGGCATCGACAAGAAAATTCGCTTCAACCATCGGGTCAGGCGGGCATCGTGGTCGACGCAGGACGCACGCTGGACCGTGGAGGCGGAACTCGGACCGCAGCGCGAAGGGGCTTCGGAGACCGTGCGCTTCACCTGCAATTTCCTGTTCATGTGCTCGGGCTATTACAAATACGAGGCTGGCTACACGCCGGAATTTTCCGGCGTCGGAGACTTCGCCGGCCGCATCGTGCATCCGCAGAAATGGACCGACGACATCGATTACGCCGGCAAGCGCGTGGTGGTGATCGGCTCGGGCGCGACGGCGGTAACGCTGGTGCCGGAGATGGCCAAGACGGCAGCGCATGTCACCATGCTGCAGCGCTCGCCTACGTATGTGGTGTCGCGGCCGGCGCAGGACGCGCTGGCCAACAAACTGCGCCGCAATCTGCCGGCCAAGCTCGCCTATCATTTGATCCGCTGGCGCAACGTGTTGTGGGGGATGTATTTCTTTCAGCTCAGCCGGCGCAAGCCCGCGCGTGTAAAGGAACTGATCCTCGGCGGCGTCAAAATGGCGCTCGGTCCCGACTACGACATCGCCACCCACTTTACGCCGCGCTACAATCCCTGGGATCAGCGGTTATGCCTGGTTCCCGATGGCGATCTGTTCAACGCCATCAGGGAAAAGCGCGCTTCCGTCGTGACCAGCGAGATCGACAGCTTCACGAAAAACGGCATCAAACTGAAGGATGGCAGCGAGCTCGAAGCCGACATCATCGTCACCGCCACCGGTCTCGTTCTGCAGGTGCTCGGCGGCATGGAGGTCAGTGTCGACGGCCGCGCGGTCGATTTCGCCAGGACGCTGAACTACAAGGGCATGATGTATTCGGATGTGCCCAATCTGGCATCTTCATTCGGCTATACCAATGCGTCGTGGACGCTGAAATGCGATCTGACCTGCGAATATGTCTGCCGCCTGGTCAATTACATGGATCGGCATGGCTACAAGCAATGCATGCCGCACAATATCGATCCTACCATCGCTGAATTGCCGTCGCTGGATTTCTCGTCCGGTTACGTACAGCGCGCGGTCGCGAAAATGCCAAAGCAGGGCTCGAAGCGGCCGTGGCGGCTCTATCAGAACTACGCGCTCGACATCGTCAGCTTGCGCTTCGGCAAGGTCGATGACGGGGTAATGCAGTATTCGTGACGGTTATCTGGCTCGTTATGCAGTGGCCGCGCTGATCGATTGTGACCGCGATGCGGTCGCCCCTCGGGCGTGAGGGCCGGCTGAGCCTCACTCTTGATCCCGTGAACTCATGCTGCAGCCGCGATCGATTTGAGGAAACCGTCGATCTCGGCCTGCAGGCTGGTCGTTGAAACCGACAATTGCTTCGCCGATGACAATAGCTGGCTCGATGCCGCGCCGGTCTGGTTGGCGCCCTGGCTGACTTCGGCGATGGTGCCGGCGACTTGCGAAGTGCCGTCGGCGGTACGCTGGATATTCCCGGAAATTTCCTGGGTGGCGGCGCCCTGTTCCTCGATCGCCGCCGATATCGCGCCGGTGATCTCGGAAATCTTGCCGATGGTCGAACTGATCATTTTGATCGAGCCGACCGCCTCCTGCGTCGCGGTCTGCATGCCCGCTATCTGGACGCCGATTTCGTCGGTGGCCTTGGCGGTCTGGGCGGCGAGCGCCTTGACCTCCTGCGCCACCACGGCGAAGCCGCGGCCGGCTTCGCCCGCGCGCGCCGCCTCGATGGTGGCGTTGAGCGCCAGAAGATTAGTCTGTTCGGCGACCGAGGTGATCAGCTTGATCACGTCGCCGATCCGGTTGGCGGCCTGCGACAGTGCGTTGATGCGCGAGTCCGTCTCATCGGCCTGTTTCACGGCGCTGGCGGCGATACGGTTGGACTCCTGGACCTGCGCCGAAATCTCGCGCACGGAACTGGCGAGCTGCTCGGTCGCCGACGCCACCGACCGCACATTGTTGGAGGCGTCTTCCGAGGCATTGGCGACCACTGTGGCAAGCCGCGTGGTGTTGCCGGCATTGTCGCTCAGCGCGCGGGCGGTGGTTTCGAGTTCGTTTGATGCCGTGGACAACGAAGTGATGATGGCGCGGAAGCGGTCGCTGGCCTCGGCGATCGTGTCCTTGCGAATCTGACGGTTGGAGCCGAAATAAAACGCGACGACGTTTTCGGTGTCCAGCATATTGGCCCGGGCGATGGCTTTCAGCATCGAGGCCTTCTTGTCGCGCGCGGCCTGCGCGGCGCGGCCGAAGCGCGGAACCTGGACTTCGGTCTCAACCGCCTTCATCAAGCGGTCGGCGATGAACATCAGCCGGCAACCGACATACCATTGTGGCGCGACGCCGGCGCGCTGATTGATCTCGCAAATGCGCGCGACCGAACTTGCGTAAGCCGCGCCGAATTCGCAGGCCGCGATCAGGTCCCAGTGATGCAGCTGCAGGCGGACGGCCTCCTGCATCGTTCCCTCCTTGAAAATGCCGGAGGAGGGGTCGTAGCGCCGGACGTTGTCGTAGAACTCCGCGAGAATGCCCGGCAGGGATTTTGCGAAAAGCGGCCGCATCTCCCGTAACGTCATCCGCATCGGCTCGTCGATCTGAAGCAAGTCGAGGCGGATCGCGTTCCAGTCGGGGGTCATCGGCGGCTCCGGCGCAAGTGTCGTGGCTATCAGCTCATTTAATGTGCGCGTGGTTAACGGACTGCGAATTTATCCGTGGTTCCGCGGAGAAGGGTGCAAATTCGAGCGCAAAAAGCCCCCGAACGGGTCCGGGGTCAGTGTTGGGGCAGGGAGAGCCGGCTATGCCGGCTTGCCGATCGTGACCTTCAGGGTGCCGACGCCATCGACCCCGCATTCGATTTTATCGCCGGGCGAGAGCGCCGCGACGCCGGCCGGCGTCCCCGTCATGATGATATCGCCGGCCCCGAGCGTGACCTGTTGCGACAATTTCGCGATGATCTCGGGCACGCTCCAGATCAATTCGGTGAGGTCGCCCTTCTGCCGTTCGGTGCCGTTGACCGAAAGCCAGATCTTTCCTTTTGCCGGATGGCCGATTTTCGAGGCCGGCTGCAGTGGCCCGCAGGGCGCGGAATGGTCGAACGATTTGCCGATTTCCCATGGCTGTTCTTTTTTGCGCGAGGCCTGCTGCAGATCGCGGCGGGTTAGGTCGATGCCGACGCCATAGCCGTAGATGTGGTCGAGCGCCTTGTCGGAGGGAATGTTGAGGCCGCCGCTCTTGAGTGCAACGATCAATTCGACTTCGTGATGCAAATCCTTGGTCAGCGGCGGGTACGGGATGGTGGCGCCGTCCGGCTCGAGCATGTCGGCGTGCTTGGCGAAGAAAAATGGCGGCGCCCGTTCGTCATTGCCCATCTCTCTGATGTGCTCGAGATAGTTGCGTCCGACGCACCAGATGCGGCGAACCGGAAACGATTTGGTGTCGCCGGCGACGGCGATCGAAGCTTGCGGATGGGCAGGAATGACAAAGGATGTGGCGCTCATGAAAGGGTCCCGACGGGGTTGGGGGCGGAAACTCGCACCTATGCTTTACGCGGTTGCGCTGATCGGCGCCAGAGTGAGAGGACCGGCGTCCCGATGTTGTATCCGGAAGAACGAGGCATAGCGTCCGCCGCGTCGCAGCAGATCGTCGTGCCGCCCGCGTTCGACGATCTCGCCGCTCTCGACCACCAGGATGGCGTCGGCGTGCATGATGGTGTGCAGGCGATGAGCGATGACGATCGTGGTGCGGTCCTGGCAAAGATGTTCGATCGCTTCCTGCACCTGCTTTTCGGATTCCGAATCCAGCGCCGCGGTCGCTTCATCCAGCAGGATGATCGGTGCGTTCTTCACCAGCGCACGGGCGACAGCGACGCGCTGACGCTGACCGCCCGACAATTGCGTGCCGTGCTCGCCCACCGGCGTGTCGTAGCCGAGCGGAAAGCCCATGATGAACTCGTGCGCGCAGGCCGCCTTGGCGGCGGCCACGATCTCGGCTTCGGTTGCGCCGACCTTGCCGAACGCGATGTTCTCGCGGATCGAGGCACGGAACAGATAGACGTCCTGCCCGACATAGGCGGTCTGCTGGCGAAGCGATCTTCGCGATACGTTGGAAATCGACTGTCCGTCGATCAGAATGTCGCCTTCGGTCACTTCATAGAACCGCAGCAGCAGCGCCAGCACGGTGGATTTGCCGCCGCCGGAAGGACCGACCAGCGCGGTGACTTTTCCGGGTTCGGCGACAAAGCTCATGCGGCTGAGCACCGGTTCGTGAGGACGATAGCCGAAGGTCACGTCGCGCAATTCGACCTGGGCGTCGGTGAGCCTCAGGGCCGGCTTGTCATCGTCGACGGGCTCGCTGGCCGGGCTGTCGACGATCTCCAGCAATTTGCGCGCACCGATCAGGTTGCTGTTCAGTTCGATGTTGAGGCGCGCCAGACGCTTGGCCGGCTCGTAGGCCATCAGGAACGCGGTCAGGAACGAAAAGAACTGACCCGGCGTCGCGCCCATCGCGACCACGCTATAGCCGCCATACATTAGTCCGCCCGCGATCGCGAGGCCGCCCAGCGTTTCCATCAGCGGGCTCGCACGGTTGGAAACCCGCGCCATTTTGTTGGCGTTCTGCTCGACCGCGGCGATGCTGGCGTCGATCCGCTCGCGCATGGTCTGTTCGAGCGAGAATGCCTTGACCGTGCGAATACCCTGCAGCGACTCCTGCATGGTTTCGAGAATGTCAGCGGTGCCGCTGAACTGGTTGTGCGCAAGGCCCTTGATCCGCTTTACCAGCTTGCGCAGCACCAGCATGGCCGGCGGGGCCACCAGAAATCCAAGCAGCGCCATGACCGGATCCTGCATCAACATGACCGCGACAAGTCCGATCAGCAGCAACAGGTCGCGTCCGAGCGCATTGATCAGCAGGTTGAGAACCTGGGTGACGGAGTTCGCGCCTGAGGTCAGGCGCGCCAGAAATTCCGACGAATGCCGCTCAGAAAAGAAGGCGACGCTTTCGTTCATCAGCTTGGCGAACAGCCTGCGCTGGTTATTGGCGAGAATCGCATTGCTGATTTTCGACAGGATCACGGTCTGACCGTAGGTCGTCGCACCCTTGAGCATGAAGATCAGGACGGTTACCCCCGACAGGATGGCGATGCCGCGAACATCCTTGTCGACATAGGCCTTGTTGATGACCTGGCCGAGGAGATAGGCCGAGCCGGCGGTTGCCGCCGCCGAAACCCCCATCAGCACGAATGCGAGCAGATAGCGCCGCCAATAGGTGGCTCCCTGTTCCATGATCAGGCGGCGAATCAGGGCCGCCGCCTGATAGGGATCGTCAGTGATTTTCTCTGGAAATTCGGTCATCCACGTTCCATTGACAGCGCCGGACAGTCAGCCGCCCGCGCGTCAGGGTTGATGCGAAACGTCCGTCTCCTTGCCCGCTATATCAGGGTTTTTCAAGCCAAATCGGAGCTTGCGCGGAACGAGATTTTAGGCTGATGCCACGCGCGGCAGGTCGCTATTGCGCTCGCGGAACAACTTCGCTTCCCACGCCAGCGCGTGCGCGGCGATGATCTCGATATCATCGTATTGCGGCGTCCAGTCCAGCGTGGCGCGAATCCGGCCGGTGTCCGCGATCATGGTCATGATATCGCCGGGCCTGCGCGACGCATATTGAACCGCAAAGTTGCGTCCGGAGACGCGCCGCACGGCCTCGATGGTTTCGAGCACCGAATAGCCGCGGCCGTAGCCGCAATTCAGTGTCACAGAGACGCCGCCGTCGCGCAGATATGACAGCGCGGCGCGATGGGCCTGCGCAAGATCGCTGACGTGAATGAAATCGCGGATGCAGCTTCCGTCCGGCGTCGGGTAGTCGGTTCCGAACACGTCGATCTTGGCGCGCTGTCCCGTGGCCGCTTCCACCGCGATTTTCAAAAGATGGGTCGCGCCGACGGTCGCCAATCCAATGCGCGCCTGCGGATCGGCGCCCGCGACATTGAAGTAGCGCAGCACGACATAGTTCATGCCGTGCGCGGAGGCGACGTCATGCAGCATGATCTCGGTCATCAGTTTCGATGAGCCGTAAGGCGACAGCGGGCGCGTCGGCGCATGTTCGGGAACGGGCACCTGATCCGGGTTGCCGTACACGGCCGCGGTTGATGAAAAGATGAAACGGTTGACGCCGCACTTCACCGCCGCGTTCAACAGGCTGCGGGTGGTCATGGTGTTGTTGCGGTAATAGGCGAGCGGATCGCGCATCGAATCCGGTACCACCACGGACCCCGCAAAATGAATGATGCTTTCCACGCCATGTGCTGCGATCACGCCCTCGACGAGATTCTCGTCCGCGGCATCGCCGATGAACAGCGGAACGCCTTCCGGCAGGAATGCGGAAAATCCGGTCGACAGGTTGTCGATCACGACAACGCTTTCGCCGGCTTCCGCCAGCGCCCGAACCATGTGACTTCCGATATAGCCGGCGCCGCCGGTGACAAGCACAGTCATCAGATCACCCATCTCTCAATTTCCGCCGGCGATGCTATTCGGGGCGCGGTGAAGAGCGGGTTTCAGCACAAGCGAACTGGCCACTATGCTTAATGTTGCGTATAGGAAATGCGCGAAACGGAGCCTGGTGTGGGAATCGAGAACATTTCCGCTGACAATCTGCAACTGGTCGTGCCAAATCTGCACAGGCGCTATTCGGGCGTCACCGCGACCAACCGCATGGTGGCGCCGAAACTCGCGAAAATGTTCCGCGCGGCATGGCTTGGTCCGGATGCGCCCGACGGCATCGCGCGGATGGGGTTTGGGGATCTCGCGAAACTGTGGCGGCGTCGCACGCCGCTGATCTGGCACGCTCGGCGCAACAACGAGATGATCGTTGGCGTGCTGTTGCGATCGCTCGGCTGGCCCTTGAGACTTGTGTTCACCTCGGCGGCGCAGCGGCACCACACCTGGATCACGCGGTGGCTGATCAACCGGATGGACGCGATTATCGCGACCAGCGATATCTCGGCGTCGTTTCTCAAGCGCCAGGCGACGGTCATCCCGCACGGTGTCGATACCGATCGCTATGCACCGCCGGCCAATCGCGCGGCCGCGCTCGCGGAAGCGGGATTGCCGGGCCGCTACGCAATCGGCTGCTTCGGCCGGGTGCGCGCGCAAAAAGGCAGCGATGTGTTTGTGGACGCCATGTGCAGGCTGCTGCCGCGCTATCCCGACTTTGTCGCGGTCATGGTCGGCGCGATCACTGGTGAGCACCTGGCTTTCGCGAACGATCTGAGAAAGCGGATCGAGGCCGCGGGACTGCAATCGAGAATTGTTATCACCGGCGAGCTCCCAATCGAGGATGTGCGGCGATGGTACCAGCGGCTGACGATCTACGCTTTCACCTCCCGCAATGAAGGTTTCGGTCTGACCCTGATCGAGGCGATGTCGGTGGGGGCGGCGCTGGTGGCGTCGCGCGCCGGGGCTGCCGAACTGGTGGTCGAGGACGGCGTCACCGGGGTGCTGACGCCGTCGGCTGACGTCGATGCGCTGGTCGCAGCGCTGGAGCCGCTGATGCGCGATCCGGCATCAGCCGCGGAGATGGGCCAGCGGGGGCGGGAGAGAGTGTTGGCGAAATTCAGTCTCGACGCTGAAGCCGCGGCGATCGCGGAAATCTACCGGACGCTTGTCTGAGCGATCGCTTTCGCCACAAACGCATCGAGGTCGCCGCCTGCGAAGAGAAATCCCGGCAATCCCGCGGCATGCGCGGCTTCGATATCGCTCTCGCGATCGCCGATGACAAAACTGCCTTCGTGGCGCACCGGCCAGTGTTGCATCAGATCGTGAATCATGCCTGGGCTCGGCTTTCGCCAATGGTGATCCTCGAGGTAGCCGGCAACCGATCCGTCGGGATGATGCGGGCAATATCTGATATCGTCGATTCTGGCGCCTTGAGCGGCGAGCTCGGCGCTCATCCAGTCGTGCAGCGTGCGCAGATCGTCCTCGCTGAAGAATCCACGCGCCACGCCGGATTGATTGGTGAAGAAGAATACAAAATATCCGGCGTCGTTGAGGCGACGGATCGCCTTCGCCGCGTTCGGCATCCAGCGAATCCGCTCCCGCGTGCCCATGTAGCCGTCGTCGTGGTTGATGACGCCGTCGCGGTCGAGGAAGGCGGCGGGCCTGGGCACCGAGCGGGCGGAATCGATGCCGCTCATTTTCGCGAGGCCTCGCGCATCATGGTCTGCTCGATCTCGTCGCAGATCCCGTGGGCAATGGTGAGGTGAATTTGCTGGATGACCGGTGTGTCGTCGCTCGGTGCGACCAACAGATGGTCGCAGAGCGCGCCGAGTGCTTCGCCCTTGCTGCCGGTGAAACCGATGGTGACCAGTCCGCGTTTCCTCGCGGAGCGCAACGCCGCCAGAATGTTCGGCGAACGCCCCGAGGTGGATAACGCGAGCAGCACGTCGCCGCGCAGGCCAAGGCCCTCGATCTGCCGCGCGAACACCTGTTCGAAACCGTAATCGTTGGCGATCGATGTTAGCGCCGAGGTGTCGGTGGTCAGCGCAATCGCGGCCCAGCCAGGCCGGTCCTGTTTGTAGCGGCCGACGATTTCGGCTGCGATATGCTGGGCGTCGGCGGCGCTGCCGCCGTTGCCGATGATGAGTAGTTTGTTGCCTGAACGCAGCGCTGTGATGATCGCAGCCGCGATCTCGTTCGCGGTGGCGCGCAATGTCGCATCCTGCGTCGCTCGCTCAAGAGCGGCGAGCGATTGTTCAAGATGGGCTCCGATAAGATCCTGGCTCAAAACACACCGTCAGCGTTGCAGTTGGCATCTTTCGTAATGATCGCGTCGCGGGCGCGCAAGCTCGCCCTGTCAATGCGCAGCGCGGGCTCCGGCCTCCGCCAGCACGCGCTCGGCGATACCCACGACGTCGGATGCGGAAATGTCCCGCATGCAGCGATGGTCGTTCATGGTGCAGACCGGGCGGTGGCAGGGCTGGCACGGCACGACGGTCCTGGTCTGTATTGTGGCTGCAAGACCGTTCAGCGGCGCCCAGTGATAGGGGCTGGTGGGGCCGAATATGCCCATGGTCGGCGTCCCCAGCGCGGCGGCGATATGCATTAACCCGGAATCGTTGGATATCGCGACGTCAGCCGCCGCCATCGCCAGAATGCCATTGCGCAGATCGGTACCCGTGAGGTCGCGGACGCGAGGTCCGCCTGCGGCCACGATTTCCGCCGCCAGCGCTTTCTCGCCGGGGCCGCCGACCACCCAGACATCCAGCCCATGCTCGGCCAGAAGGCGCGCAGCATCCGGGTAATAGGTCCAGCGCTTGGACGCGCCGACCGAGCCCGGGGCCAGCGCCACGGCGGGACCAGAACCCAGCTGGTTGGCTTGCCGCCAGCGGCCGGATTCCTCGACGGGAACCTGAAGCTGCGGCACCGGCCATTCCGGTGGCAGCTGGGCGCCGTCCGGCAGCGCCAGCGCGGCGTTCTTGTCGATGAAGCGGGGCAGGGCTTTTTCGCCCCAGCGCCATCGGTTGATCAGGCCGAATCTGGCTTCGCCGACGAAACCCACCCGCTCTGGAATGCCGGCGAGCGCCGGCGCAATGGCCGATTTCCAGGTTCGGGGCAGGATGAGCGCGGTGCCGTAATTTGCCAGGCGCAGTTGCGCCGCCAGCTGCCATTGCTTGGCGACCGCAAGCCGGCCGCGCGGCAGGTCGCAGACGACCCGAGACCGCACGCCAGGCATGTAATCGACCAGCGGAGCGCACAGGGAAGTCGCCAGCAAATCGATCGGCCGGTTGGGCCAGCGCTGCTTCAGGACCCGCACGACTGTATGGCCGCGCACGAAGTCGCCGATCCACATATACGGGACGATGAGAATCGGGCGGGTATCGGCCGTATCCTCGATCTTCATCATATGTTCTGAATCTATATTCATATTTTTGTGTGGGCGGATTATTTGGCGCCTGTCGGTAACTGTTCCTTGCCGCGGGGTAAAGTTATCAAACTGGGGGCTGCCGCCTTCACTACGACGGATGACCCAAGTTGCCTGCCGGGCGGGACTGGGGCAAAGCTGGCGTCGCACAATCAAGGCAGGGAACAGCATGCTGCTGGTGACCGGTGGCGCCGGTTTTATCGGGTCGAACGTCGTGGCCGCGTTGAACGAGGCGGGCCGCACCGATGTCGCCGTTTGCGATGCGCTCGGCCATGACGGCAAATGGCGCAATCTTGCCAAGCGCCAGCTTGCGGACCTCGTGCCGCCCGCCGAACTGCCGGATTGGCTCAGGGGGCGCCGGCTGGATGCCATCGTTCATCTCGGCGCTATTTCGGAAACCACCGCAACCGATGGCGATCTCGTGATCGAGACCAATTTCCGGCTATCGATGCGCTTGCTCGACTGGTGTACAGCCAGTGCGACGCCCTTCATTTACGCATCATCGGCATCGACCTATGGCGACGGCGCGCAGGGATTTCGCGATGACCAGTCGATGTCGGCGCTGAAGACGCTGCGGCCGATGAATTTGTATGGCTGGAGCAAGCATCTGTTCGACATGGCGGTTGTCGCGCGCGCCGGACGGCACGAAAAACTGCCGCCGCAATGGGTCGGGCTGAAATTCTTCAACGTGTTCGGCCCCAATGAATATCACAAGGGCGCGATGATGAGCGTGCTGGCGCGGCGCTTCGACGATATCAAGGCCGGTCGGCCCGTGCAGCTTTTCAAATCGCACCGCGAAGGGATCGCCGACGGCGATCAACGGCGCGATTTCATCTGTGTTGACGATGCGGTGCGGGTGGTGATGTGGTTACTGGCGACGCCAACGGTCAGCGGCATCTTCAATGTCGGTACCGGCAAGGCTCGCAGTTTCAAGGATCTGATGCTGTCGGCCTATACGGCGCTCGGCACAGCTCCAAATATCCAGTATGTCGATATGCCCGAGCCGATCCGCGGCAGCTACCAGTACTTCACGCAAAGCGATGTCGATCGGCTGCAGCGCGCTGGCTACAACGGCGGCTTCACCGCGCTCGAAGATGCGGTCGAGACCTACGTCAAGGCCTACCTCGACCGGGCCGATCGATTCCGCTGACGGCGCAACAGATAACGAGAGCAGATGTTCGATTTTGACGCCCTGTCGCATGCGATTGTCAGCCAGACCGTTCTGTGTGTCGGCGATCTCATGCTCGATGAATTCGTCTATGGCGAGGTGTCGCGTATTTCGCCCGAAGCGCCCGCGCCGGTCATTGCGGTCCAGCGCAGCGAGACCAATATCGGCGGCGCCGGCAACGTTGCCCGCAACATCGCTTCCCTCGGCGCGCGCTGCATCTTCGTGGGATTGATCGGTGAGGATGAGGCGGGCGCTAAACTGAGGGCTCAGCTTTCGCGTGAAAAGCTGATCGAAAGCGTCCTGGTTTGCGATCCGGCGCGGCCGACGACGCGAAAGGTGCGCTTCGTCTCCGAGCATTTCTCGACTCACATGCTGCGTGCAGACTGGGAATCCGCCTCGCCGGCCACAGCCGACATCGAGCAGAAACTGATCGACGCCGTTCTGCCGCTGTTGCCGCGTGCGGATATCGTATTGCTGTCCGATTATGCCAAGGGCGTATTGACGGCACGGGTGATCCGAAACGTCATCGACGCCGCGCGCAAGCTCGGCAAGCGCGTGATCGTAGATCCCAAGAGCGTGAATTTCGCGATTTATCGCGGCGCGACGCTGCTCACGCCCAATCGCAGGGAATTCGCGGAGGCGACCCGCAGCAGTGCCGACACGGATAAGGGTATCGCGGAGGCCGCCCAGGACGCGATGCAGCTTGCGGACTGCGAGGCCATGCTGGTGACGCTAAGCGAGCACGGCATGACCCTGGTGCAGCGCAAGGGCGGGGTTATTCATGTGCCGGCCCATCCTGTGAAGGTGCGCGATGTTTCTGGCGCGGGCGACACCGTCGCCGCGATGCTTGCGGCGGCGCTTGCGGCGGGCGCCGATTGGGAAACCGCGTTGCGGATGGCGAATGCGGCGGCCGCGGTCGCCGTCGGCAAGAAAGGCACCGCCATTGTGACATCAGCCGAATTGCGGCGAAAGATTCTGCCGCATGCGTTTCTCGCGGCAGAAGAAAAGATCATCGCGGCAGGCGGCGACCTCGATGCGCATCTTCTGGATTGGCGGAAGCAGGGCCTACGGGTCGGATTCACCAACGGCTGTTTCGACATTCTGCATCCCGGCCACGTCAAGGTCCTGACCGCGGCGCGCGGCGCCTGCGACCGCTTGATTGTCGGCCTGAACAGCGACGCATCGGTGAGGCGGCTGAAAGGCGAGGGGCGTCCGGTTCAGGACGAGCGCGCGCGTTCGGAGGTGCTGGCGGCGCTGGAGGCGGTCGATCTTGTCGCTATCTTTGAAGAAGACACGCCGATCAAGTTGATTACGCAGATCAAGCCAAGCGTGCTGGTGAAGGGTGGAGACTATACCCGCGACCAGGTCGTCGGCCACGAGATCGTCGAGGCCAATGGTGGCGAAGTGCTGCTGGTCGACATCCTGCCCGGCTTCAGTACGACGTCGCTGGTCAATCGCGCGCGCGGAGGCAAGGCCTGAGCGTGCTGGCAATCTTTTACCGGAAGTTTGTCGAGACCGCGCTACAGCGGACAATATTCTTACGATGGTGACCCCAGACGGCAGACCGATCCGCCGGACCACCACTGGCGAGAGCGTCACTTGCAAGATCAAGCCAGCGACAATGCGGTAGGCATCGCGGGCCAACTGACGCTGTAAATCCGACAGATGATGCACGGCGAGAACAGGCCTTGCACCGTCTAGGGCTTCGGGTGCGACCTAAAACTATGTTCATTCGGGATGGCGATAATGTGTGTCGGCGACCCGATCTACCTGCAATCAAAAGTGAGGGTCCGACCCTGGCTTATAAATCAAACAATATCAAACACTTACGTTTTACATCGAGTGTTGTATTTGTGTGACGGTACTGAGCAATAAATCGTAGTACTTTCTCGTCATGAATTGATGGACGTGGCGCTCGCGCTTGGGATTAACGCTTCGGGACTAAGTGAAGCGAACAAAAGCTGGAGAAATACAATGAAGAAGTTTTTGCTGGGTACACTTGGTCTCGTTGCAATGGCAGCTCCCGCGGTCGCCGCTGACCTGCCGGCGCGGACCTACAAGGCACCCCCTCCGATGGTGGCTCCCGTCCTCATCTACGACTGGACCGGCTTCTATATCGGCGCGAACGGCGGATATGGCTGGAGCCATCGGTGCCTCGATGTCACCGCTGTCGGGTTCGTCAACGTCTTCGCTGAAGGTTGCAATAACGCCGGGGGTGGCATCTTTGGTGGCCAGATCGGTTACCGTTGGCAGGCCAGTCAGTGGGTGTTCGGTCTGGAAGCCCAAGGCGACTGGGCCAATCTCCGGAACTCGCGCATCAGCAACTTCGATCCGTTGGCTACTTGGAAGACCAACACCACTGCATTGGGTCTGTTCACGGGTCAGATTGGCTACGCCTGGAATGCAAGTCTGCTTTATTTCAAGGGCGGCGCTGCGGTCGCCCAACAGCGGAATGATCTTTTCACGACGATTAATGGCGTTGGAATTGCGTCGACAGAACGGACAGGTTGGGGTGGCACGGTCGGTGTTGGCTGGGAATACGGCTTCTCGCCGAATTGGACCGCCGGCATCGAATATGACTATATTTGGAGGACGACCGATACCAGAACGTTGTTGACGCCGGGGGTAACCTTAGGGAGGGTCAATGTTCCCTCCATTTCCGCGAACGCCAGCGCAGATGTCAATATGATCACGGCGCGTATCAACTATCGCTTCGGCGGACCGGCCGTGCCTCATTACTGATCTAGTCTAACTACGTTTCTCCAGTAAATTAGGCCGGCAGAAATGCCGGCCTTTTTGATGAGTGATATGTCTGAAAAACCTGTCAAGCTAGAGATCGGACCGCAATCAAACCGCCTCGATATTGCGGACTACCTTAATCGTGCATTTGCGACGAGGGACATCATCGCCATTTGTCGCGCGATCGGCGATGCGACCAGGCTTTATAACATTTCCGACATTGCGAGCCAGGCCGGAATAGAGCGGCCCAGTGTTTATCGGGCTTTTGGAGGCAGACATCTTCCAAATTTTACGACTGTTGTGAATATTCTGGCTGCAATGGGATTTCAGCTTAAGGTTACACAGCGCCGTGGAAAGCGCGCAAGGTTGGCGAAACACGCGAAACTCAAATCTTCCGAAACGGAAGGGTGACGCTGCCTCAGTTTCGCTTCAACCGCTCTCTTGCCACTTCCGCAAGGCCAATCGCTCCGGTCCTGCTATTTGGTCACGGATCGGATGAGGCTCAACGAAATCTTGGGTGTTCCCTTGGGAGATCGGCATGAAAACCCTTATGACGGGCGCCGGCTCGAAAACCGATACATCGACAGTGCCACGCCGGCGCTCCCGATGATTAGCAACACGACATTGGTTGCAGGTGATTGCGTTTTGGTCGACGCGATCGCCAATGCCGCAAGACCGATATTGAGTGCAAACACCTCGCTCACCACGCGGATCACTGTGAAGCCGTTATCGGTCGCGCGCTGATAATAATGCGAGCGATGCGCCGCCCAAAATGGTTCGCGTCTGGCCAGTCGACGCATTAACGTCATGGTAGCATCAGATAAATAGTATAGCGGCAGCAGCAGCACGGCGGTGAGTTGCTGGTAGTAGGCTAGCTGCAATAAGCACCAGCCAAGCAGCAAGCCGATCGGCAAGCTGCCGACATCTCCGAGGAATATTGTTGCCACAGGACGGTTGAAGGGAGCAAACCCGACCATCGCGCCAAAGAGCGCCGCAGCGACTATGGTTGCTGACGCGGAAAGCTCGCCAAGCGATCCAAGCACCACCATGGCGCCGGTGATTGGAACGACTTCAGCGACCGTCATCCAATCCAGCCCATCCATGAAGTTGACTAGATTTACAAACCAGAGGCCCGCGAGCAAAAGCAGACCCCGCTCGATCCAGAACGGACAGGCTGGAAGGATCCGAAGATCTCTTGACGCGTAGAGGATTGCGCTAACTGCCACCGCCTGCAGCAACAGTCGCGGCAATATCGGGATGGATTTGACGTCGTCCGCGAATCCAACACCTGCGATGAACAGCACCGCAGCGAAGACAGCGGCCGGAATATTCACCGTATTTGCCGTTGCGGCGATGATGCCTGCGATAGCCAGCGTAGCGCCGATCACTGCAATGCCGGCTCCCTGCGGAGTCGGAATGCGATGGGATGACCGTGCGTTGGGCTTTGCCAGGGTGTGCTGCAAAAGCAACGGCCGGATTGCCCAGGTCATGCCGGCCGAAAGCACCGCTGCAGCAACGATGGCGAAAATCGACAGGGGTAATTCGGAAATTATCATTATGCCCAATGCGACGTTACTCGGGAACCTCGATCGGTGCCGTACCCTGAGCAGCTTTTTCGGCGCTGAAAACCCAGACCAGCCCGCCGAAGGCGCCGACGATGAAGGACACGGCGCCAAACAGCAGCGAAATGTTCACGCCTTCATTCGCCGCGAGCCCGGCATATCCGAAGGCCAGTCCCATGGTGGCTTCGCGCACCCCCCAGCCGGCAATCGATATCGGCAGCATCGTGATCAGCATGACAGGTGGAACGAGTTGAAAAATCTGACTAAACACCACCGGTGCCGCGATCGATTGCACCACACACCAGGCGATGACCACAGCGAGAACGTGAACAAGCAGCGACAGCACCACAACTTTTGGTCCGCGCTCGCGACTGAAAATGACGCGGTTCGCGATCACCGAACAGGCGTAAAGATGATGCGTCCCCCACCAGCGCTTCAGCCAGGGCCACGGTAACCTGCCGAGAACGAGAAATCCCATTCCACCCGCCAGGGCAGCGAAATCGACGAACAACAGCGCCGACCGGCCGTGGGAATCGCGGATAAGGCTGTAGCTCCACGGCAGGCTGGCGACGATGATGACCGCAAGCGCAATCAGGCCGATGGCGCGGTCGACAAAGATGGAGTAGGTCGCCGCTCGCCATCCGGCGCCGCTGCGCGCGACGAGCCAGAGCCGCACGGCGTCGCCGCCGATCGAGGATGGCAGCGTCTGGTTGAAGAACGTCCCGATCAAATTAAAGCGCATCGCTTGTTTTGTCGCTAGTGGCGCCCCGCACTCCGCGCTGATTTCGCGCCATCGCAAGACGCCGACAAAGATCTGAAGGAATGTCACGGCGATCGCCATGCCGATCCAGCCCAGGCTCGCAACATCGATGCGTGACCCAAGCTCGGAGAGATTGACCTTGCGGAGCGCGAGATAAAGCAGCGCTGCAGAGACCAGTATTTTTATCGTCGAAAGCAGGATCCGGCGCATCTCGCCCGCGCTTGCCAGGTTTGAGAAAGATGTCAAAACAGCGCAACTCGACGCCGCGCGCCGAACTCCGCCGCCTTGGTATGGTTTTAATGCCGATCTGGCAATAGCCGCACAACTGGGTATTGCGACCCCCTCACTGCGGCGGGTAAAGAGGTTCCGACTGGCGCAGCGGAGCCGAAACGATGCCATTGAGGATATGATGTCGGATAAGGCAATTTTGGTCACAGGTTCGGCGGGCTTTATTGGTTTTCACGTCGCCCGCCAGTTGTTGGCCGAGGGCCGTCATGTTGTCGGTCTGGACAACCTTAATAATTACTACGACGCCGCCTTGAAGCAGTCGCGACTGAATATCCTGCGTGAGAATTCGCGGTTCAGTTTTGCGCAGCTCGACCTCGCGGATCGCCGGTCAATGGCCTTGCTGTTTGCCAAACATCAATTCGCGGTGGTGGTCCATCTTGCGGCGCAGGCGGGCGTGCGCCATTCGATCGATCATCCACACGCTTACGTCGACGCAAATCTCGAAGGCTTCATCAATATTCTCGAGGGATGCCGGCACAATGATTGCCGGCATCTTCTGTTCGCCTCATCTTCCTCGGTGTATGGCGTCAACACCAAGCTTCCGTTTTCGGTGCAGGACAACGTCGATCATCCGATCAGCCTCTACGCCGCGTCGAAGAAGGCGAACGAGTTGATGGCGCATGCCTACAGCCACCTGTACAACATTCCTGCCACGGGTCTTCGGTTCTTTACGGTTTATGGCCCCTGGGGCCGTCCGGATATGGCGATCTTCCTTTTTGCAAAGGCCATTGTCGAGGGCACGCCGATCAAACTATTCAATCACGGCAAAATGCGTCGCGACTTTACCTTCGTTGACGATGTCAGCGAGGCGGTTGTTCGTCTCATCGATCGACCGCCACACGGCAACCCTAATTGGTCCGACCAAAAGCCCGATCCGGCAACCAGCGCCGCTCCATGGAAAATTTACAATATCGGCAATAATAATCCTGAAGAGCTGATGCACGTGGTTTCATTGCTTGAGAAGGAGTTCGGCCGCACAGCCACCAAGGAAATGTTGCCGATGCAGCCAGGCGACGTGCCGGCAACCTATGCCGATATCGAGGATCTCGCGCGCGAAATCGGGTTCCGGCCTGCCACCACGATTGAAGATGGAATCGCGCGGTTTGCGAAATGGTACCGTGACTATCATAATCTCTAGAAGCAGGGCGCAATGAGCAAACGTATCATTCCACTGATCATGTGCGGCGGCGCCGGAACGCGGCTGTGGCCGGCCTCGCGCGAGGTCCATCCGAAACAATTCTTGCCTTTGTTCGGGGTTCGATCGACATTTCAGAACACGATTCTGCGAGTGTCGGATGCGACGCTGTTCGAACGTCCGGTCGTTATCACCAACACGGCGTACCGGTTCATGGTGCTCGAGCAGCTTGCCGAGATCGGGCTTGAGGCCGATGTCCTGCTGGAACCGATGCGGAGGGACTCCGGCCCTGCGATCGCGGCGGGCGCGGCCTTTGCGCAGATGCGAGACCAAGATGCGATAGTTCTAGCGCTCGCCGCCGATCACGTCGTCCGCGATACAGACGCATTTGTCGCCGCCTGTCGTCAGGGTCTCATCGCTGCCGACGCCGGCCGCATCGTGACCTTCGGTGTTCAGCCCGAACGTGCGGCCACAGAATACGGCTATATCAATCCGGGCGAAGTCATTTCCGGCGAGGTCCGTGCAGTCACGAAATTCGTCGAGAAGCCGGATCCGGTAACGGCCGCCGGATATATCAAGGCCGGTTATCTCTGGAACAGCGGCAACTTCATGTTTCGCGCATCCGTCCTGCTCGATGAATACCGCAACGTCGATGCGGAAAGCGTGCAGGCCGTCACTGATTCGGTGACCCAGAGCGGGGCGGGATCTCGGGTTTATCACGCTGGAGACAGGTGCATTCGGATCGGCGAAGGCGATCTCCATCGACTATGCGGTCATGGAAAAGACCTCGCGCACCGCGGTCGTACCCGTTGCGTGCGGCTGGTCCGACGTCGGCTCCTGGCATGCGGTGTGGGAACTGTCTGACAAGGACAGCCAGGGCAATGCCGCGCAGGGCGCTGCGGTGTTCGAGGATTCCCGCAACTGCAACGTTTCGACCGACAGGGCGCTGGTCGCGCTGGAAGGCGTCGACGATCTCGTGGTGGTGGCGACACAAGACGCCGTTCTGGTGTCACGCCAGAAGGACGCCGACGGATTGAAGCGGCTGGTCGCCAAGCTGAAGACCGTGGCACCCCAGGTGACCGAGGATCATCTCAAGGTGCATCGCCCCTGGGGCTCGTATCAATCGGTCGACAATGGCGATCGTCACCAGGTCAAACGTATCGTGGTAAAACCGGGGGGACGTCTCTCGCTCCAGAAACACCACCATCGCTCCGAGCATTGGATCGTGGTGCGGGGAACCGCGCGCGTGACCGTCAACGAACTCGTCAAGATCGTGCACGAGAACGAATCGATCTATATTCCCATCGGCTCGGTCCACCGGCTAGAAAACCCCGGCAAAATTCTGCTGGAGCTGATCGAAGTCCAGACCGGGAGCTATCTGGGCGAAGACGACATCATCCGCATCGAGGATGATTATAAAAGAGTGTGAGCGAAATCTCAGCTCTCTTCTAGAGGACGAGCGAGCGCCCTAAGGATTATTTTTCACCGGGCACGTATTGATCTTAGCAAATAAAACGTTTTCAGAGCTTGCCTCGCGATTGCCGCCTCGTACCGTCCGAGCCGTTCGAACACGCCATTGTCGAGATTGACGAGTCGCTTGAAACAAAGGCTTAGTTGTCGCGTCGAATTGACCGGCTGTGACCCTGGACGCGAAGCGGAAAAACGATCGGCCGGCCAAGGCTCGTCGTTATTCTCATTCCCGCGCGCGTCGTCAAAAGGGGCCACCTCGAGTATGGGAGAGGCGCGATTAGTCAATCTTTCCGGGAATCGACCTTGCCTGCGATCGCGCAAGATTTCGGCCTAAATCCTCATTAGATCAGTCTCTATCGCGGTCGCGCGGCGCAGTCGCCATAACAGCGATGCCAGGCGAAGCACGAGTTCACGCTCCACTGCCGTTCGAGCGTCGTAATCCGCAATGATAGCCGCTTCGAATCCGCGGTAGTCTTCGATATCCTCGACAATTTCGACCACAGTTTCGGCGCACAGCCCGTGTCGGACAGCATTTTGCCGCGACCGATGCTTGCCCTCTTCGGTAATTGGCCCAGTGCTTTTAACTGCGTTGCGCCGATTGGCTTCGATTTGTCGAAACGAGGTCATGTTATTCTACGGCCGTTGGTAATTGGATCTTCGGCGGGATCGGATTGCGTGGAGACTAAGCCCGGTCCAGCCCCATTCGATAAGACTGCAGCCGATGTGGATCTTTGTCTCCCCCGCTGGCTACCGTCGTTCTATTAAGCCGCGCGTGCTGCCATAGTCGGTGTGCAATTGGCAGCGGATCAATTTTGATACTCTGCCACCATGCGGCCTCAGCACCATGCCGGTGCAACTCGCGGTGATGGAACCGGCACACCGGGACAGTGAACTCATCGCTGACCTTGCTGCCGAGCGCCTGAGGCTGGGCAAAACGCAGATGATGGGCTTCAGCGGGCGAGCGTCCGCACACTAGGCATGGTTGGGTGGACACGAATCTGCGGTGGTCCTTGTCGCGCAGGCGGATGGTTTTGGCCGCGACCCGGCCGCGGCGGGGTGCTTCGGGATCGGCAATTGAGGGCGTTGGTGCATCCGGGTTCGGTCGGGCTATTTGTCCCTCAACCGGGCCTTGAGTGGCTTCGGGAGACTCTCCGGGCGGCTGATCGCCGAAGACCGCAAGCTTTGCCCGAAAACCCGTCTCAACGAGTTGGGAGTCGGCCGCCGCTAATGTGTTCTTAGTCGGCAGGTTCCGGTGCGCCCAAGTAGTTGCCTCCTCGGCCGATCGTAGACCGTCAAGCTCCGCTAGCAGGCGATCCCGCAGCAGCGCCGACTGGTCCTCAGGCAGAATAACCCTCGCAGGCCGCGGAGGCAGTGCGCGACGGCGGACTTCCGGAGATAACCCGGCAGCGTAAGCAGGCCCGTTCGAGCCTTGCCCAATCGATCCATTCGGTTGAGCAGCATCGGCTTGAGGGACAGCGCCAAGATCGGGCGCATCGAGATCATCCTCGCCGGCAATACCGACCAGTGCGAACAGCGCATAGCGCCGCGCATAGGTCAGTGCCGCTCCCATCCGGTGCGGGCTGCGGTCTCGCTGGCCGGCGCAGACCGGCCAGTCCGACGAGATCCATTCCCCAGAAGCGTGCGCCAGAAGTGTGGTCAGCCGGATCTGGCCGGAGTCCTGGTCGATGGCGGTGGTCTGGACGGTCGCGATCTCGTGCTGGCCCAGGCTCTTGCGAACGATATCGAGACCGCTGGCCAATGAGGCGTAGCGGAAGGTTCGGTCACCCTCGCGCGGGAACGGCGAGCGGATGGTGGCGATCAAGGATTTCTCGGGATTGGTCAGTTCGCCCTGGGCCTTGGCGAGGGCCGCTGCAATGGCGCCGATCGATTCACTGGAGCGGTGCATCGGTGGCCTCCATCTCCATGATGTCGAAGCTGACCGCTCCGGATTTCGAGCGTTTGGCCCGCAAGCCATGCCCGATCGCTTCCTTGGCATCCTCCGGCACCAGTTTTTTCAGATCGGCCTTGGCGCCTTCATGCTCGACAAAGGCCGGCCGTGTCCGGCGGAACACCGCGGCAAACTCCGCCCAGGAGTTGGAGGCACTCATATCGACGATGCGGACCGCCTCCAGCCGTGGCCGGGGCGGCTCGACCCCGAACAGCCGAGGTTCCTCGCCGCTCTGGACGCAGCGCCAGAACTTCTTCTCCGCGGTGAGCAGCAGGTGCTGGTACAGCGGATCGGCATGAATGGTGAGTTCGACCCACTTGCCGCCACCGGTGATGATCGACAGCACCGCGGACCGGGCATTGGCGACCCACATATTGTGCTGCAGCTGCGCCATGTGTTTTTCGGCGGCGGCTTCCTCCGAGAAGGTCCAGGGCAGCATAAACTTGGCCTCGAACACCGCCCCACCGGGATCAACCAGACCATCCAGAGTTGCCGCCATCCATTTGATAACAGGATGATTGACCCGCCGCTGCACGTCCTTGATGGCGTGGCCGGTGTTGCGCTCATACCAGCGCCGGTTGAGGTCCTCGGTGACGGTGCCGAGCTGGACGATCAGATTGTCGGAGAGATCCTCGGGCTCGATCTCGCCGCGTTTCTCCCGCCACAGCCGAACCAGCGTGGCCTCGTCGTTGCCCATGATCACCCGGGCATCGGAGCCGCCGATGAAGCTGCGCCTTTCCGCTGAATCGGCTAACAATCTGCTGTACATACTCAAGGCTTTCTCCAAGTCAGGTCTGAATCTATGCAATCGCACTTCTGTACCGAAATCAGAATAATATTACGATATTATACAAAATCAAAGATTTCAACTGAAATCGGAACAGTGTTATGATTATTTTTTTACCCGTCCAATGTCGCATGGCCCGTGCGGCGCTGGGTTTGGGCGTTCGAGAGCTCGCTGCAGCGGCCAAGGTGTCGATCGACACAGTTGCCAGGTTTGAGCGAGGCGATGAATTGAAGGAGCGAACGGTTGAAGCGCTACAGCGGGCACTCGAGGCCGCCGGTGTCGAATTCACCAATGGAGGTAAGCCTGGCGTCCGTCTTACTGGGGCCCTGGAAACTGCCGAAGCTTCCAAGCCGGCCGCAGCGGCGAAAGCCCGTCGCGGGCAAACCGCAAATGTGCCCCGGAAAAAGCGATAGGATATAGGTCACGCGTGTGAAATCGTTGCGCAACGTGAGAAGCAGTGAGCTCATCGACGAGAGCGACGCAGGAGCCACAGCGCATTGCCGAGGCAATGCGCCGAATTCTTCCAGAAGTCTGCAAGTTGAACCGCTACGAATCCCGTGCCATTTCGCGTCCGCGCAATTCGCACTATCATGCTGAGAAGTAAAGATCGATAATTACAATCTAGGCTTGTAAGCGATGCATTTTCTGCAAAACGAACCCAATTTGTGTCTGTATTTACAGATGCTTGTGTTTTGAGCCTCGTCGGAACACTTTGATTGCCGTTGCGACGTAGTGGTGATAGAGCCCTTGGAATTTTGGCAGAACGAAGCCAATAAATGCAGCAATTTCAAAGAGCCAAGATTTAAGGGAGGCGATTTTGAGTGCAAGATTAGTGTTCTATCGTTGCGCCGCCTAAGAGCCGACCGCGCGACATCCAATTTCATTTGGCAATAAATCGAATTGTCAAGATGGCTGTATCCGAGGGTTGTTGGCGTAATTCTTTGAATCAAAACGTGTTTGGATTATCCCCCTGATATTCGCCACGTCCGCGGCGACGTGCTAGGAGAACGACCGGGTGTTGCGCCGAAAACGGTCGGGGGTCACAAACATGAATTCCAGGGGGGCCGCATCGGGCATGAAAGCCGAGGCGAAACGGGCGCTTCGCGTGGGCGTAATCGGCGCCGGCGTGATGGGCAGCAATCATGCCCGCGTGCTGGTCGGCTTGCCGGACATCGAACTGGTCGGTGTCGTCGATCCGCTGCCGGCGCATCGGACGCGTGCGACGGAACTGACGGGTTGCCGCACTTTCGCTGACATCGACCAGTTGATCGCGGAAGGTGTCGATGCCGTGACCATTGCCGCGCCGACGCACCTTCATCACCCAATCGCGCTCGCCTGCATCGCGCGCGATATTCATATCCTCGTCGAAAAGCCGGTCGCATCCTCGGTTGAGGAGGGGCGGGAAATTGTGGACGCGGCCCGTCGTGCGGGCGTGACGCTAATGGTGGGGCATGTCGAGCGGTTCAATCCGGCCGTCGCCGCCATCAAGCAGGCGATATCGGGCGAGGACATCCTTTCGATCGCGATCACGCGTGTGGGACCGTTTCCGCCGCGAATGTCCAACGTCGGCGTGGTCATCGACCTCGCCGTGCATGATATCGATCTGATTCGCTGGTTCACGGAGTCCGATATCGTGGAGGTGCAGCCGCAGCTCTCCAGCGCCGTCGCCGAGCGCGAGGATATCGCGCTGCTGCAGTTCCGCACCGCCTCCGGCGTGCTCGCCCATATCAACACCAATTGGCTGACGCCGTTCAAGGCGCGCAACGTCACCGTCGCCACCCGCGGCAAATACGTCATGGGCGATCTTCTGACTCGCCAGGTGACCGAATGCTTCGGCTTCAAGCCGGACGGCAGCTATTCGATGCGCCATCTGCCGGTCGGTCATGACGAGCCGCTGCGAGCCGAACTGATTGCGTTCCTTCATGCCGTGCGCTCCGGCGGAGTGCCGGCAGTGACCGGCGACGAGGGCGTCGCCAGCCTTGAAATTGCAACCCGTTGCCTCGAAGCTCCGGCCAGGCCCGCCGCGGCGTCTTCCCCCCGCAAGGGGCCGCGGCGCGTCGTCGGCTAATCTCCCGCTCCGAACCCGTCAAAGGCTCCATGAACAAGCACATGCTCGCAGAACCCGTGCCATTCATTGATATCGGCGCGCAGCGGCGCCGGCTCGGCAAATCGATCGACGAGGCGGTTTCCCGCGTACTCACCCATTGCCAATTCATCAACGGCCCGGAAGTAACCCAGCTTGAAGCAGCGCTCGCGGCTTTCAGCGGGGCAAAGCATGTCGTGGCCTGTGCGAGCGGTACCGATGCGCTGCTGATGGTGCTGATGGCGAAAGGCGTCGGCCGTGGCGATGCGGTGCTCTGTCCGTCGTTTACGTTCTGTGCGACGGGCGAGGTGGTCGCACTGCTTGGAGCGACGCCTGTCTTCGTCGATGTCGATGAGGCGACGTTCAATATCGACCCTGTTTCGTTGAGAAACGGGATTGCAGTCGCAAAAAAACAGGGTCTCAAGCCCAGGGCCGTCATTCCGGTCGATTTGTTCGGGCAACCGGCAGACCATGACGCCATCGGTGCGATCGCGGAAGCCGAGGGAATGTTTGTCCTCGATGACGCAGCGCAGGCATTTGGCGCCAGCTACAAGGGTCGCCGGCTCGGCAGGTCGGGCCTCGCGACCGCGACCAGCTTTTTCCCCGCCAAGCCGCTCGGCTGCTTTGGCGACGGCGGAGCGATCTTCACCGACGATGCCAGGCTCGCCGAAACGTTGCGCAGCGTCCGCGTCCACGGCCAGGGTTCGGACAAATACGACAATGTTCGCATTGGCCTCACGGCGCGCCTCGACACCATGCAGGCTGCGATCCTGATCGAGAAGCTGAAAATCTTCGAGGACGAAATTGCCGCGCGCGATCAGGTCGCGGAGCGCTATGCGCAAGGGCTGGGCAACGTCGTGTCCGTTCCGCGTGTCGCCAGCGACCGCACTTCGGTCTGGGCTCAATATACCATCCGTTTGCCGAAGGGGAGCGATCGCGAAGGCTTCGCCGCAGCACTGAAGGCGCAGGGCATTCCGACTGCGATCTATTATCCGAAATCGATACATCAGCAAACCGCCTACCGGGATTTCCCGATCGCTGACGGTGGCCTGCCGGTAAGCGAAAGCTTGTCCCGCGAAGTCATCAGCCTGCCGATGCATGCCTATCTCGACGCGCCGATGCAGGAGCGAATCATCAAGGCCGTGCGCGACGCGTTTGGCGCATGATCCCGAAAGGTGGCACCGGTTTTCGGAAAAGATCGTGCGCAAACAGATATTTCATCTGATTTCGCCGTTTTGAAGCGCCGCCGCATGCTGTAGAAGCGGCTGATGCTCGGTCGTATTTTCACCGTCGGCGGCTATACGCTCCTTTCGCGGCTGACTGGCTTTGCGCGCGACATCATGCTTGCGGCGATCCTCGGCGCAGGGCCGATGGCGGACGCGTTTTTCGTGGCGCTGCGGCTGCCCAATCATTTCAGGGCGATTTTCGCGGAAGGCGCCTTCAACGCGGCGTTCGTGCCGGCCTATGCCCACGTCCACGGTGAACGGGGCGAGGGGTCAGCGCGATTGTTCGCCGACCGCATCTTCACCCTGCTGTTTTTCTCGCAACTGGTTCTGCTGATCGTCGCATGGCTGTTCATGCCGCAGGCCATGAGCATTCTCGCGCCCGGCTTCACCGATGATGCGGAGCAGCGGCGGCTCGCGATCGAGCTGACGCGGATCACCTTTCCCTATCTCCTGCTCATCACGCTCGTGACGCTGTACGGCGGCATGCTCAACGTCATGCATCGGTTCGCCAGCGCGGCGGCGGCGCCGATTTTTCTCAACATCTCGATGATGGCGACGCTGGCTTTGGCGGCGCTGTTTCCGGGGGCCGGCCATGCTGCGGCATGGGGCGTGCTGATATCGGGCTTTCTGCAGTATTTCCTGCTCGCCGGCGATCTCGCTTTTCATGGCGGCCTGCCGCGGTTCGCGCCGCTCAAGCTCGATGAGGACGTCCGCGCATTTTTTCGCGCGCTCGGGCCTGCGACGCTTGGCTCGATGGGAACGCAGGTCGCGTTGTTTGCCGATACCATCATCGCGACTTTTCTGCCGGCGGGCGCTCTCTCGGCGCTGTATTATGCCGACCGGCTCAATCAGCTGCCGATAGGCGTGATCGGTATCGCGATCGGCACGGTACTGCTGCCGGAAATGTCGCGGCGGCTGACATTGGACGATCATGCGGGCGCGATGGCCTCGCAGCGGCGCGCCTTCGATTTTACGCTGCTGTTTTCGGTGCCGTTCGTAGCGGCTTTTTTGACGGTTCCCGACGTCATCATGCGGGCGATGTTTGCGCGCGGCGCGTTCTCGAAGGCCGATGCGGTCGCCGCCGGCGCGACGCTTGCGGCCTACGCCGTCGGGTTGATCCCGTTTGTGCTGATTCGCAGCGCGGTCGCCACCTTTTATGCCCGCAAGGATACCGCCACGCCGGTGAAGGCGGCGCTGATCGGCGTCGCCGCCAATGTCGCGTTGAAAATAGCGCTGGTCGGGACGCTGGCGCAGGTCGGCCTCGCGCTCGCGACCGCGGTCGGCGCCTGGATCAATCTAGTGCTGGTGGTCGTGTTTGCGGTGCGGGCAAAGTACCTCGATCTCGACAAGGCTCTGATGCAATCGCTGGCGAAGTTTGTCGTTTCCGGCGCAGTGCTCGGGGTAGCGCTCTGGCTCGTCTCAAGGTTCGCAGGCTCGTATCTTTCCCAACTCAGCACAATGCGCGACGAGGCCATGCTGTTGTTGCTGATTCTGGTCGGCACCGTGGTTTATGGCGGATCGATCCTGCTGCTGTTTGGCGGGCGCTGGCTGCGGTCGCTGGTGCGGAGCTAAAGTCGTTTGCGCTGCCTCGCGATCCGCTGCAATATGGCCAAATCACTGGCGCATGGTCCGCCAAAGGTGCAGGCGGTTGGCGTAATATCGTACGATATTTCAATGGCTTAGAGCGCGATCCGACGCAAGGCCGGCTTGTTGCGCTCTCGGAAACGGAGATACGATGGCTCCCATCAAATTTGGCGTCGGTCAAAGCGTTCTTCGCAAGGAAGACGATGCGTTGATTCGCGGCAAGGGCCGCTACACCGACGACCATTCGCCCTCGCCGGCGATGCACGCGCTGGTGCTGCGCTCGCCTCATGCGCATGCGAAATTCACCATCAATGCCGCCCGCGCCCGCGGGTTGCCGGGGGTCGGCGCGATCCTGACGGCCGAGGATGTCAAGGATCTCGGCGGTCTTCCGTGCCTGTTCAATCTTGAAGTAGATCCCTTCACCGGCCCGCCCTATGCGATTCTCGCCCACGGCGTGGTTCGCCATGTCGGCGATGCCGTGGCCTTCGTTGTCGCCGAGACGATCGCTCAGGCGCGCGATGCGATCGAAGCGATCGAGGTCGACTGGACACCTCTGCCGGCGGCGATCGGCGTCGCCAATGCGGTAAGGAAAGGTGCGCCGCAGGTCTGGCCTGAACATCCCGGCAACATCCTGTTCGACGTGCCGATCGGTGACAAGAAAGCAACGGAAGCGGCGTTCGCCAGGGCGCATGCGGTCGCGGAAGTATCCATCGTCAATCCGCGCGTCATCACCAACTTCATGGAAACGCGCGCGGCCGTCTGCGAATACGACGCCAAGCGCGACCACCTGACGCTGACGATCGGCAGTCAGGGCAGCCATCGCCTGCGCGAAATCATCGGCGGGATGGTCCTGAAGATGCCGCTCGAGAAGATGCGGGTGATCTGCCCGGATGTCGGCGGCGGGTTCGGCACCAAGCTGTTTCCCTATCGCGAGTACGCGCTTGTAGCTGTCGCCGCGCGCAAGCTGCGCAAGACGGTGAAGTGGACGGCCGATCGCGCCGATCATTTCATAGGCGACGCGCAGGGGCGCGACAACGTCACCACGGCGCGGATGGCGCTCGCCGAAGACGGCAAGTTCCTGGCGATGGACGTCGACCTGATGGGCGACATGGGTGCCTATCTGTCGACGTTCGGGCCTTATATTCCCCATGGCGGCGCCGGCATGCTGCCCGGCCTTTACGACATCCAGGTGTTCCATTGCCGTGTCCGCACCGTGTTCACCAACACCGTGCCGGTCGATGCCTACCGCGGCGCCGGACGGCCGGAGGCCGCGTACGTGGTCGAACGGCTCGTCGACGCGGCGGCGCGCAAGCTCGGGATGACGCCCGACGCGATCCGGCGCAAGAACTTCATTTCGCCGCGCGCGATGCCTTACAAGACCGCCACCGGCAAGGTCTACGATTCCGGCGACTTCACCGCGCATATGAAGCGGGCGATGGAAATTGCGAACTGGAAGGAATTTCCCAGGCGCGCCAAGGCGGCGAAGAAGCAGGGCCTCGTGCGCGGAATTGGCCTTGCGACATATGTCGAGGTCTGCGGCACGATGGGCGAGGAGACCGCCAATGTGCGGCTCGATCCCGATGGCGACGTCACGATCCTGATCGGCACCCAGTCGACCGGGCAGGGCCACCAGACTGCCTATGCACAACTCGTCGCCGAGCAGTTCGGGCTTGCGCCCGAGCGCGTCCATATCCTTCAAGGCGACACCGACAAGATCGCCACCGGCCTCGGCACCGGCGGTTCGGCCTCGATTCCCACAGGCGGCGTCAGCGTCGAGCGCGCGACCCGCGAACTCGGCAAGAATCTGCGTGAGATCGCCGCCGAAGCGCTGGAAACGAGCAGCGGCGACCTCGAAATCAGCGACGGCACAATACGGATTGCCGGCACCGATCGCTCGGTCACCTTCGCCGATCTCGCCAGGCGGCCGGGCGTCGATCCGTCGAAATTAAATGCGAGCGCGACGTTCACCAGCGCCGACGGAACCTACCCGAACGGCACACACCTTGCCGAAGTCGAAATCGATCCTGCCACCGGCATCATCAGAATCGTCAACTATGTCATCGTTGACGATTTCGGGGTGACGCTCAATCCGCTGCTGCTCGCCGGCCAGGTTCACGGCGGCGCGATGCAGGGGATAGGCCAGGCATTGATGGAGCAGGCGGTCTACGACCCGAAGGACGGCCAGCTCGTCACCGGGACGTTCATGGATTATGCGATGCCGCGCGCGGGCGACGGTCCGTCGTTTGTGTTCGAGACCCATAACATCCCCTGCAAAACCAATCCGCTGGGCGTCAAGGGCGCGGGCGAGGCCGGGGCGATCGGCTCCTGTCCCGCGGTGGTCAATGCGATTATCGAGGGGCTATGGCGTGAGTACAAAATCGATCACATCGATATGCCCGCGACCGCCGAGCGGGTCTGGATCGCGATCCGCGAGCATCAGCGCCGGCACAGCCTCTGATATCTGCCGTGGGAATATAAAACCGCAACCGGGGTTCTAATGTCGGAAAAGTCGCGGCCCGCGGAGGCGGGTTCACGGCAACGCTTGGAAACGCTTGAGTGACGGAGAATTGGCCGATGGTACGAACTGTTTTTGCTGTTGTGGGGACCTTATTCCTCGGTGTCGGCTCTGTCATGGCGCAACAGGAGATAGCCGTCCAGCAGGACAACCTGATGAGAGGGCAAGCCAAGAGCTTGTACACCGTGATGTTGAAAATGGTGAAAGGCGAAATCCCCTATGATCAGGCGGCGGTCGATGCCGCCATCGCTCAGTTGGCAGAGAGTGTGCCTAAAATCGCCGGCGTCTTCGCGACAAATCCCAAGGAAGATGTGGTGAACGCGACCTATGGAGCGTCGCAAAAGATCTGGCAGAACAAGGCCGATTTCGATTCGAAGATTCCGCCCGTCGCCAAGGCGATCGCGGACGTCAAGGGCAAGATCAAGGATGTCGCCAGCCTGAAGGTCGCTTACACCTCGATCAACGACCGATGCACCGACTGTCACGAGACCTATCGGCTGAAGCTCAAGTGACTACTCTGCGAACGGGCTTTCGATGGACCGGCGAATGGAAATCGCCGGCTACACGGGGTCGTGTGCGCTCATCGGTCGTGGTTCGTTCTCGACCGGGGCGGCCTGTTCATCGAGCAGGCCGGCCAGCAAAGTCGCATCTGCTGCCGTGCAGACGGTCATCGGCTGATCGCGGCCGCGGATCGACACGTCGGTCCGCGTGAGCCTGCCGGGCGCAACGCCCGCATTATTGCAGACGTCTTCTGAGACGACGACAATGCAATTCAGTGTCTTCGTCATGTCCTGAAGACGGGCCGCGACGTTGACAGCATCACCAAGTGCGGTGAATACCATGTGATCGCGAAAACCTATATCGCCGATGATGACCTCGCCTCCGTGAATGCCGATGCCAAACTGTATGGGCTCCTGCAATTCGGAGGCGAACTCATAATTCATGTATTCAATATTCGAGGCGACCATGGCCGCCGCTCGCATTGCCTGCCGGCAGGCGGTCGCCGGATCGACGTCAAGGCCGAACAACGCAAGCAGACCGTCTCCAACGAACTGGTTCGGCTGGCCGCCGGCGTCGACAACCGCCTGCGACGCCGCCTCGAGGAAGCGATTGATCAGGAATACGATGTCGAACGGCAGGCGCGCCTCAGCGAGCTTGGTAGATCCGCGCATATCGATGAACATGCTGACGACATAGCGTTCCTCACCGATATTGACGCGGTGCCGATTGCGGACAAAATCGGCGTCGACGTTGGCAGGCAACACAGGAATAACGGCTATATCCGATTGCGGTCGAAGCTGACAGGCCAGCCTGATGGACGGGTTGGCGCTGGCGCCAACGCGCGCAAGCACAAATGCTTCACGGCCGGACGGCCGCGGCAGCGCGCCGCGATAGCTAACGACACGCACACGGCAGGTTGAGCAGCGCGCCCTGCCTCCACAGACGCTTGCATGCGGTACATTAAACCGCAGGCTCGTTTCGAGAATACTGAGACCCCTCGGCACACGCACTCGCCGGTTGGGGTACGACACGGTGATCGAATCGCGACGTCCCTCGAGAAATGCGCGAGCGCCGCGCGCCGCGAATACAAACGCAATCGCCAACCCATAGAAGATCGGAAAGTAAAATAGCGTGACTTTATCAATCACCGAGCGCTGCGGGGCCGGGACCGTTTTGAAGTGTTCGGCGCGCCATTGCGGTTGCAACGCTCGTTCAGTCACCTCGTGGGCGCCACGATTGGTGCCGGTCATTGCCAACGGCGGAAGCAGCACGGCCGTTGCCAGCAAAAACGGCGCGGCCCATTTAAAAAATGGCTTCAGCCGCAGCCAGAAATAAAGACCGATGCAGGCATGGGTCCAGGCGACAGTGAGGAGAAGAAACTGCACGCCGACCATGTACGGCCGGGCGACCCAATAAGCGAGCAACGGCGGCGCATAGATTGGCGGGTCTCGCCCAAACAGCAGGCCTCCAAGTCGCACGATCCCAAAATGGCTTGCGATCAGTAGCGGAATGCTAAGCCCAAATACCAGTTGAGTGATCTCAATCACCGTGTAGCGGAAATGCCGGCGTTGATAGAGCGCCCAGAGGCCTAACGAAAAATGAATTGTTGCAGCGGAATAAAGTGCAAAATTGACGATCGGAATCCGCCACCACCAGACGTGAAACCGAAGCCAGGCTTCCATGGTATCGTAGGAAATATTGCCGAGCGCATGATTGAAGAAATGCGAGAATATGTAGGAGAACATCACAAGACCGCAGGCGAGCCGCACCTGGCGAACGCCTATCCCGCGCAGCCACTTCAGCATGCGCGACGTTTCGATTGCGTCTACGGTGCGCACATCAACAATCGCGGGTGCTTGCAGAGCCATTTGGGATGTCTAGCGCGTATGGGAAAGGTGCATCAAAATCTGCATTATAGCGGGCGTCACTCTGCCCAAAAAATCAAGACGCCCAGGATTTCCCCCGCGATAACCGAGGCCTGACATGACCTTTAAACTATAGCAGCCGTTTGCGATTTGGCGAGAGGGGAGCGGACGGGTCATGCCATCTGTACAAATGAGAAGGGCCGGACGCCCGATGCGTCCGGCCCTTCGTCGTTGTTTCCGGCTTGTGAGCCTCAGATAGGCAGCGCTACTTCGTTACTTGACCTCGGATTTCGCCGCCCGGATTGGCGGCGGTGTGGACGTTGATGTAGTACTTGCCCGCCATCAGATCGGCCGCCTGTGCGTCCGTCAGCGTGGCGCTGCCTTCGGCGGGGCTTGAGGTGGCATTCGGGATCGCGACGGCGACGCCGGCGTTCTTGCCGGCTTCAGCCGGACCGTGGAAATGCGCAGCGGTCGCGGGGCCGGAAAGCCCAGAATAGGTCAGCTTCCAGGTCAGCTTCTTGCTGGCGGCATCGAAGTCGACGTCGGCGGTGCCCTTGCCGGCGCTGGTGTTGGCGGGGACCTCGGCCGCGCCGGACAGCGTTACCTTCATCTTCTCGGCGAAGGCAGGCCCGGCAAAGGCGACTGTCGCACCCAGCGCAAGCGTAGCAAGCATGGTCTTGGTCTTCGACATGGTTTTCTCCCTGTTGGCGTCAAGTGATGGTGCCAGTTTCAAAACAATGGGATTCCGGTTTTATTCCCGAAGTCGGCTTGAAACGTCTTTAAATTTTCAAGCAGTGTATGGCTGGATTAGCAGCCATACTAGCCTTTAGATTAAGGTGGATAATGACGGACCGGTGAATGCTTCGACGAATTTTCCTTGCTGCCGTGCTGGCTGGCGCTGCAGCCTTTGGCGTTTTCTGGTGGCTAACGGCCCCGCCGATCATCTCAGCGGCTACCGCGCCGGCCTATACGCCAAACCTCGCGAACGGACTGACAACATTCAACGCCGGAGGATGTTCCTCCTGCCATGCCGTGCCAGGCCAGCCCGATCGCTTGAGGCTCGGCGGCGGCCTTGCGATACCGTCGCCGTTCGGAACGTTCTACGCTCCGAACATCTCGCCGGATCCGGCCGATGGCATCGGGCGATGGACGGAGGCCAAATTCGTCGGCGCGGTGACCAAGGGAATCTCCCCGGCCGGTGCTCATTATTTTCCGGCCTTTCCCTACACGTCCTACCAGCATGCGAAGGTCGAAGACGTGCGTGACCTCTTCGCCTACCTGAAAACCCTTACCCCCGTTTCCGGCAAGGTGCGCGACCATGACGTACCGTTTCCATTCAATGTCAGGCGCAATATCGGGATCTGGAAATTGCTGTTCATGGATGGCAAGCCCTTCATGCCGGACGCCGCGCGTCCGGCCTCGTGGAATTGCGGCGCCTACCTTGTCAATAGCCTCGGCCATTGCGCGGAGTGTCACAGCCCTCGAAATTTTCTCGGTGGCATCATCGCCGCGCAACGCTTCGCGGGTGGGCCGAATCCGGAAGGTGAAGGATGGGTTCCGAACATCACACAGAAAGAACTTGGCGAGTGGAGCGAGAAGGATATCGCCTATTTCCTCGAAACCGGGGCGATGCCCGATGGTGACAGCGCCGGCGGCTCGATGGTGCGGGTGATCAAAAATACCTCGCAATTGAGCCCTGAGGATCGCGCGGCAATCGCGCAATATATAAAGTCGCTGCCGCCGGTGGATGGACCGCCGCGGCCGATGCGGACCAGCGCGCCGTAATCCGCCATCGCGGCTCTATCAGAGACGTGAATGTTGAGTTAGCATCGATGTCACTATAGGGAACATCATTTTCGGCACGGTCGGCGCCTGCGGCCAGGTCATTCCCCGTGTAATCTTGTTATACTCATCCGATCCCCAGGAAGGGGGTCCTTGTCACACCACGGCGCGCAGCTGAGACGGGTATTGAGATGATCACAATTCCGGAGCTGGTATCGCATGCTTTGGGGTCGTTTCTGACCTCAGAAATCAAGGGCCGGTTTGGCCATTCACAGGGCTTGGCTGAGTTGATTCCGTTCGCGGCCAGGCTCACATTGGAGTGCATCGGTAACAGCGACGCCCTGTATCACAACATCGAGCACTCGATGCTCGTTACCCTTGCCGGGCACGACATTCTAACCGGACGGGCGATGTCGCGAACAACGACGGCGGACGACTACGCGAACTTCATTGTGGCCTGCCTTGCCCATGACATCGGATACGTTCGCGGAATTGTTCAGGGAGATGAAAGCGACTCCTTTGTGGCGGATGTCACCGGCCGCACCATTCGTCTGCCGCGAGGATCGTCCGATGCCGCGCTCGCTCCGTATCATGTTGACCGCTCGAAGTTGTTCGTTCACGAGCGCTTCGACGCTGTCGAAGAGGTGGACGCGCCCCGAATTGCCCGAGCCATCGAATATACGCGCTTTCCCTATACAGCATCCTCGAATGACGATCTGGTCGAAGAGGAGGGCTTGTTGCTGCGCGCCGCCGATCTTATCGGCCAGCTCGGCGATCCCAACTACATGAGAAAGTCAAATGCGCTGTTCTGCGAATTTGAAGAAATCGGCCTGAACAAAACGCTCGGCTACGATACGCCGGCGGACATCGTTTATAAATATCCGCAATTCTACTGGACGAATGTCGCTCCGCAAATTCAAACGGCGATACGCTATCTGAATGTCACCTCGAGCGGCCGCCAATGGATAGCAAATCTCTATAGCAACGTTTTCCGGGCAGAGCGTGAAATGAACTTATCCGGTCCGCAGCTATGATCATGTCGCAGCCCGGACGCCTCGCATCCGTTTAACCCTCATCGGCGGTCGGCGCGTCTTTCGTTCAGGCCCTAGCCTGCGCCGAACGCCTTGAAGGTGATGATGGTGTGGGTGTCCTGGATGCCCGGAATGACCTGCACCTTCTCGTTGACGAAATGGCCGATATCGGTGTCGTTGTCGACGTAGAACTTTACCAGGAGATCGTAATCGCCGGCGGTGGAATAAATCTCGGAGGCGATCTCGGCCTCGGCGAGCGCGTTGGCAACGGCATAGGACTGGCCGAGTTTGCATTTGAACTGGACGAAAAAGGGAACCATCGCTGTCGTCTCCGAAAGGCGTCGCGTTGCGTCCACTAGAGCAAAAAACCGGGCGCCGTGGCAAGCGAACTTGCTGGCAATAACAGGTCGGGCTAGGACAGCATATGACCTTCACCGGATCGCTTGAACTCCTAAAGGCCGCGCGATGACGACACCCATCGCACTTACCATCGCCGGCTCGGATTCGTCCGGCGGCGCCGGCATCCAGGCTGACCTGAAGACGTTTGCCGCGCTCGGCGTCTACGGGGCATCAGTCATCACGGCCCTGACCGCGCAGAACACAAGCGGCGTGAGCGGTATTCATCAGGTGCCCGCCGATTTCGTGACCGCGCAAATGGACGCGGTTTTCAGCGATCTCGACGTCAAGGCAGTCAAGATCGGGATGGTGGCGCAGCTTGCGACTGTCGATGCCATCGTCGCGGGGCTCAAGCGGTGGTCGCCGGGACATATCGTGCTCGATCCCGTGATGGTCGCGACATCGGGGGATCGGTTGCTGGCGGCCGACGCCATCGAAGCGCTGCGGACCAGACTCATCCCGCGTGCCTCGCTCATCACGCCGAACCTGCCGGAGGCTGCCGCCTTGCTTGGCGAACCGGTCGCTGCGAGCGAGGCCGCGATCGAAAGCCAGGGCAAACGGCTGCTGGCATTGGGCTGTCCGGCGGTGCTGATCAAGGGCGGACACGCGCAGGGCGCTGAGAGCATCGACTATCTCGTCGTCGCCACCGGCGCCATCGCGCTGGCAGCGCCGCGCATCGCAACGCGAAACACCCACGGCACCGGATGCTCGCTGTCCTCCGCCATCGCAGCAGGCCTTGCCAAGGGGGAGGAGATGGAAACCGCGGTTCGTCATGCCAAGGCCTGGGTCAGTTTGGCGATCGCGGCGGCCGATCGGCTCGGCGTCGGCCACGGCAATGGACCGATCCATCATTTTCACCGGTTTTATTGAAACGTCGCGAAAACTCGGCGCACGCTTTCCTGCTCAGACGAACAAGGACGCCAACCTCGTCGAACGGCGCAAGGTAGCGCCGTTCGGGATCTATACACTGGTCTGTTTCGAGCGAACGGTTCCGTCAGCCGCGTGAACCGTCATCACGCCGTCACGGGATTCTGCTAGCTGCTCGCGCATGGGAAGTCACGCTATGAGTGAAGAGTGTGCGGAACGACGCTTTCGCACTTTGTTTATCTCCGACGTTCATCTCGGAGCCCGCGGCTCGCAAGCCGAACGATTGCTGGAGTTTCTCCGCAACCATGATGCAGACACCATCTATCTCGTCGGCGATATCGTCGACGGCTGGGCGCTGCGGTCGAGCTGGTACTGGCCGCAATCGCACAACGACTTCGTGCAGAAAATGCTGCGCAAGGCGCGCAAGGGCGCCAAGGTCATTTATGTCCCCGGCAATCACGACGAGTTCCTGAGGAACTACTACGGCACGCATTTCGGCGGCATCGACGTCGTGGAAAATACCATTCATGCCGGTGTCGACGGACGGCGCTACCTCGTGATTCACGGCGATATTTTCGATCTCGTGGTGCAGAACGCGCGCTGGCTCGCCCATCTCGGCGACAGGGCCTACGATTTCGCCATCCAGATGAATCGCCTCGTCAACATGTTTCGGCGCTGGTTCGGTGTGCCCTATTGGTCGCTTTCGCAATGGGTGAAGCTGAGGGTCAAGAATGCCGTGAACTATATCGGCGCCTTCGAACAGACGCTCGCGGCCGAGGCGCGGCGTCATGGCGCCGACGGCGTGATCTGCGGTCACATCCATTACGCCATCATTCGCGACGAGCATGGTATCCGCTATATGAACTGCGGCGACTGGGTGGAAAGCTGCACCGCGCTGGCCGAGCATGAGGACGGCCGGTTTGAAATCATCGCCTGGACCGATCCGCTGCGAGGGTCGGTTCCTGTTGCTTCAATAGCGGCGCGTGCCGCCTGATGCGAATTCTTGTCGCGACCGATGCGTGGCATCCTCAGGTCAACGGGGTGGTGCGCACGCTGACCATGATGGCGGAGGCGGCGAAGGCGTTCGGGGTCGAGGTCAGCTTCCTCACTCCGCAGTATTTCCGCACATTCGCGTTGCCGAGCTACCGCGATCTGCGCCTGGCGTTGCCGTATCAGGCGAAAATTGCGCGACTGATCGCTGAGGCGCGGCCCGACAACATTCATGTCGCAACCGAAGGGCCGATCGGACTTTCAGTGCGGCGTTATTGCCGAAAACGGGGAGTGCCCTTCACCACCAGCTTTCACACCCGTTTTCCGGAATATATATCCGCGAGGCTGCCGGTTCCCGAATCGTGGATTTGGGAGGTGCTCCGCCGGTTCCACGGTGCCAGCCAGGCGGTAATGGCAGCTACGCCGGCGCTGGCAGGCGAATTGCGCGCACGTGGCTTTGGCAACGTCGTGTTATGGCCCCGTGGAGTTGACGCCGGGCAATTTCATCCACGCCCCGTCGACCTTGGCCTTCCGCGCCCGGTCTTCCTTTGCGTCGGCCGCGTGGCGGTCGAAAAAAATCTCGAGGCGTTTCTCGACCTCGATCTGCCCGGCACCAAGGTGGTCGTAGGCGATGGACCGGCGCTGATGACACTGGCTCGAAACTATCCGCAGACCGTGTTTCTCGGAGCGCGGCGGGGCGAAGCACTGGCGGAGACCTATGCTGCTGCGGATGCCTTCGTATTTCCAAGCAAGACCGACACTTATGGCCTGGTTGTTCTGGAAGCGCTTGCAAGCGGCCTGCCTGTTGCCGCCTTTCCCGTGACTGGTCCGCGCGACGTGATCGGTGCGGCGCCGGTCGGCGCGTTGAACGACGATTTGCGCGCAGCATGCCTGGCCGCTCTGGCGATTTCACCGCGAGCCTGCCTCGAGTTTGCGGGAAAGCACACCTGGGCAGCCTCGGCCCGCGCTTTCGTTGACAACATAGCGGATGTCCGCAACGCCGATCCGAAAGGCGCCCAATTTGCGGCAGATCGCCCGCGCTGCGTCGCCTGATCGAGCGCAAGCATCTTGCCCGCATGTCGGGGTACGCGATACAAGTCGCGGATGAC
The DNA here is from genome assembly GCA_963732455.1 of uncultured Alphaproteobacteria bacterium. Taxonomy (GTDB): domain Bacteria; phylum Pseudomonadota; class Alphaproteobacteria; order Rhizobiales; family Xanthobacteraceae; genus Bradyrhizobium. Next base: position 119,736 of record CAVSZM010000006.1, on the reverse strand, counting down.
GGAACTTTTATCGACCCTGCCTGTCAGTTCGGCGGATATCGAGGCTGCGGCCCGCGTGCTCGCTCCGTTCGCGGTACGAACGCCGCTATTGTCTTCGCCTGTTCTCAACGAACGCGTGGGGACCAGAGTTTTTCTGAAACCCGAAATGCTGCAGCGGACCGGATCGTTCAAGTTTCGCGGCGCCTTCAACAAGCTGTCGTCGATCCCGCAGGGCGCGCGCGGCGGCGGCGTGGTGGCGTTCTCGTCCGGTAACCACGCCCAGGGGGTGGCAGCGGCGGCGCAAATCCTGAACATGCAGGCCACCATCGTGATGCCCGTCGACGCGCCGCTCTCCAAGCGCGAACGCACCAAGGCCTATGGCGCCGAGGTCGTGCTGTACGATCGCGACCGTGAGGATCGTGAAGCCATCGCGCGCGACATTGCCGGAAAGCGCGGCGCCACGTTGGTAAAGCCTTACGACGATCCCCTGGTGATTGCCGGTCAAGGCACGGTGGGGCGGGAAATCGTGGAGGACATGGCTGCGCTTGGCGTGACGCCGGATATCGTGGTCGCGCCGGCATCGGGCGGTGGCCTTGTCGCCGGTGTCGCAACCGCGGTCAAGGCGCGCTATCCGAAGGCGGTGCTGATGTCTGCCGAACCGGAAGCCTTTGACGATCACGCGCGATCGCTGCGCGCCGGTAAGCGCGAACCGCATCGCGCCGAAGGCCGCACCATCTGCGATGCGCTGATGGCCTCGATCCCCGGCGAAATCACTTTCGCCATCAATAGCCGGCTGCTCGCGAAAGGCATCACCGCTTCCGACGCGGAAGTCGGCGTGGCGGTCGGATTTGCATTTCGGGAATTGAAGCTCGTGGTCGAGCCGGGCGGCGCGGTTGGCCTTGCCGCGCTCCTCGCCGGCGGCTTGGATATCAGCGGCGGCAAGAACGTCGTCATCGTTCTGTCGGGCGGCAATGTGGACGCGGATTTGTACGCGAGATTGATTGCCTGAAGGCACCACGCGCGAGATCACGAGAAGAATGCGATCTTCTCGGCCTGGCTCATGCGCCGGATCGGCGCCAGCGGATCGGTCCCCATCGCATTGGACCTTCGCACGATACCGTTTGCGATCAGCGTCGAGCCAAGTGAGGACTGATTCGAAGGTAGCATCGAAGTTTGAATCGCTGACGGCTGCGCCGGCGCGACCGCTGGCGCAGGCTTCTCGGCGACGATGATAGGATCGGCTGGCCCTGACTCGGTGACGTGAATTTCGTGGGAGGTGAGGGAAGGCTCATCATAATCGGAAGGATCCGGCGCGGCCATTTCAAGCGCGATCAAATCCAGCACTGCTTCGTCATAGGCTTCAGCACCTGCCGCCGTCACGTCAGCGGCTTCGGCCTTGTCCGTGGCTTCGATATCATCGGTTGCGGAGGTCTCGTGCGCGATCTCCACGGCCGCGGCCGCTATTTCAATTGATGGAGCCGGAGGAGGGAGCGGCTTCTGCCGCATGCGGAGCGGCCGCACCGTCGTCGCCAAACCCCGCGATCCGCTCCCTGATGAGATCGAATGCGGCGCTCAATACGCCTCTGGGACCGTCCGATGAGATTTGCTCGCAGCCCGCTTCGATGGCGCTGACCTGGGCGTCGAGCAGATCGCACATTCGGCCGTCGGCGCCGATTTCCCGCCACCGCCATGCGATTTCTCTGAGGACCCGGGCGCCCCTGCGGACCGGAGCCAGATTTTCCTCCAGGGCCAGGCTATCAAGTGCCGCCGACGCGTCGGCTTGTGCCTCGTCGACCGCCCTCCTGATGGCAGCCAACGCGTCCGCGAGCCCGCTTTCGGTAGCCGGTTGTCTCTGGGCGGCAAGACTTTCCTCGATCCGCGACACCGCATCGAGCACCATGCGGGTATCCGCATTGCGATTGCGCCGGGCATACTCGCCGAGAAACCAGCGGCCCCGCGAGGTCTCCATGAAAGCCTGGCTGATCGCGTCATAGTCCTCCTCGCTCGGCTGCGCGGCGCGGGCGGTAATCGGCGATAGGGCGAATGCTTCGTCGGCCATAGCAAACTCATCGCGCAAATCATCGCGCGTTACGCTAACGATCATCACGATATCAAGCGAATCGCAATTGAATTGATGCAGACCGAATCACAAATCCCCATCGCTTCTGCAGCGACGTCCGGGCGATTCGCCACGGGGCTGGCGCTGTTTTACGGCACGCTGTTCGGCCTGGCGGGTACTCATCTGCCGTTTTTCCCGGTGTGGCTAAAGGCGGTCGGGATCGACGCGTCGTGGATCGGCGTCATCACGGCAATTCCGTCGGTAACGCGGTTCACGATTCTGCCGTTCGTGACCGGCCTTGCCGAAAGGCGTCAATCGCTGCGCGGCGCGATGATCGTTACGGCCTTCGTGACCGCGCTCGGGTTTTTGGTTGTCGGAACCCAGCATCAGCCGCTGCTGGTGTTCCTCGCCTACGCCGTCACCGCCTGTGTCTGGACGCCGATGTTGCCAATGACGGACGCCTATGCGTTGAAAGGCGTGATGCGCTACGGTCTCAATTATGGGCCGTTGCGGCTGTGGGGCTCGGCGGCATTCGTCGTGGGCGCGCTTACATGCGGACTATTGGTCGATGTCATCGCGGCGCAGCACCTGATCTGGGTCATTGCATCCGTGGCTGTGCTCGGCGCCATCGTCAGCCTCGGGCTTCAACGCCTGGACCATCAAGGGCCAGCCCCGGCGGCCTCGCACGGCGCGAGCGCCTTGATGCGCGACCCCGGTTTCCTTGCCATCATCGTCGCGGCGGCGCTTATTCAAGGAAGCCACGCCGCCTACTACACCTTCGCCTCCATCACCTGGCAGGTTGCCGGCCTCGATGGACTGACGATTGCGGGACTATGGGTGCTGGGTGTGCTCGCCGAGATCGTGGTGTTCGCGCTGTCGCCGCGATTTACGCTATCGCCGGCGGTGCTGGTGGTGATCGGCGGGCTCAGCGCCGTTGCGCGCTGGCTGATCACGGCGCAGGAGCCTTCGGTCGCGGTGCTGTCGGTGGTCCAACTGGCGCACGGACTGACCTATGGGCTGACCCAGGTCGGCACCATGGGCCTGTTGGTACGTCATGTGCCCGTCCACGTGATGGCGAGGGGGCAAGGTTATTTCGCGGCCTGTTCGGGCGTCGTCTCCTCAAGCGCATCGATCTTGTCGGGCGCAATCTACGCCCGGCACGGACAGGGCGTTTATTACGTGATGGCTGCGATGGCGCTGTCAGGCGCGGTTGTGATGTGGCTGGCGCGGCGCCGGCTGGCGGATCATCCCCACAGCGCGGCGTCGGGCGGATAGACCATGCTGCCGTCGTAGCGCAATCCGCCATCGCGATCGCGAGCCAGCAACAGGGGACCGTCGAGATCGACAAAGCGCGCCACGGGCGCGAGCAGCATCGCCGGCGCCATCGCCAGCGACGTCGCCACCATGCAGCCGATCATGATTTCGAATCCCAGAGCGTGCGCTGCGTCAGCCATCGCCAGCGCCTCCGTCAGTCCGCCTGTTTTGTCGAGCTTGATATTGACGGCATCGTAGCGTTCGCGCAGCCCATCCAGCGACTTCAGGTCATGCACGCTTTCGTCGGCACAGACTGCCAGCGGCCGGCGGATGCGTGCCAGCATCTGGTCCTGGCCGGCGGGAAGCGGCTGCTCGACCAAAGTGACGCCCGCTTCCGCGCAATTGGCGAGATTTTGCTCGAGATTATCCGACGCCCATGCCTCGTTCGCATCGACGATGAGGTCGGAATCGGGAGCCGCCTTGCGCACCGCGGCGATGCGCTTCCCGTCGCCGTCGCCGCCGAGCTTGATCTTCAGCAATGGCCGATGGGCGGCCTTGACGGTCGCCGCCGCCATCGCCTCCGGCGAGCCCAGCGAGATCGTGTAGGCGGTGATGCAAGCCCGGGGCGCGGGACGTCCGAGCAGCGTCCAGACGCGCTGACCTCCTGTCTTGGCCTCGAGGTCCAGCAGCGCGCAGTCCAGGGCGTTTCGGGCGGCACCGGGAGGCATCGCGGCCTGCAGAGCCTGCCTGTCGAGCCCTTGCCGCAGGGGTTCCCGCATCGACAGGAGCGCGGCCAGCGTAGCCTCCGGCGTCTCGCCATAGCGGGAATAGGGGACGCATTCGCCGCGCCCGGTATGGCGGCCCCGGCTGACTTCCGCCACCACCGTGACCGCCTCGGTCTTGGCGCCGCGGCTGATAGTGAAGCTGCCTGCGATCGGCCATTGTTCGATTCTGGCGACAAGCGCTGTCGATTTACTGGAAGTCATTTTAAATTCTGGCAATTTCTGAACGGCAGGGTTGCCGGGCGCAACCAAGTATGGCTGGTTAGGGGCGTGTTCTACAAGGCAGCGGCGCGACGTGTTGGATCTTTCCCTTCCATGAATAGCGGAGAATCGGCACAGGAGTTGGCATGAGCGGGGACCCGACATTGGAGCGGATTGCACGGGGCAATGGACTTGCCCTGTGCGCCGCGGGTTCGTGGACCGCCCGCTTTGCGCCGGTGCTTGAGCAGATCGTTGCCGACGCTGAAAAGCTGACGGGCAGCCGGCCTAACATCTTTATCGATGTGTCGCAGGTCTCGAAGCTCGACACCTTCGGCGCCTGGCTGATCGAGCGGCTTCGCCGCAGCCTGACCCAGGGCGGCGTCGAGGCGAAGATCGCCGGGCTTTCGGCGAATTACTCGAGCCTGGTCGACGAAGTGCGCCGCGTGAAGGCGACGCCCGCAATCGACGCCTCATCGGTAACGATTACGGGAATGCTGGATCAGGTCGGCCGCACGATGGCCGGGATTGGTGGAACCATCGTCGGATTGATCGACATGCTCGGCGCCGTGCTTGCCGCGAGCGGGAGGGTGATGATTCACCCCAGGGGCTTCCGCATGACGTCGACGGTGCATCATCTGGAGCAGGTATGCTGGCGAGCGGTGCCGATTGTCGTGCTCATCACCTTTCTGATCGGCTGCATTATCTCCCAGCAGGGGATCTTTCATTTCCGCAAATTCGGTGCGGATATCTTCGTTGTCGACATGCTGGGCGTGCTTGTGCTGCGCGAAATCGGCGTGCTGCTGGTCGCGATCATGGTGGCGGGCCGGTCGGGCAGCGCTTACACCGCCGAACTCGGCTCCATGAAGATGCGCGAGGAGATCGACGCGCTGCGGACCATGGGTTTCGATCCGATCGAGGTTCTGATTTTGCCGCGGATGCTGGCGCTCATCATTGCGCTGCCAATTCTCGCCTTTCTCGGCGCCATGGCGGCGCTGTATGGCGGCGGACTGGTGGCGTGGCTTTACGGCGGTGTCGATCCCGAAGCGTTTCTGCTTCGCCTGCGCGACGCGATCTCGATCGATCACTTCACCGTCGGCATCATCAAGGCCCCCGTCATGGCGGCGGTGATCGGGATCGTCGCATGCGTCGAGGGGCTTGCGGTGCAAGGTAGCGCCGAATCGCTCGGACAGCACACCACCTCCTCGGTGGTGAAGGGGATTTTCTTCGTCATCGTGATGGATGGCATCTTTGCGATCTTCTTCGCGTCGATCGGAATGTGACGATGGCGCCGGAAATTCCTAACGCCATCATCCGGGTTCGCGATATCTCGGTGCAGTTCGGCTCAACCAAGGTTCTGGACGGGCTCAATCTCGACGTGAAGCGCGGCGAAATACTGGGTTTCGTCGGTCCCTCCGGCGCGGGCAAGTCGGTGCTGACACGCACCATCATCGGACTCGTACCCAAGATCCGCGGAAGCATCGAGGTTTTCGGGATCGATCTCGACGCCGCGGACGCCGCGGCGCGGCGGGGCGTCGAACGTCGCTGGGGAATCCTGTTCCAGCAGGGCGCACTGTTTTCCTCACTGACCGTACGGCAGAATATCCAGTTCCCGGTGCGCGAATATCTCAACGTCTCGCAGCGACTGCTCGACGAGATTACAGTGGCCAAACTCGGCATGGTGGGGTTGGGCGCCGAAGTTGCCGACCGTTTTCCCTCGGAACTCTCCGGCGGCATGATCAAGCGCGTGGCACTGGCGCGCGCGCTGGCGCTCGATCCCGAACTGGTGTTCCTCGATGAACCGACCTCGGGCCTCGATCCCATCGGCGCCGGCGACTTTGACGAGCTGGTTCGGACACTGCAGCGCACTTTGGGCCTGACCGTTTTCATGGTAACCCACGATCTGGACAGCCTCTATACGGCCTGTGACCGTATTGCCGTTTTAGGAAGCGGCAAGATCATTGCAGCTGGATCGATGGCCGACATGCAGGCCTCGCAGCATCCCTGGTTGAGGGCCTATTTCCACGGCAAGCGCGCCCGCGCAGTCATGGGCTAGTCGTCTATAGCCGGTACCGGAGTTGGATTGATGGAAACGCGGGCGAACTTCGTCCTGATCGGATCGTTCACACTGGCGGTGATTGCCGCTGCTTTCGGCTTTGTTCTGTGGTTCCAGTCCCTCCACACGACCAAGGCGCGCAGCCCGCTGCGCATCGTTTTCGAAGGTCCGGCAGCCGGCTTGCGCAACGGCGGCAGCGTGAATTTCAACGGTATCCGGGTGGGAGAAGTGATGTCCGTGAAGCTGGACAACCCGCGTCGTGTCGTCGCACTCGCCATGGTCGAGAACAGCGCCCCGATTCGCAAGGACACCCTCGTAGGGCTCGAATTCCAGGGGCTTACCGGGGTCGCCGCGATCTCGCTCAAGGGCGGCGAGGAGGCCGCGCCGGCGGTGCCTCTGGATGAGGATGGCGTCGCCACGCTGACGGCCGATCCAAGCGCACTACAGGACGTCACCGAGGCGATACGGGGCACGTTGCAGAACATCAACAGGGTAGTCGCCGACAATCAGGAGGCGGTGAAGAACTCGCTGCGTAACCTCGAGACGTTCACTTCCTCGCTGGCGCGCAATTCCGAGAAGATCGACAACGTCATGCTGAAGAGTCGACGGCGTGATGGGGAAAGCCGACAATCTCATGCTCGGTCTGAATGCGTTGGCCGGCGGCAAGGAGGGCGGCGAACTGTTCCAGGCGGTGAAATCGATCCGCGAACTGGCGGAAGATTTCGACAAGCGATCTGGAGCATTGATGTCCGATGGCCGCCGGACGCTTGGCGATATCAGCCGCGCGGTGAATAATCTGGACAGAAACCCGACGCGCCTACTGTTCGGCGCGGGCAACAGCAGCGCACCGGCAGCGGCGCCCGCGGCAGCCGCGGCGACTGAGAAGAAGCGGCAATAGGGCGCACGGCCTTCCCCGCGCATTGCGCCGCATTGGCGGCAAGCGGCGGATCACGCTTTGCTGGTCCGCCGTGCAGGCCCTGGCCGTTGCGTCGGTTACAAAACAATAACGGAGGCAGCGATGCCTCCGTTTTTTTATGCGATCAGGTTGAACCTTACCCGAGCCGTCCCGACGCGTGCGCGAGCAGGGTGTAAACCAGCCCGGTCTCGGAAGTCAGGTGACTACGCAGCACCGCAGGTCCTCGTTCGTCGCGCGCCACTTCATCGAGCAAGCGCTCGAACTCGGCGATGTAACGGTCGACGGTCTGCTTGAAGTTGCGTTCGGCGCGGTATTTGCGGGCGACCTCGTCGAATGCCTTCTGACCGGCCGGCGTGTAAAGCCGTTTGGAGAAGGCCTTGCTCTCGCCGCGCTGATAGCGATCCCACATCTCGGCTGCGAGGTTGCGGTCCATCAGGCGGCCGATGTCGAGCGACAGCGACTCCAGCGGATTGCCGCCGGCTCCCTGTTGCGGCGGACGGCGCGGGACGTCACGGTTGCCGCCTCCCGTGTCGGCGCGGTTCAAGAGGTCGGAGAGCCATCCATCGCGGCCCGGATCGGAACTCGCAGGCGAAACCGGCGGCGCTTCGGTACGGCGCGAAGCCGGCATGCCGAGGTCCGGCGGCGGCAAATTCGACGCGCTGCCGGCGTCGCGCATACGCGGCGCCGGTCGCGATTGCCCGCCGGCGGCGGCCAGCATCGAGTTCCTCTTCGCGCTGCGAGCTCGAACGGCTTCCGGATATGACATCAAGCCCGCGGCCGTGATGTGCGACGATCCGGTTCAGCTCCGCCAATGCTTCTATCTGGTCGACGATGACCTTGCGCATCTGCGCGGTACTCTCGGCGGCCTCCTGCGGCATTTCCAGTACGCCGCGGCGAAGCTCGCTGCGCGTGGCTTCGAGCTCGCGATGCATCTCCGAAGCCATCTGCTTCATGCTCAAGACCATGCTGGCGAACTTTTCCGCGGATTGCTTGAACATCGCATCCGCCTCTTGGGTACTCTGCTGATAGATTTCGCTCAGGGCGTCGGCTGTCAGGCGGCGTTCCTCTTCGGCCGATGCGCGAACAGTCTCGAATTGCCGGCTGATGGCGACAGAACCCGCACCAGCCGTTTCTGCAACCACCCTTGCGATATCGCGGGCGCGCTCTTCCGCCGCCGCCAGCGATTCATCCAGCAGGCTGGTGAACCGAGACAGCCTCTGATCGAGATCCCCGGTCCGCAAATCGATCGTGGTGACCAGCGATTCAAGCACCGCCTTGCGCTCGGTGACTGATGCGGTCGTCGTGCGATTGCTTTGTTCGACGGCGGTCGCGGCATCGACGAGTGCCTTGCCGTGATGCTCGAATTGGCTGGAAAGCGAGCCGAGACCCTCAAGCGCCTTCGAGGTTTTCGCACTGAAGACATTCAACTGGTCTTCCAGCGTCTGGGTAGCGACGCCGTTGCGCGACGTGACGTCGTTCATGGCGGAGACGAAGTCGGCGACGCGCGTGACGAGGGCGCGCTCCAGCGAATTGAGATTGTCGTGGGCGCCGGTCAGCACCTCCTGCAGCAGGATATTGCCTTCGCGCAGCCGCTCGAACAGGGCGACCGTGTCGGTTCGCAGGATCTTGCTGGTTTCCTGCATTTCGGTCACCGCCGCGACCGATACCTGACGCGACTGGTCGATCGCCACCCGGGAGGCCTGCTCCAGGTCTTTCAGCGACTTGCTGACGGCGCCGGTGGCCAGGTCGCCGGCGGAAGTGACGGTCCGGGCGACGTCAGAACCGGTGTTCAACATGGATTGCGAGAAGGTCTGTCCCCTGGTTTCGATCGATTTCAGGGCGTCAGCCGTGACCCGGTCGATGTCGACCGTGAGCTGGTTGGTTCTTGCGCCGATGGCCTCGACCAGCGATCCGCGCTTGCCATCGATCATCAGCGAAAGACGATCGGTCTGCTGCTGAACATAAGTGACGATTTCGTCGGTCTTGCCGGTCATGGTTGAGCCGAAAGTGCCGCTGGCGGCGAGAACCGAACGTTCGACTTCCGCAGAGACCGACTTGACCCTGGAACTGACTTCGTTCGATGCGGCCACCAGGGCGCTCTGCGCATTGAGCGCGCTGGTCTGAATATTGTCCGTGGTACTCGCGGTGACCGCGCCGAGCGACCGTTCGATATCCGCGGAGATCGCCTTGATCTGGCTGGCTGCGTCGGCTGACGTTGCATGCAGCGAATTTTGCGCTTCGCGCGCGCTGTTGAGAATTGAGGCGGCAGTGTCCGCCCCGACCGCCGTCAATGTACGTTCCACATCGACCGCCAGCGACTTGACATGATTGGCGGATTCCGATGATGCGGCCGCGAGTGTGGTTTGAGCCTCGCGTGCGCCCGCGAGTATCGATTCGGCGGTGGAAGTGCCGGCCATCGACAACGATCGTTCGATATCGGCAGCCAGTGTCTTGACGTGGCTGGTCGCATCCGACGATGCGGTGATGAGGCTGGTCTGGACTTCACGTGCGCCGGAGAGAATCGACGCCGCGGTCGCATTACCCGCAGCCGCGAGTGTTCGTTCGACGTCGGCGGCCAGCGACTTGACCTGGTTGGCCGCGTCCGCGGAAGCCGTGACCAGTGTATTTTGGGCTTCACGCGCGCCTGCGACGATTGTCCCGGAGGTTGTCGCGCCAACCGCCGAAAGTGTCCGTTCGACATCGGCGGACAAGGATTTGATCTGGGAGGCCGCATCGATAGAGGCCGTCACCAGGGTGGCTTGCGCATCACGGGCGCTGGTCAAGATCGTGTTCGCCGCACCGGTGCCGACGGCGGTGAAGGCTTGTTCGACTTCAGCCGAAGTCAGCTTCAGTTGCGCGCCGACGTCGCTGGAAACCGTAAGCAGCGACAGTTGCGCGGCGCGCGCGCCGGTCTGAATGGTCTCGCTTGTATTGACCACAAGACTCGTCAGTGAGCGCTCGGCATCCTCGACATGGGACCTGATCCCGGCAGACAGTTCCTCGGCGCGTGCCATGAGGCCGTCGCTGGCTTGCCGTCCGCTGCTCTCGATGCGACCGGCCACAGCTTCGATGCGCGAACCCAACAGATCTTCAAACTGGGCGACGCGCGTATCGATATCGGCAGCCACGGCGCCGACCCGGGTTTCGATGCCCTGATGGATTTCCTGGAACCGTGACGTGATCGTATCGGTCAGATGGTTGCTGCGACCATCGATGGTTTCGCTCACATTGGAGATGCGCCGGTCGACTGCGTCGATCGCCTGTGCCGTGCCGTCGGTCAGCGAAGAGGTGAGAAGGGTGAGGCGCGAATCGATCGAGTGGATCGCCTGCGCGGCGCCGTCGGTGAGCGATGTCGCCAGCGAACCAAGACGGCCTTCGATGGTTTCGGTCACAGACTTGGCCCGTGAATCGAAGGTCAGTTCGAGTGATTTGAGGCGACCGTCAATCGATTCGTCGAAAGATTTGATCTTGCCGTCGAGCGAGGTGTCGAGATAGGCCACGCGGGTCTCAAGCGTGGTCTCGAATTGCGCCAAACGTTGATCCAGCGAGGCGGTGATCTCGCCGCTGTTCGAGGTCAGGCGTGTGTCGAAGTTTTCGACATAGGTCTTCAGGGTATCCGAGATATGCTGGGTGCGCTGACCCATGCGATCGACAATTTCGCCGCCGAAGGTTTTGACGGTGCGGTCGAATTCCGAGATGTGCCGGGTAATCAGGGCGCCGAGCGTGCCGCTGTCCCGCGCGAACTTTTCGGCGAGTTCGCCGCCCTGGTTTTTCACCAGTTCGTCGAACGCGCTCATCTGAAGGGTGAGCGTGTCGTGCGCGGTCTCGGTCTGGTTGACGACCTTCGCCACCAGCGAGTTCACGGTTACGTCCAACGCTTCGCTGGCCTTGTCGCCAGAGGCGAGGATTTGTGTCGCCAGCTTGTTGCCGGCTTCGTCGATCTTGTTCACCAGATCGCCGCTGCGCAGCTCCAGCTCCAGCAACAGGGAGTCGCCGGAATTTTTCAGCGAATCGTGAACCTGTTCGGTGCGGTCGGAAATTCCGTCAACAATGGTGGAAGAGCGCTGCTCGAATTCGGTGGTGATGCGATCGATCCGCTCGTTCAGCATCTCGTGTACGCGGTCGGCCAGATCGGCGAACTCGTCGTGCACGTGGCCGGTCTTGAAATTGAGGCTGGTGGTGAGGCGCTCGCTGGCGTCGAGCACTGCGCGCGTGGTCTCCGCGCTGGCTTCCTCGAGACGATCGAGCAGGTCGCCGCCGCGTTCGCCGAGTGCGAGGATCATGTTGTCGCCGGCACTGCTGAGGGCGCCGGTGATGTGGGCACCGCGTTCTTCCAAGGCGCCGGTAATGCTCTTTGCAACCTCGTCGACGCGGGAGGCGATCGCGTCCGAGATCAGCGCGATATCGTGGCGCAGATCGATTTGCACGCCGGAGATGGCGCTGCGAACCTGCTCGGCCTGGCCGACAAGATTGTCGCGCTGATGGGCGATATCCTGCAGCAAGGCGCGGATTCGCACCTCGTTGTCGGTGTAGGCGCGCTCAAGCGCCGAGACTTCGTTGGCGACCAGTGTTTCAAGTTCGCCGGCGCGCGCGATGGCGCGTTCGACGCCGTCGCCCATAGCCGCGACCTCGCGGCGGATCGCCTGACCGACGGTCACCATCGAGTCGCTTGCCGCGCTTTCCGGTTCCGAAAAGCGAATCGCCACTTGCGCCATCGACTGCGCGATCATCCGCAGTTCCTGGCCGCGCCAGGACAGGCTCGCCAGAAAATAAAACAGCATCACCGGTGCAAGGAGCAATGCCGCAAGACCGGCCAGCACCAGGGCGCCGCTGCCCTGGCCCATGGCTGCCTGCAGCGAAGGCAGGAAATTGAAGGTCAGGAGTCCGACGCCGATAAGCCATACCGCGGCAAAAGTCGTGGCGATCGTGTAGACGTTGCGGGCAGGCCGGCCCTTCTGAATGGCTTGCAGAAGCTTCCCGATGGTTTCGCGGTCATCGTTGGCGGCGCGGCGGGTCGGGCGCTGCTCCTTGATAGGCTCAAAGATCGCTCGATCGTCGCTCGGGCGCGTGTCGAATGCGCTCTCGTCGTAAGCCGATGTCGAGGATGAGTCTGTCGGCGTCACATCGCTGCGGACTGAACTCCGCGCGCTGTCATCCGCGGGCAGATCGCTGATATTCAAAGCTTCCTGAATGGCGGAGAGCGCAACTTCTGTAGGGTCTTTGACCTTTTTGGGATTGTTAGCCATGTTCAGTCTGAGCCCTCGTTTTACTTTTCACGCATACCGAAGAGTCTTGCGCGCACACCCTCGCAAGCTCGAAACCGGTACCACGTTCCGAGCGGTGCGAAAGCGTGGCCAAGGTCGGCTAGTTCGCCACATCCGGACACATCCTATTGGCTAGGCGATGTGAAAGAAATGGCCGCGATTAATACAATCTTAATCATCGTTAACAACAACACGACTTAAGGTATTACGAGTCCACAGATTTCTCGTCCAGCCCCGCCAAATGGGGCAATTCTTCGCCTAAAACAAGGCGAACATGCGGCAAATCTACCGAACCTTCCATTAACTGATTCCTGATTGGCTCGAGGAAACCTCTCCGCCGGATCGGTGGGGCGAGGAACATTGGGCTATCGCCATGCCGCTTCATCTGGAACGGATTAACTGGATGCCATCGCCACCGCTCGCTCCCGACGACGGTCCGATCGATATTGAACATCTCCGGCGCATGACGCTCGGCGACACCAGCCTCGAACGCGAGGTGCTGGCAATGTTTTCGGCCCAGGCGGTCAGCCTGGTCGCCACTCTCGCCACCTTGCCCGCTGACTCACGCGCGTTGGCGCATACGTTGAAGGGGTCGGCACGCGCAATTGGCGCGTTCGGCGTTGCCAATGCCGCCGAATCTCTGGAAGCGGCAATGAGGAAAGGCGGAGAACCTTGCGAGGCGCTTGCCGAACTCCGCGATGCCGTGGCGCAGGCGCGCACGGCGATTGACGCCATACTGCGCCGGTCCTGATCCCGACCAAAACCGCGCCTTGCAATCAGCGCCACAGGTTTTCGTACCGACCGCTGGCGCCGGGCGGGTCGACCCGTTATAGGACTGCCCGGACCTCTCTCAATCTGGCAGTACGAGCAAACATGGCCAAGATTCACTTTGTCGACCATACCGGCGAAACCCGCATTATTGATGTCGAGAACGGTGCGACTGTGATGGAAGCGGCGATCCGCAACGCCATTCCCGGCATCGAAGCGGAATGCGGCGGGGCGTGCGCCTGCGCGACATGCCACGTCTATGTCGACGAAGCCTGGCGCGAGAAGGTCGGCACACCGTCGCCGATGGAAGAGGACATGCTGGATTTCGGCTTCGACGTGCGGCCGAATTCGCGGCTGTCATGCCAGATCAAGGTCAGCGACGCGCTCGACGGTCTCGTGGTGTCGACGCCCGAGCGGCAGGCCTGAATCAGGCGCGAAGCGAGCCCGGCTAACGGCAAGCGCGTACGCTTCCGCTCGCCGGAAAATGCTCCGACGATTGCCGCGCGCTACTTTCCATCCATTCCGCGCCGAAGCCAGCGCTGGAAATTTGCGATGATCTCGGGGGTCAGCGGCGTTGGTTTGCGTGTGCTCTCGTCGATCAGCACCGTCACCGAATGCGCCGATGCCACGCATCTGCCCTCTGAGAACACAACTTGATCGAACGTCACCGACGTTCGGCCGAACTTCGCGACGCCGAGCCCCATTTCAATCGTGCCCGGCCAACGCAGCTCGGCCCGGAAATGGATGTCGAGACGCGCCAGCATCCAGCCCAGCCCAGCCGGCATCAATCCGAAACTGCGGTCTTTTACCAGCGTCACGCGGCCGGTTTCGAAATACGTCGCATAAACCGCGTTGTTTACGTGCTGATTGGGGTCGAGATCGGCAAACCGGACATTGTCCGTCAGCCGGTAAGGAAAATCTTCCAGGCGTAGGGTAGCGGCAAGACGGGTTGGGGCGTTCACGGGACGATCTCCGAAAGTTTCACGCCCTTACAGCCCAGTTGTCGAACTGCGGCAAGGGGTTGCCGTGGTCACTCGCGTCATATTATGGCTTTCCTCGCTCGTCTGCGTTGGCTAGACAGGCGCAGCCAATGGGCATCTGGCCTGCCGGCATGGTTCAACGGAAAAGAAGCGACATGAGTGAAGCGATCAAAACCGATGTGCTGATTATCGGCGCGGGCCCGTGTGGACTGTTTGCCGTATTCGAACTGGGCCTGCTCGATATGAAGGCGCATCTTGTCGACATCCTCGACAAGATTGGCGGCCAGTGTGCCGAGCTCTATCCGGAAAAGCCGATCTACGACATTCCGGGCATCCCGTTCGTCACCGGCCAGGGCCTCACCGATGCGCTGATGGAACAGGTGAAGCCGTTCAACCCGACCTTCCATCTCAACGAGATGGTGGAGACGATCGAGAAAATCGGCAATCCCGGTTTTCGCGTCACGACCGATGCCGGTCAGGTATTCGAGTGCAAGGTGATTGTTATCTCCGCGGGCGGCGGATCGTTCCAGCCGAAGCGGCCGCCGGTGCCAGGTATCGAAGCCTACGAAGGCACTTCGGTGTTTTACTCCGTGCGCAAGATGGAGCAGTTCCGCGACAAGGATTTGCTGATCGTCGGCGGCGGCGACTCCGCGCTCGACTGGACGCTCAATCTGCATCCAATCGCAAAGCGCGTGACCTTGCTGCACCGGCGTGACGATTTCCGCGCCGCGCCGCACAGCGTCGAGCAGATGCGCGCGCTGGTGGCCTCCGGGAAATTGGATTTGAAGATCGGCCAGGTCACCGGACTCGAAGGCGAGGGCGGCATGTTGTCCGGCGCCGCCGTCAAAGGCAACGACAACGCCGTTTCGAAGGTCGTGTGCGATACCATGCTGCCGTTCTTCGGCCTGACCATGAAGTTAGGGCCTGTCGCAAACTGGGGTATTGCGTTGGAGAACAGCTTGGTGCCGGTCGAGACCTCGGCATTCGAGACCAGCGTGCCTGGAATCTTTGCCATCGGCGACATCAATACCTATCCCGGCAAGCTGAAGCTCATCCTGTGCGGTTTCCACGAAGGCGCGCTGATGGCGCAGAAGGCGTACCGTTATGTCTACCCGGACAAACGGCTGGTGTTCCAGTACACGACGTCGTCGTCGAGCCTGCAGAAAAAACTCGGGGTCAACTGAAAACGCCGCTCAAAAGGCTGCGGCATAATTGTGACCTTATCGGCGCTGACGACCGCTTGAGCGCACTGGAACCTCCGGCGAATTGGCCGTAATCTGTCGCCATCGCTCGATGGGCTGGTTAGGTGATCTTGATGTGGAACGCTATATCGAGACTTCGACTGGCAGTGCCGATCATGATAGCTCTCGTCATGTTGCCCGCCACGATGCATCGGGGACAGGCTGCTGAGCCGTCAGCCGCAGGACTTTGGCAGAAGATCGAGAACGACAAGCCCGTCGTGTGGGTTCTGGTGATCGATCATGACGGTATCTTCGAAGGCGTGATCGCCAAGACGTTCCCGGTGCCGGGTGAAGATTCCCATGAGATTTGCTCCAAATGCAGCGACGATCGCAAGAACGCGCCGTTGCTCGGAATTTCCTTTATCAGGAATATGAAGCGCGATGGATTGAAGTACGAGGACGGCAATGTTCTCGATCCGCGCGACGGCAAAATTTATAAAGCCAAGATGAGCGTCAGCCCTGACGGACAATCGCTCACGATGCGCGGCTATTGGGGTATTTCGCTGCTCGGCAAGGATGAAACCTGGTTCCGGTTGCCGGATACGGCGATAGCCTCGCTCGATCCTGCCATCGTGGCAAAATACCTGCCGGCACAGGCTGCGACCCAAGCCGCGACGAACAAGCCGCCGGTGCCCACAGCCAAGCCGCCGGTTGCCGCGAAGAAGAGCGTTCCCCCGCAATTGCCGAAGTGATTTGCCCGAGGCTACCCGCTTCGTCAACGCGCCTGCGGTGCAATCACGACAGGCCCCGCCGGCTCCTGGGTGACCTCCGGCACGGCCGCATTGAGCTGAAGCACCGAAGCCACGGCGGGCAAGGCTGCGTCCGCCATCGCGGCGTGGCCTTCGGCCGAGGGGTGCACCGCGCCGCCATAGACGGCCGAAAGAATACCCCAGGTGGCGTCATGGATATCGGCGGGCTGACTGGAAGGCGGTAGCCCCTGCGGATACGTCATGGCTGCAAAGTAACTGTCGTTGGCGTCGCGGATCCAGCGTGCGCGCGGAAGATAAGCGCGATATTCCCCGGCGCTGCGGCCGCAGAGCATCGGCTGGTTCGCTGCCGTGACGATGTCCGGATCGAAGCTTTCGCCCTTGGATGAAAAGCACTCCCGATCGAATTCCGGATCGCTCGGCGCGTGCGCGCAGAATCCGTGATCTGCGAATACCGGCTGATGGGCATCGACGAAGGTCATGCGATCTGCGCCGGGATCTCGGCACAGCACGCCCGACTGGCACAGCGCGAGCGCCTTTAGCTGCGGAAGGAATTCGTTCTGCACGTAACCGGAAACGCTGGCCAGCCGTTGCGGCTGCGCATTGAACGAGGGATGAATATCGAAGCCGGCGCGTCCGCCGGCGCAAGGCGCGCCGCCGTCGGAGAGGGTCGGGTTGGCATAGGACACGTACACGACGCGCGACATGTCGCCTACCAGCGGCTTCAGCGCGTCTCTCAGCTTGCTGAAGCTTTGCGGCAGGTCGCGCGCCAGCGCGGAGCGCGAATCGTCTACCGATCCAATAATGCCGGAGCGCCTGAACAGCACGCGCTCGGTAGGGGTGTCCACGATCACATCCGCCACCAGTCCGGAAAAATTGATGTCGTTGGCGCCGATCGACAGCAGGATCAAATCGAGCTTGCGGTCGGGCTGTCGGCGCTTCGCGGCGGCGATCGCGTCGCGCAATTCGGCCAGTTGCGCGCTGACCGTGCCCTGGCAGGGGGCTGTCGATTTCGTTGGCGGGCATTCCCGTGCGCGTTGCGCGCCGAACAGCCCGTCGGGGATCGTGGCGCCGGTGCAGGCGAGCGGCAAATAGGTCACCGCGATATGCGGATATTGCACGGCCAGCGCCAGCGCGGTGCGGGTCTGATAGCTGTACAGCGAGCGGTGACACGCGGAATTGAACCACAGCGCGCTCTGGCGTTGCCACACCGGCAGGGTGTCGGGGGCTTCGCAGGCCCGTCCGCCTTTATAACCGGCGCGGCTTGGGCGGTAGTATTGAGTACCCGCCGTTCCGAGATAGGAGCGGAAACAAAAACCGTCGTCCGATAATGCAATCGGCCGGTCCGGATTGCCTTCGCCGGATGCGATGCTATCGCCGAGGCCGGCGATGAAAATGTCACGCACTTTGATCTCGGTCGAGACACGCTGCGGCGCCTCGGGCCCGCTGGAAATTTCAACGCTGGCAATGGTGGGACGGCCGTAGCGAACCCGGAGATTGACGGGTTCGGCGCAATCGAAGGTGGATTGCTGCGGACCTTCGCCGTCGTCGAACGACCAGGCGCAGGTAGCGCCAACCGGAATCTGGCCGGTCAGCCGAACGACGACCGGATGATCCGCCGGCGTCAGGTAGCTCTCCTTGATATTATCGCGGGTACAGGGCTCGCTGACGCGGCCGGCGAGATCGATGCAGAGGCGGTTCACCGTATTGCGCGCCCAGCCGCGGCCGTCGCTCTGCAGCTCCAGCGCCTGCTCCGATGCGAGAATGCTGCGGCCTCGCGCGCTGTCGGTATGGAGCAGGAAGTCGCGTTCTTCACGAAATAGCCGGAAGCGGTTGCGCACCTCCCACGAAATCTGCATCGGAGCGTCGGGAGCGGACTGCGCCGCCGCCCATTGCGCCGGCGGTGCCGTCAGCGCTCCCGCGAGCAGCGCGCATGCGATTATCGAACGGAGGCGTATTCGGGGCATGACGCGTTTGACGTTAATGTTGGGGCGGAAATAAGAAGCCGGAAATAGTGCGGGGATTACGTAGCTCTTACCCCTGCGACTTCTGGCTCTTCACCGGCCGCGGCACGGCGGCGGAGGCCGGGCAAGCCTCGTGCAGCTTGCGGCGTTCCTGCCAGGGCAGCACCACGTTGAGCCAAAGTTCGCGCATTCCCATGATGGTGATCGCGGTTCCGAAGGGGATCAGGAAATAGAGGATCCGGAATACCACCAGGGTAGCCACCAGCTGCTCCCGGCCAAATTGGGGCAGCGCGACCAGCATCGCGGCGTCGAACACGCCGATACTGCCCGGAGCATGACTGGCGAATCCGAGCAGCGTCGCCAGAATGAACACCACCGCCAGCGAAACAAAATCGATACCCGGCTCCGCCGGCATCAGGAGATACATTGCCATCGCGCAGAATCCGAGATCGACCACGCCGATCATGATCTGCAGCAGCGTCAACCGCGCCGAGGGTAACGCCACCTTCCAGCCGTTCTGCCCGAGTTCGCGCTGGTTATCGCCCAAAGTGAGCCAAGCGAGGTAGGCGACGATGGCGGCGATGCCCCCAAATCCAATCAGCCGGTTGAGGGCAGGCGGCAGCTGATCCATCGACGATGCTGCCCAGGGGTGCCAGGTCATTCCGATGCCGAGCACGAAGGTGTTGCCGAGCCAGAATGTCAGTCCGGAAAGGAAACAGACTTTAGCGACGTCGATCGCGTTCAATCCGTAGTCCGAATAGATACGGAAACGGATCGCGCCGCCGGTGAACACGGTGGCGCCGATGTTGTGGCCGATCGAATAGCTCGTGAAGCTCGACAGCGCCGCGATACGGTAGGGCACCTGTTTCTTGCCGATGGTCCGCAGTGCGAAAAAATCATAGAAAGTCAGCGTACAGAATGCGCCGATCACGCACAAAGCTGCGAGCGCGATGTGGCCCGGCGGTATTTCAGTCAGCGCAATCAGGATCACGCCGCCATCGACGCCCTTGAGCGTGCGGACCAGCGTCGTGATCGCAAAGGCGATGATCAGGAGGCTCGCCGCGATCCCGAGCCGTTTCCATCCGATTCGTTTTTTGAAGCCACGCCCCAGCGTGGTCAGCAGTCCGTGCATTCATCCTCCCGGCAGGGCGGCAACAGGCGTTTTCGGAGCGTTTGATGGACAAGCGGCGCTGTTCGCTCCAGGTGCGAAAACCCATAGGACAAAAACGTCTCGTTGTGCAGTCCTTGACAACGCTGGCTTAAGCCTTGGATCGACGCGGCCGTCACATCGCGTACATATATGTCTTGGCACGGGAGATTCGAGTCTGGCCTCGGCCGCCTGCCGTACCTTCTTGTTCCGCTGTTCCGATGTTCCATTTCGATTGTTTCGCCGGACTGCGCCAGCGTCTTGCAGAAGACCCTCGATGAGGAACGGGCAACCGACAAGAAGCTGACCACGCTTGCGGAGAGCAAGATCAATCTTCGGGCCGCGAGCTGCTCTCCGACAGAAAATCGAGACAAGGACGTCGCGCGGGAAGCAGCGCGGCGTTTTGCGTCTGGCGTCTCGTTGGGCGATTTTCAAGCCTTGCGCAGCGCAAAGTGCGCGCCGCAGAACGCCATCGCGGCCCCGAGGCACAGCGCCGCGAGACCCGCGAGCACGCCCGAGATCGTCGGGATCGGACTGGGTGCGGAAGCCGCTTGACCCGCGCCCGCCAGCACCAGCACGCCGACGGCGATCAGGAATTGCCGCATCCGCTGCGGGATTTGTCCCGAGACTGCGCTGTCCATCAGCGTCGCGGTAAAATAGCCGCCGCTAAAACCCACCGTCGCAATCAGCCACCACGCAACGGCCGCTCCCGCCGGCATGAACTCGCGGGTATCCGATCGCCACAGGCCGCCGAGATCAAGCCCGAACCGTGCGCCGAGCATGTGCACGGCGAGCGCCAGAAGCACGCCTGAAATCATGGCGCCCGCATGGATCAGCCGGCGCGGAAAATAGGTCGTCTCGGCCATGGTCCGCTTGTAAGATAAAGCCGGCTCGCCGCCAAGCCGACGGGTTGGCCATGACCGGGATTTATCGAATTGCCAAAGCCAATGCCGGACCGGGCAACGATATCAGCGGAGCGCGCGCCCATCGTCCGTTACGCCTACAAGGCGTCGCTGATCGGCGCAGCGCACCGATTCGAACTGGCCGACGAAGGGATGACGTGGCTCATTGCCGGCAAATCCGGGTTGTGGCCTTACGCGGACATCTGCGCGATTCGCTTGTCGTACCGTCCGGTGTCGATGCAGTCGCGCAGGTTTCGCGCCGACATCGATCATGTGAGCGGTGGTCGCATCGCCATTCTTTCGACCACCTGGCAGACTGCGGCGCTGATGGCCCCGCAGGATCACGACTATCGCGTCTTCATTGCGCAGTTGCATGAGCGCATGGAGAAGGCTGGAAGCCGGGCCGCGCTGATCGGCGGCCTCAGGCCGCGCATTTTTGCCGCCGCCATTGTATTTCTGACACTCGTCGCGATCGCAATATCAGGACTTCTGGTCCGCGCCATCGCCACCGGCGAATTCGCGGGCGTATTGTTTCTTTTGGGCTTCGCCGCGTTGTTTGCCTGGCAGATCGGCGGCTTTGTCAGGCGTAACAAGCCCCAGGCTTACACCTTCGATCGCTTGCCGGAGGCGTTGCTGCCGTAATCTCTCGCCGTAATCATCGGCAACGAAATGCGACTTTCGCGATGTGGCCGACGACATGAGTGAGGCGCGGCGAAACTCAGTGCCGCACCACCAGCACCGAGCATTTGGCGTAACGCACGACATGGCCGGCGTTGGAGCCAAGGAAATACGTCCGCATCGCCGGCCGGTGCGAAGTCATGACGATCAGGTCGGCATGAATCGCCGCGGCCTCTTCGAGAATCTCGTGATAGATACCGCCCTGCCGCACCACGCTGGAAATGCGCGCGGCGTCGATGCCGGATTCGCGCGCAACGATGGCGAGCGCCTCCTCGGAGGCCTGGCGCTGCTGGGTGTCAAAATCAGCGGGGACATATTCCGCCAGCATCACCGGCGTCATCGGCAGCACGTTCAAAAGGCGCACCGCGCCGCTGTAGGTTTGCGACAGCGTCGCCGCCGTCGCAATCGCCGGTTTCGCCAGATCGGTGTCGGCGAGATCGATCGGAACCAGAATCGATTTGAACATCCGCCCCTCCATGCCCGCCGTCAACCTAGCACAAATCGATGGCTTGGCGACGCGGCAGGCGCGCGCGCCTCAATCGCCCGAAGTTTGCTTCAGCAGCTTTGGGGTGACGAACAGCACCAGCCGCCCGCGACGGAATGCCACGTCGGCCCAGTCGTCGATGTCAAAGTCCAATCCAGCAAGCCCGGATGTCGGCAGATTGTCGGTGAGCGCCTTGCGTCCGGCGGCGTCGCCGCTACCGGCAAGGGCGAGCGCCAGTTCATGCATTCCGGGATTGTGCCCCACGATCATCAGCCGCCGCGGATCGGCTTCCGATGCCGCCCGGACAATCTGCAGGAGCTGCGAGGGATCGGCGCCATAGAGTTCCGGCATGAGCTCGACGCGCGGCTCCGGGGCCAAATCTTTCATCGCCTCCCAGACAATTTCCCAGGTCTGGTGGGCCCGGACGGCGCGTGAAACCAGTACCAGACCGGGAAACGGCGGATGCCCGCCCATCCAGGCGCCGATTTCCGCAGCGTCCCTCCGGCCACGTTTGTCTAACTGGCGGTCCTGATCGCGGCCGCTGGGTGCATCGGTTTCGGTCTTGGCGTGACGCAGCAACATTAAACGGCGCATGGCGCAATCTCGATTCGTTTCAAGCCTGCGGATTAATGTACAAGCTGACGCCTTGGTGCGGAGGTTCAGAAGTTTCTCTTCACCCTCGTGTGCCGATCCGTCAAGAGAACTTCTGAAGCAAAATCACACTAGAATCATGATTTGCCGGTGTCCTTTCGAGTCCAAGGTTCGCTAAAGACGGATTTGGCAATGGTGAGCGAACTTTGTTGAGGAAAAGGTGACAAGCGCCTGATCGGTCCGTAAGAAAACGAGATGAACGAAACTTCCAAAGGCGCGACCAACGGACCTGACGCCGCCGACTTGCCGGAGCGGTCGCGCCTTTCGTTGGATCTGGATGTCGATATCGCCGTCGTCGGGGCGGGGCTTGCCGGTCTTACGGTGGCGCTGGAGGCCGCGCGTCTTGGCGCCAGCGTCGCCGTCCTCGAAGGCCGGCACGTCGGCTGGAACGCATCCGGCCATCAACTCGGCACCGTGATGCCGGGCTACGGTCTTCCGGTCGGCGATTTGATCGCGCGCGTCGGTTTCGAAGACGCCCGCGAATTGTGGTCGATGTCGAAGGAAGGCGCCGATTATGTTCGGACCAATGCATCGGAAGAACTGATTCCGGGGATCGCCCTGAGTGAAGGCGCCCTTGAAGTGTCCAACGTCGAGGCCGGGGATCAGCTGATCACAAGGCTGCAGGTGCTGGGCGGGGATCTTGATACTGAAGTGGAAGGCTGGCAGGTCGATCGGGTGCGCGATCAGCTCAAGACCGATCATTATTTCCACGGCGTGTATTATCCCACGGCGTTTCAGATCGACGGCCGCAAATACGTTCATGGCCTGGCAGCGCTGGCGAAGCGGGCGGGAGCGCGGATCTTCGAGGAAACGCCGGTGGTCAGCATCGATTCATCGGGTATTCGCAAGCGCATCGTTACGCCGTCGGCGCGTTTGCGCGCGTCGCACATCGTGCTCGCCGGCAACATCCATCTGGGCGTGCCGCTGCGGCGGTTGTCGGAGACGCTGCTGCCGATTTGGCGTTATGCCGCGGTGACCGCGCCGCTCGGCGAGCGCCTTGCCGAGGCAATAAGCTTTCGAGGGTCGGTGACCGACACCGACGGCGTCGATCATTTCAGGATTGTGGATGGCGACCGACTGATGTGGGCCAGTCCGGAAACCACCTGGGCCGCGCGACCCGAGCGTTTTGCCGGCGCTATTCAGCGCAGGATCCTCACGATTTTTCCGCGGCTCGGACAGGTCGAGATTGCGGAGGTCTGGGGCGGCGCCGTTGGACAGACCGTGCACGGCATGCCGCAGATCGGTCAGTTGCGTCGCGGGTTGTGGGTCGCAAGCGGCTTCGGCCGCCAGGGTTTGAATACCTCGGCGATGGCGGGGCAGTTGATCGCACGCAGCATACTCTGGGGCGATGAACGCTGGCGGCTGTTTTCACCTTTCGAACTTGTCTGGGCAGGCGGCCCGACCGGCCGGGTCGCCGGATACGTTATCGGGATGTGGGGGCGGGGAAGCTCCGCCGCTGCCGGGGCCTTGGCCCGTTATCGGGAGCGGGCGCGAGCCCAGGAGCGGATTCGAGAGGCGCGTCTGGCCGAGGCAAATCGTCAGGCTGGAACCAGACCGCCCCGCCGTCCTCCTCCGCCGGGTCGCCCGCGTCCCGGTCGCCCCCAGCCGCCTTCCCGGCCAAAGTCCGGCGAAGGCGAGGACAGCTAGGTGCTTGCACCTCGCAAGAAAGTGAGAAATATCGGGCCGGATCGGTGTAACTTCAGACGCTGCGCCCCGTATTTGAGAGCGAACAATTGGTAATTCGCTCTGCACGGAGACCATCATGATTGACCGCCGTATCCTGCTCGCATCTGTCGCTGGTCTTTTTGGCCTTGCTGCTTTCCGTTGGCTGCGAGCTTCCCCGGCAAGCGCCGCTGAGAAATTCGAGATCGAAAAGACCGATGCGGAGTGGCGCGCGCAGCTGACGCCGCAGCAATATGAAATCCTGCGCAAGCAAGGCACCGAGCGCCCGGGGTCGAGCCCACTGCTCAAGGAGCATCGCAAGGGTATCTTCGCATGCGCCGGCTGCGATCTGCCATTGTTCTCCTCGGAGACGAAATTCGAGAGCG
This sequence comes from uncultured Alphaproteobacteria bacterium, assembly GCA_963732455.1. GTDB lineage: Bacteria > Pseudomonadota > Alphaproteobacteria > Rhizobiales > Xanthobacteraceae > Bradyrhizobium. The sequence continues at coordinate 95,658 of CAVSZM010000006.1, read as the reverse complement.
GTACCGGCTGGCCGAGTTTTTATCAGCCGCTCGAGGACGCCGTCGGCAAGACCGAGGACAGGACCTTCGGGATGTTGCGGGCCGAAATTCATTGCCGCCGTTGCGGCGGCCATCTCGGCCACGTCTTCGACGACGGGCCGAAGCCGACCGGCCTGCGTTACTGCATGGACGGCTTTGCGCTGGTCTTTCATCCGGCCGCGCCGTCGGCAACCTGATCTTAAGCTTACGCCCGGCAATTGTTGCCCGCCCGGCAATTGTGCCCCGGTCTTCCGACCGGGGCATTTTCATTTAAGTACCTGAACCAAATACATTTTCCATATTGGCATAACGCTTGCGACACTCTCCTTCGATTGCGGCCATGGTTTTGCAGATCGGCCGGCTGCACGGATCGAATTTGGAGACGACGTTATGGGTATCTTCGATGCTCTCAATACTTCCGTTGCGGGTTTGCAGGCGCAGTCCTTCGCACTCCAGAACATCTCCGGCAATATTGCGAACGCGCAGACCACAGGCTTCAAGGGCATCGGCACCAGCTTCGTCGATCTCGTGCCGGACTCGACGTCGCCGGACCGGCAAGCCGCGGGTGGAGTGACGGCATTCGCCCGGGAAACGATTTCTTCGCAGGGCACTGTCTCGGCATCGACGGTCGCCACCTATATGGCGATCAATGGCGACGGGTTTTTCTCGGTGCAAAAGGCGATCGGAACCACCGACAACAAGCCGGTCTTCAGCGGCGTCACCGATTACACGCGTCGCGGCGATTTTCAGGTCAATGCCAACGGCAATCTCGTCAACGGTGCGGGATATTATTTGATGGGGGTTGGGGTCGATCCCAAGACCGGAAACCCGCTCGGCAGCGTTCCACAGGTCCTCCAGTTTCAGAACAATTTCGTTCCGGCGCAGGCGACCAGTTCCATTCAATACGCCGCGAACCTTCCGACGACCCCGTCAACGCCGGCAAGCACCACGGCAATCGCCGGCACGCTGACGGCCGCGGGTGGATTGAACCCCGCCGACTTCAGCCAGAATCCATTGCCCGTCGGCACGCCGGCGGTGCCCTTCGGCGATTCAACAGTTACCGGCGCCGCCGCATTGAACAAGGCGGCGACGCCGGCTCCGATCACCGCCGCAACGACGCTGTCCGGAGCAAGTCCAAGCGACTCGCTCACTACGAATTTCACGGCCGGCGACACCATCGTGGTCGATGGCACCACCATCACCTTCGTGGCAAGCGGCGCCGTCGGCAACCAGCTCAACGTGACCGATACGGTCGGTAATCTGCTCGCGAAGATTGGCGCGATCACCGGCGTTGCTCCCACCATTAACGCCGCCACCGGCGCGATCACGCTGCACTCGGGCACGGCGGCCGATCTGTCGGTCTCCAGTTCGTCGTCGGCATTCGCAGCACTTGGCTTCGCAACAACCATGTCGGCGGCGCGCACCGGCGGCGGCACCGCCGGCACCGGCTTCGTCGTCGGCAACGACGCTGCGGTTTTCCAGAAGGAATCCATCAGCGGTGGGGCGGTAACGGCTTTCAACGCGGCTGGAACGCCGGTCAATCTGCAATTGCGTTGGGCCAAAACCGACAGCGCCACTTTGGGCAGTCCGCATCAGGACAGCTGGAATCTGTTTTATCAGACCAATCCTGCGGCAACCGGGGTCCAGGTCGGCTGGGTCAATGTCGGGACAACCTTCACGTTCGGCGCCAATGGAGCTTTGACAAGTCCGACGGGCTCCGCGATCGCCGTCCCGAACGTATCCGTCGGCGGTCAGTCGCTCGGAAACATTACCATCAACGTCGGCTCCGGTGGTCTGACACAATTTGCCAGCACCGGCGGCACCGCGACCATCAACAACATAACGCAGAACGGTTATGCCGCCGGCCAGCTTCAGTCGGTCGCCATCAGCAACAGCGGTCTCGTCATCGGCTCGTTTTCCAACGGGCAGAACCTCGATCTCGCCTCGGTGACGCTATCGCACTTCAACGGCACCAATTACCTCAAGAGCCTCGATGGCGGCGCCTATGCCGTCACCGATCAGTCGGGACCTGCAATTATCGGAGCTTCCGGCACGATCAGCGGCTCGTCGCTTGAAGGTTCCAACACCGACATCGCCGATGAATTCACCAAGTTGATCGTGACCCAGCAAGCCTATTCCGCGAATACCAAGGTGATCACCACGGCCAACAGCATGGTTCAGGATCTGCTGAACGTGCTGCGTTGATAGTTCTGCAGAGGTCCGCACGGCTTGATCTGAGGCGGTTATTATGAGTTTGGGTTCTGCTCTCGCCACTGCGATGGCTGGTTTGCGCGCAAACCAGGCGGCGCTTTCGATCGTATCCTCGAATATCGCGAACGCGCAGACTCCCGGTTACGTCAACCAAAGCGTCAACCAGATTGAGACACCGACCGGCGACACCGGGGCAAGCGTCAGGGTCACGGGCGTAAGCCGCCAGTTAAATCAGTTCATACAAACCCAATTGCGCTCCGAAACGGCCGGCGGCGCGTATGCCGACCAGATAGCGAGCGTCTTGACGCAATTGCAATCCATCTACGGAACTCCCGGAGACGCCGGCACACTCGAAACCGCCTTTTCGAATTTCACGAGCGCTCTCCAATCGCTGTCGACAACCTCGGGAAGCGCATCGGCGCAGATCTCGGCCGTGACGGCGGCGCAATCGCTGGCGCAGCAACTGAACGCTACCACGCAGGGCATTCAAACGCTGCGTTCCAATGCCGAGCAGGACATCAATATTTCCGTGGGCCAGGCCAATGCCGCAATGACCCAGATCGCGAATATCAATACGCAATTGCAGGGATTGAGCCCAACCGATCCGACTGCCGCGACGCTTATGGATCAGCGCGACAAGGCGATCGACCAGCTGTCGCAGTTGATGGATATCCGCGTTTCCACCGATAGCAACAACCTGACCACGATCTACACGACAAACGGCGTTGAGCTTGTCGGCGTTCAGGCCTCTACACTCAATTTCAACTCGCAGGGGACGCTGAACGCCAATTCGCAATGGAACAGCAACCCGGCCAATTCCACTGTCGGCACGATCACCATCAAGCTCGCGAACGGCGCCAACATCGATATGATCGCGACCAACTCGATCAGTTCCGGCCAGATCGCGGCCGATCTGACGCTGCGGGACAAGACCCTGGTACAGGCTCAGGCGCAGATCGATCAGCTGGCGGCATCGATGGCGAGCGCGCTGTCCGACAAGACCACGGCGGGTACCGCCGCCCCCGCCGCTCTCGCCCCGAAGGCAGGTTTCGATCTCGATCTGTCGAACGTGTTGCCCGGCAATACGATCAACTTCACTTACACGGACAGTGCGACCAGCACCCAGCACCAGGTCTCGATCGTGCGGGTCGACGATCCGGCCGCGCTTCCGTTATCGAACGTCGGCGCCAATCCGAACAATCCGGTGATCGGCGTCAATTTTTTGGGCGGAATGGCGTCGGTTGTTTCGCAATTGAACAGCGCTTTCGGCAGCGCCAATTTGCAGTTCTCGAATCCGGTCGGCTCGACGTTGCGCGTGCTCGACAACGGCACCGGTACGGCGACCGTCAACGCGGCCTCGGTGACCACAACGACTTCGGCGCTGGCGAACGGTAACGTTCAGCTCCCGGTGTTTACCGACGGAAATTCGTTGTATACGGGTTCGATCACGCGGTACGGCTCGCAACAGACCGGATTGGCGGGACGCATAACGGTCAACGCCGCTCTTCTTATCGATCCTTCGAAGCTCACCGTCTATAATACCTCGCCGTTGACGAACGCCGGCGACACAACGCGATCGGATTTTCTCTATTCCCAGCTGACCTCGGGCACGTTCACCTACTCGCCTCAGACGGGGCTCGGTACGGCCGCGACGCCGTTCAAGGGAACGCTGACCGGCTTCATGCAGCAGTTCCTCAGCCAGCAAAGCAATGCGGCCACTTCCGCGACACAGCTTCAACAGGGTCAGGATGTCGTGGTCAATGCGTTGCAGCAGAAATTCAAATCCAGCTCCGGCGTCAACATCGATACCGAGATGGCGAACCTGATCTCGCTGCAGAATACCTATGCGGCGAATGCTCATGTGATGTCTGTAGTCCAGACCATGATGGCAAGCTTGATGCAGGTCCAGTTGTAAGGCGATCGATATGGCAATCAATAGCGTCGGTATTGGCACTTCGATTCTGAATCAGTCGGTCGTGGACCTCAAGAATCAGCTGACGGAGCTTCAGTCGCAGCTGACAACGGGGAAAAAATCGACATCCTATGCGGGGATGGGAGTCAACGAGGGTTTCGCCATTGCTGCGCGCGCGCAACTCGCGAGCATTTCGGCGTTCAGCGATACCATGAGCAACATCAACACCAACATCGGCGTCGCCAACACCGCGCTGCAGTCGATGGTCGATATCGGAACGACGGTTCTAAACAGCGCGAACAGTTCGTCGCCGGCGTTGAATAGCGCCGGACAGACCATCGGTCAGCAAACAGCGACGTCTCAGCTTTCTTCGATGCTCGGAATCCTCAATACGCAGGCGGGCGACCGCTATCTGTTTTCGGGAAGCGCCATCAATACCCCGTCGGTCGCCTCGATGGACGATATTCTTAACGGAACCGCCACCCAGGCTGGACTGAAGCAGGTGATTTCCGAACGTCAGCAAGCCGATCTCGGTACCAGCGGTCTCGGCCGCCTCATTATTTCATCTCCGACGCCGACATCGGTGCAGGTGGCGGAGGACGTCGCCGGCTCGCCGTTCGGCTTCAAGCTGAATGCGATCTCGTCATCGCTGACAGGCTCGATCGTCACCGGGCCGACAGGGTCGCCCTCAGCCGTCTCGGTAGACCTCGGCGTCACCAATCCAAGCAACGGCGATAAGGTGAGCTTCAAGTTCAATCTGCCTGACGGTACGACTGAAACGATTCAGCTGACGGCCTCGAGCGCGACGCCGCCGCCGGCCGGAAGTTTCGCCATCGGCGCGACCCCGGCGGCGACCGCCGCCAATCTTAACGCGGCGCTGAACACGGCGATCGGCACACTTGCCAATACATCGCTTGTGGCCGCGTCGGCTATTGCCGCCGGCAATGATTTCTTCGGTGCGCCGCCTCAGCGGGTTGGCACCACGCCCCTTGGGTCGGCGACGACACTGGTCAATGGCACGGCCAATACGGTTTCCTGGTACACTGGCGAAGCGGGTCCCGGAGCCGCTCGTGCGACTGCGACGGCTCGCGTCGATCAGTCGGTGACGGTGCAGTACGGAGCGCGTGCCAACGAGTCCGCCATTCGCTTGCAGCTTCAAACCCTCGCCGTCTTTTCAGCGGTCACGACCTCGACTGCGAACCCGAATGCCGGCGCGCAGGTCGCGGCTCTCAGCCAGCGGGTAGCGCAAAATCTTACGCCGCAGCCAGGGCAGCAAACCATCGAGGATATTCAGTCCGATTTTGCGACCGCGCAGATGACGATGAAAGATGCCACGTCCCGGCAGAAGCAAACCCAGGGAATGCTGCAGGGCATCGTCGACCAGGCCGAGAACGTTGCTCCCGATCAGGTGGCCAGCGAGATATTGGCGCTTCAGACCGCGCTGCAGGCGTCCTACCAGACCACCTCCATGCTGTCTCAGTTGACCCTGACCAAGTACCTTCCGATCGGCTAGCGCGAGAGCCGGCCGTTAGGCTTTCGTTAACGACGTATATTTACTGTTTGGTGAGAAGTGCGGCAGCGCCCACCGCCTCGGGAGCCATTGATGACCGACCAAATTCACCTTGTGGTGGCTACACCATGCTTCGGCGGACAGGTCTCCAGCATCTATGCAAGCTCGATCTTCCAGCTGCAGCGGGCCGTGCGTTCGATGTCCAACATGGATCTCAAGGTCCTGATGCGAGACGGCGACGCGCTGATCACCCGGGCTCGCGCCAACCTGGTGACGCTTTTCCTCGACGACCCCCTGGCGACGCACCTGCTGTTCGTGGATGCGGATATCGGCTTTGAGCCCGAGCAGGTGTTCCGGTTGATTGAATCGGGGGCGGACGTGGTGGCCGGTGTCTATCCCATCAAGCGCGTCAACTGGGAAAAGGCCAGGAGAGTATTGGAGTCCAACCGGCCGAAGGTGTCATCGGCCGCTCTCGACTACGTGCTGGAGATAGACGATCCGGATCGTGTGATCGCCGTCAACGGATTCACGCGCGTGCGTTCCGCCGGAACCGGTTTCCTGATGATCAGACGTCGCGTCTTCGAAACGATGTGCAGGAACCCGGCTTACGCATCGCTGCAGTTCTTCGGCGAACATTCCCACGATGCCCTCGCGGGAAGTCCCAACCGGTTTGCATTGTTCGAATGCATGATCGATCCGAAGAGCGGGACTTATCTCAGTGAGGATTTTGCCTTCTGCAAGCGCTGGACCGATATCGGCGGCGAAATCTGGGCCGATCTCGAGAGCCGCCTCGATCATGTCGGGCCGTCCGTCTTCCATGGCGATATCTCGTCGCAGTTTGCCGCGCCAGCGAGAACGGCGGGCGCTGCTTGAAATCATGCCGACGTTGAGCCTCGCGCGTCGGTTGCGTGCGGCCGAGCACGACGCCCAGAAAAATCGGCAACGCGCCGGAGCCTGCGGCGCGATCATCTGGAAATGTTAGCCACCCCCGGAGCTTTTACATGCAGCATGATGTCCACGAACGTACGGCAAATACCGAACCGCTGTGCGCGGATCGGATCGGATTTGCCAAGCTCACGACGATGGCGTTTGGCGGAACCGATCTTCGTCCATTACGCGACGAATTGATATCCAAGATCGCTGACGGAACGGCCGGCGCAGGCGATGGGCTCGATCTGTCGCTGATAACGCAACTGTTGGGGGACAGGCAGAGGGGGATGGCGGTTCAGGCGGAAGTGCTCGCCTTCCATCAGTTGTTCCGCTCGCCCTGTTCCGCGGCAAAGCCGAAGCTACGCGTGCTCGCGCTTGCCGCGGCGATCGACATGGGGGGTAACACACCAATTGAATTTCTGCTGGAGGAGTCCGGGATCGAACTGTTGACGCTCTATGTCATCGCCGGAAAAGAGTTGCCGGCGCCGCTGCCCGATCATGACGTTGCAATCGTGATCGCATCCGATTCCGAGGAATGCCGCGATGCGCTCGATATCATGGATCGGGCCGCGGCTCGCTGGCCGCGGCCGATGCTGAATCCGCCGCGCCTTGTCTGCAATCTGGATCGCGACAAGCTGCATCAATTGCTTCGCGGTATTGAGGGACTTGATATCCCGGCGACCGAATGCGTGACGCGAGCGCAACTATCCGAGATAGCTCAATCCAGTATCTTGTTCGCAGATATCGCTGCTGAACTTGAGTTTCCGATCATCGTTCGGCCGCGCGGTTCGCATGCGGGCGTCGGACTTGCCAAAGTCGATGATCGCGCCGCGATCGCTCGATATCTCGCGGAACGGCCGGAGCAGGAATACTTCGTCTCTCGCTTCGTCGATTATGCCGACGATGACGGTTTTTTTCGCAAATACCGGATCGTCGTCGTCGATGGCCGGCCCTACGCGTGTCACATGGCGATCGCCGATCGGTGGGACATCTGGTATCTCAACGCGGGTATGGCGTTCAGCGAAAGCAAGCGTCGCGAAGAAGAAGACTTCATGCGCAGCTTCGACAGCGCCTTCGCCGTTCGTCATCGGGGCGCACTGGCGGCCATGATCGATCGAGTGGGTCTCGACTATTTCACCATCGACTGCGCGGAAAACAAACGCGGAGAATTACTGATATTCGAGGCGGACAACACCGCTGTTGTCCACAACATGGATTCGCCCGAGATGTTTCCCTACAAGCCTCCGCAGATGCGCGCAATTTTTGAGGCGTTCGCGGCGATGCTGTACCGTCGCGCCCGGCAGGACCGTGAGCACGCGGCGTGACGAAGGCGCTGTGCGAAGCATCCCTCCAATCGGAATCGAGCGTAACGCTCGATCCGCAAAGCTGGGACGACATCCGCGCACAAGGTCATCGCATGCTCGATGACATGCTCGATTACGCCGCCGACATTCGCGATCGCCCGGTATGGACGCCGATTCCCGATGAAGTCCGCGAGCGGTTTCACGAAGCTCTTCCGCGCCAGCCCTCAGGTCTCGCAGAGGTCTATCGGGAGTTCACCGATTTCATCGTCCCCTATGCGACGGGCAATGTTCACCCGGGCTTCATGGGATGGGTGCATGGCGGCGGCACCGCCGTCGGCATGCTGGCGGAAATGCTGGCGGCCGGACTCAACGCCAATCTCGGAGGCCGCGATCACATTCCGATCGAGGTCGAACGTCAGATCGTCGAGTGGATGCGGCAGATGTTCGGTTTCCCGGACGAGGCGAGCGGAATTTTCGTCACCGGCACGTCGATGGCAAATCTGATGGCGGTGCTGGTGGCGCGAACAACGGCGCTCGGAAGATCCGTCCGTCAGCGCGGCATCGGCGAGGGTGGCGCGTCACTGACGGCTTATACTTCGACAGCGGCGCACGGGTGCATCACGAAGGCCATGGACATCGCCGGCTTCGGCAGCGAAGCATTGCGGTGCATCGAGGTCGATCGATTCCACCGGATCGATGTGACGGCGTTGCGGGTCCGGATCGCGCTGGATCGCAGCGCCGGGCGCAAGCCCTTCCTTGTCGTCGGCTCGGCCGGAACGGTGGATATCGGCGCCATCGATGATCTCCGTGCGCTGAGCGAACTGTGCCGCGAGGAGCAACTCTGGTTTCATGTTGACGGCGCTTATGGTGCTCTCGGGATTCTCTCGCCGGCGCTCGCGCCGCGGCTGGCCGGGCTCGAATGCGCAGATTCAATCGCGCTTGATTTTCATAAATGGGGACAGGTGCCTTACGACGCCGGCTTCCTGCTCGTCCGCGACGGCATCCGGCATCGCGACACTTTTTCCGCGCCGGCGGCATATCTGCGCCGGGAGACCAGAGGGCTTTCGGCAGGCTCACCGTGGCCTTGTGACCTCGGCCCCGATCTGTCGCGGGGATTTAGGGCGCTCAAGACATGGTTCACCCTGAAGACCTATGGGACCGAAAGGCTGGGAGCGATTATCTCGCGCACCTGCGCGCTGGCCGCCTATCTGGAAGCCCGGATTGTGGCCGAGCCGCGGCTGGAACTGCTGGCGCCGGTACAGCTCAATATCGTGTGCTTCCGCTATCGCACCGCGGACGCCAATCAGGTGAACGGCGATATTGTCATCGACATCCAGGAATCGGGGATTGCGGCGCCATCTACCACGATTCTCGGCGGCCAGCTCGCGATCCGCGCAGCTATCGTCAACCATCGCACAGATACATGCGACATCGACGCATTGATATCGGCAGTACTGGAGTTTGGGGCGCAGCGATCGTCTTCTGACGATGGCCTCGTACTGGAAGTCGAGCGGTCTCCGCCGCTGGCGACATAAAGGTCTCTCAGGCGGTACGCCGTCCTTCCATGGCGGCGTCGCTCTTGCCCCGGACAGCTTCATTGTGATCCAGAAGCGTCTTCTCGTAGGCGACAAGTTTCCTGGCTTCTTTCAATGCCTGATAAAGTTCGCCGCTTAAAATGTGATTGTTGATACCCTCGATGATCGGCCATGCGCTCGGCGCTGCCGCGACGATTTCACGCACGAGATTGAAGTAAGTGCCGTGATTGACCTGCGGGTCCGGCGAAATGTACATCAACTGCACGGCGAGATAGACAAGTTTGGCCGGCGTATTGGCGGTCTCCGGCGTCAGGATATCCTTCTCGCGCAAAATCGGAATATTGTCGCCGTCGATCAACAGTCGGGCCCGCTGATCGGTATTGGTAATCACGCAAGCGCCAATAATGATCCGTTCATGGGGCTTGAGCTCGACTTTCAAAGCCATGCCTGTTCTCCGTTGCCGCTTTTCACGCAAGCTATCATTGCGGCGAGTTCGAATGAGTGTCGGCTTGGTCGCGCCACAGACGCGCTGATGCTTTTTTGCCGTAGCGGCCGCAATCCTTTCTCATTGCGGTTAACGCGGCGTAAACAGGATGCCGCGCAAATATGCAGTGTTATCAGCGATATCTTCAACCAGTGCGATAGCGAAACAACCGATCCACACGCCGCTTGCGTGACGGGGGATATCGGTAGAGTCGAACCGATTCATGTTTTTTTAGAGACTTGCTCCAACGTCGAACGGTCCCTCGATCAAAAAAAGATCGGGACCACAGGATTTCTCCAAGAGCTGATCAACGTGCTGCGGACCGGTGCGTCCGATCTGACTCTGGCCGATACCAACGAGGAAGCGGCCAACAGCCAGGCGCTCTCGACCCGCCAGTCGATCCGCGCTGGCGCCGGCCAACCAGTCGCAGCAGAGCGTGCTTCAGCGCCTGCGCTGATTACGGCTGCATAACTGGATCGAGGCGGCGGCGGAAACCCCGCCGCTTTTTTGCGTTTGACGATCCGACGGGACAAAAACTCTTGAGGGTGTTGTGGGTCGCGCAGTCCTTGCGAAAGCGTTAATCAAACAACTTAAGCCGACATTAACGTTAATTTAAAGGAGTCTCCGTAGAAACAGGTACGTAAAATTAGGAAGGTTTGACACATGTCCGGCATTGTTCTTTCGGCATCGGTTCGCCAGAACCTGCTCTCGCTTCAGTCGACCGCGGATCTGCTCGCGACCACCCAGAACCGCCTTTCGACGGGCAAGAAGGTCAACACGGCACTCGACAATCCGACCAACTTCTTCACCGCGCAGGGCCTCGACAACCGCGCCAACGACATCAGCAACCTGCTCGACGGCATCGGCAACGGCGTGCAGGTCCTGCAGGCTGCGAACACCGGCATCACCTCACTGCAGAAGCTGGTCGATACCGCGAAGTCGATCGCCAGTCAGGTCTTGCAGACAAGTGTCGGATATTCGCCAAGGGCGTCCGCCACCACCGCGGTACCGACCGGCGCGGGCCCTCTGGCTGTTCCAGGTACTGCCCAGGATTTGACCAACGCGGGTACGAACTCGCTCAATGGCAAAACGTTCGTCTTTACGCCGGCCGCCGGCGCAGCGACCACCATCACGATCAGCAGCACGGTTGCTGCCGGCAACGTCAATTCAATTGACGCGTTCAATAGCGCATTGTCGGCTGCCGGGATCGGGCTGACCGCATCATTGGCCAGCAATGGTTCCGTGACGTTCACCTCCACCAACGACGATGCGAGCCAGACCCTGACGCTCGGCACAACGGCCGCTGCAAACACTGTTGCACTCAGTGGTACGGGAGCGTTCGCACTTGTAGCTGGCGGCACGCCTACCGCCGATCCTTCTTCACAGACTATCCGCGCGAATCTGGTGAGCCAGTACAACATCGTCATCGCGCAGATCACGACGACTTCGCAGGATTCGTCCTTCAACGGCATCAACCTTTTGAACGGCGATGACCTCAAGCTGACCTTCAACGAGACCGGCAAGTCCACGCTCAACATCACGGGCGTCACCTATGACGCCACCGGGCTGGGCCTGAATACGCTGACCGCCGGAACGGACTTCCTGGACAGCAGCTCGGCCAACAAGGTCCTCACTCTGCTCAATAACGCCAGCAGCACGCTGCGGTCGGAAGCCTCGACCCTCGGTTCGAACCTGTCGATCGTGCAGATCCGTCAGGACTTCTCCAAGAATCTGATCAACGTGCTGCAGACCGGCTCGTCCAATCTGACACTGGCCGATACCAACGAGGAAGCGGCCAACAGCCAGGCACTGTCGACCCGCCAGTCGATCGCGGTCTCCGCGCTGGCACTGGCCAATCAGTCGCAGCAGAGCGTGCTTCAGCTCCTGCGCTGAGTGCGACGGCAACGAACGATATCCAAGCGGCGGGGGAAACCCCGCCGTTTTTTTGATGTGACCGTCATGCGCGGCGCACAGATTTGCCTGGTTCCGGACAAATACGCAAACGACTGCTAACCATATTTTAAAGGCAACGAAGTACAAAACTTGGGCAGCTTTCGATGTCGGTGCTGCGCAAAGACTCTGTCGAGGTGATGAATGTCTCATGCCGCTCAAGCCTATACACGCACGTCGCAAACGACGGCACTTCCTCGGGAAATCGAGGCGCAGGCCCTGCTGAAAGCGGCAAGACAGCTGCAGGACGTCCAGACCAACTGGTCCGGTCCCGACAAGAACATGCATCAAGCGCTGCTCTTCAACCGCCGGCTGTGGTCGATTTTCATGAGCGCGGCCGAGACCAACGACAATCCGCAGCCGATGGAAATTCGTCAGAACATTGCCAATATCGGCGTATTCGTCATGAAGCAGACGATCGAGATGCAGATAGATCCGGATCCGGCGAAGCTGAAATCGCTGATCGAGATCAATCGCAATCTCGCCGCGGGCCTGTCAGGCCAGGTCTGACGGCTTGGCGGACTAACGGAGCGCTGCATGGCCGACGTCATGAGTATCCTGTCGGCCAACTACAAGACTGTGGGATCGAGTGTTCCAGGCAAGACGGCGTATGTGGCCGTCGATCCCAAGCTCTACCAGGGCACCTGGACGGGAACATACCCCGACAAGAAAACGTTCAAGCTCACGGTCTCGAACGTCACCGGCTTTCGCGCCAAGGTAAAGTACCAAAGCGGCAGCACGGTCAAATACCAGGATGTCCTGATCAAGGACCAGTCGTTCAGGATCGGTGACACCAAATTTAGATTGACCAAGGCCGGGGTCGCGCAAATCAGGAACGTCATCACCGATCCTGCGACCGGATCGACCTATCTCGATACAGCCACCGCTAACCAGAGTTAGGTCAGGCCTTGCGGTCGGTGGCGAGAAGGCGCGTGGGGGCGCCTCTCGTCAGATCGAGTGTGTGAAAATAAGCACGCCGGCGCAGGACGGCTTCATCGGGAAATTGCTGAACCACCAGGTTGGTTCTGTCGTCAACGACCTGATAGACGATCGAGGCGGCGGCACGATCGATTACCACCTGATGCGATACGAATTCGCTCGCAGCCGGCGGATCGTTGCGAATGCGCGCGCTCGCATCCGGAACCGTGACGCTCTGGCTTGCGGGTAGTTCAGTCGCGACTGCGTTGTTAGCCGCCGTGCTAGAGGGCTGTACAATAGGGCTGGCAGCCGGCGTCCCCACCGGCCTGATGCTGAAATCCGTACTCATGGCAGCCTCCTGGCTTCCCTCGAGTCAAATCCCAACCCCTCTCCCACGACAACTATGACCCGGAGCGCTCAACGTTGTGTTATAGAATGCGCTGAATATCGTACTGAAATCGTCGCGAACATTTTATGAAAAATGTCTGTATTTTGCCAACCTGCTGCGAAGGATGGTCAGAGCGAGCGGCTGACCGCCAGCGGCGTCATGTGCCGCGGTCCGGGCGCGGCGCGCCGTCCGGCTGAAGTATAGGTGTTGGGAATATTGCGGCGCTGGATCTCGGTATTGACGCCGCGCACGATGCCTTCGGATACCGCGTGCGCCGTTGCGAGCACGGTGAGGTTGATCTGCAGCATGGCGCGAAACACGTCATGATGACGATGCAGCGTGGCCAGAAGCTCAGGCGCTGTCTCGGACAAGAATTTCTGGCTTGCCTTGAGATGCGCGACCGCGTTGACGTAGCGGCGGGACAAGTCGGTCTTCTTCAACTCCAACGTCCATCGCTTCCCGCAGCTTGCCGGCGCGGACCAGTTCGGTTTCGCGCTCGATGACGCCAAGCAGTGCGCTCATGACATCCATCAGGTTCTCGGCGAGCTTGCGGGCCTCGGCGGCGGTCGAGGCCACGGGGACCTGCGCCGGCGCAGACTGCCGTTGAGGATGCTGGTTCATGTCGGGTTCCTCTGGATTTAGCCGGAGCGGTTGGCTTGTTGCAGGATCAGCGTTCGATAGACCTCGTTGGAAATTCCGACGCCGCCGGCCTTGGCGAAGGATTTCGAATATTGTTCGGTCAGCATCGAGCGCCACACGCCGGTGCCCGGCGTATCGCCGAACGGGCCTTCGCCTTTGATCCCGCTGGTCATCTGCGAAAACATGGAATTGAGAAACATCGCCTCGAAATCGGTCGCCGTCGCCTTGGCCTTGGTCTGCGCCTGCGGGGAGACCCTGGTCAGGGCGTCCGCGAGCTGATAATCTGGCCGGCCGTTAAGCATCGGCATTACGGCCTTGGCGGACATGCTGCCGGTTTGGCTGTTGATCAGACTGCTATGCATCACATCGCCTCGATGTCGGCCTGGATGCCGCCTGCGGCCTTGATCGCCTGCAGGATGCTGATCAGGTCGCGGGGGCCGATGCCGAGCCCGTTGAGGCCATCGACGAGCTGCTGCAGCGATACGCCGTCTTTCACCACCGCAAATTTCTTGCCGTCTTCGGAAACCTTGACGGCGGAGTTCGGCGTCACCGCGGTTCGTCCGCGCGAATAGGCACTTGGCTGGCTGACTTGCGAACTTTCGGAAATCGATACCGTGAGATTGCCTTGCGCGACCGCAACGGTGGCGACGCGGACATCGCGGCCCATTACGATAATGCCGGAGCGTTCGTCGATGACGATCTTGGCAGCGAGGTCCGGATCGACCTGCAACTGCTCGATCTCGGTCAGGAAGGCGACGACGTTGCCTTTGAATTCAGTTGGTATGGAGAGTTGCACGGTTGAGGGATCGACCGGCTCGGCGGTCTTGACGCCGAGAAAATCGTTGACGGCGGAAGCAATGCGCTTGGCGGTGGTGAAATCGGCATTGCGCAGCGCCAGCCGCACATTGGGCAGGCGATTGAGGGCGAATTCGATCTCGCGTTCGATGATGGCGCCGTTGGCGATCCGGCCGACGGTCGGCACGCCCCGGGTGATACTGGCGGCGGCCCCTTCCGCCTGGAAACCGGCGACCGCGACCGAGCCCTGCGCCACCGCATAGACGTTGCCGTCAGCGCCGAGCAGGGGGGTGACGAGCAGGGTGCCGCCCTGCAGATTTTTGGAATCGCCGAGCGCCGACACCGTGACGTCCATCCGGGTGCCCTGGGTGCCGAACGCAGGTAAATTGCCGGTGACCATGACGGCGGCGACGTTGCCGGTGCGGATGGTGGCGCCGCGGATATTGACGCCCATTCGCTCGAGCATCGCCTGCAGCGATTGCTTGGTGAAGGGAATATTGTTCAGCGTATCGCCGGTGCCGTTGAGGCCGACGACGAGGCCGTAGCCGATCAGCTGGTTCTGCCGCACGCCTTCGATATTGGCGAGGTCCTTGATCCGGGACGTGGCGCCGGCAGGAACTGCGGACAGCGCCAGCGTCAGCAGCGCGGCGCAGGCCACCTGAAACACGTTTCCCGAATAGACGCTTGGCATCCTCTGCTCCCCGCTGAGGTCTTCACCCCTGGACTGCGCGCCACTCCCATGACGGCGATCCGACATTAACTATGCGAACGCCGTGCCACGGCCATCTCGGTGGTAAGATATTGATATTATTTAATAAATTATTCGAAACCGGCCATCGAAAAGGTTGCCGCAACGGCGAAACTGCCTCTCGGCGGCAGATTTTGCCGGGCCGTTTACGCCCTATTAACCAAAGAGGGACGAAGCTTCGCGCGTACGCCTCAGGATTTACCGATGCGCATCTACGGGCCGAACGGCACCACCCTCGGGTCTCCGCCTGCCAACGCCAGGCGAACCGGCTCGACCGGTTTTGCGCTGCCGGAGGCGGCATCGACCCAGGAGACTCGCGCCGCGATCGCGCCCAAAGCGGCGGCAAATATCGATGCTTTGTTGGCGATGCAGGGCATCGAGGATCCGGTCGAACGGCGCAAACGCTCGGTGCAGCGCGGCAGAGGTGCGCTCGACGTGCTTGACGACCTCAAGATCGGCCTGTTGTCAGGCAATTTCGACGCTTCCACGGTGAACAGGCTGCGCGAGGCGGCCGCCAACCTCAAATCCTCCTCCGGCGACCCCGGCCTGGATACTGTTTTGTCCGAGATCGAATTGCGGGTCGAGGTCGAATTGGCCAAGGCCGGGCAGTTCTAGGCACCCGTGGCCGCAAAGGCCTGACCTTCGCACAGGTTCCTTCCTGCGGCCGATATTGTTTGTCACAGGACGCCGCTATATAAGGCGCGCGCGGACCAACTCTTTTCGACCCGCCTTGCACGTACAGATGGACTGGCACTTGGAAAAGTTGAAGAATTATCGACCCTCTGAAAAAGAGCCTTTCATGAACGACCGCCAGCGCGATTATTTTCGCGCCAAGCTGCTGGCGTGGAAGGACGAGATCTTGCGGGAATCGCGAATCACCCTGCAGACGCTCCAGGAAGAGAACGTCAATCACCCGGATCTCGCCGACCGCGCATCGTCAGAAACCGATCGAGCGATCGAACTGCGCGCCCGCGACCGGCAGCG
This sequence comes from uncultured Alphaproteobacteria bacterium, assembly GCA_963732455.1. GTDB lineage: Bacteria > Pseudomonadota > Alphaproteobacteria > Rhizobiales > Xanthobacteraceae > Bradyrhizobium. The sequence goes on along the minus strand of CAVSZM010000006.1, from coordinate 79,332 downwards.
CAAGCTGATCTCCAAAATCGACGCGGCGCTGCAACGCATCGATGACAACACCTACGGCTACTGCGAGGAAACCGGCGAGCCGATCTCGCTGAAGCGGCTCGAAGCCCGCCCGATCGCGACGCTCTCGGTGGAAGCGCAGGAGCGCCACGAGAAGCGCGAAAAGGTCTATCGCGACGAGTAGGGGCGTCCGCCCCGAGGAGCGGCACGCCATCCCGAACTCTGGCGAGGAGCCTGCGAAGCGGCGTATCGAACCATGAGGCCGATAGTGCCTCACCTTCGGAGACGCGCGCTGTGCGCGCTCCTCGGGATGCGGATTCCCGGATCGGAGCCGCGTAGAGATAGCGATTTTACTTGATTAAACCGGCGCCGGCTTTGCAGATCAACGCATCCTGGTCGCCGGTGCCGCCGTTACAACCGAGTGCCCATTACCTTTCCGCCTTCAGTGAGCGGGTATCCTTAGCAGCGTGCTATTACATCAATGACGATTAGGAGGCCGCGCGATGCTACATGATCGAGAAAAAATTCTGGACGCGCTACGCGAGAAGCCGCTTAAGATCTATGAGGTCATGAAACGCGCCAATATTGCCAATGAGGAAGCTTGCCAATCGCTCCTTATGAAAATGCGAGATGAAGGTCTGGTGAAATTCGATATTCACAAAGGTCGATGGATGGTCGGGTAGCACCAAAGCAACATCCGCGCCGAAGGACTATCCCGGTATTTCAGGAACGACGCAGCTTCCAAGCGCAGAATGGCAAAAGTGAAAGCCTGCGACAAATGAGCAAGACGCTCGCGACCGCAGAAACCATCGCCTCCGCCCGCCGCAGCCGCACCCCGCTGCAATCGTTTGCTGCGAATATCGGGCCGCGGACCGAAGCCGAGGGATATCAGGATTCAGGGCGCCGTTCACGAGCTGCTGTCGGCCGATTTTGGCGCGCGGATCGGCTACAAGATCGGCTGCACCAGCGTGGTGATGCAGCAATATCTCGACATCCCTCATCCCTGCAGCGGCGGCGTATTCGCAAAAGGCGTTCACGAGAGCGGCGCGTTGCTGAGTGCAAAGGATTTCGTCCGTGTCGGCGTCGAATGCGAAATCGCCGTCCGGCTCGCTCGCGATCTGGTGCCAACGGAGGCGCCATTTACGGCCGAGTGGGTTGCAGAGGCGGTCGAGGCCTATCACCCGGCGATCGAGATCGTCGACGACCGCTACGTCAAATGGGAGACGATGGGCGCGCCGACTTTGGTGGCGGACGATTTCTTTGCCGCCGGTTGCGTGCTCGGCAAGCCCGTAGCGCGATCCGCCGCGCCCGACCTGCGTGATGTAGTCGGCCGCGCCGTCGTCAATGGCGTTGAAGCAGGGCGGGGCACCGGCGCCGATGTGCTGGGCCATCCTCATAACGCGCTGGCGTGGCTGGCCAATCATCTCGCCGCGGACGGCAAGGGCCTGCGCGCGGGTGAAATCGTTCTCACCGGCAGTTTGATCAAGACCCTGTGGCTTGGTGCCGGTGACAAAGTGAAGATGGAATTGACGGGACTGGGGACGGTGTACGTAACGTTCTTCTGAGGTGAGACGGTGAGACGCGTCATGGCGCGCCCAGGGCATCTTTCACATCTCAAAGAAAGCCGGAGCCGCAGGCGGCCGCCCAATGCTTCATGCCGGCGCATTCTCAGGAACCGGCGGACTTCACCTTTCAAGAATTGCGACGCGCGGCCTGAATATGCTTCGAGAATATCCGAACAACGTATCCCTTGATGATGGGGGCTTTATCGAACAACTCGGAAGCTATTCGCTCTATAGTGTCGCGATGGGCCACAAACTGCGCCTGTCTCGCGATGCTTGGAGTACCCTTTTCCTCTGCGAGTTCATCCATCGCGGCGTCGCTGATCTGGCATTGCACCGTTTCGCCGTCGTTCAGCATCGTAAATGCGAATGCCAGCCGCTCGTTGTCGTGTCCCACAATTCGGCCACGCGTCAGCGGCATCGAGATCCCCCATCCTCCGAAAACGACGAGCATGCGTCGCCCTGTCGTATCTGTCGAGATCCTCGAGGTTGCGTTTGCGCCGCTGCCGCAATTACAACAGTCGGTATCGGTTGCGATTTTTTAGGGCGTGTACTCATCGACCAGGTTCTGTGAGCGCATCTTGATGAATTTCCGCTTCGCTCCGAAAGCGGCAGCATTGCCGCGTCACTGACGGCAAGGGCGGACCTGCCTATGCCAGGAGCAATTGTGATGCACATCCTTTGGACAATCATCATCGGGTTTGTCGTCGGAGTGATTGCTAAGTTCCTTATGCCTGGCGACAAATATGAGCCGAAGGGCTTCATTCTAATGACAATCTTGGGAATCGTAGGCGCGTTCGCTGCAACTTACCTCGGGCAAGCTGTCGGGTGGTATAGGCCCGGACAATCGGCTGGCTTCATTGGTGGCGTGGTCGGCGCAATTATCGTCCTCGCTGTCTATGGCTTCATCGCAGGTCGCCAAGGGCGCGCCACCTGAATGGTCAGGCTGTTGAAGTGCCTGAGGAGGGGGGCGGTCCAGGTGGCAGGCGCGTTCCTCCACATGAGACGGCAATCATGCCGAGCATGGAGATAGTCTACTGTTCATACTGTCCGCGCGTCTTCGCGAGGTTGGTAATGAAGACTAGCCGAAGCGGTCGGAGGCGCGATGTTCGCGTCGGCCAGGTACGAAGGATGGGATGCGCCGAAGCTGATCGAACATGTGAAGCAGCTGGCGATCGAGGACCGAAGCGAAAAATAGCCCCGAATAGGCCGCTGGCCGACTTGCGTATAACATCTAGTTTGCGAAACGCGGCAGTTTGGGTCCACCCGAGGTCGGCTCCGGGAAAGACGAGCGCGCCAGGGCGCCGACACTTCCGCTTCTAGCCGTCAGACGAAAACATGGCGGCCGTTCAGAGGTACGCTGCTTGACGGGACCGGCGGCATTTGCCGCAAGCGGAGCCCTTACAAATGAAATATGTCCGAGCAACAGTGGGTGTGGCGATTGTAGCTGCATCCAGCCCCTACGTTTGCCAGGCGCAATCTCCTCAGAGATATAACATCCAGCCAGATAGCGTTTCGGTCTCGGGAGTATCCTCCGGAGCCGATCTCGCGCACCAACTCCACGTTGCGTATTCCTCGAAAATCCACGGGGTTGGTCTATTGGCTGCATCACCGTATCACTGCGCGAAAGACGATGTTTATAAGGCTTTGCAATACTGCAGCAAAACAGGAGCGGAGTTCGGACAACCGTACAACGGGCCTCCGACCCCTGACTATGTTAAGTCCCTCGTATCGGATACAAAGAAGGCGTTCAGTGAGGACCAAATTGACGACCCTGCAGGTATCAGAACGGCAAAGATCTATCTCTTCTCTGGAACAAATGACACCAAAGTGCCCCAACCAATCGTCAAAGCCGTTGAATTGTTTTACACAAAGCTAGGGGTCGATCCGAACAACATCAAAACAGATTATGGCGTACCTGCCGGCCACGGGATGGTCACAAGGAACTATGGAAACAGCTGTAGTTCATCCAATTCGCCATACATAAACAAATGTGGCCTCGATGTTGCCGGGCGTATCCTGGAGCAAATCTATGGCCCATTGAAGCAACCTGGCACCGCGTCCAACGAGAGCTTAAAGGCGTTCGATCAAACGGTATTCTTCGCAGGAGACGTGAGCGCCCAAATGGACGAGCATGGCCACGTTTATGTCCCTAAAGCTTGCAGCGAAGGGGCTTCCTGCAAGCTGCACGTTGCCCTCGAAGGATGTTTACAGGGTGAAGACAAGATCGGCGATCAGTTTTACACACACACCGGTTACAACGAATGGGCTGAGTCCAACAATATCATCATTCTGTACCCTCAGGTGAAATCAGGCCCTGGTAATCCTTACGAGTGTTGGGATTGGTGGGGCTATACTAATTCAAATTATCACACTAAGCGCGGCAAGCAGATGGCCGCCGTCAACGGCATGATTGATCGTCTTCTGGCAGGTGATCCACTGCCGCCTCCAGCCAATCCTCCCGCTCTTGACCCGTGTCTGGCGTGGGGATGGTTTTATTACGGTTGCAAATGGTTCTATCCGTAAAATCGTGCCCATTGTTCAGGCTCAATGGTCGTCAAGTTTCGCTACTAGCGGTCGAGGAGCTGGCGCGCGAACGGTTCGAGGAGCGCGGCTACGTTCTCGTCAGGATTGGCAAGGCCCCGAAGCGCGCCGTGCTGTTGCGGACCGACACGCCGTTTCCGAAGATCGTCCGCAACGGGCCGAACCGCGCGCGTCGATGACGACCAGATGAAACGGCCGCCCGAAGCCGCAGTCGTCAGCGAAGTCGCGGATGAGCTTGGCGAAGCGCTGTTGATCGTGCGGACTCATGCGGCGAGCGTAGCACGGGCGAGGTCATAACAGGCGCGGCGTTTCGTGACATGAGCCCTCGTCACGGCATTGATCCCGGCTCCCGTTTCGTGACATTCTGACCAAGGGTGATGATCGATGCCACGACGACCAGACGGCGAGCGAGCCATGACAGATGCAGAGCGCCAGCGGAAGCACCGCCAGGAGCGCGGCCCGCACCTGTCAGACCACCAGAAGCTGGCCCAAGCGCGGGCGGAGATCGCCCGGCTGCGCAAAGCCGAGGCCAAGGCCGAACTGCTCACAGACGCGATCCGCAGGAAGCTGGAGGGCGAGCTGATCAAGGTCAAGCTGGAGAACGACCGGCTGCGCGAGCAACTGGCTGCCAAGCCCAAGCCCGCAAAGTCTGCACCGCAGCCGCGCGTCTTCTTGACGTTCCGTCCGTCCATCGAGGGACATCCGATTTCAGGCACGCTGATGGACCGCTACGTCGGCAAGGCGAAGACGCGCAAGAAGACGCGCAAGAAGGCGCGAAAGAAGGCGCGAAAGAAGGCACGCAAGAAGACGCGCAAGAAGACGCGCGGCTGACGGACGCGGAAAACACTTATCGCCGCCGCGTATGCGGCAGGACGCCTTCGCTCACAACAGAAAGACGCCAATCAGCAAACCTGCTGCGAATGCCCACAGGCCTAATGTGCAAGCTGAGACAATGCGGACGAGATTCCGGAGGTCGTCCTGCGAGACCTCGTGAGATCGATGCGTCATTGCAGCCGCCCCCTGCGGTGGCCGCTAGCCCGTTACGAGGGCCGTCAGTCTCCTCCCCATACGTGCCCAAAAAAAGGCAATAAATGATCACGGGGGATGACGATTTGCACCCGACCAAGGCGGACATCCCCGACCCCTCTCGAATGTCCCAAATGTCCCAATCGCTCTTGGCAGTCTAAGCATCGCTCATGTGGCATACATCATCCAGCTTCATGAGAGTGGCCACTAGCGGGGTCTTTGTCACGTGGATTAGGAGGTCAGGGGGAGCCCATACTGTCGAGATAGACGCGGAAGTTCGGAAGCCTGTCCTCAAAGCCGATGGCAAGGAGCCGATGGGCGCGCTCCCGTACCGCCCCAGCATTTAGCAATGACAAAGCCGCTGACGTATCGGGTCCCCCCGTAGTTCTCGGATAACGATCTCTTAATAAGGATCATGCATCATTGCGCAGTACTGGCATCGCAATGATAGGCAACACCCATGCACACACTCGCAACGGCGGCAAAGGCGACGGGTCTGAATAGGTCGACAGTTCTGCGGGCGATTAAATCCGGCAAGATCTCCGCCGTAAAAGACGAACATGGCGAATGGCAGATCGACCCCGCTGAACTGCATAGGGTTTACCCGCCTGTTGCAGATGCCCCGAGGCGCGCCAGCGCGGAGCAACGACACGCAACGCCCGGCCAGGCGGACGCAACGGCTCTGCTGGAGGCACAGATCGCTTCGCTGAAGGATGTGGCTGCTCTGATGCGAGAGCAACTCGAAGATGTTCGGAATGACCGGGACGCTTGGCGGTCGCAGGCGGAGGGTAACCAGCGCCTGCTAACAGCTGCTCAACCTCGGGGCAGGGTGTGGCGCTTTTTCCGCAGAGCCGCTTGATCGTAGGTTTAAGCGGCAGCGTGCGGCGATTGGCAATCTCACAAACGCAGGTTAATAGATCGCGCTGCCGTCTCGCGTCGGTGGCTTGCACGGTTTCGCCGATCCCGGATGCCCCCATCACCGATGGCAGAACCGTGCTTTTAGCCTCGGGTTACGTAGCCTTGCGCTGCGGTAATAGAAAAGCCACCCGAAAGCTGGCTTTGCGCTTGCCGCCGATAACGGTGACGCGGAGGGCGATGGTTTTGGCGGGCCGTCCCTGTAAAGGGCTAACGCACTTGGCTGCACGTCGTCAGCACGAACGCCGTCTTGTTACATTGCCAGTTGCTACCCAGTTCCGTGCCCGACACGGGGAACGGTATCGCCAGCCCGAGAAAAGCCACGCAGGCGAGAGCAAAAATTGCGATAACGAACGCGCGTCTTGCGCCGACCCATCGTGCACGTTCCATTGTCCGTTCCATTGTCGTCGCTCCTGCTGATTGCGCCGAGAATAGGAGCGGACCAGCCTTTCATTTGTGATCGAAATCACAATTTCCAGAATTTGTTTTGATTCGTAGATGAGGCCATCGCTCGTTAGGCCCACCGGCCGCTTAATTGCCGGTACTTTCGCAACACGGCGAAATATCTCTTGCAGAAGTGCTGGTAACCCCACCTGAAAACAAACGCTAACATCGAACCGAACCTCGTTGATTGAGGGCCTCGATTAACAGCGCTTCGTTTCAGGATGGCTTCGCGCGATGCTGGAATTGGTTACATCTGTCACACGCGCTTCAGTGGAGGCCCGGTGACCTTTCGGACGTGGCGGGAACTGACGATCACAAGCGGACGTGGCCCGGCACGGCACCGGTCTTGTCAGCCCAATCTAGCCCAAGACGGGGTCATGTCCGCCTTTCCGAGGCGACGGTTTAGGGTCGCTCTTGAGGCTGGCTCACAACTTCAGAGGGCCTTTTTTCCCGCACCTTATTTTGTTGCGCCACCTTAGCCGCCGTTTTTGCGGCGATCACGGGCCGAACGGGTGGTGAACAAGCATCCCGTTCGCTGTGTCAGCGGCGTGTCAATATATCTGCATGTTCCGGTCCTGGTTCATGACTGAACTGACACGATCTTGCACAGAGCCAAAGATAAAACCCCTTATTTTCACTGAGTTTCCCGGCATATGGCAAAACAACCACGGCCTCCGCCAGGGGAGCTGACGGAAGCCGTGTTGGAACACTCCATCGCGCCTAGGTTCGCAATGAGGTGTGGGAGCTCGTGAACCAAACGTCAGAACGGCAGCAGTATGTCCATAACCTGTTGACCGTAGCGCGGCTGTTGAACATCGGTGATCTGGCCGCGGCCGCCATAGGCGATGCGGGCCTGCGCGATCTTGGCGCTGTCTATGGTGTTGTCGCTCTGGATGTCTTCGGGGCGGACAATGCCGGCGACGACCAGCTCGCGGATTTCGAAATTGACGCGAATCTCCTGCTTGCCTTCGACCACGAGATTGCCGTTCGGCAGCAGCTGCGTGACGACGGCGGCGACATTGGTCTGCAGGGCCTCCTGGCGGTTGACCGAACCCTTGCCGTCGTTGGATGAGTTGGAATCCGCCGTCAGCAACCGGCTTCCCAATGCCTTTGACGCGTTTCCGGAAAGCAGCTGCTTTCCGATAAAGTCGCTGACGCCTGCGTCTTCCTTGGCGGCGCGGCTGCGCTGGGTCTCGTTGGCAATGTTGGCCTTGTCGGTGATGTTGACAAGCACCGTGAGAATGTCGCCGACCTGGTGCGCGCGCTGATCCTTGAAGAACGCCCGCGAGCCGTTCCGCCACAGTGAATTGGCGTTGTAGGACGCGGTTTCCGGTTTCGGCATCGGCATCTGCACCGGCTTGTAGCCAGGCGCTGCGGTCGGATTGTCGATCGACGTCAACCTCGGCTGCTCGCCGATTTGCGACAGGCGGTCGATCGACGAGCATCCGCTTGCGACGCTGACGACGACCAGCAGCGAGCCGGTGAGAACGAGACGGTTGATACTGGACCTGAACATGAACATTTACTCGGTTTTTGGAGCGACTGGCGAATATTTGCTGGCGGCGACCGAAACCGGCGCGGCTGTTTCGTCTGACTGGAGCGAGGAGGTTGCATCCGACGCCGCGGGAAGGCGGGGCGTTGCGATCGAAATCGAGACCTGGCCGCGGCCGATCACGACACCGGCGATCGTGCGTTTCGATTGCAGATTGAGGACGTTGACCACGTCACCTTCGGTGCCGCCTTCCAGCGCCTTGCCGCGAATGGTGAGATAGAGGCCGGAGGCTTCGTAGATCAAGGTGACGCTTTGGTCGCGCTGCACCAGATCCGGCTTGGCGAGATCGGCAGTTTTCAGCGGCTGTCCGGCGCGAAGCTGTCGTCGGGCCTGCATTCCGATCGCGCGATCTCGGGCCGCGGCGTCGCCACCGACTTCCGCCTTGGGACGTCGCTCGACAATCACGTCGGAGGATTTCAGGACTTCATTGCGTTCGACGTTACGCGCCAGCACCGCGGCCTCGACGGTCTCGATGGCTGTGCCGGTGAAGCGCAGCCTTGTTGGCGTGGCAACGCTGTCGTTGGCGACCTCGAAAGTCACATCGAAGCGATTGTTGCGCGACTCGAACCGGACTGAAGTTGGCTGCAGCGCGCCGCTGTTCGACGCCTCCAACCTGAGATCCTGCACGTCACGATCGAATGTCAGGCTGAGATTGGCGGCGTCGCCCAGCCCACTTCGGTGTTCGAGCGCACGGGCGACGTGAAGTTCGATGTCCTTGCTCTCGAGCGTACGCGCAAGCCGCGTTACCGAAATCTCTCTGAGATCCCTGGTATCGACGCCGATCACCTGATGCGCGCGCAATGTGGCAACCACCTGCGCGGTTGACAGCGTGCCGGTGGTTCCGAGATCGGGCGCGCGATAGATCGCGATCTGCGCCGACGTGCCGGCGTTGTCGATGACGTCGCCGATCCGCACCAAGTCGCCGGTCACGGCGACGTTGGCGCGAAGCACCGGCGCGGCGATAACGTTGTCGCGGGCCTGGGCGAATGCGGTCGCGCCGGTAGCTGCGAGCAGGGCGGTTGCGAGCAGGGCTGAACGTATGGTCATCATCGAATCCCGTTAGCGGAACAGTGCAGCGGTGGATTGCAGCATCTGGTCGGCGGCGCTGATCACCTTGGCGTTCATCTCGTAAGCGCGCTGCGCAGCGATCAGGTCGGAAATCTCGGAGACGACCTCGACATTGGCCTGCTCGAGATTGCTTTGCTGCATGTCGCCGTAACCATCGGTGTTGGCGATGCCGTCCTGCGGTGCGCCCGAAGCCGGTGTGTCGGTGAACAGGTTGTCGCCGATCGGCTGCAAGCCCGCCTTGTTGATAAATCGCGTCAGTCCGATTTGCCCGACGGTGGTTGGCGTCGTCGATCCCGGTAATGTTACCGAAAGCTGGCCCTGCGCGTTGATGGTGATGCCGGTGGAATTCTGCGGGATAGTGATCGTCGGCTGGACCGGATTGCCCTGTGCGTTGACGACACGGCCTGTCGCGTCCATCTGGAACGAGCCGTCGCGGGTATAGGTGAATGTGCCGTCGGGCATCTGGATCTTGAAGAAGCCTTCGCCCCTGATGGCGATATCGAGATCGTTGCCGGTTGCCGAGAGCGTGCCTTGCGTCATCAGCCGCGGGGTGCCCACGGTCTTCACGCCGCCGCCGATGTCGACGCCGACGGGGAGGATCGTGCCCTGATCCGACGCCTGCGCGCCGACGCGGCGCACATGGTCGTAGATCAGGTCCTGAAACGCCGCGCGCTGCTTCTTGAAGCCGGTGGTGCGCAAGTTGGCGATGTTGTTGGAGATCACCTGAACGTTGAGTTCCTGGGCCGCCATTCCAGTCGCCGCGGTATAAAGAGCGCGCATGGATCAGTCTCCTTAAGCCGGAACGTCGGCAAGTTTTTCGATGGCGGATTTGTGCAGATCGCTCTGCTGCTGCAGTACGTTCGAGATATGCGTGTAGGCGCGCGTCACTTCGATCATGCGGCTCATCTCCGCCACCGAGTTGACGTTGGACTTTTCGATGAAGCCCTGGCGCACCCTCGAGGCGGTGTCGGGCTGCGCGGCAGCGCCGTTGCCGGCCGAATAAAGGTTGGCGCCTTCCTTCAGAAGCTGCTGCGCCTGGGCGAAACTCACCAGCCGCAGCTTGCCGCGGACAGCGTCTATCCTGTTGGTGCCTTCGAGAACGGTGACATTGCCGTCGGCGGCAATGCTGACTTCCTTGTCGGTCGGCTGGAATACGATCGGGCCGCTGGTGCCGAGCACCGGGTTACCCGCCGCCGTTACCAACTGTCCCTGATTGTTGATCTGCAATGCGCCGTCGCGGGTGTAGCGCTCGCCGGCGGGCGTCTGAACCACAAGAAAGCCGCCGCCGTCGATTGCGACATCCAGCGGACTTTTGGTCGGCTCGGCGGGACCCTGCGAGAAGTCCTTGAAGGTGCCGTTGTCCTGAACGTAGCTGACGCTGCGGTCTGTGCCGACGAAGTTGTCTTCGTGCGCGCCCGACTTCAGATATTCCTGAAACAGCGACTTGTCGGCCTTGTAGCCGTTGGTGTTGACGTTTGCGACGTTGTTGGCGACGACATCCATCTGTCGTTCCAGCACCATCTGCCGCGAAAGTCCGACGAGAAGCATATTCTCCATCGGTGGTTCTCCCCTTCCATGATCCGCAGCTTGAGCCCTCCCAGGCTGGTTGCGGATCCCGCGAACCGCCAAGGCTCTCCCAAGCCGCGGTTCGCAGGACACAGAGCGAAAGCCGTGCCAAGTAGGAAAATGTAGATTCCGGAATGAGTTAGACGTTTCGATCGCCTGCCGCCGGGGCGGCAATAAGGTCTTGTTGACCATGTTTGCCCGGCAACTTTTTCCTAGTTGAAGGGCAAAAGAAAGGTTCCATTAACCATTGTTACCCTAGCGTCACATCGAGAGAGCGCGTGTGGGCCGGCGGCATTTGTATGGCGTCAAAGACCTGCCTGGCGCATCGGGTTCATTCCCAAACCGGACCGGGCGGGCGATGGCTGACAACGAACAGGCAGAAGACGCGGTGGACGCAGCGGAATCTGCGCCGGCTCCCAAGCGCAAGCTCAAGCTGATCATCGCGGCCGTGGGCTTGCTCGCCATTATCGGCGGCGGCGCTGCGACCTGGTTCTTTTTCTTCCGGCATCACGATGAGGAAATGCACGCGGAGGCGCCGGCGCCGAAACCGCCGGTATTCGTCGATGTGCCGGACATGCTGGTCAATCTGGTCGGGTTGCCCGGCGAGCGCGTGCAATATCTCAAGGTCAGGGTCGTGCTCGAGGTCAAGGAAGAGAAGCAGGTCGAGGCCATCAAGCCGACGTTGCCGCGCGTCACCGATATTTTCCAGACCTATCTGCGCGAGTTGCGGCCGAGCGATCTCAACGGTTCGGCGGGCCTGTTTCGTCTGAAGGAAGAACTGACGAGGCGCGTTAATGTCGCGGTTGCGCCAACCCAGGTAAACGCTGTGCTGTTCAAGGAAATCGTCGTTCAATGACGAGACGGGTCTGAAAAACATGGCGGGCAACGAACCAGTCGACCAGGACGCAATCGCAGCCCAATGGGAAGCGTCGCTCGATTCCGAGGATCCCGCGCAGGCAGCGCAAGCCGCCGCGGCCAATGAACTCTCCGGCACGATGGCGCTGCAATGGGCGGCCATGGTCGAAGACGGCAGCCGCGACCTCGGCGGCGGCAAAAACGGCGGCGAGCGCGTGCTGTCGCAGGAAGAAATCGACAACCTGCTCGGTTTCAACGTCAGCGATGTCAACCTCGATGACCATTCCGGCATTCGCGCGATCATCGATTCCGCGATGGTGTCCTACGAGCGTCTGCCGATGCTCGAAATCGTTTTCGACCGGCTGGTGCGGCTGATGACCACCAGCCTGCGCAACTTCACCTCCGATAACGTCGAAGTATCGCTCGATCGCATCACCTCGGTGCGGTTCGGCGACTACATGAATTCGATTCCGCTGCCGGCGGTGCTCTGTGTGTTCAAGGCCGAGGAATGGGAAAATTTCGGCCTGGCGACGGTGGATTCAAGCCTGATCTATTCCATGATCGACGTTCTGTTGGGCGGTCGCCGCGGCCAGACCTCGCTGCGCATCGAAGGCCGCCCCTACACCACGATCGAAACCAATCTGGTGAAGCGGCTGGTTGAAGTCGTGTTGGCCGACGCCGAACAGGCTTTCAGGCCGCTGTCGCCGGTGACCTTCAGCATCGACCGGCTCGAGACCAATCCGCGTTTCGCCGCCATCAGCCGGCCCGCCAACGCCGCCATTCTCGTGCGGCTGCGGATCGACATGGAGGATCGTGGCGGCAATATCGAGCTGCTGCTGCCCTACGCGACCATCGAGCCGATCCGCAGCGTGCTGCTGCAGATGTTCATGGGCGAAAAATTCGGCCGCGATCCGATCTGGGAAGGTCACTTCGCAACCGAAGTCGCGCAGGCGCAGATTTCGGTCGATGCCGTCCTTTATGAAGCCGACATTCCGCTCAAGCAACTGATGAAGCTGAAAGTCGGCGACACCTTGCCGCTCGAGATGCGGGCCGACGCGCTGGTCGCCGTGCGTTGCGGCAGCGTGATCCTGACCGAAGGGCGAATGGGCCGGGTCGGCGATCGTGTCGCCATTCGAGTCACCAAGCAATTGCGCAAGCCGAATACAACCTTCGCGATGTTCGAGAAGGCTGATGAGCAAACCAAGTTGATGGAGGCCCAATGAGTTATTCATTTGGAATGGCGATCGAGAGTCTGGTGGCGGTTTTGCTACTGCTTACGATCGGTTACTGCATGCTGTTGAACACCCGGTTGAAGCGCCTGAAGGCGGATGAACACTCGCTGAAGGCGACGATCGCGGAACTGATCACGGCCACCGAAATTGCGGAGCGCGCGATCGGCGGCCTCAAACACACCGTTCGCGACGTCAACGAAAATCTCGGCAGCCAGCTGACATCCGCCGCCGAAATGTCTCTGCAGTTGAGGAAGCAAGTCGCGGAAGGCGACAATGTGTTTCGGCGGCTGTCGAAGATCGCGATCGCCGCGCGGCCTGCGAGCGAAACCGAACCTGCTGTCCCCAAGGTGTCGGCGGCGCAGGCGGTTGCGGCGGCGGCCCAGGCGTTTTCCGAGCGCAGAAGGTCTGACGGCCTCGCCGCATGAAATCCTTCCGTGACATTCGAGTCATTCCGATTGTCCTGATCGCGATCTTCGGCCTTGCCGTGTTGAAGGTTGCCGGTCTGGTGATCGATGGCGGATATGTATTCGACTATCAGCCGGCCGCGGCCAAGCGGTCCTGGGCGCAGGAAAGCTTCAATTTTCCAACGGGCAAAAACGACACCGCCGACGTCACGGGTTCGGTGCATGAGAAGCCCAAGGAGGAGGCCCCCAAGCCGGCCGCCGCCGCCCCGGAAGTCGCCAAGCCGGACGGCACCGTCGTATACCCCGATCAGACTCAGCCGGTCTCTGCGTCGGAGCGCGCGATTCTCGAGCGGCTGCAGGCGCGGCGGCAGGAACTCGAAGCGCGTGCACGCGAAATCGACATTCGCGAAAGCCTGCTCAAGGCCGCCGAAAAGCGAATTGAATCGCGTGTCGAGGAATTGAAGGCCGTCGAATCGAGAATCACGACGGCGACCGAACAGAAAAACGAAGCCGAAGCGACGCGCTTCAAGGGCATCGTTACCATGTATGAGAGCATGAAGCCGAAGGATGCCGCCAAGGTGTTCGACCGGCTCGAGATGTCCGTGCTGTTCGAGATCGCTTCGCAGATCGCGCCGCGGAAGATGTCCGATATCCTCGGCCTGATGTCGACGGAAGCGGCCGAGCGGCTGACCATTGAATTGGCGCGGCGCGCCGGGGCCGACAAATCCGCTTCCGCGGCCGATCTTCCCAAAATCGAAGGCAAGATATTGCCGCAAAAGTCCAATTAGCAAGGATAGGCCACAATTCAGCGTCGCGCTTGCTGCTCGTGGCGCTCAGCCGGGCATTCAAAGCGTCATTCCATAAATCGCTCGTTCGGCTGAAGCTTGCGGAATTGGGTTGTCCACGCTCGTCTGACGTCCGGCTCCGCTTTTCCGTCGTCATAGACCGGCGATGTGAGGGGAAGTGCCTTGGTCACTGTGATCGCCACAATAGCGCGCATTCGCGGTCCGAGCGCGCCGCGGTAACGGCCTAGCAGCGCACCGAAGGTGTCGGTCCCACGCTCAACCACAATTGCAGTGCCGGCGAATCGATAGCCCTTGCGCACGAAAGGATCGACGAAGTTGATTTCGATGCGCGAGTTCGTTCGCAGATTCCGGATAGTGCCGGGCGAGCGGATTTCGCCGAACGCAATCGTCTTGTCGTCCACCACGAAGAAAGCGCCCTTCGGCGACACGTTGGGCGTGCCATCGGGAGCTGTCGTTGCAACAAACCCAAGGAGTTGCTCTTCAATAATCCGCTTCATGTCGGGTGTCAGCATCTTCGGCTTCCTGCGTTGTATTGCCAGGACGAAAGTAGATTCGTAGATTTTAGCCATTGGTCAACTAAGGCTTCGCGCGAGAGATGCCGATGGCAGAGATCGATAGGGCACCCAAAGCCAATATGCGGATATTCGAAGAGGATGGGAACGCGATCCGCCAGAAGAAAGCGGCTCAGCCGGGTTTCGATGGTTAAGCGATCCTTAACGGATTTCATGCCCTATTTTCAGCAGGTAAGAGTCGCGGAACATCCGCAAAACATTGGGCGCACACTGTCTGCGTATGGCGCACGTAAAGTGCGGAAATCCAATAGCTTGGCGTTAACAAGTCCTTAAATCGCCAATCCTAAGATTCGAATGCGCGGGGGGTGAGGGCGTCCCGCCGGCGACCAGATCGTTGAACTGAAAGACACGTTGGAATGGCGCGAACGGCTGCCGCTGGGTTTTGGTCGCGAGTCCGCGCATGCGCGCGGAAGGTCCAGCGCTGCCTCGGCGGGCCGTCTTCGCTGGCGGCGGGCGTGGTCCTGATCGCCTTGACATCCGGCGCCTGCCGGGCGGAGCCGGTCAAGGGCGAGGCAACTTTCGCAGCGGCCGGCGGCTATGCCCGCCTGGTCCTCAAATTCGCCGACGAAGTCGGGTCCGAAGTGACCACCGCCGGCTCGATTCTGGTAATCCGGTTCAAGCGTCCGGTGGACATTCCGATCGAAAAATTGTCCGACGCGGTGCCCGACTATGTCGGATCGGCGCGGCGCGATCCCGACGGCTCGGCGATCCGCCTGTCATTGGCGCGCAGGGTAACCATCAACACCATGACGGCCGGCGAACGTGTGTTCGTCGATCTGCTGCCTGACACATGGAACGGTCCGCCTCCGGCCCTTCCGCTGGAGGTAGTCCGCGAACTGGCCGAGCGCGCGCGAGTCGCGGAGCGCGCATTGCGCCAGCTGCGCGCGACAACAGAAGCGCAGAAGCGCCCGCCGATCCGCGTGCGCGCATCGGTGCAGCCGACCTTCGTCCGTTTCGTGTTTGAAATGCCCGACGGCGTTGGCGTCTCGTCCGTGCTGAACGATCGGAAACTCACGCTTTCGTTTAACGCCATGCTCACCTTCGACCTGGCGGACGCCAAGGTGGCGGCGCCATCGAACGTTGCATCGATCAATCAGAGGATTGACGGAGAATTGTCGGCGGTGGAAGTCGCCTTGATCGGCGATGTCGATGTCCACTCCTTCCGCGAGGAGAAAAACTACATTATCGACATCGCTTTCCAGCAAGCGGAGAAACCGTCAGCGCTGCCGTCGTCCGCGTCGGATGCCTCGCATGCACCGGCGCCGGCCGTACCGGCGCCGCCGGCGTCAGCCTATCCGGCCGCGTCCGAGAAGCCGGCCGATGAACCTCAGGCATCGCGGCAATCCGGTGAGATTGTGCCGCCGACGTCGGAGACGATCGCGCAGCATGCAAAAATCGAGATCAAACCCGAGGTGCCGCCGCCTGCGTCCGAAACGCCGAAGCCCGAGCGCTCTTCAAGGGAAATCCCGGCTCCCGCAGCGGAGACGCCGCAAAAAACAACCCTCGCCGCGACCGGGCCGCCGGTTGAAACCAGGGCCGGCGACAGCGCCGCCATCGTCGAAGCCAGGCGAAGCAGCGACGGGCTAAGCCTGACGTTTTCCTTTGCCACCGCCACGCCAGCGGCGTTGTTTCGTCGCGCCGATACCGTGTGGCTGGTGTTTGATTCCACAAAACCGATCGATATCGAGGCGATCCGCAGCAAGGGCGGGTCGATCGTCGCCGATGTCAGCCTGTTGCCGCTGGAAAAAGGCCAGGCGATCCGCGTTCGCCTCAACCGCCCTCAATTGCCTTCGCTGACGGGTGACGAGCAGGCGGCAGGCGGCGCGAACTGGACGGTCACATTTGCCGATGTCATGCAAACGCCAACGCAACCGCTCGTGGCGATCCGCAACATCGCCGATCCCGTGCTTGCCAATGTCACCGTGCCGCTGTCAAAACCCGGCCTTCTGCATCGGCTCGTCGATCCGGATGCGGGCGACACGATCATGGTGGTCACGGTGCCGCCGCCCGTTCGCGGCTTCATCAAGCAGCAGGATTTTGTCGAGGTGTCGCTGCTCGAGTCGATCCACGGCCTCGCTATTCGTCCGAACTCCGATGACATCACCGCCGAGGTCGCACCCGACAAGATTATTGTCGGAAGGCCCGGCGGCTTGACGCTGTCATCGGCTGAGGTCGGAGCGGACCGCGCGCCAACCGCGGTCCGGGCAATTTTCGACGTCGGCGAATGGCGCAAAAATCAGAGCGAATATTTCACCGTGCGGGAGGACGAACTTGTCGCCGCGGCGGCGGCGGCCGAGCCCGATCGACGCACGCCGGCCCGCATCGATCTTGCCCGGTTCTATCTCGCGCGCGGAATGTATCCGGAAGCCAAGGGCGTTCTCGATCTTGCGCTGGCGGACTCCAGGCCAGGTCTTGAGGACCCTGTTGCCCTGATCGTGCATTCGGTCGCGAGCAGCCTGATGGGCCGCCCCGAGCTGGCATTGAAAGATCTCGCCAATCCGGCGGTCGGAACCAGCTTCGATTCGCAAATGTGGAAAGCGCTGGCCTACGCCCGTCAGGGCAAGTGGGTGGACGCGCGGGAGAAATTCAAGAACGCCGAATTCGCCATCACCGCGCTGCCGATCGAGCTGCAACGCATTGTCGTGTCTGAAGCGATGCGTGCGTCGATCGAGGTCAAGGATTACTCCGGAGCCGCGAAGCGCAGCAGCGATCTGGATGTGGTCGGTGTTTCGTCCGAGCTGAAACCGGCGATTTCGGTGTTGCGCGGCCGACTGGCCGAAGCGCTCGGACACGACAAGGACGCGCTGGATCAATACAAGATCGCCGTTGAATCCTCGGATCGGGCCGCGGCGGCCGAAGCCAAACTGTTCGAGATTGTGCTGCGGCAGAAACGCGACGAAATCGGCCAGGCCGACACATTGCGCGAACTTGAGACGCTTTCGGTGATATGGCGCGGAGATGGCGTCGAGCTGAAAGCGCTGCAAATGCTGGCGCGCATCTATTCCGATGCCGGACGCTTCGGCGAATCGCTGGCGGCCGCACGCACCGCGACCACGCTGCAGCCCAATGCGGAAGTTACGCGGCAGGCTCAGGACGCGGCGGCGGCGCTGTTCGCGCAACTTTATCTGAGTCCGAAGGGCGACGATCTTCCACCGGTCGACGCGCTCGGGATGTTTTACGAGTATCGTGAATTGACGCCGATCGGGCGGCGCGGCGACGAAATGATCCGCAGGCTGGCGGATCGGCTGGTCGCGGTCGATCTGCTCGATCAGGCCAGCGAACTCCTGCAGTATCAGGTCGACCGCCGGCTGGAGGGCGCCGCGCGCGCGCAGGTGGCTGCGCGGCTCGCAATGGTCTATTTGACCAGTCGCAAGCCGGACCGCGCCATATCGGCGCTTCGCTCCACCCGCATCGCCGATCTCTCGGGCGAACTGCGTCAGCAAAGGCTGCTGCTGGAGGCGCGCGCGCAAAGCGATGTCGGACGCCACGACCTGGCGCTCGAAATCATCTCGAACATCGCCGGCCGCGAAGCCATCCGGTTGCGCTCCGATATCTACTGGGCGGCGCGGCGCTGGCGCGAGGCGTCCGAACAGATCGAATTGTATTACGCCGATCGCTGGCGCGATTTCAAACCGCTGAACCCGGTCGAGAAGGGCGACGTGATCCGCGCGGTGGTCGGATACGCGTTGGCTGAGGATACAATCGGTCTGGCGCGCTTCCGCGAAAAATATGCGCCATTGATGAGCGGCGAGGCCGACCGCGCCGCCTTCGAGATCGCAAGCAAGCCGGCTGCCGCCAGCGGCGGCGAATTCACCCAGATCGCCAGGATGGCGGCAAGCGTGGATACGCTCGATGGCTTCCTGCGCGAAATGAAAACCCGATTCCCGGATGCGACCGCTCGCGCTCCGCTGCCGCCGGAAAGCTCGAAGGCCGACCCGTTCCCAACCGGCTCCCTGCCGGCGATTGTCGGATTGAAGCGGGTCGAAGCGGCCAGGTAGCCGTCACCCTCCACCGGCATGCTCTCGATAGACGCCTGCCGACACGGCAACCTGCGCGGATTGACCGTCCGGAGGAAGCCGCCATCATGAGCAAGCCCACCGAGACCAAAGCCGAACTCGTTGCGATGGCAAGAGCGGAGCTCAAGGTTCACGCTGACTGTCCGGACGGAATCGCGATTTCAGTGCTCGATGTGAAAGGCTGAGGTCGCCGAGTTTCGTCATTGCGAGCAAATCCAGTCTTCCGCTTTGTGACCGGGCGCGCATTCGCGAGATATCTCTCGCAAGGACAGTGGTGATGGCCTGCTAGCCCCCGTAGCTTTGCACGAGGCTGCCCGCCACCAGCGACCAGCCATCGACCAGCACGAAGAAAATCAGCTTGAACGGCAGCGACACCACCACCGGCGGCAGCATCATCATGCCCATCGACATCAGGACGGAAGCCACCACGAGGTCGATGATCAGAAACGGCAGGAACAAAAGGAAGCCGATCTCGAAGGCGCGTTTCAGTTCGGAGATCATGAACGCCGGCACCAGGATCCGCAGCGACATTTCTTCGGGGGTCGCCGGCGGCGCCTCGCCCGACAGATCCATGAACAGCTTGAGATCCTTTTCGCGCACATTCCTCTGCATGAAGCCGCGCAGGGGCACTGAGGCGCGTTGCAGCGCGTCCTCGACGCCGATCTGGTTGGCGACCAGCGGCTTGATGCCGTCATCGTAGGATTTCTGCAGCACCGGGCCCATCACGAACGCGGTCAGGAACATCGCAAGCGCGATGATGACGGAATTCGGCGGCGCGGTGGCGGTGCCGAGCGCAGTGCGCAATAACGAAAGCACGACGACGATGCGGGTGAACGACGTCATCATGACCAGGATCGACGGCGCGATCGACAGCACCGTCAGAAGCGCGATCAGCTGGATCGCGCGCTCGGTGACGCCGCCATTACCCTGGCCGAGATTGATGCTGATGTCTTGCGCGAACGCGGGACCCGCCAGTGCTCCGGCGGCAATCAGTGTGGCAAAAAATAAAACTCTACGCGGGACTGTCGCGGGCCTCACGAAGGGGTCTTTGGACGGCCCAGCAATGACGCCATCTCGTCTTCGAGATTCTCAAAGCCGCTCTTCGGAGCGGGCGCGGCAGCCGGCGGGGCCATCGATTGATCGGTGCGCGGCGCTGCGCGGGCAGGCGGCGGTTCGGGCGCCACCGGCGGCGCGCCTACTCGCGGTTCGCCCGCATCGCCGGCCGGCCGGCGAAGTGCTGCCTCCAACCGTTGCGCCATCTCGGCCAGATTTTGGTCCGCTGCAGAAAGGGCCGGGGCGGGAGCCGGGCCCGGGGGAGGCGGCGGCGGAGCGGCGCGTTCAGGCGCGCGAGCCGGGGGGGCCTTCGGTGCTTCGCCTGGGCGCTGCGGGCGGGGCATGACCGGCTCGTTGCGCGAGGTTACCCGGGATGGCATCGGTTCGCCGCGCAGCTCTGGCCGCGGTTCCGGACGGCCGCCGAGGGGTTCCGGCGTAAAGCCCGCCAGCGGATCGCTGCGGCGTTCCGAAATCGCCGGTGCCGGGCGGCGCACTTCGTCGGCAAAAGAAGGCCGCAGCGGGCGGGGCGACGGCTCCGGCATTTGCGGCTCGGCGTGTTCGAAGCTCTCTGTGCGGGGGCCATCGTCGGCCCAGCTGCCGGTGTCGGGCAGCGGCGCAATGCGGGGCGGTAGTTCGGCCCCGCTGACGGCGGGCCGTTGCGGCAGCTGATCCCGTCCGGCCGTCGCGCGTACGATATTGGCTTCCACGACGACATCGGTAGGACCGCCGATCATCAGCAGATGTTCGATGTTGTCGCGCCGCACCAGCACCAGCCGTCTGCGGCCGTCGACGGCGGCGGCATCGATCACGGCCAGGCGCGGCATCCGGCTGCGATTGGTGTTGGCGCCGAGGCGGTTGCCGGCGAACCGTCGAACCAGCCAGGCGGCGAGGCCGATCAGCGCCAGAACGGCCACGAATGCGAAGAAGAATGTAAGTGCCTGCATATCTCGTCCCCGGCCAATAAAGCTTTCTTCAAACTTCGGGCTCGTCGAGTGAAGAACAAAACGGTCCATCAAGCGGCGAACGAAGGCCGAGATCAGCCTTATTTCTTAATTCCTCACGGCAAAAAGTGCCGCCCACATCAGTCTATTAAACCAAGAATCGCCCGAGCCAAAACAACTTCTGAGCGTCCAACATCATTGTCCCGATTGGTTAACGCAGATTTCGTGGCAAAAATGCGCTCATGTGGCCTGACGTACAACCGGGGCCGGCATGGCCCTTATCCACGGTTCTCCGCGATTTTAACCCGTTGTTAACCATACACACGGCAAATTCTGCCCACCTCAGGGCATCGTGCCCGGCGGACGAGGGGGAACGGTGCGATGTCCATCAACGATCTTCCGGTCCTGTCGGCGCTACGCACCAAGATGCAGTGGCACCAGGAGCGTCAGCGCGTCCTGTCCGAAAATGTTTCCAACTCCGACACGCCGAATTTCAGGCCGCGCGATCTGATCGAGCCGAAATTCGATAGCTCCGGCGCCAGCGCGGGACCGATGGGAGCGCTGGCGATGATGCGCACCACGACCAGCCATATTGCTCCCTCGGGTGGCGGACCAAGCTTCGCGCAGGATGGCAAGGAAGTTTTCCAGACCAGGCCCGCCGGCAACGCCGTCAATCTCGAAGACCAGATGCTCAAGGTCTCGGCCAACCAGATGGACTATGCGGCGGTGACTTCGCTGTACAGCAAGAGCCTGCACCTTCTGAAGACAGCGATCGGCAAGGGTTGAAGCCGGAAAAACCTGAGGGAACGACATCATGGCAAACGATGGAGGGGATTTCGCCCGATCGATGAGCATCGCGACATCGGGTCTGCGCGCGCAGGCGGGGCGGATGCGCGTGATCTCGGAAAATATCGCCAACGCGGATTCTACGGCATCGACCGCCAGCGGCGAACCCTATCGCCGCAAGGTTCCGACGTTTTCCTCCGAACTCGATCGCACGCTGGATGCAAAGGTCGTTGCGATGGGCAAGATCCGGCCCGATCAATCCGCGTTTCGTGTCAAGCACGAACCCGGCAATCCGGCGGCGGATGCGGCCGGCAACGTCAAATATCCCAACGTCAATCCGCTGATCGAAATGACGGACATGCGCGACGCGCAGCGATCCTACGAGGCGAACCTCAACATCATCAGCGCCACGCGCCGGATGATTCAACGCACGCTCGACATCCTCAAGGCCTGAAAAGGAAACCTCAAGCCATGGCTTCACCGACAGTCGCCGCAAATGCCTACGCCAATCTCGCCCGCATACTGGACACCGGCGGCGCCGGCAAAGGCTCCGAAGGGGGCGGCACATCGTTCGGCGCGCTGCTCAAGGACGCGATGGGAAGCGTGCTGGATGCCGGAAAAAAATCCGACGCGCAAACGGTCGCGATGGCGTCGGGCAAGGCCAATGTGATGGACGTGGTGACGGCGGTGGCGGAAACCGACGTCGCGGTCTCGACGCTGGTCTCGGTGCGCGACCGGGTTATCCAGTCCTACGAGGACATCATGAAGATGCCGATCTGAATCCTCATCCCGAGGAACGGCCGTCTTGGCCGCGTCTCGTAGGATAAGGGAGACTTTGGCTTCATGGTTCGAGACGCACGCAAGTACGCGCTCCTCACCATGAGGGAGAAAAGGATAATAAATGACCGGCGCCGAAACCCTCGACGTGGCTCGCGATGCGATCTGGACCATCGTGGTCGTGTCGTCGCCGCTGATGATCGTCGGCCTTGTCGTCGGCGTCGTCGTGTCGCTGTTTCAGGCGCTGACGCAGATCCAGGAACAGACCCTGGTTTTCGTGCCGAAAATTCTGGCGATCTTCGTCACGTTGCTGCTCGCGCTGCCGTTCATGGCGGATTCGATGCACAGCCACATGATGCGGATATCGTCGCGAATCATAGGCGGTTGATGCACAATGCGCGAATCATGCGCATCGATATCTCACTGCTTCCCGCGCTCGCCGCCGCCTTCCTATTGGTATTCGCCCGCATCGGCGCGATGGTGATGCTGTTGCCCGGCTTGGGTGAGTCCAATATTCCCGTTCGCATCAAGCTCGCGATCGCGCTGTTGCTGACGCTGGTGATTTTGCCGTTGCATCGCGCCGCCTACCACATCGACATGCAATCGCTGACGCCGCTCCTGGTGTTGATGCTCCACGAGATTGTCATCGGTATCGTGCTCGGCGCCACCGCGCGGGTAACGCTCGCCGCGCTACAGGTGGCGGGATCGGTGATCGCCCAGCAAATGGGCCTTGGCTTCGTCACCGCGGTCGATCCGACCCAGGGCCAGCAGGGCCTGCTGATCGGGAATTTCCTCACTCTCCTCGGCGTGACGCTGCTGTTTGCGACCGATAGCCATCATCTCGTCATCGCCGCGCTCAACGACAGCTACGCGATCTTTTCGCCCGGCGAAATGATGCCGAGCGGAGATGTGGCGGCACTTGCCACCCGCGCCTTCGCCGCTGCTTTCAAGATCGGCATGCAGCTTTCGGCGCCGTTCCTGGTGTTCGGTCTGGTTTTCAATATGGGGCTTGGCGTGCTGGCGCGGCTGATGCCGCAGATGCAGGTCTATTTCGTCGGCGTGCCGCTGTCGATTCTGGCCGGTTTCCTGATCTTCGCCCTCGTCATCGCGGCGATGATGGGAACGTTCCTCGATTATTTCATCGGCGTCATGCACGACCTGATACCGCTTAGCTGAAAGCCTGGACATGGCCGACGAAAACGACGCATCAAATAAAACAGAAGACCCCACGCAAAAACGTCTGGATGACGCTCACGACCGCGGCGACGTCGCGAAAAGTCAGGAGATCAACACCTGGTTCGTGATTGCAGGCGGGACACTCGTGCTGTCGACATTTTCCGGATCGATCGGCGGCGGCATTCGGATGCCGCTGCGCAATCTGATCGCCAATTCGTGGATGATCCACACCGACGGGCCCGGCCTGATGGCTCTTGCGCAGAGTCTCGAATATCAACTGATCGCGGTGCTCGGCGTGCCACTGTTGATGCTGGCGCTCGCGGCGATCGCGGGCAATATGGTGCAGCACCGGCTGGTATGGTCGGGGGAAT
The DNA here is from genome assembly GCA_963732455.1 of uncultured Alphaproteobacteria bacterium. Classification (GTDB taxonomy): domain Bacteria; phylum Pseudomonadota; class Alphaproteobacteria; order Rhizobiales; family Xanthobacteraceae; genus Bradyrhizobium. Next base: position 55,669 of record CAVSZM010000006.1, on the reverse strand, counting down.
CCCTCAAACCGAAGTTGAGCAAGATTTCGCCGGCGGCCGGAGCCAAGCGGATATTCGGCAAGCAGGCGGCTGCGAACTTCGCCAAGGGCATTTTCAAGGTGGTCGCGCTGGGCGCGGTGATGGCGGCAATCCTTTGGCCGGAGCGTCATCGTCTGGAAGCGATCGTACGGTTCGACCCGGCGGCGGTTTTGGGCGCCACCACCGGCCTGGCGCTGAATTTACTGGGCGCGGTTGTGGCGATGCTCGCGGTTGTGGCGATCGCGGACTATTTCTTCCAGTATCGGCAATGGTTCGAACGGCAGAAGATGTCGCTGCCGGAGATGAAGGAAGAGTTCAAGCAATCCGAAGGTGATCCGCATATCAAGGGCCGGATCAGGCAATTGCGTCAGGCGCGCATGAAGAAACGCATGATGGCCGCGGTTCCCAAGGCCTCCGTGATCATCACCAACCCGACCCATTACGCGGTGGCGCTTTCGTACGAACGCGGCATGTCGGCGCCGGTCTGCGTGGCCAAGGGCGTCGACACGATCGCGCTCAAGATCAGGGAAATCGCCGGGAACCACGATATTCCCATTGTCGAGAACGTGCCGCTGGCGAGGGCCTTGCATGCGACGGTGGAGATCGACGACGAAATCCCGGTGGAACACTATCACGCGGTCGCCGAAATCATCGGCTACGTGATGGGTCTCAAGCGTGGGCTTTCCGGCCGGCGGGCGTGAACTTGGGGAAGACTGACCCCCGGAATACCCTGGAAAAGCGCGCAACGAACGAAATAGCCGCCTGATGGACTTGCGCTTGCGGGTCCGATTCAGGCACTCAGGAGCAGGCGTGCGCGGAACGCGCGTTAGATCCGTGTATATCCATGTCGACAGGCTGCGCCCCTTGGTATGACCGCCGATACTGACAAACCTCCGTCACGAGAGCCGATGACCGCCCACGAACCGGCGCGACGCGGCGGCAGCATCGTGCTGGTGCTGCTGGTGGCCGGCGGGATAGTCGCGGCGGCGGTCGCACTGATGACCATCGGCCGTGCGCAGGCGCAGCCCTATATCCTGGGGCTGCTTGCGCTCCTGGCGATGGTCGGGCTGTTCAACCTGTTCGCTTACGCCGCGGGGATTATTCGTTTCGCCGATCGTGCTGCTGACGATCCGGTCATGGGTCGCATCGCCGATCATGCCTATGACGGACTGGCGGTCACCGATCCCCGCGGTCACGTGGTCTATTCGAACGCGGCCTATCTCGCGCTTACGGGCGCGACGAACGCGCTGGACGTGCGCCCCGTGGAGCGGGTGTTCATCGGCAATCCCGATGTGTCCGAAGCGGTATTTCGCCTGCTCAAGGCGGCGCGGGAAGGCAAACGCCAGCAGGAAGAGGTTCGCATCGCCGGTACCGATGGCGCGAATGGCCGTTGGCTTCGGATGCGGGTTCGGCCGCTGGGCCAGAACAAGCGCGAGGCGAAATACGCGGTGTGGTCGATTGCGGACATCACGCGCGATCGCGAACGGCAGGAGGACGTATTTCAGGAACTGCAGCATGCGATCGAATATCTCGATCATGCGCCTTGCGGGTTCTTCTCGGTCAATGCCGCCGGGGCTCTCGTCTATGTCAACGCCACGCTGGCTAACTGGCTGGATCACGATCTCGCGGAGATAGGCTCGGGTGGCCTGAAGCTGACGGACATCGTGTCAGGCGACGGGGCCGCGTTGCTGACATCGATCCTGCCCGTGCCCGGCGAAGTCAAAACCGAGGTGCTCGACATCGATCTGCGAATGCGCGGCGGCAAGACCATGCCGGTGCGTCTCTATCACAAGCTGGCGTTCGGGGCGGACGGCGTGCCCGGCCCGTCGCGCACACTGGTGATCAGCCGCGCGCGTGACGAGCGTTTCGACCCGCAACGCGCGGCCGAAGTGCGTTTCATGCGCTTCTTCGATCATACCCCGATGGCGATTGCGACCGTGGACCGGTCGGGCGCCGTGGTCCGCGCCAACGCTCGCTTCGCCAAGCTGGCGCAAAGCCTGAGCCCGGACGGCGCGGCCAGCAAATCTATTTTCGCGACGGTGAGCGCGCGCGACCGCAGCCTGCTGATCGCAGCCATCAACCAGGCGGCGGAAGGGCAGGGCGATATCCCGCCGGTCGAGGCGATGCTCGATGGCGCGAAGGAGCGATGGGGGCAGTTCTTTGTGACCGCGGTCGAGGAAGACGAGCACGAGACCGAGGCCGCGATCGTCTACATGCTGGAGACGACCGAGCGGCGCGCGCTCGAGAACCAGATCAACCAGTCGCAGAAGATGGACATGGTCGGCCAGCTTGCCGGCGGCATCGCCCACGATTTCAACAATGTGCTGTCCGCCATCATGATGGCGAACGATTTTCTGCTCAACGCGCACAAGCCGACCGATCCCTCGTTCCAGGATATCATGCAGATCAAGCAGAACGCGACCCGCGCGGCGACGCTGGTGCGGCAGCTTCTGGCGTTCTCGCGCCGTCAGACCCTGCGGCCGCAGGTGCTCGCCCTCGGCGATGCGCTTTCCGATCTCACCATGCTGCTGCGCCGGCTGATCGGCGAGAAGGTCAAGCTCGATCTGGTGCATGGCCGCGATTTGTGGCCGGTGAAGGTCGACGTGTCGCAGTTCGAACAGGTAATCGTCAATCTGGCCGTCAACGCCCGCGATGCGATGCCCGATGGCGGCAAGCTGACGGTGCGAACCGCCAACGTGACATCGGAGGCATCAGGGCAACTCGCCTACAAGGGCATGCCGCCGGCGGATTATGTGCGGATCGACATTACCGACACCGGCAGCGGCATTGCGCCCGATATCGTCGACAAGATCTTTGAACCTTTCTTCTCGACCAAGGAAGTCGGCAAGGGCACCGGCCTCGGGTTGTCGACGGTATACGGCATCGTCAAACAGACTGGCGGCTTCATCTATGTAGATTCCGAAGCCGGTCAGGGTACCTCGTTCCACATCTTTCTGCCGCGGCATCATCCGGAACTGGAGGTTCAGCCCGATGCGGCGGCGGCCAATGGCGGGGCCAAAGAGCCCGCGGCCGAGGCAAAGCCCAGGGCCGATCTCACCGGGCAGGGTACCATTCTGCTCGTGGAGGACGAGGAGGGCCTGCGTTCCCTGAACGCGCGGGGCCTGCGCTCGCGCGGCTACAACGTGATCGAGGCCTCAAACGGCATCGAGGCCATGGAAGCGCTGGAGCAAAAGAACGGCGCCGTCGATCTCGTCGTTTCCGACGTGGTAATGCCCGAGATGGACGGTCCGACGCTGCTCAAAACGATGCGCGGCCGCAATCCCGACCTCAAGATCATCTTCGTCTCTGGTTACGCGGAAGACGCCTTCGAGAAGAGCCTGCCCGAGAACCAGCAATTCGCGTTCCTGCCGAAGCCTTTCACGCTCAGCCAATTGGTTGCGGCCGTGAAGGAAACCATGACGCTGTCCTAGAAAGCCTGCCGGAAAATCAGCCGTCATGGCCCGAGGCAACGACGAAGCAATCCAGTCTTTCCGCCGAAAACTCCCGGGAAAAACCAGCCGCGAATGAGCATTATTGACGCATGCCCGCGACCGAGGGCCGCAGCCGCTATTCCCTTTAGGGCTTCACTTTTAGGCAGCGCTGCCCATCTTAGTGGCGCTTCCCCCCTGCCGGGGATTGAGGGATCGACATGAATTTTACGCAACAAGTCCGCGGTATCGTTAAGGCAATTGCCGTCGTTTTAGCGCTTGCGCTGCCATTGATGCTGGCTATCTCGTCGGCCGACGCCCGGATCGGCGGCGGCCTTAGCTCGGGTTCCCGGGGAGGACGAACGTTTTCCGCTCCGCCGAGCACGTCGACGGCGCCGGGTTCGGCTCAGCCGTTCAACCGCACCATCACCCAGCCGGGCAGCCCCGGGATGGGCGCGCCTGCGGCTACCGGCGGCGGGTTCTTCAACCGGCCCGGCATGGGCATGCTTGGCGGCCTTGCCGCGGGCTTCCTCGGCGCCGGCCTGTTGGGCATGTTGTTTGGCGGCGGAATGTTCAGTGGGCTCGGCGGATTGTCGTCGATCTTCGGCCTGATCCTGCAGATCGGTTTGATCATCATCGTGGTTCGGCTGGCGATGTCATGGTGGCAGCGCCGCCACGCGACAGCGCCGGCCTATGCCGGCGTCGCCCCGGGCGCCGGTGCACAATCGAACTTCCGCACCGGAACGGGATTTGGACTGGGATCGGGCAGCGCGCCGCTCGAGATTTTGCCGGCGGATTACGAGGCCTTCGAACGCTTGCTGGGCGAGATTCAGGCCGCCTGGTCGAACGAGGACGTCGCCAGGCTGCACACGCTGGCAACTCCGGAAATGGTGTCGTATTTCACCAAGGACCTCGCGGAGAACAAGGCCCGCAACGACATCAACAAGGTCTCCAACGTCAAGCTGCTGCAGGGCGACCTCGCGGAAGCATGGCGCGAGGGCGATACCGACTACGCCAGCGTGGCAATGCGGTTCTCGTTGATCGACAAGACCATCGAGCGCACCAGCGGTCGGTTAGTTGCGGGAAGCGAGCAACCGGTCGAGGCCACGGAGGTGTGGACCTTCGTGCGGCCGCGGGGGGCCAACTGGGAACTCTCGGCAATCCAGCAGACTTGATCCTCGTGACAGGATGAAAACTTGAGGCGCTGCGGCAGACTTCGCGGCGCCTTTTCATTTGTTAGTGGAACTTCTGCTTCCTCATTTCGTCGTCGCGCTATCGGAATAATATCGCCGGGAACGTGTTGATGTCAGACCAAGTGACGGCGGGTCAGACTAACTCGTCAACGAGCAGGCCAAACAAGAAAACTTCGGAGGATTCGATGCTAACTCTCGCCAAGATCTTCTCGCGCGCGTGTTTTGGGCTGGCGGCAGCTTCATTCGCGGTTCTTGCGGCTCAACCCGCGCTGGCGCAATCGGCCAATGCCACTTTCTTCGTCACCAGCACGGGCATCGGCAACGGCGGCAACCTTGGCGGTCTCGCCGGCGCTGATAATCATTGTCAGACGCTGGCGCAGGCTGCAGGTCTCGGCGCTAAAACCTGGCATGCCTATCTCTCGACGCAGGCAGCCGACGGTAAACCCGCCGTCAATGCAAGGGATCGGATCGGCAAGGGGCCGTGGCAGAATTCCAAGGGCATCGTGATTGCGAAAGATGTCGCCGAACTGCACGGCACCAACAATGTCAACAAGGAGACCGCGCTGACCGAGAAGGGTGGGGTCGTCAACGGTTTCGTGGATACGCCGAACCGGCATGACATTCTTACGGGGTCGCAGCCTGACGGCACCGCGTTCGCCGGCGCCGACGATCGTACCTGCAAGAACTGGACAAGCAGTACGCAGGGCGCTGCGATGGTCGGCCACAGCGACCTCAACGGTCCCCCCACCAATCCGACGGTCAAGTCCTGGAATACGGCGCATCCCTCACGCGGCCCCGACGGCGGTTGCAGCCAGAAGGACCTGATCAGCACCGGCGGCGACGGCCTTTTGTACTGCTTCGCGACGAACTAAGGTTTTTGCGGGCGGCGCGTTCGTAAGTCGCGGCGGATTACGCCGCGGCGGCGGCGCGCGCAGGCTCCCCGGACGAACCGAGCGGGGGCCTCGATAGCAGCAGGCAATTTGGTCAAGCTCAGGGGTCGCGCGAACAGATAGCCCTGGCCCTTGGCACAGCCTTCTCCTGGTCCTTAGACTAAAGGCCCTCAATTCTAATCGAGTGTTAAGACTGAGAACACACGAAGGGATGCCGATGCCCTATGAACTCTACTACTGGCCGGGCATTCAGGGCCGCGGCGAATATGTCCGCCTCGCGCTGGAAGACGCGAGCGCGCATTATGCCGATGTCGCGCGCAGTGAACGCGGCATGGCCGCGATGATGAAAATGATGGAGGCGCGCAACGGCACGCCGCCATTTGCCCCGCCGTTTCTGAAAGCAGGGCGGCTCGTGATCGGGCAGACCGCCAATATCCTGCTCTATCTCGGATCGCGCCACGGTCTGGCGCCGAAAGCGGAGGCCGGGCGGCTATGGGTGCATCAGCTTCAACTCACGATCACGGATTTCGTGACGGAAATCCATGACACCCATCATCCGCTCGGGCCGTCGCTTTATTACGAGGACCAGCGTCCGCCGGCGAAAAAGCGCACCGAGGAATTCTGGAAGGAGCGGGTGCCGAAATATCTTGGCTATTTCGAGCGGCTGTTGAAGAGCAACGGCGGATTTTACCTCACCGGCCGCAGGGCGGCCTACGTCGATCTTTCGTTGTTCCAGATCGTGGAAGGCCTGCGCTACGCGTTTCCGAAACGCATGAAGGCGTTCGAGCGCAGGATTCCCGGCCTAATCGATCTGCACGACCGTGTTGCCGTCAGGCCGAACATCAATGCCTATCTCGCGAGCGATCGGCGCATCGCCTTCAACGAGGACGGGATCTTCCGCCATTACAAGGCGCTGGATTTGTAACATGCACTTGGCGCGTGCCCAGCCGCAAAACTTGGCGAGTTAAGCCTAGAGGCTGCGGCCATCGATCGGAGTCATCGCAAGCTTCGCCAAATCGATACCGTCGATGCAGCTCACGTTCAGCGCCACCACCTCGGTGCCGTCCGGCTTGCGGCCGAGCGCGAACACGTCGACGCCGCAGTCGTTGCAAAGTTGATGGCGGATCGCGTGCTTGTTGAACAGATATTCCCGCAAGTTGTCCTCGCCGGCGCGCAATTGAAAGCTCTTCGGCGACAGGAACGCGAAATGCAGGCCCTTCTTGGTGCAGATGGAGCAGTTGCACGCGGTCACCATCGCAAGATCGGTGGTGCATTCGAAGCGCACCATGCCGCAGTGGCAGCCGCCGGTGTAGGTCCTGGTGTCGGGCATTTGCTCCGCGTCCGTGTCTGGCCGTTTTCGGCAGTATAGAGCATTTCGCGGCAGGTTCGACCCTCACCAAAGTCCGGGCAACAGACGATAGCGGACCCGCATTGTGTAGTCGGCGTAACCCGGCAGGCCCGCGATCAGCGCGCGTTCCTCGATGCCCGCGCGAACGGCAAACAGCACGACGAACAGCGGCGACATGGCCAAGCCCCACCATGAACCCAAAAGCAGCGGCGCGCCGACAAAAAACAGAACGGCGCCGCTGTACATGGGATGCCGGACAAAGGCGTAAGGGCCGGTAGAGACGACGCGATGGCCGCGTTCGGTCTGCAGCTTGATGACGGGCGCCGCGAACGAATTCTCGCGCATCACCCACATGATGAAGCCGCTGGAGAACACCAGCATCGCCAGCCCGAGCGCCTGTACCGCGACGGGAATGCCGGATGCATGCATGCGCTTTTCAAGCCCGATCGCGAGGAACCAGATCAGGGCGGTAGTGCCGAACACCACCATGAATTTCTTGTCGGCGGCGGGCTGATCGTTCTGCATCATCGGGCGCATCCGCTCGGCGAGCAGCTCAGGATCGGACCTCGCCAGCCACAATCCGCCGGATATGCCGAGGATCGCAATGGTAGCCAGGAACACCCATGCGCCCGGCCAATGCAGCGTGCCTGCAGGCAGCAACAACAGCGCGCCCATCGCGGCGATCCAGATCACATTCTGCAGCAATAGTTTTGCGATCATGCGTAGTTCCCGTTCTCTCGGGGTCAGCATGGTCGCGCGGTTTTTCGGCAAACTTGCGACGGGCCGGCGATGACGAATGTGAGCGCCGCTGACCGACAGGATGCAGTCGCTCAGACCAGCTGGTCGATCCGCATTCCCTGTCCCGGCGGAAGGGGAGCCAGAACCGTCGGCTGGGATGCGCTGGCATCATCGGCATTGCCGTCGGTTCTTGCGTCCGGCGTCCTGGTCTCGATGACTTCAGGCGCTTTCACCGGGCTCGACGCAGCAATGCTTGAAACACTCATGGACAGGATCCCTGGCTCTGTTGCGCCGGACAGTGACGGGGCGGAGACGAATGCTTTATGAATCCGGATTGTAAACCGCCCCCCGTCGGCGCGAATCCCCGTCACATGGTGAACGGAAGACTCATTTATTCGTAGAAAAGATCGCGATCTCCAGGGGATATGCCGACGATTCCGCCGGCCCCCGGCCTTTCGCGTCCTTTACTGGTCCGTGCCGCGCGAGATCGCTATCGACGCCTCGGTTTTGGTGCGGGTGCAATTCATATCGAGGCGACGGTAGCGCATCGAGACGTCGTCGCCGTGGAGCAGCCCCATCCGCTTGATGCAGCGTGTTGCGCCCGTGAGCACGTCGGGTTTCGGGATGGTGAAGACGATGGCCGCCGCGGTGGCGACAAGTTCGAGAAACGCCGGCTTCGGCCTGCGGCTGTCGGCCTTGGCGTACAGTTCGTTGGTGAAGTTGCGGCCGCGACAGCCGAGCGTAAGTTCCCTGGCCTGCGGGTGCGACAGGTAGATGACGTTGGCGGCGGTGATGCCGACCTTGAGGCCATCGATCTGGCCTTTGAGCTGACCGGCGATATCGTCGCAACGGTCCGCGCGGGCCGGCGAAACGCCGAAGGTGGTCAGACAAATTGCAGCCAGCAGGGCCAGTGCGCCGGCAAGCGTGGCCGATCTGCGAGGTTCTGGTTTCAATGTCATTATGGATGCCCCTTTGCTCCATTGAAGCGTCCGCGAACGGTTAGCGCAAGGGTGGGGTCCCATCGGAAAACTTTTGTTAGGTCATGGTCGGGCTTGACTTGGTCATCCGCGCATTTTTTGCGCTATACGTGGAGACGTGGATGGCCGACAGAAGGGCCGGGCATGACGAGTATTATCGGGTGATGTGCGGTTCATGAAAAAGCCAACGGTTAAGTACAGCAAAGGCGAAATCGGCCGGGTCAGGATCGTCGAGGACTTCCTGCCGTCTCCGGACAGGCCGGTATTGCGCGAGAATAATGTGAAGGTGACTCTGAGCCTGTCGCAGCGTTCGTTGGCATTTTTCAAGCGCGCCGCCCGGCAGCGCCGCGTGCCCTACCAGCGCATGATCCGCGCGCTGGTGGACGCCTATGCCGAGAAGGAGGGTGGAAAGGGGTGAGGAAGTGCAGGGCGCATCGCGTCCGGAACCTTCCTTTTGTCTCAAAAGTGCTTAGAACGGTGCAACCGCCGTTGCGGCGTCCCGAAAGAGACGCTTCCCGTTCTTGAAACCCCGCGAGCCCGCCCATGAACGCCCCCACCGCGATCCCCACGCCAAAACCCGTTCCGCCCTACAAGCACACGCCACTGTTTCCGCTTGGCGCGGACACCACGCCGTACAAGAAGATCACGACCGACGGTGTTCGGGTCGAGAAGGTGCTCGGCAAGGACATGCTGGTGGTGTCGCGCGAGGCGTTGCGGGCGCTTAGCGAGGCCGCGTTCGGCGACATCAACCATTACTTGAGGCCGGGGCATCTCAAGCAGCTGCGCAACATCCTCGATGACAAGGAGGCCAGCGACAACGACAAGTTCGTCGCGTTCGATTTCCTGAAAAACGCCAACATCGCCGCCGGCGGCGTGTTGCCGATGTGCCAGGACACCGGCACCGCGATTATCATAGGCAAGAAGGGGTCGCGCGTTCTCACCGACGGCGATGACGAGGCCGCGTTGAGCGAGGGCGCGCGCGATGCTTATCTGCGCCGCAATCTGCGCTATTCGCAAGTAGCGCCTTTGTCGATGTATGAGGAGAAAAACACCGCCAACAACATGCCGGCGCAGTGCGAGATCTATGCCGAGGGCGATGACGCCTACAAGTTCATGTTCATGGCCAAGGGCGGCGGCAGCGCCAACAAGAGTTTTCTGTTTCAGGCCACGCCATCGGTGCTGACCCGCGAGCGCATGCTGGCATTTCTCAAGGAAAAGGTGCTGACCTTGGGCACCGCGGCGTGCCCGCCCTATCATCTGGCGATCGTGATCGGCGGCACTTCGGCCGAACTCTGCATGAAGACGGTGAAGCTTGCTTCCGCCAGATATCTCGACGCGCTGCCGACCCACGGCTCTGCCGACGGCAACGCCTTCCGCGATCTCGAGATGGAACAGGAGATATTGAGGATGACGCAGTCGCTTGGCGTCGGCGCGCAGTTCGGCGGCAAATATTTCTGTCACGACGTGCGCGTGATCCGGCTGCCGCGTCACGGCGCCTCATTGCCGATCGGGCTTGGCGTGTCGTGCTCGGCAGATCGTCAGGTGCTCGGAAAAATTACCAAGGACGGCGTCTATCTCGAAGAGCTCGAACACAATCCCGCGCAATATCTTCCGGCGGTAGAGCAGACGCTGGGCGGTGAGGTCGTCAAGATCGATCTCAACCAGCCGATGCAGGATATTTTGGGCACTCTTTCAAGGCATCCGATCAAGACTCGCCTGTCGTTGACCGGAACCATGATTGTCGCGCGCGATTCCGCCCATTCCAAATTGCGCGAACGGCTGGAGAAGGGCGAACCGCTGCCGGACTATTTCAAGAACCATCCGGTCTACTACGCGGGGCCGGCGAAAACGCCCGATGGTTACGCCTCCGGCGCATTCGGCCCGACGACCGCGGGACGAATGGATTCGTTCGTCGATCAATTCCAGGCCGCGGGTGGATCGATGGTGATGGTCGCAAAGGGCAACCGTGCGGTCGCGGTGCGCGAAGCTTGCAAGAAGCATGGCGGCTTCTATCTCGGATCGATCGGGGGTGCCGCGGCAAACCTCGCAGAGCACTGCATCAAGAAAGTAGAGGTGGTGGAATATCCTGAACTCGGTATGGAAGCGATCTGGCGCATCGAGGTCGAGGATTTCCCGGCCTTCATCATCATCGACGACAAGGGGAACGACTTCTTCAAGGAATTGAATCTGGGGTGAGGGCCACCGCCGGCCGGTCGTCGTCCCCGCGCAAGCGGGGACCTTTACGCCGTTTTTTCTCGTCTTGGCGCTGGTGGCGGGTGCCTCCCGCAACATCGACGCCGGGGCCTATGGGGTCCCGGCGTTCGCCGGGACCCCTGGTCTAGCGGAGACGCCTACGCCCTTGTGCCCTTGAACGGAAAGCTGCCCATCGGGCCGATGCCCATTTCGCCGGATATGCTGTCGCCCGCGACCTTGCCAGTAAACTCCAGCGTCAGCGGCATCGGATTGGTGATCGAGACTTTCCAGGCGACGTCATCGCCGTTGGCCGTGCCGTCGAAGATCTCGGTCGAATTGCCGTCGGCGCCCTGCGTACCCGTGAGCGTGCCGCCGGCATTCTTCAAAGTGAGCGTCGCGTTGCGCTCGCCCATCGGCGTGCTCATGGTGATGTTCCAGTTTCCGTCCACGGCCATTTAAGTCTCCTCGCATGTTCTTTCGCAAAACCGGAATGGTTCTGGGATTTCTTTAGCCTCGGGCGGCGGTATAGCGCATCTCGCAGCCCGTGCCCAATCGTCTGGCCGCGGCGATCAGGCGCGGGCAGCGCGAATCCGGTTTGTGACAAGGATGCGAAATGCGACATATTGCACGGCGAACGCCGCGACCTTCGCGCCGATCGCCACTACCGACACATAGAACGCCCATAGCTTGATATCGCCGGTCGAGGCAACCGCAATGACTCCAGCGCCGAGCGCGAACATCAGCGCCGCCCAGGCGTAGCCCGCGAAGGTGACGTATTCCGGAATGGTTTCGGCGACGAGCGGCGGCATATAGCGCAGCATCCAGCCGCGCTTGAGCATGATCGCGCCGATCGCGAAATGCGCGATGGAGGGTTTGGCCAGCACGAAGCGCGGATCCTGGGTCAAGAGCGTTGCGCTGCCGAGCACGATCACCAGCGCGAGGCTGGCATAGGTCATGAAGCCGAGTGGCCGTCCCCTGACGCGGGAGTAGATTACCTGGCCGGCCGCGCCCGCGATTGCGACCGATGTCGCCAGAACCACATTGCCGGTGATAAGGTACAGCGCAAGGAACACGATGGTGGAAAGGAAGTCGGTGGCGAGTTTGGCGAATACGTCCTTCATCGTCGCGTTCCTCTCGGGTGCTTCAAAGTGCGCTTGCGGAAACAGTTGAACTCGCGAACTTGGCGCGCTGGTATTCCGGATACCATTTGGTGAAGTAGACCGCGGTGTTGCGGGCAGCGAATGCGATGGCGATTCCGGACCACAGAGGCAGGCCCGGTACATAGATCATCAGTATATTGGCGATCAACATCAGCATGAATGCGGCGGTCCACGCCCAGGTGATGATATAATTCGCTTTCAGGAAACCGGGCAACCGAGCCGTTTCAGCATCGACTACTTGGCGGGCATATTGCAGCGTGAACGGCTGGCGCATCGCCAGCGACGCGAGCGAAATCGCAAACACGCCGCAATCGACCGTCAGTTTGACGACCGAACTGCTCCAGCCGGCATCGGCCAGCGTGATGTAGCAGCCGAGGGCGGCGAACAGGAGTGCGGAGCCTGCGCCCAGCATCTTGATCGAACGGCCGTGAAGGATGTCATGCGCAATCGCCATCAGGCAGATCGCGGCGGCTGTGAACAGGCTCACTGTAGCCGAGGTCACGAGCATCAGCGCCGTGAACGCACCGTAGGGGGCAAGGATCAGAAAAATCATCATGGCAGCCTCCTGGCGCTAATCTTTACAGTGTCAAGATAAACGTAGGATTGTGAGGGAGGAACGTCAAGCTAAATCTTTACAGTGTCAAAATAAAGTGAGTGAGCGAGTTAATCTGTCGTAATTACAATTGCTTGGCTGGCTTGCGAACGTCATTCCGGGGCACGAGTGAAAAGAGCGGCCCCGAAATCCGCAGATCGTCGGCGCGAGATTCCGCCTTCATCGCTCCGCGATGCCAAGGGGAATGACGGTTGGGGTCCTCACGCCGCACCAACCCAATTGCCGTGGAAGCCGTCGGGAACGCGATGCCCGAGTTGTACCAGCGCGACGGGGCCTGCATCGACGCCGGTGGCATTGAACACGGCAAGATCGCTGCGGTTTTCCCGCGCGCGCCAGACCGCGGCCAGCAGCCAGCCGTCGCCTTCGGCGGCATCATCGCTGCGGGCGACAAACACCGGCTCGGAAATGGTGTCGCCGTCGGGCAGCAGATATTGGCCGAGGCGCGATCCGCTGCCGTCGACATGTACGATGCCGGACAGTGCGCCGAACATCGGCAGGCCGGGATTGGCGCAGGCGTACCAGCCATGACGGCTCTCAAGACCCGCGCTGCGGTCGTCGATGCGCGGGAATTCGCCGGTCAAATCGTCAAGATAGTTTTGCGTGAAGCGGTCGGTATTGCCGGCGAGATCGAAGGTCCAGCGACACAGCCGCGCACGCGACTTCTTCGGGTCGGTCGGCGAACCATCGGGATGGCTGAACAGTGGGGCTTCCTCGAACTGCATGACGTCGGCGATGATGCGCTCGCCTTCCTCCCACGCATTCATGACATGGAAGACGTAGCAGCTCGCTGCGCGAAACCAGACGATATCGCTGGCCGCGCCGGTGCGCTTCATGACGCCGACATAGGCGCCCTTGTCCGGCTCCCAGGCGTAAGGCGGCCTGCCATGCATCGCGCGCTCCATGCTGCCGGTGATGGGCAGGATCGGAAACAGCAGATGGTTTTCGGTGACGATGAAGTCGTGCACCATGCTGGCGTATGGCGCCTCGAAGCGATCGAAGCGCGTCACCACGCCGGAGGCATTGACGGATCCGAAGGAGAGGGCAGGGGTCAGCGGACCCGCGGCATTGTAGCCGAAGAACACCATCTCGCCGGTCACGGGATCGATTTTTGGATGCGCCGTGAACGGTCCGGCAATGCCGCCATCATAGTCGCAGTAACCGCGCCTATTAAGCGTGCCCGGCTCGATCTCGGTCGGCAGATGACCTTCTTCGAGCGCCAGCAGGCGCCCGGCATGAAAGATGATGTTGGTGTTGGCGACGCCGCCATCCCGGGTAACCGAGGCCGGTGCATCCGGCAGCTTTTGGCCGAAACCGCCGAACAGCGCGCGGCCGGCGTCATGTTCGGCCTGCCATTTCGGGGTGCGGACCCAGCGGTTGCGGTAACTGGCACGGCCGTTCTCGAGATGAAAGGCGTGCAGCATGCCGTCGCCGACGAACCAATGCGCGCCAGGCGCCTCGAACTGCGGATTGGGTCCGTTACGATAGAGCGTGCCGTTGAGGGCGCGCGGTAATTCGCCCTCAACCCTGAGATACGGCGCGTCGCATTCCATTGGAATCGGCGCCAGATTGGTCCGGGCCGTATTTTCTGTCGCGTCCTGTTGCATTGGCTCGCTCCCGTGAATTTATCTTTACACCGTAAAGATACAGGGGTCGCCAGTCAAGGGATATCTTTACAGTGTCAAAATCGTGATCTATAAGGCGCGAATGCCAAGAAAAACAGGCACTGCCCGGCCTCGCGTCCGGCGCAAGGCAAACGACCCCGCGCCAGTGCGAGGGCTGCGGAAACGAAGCCCGGTCCGCACCACCGGCTCCAGCGAAGACGCGCCGTACCATCACGGCGCGCTGCGCGACGCCCTGCTTGAGGCGGCCGAGCGGGTACTCGAACGCGATGGACTTTCGGGGCTGACGCTGCGTGCAGTGGCGCGCGAAGCGGGCGTATCGCATGCCGCGCCGACCCATCATTTCGGCGACCTCACCGGCCTCGTCAGTGACCTCGCTGCGATCGGTTTCCGGCAATTCAATGCGGCGATGGTGGCTGCGGGCGCGACCAGTACATTGTTGATGGAGCAGGCGATGGCCCGGGCCAAAGCCTATGTCGCCTATGCGCAAGCGCATCCCGGCATGTACGGGTTGATGTTCCGCACCGAGCGTCTCGATATGACGCGGCCGTCGCTGCATGAAGCCGCCGAGGCTTCGTTTGCAGGGCTGGCCGGCTCGGTCGGCGCCAGCCGGCGCGAGCAAATTCACGAAGAGGCGCTGTCGCTCGAACAGGCCGCAGCCATCGCACGCGCCTGGTCGCTGGTCCATGGCTTCACCATGCTGCTGCTCGATGACCGGCTCTCCGACATCCTTTGCCGGCTACCCAAGGGCACTGATGCCGAAACCTTGCTGGACGCCATGCTCAGATTGACCATGAGCCGCCCGCCGGGCTCTTGAATCATCGCCGTTGCGCCAGTTCCACGGCCCGGCCGCCCGCGCCGATCACTTTCACCTCGTCTTTCCCGCATTTGAAGTCGTGTGCGTTTTCATCGGCGGCCCTGCGGGCAAGCTCATTGGCATCGGGATTGGCCTTTACGTCGACATAGGCCACGTGGCACACCGCGCCCGGGGGCAGGCGCGTCACCGCCAGCAGCGGCTTGGCGATCGGCCGCCCGTCCTTGTCCTGGTCGCTGTTGTCGTCGATGCCATTGCCGACGCTGGACACGCGACAGTCTTTCGGTGCTGTGGATGTGTAGCTGCTGCCAAATGTTTGTGCGTTTGCCAGCGAAATCAGTCCGGGGCTGGTACAGAACAGCACTGCCACGGCAATTCCAAGCGTGAGCTGCTTGCCCTTGGCCGCACGAAAGTGTGGAATTTTCATCAAGTTGACTACCGTTGCGAAACCGCAGATATCCTTCGACGTCCGCAATCTGGGGAAGGTTCAAAACAGTTACGCGAAACACCTGACATTTCCTCGGAATCGTTTTAGAACAGCGCCTTCGCGATCCCCTGCCATCACTAGCGTGTCAGTTCTGTACCAATCATGTCTGCCATTTCGTCGAATAAGCCCTATCGCGTTGGCCGTTCCCGCACCGGACTTGGCCTCTTCGCAACCAAACCGATCAAGAAGGGCGCCAAAATCGTCCGGTATTTTGGTCCGCTGCTGGATTCCAGAAAGAAAAAAGACGACGCGATCGAGAACAAATATCTGTTCGAGCTCAGCGGCCGCTGGACCATCGACGGTTCGGTGCGCGAGAACATCGCCCGCTATATCAATCACGCCTGCAAGCCGAATGCGGAATCCGACGTCAAGCCGCGCAAGCGCAAGGTGGTGATCCGTGCGATCAAGAACATCGAGCCCGGCGAAGAGATCAGTTACGATTACGGGACCGATTACTTCAAGGCGTATCTGAAGCCGATCGGCTGCAAATGCGACGCCTGCGAAAAGAAGCGCAGGAAGAAACGCGCCGAGGCGCGGGCCGAGCGACTGCGCCTGAAAGCCAGGGCGGAGAAGAAGGCATTGAAGAAAGCGGAGAAGCAGGCGGCGAAGGCCAGGGAAAATCAGCTAAACGGCACGTCGAACGGCGTTGAGTTGAACGGCAAGCACCTGAACGGCCAGCACCTGAACGGCCAGCATTTGAACGGCGAGCGCTTGAACGGGCACGGCGGAAAATCCGCCGCGAGCAAAATGATTGCCTCGGAATCCGGGATTTTCGCCAGGCCCAGGGGCAAGCCGGCCCGGGAACGCCAGGCTTCGGCCTAGGCTCCAGATCGCTTCGCTTTCACGAACGCCAGATTGCTCCAGGTGACGCCGGCGACGCGGTTTGCTTCCTGACTGGATTCGGTGCGCAAATTCAAAACGGGATGCAGGTTTTGCATCCGCGCGAGCTCGATCGTCTCCTCTGGCGACACCTCGAACATGCGCCGTCCCGGCGGGACCGGCCCGTGCCGGACCTTCATGATTAATGCGCCTTCAGCCCGCACCAGAGATGCGAGGTTCGGCATCGCACGCCGGCGTTGCTGCGCGTCGAGATGCATCCAGACCGCGGTCAGCATGATGACGTCGAATCTCTCGCCGCGTGCCAGCAGCACCGCGAGATCCGGCAGGCTGTCGTCGAGCCACTCGATCTGCGGCGATGGATGCAGGGCCATCGCGGGCAGGCGCAGCGCATCGGTCGGCTCAACAGCGACAACGCGATGGCCCTGTGCCGCGAACCATGCCGCATCGCGCCCGGTTCCCGAACCGATGTCCAGAACGCTGCCCGGCGCCGCCGGGATCAGATGCAGCACCGCCCGGTGAGCGTCGGCGGCGGGGATGCCTTCATAACGCTTGAGAAGCTCTTCGGCCTCGTCGGCATATCCCTCGGTGCCACTCACCCGCACTGACGCCACGCGTTACCTCCGGAACTTATCGTCATCGCAAGGAGCAAAGCGACGAAGAAATCCAGATCATATCATGCCCTGGGTTGCCTCGCCGATGTCAACCGCGGCGCATTCGCGCGACCGGTTGGCTTGCAATGATGTTCAGGCGGCCAGCGCGCCGCCGCTTCTGCGCAATCCGATATATTGCAACTCGGCAAGCGCTCCCACTGCAATCGCCTGTGCCGCGACGAAGGCTTCGCCGAGCAGATTGGGCGTTACGGCGCCGCTGAACAATAATGCGATGCTGGCGATGGTCCACGCCGCATTGCCGGCAATCACGATTGCCACCAGCGCCTTTGGCATCGATTGTCGCGTGCCGAGCCAGCCGACCAGCGCGGCGTAGGCGATCAGGAACAGACCCGTCTCGCGCAAAAGCGCTTCGGGAAGATTCAATAGCGGCGCGAGCGCGCCGGCGCCAAAGGTGAGCAGAACGGCCGATACGCCGCTGAAGATGGCGTCAGCCTGGATGGCGCGGCGCAGAAATACGGATGGATTGATCATCTCAGTTCTCCTTGTCAGTTAGGGTTGAGGGGTGAGGGATCAGCGCGACGACTGCCGGCGCCGGTTCCGGAGTTGGCGCAACAGGCGCATCGGGCAGAGCGTCTTGCCGACGCTGTTCTCGATCGTTTGCACATGCGCGAAGACGAAAACGCCGGTGTTGTGCACCAGCGGTTCAGGCATGTTGAGGATGCGCGCCAGCATCCGGGTTGCCAGATTGAGCAACCACGGGATTATGCTGGCGAGTGAGAAGGTTCTGGATTGCGAAAACGTGTTCATGGTCATCTCCATTGATGCGAAGATGACCCGGCTGAATGCGCAATTCGATTACGTCAGAGGTAATATTTTTGGACGCCACGGCGTCGTGATAATCGTTTAAACTATTGATTTTTTACGCCGAATACGGATGTCCGCCAAGGACCTTATTTAGGATTTGGACCAAATAAGGAAAATCTGGGGGTATGGGCGATCCGGGGGACGAACGAGGGCCATTGGCCTGTAGGCCCTTTAGGGCAGACTTGAGTAGGCCGAAAAACTCGGGGCATCGTCGGTTGGCAGGAAGACGATCTGAAGGCCCTACTCGAATCGACTGTCAACAAAAGGGGGGAGTGACGCATGACGCCCAAACCGGAAGCCGCAACTGCGGATTACCTGTTGCGGGGGACTGTGTTCGCCCTGGAGCAGTGCGGTTTACTTCTTCGCGACGCACGCATCCTTTGTGAGGCAGGGTCTTATGCCAGTGCGGTCGTGTTAACGGCCTTCGCCCGTGAAGAACTCGGGCGCTACAAAATTCTGCGTGGGCTATTTAAGCGCACGATGGCCGGAGAGAGCTTCAGCATTAAACAGATAGACAAACGATGCGAGCAGCACGTCAAGAAGCAAAAAGAGGCAATGTTCAGCGTCGTTCAGCGAGCCGACAATTCTACCGTGATGGGCCAGCTAATGCAGACTCGAATGCGGGCGGCATTCGGAAGCCCCGAACGGAAGAAGGCAAACGAAGAGTTTGACAAAATCACTCAGTTGCAAATCAAGCGAACACCCGAGGCTCGCCACAAATCGCGAATGAAAGCGCTGTACGTCGAACCTCTGGAGGCTGGCTGGAACAGGCCCGCGGAAACATCAGAGACCGCTGCGCGTGAATTTTTGACAGACGCGATCAATGACTACTCCGGGGCGCAGCAGTGTTACATATATCCCGATGTGGATGACGACCCAGATTTTCACGCTGCTCTGAAGCAGTGGCACTGATTCTGATGAACCGGCTTCTGCTGGCGGCGCGCCGACTGGATTCAAATTTGGGCCAGTCAAGATCGAAAATCTCGCTGGCGCGCTTCGGCGAGCGAATGCTCTGTTTCACGACAAGCCCGCTTGGCGAATTATGCAGAAAAATGGCATGGCCGTCGATGTATCATGGCGCAATTCCGCCCACCAATATGCCCGCTTGTATCGTCAGATTGTCAAAAGACATTAGAATTGCTGCTAGCGTTGACCGTCCCAGTCGGGTTGGTTCAAACGCTCGGGGCGGGCAAACCAGTATGAAGAAGCATCAGCGCAACGTCTCCCGATCAGGCGACGCCTTAGAGTCTGGCTAATCGATTGGGCTGGTTGGAACCTAACTTGGTCATCCAAAGCAAGCAGTTGCCACGCCTTCGAGCCGCCGCGCCTCCTGTCGCGATGGTCGCGTTCAACTGCGGTGAGCCATACTCGGTATGTGATTCCGAAAATACCATTAGCATTTTTGGCCAGAGAGCGTCACAGTTTGGCTCAAAAGCTTGTCTGAAGTTCCGTAAGGGTACCAAAAGATACAAAAGCGGAGGAGAACGCCATGGCAGACGTAGAAAGGCGTGCAATCGGAAAGGTGATGCGGCGGCTGATACCGTTTTTGATCTTATGTTACTTCGTTGCCTATCTCGACCGCGTTAATGTCAGCTTCGCCAAGCTTCACATGAACCAGGCGCTTGGTTTCAGCGACGCGGCTTTTGGACTTGGAGCCGGACTATTCTTCATTGCATATTTTCTTTTTGAGGTGCCTTCCAACATCTTTCTGGAGCGGGTTGGCGCGCGGCTTTGGATCGCCCGTATTATGATCTCATGGGGGATCGTCTCAGCTGCGTTCGCCTTTATTCCATCGATAGCCGGAGCAACTGGAGTTTCGAACGAAGGGGTTTTCTATACCCTTCGTTTGTTGCTCGGCGCGTGCGAGGCCGGCTTCTTTCCTGGCATCATCTTTTATTTCACCTTGTGGTTTCCCGCGGTGTACCGCGCTCGGGTAATTAGCTTCTTTATGCTGGCGATACCGATTTCATCCATCGTTGGGGCACCGATCTCCGGGATGTTGCTGAACGTGTCTGGCTTGGGGCTGGAAGGTTGGCAATGGCTGTTCATCCTGGAGGCGTTGCCTTCGGTTCTGGTGGGAATTGCTGTCTTGTTCTATCTGACCGATTTTCCGCACCAAGCCCGCTGGCTGCAGAAAGACGAAATTGCGTGGCTGGAAAAGGTGCAAGCAACCGAGAAGAGAAACAAGGAGAAGGTCGAACATCTGTCTCTGTTTCAAGCGCTCACCGACATCCGCATTTTGCTCTGCGCTTTAGTCTATTTCTGCCTCAATGCGGCGAGCTACGGAGTTGCCTTCTTCTTGCCGACCATCATCAAAAACTTTGGCGTGAGTGACACCCAGACTGGGTTGCTGGCCGCTCTGCCTTTTATCTTCGGTGGAATAGGCATGGTGCTGCTCGGTCAGCACTCCGACCGCACAATGGAGCGAAAAGGCCACGTCGCCGTGGCGCTGCTAATGGCCGCGATCGGGATCGGGTCGTCCGGGCTGGTTTCTAATCCTATCATCGTCATGGCATTGCTCTGCTTCGCGCAGATCGGCGTCTCCTCAGTACCGGCGATGTTCTGGCCCCTGCCGGCGAGCTTTCTGACCGGAGCATCGGCCGCTGCCGGGATCGCTGCGATTAACTCACTGGGCAATCTGTCCGGGTTCGCCGGTCCGTTTGCCATGGGTTATCTGAAGGATCTGACCGGCAACTTTACGGTGGGTCTGCTCCTGCTCGCCGGGTGCGCGGTGCTTGGCGCAGTCGTCGTCGTGAGTTTGCGTATTGATGCGAAACGTGAGCAGTCATCGGGAGAAGTCGCGCTGGCGCATTAACACTGTCAGGGAGCACGGGTGAGCCAATCTTCAGGGCTTGGGATGCGGTCTACGGTTCATCTCGGTGATTGGCACTTCGCCCATGTCGGCTCTTGGGATACGAAACGGACCTTGATCCAGCGATAACTGATGTCTGTTACCGGGGACCCGGACACGGCGCACCGGTCAGTTTTGTTTTGTTGCTCACCGTCAAAGCAGGAAAAGCGCCAATTATGCCGACACATAACACGCGGCGCTCAATCGCCGCGTGTTGGGCTGCCGGGCTACTTGCTGCGCTGCACTCGACGTTGCCATACTCCGTTTATGTTCTATATTTCCTACAGTTTGATCAGCATCAATGCGGGTTCCTTCGGCGAGGAATTGGTGAACTAATCGGCGGATCGAGTCCACATGCGGATGCAGGGATGTGGAGGGAGACATGAGTTCGCTTGCCATCAAGGGAAATGGACTTCAGTCAAAGCTCCTCTGGGCTGCAGTGATCGCGCTTGGTGCGGTTTCTTTCGGGATCGTCGCGCTCAGCAGAGGCGAGAACGTCAACGCGGCATGGCTCGTCATCGCCGCAGTGTGCATTTACTTCATCGCCTACCGCTTTTATGGGCTGTTCATCGCCGAGAAGGTACTGGGCGTCGACCCTACGCGGCAGACCCCGGCCTACCAACACAATGATGGCCTCGATTACGTGCCGACTAACCGCTACGTGCTGTTCGGTCACCACTTCGCGGCAATTGCTGGCGCCGGTCCTCTGGTCGGCCCGGTGCTCGCCGCCCAGATGGGCTACCTGCCCGGTACGCTATGGATTCTCGCTGGCGTCGTCTTCGCCGGGGCGGTGCAGGATCTGACCGTGCTCTTTCTCTCCACGCGGCGTGACGGCCGCTCGCTCGGCGACATGGTTCGCTCAGAAATGGGTCCGGTTGCCGGCGGCATCGCGCTCGTCGGCGTGCTGCTGATCATGGTCATCCTGCTCGCCGTGCTGGCGCTGGTTGTGGTGAAGGCGCTGGTCGGCAGTCCGTGGGGCACTTTCACGGTGTTCAGCACCATTCCAATTGCAATGCTGATGGGCGTCTATGCCCGCTTCATCCGGATCGGCCGCATTGCGGAAATGTCGGCGATCGGCGTCGTCTTGCTGCTTGCATCGCTCATCTATGGCCGGACCGTGGCGGAAAACCCGGCGATCGCAACATGGTTCGATCTGAGCGGCGAGACGCTGGCGCTGATCATCATCGGGTACGGCTTCGTCGCCTCGGTGCTGCCGGTGTGGCTGCTGCTGGCGCCACGGGACTATCTATCGACCTTCCTCAAGATAGGCACAATGACGTTGCTTGCGGTCGGCATCATCTTGGTCCAGCCGGAATTGAAGATGCCGGCGGTCACCAAGTTCATTGACGGCACCGGTCCGGTGTGGTCGGGCAGCCTGTTCCCGTTCTTGTTCATCACCATCGCCTGTGGCTCGGTATCCGGCTTCCATGCGCTAATCGCCTCCGGCACGACCCCTAAAATGGTAGAGAATGAGAGCCAGCTCCGCTTCATCGGCTATGGCGCCATGCTAACGGAATCCTTCGTCGCCATCATGGCGATGATCGGCGCGACCGTGCTCGAGCCTGGAATCTATTTCGCCATAAACAGCCCGAGCGGGTTGATTGGCACCACCGCCGTGCAGGCGGCACAGGTAATCTCCGGCTGGGGCTTCACCGTCACCCCTGACATGATCAGCCAGATCGCCCAGGACGTCGGCGAGAAGACGCTGCTGTCACGCACCGGCGGCGCCCCGACGCTCGCTGTCGGCATGGCTCATATCCTGTCCGGTATGTTCGGCGGTCGGGTCTTGATGGGGCTCTGGTACCACTTCGCCATTCTTTTCGAGGCGCTATTCATCCTCACCACCGTCGACGCAGGCACTCGCGTCGCCCGCTTCATGATCCAGGATATGATCGGCAGCGTAGTGCCGTCGTTCCGGAAGACCGAGTCGTGGGGAAACAATCTGGTTGGATCGGGGCTGGCGGTCGGCGCATGGGGCTATTTCCTCTACCAGGGAGTAATCGATCCAATGGGCGGCATCAACACGCTCTGGCCGCTGTTCGGCATCTCCAACCAGATGCTGGCGGGAATCGCGCTCATCCTGTGCACGGTCGTACTGTTCAAGATGAAACGCCAGCGTTACGCTTGGGTTACGATCGTGCCTACCTTATGGCTCCTGATTTGCACGCTGACGGCGGGGTTACAGAAAATCTTCAGCGCCGAACCGGCAATCGGCTTCGTTGCTCACGCGCGGGTGTTCGGCGACGCCGCCGCGGCAGGCAAGATCCTGGCGCCAGCGAAGACGATAGAGGAGATGCACCGCGTCATCGTCAACGATTACGTCGACGCTACACTATCCGCGCTTTTTGTCATGGTGGTGCTGGCTATGATCGTCTACGGTGTCATCGCAATACGCCGGGCGTTGGGTGACCCGAAGATCACCGCCATGGAGATCGGCTTGCCCGCAAACATCCCGGGAGCGAACCTTGCCTGACATCATGACTCTGAAAGAATGGTCGGTACGCACCGCGCGTCTGATGGTCGGCATTCCCGACTATCAGACTTACGTGGAGCATCGCCGGCAGACGCATCCGGACGAGCCGATCATGACGTACGAGGAGTTCTTCGTGGAGCGCCAGAACGCTCGCTACGCTGTCGGCAAGGGCCGCTTCCGCGGCTGCTGTTGAGCGCAAACTTCTCTAGCCCCGCCAATCCGGGAATGAAGTGGCCGGAAATCCGCGCAGAAACGCGGCCAACCTCAAAGAACGATCCGTGCTAATGCGATGCTTCCCATCCGCTATGACATGCCCATGTCGATCGGTTTTTCGATCACCCCGCCGTTATCGGCCCAATCCTTGAAGGCACCGACGTTGTACACTTGGTCGTACCCCATATCCTTGAGTGCCTTGCCTGCGAGTGCAGCTCGCCCGCCGGATGCGCAATAGACGATGATTATTTTATCCTTGGAAAAATTCTTGTCGTAGAAGGGTGACGCGGGGTCGGCGCGGAATTCCAGCATGCCACGAGAGTGATGCAAAGCGCCCGTAATCTTGCCGCTCGTCTCTAGCTCTGGCGCATCGCGTACGTCAACCACCAGAGTATTACCCGTCGCGATCATCTCGCGCGCTTGAGCTGGCGTTATCTTCGGCACCACGGCGCTGGCTGCCTCGATTAACTGCTTGACGCTTGTTGCCATCTACGACACCTCAATTGGCCGCGCATCGCTCTTCGCGTATCAGATCAACCGACCCCCTGACCGCCACACAAATAACTTTACCGCGCTTGAGGGGCATTGAACCATCAAACTACTGTTACCCCGCGAGGTAACCGTTCGATGGTGTTGGTTCGATGGTCGCCATCACACGGGCGAGGGGGCGATGAAGCCGGTCGCTACGCCGCCGCAGTGAATTGTGCTTTCTAGCTGGGCTTGAGCCATTTCAATTTGGTTTGACCCGATGGCGCCTGTTTGTCCCCAAACAAACCTGGCATAAGCCGTAGTGCGACGGGCTCGACGCTAAATTGTTCAGCAGCGAAACGCCTTGGATTCAACACGAAACTATTAGCCCTGCGCGCGACAGTCATGTTCGCTTGAGGCTGTTAGCTCATCTGTTCCCACAGCTGGCGCACTAGCGTTCCGGCTCGCTTCTCGATCGCTGATGCCGCATCAAGCGCGAGATCCTCACGGTAGCGCCCAGCGATCAACTGCACGCCGATCGGCTTGCCATTGTGCAGCGTTACAGGCACGACAGCGCCGGGCAGGCCAAGCACATTGATCGCGGAAATGAAACGTATGTCGTTCCAGAAGATTTCGCGCACTCGCTCTGGACTGATTGTATCCTCGCGCGGGCCAGGCGTCGGCTTCACCGTCGTCGGGGCGAGCACGACCGGATAATCCTCAAAGAACAATTGCCAGGCGCGGATATGAGTGTTGCGCGCGGTTGTCGCGCGCATCCAGCCCTGCAGATCGAGTGTGTTCGCCTTGGCCTTCATACCGTTCCAGGCCGTGTGAAAATCCTCTGAGGTCACTTCCAGCATTGAGGCTTCCTGCATCACAACGACTTCATTGGTGATGATATCGCACCAAGTCTGCCAGACGCCGTTGATGTCGGGAACCTCGACCTCGCTGACCCGATAGCCCGAGCGCTCGAGATGGTCAGCGGCCTGCCTGAGCGCCGCGCGCACCGCCGGATCGACGTCCATGTCGCCGGGCAGTTTGGCAAGCGCAACCTTGATAGGTCCTCTCGGCTTCGGCCCGACCAGAGGCGCCGGAACCCACCAGGGATCGCGTGGATCGCGCTGGCTCATGACTTCGAGCGCGAGTCTTATGTCGGCTACGCTGCGCGCCAGCGGTCCCTGCGCGGACATCAGATGGGATAGCATCGGCCGCTCGGCCGCGGCGCTCTGGTTATAGGCGGGGATACGGCCCTGTGTCGGCTTGATGGTGGCTACCCCGTTGCAATGCGCCGGCCAGCGCAAAGAACCGCCAATGTCGTTGCCATGCGCGATCGTTCCGATCCCGGCCGCTACCGCGGCGCCGGCGCCGCCCGATGATCCACCGCAGGTGATATCGGGATCCCACGGGTTAAGCGTCAGCCCGTGAAGCGGATTGTCCGTAAAGCCGCGGAACGAGAATTCGGGCGTATTGGTCAGGCCGATGACGATCGCGCCAGCCTTCTTGAGATTGCGCACAACCGGCGCGTCGGAGGGAGCGATAATGTTCATTTGCGTGGGTACGCCGTTGGGGTTGGGCCTCCCATCGTAGTCCACGTTTTCCTTGATGGTGATCGGCACGCCATGCAGCAGGCCGAGTTCGGTCCCTTTTGCTCTCGCCTGGTCCGCGGCTTTCGCCGTCTTAAGCGCTTCCTCTGAAAGATCGACGACAACTGCGTTTAGCTTCGGATTAGCTGCGCGCATACGCTCGATATGAGCCTCTGTGACCTCGACCGAGGAAATCGCGCCGGAGCGGACTGCTGCCGCCGTCTCCAATGCTGACCACTGCCAGATCGGCCCCTTGGGCAGGCGCACTTTGGCAGACTTGCGCGGCTCGGCTTTGTTGCGCGCCTTCGCGCCTGCGCTCATGCGGCCGGAGGTCTTCTTCATCGATTTCTTCATCGGCGCCGTCTTCTTCGGCGAGATCGTCTTGCTGATCACTGTTTTCTTGGTCACATCACAACTCCCACACCCTGTATAAGGAAGGGTAAGGGCGTCGGGGCCAAGTGTCGATGATTATTGGCCCCTTGGCGTTCGGCTCCTCTTTAGCTCTATTGAAGTCGATGTCCGTTCCAGGAGCGCCCCTCCGATTTGGCGCCACGAACCTCATATCCGAGTTTAAACAGTGTGTAACCGCGGCACGGTTGTCATTCTCCAACCAAGTTATCTTGCGACCTTGTACCCGTCCGCCGCGATATTCGGCTCAGGGCATCACGACAGCAGCCTCATTGGCGCGCGGCGTACTCTTCTTTGAGCCGGCGTTTAAATATCTTTCCAGTGTCCTCTCTCGGAAGGTTGTCCCTAAATTCGATAATTTTCGGGACCTTAAAGTTCGCGAGCTTCCTTGCGAGAAAATCCTGAACCTGTTGCGCGGTCAGCATTTTTTCGCCGTGGGTCTGTATCGCAGCAACAAGTGATTG
Source organism: uncultured Alphaproteobacteria bacterium (assembly GCA_963732455.1). GTDB lineage: Bacteria > Pseudomonadota > Alphaproteobacteria > Rhizobiales > Xanthobacteraceae > Bradyrhizobium. The sequence continues at coordinate 29,416 of CAVSZM010000006.1, read as the reverse complement.
CCCGAACTCGGCATCAGGGATACCGAAAACTGCGCAATCGGCGACGCCGGGCATACCGATCAAGACCTGTTCGATTTCGGCAGGATAGATGTTTACCCCGCCCGATAGCACCAGATCAGTTCGCCGGTCGCTGACGTAGAGATAGCCTTCGTCATCGAGATAGCCGATGTCACCCACAGTGACGTATCCATCGTGTTCGATGGCCTTACGATCACCTTCGCGGTTGATGTAGGTAAAAAGCGGCGTCGCGAAGTGTCGCGCATAGATTTTTCCCGTTACTCCGACCGGCACTTCATTGCCGTCATCGTCAACAATCTTGATGGACACGCCTTCGATGGGCCGCCCCGCCGAGCCGGGTTTACGGCGGGCCTCTGCCGATGAGATCGCGGTAAGGTAGCCCGTCTCACTGGATGCATAGGTCTCGTTGATAACATCGCCCCACCAGTCGATCATTGCGCGTTTGACGTCAGGCGCGCATGGCGCACCCGTCGAACTCACGAATTGTACCGAGCTAAGATCGTAACATTTGCGCACGTCCTTCGGAAGGCGAAGCAGCCTGACGTACATGGTTGGTACAAGGTACGGATGGGTTATCTTTAGCCGTTCGATAATCGAAAGCGTCGACTGCGCGTCAAACTTTGGCTCAAGCCGTAGCCAGGCGCCAAATTGCGCCACCATGAGCGAAGATGCGCAAGGCGCACTGTGATAGAGCGGCGCGGAGATGAGGCACCGGGCACCGGGTGTAAGGCCCAGTCCACGATGAAACATTTGTGCAATTCGTTCGGCGAGAGCCGATGCCTCTTCCGGTGAAGGAGGCAGGCGACGGACACCCTTCGGCATGCCGGTGGTCCCGGATGTGTAGGCGATCATTCCGCGCGGGATCGTTGCGCTTGTCGGGTAGGGTTCCGCCTCTGCAACGAGTGCCGCCCAGTCAGTTGTCCCGTCCGGAATGTGTGTCGATGGTTCTTGTATGCTGTAGGAAGCAATCGTGAGCGGATGCGGCCGCAGCGCAAAAACGGGAACGTCAGATGGGATGCCATCCGCAATTTGTTGAAACAGATCGGTGTGGGCAAACAGGGCCTTCGCTCCGCAATCGCGCACAATGTATGCCGCTTCCTCGCTTTTAAAGTGCCAATTGAGCGGTGTGAAGTAGAGGCCCAGCTGACGTGCGGCCAGCATTACATCCATCAGCGCCGGCTCATTGCGCATCATAAGCGCAATTGTATCTCCCTCCTTGAGACCGATAGCTGCCATCGCGCCTGCAACCTTCGCGGACCGGGCGCTCATCTCCTGCGGAGTAAATTCTTGGTCGCCAAATGACAACGTCGGGAACATGGATGGCTCCAATCGCTCATCGAATAAGTCGCTGGCAGCTTACTCTTCTAATGCCCCGCATTACGCTTGGCGGCGCGCGTTGTGGCAAGCCCCTTTTGCCTACGAAGGACGTCGTCAATCTCGTTGTCGCTATTGGGGGGAAAATCCTCGAACGCCACAAGCACTAAGAAGATGGCGGTGTGAATGCAACGATGGCGCGGCGTCCAGCCCGCTGCCTTTGTCCCAGAACGGGTATGGAACGGCGTGTACACGGAAGGTTGCGGTGATAACCCGTCAATCATGCGGACTGTTGAGGGTTTGCTAACCACCGCTGTTAAGCGTTTCGTCGGTCGCATCTGTGATCCTGCGGAAACACGGGCACCAAGACCGGTCAGGGAAGGCAACCAGAGGCTCAGGCATTCCAAGTGCCTGAGCCCCTCGCTTACAGATAACCATGGCGCAAAAGAAAACCGGTGTGAGGCGGCAACAAAGCAAGCCGCGCAAGAATACTAGGCCATCGCCGGAGCAGTCGGGGTTCTTTCCCGTCGTCACATCAAACCTTCTAAACATGATTTGCGTGACGACCGTTTTTGCCGCGGTACTCGCCGTTCTTCTTGCCGTAACAAAATGGGCTTGAAGCTCAAGACCGCAAAGTGTGGCCCGTCGATAAATAGCCCCGAGAGAAAGTGCCGATGCTTCAAAACGCTGGGTATTCCGTTTGGTTCAGAACACAAAAAGGAGAAGGATTTGGCGTTGTCTCACTCATGGACGGCGACGTGAGCGGGGGTGACGATATAAGTCACTACACCGGGACCTACGTTCAAGACGGTGATAAATTTACTGCCACCATTGAGGTTAGGCGACATACGCAAGGGCTGCCTTCCATTTTCGGCATCGACGATGTTGACATAACCCTATCGGGGACATCGACCCAGACAATGGCCTCGTGTTGTGGAACCGCCGCTCAGGCGCCGGACATGCCCTTCCAAGCTACCCTCATCCGGATCGCGGACTGATAGCCGCTCAAGTCTCGAGCATGATGGCGATCTGATTTCGCCAATCTAGACCGTCTAACGATTGCGGGCAAAACCGTCGAACGCCACAAGCACTAAGATGGTGGCGGCGTGGAAGAGTGATACCTTGAAGTAAGTCCGTTGTTCTAAACGCCATCTTGCTTATCCGCGGGGCGGGCGACCCTGCCAGCCAATTTCAGCTTTCCAGGCCCTACCAACGTCACCCATTCGCCGACTGCCCTCCTCCATCGGCACGTGAGTGCCATGGATGTGGGCGCTGTCAAGGCTCCCACGGTTCAGAGGAGCTACCTGCAAACGGTTACGACAATCGGATTCGACATCGCCAAGTCGTCGATACCGAGACTTGGGGGTATTTAGACGGCCGGTCCCAGGAGCCGAAAAATGAGCAACAAGTCAGAGTGACCTACAGATTGCATCGTGGCGAGAGATCCAATGACCTTAAAAGACTACCCATGGTGTCCTGTCGGCAGTGCCAGACCTCGGCCCTTGCTTTCGGGGGATCTTGGCCCGCGCTTTTCTTCGAGTCTTTGCTCTTAGTATGCTGAAGAGGCGATGCGACCGACATAACCTTAGCGTTGGCGTCTTGCCAACGCCCGCTTGCAGCCTTCTTGATGGACTTGGGGCTTGTCGATGGATTGATGGTCTCGGGGCTGACCGATGGACTTTCCGCCGGCATCGTCTTCGTAGCTGACACAACAATCTCTGTCTTCGCAGGAGTGTCGGGCAGCTCTAACCTGTCGGCCTTCGCCGATTTGTTCGGCGCAAACGCCGGCTCCATCTTGCTTTGATCCTGCGCGGGCTCGACGACCAAAGAAGCGATCGGCGCAGCAACCTTGATCGCTATCGCTGGCCCGAGGCCAACCATACAAAAAAGGGCGAGCCACAGTGTCTTGGACATTTTTGAACCCAACGCTTCTACAGGAGTGGAGGAGGATGGGAGCTAATCTTCAAGACCGAAATCGGGCGGCTCGGTGGCAAGTAAATGTGAATGTGGAGCTATTTCCCACTCGCCGCCCGGCCGCAAAGTGTTACGCTTTATGCATTGCACAAGACGTGTTCTCGGCGGGGTCAAATGCGACGACGCGAGTTCATCACCCTTTTGAGCAGCGCGGCCACAGGATGGCCAATTTCGGTGCTCGGGGCCCAAGGCAAGATTCCGAAAGTCGCGGTCTGTCTTTCGGATATCCCGATCCTTCGATCTTTGAGCCGGGATTTAGACACGGCCTGCGCAATCTTGGATATGAGGAGGGGCGAAGCATTGAGCTCATCGTGCGCTCCGCTGGCGGGAGGTTAACAGAGCTAACATCACTCGCGACGGAGCTAGTTCGGCTTCAGGTCGATGTCATTGTTGCTTATCCAACGACGGCCGGGATCGCGGTCCACCAACAAACAACTGAAATACCTATCGTCGTATATGGCGGGGATCTTGAGGTAACTAAGCTGGTTGCCAGCCTGGCTCGGCCGGGTGGAAACGTGACCGGGGTAAGCGGCGCAACCGCCGAATTGGCAACAAAGAACCTCGAGCTGATCATGGAGATGTTGCCTGCCGCGCGGCGCGTTGCGGTTCTCGTTAACGCTGATTCTCTTTTCGGCGTGGCCTTGCTTGAACATGTCCAAGCCGCAGCCAAAATGCGCAACATCGAAATCAAATCGCTTGCAATCCGGGAGTCCGATCAGCTTGAGACCGATTTCGTCAGTTTGGATGCATGGAAACCGGATGCTTTGCTGATTCATCCGGCGCTTCCGCAGAAGCAGATCGCCATTCTTGCACTGAACCGTCGTTGGCCAGCGGTCTCGCCTACTTCTGCCTTTTGCGAGGTAGGTGGGCTCGCGTCCTACTCGGCCGACATCGGAGTGCTGGCTGGCCAGTGCGCGACGTTCGTAGACAAAATCCTGAGGGGCAGAAAGCCATCTGATCTGCCGGTCGAATTGCCAACCAGATTCCTGCTAAGGGTCAACCTCAAGACGGCCCGAACGATTGGTGTGAGTCTTCCTCCCACACTGCTTGGACGTGCCGACGAGGTGATCGAATGACATTCCTTGACTTTCGCCTTTGGCACGAATGAGAAGCGTTGAACGGCTCTGAAATTGTCTGCTTATCGGGGTAGACCGGGAGTCATCGGAAGCTGTGTGCGAAGCGCCTTCGTGTGTTCCTCCGAGGAACCAATCCGGTCATCGCGGCTTATCCCGTCACCAGGAGTCTGCCATGAAAATTGCAAAGATCATTTTGGCTGGTACTGCGGCCCTCACCATCATTGGCTCGACGGCCTTTGCCCAAGAAGAGCTGACGGGAACAGTTACCCAAGTTGACCGGATCAATCGCACCGTCGCGATTCAACAGACGCAAAGCGGTACCGGAGCGAATACCGGCGGCGCAGCCGAAGAGTTCAAAACACAAAACGGCTTGTCGTTAGACGCCTTGCATGCTGGCGATAAGGTCACCTTTTTCGCTACGGAAACGGGTGGGATCAAGACGATCACGAAACTCCAGAACAAGTAATCTTCAGAAGCCGCAGTTTGACGGTGCGGTGTGAATCACCCATCACCCTGGCACAGGGCTAATTGTTGCGTGCATGAATCTGTTCTTGGCACCGAACGGACATGCCGACCCTTTTGAGCGATGTCCGTTGTTGGGTGAACAGCGGAAAACATCTGCTCGCGGCGAGCATTTCGCCTTTTGACCCGGAACGGACATCGGGTCCGATCAATTTACGCCATTTCTCACTCGCTGCCGGGACGCAAAGTGCTAGGCTGCACGCATCGCAAAAGGCGTGGTGCACATGCAAAGACGCGAATTCATCACGTTCTTAGGAGCTGCGGCGGCTGTATGGAAGCGCGCCAAAAGGCCCACCGCATTATTGCGCGAAGCAGGATACCTCTTGCTCGGCCTTGTTTCGCTCGCGACAGTGACCGGTCTGTATTTTTGGCTGGACGTGCCCCTGGTCGCAGCGGCGTTCACCTTTTTGGTCGTACTTGTCCTGTTGTCCCTTGTAAGTAACCTCTCTTCCTTGATCGTTCTTTCGTTCATTGGCGTCTGTTGCCTGAGTTATTTTTTCGCTCCTCCGATCTACAGCTTCCGCGTCGATTACGCACAAGACCTCATCACAATATCCGCGTTTGTGATTACCTCATTCGTCGTCAACTTCCTGGTAACGAGAGTTCGCGACGCCAACCAAAGATTGGAAGTCACTAACAAAGCGTTGCGGATCGAGAACGAGGAGCGCAAGCGGGCCGAGCAAGCCCAGCGGGAAAGCGAAGACAAGCTCCGTCAAATCATCGAAACGGGACCGAACCTCCTCTGGTCAGCAGGCTCTGAAGGCAAGAAGGCCGAAGTACAGCCCGGATTCATGGCACAGGTGCAAGCCATTCTAAATGTGATTCCGTCGCATACTTGGTACGCGTCTCCGTCCGGCGGGCTCACCTTCGTGAACAAACGAACTGCGGACTACCTTGGTCTTCCGAAAGATCATCCTCTGCGTTTCGGCATCGACGTTGGCGCACAGTGGGATGCCCATCTTCCCTTCGTGCATCCGGACGACCGCGCAGAAACACAAGAAAATTGGTCGACCCGTCTGCGCACGGGGGAGGGCGGTGAGGGAAGTTTTCGAGTTCGTAACGCTCAAGGAGGCTACCGCTGGTTCCTCAGTCGCGCCGAACCGCTCCGGGCGAGCGATGGAACCATACTGCAGTGGCTCGGAGTAAATCTGGATATTGAAGAGCTCAAGTGCGCAGAGCAAGCCCTGCGAGAACTCGTCGAGCAACAGACGGCCATCTCGGAAGTGCTGCGTGCCATTGCGTACTCGCCACACGACTTGCAGCCTATCTTCGACGCCATCCTCGACAGCGCCAAACGTCTCTGTCGAGCAGACATGGGCAGCTTGCGTCTCTTCGAGGAAAGCGGCCTTCGTCTCGTGGGGGTGCGAGGGGACCCCTTTTTGGTTAATCAGGTGTGGTCATCATTCCCCGTGCTCGACAAGGAGAGTTTTCTGGGTCGATTAGCCACAAGCAGGTTGCCCGCCCACATTCCAGACTTGACAGCACTTGAAGACGATCATCGGGATGATCCTTGGGTCACGGCGGCGAAAGATCGTTATCGAACGGCCCTGTTTGTGCCGTTGCTCAAAGACAATGAGATAGTCGGGATAATTAGTCTGGGCCGCACACGGGTACAGCCGTTCACCGACAAACAGATTTCCTTGTTCACAGACTTTGCTGCGCAAGCCTCCATCGCTTTGGAGAGCACCCGGCGCGAGCGGCAATATCGCGAGATGCAGAGCGAGCTGGCGCATGCCAACCGCGTCGCTACCATGGGCCAGTTGACGGCCTCGATCACCCATGAAGTGAACCAGCCGATCACAGCGGCAATCACATACGCGGTAGCCGCTCGGCGTTTCCTAAACGCGGAGCCACCGAATTTTCGCGAGGTGGATGACGCGCTCTCTCTTATTGTCAAGCAGGGGAATCGCGCAGGCGAGGTCGTCGAGCGAGTTCGTGCGCTCATTAAGAAGGTGCCCGCACGAAAGGACGCCGTAGCGATTGACGATGCCATCCTTGAGGTTATTGCTCTCACCCGTACGGAGGCCGCAAACAATAGCGTGTCGGTGCGGACGCAATTTGCGGAGGGCTTGCCGCGTGTCCAAGGCGATCGGGTCCAACTGCAACAAGTGATGCTGAACTTAATCGTCAACGCCATTCAGGCCATGAGTGGTATTGGGGAAGGCGCGCGCGAATTACAGATCAGCATCGAAGCCGTCCCGTCCGAAGGTGGCGTGCGCGTCGGGGTGCGGGACACCGGCCCGGGGCTGAACCCGGAGAGCCTCTCGCGTCTGTTCGAGCCATTCTACACGACCAAGCCCGAGGGCATGGGCATGGGCCTATCTATCTGCCGCTCGATCATCGAAGCCCACGGGGGACGGCTGTGGGCGATCCCGTGCGAACCGCAGGGTGCTCTCTTTCAGTTTACGATCCCCGCTGACTGAGCCGACATCCGTGATCGATGTCGCCTATTGGCACATCGCGTCATTTCGCTGCGCTGCGGAACTTGCTCGCTATCGGGCATAGCGGACATTGAGAGGACGCACCGCCTCCCCTGTAACTGCAACCACGGATTTTCTCGCACCAGATATCCTGACAGCGGGCCGTGGCGCGGTCCCCGCCCATCCTTTCGCGCTCCACAGTACCTTGACGCCTGCTGCCAAAGCAGCCTAGCCATCCTGCACGGTTTACCCGCGCAGACGAGGCCATCGAACAAGCGTCCGAATGATGGAATAAGAGTAAGCACGTGTTAAGCGCGAAGTTCGGGAACGCCGCCGATAAAAACAGAGCTTCTGAGATAGTGGCTTTCGCGATGTAGCGGACCCCCGCTACCTCTTCCCACTATTTGCAACGCTAAATACGAGTTTCTGCGAATTCGTACGGCTGATGGTAGCGCCCAAGGTAATGAGTGGCTATGGAATGGCCGCTTGTGGCGCAAAGCGGTCCGACCGCCCATGTTTAACCGAAAGCCCTTCGAATTGCCAAAGGCGAGTTATGGGTTGAAAGGGAGAGCGCAGCGCTACCGCTGCGTCCTCTCGCGCCGGACACGCGGCGACCCACGGCCAACCCGATGCGCGCAAGCAGATTGCGGCGGACTCCGTTGACGCCGTCGAGCGGGGACACGACATATCCTGTACCGTCGATCCAGGTCACTGCTCAGGAGCAAGATATGAACGCGCCGCCAAACATCGATCCCGTCACCGCGCATTCTGACAGCGACGTTGTGCACTGGCTGACAAACGACACGCGCGATGAGCGCTTCATTGACAATATTTTCGCTGAGCTGTGTGTCCGGCTCCAGCGAGCGGGCATTCCCGTCAAGCGGGCGTCGCTTCATGTCCTGATCCACCATCCGCAATGGCTTGGCGCCCGGATCATGTGGGCCGACGGGATGCGCGAGGCCGAGCTTGCGAGAGTTGACTACGATGTCAGGGAGCGATCCGAATACATCGATAGTCCCGCCAACGAAATCCATGACGGTGCCACCGAGGTGCGCGAGAATCTCGAACGCGATCCCTCGCTGGGCCGCAAGCACGCCGTCTATGACGAGATGCGGGCGAAAGGCCTGACCGACTATGTGGCGTGGCCGCTGTACCATACGCTCGGCAAGCGGCATATCGTGACCTTTGCAACCGACCGGCCCGGAGGTTTCGACGACGCGCATATCGCCGGCCTGTTGAAACTGTTGCCGGTTCTGGCGCTGGTCAGCGAAATCCGTATCAAGAACCGGCTGGCGCGAACGCTGCTCGAAACCTATGTCGGGTCGCATGCCGGCGAGCTCATTCTGGCCGGCGCCACCAGGCGCGGAAGCGGGACGACGGTACGCGCCGCCATCATGATCTGCGATCTGCGTGATTTCACCCGGATCTCCGACAACTGGCCGCGCGATGACGTCATTGATCTTCTGAACGGCTATTTCGACGCGATGTCGGAGCCGATTGCGCGACATGGCGGGGAAATACTGAAATTCATCGGCGACGGTCTGCTCGCCATTTTTCCGCTCAGCCAGCCGTCGGCCTGCGCAAATCTGCTGCATGCCGTGGCCGAAGCCCGTCAGGCCATGGTTGCCCTGAACGAAAAGAACAGCGAAACCGGTCGTGCGCCGCTGAATTACGGCATCGGCGTCCACGTCGGAGACGTCATGTACGGCAATATCGGGTCGCGCACCCGGCTCGACTTCACCGTCATCGGTCCTGCGGTCAACATGGCTTCGCGTCTCGAAACCCTCACCAAACAATTGGGCAGAACGGTGCTGCTGTCCCGCGCGTTCGCCGACTTCGTCGAAAGCGATTTCGATCTCGAACGCGTCGGCGAATATCCGGTGCGCGGCTTCAACGACCCAATCGAGCTGTTTGCGTATCACGGCTGAATGCCGATCTATCGCCAGGTGCCGAGCCGCCCCCAAGGGGCGCGAACTCGTCAAACGGCCACTATCAGCGAATGTCGGTTTCGGTGGTTGCCAGTCCGCGATTTGAACCCGCGAAATCTGAGCCGCAGGGAAGGATATTTTCATGCGCACTTGCGACGTCGCCATCATCGGCTTAGGCCTCATGGGAAGCTCCGCGCTCCATTCGCTTTCGGGCAGGGGCGCCGACGTTTTGGGGTTCGATCCGCTGACCGTGGGGGAAGCTCGCGGCTCCTCGCACGGCTCCTGCCGGGTCTATCGGCGATTCAACTTCGAAAGCGAAGCGTATACCGACCTCAGCGACCGCGCCTTCGAGGGCTGGCGCGCGCTGGAAATCGACCAGCGGCCGGGCCATTCTAAGGCCGAGCGCGGTGCTCGAGGCGGGCCCTCCCGGATCGAAGTTGGTCGCCGGATCCCGCGCCGCGGCCGCGCGAAAGGGGCCGATCACCGGCCCGACCACGGGCGCCGAGGCCAACTCGGCCTATCCCGCCTTTCGGCTGCCGGACGACTGGGATGTCGTGGTGCAGGAGAGCGGCGGGATTCTGATGGCCGAGGAGGCGATCCGCGCCTTCCGCGAAGGAGCGGAGGACCGTATCGTTGCGGCCGCAGCGCGGATACGGCCGACGCCGACGGGCATCCGAGTTTCGACCTCGACCGACGAAGTGACGGCCAAACATGTTATCTTGGCGGCCGGCCCATGGATCTCCGGTCTCGTCCCGGGCCTCGCGCGGCATCTCAAGATAACCCGCCAGGCCGTCGGCTGGTTCAAACCGGCCAAACCCGAAACCGTAGCCTACGGCGAGTTTCCCATTTTCATAATCGAGGGGAAGCGCGGAATGATCTACGGCTTTTCCGATTTCGAGGGACGCGGCGTCAAGGCCGCGCGGCACGACCACGGTCCGGTGGTAGGCGCCGACGACTGGTATCCTCCGGCGACGGATGAGGAGCTGGAGGCGGTCGGAGTCACGCTCGCCGAACTCGTGCCGGGAGCGGCAGGATCGATCACCGATCGCGATATCTGCCTCTACACCAACACGCTGAAAGCCGACGCGATCGAGGACGGAGGCGACGAGTTCATCGTCGATCGACTGCCCACCGATCCCCGGATTATCGTTGCCTCGCCCTGCTCCGGACACGGCGCGAAGTTCGCCAGCGCCATCGGCAGCATGCTCGCGGACCTGGTGCTCAACCCGCAGGCCTCCGCGCCAGGCGCCTTCCGGCTAGACAGGTTTTCCGGATTTGCACCAAGACCGTAATGACCGCTGACCAACCCAACTCAATTTCAAAATTCTGCTAAGGCTATCAAGTGCGTGTACGAAAGGATTTCCGATGAAAATCTCCTTTGCACTTGTGATTTGGGCATTGAAACCTATCGGCAAATGCACCGACAACATCCATCTGCGTGGACCCAGGAGATCGATTTGCGGCCGTTCGTGGAGGTTTTGTGAGGAGGGCCTGTTTAGGACTAACCGCCTACGCGATTTCGGCATTTTGTCGTATTCGGCCGACCCAGGCACGGCTGATGCAATTTTTGATGCCGTCCGTTGTCACCCGCTAAATTGTGCGGGCGACTTACGCTCGACTTTACTGACAACGCTTACGCAGCGCACAAAGGGGCGAACGGCGGTGGCCGGGCGACCAGCTTGCCTCACGACAGCGACGCCGGGGCCGGAACTGGCAAACGCTTAGCTCTCCCGTCCGCTGGAATGGCTTGTTTGGGTCCAAAAGCTTTGAAGTACAATGCGTGGCCGCGAGTTGTTGTAGCGATCGGGGCGACACGATGGGGGTCTTCACTTGGGAAAATCGCGCCCGGTATCGCCGACGCTTGGGCGCAGCAGGAGCCGTCAGCATCCAAGAAGGAGAAACACATGCCGCTCGTCAGGATCAATCTCAGCAGAACCGCGTCGCCGAAGCTGCGGCAAACCGTCAGCGACGTCGTCTATGACGCGATGATTACGGTCGCGAAGGTTCCCGCCGACGACAAGTTCCAAATCTTCACCGGTCACGCCGCCGACGAGCTGGTGTTTCCGAAGCAACGCTATCTTGGCATTGATTACACCGACGGCATTATCTTCATACAGGTGACTTGGAACGCCGGGCGCAGCACCGGGGTGAAGAAAGCATTTTATCGCAAGATCGCTGACGATCTCCACACCAAGGCCGACGTGCGCAAGCAGGACGTCTTCATCAGTCTCGTTGATGTCTTGCCGGAGAACTGGTCATTCGGCAACGGCGAGATGCAGTACGCCCCCAAGCAGTAGCGGCCGGTTCCAACAAACGCTGCGAAAGCGCGGCGATCCAACCGGCAACTGCCGTCCGAGAGTTGTTAGTCCGATCAATTCGACCTCGTCTACGTGGTGGGGTTCAGCGTACACTTGGCAGTGACGGCTTTTGGCGCAAAGCGAACGTTCTTGTGCGATCGCTACGGGCTTTCTCACCATCTTGAGCCACGGCTTGTAGCCGTCGGCGGCCATTTTCCTTGAGTTGCTGATACGCGCTGTCGACATCGGATACCGCGCAAACCTAATCGCCGGCATATCTCCACCTTCGTTGCGGCGTGCGCGACCGCATTGGGAAGAAACACGTCTGGCCCCGCCAGATAGGCTATTGCTGTCATAACCAGTCTCACCAAATCGGATCTGAAGGGACGAACATAAGTGAAAATCCGGCGGTTCGGAGCATAATTGCGCTGCCAGTCCCGAGAATCGATTCGCGCTAATCCGTTGCATGACCGTTTCTGGCGCAAGGCAGCCATTCGCTGATTTGCCGGCTAAGTGGCAGACCCGGACATCAGCTTGGTCATTCTACCACCTCGTCAGCGGTGGCGACGAGCGATGGGCGGTACGGCAAGGCCAATTGCTTGGGGGGTCTCGAAGTTGATTTATGAATTTGGCAGGACTGACCCTGGATGGGTATCACCCAACTATTTTCGCTGGAATGATTCTACGTCTCTTAAGGACGGCGGCGGGCAAAACCCTCCATTAAAATTGCTTGTCAAGCCATCGAAATAACGCAGAGCCGGAATAGATTGTGACCGCGTCGGTGGCGCGTTGCACGTCCTCACCCTTCTCCCCCAGAATGAATGTCATGACCGAACAAACCCTGACGGCGCCGATCGATGACCGGCAAGAAATATCCCGCGGCTTTTCGCGCTACCAGTCGATCCTCGTTGCGCTGCTGGCACTTGTCCAGTTCACGATCATCATCGACTTCATGATCATGTCGCCGCTCGGCGCCATCATCATGCCGGCGCTCGATATTTCGGCCGCACAGTTCGGGGTAGCGGTTTCGGCCTACGCGTTCAGTGCGGGAATTTCCGGCATCCTGGCGGCCGGCTTTGCCGACCGGTTCGATCGTAAGCGACTGCTCTTGTTCTTTTATGTCGGCTTTACCCTTGGAACAGCGCTCTGCGCGTTCGCTCCGAATTATCATCTGCTTCTGCTGGGCCGGATTGTCACCGGCTTGTTCGGGGGCGTGATCGGCTCCGTGGTGCTCGCAATCGTCACCGATCTGTTTGCGCTGCAATTGCGCGGTCGCGTGATGGGCTTCGTACAAACGGCCTTCGCGGCGAGCCAGGTGCTTGGCATCCCGGCCGGTCTTTTTCTCTCCAACCGCTGGAATTGGCACGTCGCGTTTGGCGCGTTGGTCGGCCTGTCGATCGCCGGCATGGTCGCCGTGCTGTTTTTGATGAAGCCGGTGAACGGCCATCTGTTGCTGAAGCAGGACAAAAACGCCTTCCGGCATCTGATCGCAACGGTCGTACAGCCACGCTATTGGATGGCATTCGCGGTGACGACGCTGCTGGCGACCGGCGGCTACATGCTGATGCCGTTCGGCAGCGCCTACACCGTGCATAATCTCGGCATCGATATCATTCATCTGCCGACGATCTATCTCGTCTCCGGTCTGTTCAGCATTTTCATCGGACCGCTGGTGGGACGTGCGAGCGATGCTTTTGGTAAATTTCCCACCTTCGCGTTCGGCAGCGCCATGTCCATCGTCATGGTGCTGATCTACACCCATCTCGGCCAGGTAAGTTTAACGGTCGCGATCCTGGTCAACGTCTTGATGTTCGTCGGCATCTTTTCGCGCATGATTCCGTCGCAAGCGTTGATTTCCGCAATTCCAGAGCCCACACAACGCGGCTCCTTCAGCGCGGTCAGTGCATCCCTGCAACAACTCTCCGGCGGCATCGGCTCCGTGTTCGCCGCCGCGCTTATCGCGCAAGATGCAGACGGTTCGCTCCGGCATTTCGATCGGCTGGGATACGTCGTCGTTACAACGGCGGTTATTTCCCTGATACTGATGTATTTTGTGCAGAGGCCGATCGCGGTCCAGGCTGGTAAACGCGTGGTTTAAGGCGTCGGTTATGCGAACTCTCTTACGGGGAGGCCGGGGTCATCCGGTCGGGCTTTCGCCACTTCATATGACGGAGCTATCGCGCGGTCGCTGACCTGGGACCGGGGCAAGGAACTTGCGGATCATCGACAATTTACGCTGACGACCAACATTGACGTCTACTTTTGCGATCCGCAAAGCCCGTGGCAGCGCGGGTCAAATGAGAACACCAATGGTCTGCTGAGACAGTACTTCCCCAAGGGCACCGACCTGTCGGTGCACTCGCAAGCCTATCTGAACAAAGTGGCGCGTCAGCTCAACGAACGGCCACGTGAGACCTTGCAATTTGAAACCCCAGCAGAGAGATTTAACGCTTGTGTTGCGTCGATCGGTTGAGCCGGCAGCGCAAAGCGGACATTTAGCGCATCCGTTTAAATCCCAATCGCATTCCGGGCGATAACGTCCCTGTAGAAAGATACGCTTAGCTTGGGCACGCGGGCCTGCGTGTCAAAATTTACTCGGTACAGCCCGAAGCGCTTTTCGAATCCGAAAATCCATTCGAAATTGTCCATCAGACTCCACAGAAAATAACCGCGAACCGGCACGCCCTCGGCTGTGGCGCGCTGCAGCTGCGTCAGGTAGTTGCGCAAGAACATGATGCGATCGAGGTCGTAGACCTTGCCGTCGGCGGCCAACTCATCGGCGGAAGACGTTCCGTTCTCGCTGATGTAAATCGTATCGATATTCCAGACTTTTGCCGCCAGTCGCGGCACCCAATAGATGGTTTCGGGGCCGACCCTGAGCCACTCGGAATTCATATGCGGAAATGAGGTCGGAAAGGGCAGCACGGTGAAACCCGGCGCGCTGTCGGATGCTACCACGTAGAACTGCGGCGCGTAGATGTTGAGGCCGACAAAGTCGTTCGGAGAGGAGATGATCCTCAGCTCGTCGGCGGTGAATTTGGGGGCGGCCGCGCCGGCATAGGCGAGAAATCCGTCGGTATATTTTCCCTCCAGGATCACGCCCAGGAAGCCGGCGTTCAATTCGCGGGTCGCGATCTCGGCGGCGCGAATATTTTCGGGCGTGTTGATCGCGGGCAGGCAGGCCGCGATGTTCTCGGCCGGACCGACCCTGGTGCCCGCGCGCGCTTCGGCACGGATCGCCTGCACGGCAAGACCGTGCGCCAGCGCCACGTGGTGACGGACCTGGTTCAGCTCACCCTGCGGCAATTTGAGGCCGGGGGCGTCAATGTTCCATCCATAGCCAAAATTTACGAACCTTCCGGGTTCGTTGACCGTGAAGAAATTCTTGACTCGATCGCTCAGGCGCTCTGCCACATAACCGGCGTAAACCCCAAACGCCTTCGACGTGTCGCTGGACTGCCATCCGCCGACGCGATCCTGCAGCGCCTGCGGCAAATCCCAGTGATACAGAGTTCGCATAGGGTTCGATGCCGCTGGCCAGCAGTTCATCCAGGAGGCGGTTGTAGAAATCGAGACCTTTAGGATTCGGCGAACCCGACCCTTGCGGAAACACGCGCGGCCACGCGATTGAAAATCGATAGGCCTTGACGCCGAGATCCTTGATCAGGCGGACGTCTTGCTTGTAGCGGTGGTAGTGATCATTGGCGCGGTCGCCGTTGCTGTGATCAGCGATCCTGCCCGGCGTGTGGGCAAAGGTGTCCCAGATCGAGCGGCCGCGGCCGTCTTCGTCGACGGCACCTTCGATCTGATAGGCTGATGTGGCCGTGCCCCACACAAAGCCATTCGGGAAACCGGCGGGGGCGTGACGGTCGGGCGCGGGCTTCGACTCGCCGTCCGCCGGCTTCGCCGGCGTCGCCGCCATGCCGAACGCGGAAAGGCCCGCAAGCTTGGCAAAATACCGACGCGAGAATTGACCTGCCATCGACTACTCCAGGCTCTCGTTGATCGGCATCGGCGTCCCGGGCGCGATGCTATTTAAGGATCGATCTGATAGGCGTAAATCCTGTCGATCTGGAATTCGACCATGACAGGAGATTCAGCGTCGATGACTCCGACGCCCTTGAAGTACTTAGCGCCCATCGCGAGGTTCACGATCATATACATCGGATCGTCGAAGCCCATCGGGACCTTGATATCCGATACCGGCTTGCGGTCGATGAAATAGACAATCCGGTCTTGCGTCCACAGCACGCCGTAATCGTGGAAATCGTTCGATGCGTCCGGCAACAGGAAGTCGAAGCCGCAGGATTGCACGAGCCCGGTTGCGTGATTCCGCCAATGCGTCGTCATCACCATGTCGCCGATCTGCTGCCCGCGTCCCTCCATTACGTCGATCTCGGGAGGCCAGCCGCCGTCATCCGCGAGCAGCCAGAACGCGGGCCAAACGCCGGTCCCGACCGGTAGCTTTGCGCGAATCTCGAAATATCCGTACTTCTGCGAAAACGAACCTTGGGTCGTGAGGATGCCCGAGGTGTATTCATTGTTGAAGAGCACCGGCTTGAGTTCGGGAGGCGTGCGGCTGGCGACGATCGAGAGAATTCCATCTCGAATCTTGAATGGGTCGAGCCCAAGCGGAGTGGTTGCTCGTCCGCTGTAGCGCGGATCCACGTAGATCTGCTGTTCACCGTTATAGGCATCTTTTCGTTTGAGGTCGGAGCCGTCTCCCCCCCAATAGCGCGCGTCCGGCCACGCGGCGCCCCCGGCGTAGTGAGGCGCCCACTTTCCGGTCGACAACGGATGCGCGTCGAAATCATCGTGAAAGGTCCGGTGCAGCGACACCGTCGCAAGCTGGCTGGCATCCCGCGGATCGAAGCGGCGACACAGTTCATCCGGCGGCTCGTTCCTGACTGTCAAGGAAAGCCGTGCCGGTGTGATCCTCAGATCGTCTTGCGCAAAAGCTGGCGCGAGAGCGGCGAGACAGCCGATCATAACCAATGCTCTCGGTGTCAATTTTTTATCCTCAATTGACAGCCATGCGGCATCACAACTATTTATTATGCACACTTCCGTCTTGTCGATAGGCAAAAGATCGATCGCTTCGGGTTTGCCCTCATTCCGGCGTAATAGCTGTGGGCGAGACGATCAAGCCTGCTTTCGGCCGGCCGCGTCGATGTACTCGAATTGTCGCTCCTGCTCATTCGAAGGCGACGAAAATGGCAATTCATACTTTCTCGCGTACCCATGTCCGTTTCGCGGTTGCAGCACTTTCGACGGTTTGTGTGTTTGATGCCGTCGTGCATGCGGCCTCGCTGGACAGAGTGTCTCTCAGAGAGTCGACGATTACGTGGAGCAACGTCAAGTACGCGACCAATGCTGACAACGGATTCGTCAGCGGGTCGCTCGACAAGAAGACAATCGTCGATCGCACGTTCAGGACCTACGTGCTCGAGAATCACTATCTGAAGGTAACGCTCCTGCCCGAATTTGGCGGGCGCATTCTTTCTATCATTTACAAGCCGACCGGCCACGAACAACTCTATCGCACGGAAGTAGGCGTGCCTTACGGGATCGAGGGCGGCAATTTTTATTACGACTGGCTGATGGTGTATGGCGGCATCTTCCCCACGTTCCCGGATGCCGAACACGGCAAGACGTGGCTGAAGCCGTGGAATTTTAAGATAGTGAAGGAGAATGCCGGCGAAGTGACGGTGTCGATGTCGCTTAAAGACGATTTTGAGTATTCCGCGGCACCGAAGAGGTTCCGGGGCTCGACGGGCATCGAAGCGACTTACTATGTCACGCTGAAGGCCGATCGCGCCGCGCTCGATGCGCGCGTGGTGCTGAAAAATCCGCACGACAAGACGGTCAAATACGAGTACTGGACCTGCACGACGCTCGCGCCGGGATCGGACCCGAAAAATCCTAAAACTACCGGCGGCGCCGAAATCATCGCGCCGATCCAGGCCTACAGCACGCCCCGCTGGTCGACCAACCTGGCCGACGGCGACAAGACCTTACGTCGGGGCCAGAGCCGTTTCGAAAAACTGCGTTACTTCAAGAACTGGCCGACGATGGGCATCGCCTACGCTGCGCCCGATATGCAGGGCGAGAATTTCTGGGGTGTGATCAACCACGACAACGAAGAGGGGATCATCCGCATCGCCGACAATACGATCACGCCGGGCTTGAAAATGTGGACCTGGGGATTTCCGTCATTTACGAACGAAACCGACGCACGCAAAGACCCGAACGAACAGCGGCCTTACATCGAATTGTGGGCGGGCGTGTCGGACGAGTTTTTCCACAGCGCTAATTTTCCCGCACTGGGCGAAGTGTCGATCCCGGAAAGCTACAGCCCCACCGTCGGCATGAGCAACGTGACGCACGCGAACGAGAACATCCTGATCAATCTTTCGGCCGAGGGGTCCGGCGTGTATCTTCAGTTCTTCAGTATCGAACCGGCGACGCCGTTGCGCGTAACGTTGAAACGCGGCGAAGTGGTATTGTTCAGCGACGCCGTGAAAGCCGACCCGAAAAACGGAAATCGCATTTCCGCGACGATTCCTGCCGGCGGCAGCGGCGAACAGGTACAGCTGACGATCAGGACCGCGGAAGGTAAAGAGCTGATCGCGGCCGAGACAAAAATAAAATAACGTTCCGGCGTCTGAACTTATTCAAAACGGAAATGCGTGACCGACCGCTTATGGCGCAAAGCGGTCATTAAACATCGTCCAATAGGCGCGCAGACACCTCGCGGTACGCAAATCAATGCAGCAAGAACGCGACAGAATGAGCATCGAGCGAAGCATAAATCTCAGGCGTGAAGCGGACATTGGCTAAAGCAACCATGCTCGAAAAGTGCCAAACTCATCCGCCAACGCGCAGATGTGCTATCCTGCGCAAGCTAATCGGAGGTATTTATCTGGTAGCCGAGCCTTGGCTCGGTCAACGCAATGCATCCAAACCTAAGGAGGTCGACATGAGCAGTATTCGCACTCAGGCGCGCGGCGAGTTGAGCCGACTCGATGTGATCCGCCTCTTAGCCTTCGGCATGCTGTTGATCTTCCCTGCGACTGCCAGAGCGCAGCAGAACCCACCGATTGCCGAACAGATTGCCAAGACCTACGGCCTTGATTCGTTTGGGCAAATCGAGGCAATCCGCTACACCTGGAATGCGGACCTTCCTGGTGTCCAACTTTCTCACAGGTGGGAATGGAGCCCGAAGACCGACACGGTCTCCTACGAGGGGAAGGACAAGGAAGGCAAACCGGTAAAGGCTAACTATCAGCGCTCGCAGCTCAGCACCCAAAGCGAAGCCATAAAGAAAGAAATCGATCCGGCATTCATCAACGATCAGTATTGGTTGCTCCTCCCGTTGCACGTCGTATGGGACGGCGCGACTGTGACCGATGAGGGCCTGCAGAAACTGGCCCTGGGTGACGCTTCCGCTGAGCGGGTCGTGGTGAAATACCCTTCGGACGGTGGCTACGAGCCCGGCGACACCTGGGACCTCTACGTTGGCGCCGACAAACGAATCGTGGAGATCGCCTATCACCACGGCGCAAACAAGCCGCCCAAGCTCGTGATTGCGACGTGGGCGGACCACAAGAAGGCTGGCCCACTCCTTGTCGCAACGGATCACCGAGGGACCTTCGATGGAAAGCCGCTGCGGGTTTCCATTTCGGATGTGTCGGTTAAGCTGACGGGTTCGGAAAAATGGATCAACGCGCAATAACCGTCGCAGGAGTTCGTTCGAGCTGCTGAACGACGAAGGCTAAGGCGCACCGCTATCTGCCAGCGCCGCGGTGCGCCTTGTCAACTAACCGATACGCGAGGTTTTCGGTGCAGTTCGATACTTCTTCAACAGTATCGGTCAAAAACTGACCTCCCTTGAATGGCAGCTATTGGCGCAAAAGCAGCCGTTCGTACGCAAACAGCCGCCCCAAACGGCTTATTCCAACTCTATTTGCGTTTGCACTGACCGGACCACCCGTTCAAAGGCAGCTTTGGCCAGCCGCCCCGCACGATTGTTATGGAGGCCCTTATCGACTGCTTTGCTTTGCGCTCGGCGCGACCGGGGCCGGTTCGATGTATCGTTTATCGATCAGAGCGACGAAGTGGCGCTGTCGACGGGGTTTGCGACGAAGCCTGCGCTGAACGCCTGTGTTGCGTTGGCCGGTTATCAGGTGATTTCGTCACGTCATCAATACGGAAAGGGTTTTCGATACACGCAAAAGATTGATCGCCTAGATATGCATCGGATGGCCCAAAGCCTTGAGGGCGGCCTCCAGAAGACTTTCGCTCTGCGTCGGATGGGCATGGATCGTTGCAGCGACGTCCTCGAGCCGCGCGCCCATCTCGAGCGCCAAGCTGAAACCAGCCGACAATTCCGCAATCCCGGCGCCCACTCCCTGAATGCCGAGTAGAAGATGATTGTCGGCTCTGGCGACCACGCGAATGAAGCCCGCTTCTTTCTCTAGCGTCATGGCGCGGCCGCTCGCCTGGAAAGGAAAGAGCCCGGTTTTAAACTCGATGCCGGCCGCCTTAGCCTCGTCGGGCGACAGTCCGGCGGTGACAATCTCAGGATCGGTGAAGCAAACTGCGGGAATGCAAACCTTATCCCAGGAGCGTTTTTCGCCGGCGACGATCCTCGCCACCATCTCGCCTTGCGCCGTAGCCCGGTGTGCCAGCATCGGCTCGCCCGTCACGTCTCCGATAGCAGTAGACGCCACGCATCGAGGTGCGGCACTTGTCATCGATGCGAATGAACGGACCATCCATATCGAGATCGATTGCATCAAGGTCCCAGCCCTCGGTCGCCGGCTTGCGGCCGACAGTAACGAGGATTTTGTCGACCGCGAGCGTCACCACCTCGCCATCTGCCGCCTCGATGGAGAGGGCATCGCCTTTGGACGCGAGTCCTTTCACCTTGGCGCCGGTCAGCACCCTGATGTCGAGTTCGCGCAGACGCTTGGCGACCGGCCGCGTCAGTTCGGCGTCGTATTGAGGTAGGATGCGGCCCTGAGCTTCCACGACGGTTACCGCGGCGCCTATTTTGGCAAATGCGGTCCCAAGCTCCAGTCCGATATAGCCAGCCCCCACGACGACAAGCTTACTCGGCACTTCGATCAGCGCCAGAGCCTCTGTCGATGAGATCACCTTGCCGCCGAACGGAAGGAACGGAAGTTCGATAGCGTCGGAACCCGTGGCGATCACCACCTGTTCCGCGCGAATCACCTGCGGGCCGATTTCCGTCTCCACCTCGACCGTCTTGCCGTCGCGAAATCGAGCCCAGCCCTCGACGACCTTCACGTCCGCTCGCTTCAATAGTCCCGAAACTCCGTTGTTGAGGCGACCGACGATTCCTTCCTTCCAGAGCACGGTCTTCGAGAGATCGAGCGCGGGCTTGCCGGCGGAAATGCCGAGTGGGCTCTCGCCGCTCGCGATTCGTGCAACCTTCTTAAACTCTTCGGCTGCGTGTATCAGCGCCTTGGAGGGAATGCAGCCGACATTGAGGCAGGTTCCACCGAGCTTTTTCGCCTCGACTACTACAGTGTCGATACCAAGTTGGCCTGCCCGGATCGCACAGACATAACCGCCTGGACCCGCACCGATCACCAGGAGCTTGCAGGAGATGTCTTTCACGGCGTCAGCCTTCCATAAAGATCAGCGCTGGCATCTCAAGCAGCGTTTTGATGCGTTGCACGAAGAGCGCGGCGTCAAAGCCATCCACTACGCGGTGATCGAAGCTGGACGAAAGGTTCATCATCTTGCGGGGAATGAATGCTGATCCATCCCAGATGGGACGCACCATCATCTTGTTGACACCGATAATTGCGACCTCAGGATGGTTGATGATGGGCGTCGTCACCACGCCGCCCATGGTGCCGAGCGACGTGATGGTGATAGTGGAGCCGCTCAGTTCGTCGCGGGTAGCAGTGCCGTTCTTCGCTGCTTCGGCAAGCCGGTTCAACTCAGCCCCACAGCCCCAAAGGTCGAGCGCTTCTGCGTGCCTGACCACCGGCACCATGAGGCCCGCGGACGTCTGCGCCGCGATGCCGATATGCACGCCGGCATGCTGGTGTACGACGCCTGCCTCGTCGTCGAACAGCGCGTTCAGATTGGGCTGCTCGACGATCGCAAGCACCATGGCGCGCATCAGGAAGGGCAAGAGCGTCAGCTTCGGCTGATCGTGCCGTTTCTGGTTGTTGAGCGTTGCCCGAAGCTCCTCGAGCCCGGTGACATCGACCTCCTCGACGTAGGTAATGTGGGGAATGCGCGAGTTGGAAATCGACATTTTCTCGGCGATCCTGCGGCGCAGGCCGACCACCTTGATGTCTTCTACGGCAGTCCTCGGCTGAAGGCCTGGCGCTCTCGCCACCCCGGGTCTCTGAGCGAAGAAAGCGTCCAGATCCTCGTGTGTGATGCGACCGGCAGGACCAGTGCCGGATACCTGTCGCAGGTCTGCTCCGGCCTCTCGAGCCCTCAGACGAACTGCCGGCGCGGCCAGGGGCTTTTCGCCTTCGGGCCGCGGAGCCCCAGGGGTGAATTGCCGGAACGGTGCGGTTCGGATCGGTCGGTCTGTGGCGGATCCCGGCAGGGCGGTCGCGGTCGGCACGCGCTCGAGTGAATCGCCAACGGGACGCTTTGCCAACGGAGCGGATTCCGTTGTCTCGGCGGCAGGAGCCTTCGCTCTCGGCACCACCCGCGCGCCTGTGGGAGCGGAGCTGCTATATTCGCCTCGGACCTCCAGGCGGACGAGATCCGAACCGACTGCGACCACATCGCCGACCTCGGCGCCGAGCCAAACAATCTCGCCCTCGACCGGCGAGGGAATCTCCACCGTCGCCTTATCGGTCATGACCGCTGCAAGGATTGCATCCTCCCGGACAAGATCACCGATCTTGACATGCCACTCGACGAGCTCGGCCTCGGCGACACCTTCGCCCACATCGGGCAGTCTGATCACATGCTCGGTCATCTCACTGCTCCATTGTTTCGAGCAGCGCGCGGCCGACACGAGCGGGACCAGGGAAGTAATCCCATTCCTGCGCATGCGGATAGGGCGTATCCCAACCCGTGACGCGCCTGATGGGGGTCTCCAGGTGGTAGAAACATGTTTCCTGCACCAGTGCGGAAAGCTCAGCGCCGAAACCAGATGTCCGCGTCGCCTCATGGATGATCACACATCTGCCCGTCTTTCGGACCGATGCTTCGATCGTTTCCAGATCGAGCGGCAACAGCGTGCGAAGGTCGATGATTTCAGCATCGACGCCGGTTTCCGCAACAGCCGCCGTGCCGACATAGACCATCGTCCCGTAGGCGAGCACGGTCAGGGCCGCGCCTTGGCGCCGGACGATGGCCTTCCCCAGAGGCACGACGTAGTGACCGTCCGGAACCTCGCCGAGCTCGTGTTTCGACCAAGGTGTGATGGGCCGGTCGTGATGACCGTCGAAGGGGCCGTTGTAGAGCCGCTTCGGCTCCAGGAAGATCACTGGATCGGGATCCTCGATCGCCGCAATCAACAGTCCTTTGGCGTCGCTCGGGTTCGACGGCACGACCGTCTTCAGACCTGCCACATGGGTGAACAGAGCCTCCGGGCTCTGGCTGTGGGTCTGTCCGCCTGAGATTCCGCCGCCGGTTGGCATTCTCACCACGAGCGGACAGGTAAATTGGCCATTCGAGCGATAGCGCAGTCGCGCGGCTTCTGAAACGATCTGGTCGTAGGCGGGATACATGTAGTCAGCGAACTGGATCTCGACGCAGGGGCGAAGCCCATAGGCCGCCATGCCGACCGCCGCGCCCACAATCCCCGACTCATTGATCGGCGCATCGAAACAACGGCTCTTGCCGTATTTCGCCTGTAGCCCCTGCGTGGCGCGAAAGACGCCGCCGAAGAAACCCACATCCTCGCCGAACACTACAACATTGTCGTCTCGGCCCATCATCACGTCCATGGCGTCGCGGATGGCTTCGACCATAGTTTTGCGGGGCATGGTTCAGACTCCCGCCTGCTGGCGTTGCCTTCGTAGATGGGGCGGCATTTCCGCGTAGACATCCTCGAACATGTCACGCACCGAGGGCTTGCCACCGGCATGCAGCGTGCCGTGGCTTTCGGCCTCCTTCTGTGCGGTCATCACGGTATCCAGAACTTCGGCTTCCGCTTGCTTATGGCGTTCGTCCGACCAGACACCTCTTGCGATCAAGTGATTTTTGAGCCGGATCACGGGGTCGCCGAGTGGCCAGGCGTCGGACTCGGTCTTCGGCCGGTAGGCGGACGGATCGTCGGAGGTGGAATGAGCGCCGACACGGTAGGTGACATATTCGATGAGCGTGGGACCGAGATTGCGGCGTGCCCGCTCGACTGCCCATTTCGCTACAGCATGGACAGCAAGATAGTCGTTGCCGTCGACCCTGAGGGCGGGGATGCCGAAGCCGAGACCGCGCGCAGCGAATGTGCCGGAGCCGCCGCGGGCGATGCCCTGGAAGGTCGAGATCGCCCACTGATTGTTAACGATGTTGAGCACCACCGGCGCCTTGTAGGTGGAGGCGAAAACCAAGGCGGCGTGGAAGTCCGATTCGGCGGTCGCGCCATCTCCGATCCACGCGGCGGCGATCTTCGTGTCGTTCTTGATCGCGGACGCCATGGCCCAGCCTACAGCCTGTATATATTGGGTTGCCAGATTTCCAGAAAGCGAGAAGAAGCCGTCCTCCTTCGACGAATAGAGAACCGGCATCTGACGGCCTTTCAGCGGATCCCGCTCGTTGGAGTAGATCTGGCACATCATATCGCCCAGCGAATGGCCGGCGGCGATCAGCAGTCCTGCCTGACGATAGGTCGGAAAATTCATGTCGCCCGGCAGGAGTGCCTTGCGGAAAGCGCAGCTGACGGCCTCTTCTCCCATGTGCTGCATATAGAACGATGTTTTGCCTTGCCGCTGCGCCATCAGCATCCGTGCGTCGAACGTGCGCAAAATCATCATGTGGCGCAGACCCTCGAGCAGTTCTTCGTCGCTCAAGAGGCCGCCCCACGGACCGATCGCCTTACCGTCGCGGTTAAGAACGCGGATGATCGAATAGGCGAGGTCGCGGATCGATTCCGGATCGGCGTTCACATCCGGCCGCTCCACAGATCCCGCTCTTGGAACCCCGACACTCGAAAAATCGGGGGTGCCGCCAGGCCGAACCGCCGGTTCGGGAACATGGAGGGTCAGCGGGGCATAGTCAGTCATCTCGTATGTCTCCCATTGACGTCCTGTCGCTGCCGAATTTCCAACCGGTTCAAAGACGGGCTGATCGTGTTGCAGATCCTACCACAATCCTAAGTGTTCGTCCGAGGGCGTGATCAGGCACCGACACCATCGCGGCTAGATCGTCATTGGCTGGACGCTCATCGGAATTCTTCAAGCGAGAAAAGCAAATGAGAGTCGCAGGTTCATAGGTTCCTGCTTCTAGACCAGCCTTGAATGTTCGCCCGCAGCTATCGCACGAGTGTCGCCAAACACGCTGCTCGACAACGCCCTCGCGACCATGGCTGCAGGTCTCCCTTCGGCAATCGCGGCGCCGCTGATCCATCCGGATTTACGATCGACGAATCTCCGAGATCGGCCGATGGTGCGAACTGAAATCAGCGGCGCACATCATTTGAACGATGGCTGTTGGGGGCATTCACTGGCCCTCCACTTTCGCACCCTTTGCAGCGGTCGCATTATACCAACGGTTAATGCCGGCCAACCAGAAGCCAATCGCGCGATACGCAGGGTCAGTAGATCGCGCTACTCGATTTCATAAAGATCTCGGAGTGAGAGGTCAGCGCCTTTTCATTTGGATCATGGTGGCGGTGATAAAGTGCAAAGACCCGGTGACAACGTGAGGTTCGTTTCTCCTTCCGATATCGCTTCCAATGCAGGAGTGGCCTTCGCGCTTCTTCTCCTGTCCATGTCAAATACAGCCGCACTTGGTGCGTCAGAATGCGATCAAGATTCAACGCTGGGCGCTTCCCATATTCGGCGTGCGCGAGCGTCGCAGAACAGTATGAACCATTCGTCTGTTGATGAGAAATGCCGCGTCGTCATCTCCCAATTCGTCGAGGCAGTAACGGCCCGTCAAGCCGCCGCAACCTGCCAGAATAGTGTGAGCCGCGAACGCGCTCTAAGGATCATTGACGCCGAAATCGAAACGTTTAACGACCGCATCGGAGAACAGTCGTGTGGTCAATGACCCTGGAATGATCTTTTTGCGGCAACCCGGAGTACTTCGAACATGATCATTTCTTTCAACCGTCTGTGCGAGCGATGTTGGCGGCGCCGGTGCCTATAACTGTAGCTCGTGGCTTGGTCCCCCGCGCCAACGATTGGAAATTCCGCAAAGCGGTTTTGCGTCGGTCAATGGCTTATAGCTAGAACGGCATCATCCTGCTGGCCAGCGTTCCTCTTCAACTAACGGTTCCTCGTCGATCTAAATGAGTGGGCCAATGTCAAAGAAACAACTATTCGTAGCCCTATTATCGTTGCTGATCTGCGCACCCTCCTATGCCGGAGCCACGTCGGATGGCGAAATTAGCGCGGCTCAGGAACAGGATGCAAACGGCAATGGACTTACCGACGAGGCGATAAGCCGTGAACTTGAGTTGTTCCGAGGCGCGGAAGTATCATTGCGCCAAGCGCTGAAGATAGCCGACAGCCTCCACCCCGGTTCGAGGATCGTGGATGTCAGTTTTGATGGCGGCTCCGGCTCATCCGTTTATCGCGTGAGGATGTTTCGGCAGGATCGCATCTGGGCAGATACGATCGACGCCAAAACAGGGCAGGTTGCGGGCAATGCTACAGTGTCATCCATGAGCGAGTTGAACCTAGAGGATCGACTTAACTTGATCGCCATGCAATCTGTCCGGCAAGAGCTTGCAGATGCAGTCTTCGTAGCCGAGGACAACACGTCAGGAAAAGCGCTCAGCGGCGGACTGATGAACGAAGCCGGCAAATTGATTTTTGTGATCGTGGTTCTGTCCGGCACCAGCCTCAAGCAGGTCATGCTCGAACCGCCCAGCGCCAACAACCTAGAAACGCTTCCACGTCGTTCAAAGCAGCATTGACGTCAAGGATCAGGCCGCACGAGTGTTGGCTTTCAATTCCCTTTCCGTCCCCCTGCGCGCTCGGGTGACGCATCGGCAACAGATCTGTGAATTCTAAGGGGCAAATCTCTGAGATGCCCCTTACTATTCACACAGGACAGATGGGCAAGAACTCGAATTTTTCCCTTCATTCTATAGTTTGCGCGGCATCGGAGGAGTCCCGCCCGCCCTGACGTGGCGTAGATGCCTTCGACCGTCCGCGTATGGCCGTCTGGTGTTCGGATAGATGTTCGTCGCGCATCAAGTAAGCGCCGTTTCCGGTCTTCCCCTGCCGGCTCAACCGGTCGACGTGTCTCAAAGCTACCACAAGCGGGCTTCGCTGAATGACGGCTGTTGGCGCGAAGCGGACACTCATGCCAATAGCGAAAGTGGATACGGTTCTTGCGACCGCCATCGTTTCGCTGTTGCGACGTAACGATCGCAATTAGGACGACATCGTCGGCATTCGCACAGCCGCACCTTTCGGGAAATCTCACGCCAGACCTGTTTTCAATATTCGGACGCGCCAAATCCGGGTTATTGCTCATATCTCGGGTATATGCTCTCCTAGGGCGAAAAGGTGGCTGCAAGATCCGATGACCAAACCAGATCTGATCATTTTCGACTGCGACGGCGTTCTGGTCGATAGCGAGGTGCTGAGTTGCCGGTGTCTTTCGGAAGTCTTGGCGGGATACGGCATCGACCTTGGTGTGGACCAGGCACTCGATCTGTTCCTTGGACGAAGCGTGACGGCTGTCCTCGAGCACTACGCGGCCCTGGGGCGCTCGATTCCCGAGCGATTCGCGAGTGAGTTGAAGACAGAGGTTCGTACCGCCTTTCTCACATCGCTCTGCTCGATTGAAGGAGTGATCTCTGTGCTGACGGGCTTGCAGATCCCACACTGCGTCGCCTCGTCCAGCGATATCGATCGGGTATCGCTTTCGCTTTCCCTGACGGGCCTTGCGCCGCATTTCGACAGACGGCTTTATACCTCGCAGATGGTGGAACGCGGCAAGCCCGCGCCAGATCTCTTCCTGTACGCGGCCGAAAGGATGCGGGCGGATCCTCGCCGGACTCTGGTGATCGAGGACAGCGTCAGTGGCGTGACAGCGGGCAAGGCGGCTGGCATGACGGTTTGGGGATTTGTGGGAGGCAGTCACTATCAATCGCGTGACGGCAAAGCCATTCTCCGCGAAGCCGGGGCCGATCGCGTTTTCGGGCGGATGGCGGATTTTTGGCGAACGGATCGGTAGAGGTCGATGGCAGCATCCGACAACGAGAAGTCCCGTCTGGACGAAGCCGCGCGTGCCGGCTGGCTGGATTTCATCGCCGGTCACACCCAAGACGAGATCGCCAAAATGCTCCAGGTTTCGCGCGCCTCGGCCCAGCGGCTTGTTTCGCTGTGTCTCGCCGAACGCCTGATCACCTTCCGGCTGGAGCATCCGATCGCGGCGTGCATGGAGTTGGCCGCGCGCCTGAAGGACTTGTTTCATCTGGTTTACTGCGAAGTGGTGCCCAGCCGATCCCGCCGCGCCGCTTTCGTCCGCCGGAATTGCCGAGCGGGCCGCCAACATCCTGGAATTGACGCTGCGCACCGAGAAGCCCACCATCGTCGCATTGGGCACGGGCAGAGCGGTGCGTGCCGCGGTCGAGCGGGTTTCGCCGATCGACTGCCCCAATCACCAGATCGTGTCGCTGGTCGGTAACATCTCGGCCGACGGCTCCGCGAGCTTCTTCGACACCGTCGGGCGGCTCGCCGATCGCACCAAGGCGCGCCACTATCCGATGCCGTTGCCGTTTCTGATGTCGTCCGCGGGCGAACGTGACCAGATGCTCAAGATAGATCCGATCGCCCGGGTGAGGGCGGTCGCCGCCAAGGCTGATCTGCGGCTTGTCGGCATCGGGCAGATGGATCAGCGCGCGCAAGTGTTTGTCGACGGCTTCGTCACGCGTGAGGAACTGCTTGAAATCATGCGGCTGGGCGCCGTCGGCGAACTGACCGGCTGGGCGTTCGATGCCCAGGGGCGCATCATCAAGGGCGGGACCAACGCCCGCCTGACCAGCATTCCGCCGCAAGTCCCCGCCCAGGCCCTCACCATCGGAGCAGCCGTCGGTGGCGCCAAGGTTGCGGCGATCAGGGCGGCGTTGAAAGGGCCGTCTGATCAACGGCTTGATCACCGACGAGGCGACGGCAAGTGCGATCCTGAAGCCGTAACGGGAGCCCGCCGCCCCAAAACCCCTCTGGACCCGGGCGCTCCGCAGCATGTCGCGCCTCCCTGTGGCTTGCGGCTTGTCCCCCGGAGCGGGCGGTGTAGCCGCCTTATCTTGATCTTGACAGGGCCACGGCGCGGTGTGAACATAATTGCAATGCGTGGGTATATGCTCATAGCAAGATAGGGAGGTTACCTTGAAACACGTCCTCAGCGCCCTGCTGGGCGCGGCTACCCTGTTGATTTCTGCCCCCTCGATTGCCCAGACGACGCTGACCGTCGCCACCGTGAACAACAGCGACATGATCCGCATGCAGGGGCTGACGAGCGAGTTCACCGCCAAAAACCCCGATATCACCGTTAAATGGGTGACGCTCGAAGAGAACGTCCTGCGCCAGCGCGTCACGACCGATATCGCGACCAAGGGCGGTCAGTTCGATGTCCTCACCATCGGCACCTACGAGGTTCCGATCTGGGCCAAGAAGAACTGGCTCGTTCCGCTAGACAATCTCGGTTCCGACTACGATGTCGCCGATTTGCTGCCCAAG
>CAVSZM010000005.1:267500-419598 GCA_963732455.1 uncultured Alphaproteobacteria bacterium | reverse complement strand
GTCAATGTCTACCGTCGCCGCAAGGGGAGCGAAGCGCTGCGCGCGACGCGAAAGCTGTTTGCGTTCTCCATCCTTTATCTGTTTGCGCTGTTCGCAACCTTGCTGATCGAGGTTGTCGCCCATGCCGTCGCACCATCGATCTGGTAGGGGGCGCATGGCGGGGAAATGGCCGACAAGCGGGAGCCAAACGGGATCGTCCTTACCGAGGCGCAGAAGAAAAGCCGCCGCGAGCGTTCGATCGCCATCGCGCTGGCCCTCGGCGTTCTGGTCGTGCTGTTTTTCGCGGTCACCATCGTCAAGGGGCCGGCCGTCCTAGTGCGGCCAATGTGATCGATATGGAGAACATGCCCGCGATGCCGCAACAGAAGACCAGCAGCCGGAAGACATCGCTTGGCGGCCTTGGCCGCGATGCGCTGGTGGCTGCGATCTGCGGGTTTGTGGTGGTGCTGATGGTCGGCGCATCCTATGCGGCCGTACCGCTTTACAACTGGTTCTGCCGCGCCACCGGTTTCAACGGCACGACCCAGGTTGCGACCTCGGCCCCGGTCTCCGCGCCGCTGGCACGGAAGATCGCGGTGCGCTTCGATGCCAATGTCGCGCCCGGGCTGCCTTGGAAATTCGAACCCGAGCAGACCGAAATCGAGATCAAGATCGGTGAAGTCGTCACCGTGTTCTACACCGTGACCAATCAATCGGCGCGGACCACAACCGGGCAGGCGGCGTACAATGTGGCGCCGCTGACGGTGGGTGCGTATTTTCAGAAGATCAACTGTTTCTGTTTCACCGAACAGACCATGGCTGCGGGCGAAAAACGCCAGATGCCGGTGGTATTTTATGTCGATCCCGCGCTGGTCGCTGACAGCGACAACGATGGTCTGAATACCATCACTCTGTCCTACACCTTCTACCCCGTGCGCGAGCCTGCAGCGAAGCCGCTGGCGGCGAGCGATCCGGACAAACCCAGGGGAAGCCTCTGATCGCCGGATCAAAATGATGCCGGGATTTGATTTTTGAGACGAATACGTGCCTGTTGTCGCGGGCACTGCTAACGGAGAGACCACAATGGCTACGGCGCAAGTCAAGCACCACGACTATCACCTCGTCGATCCCAGCCCGTGGCCGATCGTCGGTGCCGTCTCGGCCTTCATTATGGCGGTCGGCGCCATCACCTGGATGCACCATCTGTTCGTGGCGGCGCCGATTATTTTCGGGGCCGGCACCATCGGCGTGCTCTACACCATGGCAAGCTGGTGGACGGACGTGATCCGCGAAGCGCAGTACAAGGGCGATCACACCCGCGTGGTGCAGATCAGCCATCGCTACGGCATGATCCTGTTCATCGCCTCCGAGGTGATGTTCTTCGTCGCCTGGTTCTGGGCATTTTTCAACTCTTCGCTATTTCCCGCCGACCCCGTGCACTATGCCCGCGATGCGCTGTTCGGCGGCGTGTGGCCGCCCAAGGGCATCGAGACTTTCGATCCCTGGCATCTGCCGCTTCTGAATACGCTGTTGCTGCTGACCTCGGGCACCACGGTGACGTGGGCGCATCACGCGCTGCTGGAAAACGACCGCCAGGGTCTGAAATACGGTTTGATCCTCACCATACTGCTCGGCGCGGCGTTCACCTGCGTGCAGGCCTACGAATACAGTCACGCCGCGTTCAGCTTCGCCGGCAATATCTACGGCGCGACCTTCTTCATGGCGACCGGCTTCCACGGCTTCCATGTGCTGATCGGCACTGTCTTCCTGACCGTCTGCCTGTTGCGCGCATTCGCAGGGCATTTCACGCCGACGCAGCATCTCGGCTTCGAATTCGCCGCCTGGTACTGGCATTTCGTCGACGTGGTGTGGCTGTTCCTGTTCATCTGCATCTACGTCTGGGGCCGCGGCGCCGAAACGTTGCAGCTTGTTCACTAGCGAGCTTCAGATTCGACGGACACGGAAGGCTATTGCTGTCGTGTGATTTTGGATCGGGAGTTCCACTTACTGCGCGGGTGAAGAGAATTTCTGAACCAGCACACGAGCGTGCTAAAAGGGCGGCCCCAAGGCCGCCCTTTTGTTCGAAGCGCGAAAGACCCCTTGATGCGCGACGAGATTTTACCCACCGTGACCGAGAGCGCGATGCGCGGCATCGCCTGCAAATGCCCGCGCTGCGGCAACGGCAAGCTTTACGCCGGATTCCTGACGCTGCGGCCGAATTGTGAAGCCTGCGGGCTCGATTATGCCTTCATCGACACCGGCGACGGGCCTGCGATATTCATCATCATGATTGCCGGCGCCATCGTCGTCGGTTGCGCCCTTATCGTGGAAGTGAAATACCAGCCGCCGTTCTGGCTTCACGCCGCACTCTGGTTTCCGCTGATTCTCGCGACCACGCTGCTGCCGCTACGGGCAATGAAGTCACTTCTGATCGCGCTGCAGTTCCATCACAAGGCCGCGGAAGGCCGGCTGATCGACCGCGAGCCAAAATGATCGCGATAGCGGGACGACAGCGCAGCGCCGCCAGTGCCGCCGATTTGAAGTTCCTGCATCGGTTGCCGCAAGATCGTGCCAGGAACTTCAAATCGAGAATGGGTACTAGAACAAGATATCCACCGGCGCTCCTTTGTTTCCGAAATTCGTGCAAGAGGCCGCCGCAGTGACGCACGAACTTCGGAATCGGGGCGCCGGCTTTGGCGTTTTCACGCTGTTGATGGTGGCGCTGTTAGTTAGTCTCGGGATTTGGCAGTTGCAGCGCCGGTTCGAAAAGCACGCGCTGATAGCTGCTTTGACGGAACGGCTCGCGGCGGCGCCCGGATCGCTGCCGTCGCCCTCGCAGTGGGAGGCGCTGACATCCTCCAGGGACGAATTCCGCCGCGTCAATTTTGTTGCGACTTATCAGCCCCGTCCCGATGCGATGGTCTACAGTTCCGGTTCGGCGGTGCGCGACGATATTTCCGGTCCCGGCACATGGGCTTTCCTGCCCGCGGTCCTGCCGGGCGGAGAAACCGTGGTAGTCAACACTGGCTTCGTGCAGAACACGATGCAGGATCGCAACCAGCAGGATCGCGCGGTGGCGCGGCTCATCACGAATGAGCCGGCGATGCTGACCGGCTATATTCGTTTTCCCGAAGCGGCGGGCGCGCTCACGCCATCTGAAAATCTTTCCAAGCGATTGTGGTTCACCAGGGATCACCTCGCGATGGCGCGGGCGCTCGGCTGGGGTGCTGATGGCAGGCCCGTCGCGCCGTTCTACATCGATCTGGAGCAGCCGATGCCCTCAAGTGGCATTCCGAAACCCGGCCCGCTCGAGATCCATCTCAAGGACGATCACCTGCAATATGCCCTCACCTGGTTCGCCTTGGCGGGTGCGGTGGTGATCGCATTCGGGATATGGCTGCGCGCGCAAAGGCGAACAGAAGTCCCTTAGCAACCACCGGAATCCGCAATTTTTGAATTCAATTGTCGGAACAAGGCGCTTCGCGCTTGAGCGAATGAATGATTGGTCTGACGGCGCCGCAGCAACGGCAAACGCCATTGGGACAATTGGGACACCAAACCGGTACCAAGTTGTGATCGGCCCAGGGTTGACCCCGGAAGTGGAGCAGAAGAATTTACAGGAGATCGTGATCAATAAGTAAGGAAAAGTACTGACCTATACCATCGCCGCGCAAATCAATGATGCGGCGGGGTTTACAAACATGAAGGAACTTGGAAATGCATTCGACAATGATGACTGGAGTTCGTCAATCTGGCCTCGTATCGAAGACTTTCAATAATTTGACCTGCGCGGTCGTAATCGGTCTGGCCGGCTTTGCGCTAGCGGTTTCGCCAGCCTCGGCCCTCGTTACCGGAGCCAATAACTCGCTCCGACAGCAACTTAAGGAAAATAGCGCGATTATCGATGTCTATGTTGCCCGGCGCGGATATGTCGCCCGCGGTCCGCGCGGCGGCGTCGTGGCGGGACGCGCCACTGTTGTTCGGCCGGGTTATCGTCCGGGCTATGCTGGTTGGGCTCGCCCCGGTTGGTACCGGTGGGCTCCGGGCGGCGCGATCGCCGCGGGTGCTGCGATTGGATTCGTCGCCGCCGCCACCGCTGCGTCATGGGCGGGTGCGCCTCCGGCGCCCGGTTACTGCTGGTACTACACGGACCCAAGCCGGACCCAGGGGTTCTGGGACGCTTGTCCGTAGCAGCGTGTCTGAGATCGGGAATCCTGCCAGCGGAATATCGAAATTCCGTGCAAGGTGATCTCAAAGGCGGTTCGCATTTGTGCGCGCCGAATTATTGTCATCGTTACCGGCCGGCTAGGCGCCGTGCGGAGGCGATCGATACGTCCACCAGTCATCTCGGGTTCGGCTGCGTGAAGAGGACGCCAGCAGCGGAACAAATAATTGTCAGTCCTCGTAGTGCAGAAGGAGCCAGAAATGCCCGACGACACTAAAGATCAGGGACCCTATAGCACCGCCTCAAAACCACTCGATAACGGCACACTAAGCCGCCGCAAAATCCTTCTCGCCGGGACATCACTCGCGGCCGCGACCGCCATCAACACCGTTGATCGAACGCAGGTCGCACAGGCCCAGCAGCCGCAGCCCTCCGCCCCGTCGGGACGCAAACCCAATATCCTCGTCATTTGGGGCGATGACGTCGGCGTCGCGAACATCAGCGCCTATTCGAATGGGCTCATGGGCTATGAGACGCCGAGCATCGACCGCATCGGCCGCGAGGGGATCAAGTTCCAGCATTACTACGGCGAGCAGTCGTGCACCGCGGGCCGCGCGGCGTTCCTTACCGGTCAGCACGGCATTCGCAGCGGCCTGACCAAGGTGGGCTTTCCCGGCGCGCCGATGGGCATGAGCCAGCTGGATCCCTCGATCGGCGGCCTGCTCAAGAATCTCGGCTACGCCACGGGGCAGTTCGGCAAGAACCATGTCGGCGATCGAAACAAGTCGCTGCCGACCGTCAACGGCTTCGACGAGTTCTTCGGCAATCTTTACCACCTCAATGCCGAGGAAGAACCTGAGCTGCCTGACTATCCAAAGGACCCCGCCTACATCGCCAGGTTCGGCCCGCGCGGCGTCCTCAAGTGCAAGGCGACCGACCTGGACGATCCCAGGGTCGATCCGCGCTTCGGCAAGATCGGCAAGCAGACAATCGAGGATACCGGTGCGCTCACCAAGAAGCGCATGGAGACCATCGACGACGAGACATCGGCCGCCGCCATCGACTTCATGAAGCGGCAGCAGGCCGCGGGCAAACCGTTCTTCTGCTGGTTCAACGCGACCCGCATGCACTTGCGAACGCACGTCCGCGCCAGCCATCGCGGCCGTTACACCCATGGCGATAGCGAATACGTCGACGGCATGCTCGAGCACGACGACACCGTCGGTATTTTGCTCAAGTCTCTCGACGACATGGGGATCGCGAACAACACCATCGTCGTTTACTCAAGCGACAACGGCCCCCACATGAACAGTTGGCCGGACGGCGCCATGACCTGGTTTCGCTCCGAGAAGAACACCAATTGGGAGGGCGCCTTCCGTGTACCATGCCTGGTCCGCTGGCCAGGCGTGATCAAGCCCGGCACGGTTACCAACGAGCTGATGAGCCACAACGACTGGATCCCGACTCTTTGTGCTGCGGCCGGCGAGCCGGACATCGTCAACAAGCTGAAGGCAGGCTACACCGCCAACGGCATCAGTTACAAAGTGCACTTGGATGGGTACGACCAGTCCGCGTTTCTGCGCGACGTCAGCGGGACCGCGGCCAACAACAACAACGTGAAAAGCGCCCGCGACAAGTTCTTTTACTCTGACGATGACGGCCTGCTGGTAGCTCTGCGCAAGGGTGACTACAAGTACGTCTACGCGGAGCAACGTCTGCCGGGGACGCTGGGTGTGTGGGCCGAACCCTTCACCAAACTGCGCCTGCAGAAAATCTTCAATCTGTTCCAGGACCCATTCGAACGGGCAGACATGACGTCCAACACCTTCTGGGACTGGCAGCTCAACCATGTCGGACAGGTCTATGGCGCGATGGACCACGTCGGCGCGTTCGTGATGACGTTCAAGGAGTTTCCGCCGCGCTCCTTCCCGCCGTCGTTTGTACCGACGAACATCCTGGAAGAGACGTTGGACGACATCAAAGACCAGAGGAAGACGGCGGGGGAGAGCTCGCAGCATCGATAACATCCGCTCCGGCGTAAATCAGCGGGAGCGTGGAATTGAACAAGCGGTGCCGCGCCTGCCGGCTGGGAAGCCAGTGGTCGTCGGGCTCCGGGAGTTCACGATCGGGCGCTCATTCGTGCGCCCGATCGGCTTCGGGCAGGCCGTGGGCCTGCGGGGCGGACCGCAGAACCGGTTTCCACTTCCGCTCAAAACGCTCTATGGTGCCGCTCGATTTCGCTAAAGGCGGGGTCGATTATATATTGATATCAAAGGCTTGGCAGGATGCCGTCCTTTGGAGGGCAGTTTGACGCGGTATATTTCGACGCGGGGGGAGGCCCCGGCCTTAGGTTTCTGCGATGTGATGCTGGCCGGGCTCGCCCGCGACGGCGGCCTCTACGTGCCCGAAACCTGGCCGCAGCTTTCGCCTGGAACCATCGCCGGATTTTTCGGCCGGCCGTATTGGGAGGTCGCGGTCGAGGTGATCCGCCCGTTTATCGGCGGAGAAATTCCCGACGCCGATCTAGGCCGCATGGCCAACGAGGCCTACGCCACGTTCCGCCATCCAGCCGTCGTTCCGCTTGACCAGATCGGTCCCAATCAATTCGTGCTGGAGCTGTTTCACGGACCGACCCTCGCGT
The DNA here is from genome assembly GCA_963732455.1 of uncultured Alphaproteobacteria bacterium. Taxonomy (GTDB): domain Bacteria; phylum Pseudomonadota; class Alphaproteobacteria; order Rhizobiales; family Xanthobacteraceae; genus Bradyrhizobium. The sequence goes on along the minus strand of CAVSZM010000005.1, from coordinate 412,813 downwards.
TCAAGGACGTCGCGATGCAATTGATCTCGCGGCTGATGGATTACGTGCTGGCAAAGCGCGCGCAGCGCTCCACCATCGTGGTCGCGACCTCAGGCGATACCGGCGGCGCCGCGGTCGATGCATTCGCGGGTCTCGATAATGTAGATCTGATCGTGCTGTTTCCGAACGGTCGAATCTCCGACGTGCAGCGGCGAATGATGACGACAGCGGGCGCTGCAAACGTTCATGCGCTCGCGATCGAAGGCCATTTCGACGATTGCCAGGCGATCGTGAAGGGGTTGTTCAATCATCACAGTTTTCGCGATGCGGTGTCGCTGTCGGGCGTCAATTCCATCAATTGGGCGCGGATCGTGGCGCAGGTGGTCTACTACTTCACCTCTGCGGTCGCGCTCGGCGCGCCGACGCGATCTGTGGATTTCACCGTGCCGACCGGGAATTTCGGCGACATCTTCGCTGGCTTCGTCGCCAAGCGGATGGGGCTTCCGATCCGCTGGCTGCGGATCGCCGCCAACATCAACGATATCCTGCCGCGTACGCTGAAGACCGGCATCTATGAGGTACGCGAGGTTCACGCCACTGCGTCGCCGTCGATGGATATTCAAGTCTCCTCGAATTTCGAGCGACTGTTGTTCGAGGCAAGCGGCCGAGATGCGGCCGGCGTTCGCGGCTTGATGGCTTCGCTGAAACAGTCCGGCCGCTTCGTGCTGCCCGACGCGACGCTTGCGGCGATCCGCGAGGAGTTTGATGCCGGGCGTGCCGACGAGACCGAAACCAATGCGGCGATCCGTGCCGCCTGGCGCGAGGCCGGCGATCTCGTAGACCCGCACACCGCGGTTGCGCTGGCGGTCGCCGATCGCGACAGTTCGGATTCGAAGATTCCCAACATCGTGCTTTCGACCGCGCATGCCGCGAAATTTCCCGATGCGGTGCAAGCCGCCTGCGGCGTGCGCCCGGAACTGCCGGCCTGGCTTGAGGGGCTGATGACCAGGCCCGAGCACATCAAGGTCATGAACAACGATCAGGTCGAGGTCGAGCGGTTTGTGCTGTCGGTCAGCCGCGCCGCGAAGCAAGGAGTTGCCGGATGAGCGTCGATGTTACCAAACTTCCCTCCGGCCTCACCGTCATCACTGATACCATGCCGCATCTCGAGACCGCGGCGCTCGGAGTCTGGGCCGGCGTCGGCGGCCGCGATGAAAAGCCGAACGAGCACGGCATCTCGCATTTGCTCGAGCACATGGCCTTTAAAGGCACCACGCGACGCTCGTCACGCGAAATCGTCGAGGAAATCGAGGCGGTCGGCGGCGATCTCAACGCCGGGACGTCAACCGAAACCACCGCCTATTATGCGCGGGTGATGAAGGCCGACGTGCCGCTGGCGCTCGACGTGCTCTCCGACATTCTCGCCAATCCGTCCTTCGTGCCGGACGAACTGGAGCGCGAAAAGAGCGTCATCGTGCAGGAAATCGGTGCCGCGCAGGATACGCCCGACGACGTGGTGTTCGAACATCTCAACGAGCTGTGTTTCCCGGATCAGCCGATGGGGCGCTCATTGCTGGGGACGGCAAAGACCCTGAAGGGCTTCAACCGCGATACGCTGCGCGGCTACCTTTCGACGCATTATCGCGGGCCGGACATGGTGGTGGCGGCGGCCGGCGCGGTCGATCACAAGCGGGTCGTCGACGAGGTGACGCAGCGGTTCGCGAGCTTCGATGGCTCGCCCGCGCCCAAGCCGCAGCCGGCGATGTTCGGCAAGGGCGGCTCCCGCGTGGTGCATCGCGAGCTTGAGCAGGCGCATCTGACGCTGGCGCTCGAGGGGGTCCCGCAAACCGATCTGTCGCTGTTCAGCCTGCAGGTTTTCACCAACACACTCGGCGGCGGGATGTCGTCGCGGCTGTTCCAGGAGGTGCGCGAAAAGCGCGGGCTGTGCTACTCGATCTATACTTTCCATGCACCATACACCGACACCGGGTTTTTCGGACTGTATACCGGCACCGACCCGGACGATGCGCCTGAGATGATGGAGGTGATCGTCGACGTCATCAATGACGCCGTGGAAACGTTGACCGAAGCCGAAGTCGCGCGAGCCAAGGCGCAGATGAAAGCCGGCCTGCTGATGGCGCTGGAAAGTTGCAGCTCGCGCGCCGAACAGCTGGCGCGTCACATCCTGGCCTACGGGCGCCCTTTGACCGTGGAGGAACTGGTGGCGAGGATCGATGCCGTCAGCGTGGAAACGACACGGAACGCCGCGCGGGGGCTGTTGTCGCGCAGCCGCGCCGCAGTCGTAGCCCTTGGCAGCGGAAGGGGTCTGGACACGGCGGTGGCTTTTGCGGAAGGATTGACCAGGTCGAAGGTCAAGGCGCGCCTTCATTGAGGGTCGTGACGCACTGAATCGGGTTCGGGCAGCGGGGAGTATCCACACATGGCCCTGTTTCGTTTGCCATCCAGCGGACCGGCCGCGCTTGCCCCGCGCGGGCACGGCCTGCTGCTGCGCGCGCCGCAGATGTCCGATTTTCTGCAATGGGCGCAATTGCGCGAACACAGCCGGGAATACCTGACGCCGTGGGAGCCGATCTGGCCGTCCGACGATCTTACCCGCTCGGGCTTCCGGCGGCGGTTACGCCGCTATGCCGAAGACGTCGCTGCCGACAGATCCTATCCATTCATCGTGTTCCGGGAATCCGACGGTGCGATGATCGGCGGCGTCACCCTGGCCAACGTCCGCCGCGGCATCGTGCAGGCCGGCACGATCGGATACTGGGTCGGGCAGCCGCATGCGCATCGCGGCTACATGACGGCGGCGCTACGGGTGCTGCTGCCGTCGCTGTTCGGCGAACTCAATCTTCACCGCATCGAGGCCGCCTGTATCCCCTCGAACGTGCCGTCAATCCGGGTACTGGAGAAGTGCGGCTTTAACCGCGAGGGGCTGGCGCGGCGTTATCTCTGTATCAATGGCGTCTGGCAGGACCACCTGCTGTTCGGCCTGTTGCATGAGGATTTTCGCGGCTAACCTTGATTCGGGATGATAATGCGCGCCATCGGTTTGCCGCCTTTGCCCTGCTATAACGCGGCCCGCGGAACGATGGTCGGATGACGGAAGATGCCAGGGACGTCGATGAGGGACAAACGTTTGATCATGACGGTTGCTCGGCCGAGCGGATATCGGGGGATCGCGATACTGGCCGCAGCCTCGTTCGGGATAAGTTGCTGCGTCGTTGCCTCACCGGCGTTGTCACAGTCGCTTGGCGACCGCTTCAAGAGTCTTTTTGGTGGAAAGTCGGAGGAGCCGGCCCAGGGAGCTCCGCCGGCGGCGGCGCCCCAAACCGAAACCGACCTATCCTGTCCCCCGGTCAGTATTCGCGCCGGCGCGTCCACTTATGCGGTGGCTGCGCCGGGTAAGCAGCCCATCGGAAACGATCTGCGCTATCAGGCGACGATCACGCGTACCGCACGCGACTGTACGCGAACAGGCGACCAGATCACCGCGCGGATCGGGATTCAAGGTCGTGTCATCGCCGGCCCGGCCGGAAATCCGCCGACGGTCGAGATTCCGATTCGTGTCGCCGTGGTGCAGGGCGGGGTACAGGAGAAGACGATCGCCACCAAAGTCTACCGGACAACCGTGTCGATGTCCGAGGCCGGCAGCGATCCGTTCAGTATGGTGGCGGAGGATATGGTTTATCCGGTGCCGCCCGAAGCGGCCGCCGATTCCTACATTTTCTATATCGGCTTCGACCCGCAGGCGCTGAAGCCTGAGCCGAAGCCGCCGAAGCCGAAAGCGACAAAGAAAGTGAGTGGCGCGCCCGCGCCAATTCAAAGATAAAAGTCATCATCCCGCGAAAAGCGGGCGATCCAGCAACGCAAGTGAGAAATTACAGGGTGTCCCGCCATTGCAGGGCATGACGCAGCAGATCAGTTCAGCTTTTCGCGAACTTCCGCGATGCCCTTGGCCAGCAGGTCATCGGCAATCGGGCCCTTCACCGATTGCGACATAATGGTGGAAGCGGCGGTAACCGCGGCATCGGCCGCCGCGGCGCGGACATCGGCCAGCGCCTGTGCTTCGGCAAGCCCGATCTTGCTCTCGGCGGTCTTGGTGCGCCGCGCGACAAAATCTTCCATCTTGGTCTTGGCTTCGGACGCGATGCGCTCGGCTTCGGCTTTCGCCGATTCGATGATGTCCTGGGCCTCGCGTTCCGCGCTGGCGTGACGGGCCTTGTATTCCGCGAGCAATTTGGCTGCCTCTTCCTTGAGGCGGCGTGCGTCGTCGAGCTCCGCCTTGATGCGTTCGCTGCGATGATCGAGCGTCGTCAGCACCGTGCGATGAATCCCGAAGTACGCGAATACGCCCATCAGAATGACGAAGGCGACGGCGACCCAGAATTCCGGTTCGGCGAACATCAAGGTTATCCCTTCAAGGACGCGTCAACGGCGCTGTCCACAGACTTGCCGTCGGGGAGCACGCCGGTGAGCCGTTGCACGATCGCTGCAGCCGCCTCCGCGGCAATCCCGCGGACATTGGTCATCGCCGCTTCGCGCGTCGACGCGATGGTTTTCTCGGCTTCGGCGAGTTTGTGGGTCAGCCGCTGTTCCAGAGCCTTGCGCTCAGCCTCGGATGCCGCGTTCAGTTTTTCGCGGGTCTCGGTGCCGATCGCCTGTGCGCGGGAACGCGCCGCGGCCAGATCGGCCTCATACGCCTTCAGCGCGCCGTCGGAGGCGTCCTTCAGCTTCTGTGCCGCGGCAAGGTCGCCCTCGATCGCTTTCTGGCGTTCGTCGAGCAGGCTGCCGACGCGCGGCAGCGCAATTCTCGAAACGATCAGATAAAGAGCGACAAAAGCGACCAGCAACGACACCAGTTGCGAAGCAAAGGTGTCCTTCTGGAACGGCGGAAACGGGGCCTTGTGGCCGCCATCTGCCTCGGTATGGGCCGTCGCGCCTTTTGCGTCGCCATGACTCTCAGCCACGGGCTTCTCCTGTTCGGCCGATCAAGGCCCGCGGGGTCACGGACCTATCGGCCAGATCGTTGACGGATCAGAGTGCGAACAGCAGCAGCAGCGCGATCAGCAGCGAGAAGATGCCGAGCGCTTCGGTCACGGCGAAGCCGAAAATCAGGTTGCCGAACTGACCCTGCGCGGCCGAAGGATTGCGCACCGCAGCGGCTAGATAGTTGCCGAAGATGATGCCCACGCCCGCGCCGGCGCCACCCATGCCAATGCAGGCAATACCTGCGCCAATGTACTTCGCGGCAATCGGATCCATGAAACGAACTCCTTCTTGAGGTTTGCTAGAGAGGCCGGATCAGTGGCCCGGATGGATAGCATCGTTGATATAGATGCAGGTGAGGATGGTGAAGACGTAAGCCTGGAGGAACGCGACCAGCAGCTCGAGCGCAGTCAGCGCAACGGTCAGGCCGAGCGGCAATACCGCGCCGGCCCAGCCGACGACGCCAAACGCCCCCAGCATGGTGACGAAGCTCGCGAACACTTTCAAAGTGATGTGACCGGCCAGCATGTTGGCGAACAGACGCACGCTGTGCGAGACCGGGCGCGACAAGAACGAGATGATCTCGATCAGCACCACCAGCGGCAGAATCACGATCGGAATGCCCGCCGGCACGAACAGGTTGAAGAACTTCAGGCCGTTCTTGTAGAAGCCGTAGATCAGCACGGTGAAGAACACGAGCAGCGCCAGCGCCACCGTGACGATGATGTGGCTTGAAACCGTGAACGTGTAGGGAATGATCCCGATCAAGTTCGAAATCATGATGAACATGAACAGCGAGAACACCAGCGGGAAGAACTTCATGCCTTCCGGGCCGGCGCTGCTTCTGATGGTGTTGGCCACGAATTCGTAGCTCAGCTCGGCCATCGACTGGATGCGCCCGGGCACCAGTTGCCGTCCGGCGACTCCGCCGATCATCAGCAGCGATATCAACGCTACCGAGATGAACATGTAGGCCGACGAATTGGTGAAGGCGATCTCCTGATTGCCGATGTGGCCGATCGTGAAGATCTTGTCGATGTTGAACTGGTGGATCGGATCGATCATCCGCGCGGCATCTCTAAGGTACCGCCGGCCACGCCGGCGCTCTGCAATCAATTCGTCCGGCTTCCGCTTCCTAACGGCCGGTTCTGTCCGGAGCCACGCCCGCCGATCTCATCACGTTGATCACGCCAGCTACAAAGCCGAGCAGAAAGAACACGATGAGCCCCCAGGGCGATGTCGACAGCAGGCGGTCGAAACCCCAGCCGATCACCGCTCCGACAACAACGCCGGCGATCAACTCCGAGGAAAGCCGGAAACCGCGCGCCATCGCCGAGGCCCTGGCAGCTACGTCTCCGCTTCCATCTCCGGGTTGGTCAGTCTTGATTTTTCGGCTGTCCCGAATTTCGGACAAGCGGTGATCCAGACTTCCGAGCCTTGCGGAAAGCGCAGCTTCCTCGGAGGACGATTTATCGCCACTTTCATTGCCGCCATCGTTCCTGCCGCCCGCCATGGTGTGGACACCCGAAACGCCGCTGCGGTTGATGGAAATGCCGCCCCGTCTCCCTCAAAAGCCGCGCGGACCATACTGAGCGCATCTGACCAAGTCAAGATTGCGTCATAACCATGTAGATAATTGATTTACATAAGTTATTCTGTTTGGCGTGGGTTTAGCTGTGGCGTGATCGCCGCACCGCAATAGTGGCGTATGCGATCGGCAAAGCAGCTTGACTGATTCATAACCGATGGATTATGGGATTTTATGCACAGCGCACCAGACGCGGTTCTTAAAACCCTCGCCGATCCGACCCGCCGGGCCATCTTCGAGCGGCTCGCCCGCGGCGGTGAGCAGACGGTGCGGGTACTGACCGGACATTCCGGCGTCTCGCAGCCCGCAGTATCCAAACACCTGGCCGTTCTGAGGCTCGCCGGCCTGGTACGCGACCGGCGCGAGGGGCGGCAGACCCATTACAGCGCCGAGCCGCAAGGCCTGGCGCCCCTCATGGACTGGATCGGTCTCTACGGCGCCTTCTGGCGTGACAGGTTCGATCGTCTCGAAACCCTGCTGAACAGGATGGATCAATGACCGATGCCGCTACCGCCACGCTTACCCTGCTTGTCGAACGGATGATGCCGCATCCTCCGGAAAAGGTCTGGCGCGCGCTGACGCAAGGTCCGCTTCTTGAAGAGTGGTTGATGCGGAACGACTTCCAGCCAGTGGTGGGCCACAGGTTTAACTTCCGCAGCAATCCCGTGCCGCACTGGAATGGCGTGGTGGATTGCGAAGTCCTGGTGGTCGAACCGAACAAGCGTCTCTCGTATCGCTGGAACGCTTCGGGCGAGGAGGCGGCGACGGGGATAAAGACCATCGTCACCTGGACACTGACGCCTGCGAATGGCGGTACGCATGTGCGCGTGGAGCAGTCCGGCTTCCGGCCGGAGGACACTGCCAATTACCAGGGCGCGAACTATGGCTGGCAGAAGTATTTCGCAGGTCTTGAGCGTGTGGCGGCACGACCGGAATGAAGACGATTCTGGTGTCGCGCTATCATCCTGTGCTGGTGACGCTGCACTGGCTGCTTGCCGTTCCGGTCGTCGCCATGTTGTGCGTCGGGTTTCTCCTGCTTGAGGCAATGCCCAACACCGATCCGCAGAAGATCGGCATTTTGCTGGTTCATATGTCCGTCGGCATGTTGATCCTCGGCATGATGGCCGTCCGTTTTATCGCGCGCATGTGCACGGCGAGACCCGCAGGTGCAACAACAGGCTATCCCCTTCTGGATCGGATCGTGCCGGTCACCCACTACGGCTTTTATATTCTGGTTCTCTTGCTGGCAGGGACCGGCCTTGCGACCGCAATTTTGGCCGGGCTGAACAAAAGCGTGTTTCAGGGGTCAGGGGAACCGCTGCCGCCGAGCTTTGACATCTATCCGACCTTCGTGGTGCACGGTTATCTGGCGGTGCTTCTGGTCGGATGCATCGTTCTTCACGTGCTCGCCGCGCTCTATCACCAGTTCGTCAGGAAAGACCGGTTGTTCCGGCGGATGTGGTTCGGGCGACGGGTCTAAGACACCTCGGCGCCGACGAAATCATTTCCGCCGATTCTGCCAATTGCCTCTCGATGATCGATCTTGCATCGCCTTGGCGGGTCTGTTGGGATGGCGGTGAGTATCCAGATCCCCGGGAGCCCGCATGTCACGTCAGGTCGATTACTATTTTTCATTTCAATCCCCGTGGGCTTATATCGGGCATAAATTATTCCGGGAGGTCGCAAGCACCTATGATCTCAAGGTCAATCACAAGCCGGTGGTGCTGGTCGATCTGTTTTCGGAAACGGGCGGTCTGCCGCTGATGAAGCGCCATCCGGTGCGGCAGCGTTATCGGATGGTCGAGCTGCAGCGCTGGCGCGACAAGCGCGGCCTGAAATTCCATCTTCAGCCGGCGAATTGGCCGTTCAATGCGCGGTTGGCCGATGGAGTCGTGATCGCGGCGGTCGAGGCTGGCCGCGATCCCGATGCATTTCTCCGGCGGGCTTTTGCGGCCGTGTGGGAAGACCAGCTAAATCTGAACGATCCCGCGACGCTGGTTAAAATCGCCGACGATTCGGGGCTTCCCGGCAAGCAACTGGTCGAGCGCTCGGGATCCGACGAGATCGGCGCGGCCTACGAGCAAAACCGCCAGGATGCACTGGCGGCCGATGTGTTCGGATCGCCGGTCTATGTGCTCGACGGCGAGGTATACTGGGGACAGGATCGGATCGAATTGCTCGCGGACGCGTTGAAATCTGGCCGCGCGCCCTATCGCTCGCAGGTGTAGGATCAGTGCAGGATAAGGAAACGCTATTTGTTTTGAGGCGGAGCAGCCCCATGATGACAGCAACATCGCCCTCGAAATTATCCACCCCCGTCGTGGCCGCAATGATTGTCTGCCTCGGCGGAATTGGCGCAGCCGTCGCCCAGGCGACACCCGACAAGGAGAATGGGCGCTATGCGCTGTCGCCGGTCGCCGATGGCGTGATCAGGCTCGATACAAGGACCGGCGCCGTTTCTACCTGCACCAATACCGGCACAGGCTGGGCCTGCTATCTTCTGCCCGACGAGCGCGCGGCGCTCGACGCGGAAATTGGCCGGCTGCAAGCTGACAACGAAAAACTCAAGGCGGAACTGGCGGCGCGTGAGCCGACCGTCACCGGCAAGATCGACGAGCCGATGCCGAAGACGGATTCGCTGAAGAAGGCCGAGCCGAAGGTGGTCGAGGGTGAGCGCAAGATCGAAATACCGCTTCCAAGCGACCGCGACATGGATCGGGTGATGTCGTTCCTGGAGCAGGCGTGGCGGCGGCTGGTCGAGATGGCTAACCGGATGCAGAAGGACGTCACCGGCAAGATTTCCGGCAAGATTTGATGTGGAACCCTCGTGGCGAGGAACGCATCTTGCTCGTCTCGAACCATGAGGCCCCATGAATCTCCGCTGTGTTGCCCCATCCATGGATGGGCGGCAAATCGGCCGTTCAGGATGAGGATGTCAGCAAATCTTGCCGAGGCCTTATGACTTCGCCGCAATCAATATCCCGCGCCGCGCTATCGATGGTCAGCGCAGACACCATCGTGACGTCGCTCTTGACGGTTCCAACATCGGGACGCGGCTTTACCGATCTCACCGCCGAGATCGCGAAATTTGTTGATGACGCCGGTGCGAGACAGGGTGCGGTGACCCTGTTCATCCGCCATACCTCGGCGTCGCTGACGATCCAGGAAAACGCCGATCCCACGGTGCTCGAAGATTTGACGATGGCGCTCGATCGGCTGGTGCCGGAGAACGCCGGATGGCGCCATGACTCCGAGGGTCCCGACGACATGCCGGCGCATGTCAAGACCATGCTGACGGCGACCTCATTGCACATCCCGGTCTTGAGGGGCGAACTTGCATTGGGAATGTGGCAGGCGATCTATCTGGTAGAGCATCGTAGCCGGCCACATCGCCGCGAGATCGTGCTGCAGTTTGCAGGCGTTACCCGCTGAAAAAGCAAAACCGGCCGCGGATCGCTCCGCGGCCGGTTTGTGACAGCTCTCGCTGCCAGCAAACTGTCAGTTGGTCTTGATGTCGACGTCCTTGGTTTCCGGCAGGAAGAAGAAGCCGACGACCGCGGTGATCGAAGCGAAGATGATCGGATACCAAAGACCCGCGTAGATATCGCCGGTCGAGGCCACAATGGCGAACGAGGTGGCGGGCAACAGTCCGCCGAACCAGCCGTTGCCGATGTGGTAGGGCAAAGACATCGAGGTGTAGCGGATCTTGGTCGGGAACAGTTCGACCAGCATCGCCGCGATCGGCCCGTACACCATGGTGACGAAGATCACCAGGATGAACAGCAGTCCGATAATCGCCGCGACCTGCGGACGGAAGATATCGAACGGGTTCGACATCTTCACGATGCCTGGATCGCCGGCCTTCGGGTAGCCCGCTGCGGCAACGGCCGCGGCGACGGCCGGATTACCGGTTTTGGCGTCGGTATAAGGCACGTCCTTGCCGTTGATGACGACCTTCACGCCTGAGCCTGCCGGCCCGGGTGCGGTCGAATACCTGACCGATGACTGAGCCAGGAAGGCGCGGGCGGTGTCGCACAGCGCGGTGAACACACGGGTGCCGACCGGGTTGAACAGATCGCCGCACCCTGCGGGATCGGCGACGACTTCGACCTTGGTCGACTCGATAGCCTTTTCCAGCGCCGGGTTGGCGTTGGTCGTGATCATCCGGAAGATCGGGAAGAAGGTCAGCGCCGCAATCAGGCAGCCGGCAAGAATGATCGGCTTGCGCCCGATCTTGTCCGACAAGGCACCGAACACGATGAAGAAGCCGGTGCCGAACAATAGCGACCATGCGATCAGAAGGTTGGCGGTGTAGCCATCGACCTTCAGGATCGATTGCAGGAAGAACAGCGCGTAGAACTGGCCGGTGTACCAGACCACGCCCTGTCCCATGGTGCCGCCGATCAGCGCAAGTATGACGATCTTGGCATTGCTCCAGTTCGCAAAGGCTTCGGTCAGAGGGGCCTTCGAGCTTTTGCCTTCGTCCTTCATTTTCTGGAACACCGGCGATTCATTGAGGCGCAACCGGATCCAGACCGAGACCCCCAGCAGTACGACCGACACCAGGAACGGAATGCGCCAGCCCCAGGCGGCGAAATCGGCTTCGCCGATTGCGGTCCGGGTAAACAGAATCACCAGCAACGACAGGAACAGGCCCAGCGTGGCGGTGGTCTGAATGAAGGAGGTGTAGTAGCCGCGTTTGCCGTCCGGCGAATGCTCGGCCACGTAAGTGGCGGCTCCGCCATACTCGCCGCCGAGCGCCAGGCCCTGCGCCAGACGCAGTCCGATCAGGATAACCGGCGCGGCAAAGCCGATCGTTGCCGCGTTGGGCAGCAGGCCGACGATGAAAGTCGACAGACCCATGATCAAAATGGTGACAAGGAAGGTGTATTTGCGCCCGACGATGTCGCCGATGCGGCCGAAAACGATGGCGCCGAAGGGACGCACCAGAAAGCCGGCGGCGAAGGCGAGCAGCGCAAAGATATCCCGGGTTGCCGGCGGATACGCTGAGAAGAATTGCGCGCCGATAATGCTGGCGAGCGATCCGTAAAGATAGAAATCATACCACTCGAAAACGGTGCCGAGCGATGAAGCGAGAATGACGAAACGTTCGTCCTTCGTCATGCCTCCGGTTCTAGCTTGCGTTGCAGCCATTGTGGACATTTTGGATCGCTCCCCAAATCGTTGATGCAAAGCTTGCCCCCGCGCGCCGCACTTGGCCGGATGGATTGAGCCAGGGGGGTCCGGTTCACGGTAACATCGCGGTGAAACCTCTCCCAATAAGACTTTTGGCCCTGGGCGCTGCCATGTCCGAGAGACTGTGGACATTTCAGACACCCCGGACGATGCTGCGGCATCGGCGCCCGCGGAAGCCGTATTGCGACGCACAATTCGGCCGGTTAACCGCTTCACCGCAAGCCGATATTGTGCGCTTGCATGCGGCCGCCCGTCAGAGGACAATTGCGGAGAAAAAACTCGCTTGGCAGGCCCAAAAAAGCGGTCACGGGTTTGCCACAACCCTTTCGCAAGAAATAAATGACTGCCGCTTCCAATACCCGCCTCGTGATTGCCGACGACCACCCGCTGTTTCGCGATGCGCTGCGACAGGCGGTGGCAAGCGTCGTGACCTCGGCGAAGATCGACGAAGCCGGATCGTTCGAGGAGTTGACCGCGCTGCTCGAGCAGGATTCCGATGTCGATCTGATCCTGCTTGATCTGACGATGCCAGGGATCAGCGGTTTCTCCGGCCTGATTTACCTGCGCGCGCAATACCCCGCGATCCCCGTGGTGATCGTGTCCGCCAGCGACGACGGCGGTACGATCCGCAGGTCGCTGGATTTCGGCGCATCGGGGTTCATCCCCAAGCGGTTCGGGGTCGAGACGTTGCGGGACGCGATCCTGAAAGTGATGGACGGCGACGTCTGGATACCGCCGAACACCGATCTGTCATCCGCCGCCGATCCGGAGATGACGCGCCTGCGCGACCGGCTGGTGACGCTGACTCCGCAGCAGGTGAGAGTGCTCATGATGCTGTCGGAGGGTCTGCTCAACAAGCAGATCGCCTACGAGCTTGGCGTATCGGAAGCCACGATCAAGGCGCACGTTTCCGCGATTCTGCAAAAGCTGGGGGTCGAGAGCCGCACCCAGGCCGTGATCGCGGCTGCGAAAATTGCCGGCGGCCAATGGCGGCAAGGCACGCCTTCGCAATAGTTCGAGCTATTCCGCGGCTATCATCTGCTGAGTGCGCCATTGACCCAGCAAAGCCCGCAGCGATGCCGGTTTGACCGGCTTGTTGAGCACCGCAATTTTCGCCTCCCGCGCCGCGGCGCGCACGTGCGGGCTGCGATCGGCGGTGATCAGGATCGCCGGGATGTTTTCGCCGAACCGGCGGCGAATGTCCCGGATTGCGGCGACGCCGTTGCCGCGATCGAGATGATAGTCGACCAAAAGACCGGTAACAGCTGCGCCCGCGGCCTCGATCGCCTCGATCGCGGCGTCGGGATCGGCCACCGCGATGACCTCGGCATCCCATGTCGTCAGCAAGGTTCTCATACCGTCCAGAATCGCCGGATCGTTCTCGATACAAACGATGAGGGAGCCACTCATCGGTGTCCTGGAAAGCGGTGTCGCGCTGGTGACCGCCGCGGTGTGATTGATCGCGTTCGCGATCGGCACCGTCACCGAAAAAAAAGAGCCGCCGCTGACGTTGGAGTCGAGCGCGATGCCGTGATTGAGCACGCGCGCGAGCCGTTCGACGATCGATAACCCCAGTCCAAGGCCGCGCGCAATCCGCGCGCCCTGCTCCAGCCGGTGAAACTCCTTGAAAATCTCGCCGCGCGCGAGAATGGGAATGCCGACGCCGGTGTCATAAACGCCGATCTGCAGCGATTGGCCGTGGCGCCGGCAACCGACCAGCACGCGCCCGCGCGGCGTGTATTTGATGGCGTTGGAGATCAGATTCTGCAACAGTCGCCGCAGCAACAGCCTATCGGATTCAACTGGCACCGAACTGGGCACGAAGGCGAGCTTCAGCCCCTTGGCCCGCGCGATTGGCGCAAATTCGATTTCAAGTGAACGCATCAGGTCGCCGATCTTGAAACTGGTGATCGACGTGCTCATGGCGCCGGCGTCCAGCCGCGAAATGTCCAGCAGAGCACCGAGGATTTCCTCGATTGCCTCCAGCGAATCGTCGATATTTTCGACCAGCCGCGAATCCTCGCCGCCGTTTTGGCGCTCGACGAGGCTCGTCGCATAGAGTCGCGCCGCATTCAGCGGTTGCAGGATGTCGTGGCTTGCCGCCGCCAGGAAACGCGTTTTCGAGATATTGGCGTCCTCGGCAGTACTCTTGGCCAGTGCGAGTTCCGAATTCAGGCGAGTGAGTTCCTCGGTACGATCCCGCACGCGTTTTTCCAGGGTTGCATTGGCGCGCTCCAGCGCTTCGGCAGCCTCGAAGGAAGGTGTGACGTCGGAAAAGGTGATGACCAGCCCGCCGCCGGGCATCCGGTTGGTGCGCACCTCGATCACCATGTGACGATCCGGGAGTCGTTCCAGATAGGGCTCGCCTTCGGTGGTATAGGCGGCCAGGCGCATTTCCATTAAGGATTCGCTGTCGCCGACGCCGGGGGGGCTGATCGCTCCCATGAACTCCAGGATTTCCTTGAGCGGAATCCCGATCTGTACAAGGTGCGGTGGCAGACCGAGAATTTCGCCGAACTGCCGGTTTGAACAGATCAGCTGCAAATCCGCGTCAAGCACCGCGATACCCTGCCGCACATGGTTCAGCGCGGTCTGCAATATCTCTCGATTGAAATGCAGTGCGGCATGAGAGTCGTCGAGCAATTTTAGCGCGGCCTTGGCGGAGACGGTGCGCTTGCGCAGCAACAGCGACATCACCAGCCGCGAGGACGCAGCCCCGATCGAGGAAGCGATCAGATGCTCAGCATGCTGCAGCAACTCGAAGTCGGCCGGCGCGGCAGGTTCGAGACGGGCGTTGTGGGTGGCGGCGAAGGCTTCGAACGAATGACGGGCCCGATCGGGGCCGAGATACTGCGCAACCGTGCTCAGAATGTCCTGCACCGTCACCGTGGTGCGCCAGCGCCGGAATGTCGGCGTCATCGGCGCCAGCGCACTCGGCACGAACAGGTCCGCTTGCAATCGTTCGATCGAGAACGGCTGGCGCGCGAGTGACAGCACGACATAAGTCAGGACGTTAAGCGAAAGACTCCATAGAACGCCGTGCAGAAGCGGCGGCAGATCGGCGCCGAACAGGGCTTGCGGACGCAATGCCTCGATGCCGAGCGGACCATGTTGCAGCACCAGAAGCCCGGCGGTACTGCCGTCCAGGAAGCTCGGAAGAAACAGCGTATAGAGCCACACGGCGCCACCGACCAGCATGCCGCTCATGGCGCCTCGCGCGGTCGCGCGCCGCCAGAACAGGCCGCCGAAAAATGCCGGTGCGAGCTGCGCGATGGCAGCGAAAGACAACAGGCCGATCGCCGCCAATTGAGTGTTGCCCAGCGCGCGATAGTAAAAATACGCCATCGCCATGATGGCGAAAATCGCAAAGCGGCGAACCCTTAGCAGGAAATCGCCAAAGTCCTTCTGGCCTTCACGCGATTCCGAACCTCGCTGCAGCACCAGAGGCACTATGATGTCGTTCGAGACCATGATCGAAAGCGCGACGCATTCCACGATCACCATGGCGGTAGCCGCCGACAGGCCGCCGACAAAGACGCCGACGCTGAGCAAGGGAGAATCTCCCTCTATCGGCAACGCCAGCACATACATGTCGCTGTCGACTGCGCCGAACGGGAAGATCACCAGTCCGGCGAGCGCGATCGGAATCACGAACAGGTTTATGGCGACCAGATACAGCGGAAACAGCCAGCGCGCGCGGCTCACTTCGGCATTGGTGGAATTCTCGACCACGCTGACGTGAAACTGGCGTGGCAGCAGCATGATCGCGCAAAACGACAACAGCACCATGGTGAGGAAATTACCGGCCGATGGCGTGTAGTTGATGGCGCGCACGGCTTCCGGAGTTCTCATCGCGCGTTCGACCAGTTCGACCGGGCTGAACATCCAGAACGTGACGAACGCGCCGGCCGCGATAAAGGCCACCAGCTTCACGATGGATTCGGTGGCGACCGCCAGCATCAGGCCATGCTGATGCTCCGTCGCGTCGGTCTGGCGGGTTCCGAACAGCACCGCGAACGTCGCCATCGCCAGCGTGACGATCAGCGCGATGTCGCCGATAATCGGAATACTGGAGAAGGCCTGGTCTTCGCTCAGGATCGTTTCAAGCGATGACGCGACGGCCTTGAGCTGGAGCGCGATGTAGGGAACCGATCCGATGATCGCGATCAGCGCGACTGTCGCGGCAACGGCCTGGCTCTTGCCGTAGCGGGCCGCGATGAAATCCGCGATCGAGGTGATGTTCTGCGATTTCGCGAGCTGAATCACGCGGCGGAGCAGCGGCGTGCAGAATGCAATCATCAGGATCGGGCCGATATAGATCGCAAGAAAGTCGACGCTGGTGCGGGTGGCAAATCCGACCGAGCCGAAAAACGTCCAGGAAGTACAATAAATGGCCAGCGACAGCGGATAGATCAGCGCGCTGGCGCGGCCGCGCTGTGTCGGCGACAGGCGATCGCCGTGGCTCGCAACCAGAAACAGGAACCCGATGTAGCCGAACGCGACTGCGATCACGCCCCAGTCGTGCAGCATCGCTGCTTACTCCCTGTGGAGGCCCACGCCTCGATCCGAATCTAACGCGTTGCGCCACCTCAAGCGACAGCCAATTTCCCGTGAATTGCAGTAATTGGGATCGTCGTTAAGTCCAGCGCGGTGCTAGGAAAATGCCCCCGGCGACGATAAGCCGGGCGGCGAGCCCGCCAAGGGCCTGGACAGCCAGACAATCGCCGCGGTCACGAGGCCGCCGGCAACGCCCTTCCGGACAACTAAATGCGGACTACCCTGGCCATATCCGTTCGTTGGTTATTCCGCCGCCAGCGATTTCTCGTGGAGCGGCAGACCGAGACGCTCCCAAACCTGCAACAGCGCTTCGGCGAGCTGGTCGATCAATCTGTCATCGTGATAGGGCGAAGGCGTAATCCGTAACCGCTCGGTGCCTTTGGCGACGGTCGGATAGTTGATCGGCTGGATATAGATGTTGTGCTCTTCCAGCAGGATATCGCAGGCCCGCTTGCAGCTTTCGGGGTCGCCGACGAAAAGCGGCACGATATGGGTGTCGCTCGACATCACCGGCAAGCCCGCGGCGGTCAGGATCGCCTTGACACGGGCGGCGCGATCCTGATGGCGCTCCCGCTCCCAGGTCGAGATTTTCAGATGACGGATCGCGGCGGTCGCAGCGGAACAGATCGCGGGGGGCAGCGCCGTGGTGAAAATAAAGCCGGGTGCATAGGAACGGACGGCATCGATAATGTCGGCGGTTCCTGCGATATAGCCGCCGAGGCAACCGAATGCCTTTGCGAGCGTGCCTTCCAGGATGTCGATGCGGTGCATGACACCGTCGCGTTCGGCGATGCCGCCGCCGCGCGGACCATACATGCCGACTGCGTGAACCTCGTCGACATAGGTCATCGCGCCATAGCGCTCGGCGAGATCGCATATCTTCGCCAGCGGCGCGATATCGCCGTCCATCGAATACAGGCTCTCGCAGACAATCAGTTTCGGCCGGTCGGGGCCTGCGGCACGCAGCAATTCTTCGAGATGGGCCATGTCGCTGTGGCGGAACACCTGGCGTTCGCAACCGGACTGGCGGATGCCTTCGATCATGGAATTGTGATTGAGCGCGTCGGACAGGATCAGGCAATTCGGAATCAGCTTGCCGATGGTCGCGATGCCGGTCTGGTTCGAGACGTAGCCGGAGGTGAACAGCAGCGCTGCTTCCTTGCCGTGCAGATCGGCCAGTTCCTGCTCGAGCTGCACAAGGGGGTGATGGGTGCCCGCGATGTTGCGGGTGCCGCCGGCGCCGGTGCCGACCCGGGTCGCGGTTTCGATCATGGCGCCGACCACTTTGGGATGCTGCCCCATCCCGAGATAGTCGTTGGAGCACCAGATCACGACGTTGCGCGCCCCCTTCGGGGAATGCCACACCGCATGCGGGAACCGGCCGGCGATGCGCTCGAGATCGGCGAAAACCCGGTAGCGCCGCTCGTCATGAAGCCGGCTGAGGGCGTGGCTGAAGAACTTGCTGTAATCCATCGCAGAACCTGGAACGGAACCCTGGGCCGGAGTGGCTCAACCTTATTAGAGCATTTCCCTTTTTAGAGTGTTTCCAGGTTTGATGTCGAGCCGGAATTGGGCCTCCGGACCCCGGTGGGCGGGCAGCGGGCTGCTTCAAACGCGGACCAAAACTTGATCCTGATCAATAGGGTACATGCGTTTTACGTCATCGGGATCTATCGAAAGTCACGTTGTCCTGAAACGGAGTACGCCATCGGCTTCCTCGCCTTTCAGCCGTCCTTCGACCAGCATGTAATTGACGTGGGCGATCAATTCGCCGGCGGCAAATCCCATCTGGTGCACGTCGAGAACGTGCTTGTGGAACACTACCGGGACCAGTTCCTTGGACGTTTTCGAGATTGTCCGGCAGGCGTCGGCGATCAGCCGGCAACGTTCCTCGTGATGATCGGCCAATTGCTTGATACGCGTCTTCAATCCGTAAAACGGTACGCCGTGGCCGGGCAGCACGATGACGTCATAGGGCAGGGTGGTGGTCAGGCTCGCCAGCGAGGCAAGGTATTCGCCGAGCGAGTTCTGGTCGGGTTCGACGGCCCAAACACTGACATTTGGTGAAATCTTGCTCAGCACCTGATCGGCCGACAGGAACAGTTTGTCGGCCGCACAATAAAGCATCACCTGGTCGAGTGCATGGCCGCCACCTGTAATAACCTTGAAGCGCCGGGTGCCGATGGAAACCTCGTCGCCATGCGAGATGCGGCGGTAGCCGGGAGGCAGGATCGAAACCCGCTTCAGGTAATCCTGGCCGCGGCCGAGCAATTTGTCGGTCAGGCTCTCGTCCATGCCGTGTCGCCGGAAGAACAGGCGCTGCGCATTTCTGCGCTCTTCGGTGCCACGGTTCTGATGATAGACCGATTGCAGATATTCCACCTGCGACATATGGAGCGGACAGTTGAAACGCTCGACGATCCACCCGGCGAGGCCGACGTGATCGGGATGCGAATGGGTCACGATCAGCCGCGTGATTTTCACGTGGGCCAGCGGACCCTCGAACAGCGCGGTCCAGGCAGCGATCGATTCCTCGTTGCCAAAGCCGGAATCCACCATCGCCCAGCCGTCGCCGTCGGCGAGCAGATAGATGTTCACGTGATTGAGGCGGAACGGCAGTTTTAGCCGGACCCACAATACGCCGGGCATCACCTCGACGACCTGATCGGGGCCGGGATGATTTTCCCAAGGGTACCGCAACGCCTCCGCCGAGGACTGAATCGTGTCTGTTTTTGAATGCATAGTTTCGCGTCGCAAATTGTTGCTATCGGCTTAGCCGCACAATCGGCGCGGCGCCAGCCGAAAAACAATTGCGATTCCGGAAATCACCGGGGACGCGGGCGGTATCGCCCGCAAATCCCATCTATTCATGCATGGCCGTCATTCCGGGTCCGGTGCTAACGCACCGTCCGGGAATGACGAAATCTCTATGCAGCCCGGATATTAGACAGGAAGGCGTCGATTTCAGAGCGCAGCACGTCGGCCTCGCGGCGGAGCGCGCCGGACGCGCTCAGCACCTCACTGGCGGCCGATCCAGCTTCCGCGGAGGCGGTGCTGACGCCAACGATGTTGCTGGAAACCTCGCTGGTGCCGCCCGCGGCGTGCTGAATATTGCGGGCGATCTCGCGCGTCGCGGCGCCCTGCTCTTCGACCGCCGCCGCGATCGCAGTGGTCACTTCGTTGATCTCGCTGATGGTCTGGCTGATGTTTCGGATGGCGCTGACGGCGGAGGTGGTTACCGTTTGCATATTGGCAATTTGCGAGCGGATTTCGTCGGTCGCCTTCGCGGTCTGGTTGGCGAGGCTCTTCACCTCGGAGGCGACCACCGCGAAGCCTCGGCCGGCTTCACCGGCGCGCGCCGCTTCGATGGTGGCATTGAGCGCGAGCAGGTTGGTCTGCGAAGCGATGGTCTGAATCAAGTCGACCACGACGCTGATGCGGCCGGCGTTTTCGGCGAGACCTTGCATGGTGGCATCGGTCTGGCCCGCTTCATCGACGGCCTTGCGCGCAATTTGCGCCGAGGCGACCACCTGGCGGCCGATTTCGGAAATCGATGACGACAGTTCCTCGGTACCGGAGGACACGGTCTGCACATTGACGGAGGTTTCCTCGGCGGCGGACGCCACGGCATTCACCAGCGCACTGGATTGATCGGCGGTCGCCGACATGCTTTGCGCCGTGCTCTGCATGGAATTTGCCGACTTCTGCAGGCTGTCCAGCGCGGTGCGGACGGTTGCCTCGAATTCGACAATGCGGGCTTCCATGCGGGAGGTGCGTTCGGCCTTGGCAATACGATCCTTGTCCTGATCGGCACCCAACGCACGAGCCTCGATCATGCTCTCGCGGAAGATCTGCAGCGCATTCGCCATCGCCGCGATTTCGTCGTGCTGGCTGCTGCGATAGATCTCCGATTCAAGATCGCCGTCGGACAGAAGCTGCATCGAGCGTTGCAGGCTGCCGATCCGCCGCAATATGTTGCGGCCGACATAGAGCCAGACGAACAGCGCGGAACCGATGAAGGTGAGGCCGCCAAGCGCCAGCATGACCGTGGTCGCAAGCGAGATCTCCTTGCGCGCCTGCCAGGTAGAAGCGTCGGTCTCGGTCTGCACGCCGTCGACGAGTTGCTGGACGCTGATGCCGAGGCCAACATTGAGCTTGCGGCTCTCTTCGAGAGCGACCTGGCCGTAATCGTTCGCGTCGAGTTCTTTCTGGCGAAGCTTGAAGACGCTGGTTTTGCCCTCGCCCAGTGCCAGCAATTTCAGAGCCGCGTCTCTCAGCGCCGCATTTCTCGCGTTTTTGGGAAGAAGATCGAGGCTCGATTTGACGCGCGCTTGCGTGGCCTTGAATTCCTTCTCGATCGCTTCGAGCGTGTCGCTGCCATTTGCCGAAAGCGCTGCGATCATCTCCGATGCCATCAGGTGGCTGCTGGCGACCGCGCTGCCGAGATGGTCGACTGCGCGCGCGGCCTGCGCCGCGTCGTCAGGAGAAAGCTTCGCCTGCTCCAGGATGGAACTGATCTGGGCTTGGGCGTCCGTCATCGCCGGGGCGGCGGCGGCAACGAAGCCTGCCTGCGCGCTGCGTAGCGCGTCGTACTGTTTTTCGTGCTGGGCGGCCGCTTCAAGCCGTTCGCGAGCCGCCGCGCCCAGGCTTTTGATCATTTCGTCGATGTTCTTTACGGTCTCGCCGAGAGCGTCGACTACCGCCTTGTCGGCGCCGAGTTCGATGATCTCGCCGAGTTTTTCGAGTGTGACCGCCTGGGTTTCCTTCATTTTCCTGGCGCGTTCGTTCAACCCCTCTTCGCTCCGCGACGCCAGCAGCGCCGGCCCCTGACCGGCAAGGCTCGCGCTTTGGGCTGCAAGCTGGAGGCTTGCCGCGAGCCGGGGAATGTCCCGCCCGCTCAGGTCCATCATCGTCCCGCTGAGATGATCCAGTACCATGCCGGCGCCGGCGCTGATCACGATGGCCATGCCTGCGATCGCGGCAAAGGCGGCAAACAGGCTGCCCCTCACGCCCCAGCGCTGGCGCAAAAAGCCGAGGCTCGCAAATTTGCCGATGCTGGAGCGTAACGCCATGTCTTATGCCTCGCCCGGCTCAATCACTGGGACCAATCGTCGAGCTGCAGTATCGCGTTACCAGGTTAATAAAATCGGGAAAATCTGAAGTAATTCCATGATTTTTGCGCGCCAAAAAGCAAAAAGGCCGGCGCGAGGCCGGCCTTTCCCGAGAATTTTCGATCAGGCTCGGATCAATACTTCGCGACCGCCGGAGCGCCCCAGTTGAAGCGATAATTCAGACCGGCCTTGATGGTATTTTCGCTGTTGCGGAAGCTGCCGAACGGGACAAGCACCGCGGGCGTGACGAACCGGCTGCTGCCGAAGTCATAGTACTGATACTCGACCTTCGCCGACCAGTTCTGGGCGAACATGTATTCCAGGCCGGCGCCGACGGTGTAGCCGTCGCGATGGCCATGATCGAACCCGAACACAACCGGAGCGCCGGCAAGCGCCAGGGTTTCGTTGTTGTCGGAGAAGGCGTAGCCGCCCTTGACGTACAGCAGACCCGGACCCCAAGTGTAGCCGACGCGGCCCGTCACCGAGCCTAGTCCGCGCTGGTTGTTGGTGTAAACGAATCCGCCGGGGAAAATCGCACCGGTGTTGTTGCCGCCAAGCCAACTGTACTGACCTTCGATGCCGAGCACCCAGTTCGCGAACTGGTAGTCAGCGCCAGCCTGCACACCGCCGAGGAATTGGCCGGCATCGTTGCTGGTGGTGACAAGGCCGTTGAAATTATTGTCGTTGCCGAACGCGCCGCCGATGTGGCCGCCGATGTAGAAGCCGGTCCAGTTGTAGATCGGCGCCATATAGGCCGGAGCCTTGGTGTAGGTGCGAGCGCCGAGATCGGCTGCGAGTGCTGGCACGGTCGCGCCGAGAGCGACGAGGGCCACAGTACCGAGTAGAAACTTCTTCATTAGTTTTTATTCTCCAACAGATCTTTTTAGAAAGGCGCCGCTTGTCGGCTCCATTCATGGCGCGCACTTAGACAATCTTTGAATGAAAAGCTGTCACCGATCGGCCACACTGGGTGAGTTCCTAACTCATTGGGGAACAACAAATTTTTGTGTTTAATGAAACCCTAATCACAGCTGAAAGAAGCCTTAATATTTGCCTGCGGCGCTACTGCTCGTGCCGAACACGGTCGCTGACGTCATGCACGACGTGCCGTGGCGGCAGCATTCGAGACGTAAGATTTTTTTGAGCGGGATGGTGCTGCCAGACAGGATTGAACTGTCGACCTCTCCATTACCAATGGAGTGCTCTACCACTGAGCTACGGCAGCGTGCCCGGATACAAGAATTGGCCAGAAAAGGCCCCTACAGGGCGCGCCGATCCTTGCCACAAGGCCCCCGACCGCGCAAGCGCGCGGGAGCCTGGAGGCCCTCAAAAGGGGCCGCCGTCAGCGCTGGAGGGCTGCGGCCTGCTTCAGCAGGCTCAGTTGCGGGCCAATCCGGTTCCCCATCTCCTCTCCCAGCGCCTGCAACGCCTTGATCGGCCGGATCATGACCTCGAATTCGATCATTTCGCCGGAGTCGTTGAATTTGATGAGATCGATGCCCTTCAGTTCCCATTTGCCGATATTGGCGGCAAATTCCAGCGCGGCATCGTGAGAACCCGAGATAAACGCGCGGTGATAGCGGAAATTCTCGAAAATCTGCACCACCGTCGTCAGCACCAGCAGGGTCGCGGTGCGTCCGGGAATCGGCGATTGCACGAACGGCGAGCGAAACACAATATGCTCGGCGAGAAGTGAGGCCAAGAGATCTTGATCGCCCGACGCGACAAAGCGATGCCAGCCGTCTAGGGTCCGCTGCGGCAAGGACGCCAGTACGTGTAATTCGCTCATCAGACGATTCTCCCGGGTCCCGACATTGCGGCAGCAATGCATTCGAACAGGTCCACGATGAAGGATGAAAAGGACAAACGCGAGGCGCAAACCGGGACGCCTGCAAAAAATCCAGGCAAGGTATCGCGGATCGATCCAAGAAACGATCCAAGACAGGATCGGCTGAAACTGGCGCTGCGCGAGAATCTCAAGCGGCGAAAGTCGCAGGCACGGGGCCGAAGCGATACCCTGATCGCATCTTCCAATGACGATGACGTCTCACTACATGACGGCAGCGGAAAAAAGCCGAGCGGATAGCCGCACTGGTTTGCGCGGCATGTTCTGTTGCCTTTGAGCGGTGTGAGTGGAGATGGGCGCGGATAATACGACGGGAAACCAGACCAATGGCAGCGCTCCGCCGGCTGCCGCATTTCCGCGACATGAGCAGACGTTTCCGGCGTTGACGCTGCAAGAGATTGCGCGCATGCGCCAATTCGGCGACATCAGAACCTACAAGCACGGCGAACGGCTGTTCGAGACCGGTAAACCCGGGCCGGGCATGTTTGTCGTCCTGTCCGGCCATGTCGCGATCACCCAGCGCGACGGTCTCGGCCACGTCACACCGGTGATCGATCAGGGACCCGGTCAATTTCTCGCCGAAATCGGCCAGCTCTCGGGCCGCGTCGCGCTGGTCGACGGTCATGCCGAGGGTGACGTCGAAACGTTGCTGATACCGCCGGAAAGATTGCGCGCGCTGCTGGTCGCGGAAGCCGATCTCGGCGAACGCATCATGCGCGCACTGATCCTGCGCCGGGTGAGACTGATTCAGGGCGGCGTCGGCGGCCCCGTGCTGATCGGCCCGTCGAATTCCGTCGGCGTCGTTCGCCTGCAAGGATTTCTCACCCGCAACGGCTATCCGCATCATCTGCTCGATCCCGTCACCGATCATGATGCCGCCGAGCTGATTGCGCGTTATTCGCCGTCGCCGGCCGATTGGCCGCTGGTGGTGGCCGTGGACGGCACCGTGCTGCGCAATCCCAGCGAATCCGAACTCGCTCGTGCGATGGGCATGATACGCGCTGTAGCCAAGGACAAGGTCTACGATGCCGCCGTGGTCGGCAGCGGTCCCGCCGGGTTGTCGACAGCGGTCTATGCCGCCTCCGAAGGGCTCAGCGTTGCGGTGTGCGATGCGCGGGCGTTCGGAGGGCAAGCCGGCGCCAGCGCGCGTATTGAAAATTATCTCGGCTTTCCCACCGGAATTTCCGGGCTGGCGCTGACCGCCCGCGCCTACAACCAGGCGCAAAAATTTGGCGCGGACATGATGATTCCGGTCGCGGTGACAGCGCTCGATTGCTCGCGCGACGACGGCGTATTCGGCTTGAAGCTCGAGGATGGGGACGTGTTGCGCGCGCGGTCGATCGTGGTAGCGAGCGGGGCGCGCTATCGGCGCCCCGATATCGAAAACCTCGCCGATTTCGAAGGCCGTGGCGTCTGGTACTGGGCCTCGCCGATCGAGGCGCGGCTGTGCGCCGATCAGGAAGTCGTCCTTGTCGGCGGCGGCAATTCCGCCGGACAAGCCGCGGTATTCTTGTCGGGCCACGCCCGCAGGGTTCACATGGTGATCCGCGGCGGCGGCCTCGGCGCCAGCATGTCGCGCTATCTGATCGAACGCATCGAGGCCGCGCCCAATATTGAACTGGTGTTCAATACCGAGGTGGTCGCGCTTGAGGGCACCGATGAGGCATCCCTTGAGCGCGTGCGCTGGCGCAGTCGTTTGTCAGGTGAAGAGAGCAGCACTGACATCCGCAATCTGTTCCTGTTCGTCGGCGCCGATCCCGCCACCGGCTGGCTCGAGGGCTGCGGCGTCATGGTTGATCGCGGGGGTTTCGTCGTAACCGGCGCGCAGTGCAAGAAGAGCGATGGGCAAATGGCATCGGCGCTGGAAACCTCGGTACCCGGCGTGTTCGCCGTTGGCGATGTGCGTTCGGGTTCGATCAAGCGGGTAGGCAGCGCGATCGGCGAGGGTGCCCAGGTGGTGGCCGCGCTGCACGGATTTCTCGGCGATACGGCGAAACCGGCGCTTTAGCAAAAGGGATTCAGGATGGCAAAGGGCTGCACACACATCGCCGGCATCCGCAACGTCACGCCGAGCGCGCGGGGTTGCGAGGAATGCCTGAACAGCGGCAGTGAGTGGCTGCATTTGCGGATCTGCCGCACCTGCGGTCACGTCGGCTGCTGTGACAATTCCCCCAACAAACACGCGACCAGGCATTTCCGTGCCACCGGGCATCCGATCATCGAGGGCTACGATCCGCCTGAAGGTTGGGGCTGGTGTTACATCGATGAAGTACTGTTCGACCTGTCGGACCGGAAGACACCGCACAACGGTCCGATCCCGCGCTATTATTGATAGGCGGTCTTCAAAAAGGAATACCGGGTGCAATCTGCGACAAGAGTTCTTCGTGCCGCCACCTGCGTCGCTTTGGCGATGCTGTCCATTGCCCTGTTCGATCAGGGCAAAGCGTTTGCGCAGGCGCCGCAAAGCAAATTTGCCGAGGTCAACGGCGTCAACCTGCATTATCTGATCGCGGGCAAGGGCGACCCGGTCGTGCTACTGCACGGATATGCCGAAACCAGCCATATGTGGCTGCCGTTGACATCAAGACTTTCCGACAAACATACCGTGATCGCGCCGGACCTGCGCGGCTTCGGTCAATCGTCCGCGCCTCCGGATGGCTACACCAAGGCGGCAATGGCGCAGGACATCCACGCATTAATGAAGAGCCTCAAATATGACCGCATCCAGCTGGTCGGTCACGATATCGGACTGATGGTCGCTTATGCCTACGCGGCGCAATATCCTGGTGAAGTCGACCGGATCGTCTTGATGGATGCATTCCTGCCTGGCGTCGGCAATTGGAATAGCGTGTTTCTGTTACGCGATCTCTGGCATTTCCATTTCTACGGCAGGACACCGCTCGCGCTGGTCACAGGTCGTGAACGGATTTATCTTGAGCATTTCTGGAATGATTTTGCGGCCGATCCAAAAAAGTCGGTGCCGGAAAAGGACCGCGAGTTTTACGCGAAGGCCTATGCACAGCCCGGTCACATGAAGGCGGGAATGGAGGTTTTCCGCGCCTTTCCAAAGGATGCTGAGGATTTCGCGGGATTTGCCAAAATCATGTTACCAATGCCTTTGCTCGTGCTTTCCGGCGAGAAGGCGGGCGGTCCCTTCTTGATCGAGCAAGGCAAAATGGTGGCGACAAATGTCGAGGGTGTACTCATCAAAGGGTCGGGTCACTGGCTGATGGAAGAAGCGCCCGATCAGGTGATCCCGAAGCTGTTGGAATTTCTCAATCGCTAGGGTGGCGGCAGCGATGCCGGCTCGATTTGTGACAGCGCTGCGAATAATTCAGGCAGGTCGCGCGCTTTATTGAGCGATGCCGCATGCCAGAATTGCCGTCGACACAGCTCGCGCATGTGGCAATTTTCGATCCGGAGTCGTAGCATGCTTCCGTCAAAGAAGGGGGAGCGCGTCATGATCCTGGGTATGAGCCTGTCTACCTTCACCACCGTACATGTGATCATCAGTCTGATCGCAATCGTTTCAGGCATTATCGTCATGTTCGGTCTTCTCGGCTCCAACGGGATGCCCGGTTTGACCGCGATATTCCTGCTCTTCACCATTCTGACGAGTGCCACCGGCTTCCTGTTTCCGTTCGAGAGGTTGCTGCCGTCGCACATGATCGGCATTCTCTCGCTGGTGCTGCTGGCGATCGCGTGTATCGCGCTTTACGTCATGAAGCTCTCCGGCGCGTGGCGCTGGATCTATGTGCTGACCGCGATGATCTCGCTTTATCTCAACGTATTCGTTCTGATCATCCAGAGCTTCCTGAAGGTCGAGCCGTTGCACAGGCTGGCGCCGAGCGTGCCGCCGAGCGAGCCGCCGTTCGCCATCGCCGAGGGCATCGTGTTCGTTTTCTTCATCATTGTGATCATCGGCGCGCTACGGCGATTCCGCCCGATGCCGAGCTACGCCTGATCTTCGCGCGATCGATTCAAGGTTTCGTCGTTCCGGGTTCGTGCCGCGCGCGCGCCGGAAGGACGGGGGCATTGCTCTTATCCAGTGAAGGAGTCCTGCAATGGCGACCATCAAGACCAAAGACGCCACCGAGATTTACTACAAGGACTGGGGCGCCGGTCAGCCCGTGGTGTTTTCGCACGGCTGGCCGCTGTCATCCGACGCCTGGGACGCGCAGATGGTTTTTCTGGGTGAGCGCGGCTACCGCGTCATCGCCCACGACCGTCGCGGACATGGCCGGTCGAGCCAGCCCTGGACCGGCAACGACATGGACACCTGCGCCGATGACCTCGCGGAACTGACCGCGAAGCTCGATCTGAAGAACGCCATCCATGTCGGCCATTCGACCGGCGGCGGCGAAGTGGCGCGTTATATCGGCCGCCACGGCACCAAGCGCGTCGCCAAAGCCGTGCTGCTCAGCGCCGTGCCGCCCTTGATGCTGAAGACCGACAAAAATCCCGAGGGACTTCCGATCGAGGTTTTCGACGGGCTTCGCGCCTCTACCATCGCCAACCGCTCGCAGTTCTTCCTCGACCTCTCCATGCCGTTCTACGGCTACAATCGGCCCGGTGCGAAAATTTCCGAGGGAGTGCGGTATTCGTTCTGGCTGCAGGGCATGATGTGCGGCCACAAGAGCGCGCTGGACTACATCAAGGCGTTTTCCGAAACCGACTTCACTGAAGACCTCAAGAAGATCGATGTGCCGACCCTGGTCGCGCACGGCGACGACGACCAGATCGTGCCGATCGGCGCGGCGGCATTAAAGACAGCGAAACTGGTGAAGGGCGCGACGCTGAAAATCTATCCCGGTGCGCCGCACGGCATGGCGACCACATTGGCCGATCAGTTTAACGCCGACCTGCTCGCGTTCATCAAGGGATGAAAGTCATCCTGTTCGGCGCAACCGGAATGGTCGGGCAGGGCGTGCTGCGCGAGTGCCTGCTCGATACCGGTGTTGAAAGCGTGCTCGCAGTCGGGCGCAGCCCAACCGGCCAACGACACGCCAAGCTGGGCGAAATCGTGCACGACAATTTCCTGGATTTTTCGGGCATCGAATCCCGGCTCGCGGGCTTCGACGCATGCTTCTTCTGCCTCGGCGTTAGTTCGGTAGGTATGAGCGAGGAGCGCTACCGGCATTTGACCTACGACATCACCATGGCGGCGGCGACGACGCTTTCAAGGCTCAATCCCGGCATGGTGTTCGTCTACGTTACAGGCCGAGGCACCGATTCCACCGAGCAAGGTCGGCTGATGTGGGCGCGGGTCAAAGGCAAGACCGAAAACGATCTGCTCAGGCTGCCTTTCAAGGCGGCCTATATGTTTCGGCCTGCGGGCATCCAGCCGCTGCACGGCATCAGGTCCAAGACCGCCTGGGTTCAGGCGATCTATGTCGTGGCGGCGCCGCTGCTGACGTTGCTCAATCGCGTTGCGCCAAAATACATGACCACCACCGAGCAAGTCGGCCGCGCCATGATCAGGGTTGCGCGGGATGGCTATCCAAGGCCAGTACTGGAAAGCGAAGATATCAACGCGGTTTAGTTTAAGCCGTTATTCTCCCAGTCCGCGAGACTGAATCCGTAATTTCGAGATACCGGGTTCGCGCATTGGGCGCTCCAAAATGGTGGGGAGAAACGGGTTGAT
The DNA here is from genome assembly GCA_963732455.1 of uncultured Alphaproteobacteria bacterium. Taxonomy (GTDB): domain Bacteria; phylum Pseudomonadota; class Alphaproteobacteria; order Rhizobiales; family Xanthobacteraceae; genus Bradyrhizobium. Next base: position 383,894 of record CAVSZM010000005.1, on the reverse strand, counting down.
CCGGGCCAATCCCATCAAATAGCCGCAAATTTCAAGCCTTTGCCTGCAGGACACCATTCGCCCTATACTTTGTGCATAGCAAAAGCGGGAATTGCCATGGATCGCATTCGCATCGTCGGCGGCAGCAAGCTCAGTGGCACCATTCCGATCTCGGGCGCGAAGAATGCGGCACTGCCGTTGATGATCGCGGGCCTGCTGACCGAGGAAACCCTGATCCTCGACAACGTGCCGCGGCTGGCCGACGTCGCCCAACTGCAGCGCATTCTGGGCAATCACGGCGTCGATATCATGTCGGCCGGAAAACGGCCCGGCGATCATGAATACCAGGGCCAGACCCTGCACATATCGGCGGCCAACATCATCGATACCACCGCGCCTTACGAACTGGTGTCGCGGATGCGTGCGAGTTTCTGGGTGATCGCGCCGCTCGTGGCGCGGATGCATGAGGCCAAGGTATCGCTGCCCGGCGGTTGCGCGATTGGCACAAGGCCGGTCGATTTGCTGATCATGGCGCTGGAGAAACTTGGCGCGGAACTCACCATCGACGGCGGTTATGTAATTGCGAAGGCGCCCGGCGGCCTGAAGGGCGCCGCCATAGACCTTCCCAAGGTGACGGTGAGCGGAACCCATGTCGCGGTCATGGCGGCGACATTGGCCAGGGGCACAACGGTTATCACCAACGCCGCCTGCGAGCCGGAAATTCTCGATGTCGCCGATTGCCTCAACAAGATGGGCGCGCGCATCTCCGGCGCGGGTACGTCCCGCATCGTCATCGAAGGCGTCAGCAAGCTTCACGGCGCGCGGCACACTGTGCTGCCGGATCGAATCGAAACCGGGACCTATGCGATGGCCGTGGCGATGACGGGCGGCGATGTGCAGTTGGCCGGTGCGCGGCCCGAGCTGCTGCAATCGGCGCTCGACGTGCTGACGCAGGCCGGCGCTGTTATCACTGTCAACAATGAGGGCATCCGCGTCGCCCGCAACGGCGCCGGCATCAGGCCGGTGTCGGTTTCCACGGCGCCGTTTCCGGGCTTTCCCACCGATCTGCAGGCGCAGCTGATGGCGCTGATGGCCTGCGCCAAGGGCTCTTCTCGCATCACCGAGACGATTTTCGAAAATCGTTTCATGCATGTGCAGGAGCTTGCCCGGTTCGGCGCGCGGATTCATCTCGACGGCGAGACCGCCACCATCGATGGCATCGCCAAGCTGCGCGGCGCGCCGGTCATGGCGACCGATCTGCGCGCATCGGTCTCGCTGGTGATCGCCGGCCTCGCCGCCGAGGGCGAGACCATGGTCAACCGCGTCTACCATCTCGACCGCGGGTTCGAGCGGCTCGAGGAAAAATTGTCCGCCTGCGGCGCCTCCATCGAGCGGATCAGCGATTGAACGCTTCAAGGTGCTATCGGTGACGGCCCAACTCAAATTGATTGCGCTCGATGCCGATGATCTCGCGGTCATCTCAACGCATGTCCAGGATGCCCGTGTGCAGACCGCCGATATTATCTGGCGCCAAGGCGAAAAGCGGCTCGTGATCGGCATGAACCGTCTGGACTGGGAGCAGACGCTTGCCGGGGAAACCGCCCCGCGCCGCCTGATCGCGGCGCTTCGCTTTGACCGCGTGTTGTCGTGCAAGTCGCGCAACATCGATCTGGGCGCGCCGGAATCCGCGCTGCAGCTGCTCGGGATCGAGTTTCATCTCGGCGATGCGCCTGCCGGCAGCGCGGTCTTGATGTTCAGCCAGGGTGGGGCGCTCCGGCTCGACGTTGAGTGTCTGGAATGCGAACTGACCGACCTTGGCGATGACGGTCTCGGGACCGGCCGTCTCGGCGAAGACGCCGAATTGTCCGGCCTGGATGCCTACGCGAAACTTCATTCCGGGGGCGCGACGAAGCGCGAACCCGGAAATCTCTAGATTCCAGGTTCGGTCCGGCGGACCATCCCGGAAATGACGCCAGACCGCTCTGCCCCGTTAACTTATTCCTGGAAAGCAAAGGGTTGACGGCGATTTGTCGCCGCGCCATTGAGCAGTGGGGCCTTCAGATAAAGGACCTCCGCCGGAAAGCCACCATGCCCGTTCGTCTCGTCAGAAGCAGCGCCGATTTCGCCGAACGATTCGCGCAATTTCTCGCCATGAAGCGCGAGGTGTCGGCCGATATCGAAAGCGCGACCCGGACCATCGTCGAGGATGTGGCCGTACGAGGCGATCTGGCGCTGATCGAAGCGACCCGGAAGTTTGATCGCCTTGATATCGATCCTGGCCGCTTGCGCATCGCCGCGGCTGAGATCGATGACGCCGTGAAAGCCTGCGACGCCAAGACGCTGGACGCGCTGAAATTCGCCCGCGACCGCATCGAAGTTTTTCATCGCCGGCAATTGCCTGGGGACGATCGCTTCACCGACGCGCTCGGGGTCGAACTCGGTTGGCGCTGGAACGCCATCGAATTGGTCGGCCTCTACGTTCCCGGCGGTACCGCCGCCTATCCTTCCTCGGTGCTGATGAATGCGGTGCCGGCCAAGGTCGCGGGCGTCGCGCGCGTGGTGATGGTGGTGCCATCGCCGGACGGCAAGCTCAATCCGCTGGTGCTGGCCGCGGCGGATCTCGGCGGCGTGTCCGAAATCTATCGCGTCGGCGGCGCACAGGCGGTGGCGGCGCTGGCCTATGGAACGGCGACCATCGCGCCGGTTGCAAAGATTGTCGGCCCCGGCAATGCCTATGTCGCGGCCGCCAAGCGGCTGGTGTTCGGCAAGGTCGGCATCGATATGATCGCAGGTCCCTCGGAAGTGCTCGTCATCGCCGACCAAACCGGTAATCCCGGCTGGATTGCAGCCGATCTGCTGGCGCAGGCCGAGCATGACGTCAACGCTCAGTCGATCCTGATCACCAACAGTACCGCGCTCGCAGATGACGTCGAACGCGCGGTGGAAACCCAGCTGAGCACGCTGCCGCGGGCGCAAATCGCACGCGCCTCATGGAACGGGTTTGGCGCCATCATCCTGGTCGAGAAGCTCGACGATGCGGCGGCGCTGGCGAATGCGATCGCGGCGGAGCATCTTGAAATCATGACATCGGATCCGGAAGCGCTCGCGGCGCAAATACGCAATGCCGGCGCGATCTTCCTTGGGCCCCACACGCCCGAAGCGATCGGCGATTATGTCGGCGGGTCGAACCACGTGCTGCCAACCGCGCGTTCCGCGCGGTTCTCGTCCGGGCTCGGCGTGCTTGACTTCATGAAGCGAACGTCGATCCTGAAATGCGGGCCGGAGCAGTTGCGGGCGCTGGGACCGGCGGCGATGACGCTGGGCAAGGCCGAAGGCCTCGATGCCCACGCGCGCTCAGTCGGACTGCGTCTCAATTTGTCATGACCAAGCCGCCCCCAGATGAGGATTCGCAAAATCGTATCGTCGCGGTGACGCTCGATGAGGAATTGATCGGGCGTTCCGGTCCCGACATCGAGCACGAACGCGCGATCGCCATCTACGATCTCGTTGAAAAAAATCTGTTCGCGCCGGAGGGCGGGAACGACGGGCCGTTCGCCCTGCACATCGGAATCACCGGAAACCGGCTGATGTTCGATATTCGCCGCGAAGACGGCACGCCCGTGGTGGCGCATCTGTTGTCGCTGACGCCGTTCCGGCGAATCGTGAAAGACTACTTCATGATCTGCGACAGCTATTATCAGGCGATCCGCACCGCGACGCCGGACAAGATCGAGGCCATCGATATGGGTCGCCGCGGCATTCACGACGAAGGCTCGCGTACGCTGCAAGAGCGATTGAAGGGCAAGGTGCGCCTGGATTTCGAAACCGCCCGCCGGCTGTTCACGTTGATCTGCGTGCTCCATTGGAAGGGTTAGGCATGACCGGAACCCGAAGGACCCCGTTATCGCAAAGTGGGCACCGGTTTTCCGAAAAGGTGATGCCCGAAATAAAAGAAGCTTAGCCGAATGGCGGCGCCCCCGCGCATGCGCGCTCCGCAGGCCGTGCTATTCGCATGCGGCCTGAACAGCGTGCGTTCACCGATGGCGGCGAGCCTTCTGCAGCGGATGTTTCCCCACGCGCTCTATGTCAAATCCGCCGGCGTCAGGAAGGGCGAGCTCGATCCGTTCGCGGTCGCCGTGATGGCGGAACTGGGCCAGGATATTTCCGGCCACAAACCGACAACGTTCGACGAACTGGACGATTGGGAAGGGCTCAATTTCGACCTGATCATCACGCTGTCACCCGAGGCGCATCACAAGGCGCTGGAACTGACGCGCACGCTCGCGGCCGACGTCGAATATTGGCCGACACACGATCCCACCGGTACCGAGGGTAATCGCGAGCAGAAGCTGCAAGCCTATCGCGAGGTCTGCGACGGGCTGTTGCTGCGCATCCGCAAACGCTTTTCAAGGGTCGGGGCGCCCAGCGGCTGATAGGTCCGAGATGTGGTTGATGATTCGAGGTATTGTGCGCGCGTTCGCGGGGACGAGGATGGTATGCTAGTTGTCTCAGGGAATACGTTCCGATAGGTTTCGCGCGCATTCATTCTCTGTTCTCCTCCCGACAAAAGTTCGCATGCTAGGCCGCCCCAAATTCGTTCTTGCTTCCGGTTCGCCGCGACGCCTCAGCCTGCTCAATCAGGCCGGGATCGAGCCCGATGCGCTGCGTCCCGCCGACGTCGACGAGACCCCGAAGCGGGGCGAATTGCCGCGCGCCTGCGCCAACCGTCTCGCCCGCGCCAAGGCCGACGCCGCGCTCAAATCGGTGCAGCTCGATGACGAATTGCGCGGCTCCTACATTCTTGCCGCCGACACGGTGGTCGCAGTCGGCCGCCGCATCCTGCCAAAGGCGAACCTGGTCGATGAAGCTTCGCAATGCCTCCGGCTGTTGTCGGGGCGCAACCATCGCGTCTACACTGCGATCTGCCTGGTGACGCCGAAGGAGGCGTTTCGCCAGCGCCTGGTCGAGACGCGCGTGCGCTTCAAGCGGCTGAGCGAGGACGACATCCAGACCTATATCGGCTCCGGCGAATGGCGCGGCAAGGCGGGCGGTTACGCCGTGCAGGGCATCGCCGGATCTTTCGTGGTCAAGATGGTCGGCTCCTACAGCAACATCGTGGGCTTGCCCCTTTATGAATCGATCGCGCTGCTCGGCGGCGAAGGTTTCCCGATTCGCTTCGGCTGGTTGAATGCCAGCTAAGCCACCAGAGGGCGCCGGCTCCGCCAGGGGCGCCCGCAAGGGAGCCGCAAAACCGTGCCCGATCTGCGGCAAGCCGGCCGCCGAGACCTCGCGTCCGTTCTGTTCCGAGCGCTGTCGGGATGTCGATCTGAACCGCTGGCTGTCGAATTCCTACGCCATTCCGGGATCGAATGAGGACGATGAGGACAAGCCGGGCGGCGAGTGAGGTCCGCGCCGACCGGTCGCTTACGGCGTGGCCACGCTTGAATTGATTTCCGAAGGGTCTGCCCCCACACTCCTGAAAACATCATGACCTGAGGCAATCGGGCGATCATATCAGGGGGAAATGTGACCATGTTGAATCGCCGCCGTTTCATCAGTCTCGCCGCCACCGCCATGGCAGCGCCGTCCATTCTGCCGTCCCGTGCCTTGGGCGCGAACTGGCCGGTTAAATCGGTTCGCGTGGTCGTGCCGTTCGCGCCGGGCGGCTCGACCGATATCACCGCGCGTCTCGTCAGCAACCGCCTGCAGGAGGTCTGGGGCCAGTCGGTGGTGGTCGAGAACAAACCGGGCGCCGGCGGCAATATCGCGGCCGATATGGTCGCCCATTCGGATCCTGACGGCTACACCATCTTCATCGTCGGTCCGGGAATGGCGACCAACAAGTTCCTTTATCCGTCGCTGAGCTACGATCCCGTCGGCGACTTCGCTCCGGTGTCGATGCTGATTACACAGCCCAACATGATGTGCGTGCCGAATTCCTCGCCGGCGAAATCGGTTCGGGAGTTCATCGCCTATTGCAACGAGAACAAAGGCAAGGTCACCTATGCCTCGTCCGGCAACGGCACCACGCTGCATCTGAGCGGCGAACTGTTCAAGCGGCTTGCGAAAGTCGAGATGACGCACATCCCGTATCGCGGCGGTGCGCCTGCGATCAACGATCTCATTCCCGGCCGCGTCGATGTCATCTTCGACAACGTGCCCTCGATCGTGTCGCATGTGAGGAGCGGCACCGTGCGCGGGCTCGCGGTGACCACCAGGGAACGCATCACCATCCTGCCCGACATGCCGACGATCGCGGAATTGGGCGTACCCGGCTTCGATGTATCGTCGTGGTTCGGGTTCTTTGTGCCCGTCAAGACGCCGTTGGATATTATTGCCAGGATCAGCGCCGACACCAACGCCGCACTGGCCTATCCGTCGATCAAGGCGCGGTTCGACGAACTCGGCGCGGTCCCGAAGGGCTCGACGCCTGCCGAGCTTGCCGCTTTCCTCAAATCGGAAATCGAGAAGTGGGGGCCGGTGATCCAGGAAGCGAAAATCAGGGTCGACAACTGACGGCGCGATTTGCCCGGCGTCGATCTGAATTGCCCGCGGTCGAAATCCTGCACGATTTCCGTGGGGGATGATGACGAAGACGCGGAATAGGGGGTGATTCGCGCTTTTTCGGGCTTTTTTGTCCAATTCGTCCGTCGTCGCCCTTCGGGCTGTGCCGGACACGCTTCGCCTGGGGCATGGCTGCGCCACACAAATCCGCAGGCGAAGCGTGGTGGACAGGGCAGGCGAGCCTGACTATAAACCGGCGCTCCCAAGCCGCCCGGCGGCCCAGGAAGTGCCCAGGTAGCTCAGTTGGTAGAGCATGCGACTGAAAATCGCAGTGTCGGTGGTTCAATTCCGCCCCTGGGCACCATCAAAATCAAATACTTAGCCAATATTCCGCATTTCGATAAATCGACGTGTCCGCGCTGCGTCCGCATTAACTTTGTAGGTCGGCCAAGGTCGTGCCGTGCCGTCAACAAGACCAGTCGCCGCGCCCGCTGGCGAGTGGCCGCGCTGGCGAGAGCACCAGAACCAACCAGCACCGCATCCGCCGAATGTCTCTAGCTCGCGGTCGGCGTAGAACACTTCGATATCGGCACCGGTACGTGGGTCGATATCGTAGAGCGGATCATGGCCGCACTGCATGGGGGAAGCCTCCATCCGTGCCGAAGGTGCCTCATCTAACGCTCTCGGGGGCCGTGGGTTCGTTAAAGCTGCCGAAAGTGATGACACCCGCGCGAAGTTATTCCGCGCGTTCAGCACACATTTGGCGGGTCGGGCAGCGACAGCGCCGAACGGCGCAAAATCTACCCCGGTGGGTAGCATGGACAGGCCCCCCGTCTCTCGCGCACGAAGAGGGGTCTGAGAAATATGCCGGGGTCAAAAAGGGCTGTTAAGAATTTCGAACTGGCCGATCCCACCGCGGCGACCTGAATTGCCGACAAGCGACTTGTCGTTTGTCTCCGCCAAGGGGTGGCCCCCAGAACGGTCATACGTTTTTGACGCTCCAAAAAAACGGCATCGCAATCGAGGTGGCCCTCGTCGATGTCGGCTTCAAAATTGCAACCTTGATCGGAATGAGCGTTGGCCGAGAGCGGCGCATCATGCTTTGATAGTGGAAAGTTAACGAGGGATCGCATGCAAAACCAGATTGCTTAAGAGGGGCGACGCCTAATGAGTGATTTTGTATTGCCTGTCACATGCTATGCGCTCAGCGGTGAGGTCAACATCGCTTATCAAACGATGGGCTACGGCCCAGTCGACATCATTCTTGTCCCGGGTTTCATGTCGCATATCGAGTTTATGCATGAATTACCCGGGTATACCGCGTTTTTGCGACGCCTCTCGACTTTCGCCCGTGTCGTTACGTTCGATAAACGAGGTCAAGGATTATCCGATAGAGTATCCGACGCGCCCTCGCTCGAACAACGGATGGATGACGTTCGCGCTGTAATGGATGCGGTCGGTTCTCTGCGAGCAGTACTCTTCGGCAATTCCGAAGGCTGCGCTATGAGCGCCCTATTTGCAGCTACATACCCGGAGCGAGTATCCAAACTCATTCTTTTCGGCGGTTACGCGCGTCGAAGCGACATGTCCGGCAATTACGAGGAAAGAGCGCTACAGCGTGCAAAGTTTTGGGGCACTGGGGCAATGATCAAGACTGTTGCTCCTAGCTTGGCAACAGATCCCGATGCTGTTGCCCAGTTCGCTAAGTTTGAACGTCTGTCGGCTAGTCCCGGGGTAGTGAAATCTTTCGCGCAGTTGAATGCGCAGATCGACATACGTGCAATCCTCCCGACGATCCGAGTTCCTACACTCGTACTCCATCGCAAAACCGATGTGCAGGTACCGGTTGAACTAGGCCGTGAATTAGTATCGCTAATTCCCGACGCCAGATTCGTCGAATACCCCGAGGGTGATCATTCGTTCGTGCGCGGGGACGTCAGCGCACTGCTTGGCGACATGGAAGAGTTCATAACTGGACATCGAGAGAGTTCGTCAAGCGAACTTGAACGCATCCTAGCGACGGTAATGTTCACGGACATTGTCGGTTCGACGCATAGTGCCGCTGAGATAGGCGATCAGGCTTGGCGTCGCCTGTTGGATACTCATGATCAGCTAGCGAGGCAGATGGTCGAGAAGCATCGTGGGGTTTTGGTCAAGTCAACTGGTGATGGCATTCTGGCGACTTTCGATGGACCGGGACGCGCTGTTCGATGCGCCTTGGCGCTCGGAACAGCCTCAAAGCAGATCGGCTTGCCACTCCGCGCCGGTCTGCATACCGGTGAGATTGAAATCAGAGATCGAGATATTGGCGGTATAGCGGTTCACGCGGCAGCCCGCGTTATGGCGCAGTCTCAGCCTAGTGAAGTTCTTGTGTCGCGGGTTGTAACTGATCTTGTGGCGGGCGCAGGCTTGAAGTTCTCTGAGCGCGGATCGCATGAACTCAAGGGACTTCCGGGTCGATGGGACTTATTCGCTGCGAGTATGTAGGATGCCGTCGATTTGCGCTAAGCGCCCTCAATTGCTGCATGTCGTGCGGAAAGCGGCCTGTACCCGGCAACTAGCAAGGTAAAACCCACAAGCACCAAGATGGTGGCGGCGTGGAAGTCAAGAATCCGGCTGATGTCCGTTCTGGGGGCAAAGCAGAACTGGCGTGGAAGCAACGCCACTTCCGAGTTTGACCCATTTCGGACGTCCGACGGCTTGGACCTGTAGTGAAAAATTCATTGTGGTTGAAAGCATCGGGTGACGGCCCAATGAAGCGACGTGAATTCATGGCGCTTGTTGGCGGCGCAATTCCACGGCGCACTGGCGCGACAGGGCGCATTGCCTCTCGACCCGCTTTAGCGGAATGCGCCGTGGTTCATACCGTCTCTCTATCGTCGATTCTTATTTCTCTCGCAGAACAGGAGCCCCGCTACATTTGATTTCTTCGCCGAGCTGCCACTTGCATCGGCTACCGTTACATTCGCGGGACCGCCCCCGCCGCGTCCAAGTTGGAAGGCATCCCCGACACCGACTACATACGCCCCAGCGGCAGGAGCGAATTCGACCCAACCTTTCGGGCAAGAGGTTAGGTTAAATGCCAACACGGTGTGTTCCGGCAGATCTTGCGCTTGGGCAGGAAGTGTCGCGACGCTTAGAATGACAAATGAAAACACGCTAGCAATTCGCATGAGAAGCCCCAGTTGACCGCCGCCGACAATGGCGGCTGATCACGATAAGTCAGGCATCAAGCGTATGGCAAACGGTGCGGCGCTCCCGGATGCGCAAATAGAAAGCATCCACCGCCTGAGCTTGCGTCATACTGCCAGTTTGAGAAGCATTGTGAGACATCGACTGGTGCATGAGTTATCGCGGCTTTGCCCGCTAACCGCCCGCGCGCAGAATTGCCCCGGGGCTCAGGGAGGAGGCGTAATGTTCAGGACCGCACTGTGTGACGTTCTTGGCATAGACGTGCCAATCATCCTAGCGGCCATGGGCGGCGGTGCCACGTCCGCGGAATTTGCCGCCGCCGCGTCAAATGAGGGCGTATTGGGCAGTATTGGATCGCTCTTTCGAACCAATGCCGCCATCAAGCGCGACATCGATGTGGTGAAAGAACTGACTAACCGGAATTTCGCAGTGAACCATATCCCGCCTACGTTGGATGCTGACGCGTTCCGCCATACGCTTGCTGCGCGGCCCGCCGTGATATCGTTCGCTCTTGGAGACCCGGGCGATCTCGTACGGCAGGCCCACGACGTCGGCTCGAAAGTGATGATCCAGGTCACGACGGTTGCGCAAGCAATTGAAGCTGCCGAGCGTGGTGCCGACGTAATTATCGCGCAGGGCGGTGAGGCGGGCGGCTATGGCGGCATCGTAAGTACGATGGCCCTTGTCCCTCAGGTCGTCGATGTCGTTTTGCCAATCCCGGTCGTCGCGGCGGGCGGGATCTTTGACGGACGCGGCATTGCGGCGGCGTTCATGCTTGGCGCGGTCGGCGTCAACATTGGGACGCGCTTCCTCGCGTCCAAAGAGGCTCCAATCGAGGACGAATGGAAGGCGGCAATCGCTTTGGCGCAATCCGAGGATGCGGTGAAGGTAGAAGTTCTCAACGATATTCAACCCCTGCCTGGCACAGCGGGTTACGGCACGGTAGCGCGTTCCTTACGTACGCCCTTCATGGATGCGTGGAGCACAAAGCGTGAGGAGGCGCGTCGGGAGGGCGGGCGCCTTTGGGCAGAGATCCGGGCAAGCGTACGGGACGGCCGGCGCCACGAGACGCTGCTCACGGCGGGTCAGACCTCTGGGGGTATTAAGGAAATCCTATCCGTGGCCGAGATCATACGGCAACTATCCGCGGAAGCAGAAACGGCATTATCACGTGGGCCAACTTTCGCCTCGCGCTGACAAAGAGCAGCGGGGCGGCAACGATGTCTCTTCGTGGCACGTTAGAGACATATCGCGATGTCCGAGTTGAATCCGCTTTTGAGGGCAAAGCGGAAAACATCTGCTCGGAGCGAGTATTTCCGAGTTTGACCCCAAGCAGGCGTCGGCCGAAGCCCGGGTCGGTAGTGACCAGCGCAAATAGCGACTGTGCCATCACGTCCTTGTTATTCAGGATTAAAATTTTCACGAGTAACTTGGGTGTGCGCGAGTGCGTGCAATTCTCGCGCCAATAAATCAGCAGCGATTGGGGCGCTCGCTCAAGAAAATCCTTTGAAACTGAGACGATGCCCAAGGCAAGCCGCCCCGCTCCGCCTTTAATCGACTGTCGTGGGCAGCGCTGTCTGTGGCCATCACCGGTCGTATACTGAGTAATAGCTCTAACGGGAGGATCGCATGAGTGATCTCGTCGTAATCGCGTTTCCGACTGAGGCGAAGGCAGAGGAAGTCCGACAGAAATTGCTGGGCATGCAGAAGGAATACCTGCTCGAACTAGGCGATGCTGTAGTCGCCGTGAAGGACGCCAAGGGCAACATCAAGCTCAACCAGATGATCAACACCACCGCCGCAGGAGCTGTCGGCGGTGCTTTTTGGGGAACGCTGATTGGCCTCATCTTTTTGATGCCGCTCGCCGGTGCCGCGCTGGGCGCTGCCTCCGGCGCAGTCGGCGGCGCTTTGACCGATGTCGGCATCAACGACAAATTCATGAAGGACACGGCGGCCGCCATCCAGCCCGGGACAGCGGCGCTCTTCGTCCTGGTGCGGAAGGTCACTGCGGATAAGGTGCTTGAGGGTCTCAAGGGCGAAGGCGGTACAGTGCTGAAGACTTCGCTTGATCATACCAAGGAAACAGCGTTGCAAGCGGCTCTGGCTAGTGTCCAGGCGGCCGTGCCTGCTCCGTCTTCCTGAGCCAGCGATAGACGGGCTGGATTCGATGTCTTCTGGCGAACGGAGAAATGAATATCCGAATTGGAGTCGTCTATGAACCAAGTACAAGTCGAGCAGAAAAGCTATCAGATGCCGCCGCAGGATGGGTTTACTGTGGCACACTTTCTCACCGTCGCCGACGTCGAGCGATCGCTTCGATTTTACGAAACGGTCTTCGGAGGTCGCATTCTGAGCAGAGGCGACAGCAGCGGCGCGCCGGGGTACATCCAGATCGCGAACACGTGGCTCCTTGTTAACCCCGGGGGCGGTCCGACACCCGACAAACCATCGGTAACGCTCAGCGTCCCCGCCAATCCCGATTTAGTCAGCAGCTTTATGAATATCCGCGTTGCAGATATTCAAGCGTGTTATAAACTTTGGCGAAGTCGAGGAGCCGAGTTCATCACGGAGCCGAAGCCCAAGTACGGCGAGACACGCTGCTACATTCGCGATCCTGATGGCTATATTATAGAAGTTGGGCAAAGCAACCCGGGCGTTGCTTACGGCTAAACCGACGAAGTGAGCGAATAAACTCGCGCTTTCCGTTGTTAGCACTTTTCGGACATGCAGAGACAGCCTGACGATGTCCACTCAGCGGGGCAAAGCAGACATCCCGCCGCAAGATCGCGTTGCGATTACCGAACGCTTGCGATCACTAATTTCGTCGATACCGGCTGTAAGTATCTTTTAACCTTAAGTGCCCTTGTCGGTACGAATTGCTGATCATGGCACACGCCGCGATTCCACTAGTCCGCGCTCTCGCGAAATTCGCCGACAAAACCGGAAAAACAAATTGGAAACCTTATCAATTCAGCGGCTGTCAATGCCGCGGCGCTATGCCGGCCTGCAAGACATTCTTTCGGGCGAGGGCCATAGCGATGTTGATAACAATGCTTGTCGGCGAGGTTCTCCATTTCTGGGCGCTCACGTTCACGACGGCTTACAGCGTTTTGGCATTCTTTGGATACCTCGGCTTGGTCTATGCCAGCCCGAGCGTCGATCAGAAAATTCGCGCACCTGAGCCAGCCATCGACGAGGACGCTCGGATGAAGCGCATATCCCTCGTCCCGTTCATCCCCCGCCGCGCGAAGGCACTCGTTCATGATCAGGCGGTCGACTGGGCAGCCTGATGTGATCAACACGTACCGGCTTTGGTTCCGGCACGAGCTGTTCCGCGGGCTATTGGGTGAACAGCGGACGATATTTGCTCGCTGCGAGCTTTTCCGGTTTTGATCCAACTGAGACATTGGCCGTGCTTCGATGCCGGTTCAGCCCTATCAAAATAGTCGGTTTGGTCGCTAAGATGCCGTCACCTGAGTTTGGGGTCGGTCGGTCATGCAGCGGCGCGAGTTCATCACGTTTCTCAGTGGCGCGGCAGTTGCGTGGCCGCTTGGGGCGCGTGCGCAGCAACCAAAAATGCCCGTGGTCGGATTCCTCAATGGCGGATCACCAGAAGGATACGCGGTGTACGTCGCTGGATTCCTCCATGGACTCGGCGAAACCGGTTACGTCGAGGGTAAAAACGTCACGGTGGATTACCAGTGGGCTAGGGGTCACTATGATCGCCTTCAGCTAATGGCTTCCGATCTTGTGCGTCGCAATGTGGCTGTGATCGCCGCGAATACCCCGACGGCACCGATAGCCATAGCGGCAACCAAGGAGATTCCGATCGTCTTTGTCAGCACCGGCGATCCGGTCATTGCCGGCCTCGTCGCAAGCCTCAATCGACCCGGGGGCAACGTAACGGGTGTGGGCCTTCTCGGGCCGGAATTGGAGACAAAGCGTCTGGAGTTTCTGAACCAACTTGTTCCGGGAACCACGGCGATTGCAGTGCTGGTCAACCCGATGAATCCGGCTGCCGATCTCCAACTCCGCAAGTTGCAAGAAGCGGCAGGCGTGATCAAACGACAAATAGACATTTTTCGCGCCAGTACTGCACCTGATATTGAAACGGCCTTCGAGATCGCCGCTCAAAAAGGGGCTGACGGGCTTCTTATTGTACAAGACCCGTTCTACAACAGCCGACGCGATCAGATCGTGGGCTTGGCTGCCCGCCATAAACGGCCTGTAGTCTATCCATTGCGCGAATTCGCTGATATCGGCGGACTTGTTAGTTACGGACACGACCTTGTAGACGGGTATCGCCAGATGGGTGTTTACGTGGGGCGAGTTCTCAAGGGTGAGAAGCCTGCCGATCTTCCGGTGGTGCAGCCCTCAAAATTCGAGTGCGTCATCAACTTAAAGACAGCAAAGACGCTCGGCCTGACTATTCCTCCATCGCTGCTTACTATCGCCGACGAGGTGATCGAATAGAGATGGTTTCAATGCCGGCAGCTCCACTTCTCCCTGACGGCCCACTCGCGAAGTGCTAGGTTTTAGAAATTGATGAGGCGTTTCTTTCGGGGGGCTGGCCCAATGAGGCGGCGTGAAATGATCACGCTATTAGGCGGTGCGGCGGCAGCATGGCCGCTCGCCGCGCGGGCGCAGCAACCCAATCGCATGCGCCGGATCGGTGTGCTCAAGAACACACCCGAAGGCGATTCCGAAGCGAGAGTAGAGATCGCCGCGTTCGAGAAGGAACTTAAAGGCCTCGGCTGGCGCGAAGGACAAAATATCCATATCGAGTATCGATTCGGCGCCGGCGACGCCACCCGGATGGTGGCGTTCGCGAAGGAATTGGTGGCGCTCAAACCGGATTTACTGGTGGCCCGAAGCACGGCTGCGGCGAAGCCGCTGGCAGCGGAGACGACCATGATCCCGATCGTGTTCATCGCCGTATCGGATCCGGTCGGCGAGGGCTTTGCCGCGAACTTTGCGCGGCCGGGCGGAAATGTCACCGGCTTTTCCAATGTCGAATCCACGATGGCAGGCAAATGGGTCGAGTTGCTCAAGGAGATTTCGCCCAACCTAAAGCGCGTGATTTTCATGTTCAATCCCGAAACCGCTCCGATGGGCGGCGATTATTACGCCCGCCTGGTCCGCAACGCGGCTGAAGCATCCGGGGTGGCCGCGATCGCCGCTCCCCTTCACAACCCCGCCGAGATCGAAACTGCCGTGGCGGCGCATGCGAACGAACTGGGCAGTAGCCTTCTGCTGTTGCCCGATGCTTTCGGCAACACTCACCGCGCGCGGATAATTGACCTTGCCACGCAGCTTCGTATGCCTGCTATCTATTCGTTCGGTCACATGGCGAGAGAAGGCGGACTGATCGCTTACGGCGTGGATAACGTTGATCTTTATCGGCGGTCGGCATCGTACGTCGATCGAATCCTCAAGGGGGAGCGCCCCGGCGATTTGCCGGTCCAGGCACCGACCAGATTCGAGCTGGTGATCAATCTCAAGACTGCTGAGTTGCTGGGTCTTACGATCCCGCCGACGCTGCTCGCCATTGCCGACGAGGTGATCGAATAAGGATGTTGTTGCTGCGGTGCATGAGTCCGTTGATGGCACGTTTGGGACATGCCGACCGGCTCTGACGATGTCCGTTTCCGGGGGAAGACCGGAAGTGGCTGGCAGAGAGTCAAAGTGACGCAATTGACCCAATTCGGGCCTTAGGTGGCGGACCTCAATTCTTGCTATACACGACACAAGAATTTGGAGGGTCGGGAAATCATGCGGGAACTCGCTGGCAAAACGGCATTCGTGACGGGCGGGGCTAGCGGCATCGGGCTTGCGCTTGGTCGTGCCTTTGCTGAAGCGGGAATGAAGGTGATGCTTGCCGATATTGAGGCAAACGCACTGAAAGCTGCCGTCGACAGTCTAGGCAACGTCGGGCCAGAAGTGCGCGGCGTAACTTGCGACGTTGCCGATCCCGTCAGCGTCGATCTGGCCGCCAAGGCGTCGTATGATGCGTTTGGAAGCGTGCATGTGGTCTGCAACAATGCTGGCGTTGGCGGAGGTAGTGGCATCGACAACATCTCGCTCGACAGTTGGCGATGGGTGCTAGATGTCAACCTGATGGGTGTGCTTCACGGCATTCGCACTTTTCTTCCACATATTCGTGCCCATGGTGAAGGCGGTCACATTGTCAACACCGCATCAAGGGCTGGGATGAAGAGCGGGATGGGGTTTAACGCTTATTCTGCGAGCAAGTTTGCGGTAGTCAACATGTCCGAAGGACTGGCGGCACGGGTCAAGCCGCTCGGCATTGGAGTGACGGTGCTTTGCCCCGGATTTGTTCGCACTCGCATAAGCGAGAGTGGTCGCAATCGGCAGGAGCGGTACGGTCCGTCGCAGAAGCTGGACCCAACTAGCGTGGCGGGCACATTGGCCGCGCAGATTGCCGAGGCAGTTCGGTCCGGGCTAGATCCATCCGATGTCGCCGCTCAAGTCCTTACGGCGATCCGAGAGGACGAACTCTATGTGTTCACGGAACATGACGCGAGCTGGCGAGGTGAGCTAGAGGCGCGGTTTGCCGCCATCTTGGCGGCTATGGATAAAGTGGCGGCTCGATGAGGACACATGAGCGGCACTCTGCTCATTTTTTTTGATCTTCGTGCATTGTCAGTATTTCCGGTGTTGGCACGGAACGGACCAACTGGGCCGGTTTAACGAGGTCCGCTGTTAGGGGTAGGCCGGAAGTGGCTGGCAGAGGATCAAAACGGCGCTTTGCAATCTGCTGATCGGCAGCAGAATCTCTGACGTTCCAGCTGACTCAGGTCTGCCAACTCAATATCCTGCCAGCCCTTCCGGCTCGTGACATCCAGCCATGACTTCTTCGATTTCCGCAGGCTATTCAAGCAAAGTGTGCGAGTACATCGCGGGGCGGCCCGAATATCCCGGATCGTTGCTCGCCGACCTCCCACCCGCCGACACCATCATCGATCTTGGCGCAGGTACGGGAAAATTCACCGAGCTTTTGGCGTTGACCGGAAGCCGCATCGTGGCCGTGGAACCGATCGCTAACATGGCTGCGCGTATCCCAGTCGAACGTCTCGCGGCCGTGGAGGTGCTGATCGGTAGTGCCGAGTTCATTCCTGTTCCCAATGGCGTGGCGGACCTCGTCTGTTGCGCGACCGCATTCCATTGGTTTGACTATGAGAAGGCGACGCGCGAAATTCTTCGCGTTTTGAAGGCAGACGGTACGCTCGCCCTGATCTGGAATGTGCGGGACGATCGTGTGCCATGGGTCGCGGCTTTTTCCAGGATCATGGACACCTACGCCGGCGATACGCCGCGGCAATCGACCGGGAAATGGCGTATCATCTTCGACGATGCCCGCTTCAGGCATCTGGTAAGCAGAAGCTATCCCTTTAGCCAGCCCATGCCGGCGACTGGAATTTTGGACCGGGCCCTGTCGACGAGTTTCATTACCGTGCTGCCGGAGGACGAGCAGAATATCGTCCGCGCCAAGGTGAAGAGCATTATAGAGACGGATCCCATGCTGAGCGGCCGTGATGTCATCGAATTCCCCTATGTGACGGAACTGCATTTGTTCGGAAAGTAAAGCTGAATTTCTTACATTGAATGCTGCAGCGCTTGAGTCTCCTGTTGGCACACCAAACTGACATGCCGACCGCATTGCGCAATGTCCGCATTCGTGGCCAAAAAAGAAAACAGTAAGCGAAGCGTTTCTAGGCACCTATCGAAACATTCATTTGAGCCGAGCCCCATGCAGCTTCTTGGGCAATGGTCGCCTACTTTGTGAGAAGGCTCGAAAAGCGCAAAATATTCTCGTAAGTTCGGAATCCGCAATTTGGTCGCGCGTGCAAAATAAGACCTGCAGCAACATTTGGGAGGAGTTTCGTGGCAATTCAATCAACACGATCATCTCATTCAACGTTCTCGGCACTCGATGGGGTCGCAGCCAGTGCAATCGACGTTTGGCTGTTGATCGGCCGAGTCGCACTGGCGTGGGTTTTTGTCGCCATCGGTTGGAGCCATATCTTGAATCCCGGTGGCCTCGCGGCCTATCTGACCAGTTTGAAAGCGCCTGCCCCCGAACTTCTGGCTTGGATCGGATTGATCATGGAGGTGGTGATCAGCATTACGTTGGTGTTTGGCGTGGCGACCCGTTATGGCGCGGTGGTCGGCATTGTCTTTTTGATTGTGGCTACGGCGCTCGCACACCGATATTGGGAATATACTGGCCCGGCCGTTACCGCCCAGTACACCAACTTTCTCAAGAACCTCTCGATGCTCGGCGGCATGCTTTATGTGTTTGTGTTCGGCCCCGGCCGCTTCAGCCTCGACGCCATGATGAGGAACAAGTAATTCCCGCTTAGCCGGGTTTGCACAACGGTAATTTGGATCCCGAAGATGTCTCTTCATGGCTCGAAACGGAAGTGTTCGTTCAAGGCGCAAATGTCTGTTGTTGGGGGGATGTGTTGCAAAAGTCGAAAATCGAACAACCCCAAAAATCTTCGCAAAAGCTGATCTTTGGACTTCTCTGCGACTCCATAGCTTTTCAAAGCCGCCAGGAAGGTCCGTGGTCGATTTTGGAAGAAGCGATACGGTCCCTCACGTCACCACGCGTAAAACGCATCAGCGGTTCTAAGAATTTTCGTTCGACACCCAAAAAGACTTTTGCAACAATATCGGGGGTAGAACAGACATGGTTGGCAATCGCCGCCACTTCCGAGTTTGACCCGACTCGGACCTGCCGGTCTTCCGCTTGAATGTCGGCTTTTCGGGCCATAGTTGATTTCGGCCAACTCGCAGCGCGCCCTTACGCGACTTGACTTGGGCCGCAGAACCGCGTGCGCCTCTTGCCGACTAGAGGGGAGAGCCGCCGCGCCGTTCGGTTGCACCGCAGTGGCCCGCCGGATTCCAGGACGCTGTCGCCATGTGATCCCATATTCTTCCATCATACGGTCATTCTCTCCATCATACGGCCATTCTTTGGACAAGACTGCACGGAGTGTTGGCGGCTGGTCGATCCGACGGATAGTCGACCGTCACCATCGGATGACATTGGACGGAGAAGGGAGACGCCAATGAACTCCACACCCACTCCAAAAGCAATTGAACCCCACAATGCCCTAATCGCGCGCGCCGATGAACAACTCGCGCACGCCCACGAACAGATCGCCCGCGCGGATGAAGAGCTCGCGCGTTTGAGTGAACAGCTTGCAAAAATGGAGCGCGATGCCGCGCGCCCACCTTCGGCCGGACCCGGCCCGCAATCACCGCCCAGAAGGCAGGCGCTCCGGGCCCTCGTCGGCTTGCCGCTGGCGGCGTGCATCGTTGTCGCTGCCCTGGTTTTGCAGTCGTCCTATGGCGGCGAGGCCAAGCTGGTTGTCGCCCGTTGGGTGCCGCAGCTCGTTTCAACTCCGTCATTGCCGCCGGAAAATGCGCCGCTTCCCGCGCAGCCCGCTCCATCTATCGTTCAAGCTGCCGCGGCGGAGGCAGCACCTCCGCAAGCAACGCCCTTGACTCAGACCGCACCGCAAGACGCAGCGCCGACAGCTCCCGCAGCGCTTCCCGATCACACACAGTTGCTGCAAAACATGGCGCGCGATCTCGCGAATCTGGAGCGAAACATCGAACAGCTCAAGGCGAACCAGCAACAAATAGCCAACGACAATTCAAAAGCCATTGGGGAGCTCAAAGCGAGCGAGGAGGAGATAAAACGGGTGCTCGCGAGGGTTTCCGAGCAGAACCTGGCCAAGACGTCCCCGCCTCCGACGCAGCCGACTCCGACCTTGCGCAAGCCCGAGCGGACGCTTCAGTCCCCGTACGCGAGAGTGCGGCCTCGAATCCTCCCAAGGGAGTGGTACTACGACGAATGGTAACCGTCGACGCGGTGATCATCGAAGTCTTGTCCTGCAACAACGCCTCGATGCGATACATCTTCAAAGGCGAGAAACCTGCCGATTTGCCACCGACAAGGTACCAGCTGGCAATTAGCCTCAAGACCGCCAAAGCATTCGGATTAACAGTTCCATCATCGCTGCTCGTACGCGTGCCGACGAGATGATCGAATGGGCAGATTTTTTTGCAGAAATCGACATACCGACGGCGCGGGACGGCTGGTGCATTTTTTGAAAATATCGATTGTCACCCGCTGGATCGTGCGGGCGACTTACGCTCGACTTTACTGACGCTTGCAGCGCTTACGCAAGCGCGCAAAGGGGCGAACGGCGGTGGCCGGCCGCCACGTACCCTAACGGACTGGATCCAGCACGACCACCGGTATCTCGCGCTCGGTCTTGAGCTGATAGTCGGCGTAGGGCGGCCAAAATTCGAGCGCCTTCTTCCAAAGTCGCAGGCGTTCCTCGCCCGCCGTTGTCCTGGCCCGCGCGTTCATCTTCTTGGTCCCGACTTGTACTTCGACGTCGGGGTTCGCGAGAATATTGCGATACCACCCTGGGTGTTGGGGCGCGCCTCCCTTTGAGGCGATCACGAAGTAACTGCCGCCCTCCGTTCCGTAAAACAGCGGGAATATGAACTTATCGCCAGACTTGCGGCCGGTGGTGGTCAGCAGCAGCGCCGGCGCCATGATCTCACCTCGCCGAGGCACGGTTATCTTGTACATGTGCCCGTCGGTTCCGCCGCTAGCAAGATAGCGGTTCGCGTGCTCGACCATCCAGTCCGGCAGGTTCGGAGCGAGTTTCGCTTTAGCCATCGTGCCCTCCTTCAAAGCTGCAGGGAACATACCATCGGGCGGCGGATCGGCCAATTCCGGCTTCAAGAGCAAGCCGATTTGGCGCTTGTAGAGTGACGACGGTGCTGTTGTGTTGCAATCGATAAGTCTGTTGTTGGCAGAGAGCCCTATCCCTCAACGCCCGCTGACGGTCATGACTGCTCACACACTCCAATCGGTTCACCCCTGAAGCAGATCCAGCGGTTTAGCACCGGTGTGCTGCCAGGACGCTCGATAGGAAGCTGGTACGAACCAGATCACACACAATCGGTTTAGAGAACAAGGTGCCAAACCATTTACTCGTCAACGAACCATCGTTGTCGACCCAGGGGATCGGTGGCAGTTGCGGCAGGTAGGATGCATACGGCAGCACTTTCGCAAGCGTCACTCTGCCCGGAAACCGTGCGAGGAAAGCCTTATTCATTCCGCCGTCCAGTCCGCTGTAGATTGGGGCGGCTGGCACGTTGTCTTTAAGCAATTGCGCGTATTCGAGCGCGTCGGTGCGTTGTTTCTCCAGCGCCCGCCGCGCGATTTCCGGATTCACGACAAAGGCGGGGCATTTATCGGTGGGATTGAACACAAGAGGATTCGGCGAATTTAGGCGAGGTTGCGCATCGAATACGTAGAGGCGGTTGCACACATCCACCT
Organism: uncultured Alphaproteobacteria bacterium; assembly: GCA_963732455.1. Lineage (GTDB taxonomy): Bacteria > Pseudomonadota > Alphaproteobacteria > Rhizobiales > Xanthobacteraceae > Bradyrhizobium. The sequence goes on along the minus strand of CAVSZM010000005.1, from coordinate 362,827 downwards.
TAGGTTCGAGATGCGTCGTCTCGAAGTGATCGTTGCCGATCTTGAGCATTTTCCAGAAGGCCAAGTTCGGACTATTTCGATGTCGCGCCAGATTCGCCGGCGTCAAGCGGAACGGATAGGCCTGGACCTGGAATGACGGCCGGCCGCCGAGGAATGAGTCGCGCGCCAGCGAGTAGATCTCGCTTATCTGTTCGTCGGTCATGGCATAGCAACCGCTCGACGAGCAGTCGCCGTGGATCATGAGCAAGCTGCCGTCGCGGTTGTTCGCTTTGTCGAAGCTGTTGGGGTAGCCGACGTTGATCGCAAGATAGAAGTTGGAGTTGGGATTCATCAACTCGGGTGTAATTGTATAGAACCCCTCTGCAGCCTGACGGTCGCCCTCCTGCAACTTCGGCCCAAGATCGCCCGACCAGCGACAGATCGGATAGATCTTGAGGATCTGGAAACGGCCGGTGGTGTCCTGTTTCCAGACTTCGAGCTCCGCCTCTTCCTTGAAAAGGCGCACAAGGATGGGGGAATATTTTGGCATCTTCTTTTGTCGGAGCAGCGAGAGCAGTTCGGGCGGTAGCTCCCTTGTTGCCTTGGTCGGCAACCGATTGCTGTTTTCGCCAAGGCACGTAACCGGCGTCAACCCCGCGGCAAAAGCCGCCGTCAGCACAATCGCACGGAGTACCGTGGTGCGGATCATTGCTGTACCTCCGACGTGGAACCTTTCCTATCTGGAGCCTGTAGTCGGTGGCTTTCGTAAGGCAAACCCAGATGGGTGCAGGCGCCGACGAAGTCCGAGCTTATCGTCAACCTCAAGACCGCCAAGGCGCTCGGTCTCACCGTGCCGCCTTCACTGCTTGGACGCGCCGACGAGGTGATCGAATAGAGATGCCGTTTGCTGCGGCGCATGAGTCCGTTCATGGCGGCACTTCTCAGACATGCCGCGTCGCACAGACGATGTCCGTTGATAAGGGGGCAAAGCGGACCTCGCGCGTGGGCGCATCGAAGTCCGGAAATGACCCCCGAAGCGGACTCTTTCAAGATGTGCACGGCCCACAGTCGTTCGACGAGTTACGTTCATTGGCCGTGATAGTTCTCCAGGTTATTGCGCAGGTTCGTGATTTCGGTTTGCAGCCGCCGAATATCCTCTCGCTTCAAGCCGGAGGCATCAATGATGCAGGCTGGGATACGCACCGCCTTCGCTCGGAGAGCCCGTCCTGTCTTCGTAAGGCGCACCCGTACTTGGCGTTCGTCGGACGCATCCCGGTTACGCTGGAGGTGACCGAGCGCTTCGAGGCGCTTGAGCAACGGCGTGAGCGTGCTGGACTCCAGGAAGAGCTTTTCTCCGAGGCTGCCGACCGTCTGATTGTCGGTCTGCCACAACAGCACCATGACAAGGTACTGCGGGTAGGTGAGGCCAAGTTCATCCAGCAACGGCTTGTAGACGCGGTTCAAGGCGTGCCCGGCGGAATAGATCGCAAAGCACGGGAAGACATCTAGATTCAAGGCCTCTTCCGGGTTCGGGGGGCGGTCGGGTTTGGGCATGGCGGTTCCTCCTTTCACGTGGTTGTGAATGTAGATCGCGCGCGATCTAATCGCAAGCGCTTGACCGCGTCGGGATCTTTGGGCATTTAGATCGCGCACGATTTAATCGCGCAGAAAGGAACAGCCCATGAACCGCATTTCGAAACTCGCAGCTTTAATCACAGGAGCAAGCCTCATGACTCAAATTGCCGCAGCAGCCCCGGGTGCCGCCAACGACGCGCGCATCGACCCCCAAATTCGATCGTTCCTGGCCGAGATCAACAAGGACAGCAGCCCGTTCTGGCAGCTACCCCAGCCGAAGCCGCAGGAGATCCTCACCGGGCTCCAGTCGCAGACGGCCGTCAACATGTCCGGCGTCGACACGCGCGAGCGGACGATCACCCAGGATGGACGCACCGTAAGGCTCTACATCATGGCGCCCAAGAATGTGAGCGGGACACCAGGCGTGCTTCTCTTCATCCATGGCGGCGTCTGGATCGTCGGCAATTTCCAGAACCATCAGCGCCTGTTGCGAGACCTCGTCGTCGGCTCGGGCCAGATCGGCGTATTCGTCGAATATAGTCCACTGCCGGCGGCGAAATTTCCGACGCAACTGGAAGAGAGCTATGCCGCACTGAAATGGGTTGCCGAGCACGCCGGCGAGCTTGGCGCAGACGGCAGTCGGATCGCCGTCGCAGGCAACTCAGTAGGCGGCAACATGGCCGCCGCGCTGACGCTGATGGCCAAGGATCGCAACGGACCGAAGATCAGCTATCAGGTGCTGTTCGTCCCGGCGACCGACGCCAGTGTCGACACCGCATCCTATCATGAGTTCGCCACCGGTCGCTTCCTGGCGCGCGCCTTCATGAAGTATGGGTGGGACCTCTACGCGCCGGATGAAAAGACGCGCAACAACCCCTACGTCTCGCCGTTGCGGGCGAGCCTGGACCAACTGAAGGGTCTGCCGCCGGCGCTTGTCGTCACGGCGGAGAATGATCCGCTGCGCGACGAGGGCGAGGCCTATGCCCGGAAGCTCAAGGAAGCGGGGGTAAAGGTCGATGCGGTTCGCTACAACGGAACGATCCACGACTTCATGTTGCTGAACGCGCTACGCCATGTGCCTTCCACTGAAGCAGCCATCGAGCAGGCGAATGAAGGCGTGCGCCTCTATCTCAACGTGGTAACAAATTAACCGGTACGACCCACGACGCGGCGATCTCCGCCGCGTCGTTGAGCCGGCGGCGTTCTCGACGAACCTTCAAGCTGATCCATCGCGTCGGTGGAGATGGCGCAGGCAACGTATTCCCCGAAGTCACCGCGTGTGAGTGCGATCCTGGAACCTCCTCGATTCAACGTTGTTCACCAGGAAAGAGTTCGTCATTTGGCAGTGTCCGTGCGAATGCGATTCGAATCCGCGTCGTAGCGTCATGCGGCGCGTTGAATCCGGCTATCGATTTCAGTGCGGAGCGTGCCAAAGTCGATCGGCTTGGTCAGAAGTGCCTCGGCGCCGCTCTCGAGCGCCCGGCGCTTGGTTTCCGCGTCGCCATAGGCTGTGATCATGATGATGGGAACATCGGGGCGGATCGCCTTCGCTTTGGGGAGGAGTTCAAGGCCGCTCATCCCCGGCATATTGATGTCGGACAGGATCAGAATAAGCGACTGCTCACCCGCATCGGCGATGCGCACAAGCGCCATGCTGGCAGACTGCGCAAAATCCATGGTGAATCGACCTGCGCGGATGTCGCGCCGAAATTGCTGGCGAAACAGTAGTTCCACATCTGGCTCGTCGTCGACCACAAGAATAAGAAGCTTCACGAGCGCCCTCCCGATTTGGCGAGAATTGCAGCGCTGCGCGGCAGAACGATCCTGAATTCGGTGAACTCGCCGGGCTGCGTATCGACATCTATAGATCCGGCATGCTGCTTGACAACGATGTCATAGCTGAGGGAAAGGCCAAGGCCCGTTCCCTCGCCGGGCGGTTTCGTCGTAAAAAACGGATCGAACATCTTTTCCCTCACCTCAGCTGGAATACCCATGCCGTTATCGCGAATCCTGATTTCGACGCTGTCGCCAAGGTTCCTGGTTATGGCAGCCAGGGTAGGCTCATAATCGGCACCATTCGCTTCCAATTTGCGCTTCGTTACTGCGTAGAAGCCATTCGAAATCAGGTTGAGCAGCACCCGCGTAATCTCTTGCGGAAATAAATCGACCTCGCCGGCGGTCGGATCAAAGAAGCTCTCCAACGTGATATTGAAGTCCTGCTTCTCGGCTCGTGCGCCGTGGAAAGCAAGATTGAGGCTCTCCTCGACGACGGCGTTGATGTCGGCGGGCTGGCGCTCTCCGGATCCACGGCGCGAGTGCAACAACATGTTCCTGACGATCGAGTTGGCGCGCTTGCCATGCTGCACAACTCTGTGGAGATTGCCTTGCAGTGTATCCGCAATCTCACTGATCTGTGCGCGCAGCCTGTTGTCAAGGTTGGCCCCAGCGAGCACCTCCTGCAACTCGTCAACAAGCTCGGCCGAGATAGACGAAAAATTGTTCACGAAATTGAGCGGGTTCTTGATCTCGTGCGCTATGCCGGCCGTCAATTGGCCGAGCGAGGCGAGCTTTTCGGTCTGAATCAGCCGGTCTTGCGTGGTCCGCAGGCCCTCCAGCGACTTCCCCAATTCGCGCGTGCGCGCCTGTACCTCATCAAAAAGATGCGCATTCTGGATGGCCAGCACGGATTGTGCGCCAAACGTTTGCAGCAAATTGACCGTGCTTTGGGGAAATTCTCCCGGCTCCTTGCGACGGACCACCAGCGCGCCAACGATCCGATTTGAGCCTAACAACGGGACAGCCAGCAGGGCACGGAATCCGGCGCGTCTGATAATGTCGAGGACCGACGAAACATCTTGTCTGATATCGGCAACTTGCACCGGGCTGCGCCGCATCGCCGCCTGACTAATCAGCGTCTCGCCCATGCGGACGTTCCGGTCTTTGATGGCCGCAACCAGCACCTCATCCATGCCGTAGCTGGCGCGCAGCTGGAATTCCTGGCGGGCCTCATCGAACGCATAGATTGTGCCGGCCTCGGTACCCGATAGCTGGACCGCCTTGAAGATGATCGTGGACAGCACCGTCTGCAAGTCGATCGTTGAATTGACCGCCTGGCTGACTTCGCCGAGCGCGCGCAACTCCTCGACCGACTGGGCCAACTCCATCGTGCGCTTTTCGACTTGCTTCTCGAGCCGGTCGGCCGCTTGTGCTCGCTCTGTCAGCAATTCGTTACGTTCCAGCGTATTCTTGCGCAAGATCTCCACGACTCCGCCCATTTCCGCGATCTCATCGCTACCGCCGGTCGGTACGTTTGTCGCAAGATTGCCCTCGGCAATCGCCAGCATGCTGCGACTGAGCGCGGTCAATCGCGAGACGATACTGCGCCCGACATACAACCAAACGATCATGATTGAGCTGAGCAGGCTGAGCACGACGGCCACGATGAGGACCGTCGAGCTGAACTGTTGGACCGCCACCGTTTCATCATTGGCTTGCGCGATATCGCGCTTGGCAGTCAAGACCAGGCGATCCGCCGCCTGGGTGAGATCTCGCGAGAGCGCGGTGTTCTCAGTCAGATTTTTTGTTGCCTGCGCGACAATACCGAGTTCCTGCAACCGCAGCTCGGGAATGCTGTTAATTCCCGCTACAAGGGCACGGAATTCATCGAGCTTGCCGGTCAAGAGCGGCTGCAATCTCGAATCCAGGCCAGTGGCTATTTCGCCCGCTTCGCGCAAAGATTGCTGGATACGGAACACCTGCACACGCACGCCGTCGGAGTCGCCTGCTGCCGAAGTCTGCTGCAGTCTGTCATTAGCGGACGTGATGAGGAACTGCACACGCTGCAAAGCCTGGTAGGATGCCATGGTGTCGACCAACCGCCTGCCGGCCGCAGCCCGTTCATTCCCGCCAAGCCTGGTATCGTCGACCATCTTGCGCGATTGTGCGATCTCGCCGTCGACGATTTGCAGCCATGGGGTCAACAGGTTTTGGCTCTCAGTATGGACGGTGAGCGCGTTGCTCAGATAGCCTCGCTTTAGTTCGCCCAAGATCATGCGATCCGCGATCAGCTTGTCGAGTGATTTAAGGTTGATCCGGAGACGGCCGACTGCCGATCGCATTGAGGCGAGCGCCACGACGTCAGCGCCGCGATCCTCGAGGCCCTCCAGCAGCGTGGAAAGCTGCTGCATCTCAATTCCGATTTTCCGCGAACTCTCGGCATGGTCGGCCGGCGTCGCAGCAGAGAGCAGAGCCGGCGCGGCCGAAACAATCCGTTCGGCCTGTCGCGACGCTTCCACCGAGGCCAGCGCGGCGGGTACCCGCCTCGCCGTGATGCGATCGAGAGCGTGGCCGATATCGCGGAAGGAATAGATCGCGATACCCGCGCCGACCACCGCGAGGCCGCTGATCCCTAGGAAAGCCAGTAGCAATCGGGTTGCCACGCCGAGCCGCGACGGCACCCGTGCCCGGAGTTTCGGGCTGAGGGACACTGCAGCTGACCCGCTAGACCCCACCAGACTCATGCCTGCGCCCTGCCCTGACGGTGGCGACATGCCGCTGTCCCACGCCAGTCATCCGCCGAACGGGTACGGCAGCGCGCGTGCATTGAGAAAGGCGCGTTCCGAAATGTCGCCCCAGCGAACGGCCGCCGTGCGGAATTTTATGAAGCTGTCGTAGACCCGCCGCGAAAGGTCGTCCTTGCGGCTAGCCTCGCTTAGAACTTCGCCGGAAATCTTGCCGAGCTCTTGCAGGATCGTGTCGTCGACCTTGCGGATCTGGATCTCGGGATCCTTGACAAGCTGCTCAAGCGCGGTGGCGTTGCCGGCGGTGGCCTCCGCAAGGGAACGCGTGTTCTCGGCCGCAGCGGCACCCTCGATGATGCTTTTATCGGTGCCGTCGAGGCCGTCCCACAGTTTCTTGTTGAGAGCAAGCGAGATCGCCGCCCCCGGCTCATGGAAGCCTGGATAGTAGTAGTACTTGGCCGCCTTGTGCAAACCCACCGCCATGTCGATCCAGGGGCCGACGAATTCGCTCGCGTCGATCGCGCCCGATCGAAGCGACGGAATGATCTCGCCGCCCGGCAGGGTAACCACAACGGCGCCGAGCCGGCGCAACACGTCGCCGCCCATGCCGGGCATGCGGTAGCGCAGGCCCTTAAAGGCCTCGACGCTCGTGAGCTCCTTGGTGAACCAGCCGCCCATCTGGGGACCGGTATTGCCGCACAGGAACGCCTTGAGGCCGAACCCTGCGCTCAACTCGTCCCAAAGCGCCTGACCGCCTCCGTAGTAGACCCATGCGTTGATTTCGTCGGCGGTCAATCCGAACGGTACGTTGCAGAAATAGGCGAAGGTGGCGGACTTGCCCGCCCATGTGACTTCTGAACCGTGGTAGAGATCGGCGAGGCCGGAGGAGACGGCATCGAACGATTTCATGGCGCCGACCAACTGGCCGGCGGGGAAAACCTTGACTTGCAGCCGCCCGCCCGACAGCGCGGTGATCGACTGCGCGACACGTTCGGCACCTGACTGCAGGCCCGGCAAGCCCTTCGGCCAGATGGTGACCATTTTGAGCTCGCGTGCGCCTTGGGCGATGGCAGGCATGGGAAGGGCAGAAGCGGCCGCGACCCCAACGCTCGCGCCCGCAACGAATTGGCGGCGATTCATGGTTTCCCCTCCCGCGCTTACCAGCAGGTCTAAGTCTGCCAGAGGCGGTCAAAATCAAATTCGGCCGCCGTTGGCCCGCTCATTGTTCGCGAGCTCTATGGAGTTAATAGCACACCCAGTGCCATTGGTCTGTAATCTACTTCACGGCACGCCGTATATGGCTCCCGCACAAAGGCATCTGATTGCGCTAATGAATCCCAATTACCGAGGCACCTCGGACAAGATGTCACGTAGGCTATTCTAAATATTAGGGAGGCGAAATAGCCAAAATCTCCGAAGCGTCGGCGCACGCGTATGGATTCCGCCCCTGGGCACCATTATCGCGGTCAATTCAGCGCGGCGCGCGGAAATCAATCGCGCGCAGGATCACGCCGGGGGGATTGCCCTCCAGTTCGACGTCGCGGAATTTCCGCGCGGCGCGCTCCTCGATCCCGGTCGCGCAGTCTCAGGAATTGCTGTTCGCGTTGAGCCGGCGGCGTCCTCGACGAACCTTCAAGCTGATCCATCGCGTCGGTGGAGATGGCGCAGGCAACGTTGGCCTGGTCATTCTTCATCGTGAACAGCACGACCATCCGGTTGAAGCCGTATTCCCCGGAGTCACCATCGGTGAATCCGGCGGTGGTTCTTTTTGGTGGTTGGCGTGGACCGCCAATGGTGTGTTGCCGTCATTGGTCACAATAATTTTGGCGGTTGCCGGCGTGAGTTGGCAACGCAGCAACATCGAAAAGTGGACTTAAATGTTGTCCGTGGACCGAGATCACGGTGGCGCGCGTCACACGCTACGACCCAACTCCGACATTGAATGAGCGCGCCAGAGACCGCCCCCGACGGTGGAAGCCCACTCGAAAAGATACGTGACATAGCCTCAATTCGGCTATTCGGCATTCAGAAATCTGTGTTAAATTTTCGCCGAAGGTGCAGACAAGAGTCCGCTCGCTCGGGGTCCGGGTGATGAGCGACCGGAAAGCGGCCTCAGGTGAGGAAGCATTTGCGGCGTATCTTTATTCATTCGTCTTTTCCGTCATAAGGGGAGAAGCAGATGGCAGCGAAGTGGCACCTCTCAGGCGATTATTTCGAGAATTGCAACTGCAACGTCGTGTGCCCATGTCTTGTCTCGCCCGGCGCTCCGCTGACGTCGCGGCCAAGTCAAGGCGTGTGCGACGTCGCGCTCGTGTTCCACATCGACAAAGGCAGTTACGACAACGTATCGCTAGACGGCCTTAACGTTGCCGTGGTTGGCCATACGCCGGGCGCCATGGGAGAGGGCAACTGGACGCTTGCAGCCTATATCGATGAGCGCGCCGATGAACAACAGACCGCCGCACTCGGTGCTATCTTCAGCGGCGCCGAGGGTGGCCCCATGTCGGCCTTCGCACCTTTGGTTGGCAAACACCTCGGCGTGAAGAAGACGGCGATCAAATACGCCATCACGGGCAAAAGCCGCTCGGCGGAAATCCCGGGCATCATGCATATGGCCGTGGAGCCCCTGCCGACCATGCACAGCAGCGGTGAGATTTGGACGACGATCGGCCATCCGGTTGCGCCCGACAAGCTCGCGCTCGCTGTGGGCGCAAAGGGCAGCACCTTCGCCGATCATGGCATGCGCTGGGACAATTCCGGCAAGAACGGCCATTACGCGCCGATCAGCTGGTCGAACTAACAGCACCACGCGCAACCGCTCGCTTGCCAGATCGGCAGTCCGCCCCGCCAGGGACGCTCAAATGGATCGCACCCAGACCGGCCCGATCGCGTTTCAACGTAACGTCATCGTAGGCCTGCTGCTGGCTCTCGCAGCGGCGGCCTGGGCGGCGCTCGTCTGGCAAGGTGCAGGCGCCGATGCTGATATGGCGATGGATTCGCCCACCATGGGCCTGCGCGCGCCGCTGTTTTTGACGACCTGGGTCATCATGATGGTGGCGATGATGTTTCCGACCGCCGCGCCGATGATCGTCGCCTTCCATACGGTGCAGGCGGGCAAGCGCCAGCGCGGCGAAGCGTTCGTCTCAACTTGGATATTCGTGGCGGCGTACCTTTTGGTGTGGGGGCTGTCGGGCGTTGCCGCCTATGCCGGCGCGCTCGCCGCCGAGGCGGTTGCCGCACGCGCCGCGTTATCGCCCGCCACCGCGGCACGCGTCGGCGGCACCGTGCTCGTCGCGGCGGGTCTTTACCAGCTTACGCCTTTTAAGGACTTGTGCCTCTCGAAGTGCCGCACTCCCATCACCTTCATCATGACATCGTGGCGCGACGGACCTGCGGGCGCGCTGCGCATGGGATTGCTCCACGGGGCTTATTGCCTCGGCTGTTGTTGGCTCCTGTTCGTTATCCTGTTCCCGCTCGGGATCATGAATATTGCTGCCATGGCAGGTATCACGCTTGTAATATTCGCCGAGAAAACATTGCCCTGGGGTCGCGTCGCCGCTCGCGCGACGGCGGCCGCTCTCGTGGTTTATGGTGTAGTTGTGATCGCGGCACCCCAAGTCCTGCCGACATTCGTGGAGGGCAGCGGCATGGCCATGCCCTCGGATATGCAGATGCCGATGCCCGGAAGCGCCGTCCCGCCTGCCACGCGATGATCGGCGCTTGACACGACGTTCATTTCAAGCCGAGGTGCGCGCCCTACGGCCTTCGATCGGATACGCCGGATCGTTATAGCCCGGCGTCGAGGCATGACCGCTGGTGACCAGCCGATCGATCAGGGCTTCGTCCTCCGCGGTGAAGCGATAGTCGAGCGCGCGCAGATAATCGTCCCATTGCTGTTCGGTGCGCGGGCCCGCGATGACGGCGCTGACCAATGAGCTATTGAGCACCCACGACACCGCGAATTGCCCGGCGGTGATCCCTTTCGCCTCCGCATGTCGGCGTATCTCCTGAGCGAGTATCAACGATTCCGGCCGCCACTCGGTCTGCATCATGCGGGTGTCCTTGCGCCCCGCACGGGTATCCCCGTCGGGCGGCGCGTCGGGGCGGTATTTGCCTGTCAGCACGCCGCGCGCCAGCGGGCTATAGGGCACGATGCCGAGGCCGTAGAAATTGCAGGCCGGGAAGTGCTCGACCTCGGGCATGCGATTCATCGCATTGTAGTAAGGCTGGCTGACGACCGGGCGGTCGATGCCGAGGCGATCGCAGATGTTGCAGATTTCGGCGACCCGCCAGGCGCGATAATTCGAGACTCCGAAATAGCGCACCTTGCCCTTCTGGATCAGTTCGCCCATCGCGCGCACGGTCTCCGCCAGCGGCGTCGAATGATCCTCCTTATGCAGATAATAGACATCGATGTAATCGGTGCCGAGCCGCTTCAGGCTTTCGTCGGCGGCCTGCAACACCCAGCGCCGCGACAGCCCGCCGCGGTTGGGATCGTCGCCCATGGAATTGGCGAGTTTTGTCGCGAGCACCCAGTTGTGCCGGTTGTTGGAAATGGCGCGGCCGACGACCTGTTCCGAATTGCCGCCCGAATAAGCATCAGCGGTATCGACGAAGTTGATGCCGGCCTCTCGCGCCTTGGCCACGATCCGCATCGACGTCGCTTCATCGGTCGGCCCGCCGAACATCATGGTGCCAAGGCATATCGGCGAGATTTTCAGGCCGCTGCGGCCAAGTTGACGATATTGCATCGGTCGGTCCTCAATCGTTTTTCAATATCTTAAACACGCCACTGGCCATGGCGATACAGCGATCGCTCGCGGTCACTTCCGTGGTCGTGAAAATCAGGCTCCGGGTGGAGCGGACGACGCGCGGCTTCGACAATAAAATCTCGCCGATTTTGGCGCTATCGACAAAGTGGGTGTCCATCTGGACGGTTGCGAGTGTAGGCCGGCCCGATACGAATTGCGCCGTCATGCCACAGGTGCGGTCTGCGAAGGTCATTAACAGCCCGCCCTGCACCAGGCCGCGGCGATTATGGTGCTTGTCCTGGGCTACGAGGGCATATTCGTGCTTGCCGTTGACGACCCGTTGCCACAGCGGCCCGACAAGGCTGAGAAACCCGCTGGTTTCAACGATGGTCCACCCGGAGGCTTTGAGTTTCTCCGTGGCCTTGTCGGTCATAACTGTCATTCCAGTCTCGGCGAGAATTCGGGCATTCGCCTCATTTCATCAATCGCTGACGTGTTGTAGTCAAGCGGGATGGCCAGGCCGTTCGATGATGCCACCAGACGGAATATCGCAGATCGTTGCCGGGCGTTTGCGCGCCTGCCTGCCGGCGAGCCTGCGCCCGCGCTGAAGCGGGCCGCCGTCGCCATCGCTCTCGCCGGGGCCGGCGATTCGTCAGGCGGAACGGCGCTGCTGCTGACCATGCGCGCGGCGGGCTTGCGTGCCCACCGCGGTCAATGGGCGCTGCCGGGTGGGCGCTGCGACCAGGGCGAGACGCCGGTGATGGCGGCGCTGCGCGAGCTCCACGAAGAACTCGGCCTTGAGCTCGAACCGGACGATGTTCTGGGCTTGCTCGACGATTATCCCACGCGCTCCGGCTATCTCATCACTCCCGTTGTGGTGTGGGCGGCCGGAAGTACCGAGATGTCACCCAACCCGGCGGAGGTTGCGTCGGTGCATCGCATTGCGCTTGAAAACATCGAACAGGCGGACGCCTTCGACTTCACCGCCATTCCGGAAAGCGATCGCCGCGTGATCCGGTTTCGTCATGCCGGCCAATTCATTCACGCGCCGACGGCGGCGCTGATCTACCAGTTCCGCGAAGTGCTTGGGGGTCGCGACACCCGCGTGGCCGAGCTGGAACAGCCGGTGTTTGCCTGGAAGTAGGCTCGCAGCACTCATATAGGCGGGAGTTTCGGGGCTGACTTGCGCCGGCCACGCTTGCTACAACAAGCCATGCGCCCTCATGCGATTCGTTTTTGCCTCGGATTTCTCGCGATCGCGCTGCTGCCGATCGCGCCGCAGGCCGTGGCCGTCGAGGCGGGCGCGTTGTCAGCGTCAACCGCCGATGCGATGGCGCAGGTGGCATCGCCGCAGGCCATCGCCGAATATCGCCGCAAGCTCAGGGAATACCAGGAAGCGCGTGCGGCGTTTGAGCAGGAAGCAGGCGCGTATTGGAGTTCGATTGCCGAGAAGCGGCGGGGCCGAAACGCCAAGCGGCGAGAACACCAGACTATTGTTCTGGATGACTATGTCCTGACGCAACCGCCTGTTTATTCCGGGCCGAAGCGTCCGGTGAATCCGTCGCCATCGCCTGCCGAGCCGGAGGAACCACGCCGCGAGCGCAAAACCATTCCTGTTGTTGCGGATCTCCTGAAGGCCGCGGCGGAGAATTTCCAGTTCACGCCGCAGCGGCCCGCTCATGAGGTCGATTTCAAGCGCGCCTATGCCCGCGCCGCGTCGGCGGCGGGGCTGACGCGGGAGCAGGCGGTGCGGGTCTATTCGTTCGAGACCGGCGGCAACGGAAATCACGACATGCAATCGGGGCTGAGCGCCGCGCGGCCGGGTTCGCGCGCGATCTCCACCGCGATCGGCTATAACCAGTTGCTCACCACCAACAGCGTCGAACTGGTCGCCGAGCAGGGCCACGAATTCGTCAAGGAACTGACGGAAAAGGCCGCGCGACTGTCAGGCGCCCCGCGCAAGGAGATGGATCACAAGATCGCGGTGCTGAAGCGGATGGTGGCGGCGGCGCGCTCGGTACCGGACGAATGGGCCCAGCACGAGAAGCTCGGGGATACGCCGCAGGGCTGGGCTATCCACGCGATGGTGCTGGATATCGATGTCGGCCCGATGTTGCAAACCCATAAGCTCCTGACGTCGGTTGTTTTCGCACGCGTCAAGGGTTATGCCCGCGCGCTTACCGCCGCGGAACTGGAAATGATGAACCTCACCGGCGACGGCACCGGTCTCGACATGGTGACGATGCCGCAGGCGATGCGCGAACAGGTGCCGACCTCGAATTTTTTTCAGCGCAGCGGGTACGAACGCAATCCGGTGGCGATCCGCAACAACACGGTGGCGAAACTGCTGGCGGTCACCGATAGCAGGATGGACAGCAACAGCAACTTGCCTGGTGCGAAGGATCTCGCGGCGGCGTTCTAGGAGGATTGGTCCTCTCTCCCCCTTGAGGGAGGGGGCGCCCGAGTAAGATGAGCGCGGTGAGGGGTTTTCCGCGCTCGTGTTGCCCGATCCCACATCCGGCACGGACTTCGTCTGCGCTACCTTCTCCCGCTAGCGGAGAGGGGAAGAAGAAATCTTCAATTCGGCCCGAACATGAACTTGCCGTCGCCTTCAAGGAACGGTCCGGTCCGCATGTAGAGCTGTCCGTTCTGGCCGATGAAAAACAGCGTACCCTTTGGCACCTTCTTCGCTCCCTTCAAGAGGACGCCCGCATTGTTGGTGCCCATCTTGTAGGAAAATGTTTTGCCGTCCTTGTCGTAGCCATAGCCCATGTCCGGCGACAGCACCCAAGGCGTCGGCGCAGTGCCTTGCGCAAATACGGATGTCGTCAGCGCGGTCAGCGCGGCTGCCATCAAAAGGGTCTTTGTCGAAAATCTCGTCATCATCCGTGCTCCCAGCAACCGGTCCGAAAAAGGAGGTTTTGCCCGGCGGTTCGCCGACTCTTGAACAAATCACGAACGTCATTGTCCCGTCAATACGACGAGTCCATTTGCCGCGGCATGTGTCGTTAGACTTTATGACTTCCCGCTTCCGGCTTCGCGACTATCTTCCCGTTTCGGTCTAGAACCGGGACTTACAAAATAGGTCATAGGGATGATTCGGATGAACCACGTCATGAAAATTAGTTTGGGCGTCGCGCTGTTGTTTGTGACGCTGGTTCCTGTTGCCCATGCCGACGAATTCAAGCTCAGCAACAACCAGAGAATTTCCTGCAGCCGCGGCCTCAGCGCCGGAAAGCTCAATACCGCGACCTGCAAATCCTACGCCTACCTCTTCAACGTCAAGACCTCGGAGTATTTCAGATGCTCGGTCAGTCTGGCGCTGACGCGGGACAACAAGGAAGTGATCAACGTCCAGACCGACGGCGGCTGCGTCAAGAAACCCCGCATCTTCGAGACCGACTCCAATTACTCGTTCGACGCGACCGAAACCGAGCCGCCCAACACCAATTCGTTTTTCGGAACCGGCGGCTACGCGGTGTGGGCGAGCGACACCACGGCACAGAAAATTCGCGGCTGCATCATCATCAGTTCCGGACTCGGCTCCGACATCTCGAAATGCCTGGAGATGACGTTTCAGTGAAGGCGTATTGGGTAACCTGAAATTCCGGTCCGGACTCCAGTTCAAATGCGTCGAATCCGCCCAGCACAGCTCTGCCGGTCCTGGCTATTTCTGGAAGGCGCGAACGAACAGGTGATGCAACGCGCCGCGAGCGGCGGCGCCGATGTCCTGATCCAGGAACTCGAGGATTTTACGCCGCCCCAATTGCGCCCGGCAGCGCGTGCGCTTGCCCCGGATATCTATCGGTCATGGCGGGAGGCGGGGGCCGTGGTTGCGGTACGCGTCAACCCGCTCGAGCAAGACGGCATGGATGATCTGGCGGCGGTGATGCGCGGTCGCCCGGATATCGTGGCGCTGCCGAAGGTCGCCGAGCCGCACCAAATATCGCGGCTTGATAACGCGGTGGCGCGTTTCGAACGGGACTATGGAATCCCGGAAGGGTCGACGGCGCTATTGCCGAATATCGAATTTGCGCGCGGGCTGGTGCAAACGGACGCGATTGCAAAAGCCAGCAAGAGAACGATGGCCTGCCTGCTTGCGTCGGAAGATCTTGCCGCCGATCTCGGCGCGGAGCGTGGACCGGACGGCATCGAGCTCGTCTATTGCCGACAGCGCTTCATCGTCGAATGTGTCGCGGCAGGCGTCGTCGCGGTCGATTGTCCCTATACCTGGAGCGATATCGAAGGCGCCGAACGCGATACGCGCTGGGCGCGGCGATTGGGTTATGTGGCCAAAAGCCTTGTCGATCCGGCGCATGCCGCGGTTATCAACGACCTGCTCGCGCCGGACGATCACGAGCTTCGCCGCGCGCGGGACATTGTGACGGCGTTCGAAGCCGCCCGCGCGGCGGGCGAGGCACGGGTCGAGGTGGATGGTTCACTGATCGAAGTGCCGACCTACCACACCGCGAAACGGCTGCTCGCTCGCGGCGAGGCGATGCGGCAATTCGAGCGAGCCTCCCCGGCTTGATCCATTGTCGGCATGTCCGATTGGCTTTAAACGCTTCGATAGAAGGAGACGTCGATGGAACGGCTTAAAGGCAAGACAGCGCTGGTGGTCGGCGCCGGCTCGATCGGGCCGGGATGGGGCAACGGCAAGGCGACCGCCGTGACTTTCGCACGCGAGGGCGCGCAGGTGTTTTGCGTCGATCGTAACGCCGCGGCCGCGAAAGAGACCGTCGAGATCATCGCGTCCGAGGGCGGCAAGGCGACCGCATTTACCGCCGACGTGTCCCGGAGCAGCGACGTCGAGGCGATGGTCGCCGCATGCCTCAATGCCTATGGCCGCATCGACGTGCTCGACAACAATGTCGGCATCGCCGAGATGGGGAGCGTGGTCGATGTATCGGAGGCGGATTGGGACCGCGTGTTCGCGGTCAATCTCAAAAGCGCGTTCCTTGCGATGAAGCACGTCATTCCGGTGATGGCGCGGCAGGGCGGCGGCTCGATCATCAATATTTCGTCGATCGCCTCGATCCGTCATACCGGCGTGTCCTACGTCACCTATGCCGCGACCAAGGCCGCGATGAACCAGATGACGCGCACAACCGCGGTCGAATTCGCGCCGAAACATATCCGGGTGAACTGCGTGCTGCCGGGACTGATGAAAACACCGATGGTCGAACATTCTGCCGGATTGGCGGAGAGCTACGCCAAGGGCGACGTCGAGGCGATGTGGCGCGCGCGCGACGCGCAGGTGCCGATGGGACACATGGGCGACGCCTGGGACGTTGCCAATGCCGCGCTGTTTCTTGCATCGGACGAATCAAAATACGTCACCGGAATCGAGTTGGTGGTCGATGGCGGGGTTACGCTGAAGCTGACTTAATCGCTTTCGTCGCCCCCGCGAAAGCAATGCCTGCGATACGATCGCCATGTTAAGAACAATCGATGCGACGAGCGTTTAAGACGCCGATCCGGTGCGCCGCAATAGCCACCCTCCTGTGGGCGACGCTGCCAAACGGCGCTTGTGCCACCGGCACCGGGCAGGGCACGGATCAGCAGGTCGACCCCGCACCTTGCGTCGCTGCGGCGGCAGCCAACGATGCCGACAAGGTCATCGATGTTTGCGGCGCGCTGGTCGATAACGAGAAAACGTTGCGGGCTGATCGTATCAAGGCACTGATCGCGCGCGCCGGCGCTTACGATCGCAAGGACCTGATCGACCGTGCCATCGACGATTACGACACGGCGCTGCGGCTCGATCCGACCCTCGCCGATATCTTCAACGCTCGCGGCGAGCTCTGGCTCAGGAAGGGCGACCGTCCCCGCGCGCTGCATGATTTCGCCGCCGCGATCAAGCTGAACCCGGATCATCCCGCGGCGAGGGGCAATCACAAGGCGCTTGCGCAGGAGCTGGAGCGTCTCGGTGCGCTGATGGCGGTCAACAACAAGCCCAGCTTCAGTTGCGCCGCCGCAAGACGCGCGGTCGAGAAGGCGATCTGCGCCAATCCCGAGCTTGCCAATCTCGATCGCCAGATCAATGCCGTGAACGCCAAAGTGGTCCGCAAAGCCGGGAGCGACGGTTCGCGCGCCGGCCGCGCCTTGCAGCGCGAGCAGGACGCCTTTCTCGCCCGCCGCAATGCCGCTTTCGGCCGGCCGGACTACGACCTGCGCAATGCAATGAGAGAGCGTCTGGACCATCTTTTGGCGGTCCAGCGGTATTAGGCAGCTACTTGGGTCGTTTGAGCTTGAAATGATGCCGCTTCCGGTGACAATGCCTCAAGGAAATGCGGCTCAAATTGATCCTGATCATGGCCACGCTTGTCGCGGCCATCCACGGTTTGTTTCCTGAACGAGACAAAAAGGTAGGGTTGAGCGGGAGCGACGCCATGAACATCCAGAGCAACAGCCGGTATCACGAGGTCCATGCCCGTTCGCTCGCCGATCCCGAGGGTTTTTGGGGCGAGGCGGCGCGTGAAATCGACTGGATCGAGCCTGCGAAAAAGATTTTCGATCCCACGATGGGTCTCTACGGGCGCTGGTTCGCCGGCGCCTTGGTCAATACCTGCTACAACGCCCTCGACCGACATGTTGCGGGTGGACGCGCCGATCAGCTGGCGCTGATCCATGATTTGCCGCTGGCGGGCGGCGTTACCAGATTGACCTACGCCGAGATGCTGCATGAAGTGAAAACGCTGGCAGCCATCATGCAGGATTTCGGTGTCGCCAAGGGCGACCGGGTCATCCTCTATATGCCGATGGTGCCGGAAGCCATGGTCGCCATGCTGGCCTGTGCACGGATCGGCGCGGTGCACAGCGTGGTGTTCGGGGGCTTCGCGGCGAAAGAGCTTGCGACGAGAATCGACGACGCCAAGCCGAAGCTGATCTTCTCGGCAAGTTGCGGTCTCGAACCCGGACGCATCGTGCAGTACAAGCCGCTGCTCGACGAGGCAATCAAGCTTTCCAGCGCCAAACCGCAGGCCTGCATCGTGCTGCGGCGACCGCAGCAATCATGCGAACTGACGGCGGGGCGCGATCACGACTGGGCCGAATTGCGCGACAAGGCCGTGGCGGCGAAAAAATCCGCCGACTGCGTGCCCGTGCTGGCGACCGATCCGCTCTATATCCTCTATACCTCCGGCACCACCGGCAAACCCAAAGGCGTGGTGCGCGACAATGGCGGGCATCTGGTCGCGCTGAAATGGTCGATGTTCAATCTCTACGGCGTCAAACCCGGCGAAGTCTGGTGGTGCGGCTCCGATATCGGCTGGGTGGTCGGCCACAGCTACATCATCTACGGACCGCTGCTTCATGGCGCGACCTCGATCATGTACGAGGGCAAGCCGATCGGCACGCCGGATGCCGGCGCGTTCTGGCGGGTGATCGCGGAGCACAAGGCGGTGGCGCTGTTCACTGCACCGACCGCATTCCGCGCGATCCGCAAGGAAGACCCGGACGGCAAATTCATCCGCCGATACGATCTGTCGCAATTCCGGACGCTGTTTCTCGCCGGCGAGCGTGCCGATCCGCCAACGGTGGAATGGGCCGAGCAGCAATTGAAGGTGCCGGTGATCGATCACTGGTGGCAGACCGAAACCGGCTGGTGCATCGCCGGCAATCCGGTGGGGCTCGGCCTGCTCCCGGTGAAGCACGGCTCACCGACGGTGCCGATGCCGGGTTATCAAGTCGATGTCGTCGATGAAGCCGCAAAGCCGCTGCCCGCGGGCACCATGGGCTCGATCGTGATCAAACTGCCGCTTCCGCCCGGTTGCCTGCCGACATTGTGGGAGCAGGACGAGCGCTGCGTGGAAGCCTATTTTACCGAATTTCCCGGCTACTACAAAACTTCCGACGCCGGTTACAAGGACGACGACGGCTACGTCTATGTGATGGGCCGCACCGACGATATCATCAACGTTGCCGGTCACCGGCTTTCCACCGGCGGCATGGAAGAAATTCTCGCCTCGCATCCCGACGTTGCCGAATGCGCGGTGCTCGGCATCAAGGACACCATCAAGGGCGAGGTGCCCTGCGGCTTCCTGGTGCTCAAGGCAGGCGTTGCCAGAAGTCATGCCGAGATCGAGAAGGAAATCGTGGCGCTGGTGCGGGAAAAGCTCGGGCCGGTGGCGGCGTTCAAGCTTGCGATCACCGTAGGCCGGCTGCCGAAGACGCGCTCAGGCAAGATTCTGCGCGGCACCATCAAGAAGATCGCCGACGGCGACCAGTGGGCGATGCCCGCGACCATCGAGGATCCGAAGGTGCTGGATGAAATCGGCGATGCGCTGAAGGGAAGGGTGTGAGGCTTCTTGAATAGGCCTCATTTTTCTGAACCTCATCCTGTGAGGAGCGCGCCCTTGCGCGCGTCTCGAAGGATGAGAAATTGCACGGGTTGTTCCTCTCGTGGTTCGAGACGCCTGCTGCGCGGGGCATCTCACCATGAGGCGCAGAAGGTAAACGCATGAAATCGAAATTTCGGGTCGCGCTGACGGTCGTAGCGCTGACGCTATGCGGCTGTGCGCAGCGCAGCCAGATTCCAGTCTCCAGCCTGGGCGAGGATGACGACGCGATCTGCCGCGCCAACAATGTCGCGGTCGGCTCGCCGGAATATGTCGCCTGCCGCAAGGACCGCGACGTGATACGGAGCAACGCCGCCGCGCGCGCCGACCGCCGTCAGCGCGACCTCGGCGAATACATGCTGAACAACCCTGTGCGGCCGTAACATCAGGAGGCACCTCATGAACGAAGACGTCTTCAACACCAGCCTGCGCAAATTCCTCAAGAAGGTCGGTATCACTTCGCAGCGCGAAATCGAGAAGGCGGTGCGCGACGCGGTCGCCAGCGGTCGACTCAAGGGCAATGAGAAGCTGCCCGCGAAAATGGTTCTCACCCTCGGCGGCGTCAGCCTCACCCATGAGATCGCCGACGAGATCGAACTGGGTTAGTTTTACTCGACACGTCCTCTTTCCCTCTCCCCTTGTGGGAGAGAGTGCTCGCGCGGAGCGAAGGCGGGTGAGGGGTTACCTCGTCTGAATGCAGGCCTTGCCGCCTGCATCGTGGAACGTGCGCTGTTGCGCCGATGCTGCGCCGGATCATCGTCGCGAATGTCAGCAGGGCAAGCAGTATCTTGGTCATGGGATTCGTCATCCGGTGAGCGTAGCGCGACCATCGCCCCCGCCGCCAGCCTCTCAACACCGGGTGGTGTCTCAGTTTGAATTTTTTGGGAGGCTGCTTTGCCGGAAGTGCTCCACGGCACCATCAATTTGAACCCAATCATGTTTCGACTGTTCGAAAACCGACATGACGGGGGACGGGTATTTTGGTTCTGCCATCGCGCCGACTGCAACGGCGATCAGCGCGGGCAGATTGCTGAGTTTCCAGTAGACTGTTGAGCCGCACTGTGGACAAAAATAGTTATGGATTTTCCCGCCGCTTGCGGCGGCGTGCGTGAACTCTTTTGAGGATCCTGAGATGATGACAACATCAGCGGGGTAATAAGCGCCTACACCGAACGGCGCGCCGGTTCGGCGTTGGCAGTCGATGCAGTGACAAGCAACGATTAGCTTGGATGGTTCTTCTGGAAGCGAGAGCGTGACCGCACCGCAGCTGCATCGAGCGTCAGCCATCGAAAAATCCTCCAATTGCTTCTGAGCAAGCAAAGGTTATCGGGAAGTATTCGACATACCAAAATTTCGAATTGAGGCACTACCCAACATCGATGTGGAGCACCGCATATCGAAACGGCGCTGCCTTTCCTACTCCTCGTCCGGCTTCTTGCCGCCGATCGTCTTCAGCTTGGCGAATACGGCGTCGACATTGAGATCGTCGCGCTGCTTTTCGCTGGGCTCGAACTCCGGTTCCTTGCGGGTCGTCTCGGAGGCCGGCAGCAAGGTCGCGCCGCCGTAGGCGGCATCCGCGGGCTTCTCCTTGGCCGCGCGCTGCACCTCGAAGTCGAGCTCGATCTGCGAGCACAGGCCGAGCGTCACCGGGTCCATCGGGGTCAGGGTCGAGGCATTCCAATGGGTGCGGTCGCGCACGCTGGCGATGGTGGTCTTGGTGGTGCCGACCAGACGCATGATCTGCGCGTCCTTCAACTCGGGGTGGTTGCGCACCAGCCACAGGATCGCGCTCGGCCGCTCGTGGCGGCGCGACACCGGCGTATAGCGCGGGCCCTTCTTCTTGGCCTGCGGCGGTAGCGCCACCTTGCTCTCACCGAGCCTGAGGCGGTAGTTCGGGTCTTTTTCGCCCTTTTCGATTTCGTCGCGGGTGAGCTGGCCGGTCGAAATCGGGTCCATGCCCTTGATGCCCTGGGCGGCGTCGCCGTCGGCGATGGCGCGGACCTCGAGCGGATGCATCTTGGTGAAATCCGCCACTTGATCGAACGTCAGCGCGGTATTGTCGACCAGCCACACGGCCGTCGCCTTCGGCATCAGCGGTGCATTGCTCATGGCAAATCTCCTTTGCGCTTCGCTCACCTTTTTGGGAGGCGAAGCCGTGGTCATCAGCGATGACGGGAATTACGCCCTATATAAGCCGTCCGGGGCTAACCACGCAATGGTTAGCTAATCGGCCTTGACAGCGCCCGAAAGCGGCCCCAAGTCCTTATTTGAATTGACCGTTCCCTGCCCACCGGCGAGGGGTGATTCGGTCCGAGATCGCTCCCATGCAGGCCAAACCACCCCTGAAAATCGTTCTTTGCTCGCCGCGAGGCTTCTGCGCCGGTGTGGTGCGGGCGATCGACACCGTGGAGCGGGCGCTCACGATTTACGGCGCTCCGGTCTATGTTCGCCACGAGATCGTCCATAACCGCTACGTCGTCGACAGCCTCAAGACCAAGGGCGCGATTTTTGTCGAGGAACTGGCGGAAATTCCCGACAATACCAACGCGCCCGTGGTGTTTTCGGCCCACGGGGTTCCCAAATCGGTGCCGGCGGACGCTCGCGCCCGCAATTTCTTCTCGCTGGACGCTACCTGCCCGCTGGTGACAAAGGTACATCGCGAGGCAGCGATCCATTTCAAGCGCGGCCGTGAAATCCTGCTGATCGGGCATTCCCACCATCCGGAAGTCGTCGGCACCCTCGGGCAGTTGCCGCCGGGGGCGGTAACGCTGATCGAGACCGCGAACGATGCCGCGACCTTCACGCCGAAGGATCCCAACAATCTCGCCTTCGTGACGCAAACCACGCTGTCGATCGACGATACCGCCGAGATCGTCTCGATGTTGAAGGAACGCTTTCCGAATATCTCCGGCCCGCACAAGGAAGACATCTGCTACGCCACCACCAACCGCCAGCTGGCGGTAAAGAAGGTGGCGCCGGTAGTCGACGCCTTGATTGTAGTAGGCGCGGCGAACTCGTCGAATTCGCAACGGCTGCGTGAAGTCGCCGAACGCGAAGGCTGCCCGATCGCAGTGCTGGCGCAGCGCGCCAGCGATCTCGACTGGTCGAAGTTTGAAGGCATCGGGAGCCTCGGCATCACCGCGGGCGCGTCGGCGCCGGAGGTGATCGTCGAAGAAATCATGGGTGCGTTCGCCGAGCGCTACGAATTGCATGTTGAGACGGTCTCGGCCGCGGAAGAGAACGAATTCTTTCCGTTGCCGCGTTCGCTGCGGCCCGACGCGGCATAAATCCCATGGCGGTTTACACCGACGTCGCCGCCGACGAGCTTGCAGAATTTCTAGGTCATTACGACATCGGAGAATTGCTGTCCTACAAGGGCATCGCCGAGGGCGTGGAGAATTCAAATTTCCTGCTGCACACGACGGCGGGTTATTTCATCCTGACGTTGTATGAGAAGCGCGTCGCCAAAAACGACCTGCCGTTCTTTCTCGGCCTGATGACGCATCTGGCCTCGCGCGGCATCAGTTGCCCGCAGCCGGTGAAGAACAAAAGCGGCGAATCGCTGAGCGCATTGGCGGGCCGGCCCGCGGCGATCATCAATTTTCTCGAGGGTATCTGGCCGCGCAAGCCCAACGCCGCGCACTGCGCCGGCGTCGGTCAGGCGCTGGCGAAAATGCATCTCGCCGGTCGCGATTTTCCGATGTCGCGCCCCAACGCGCTGTCGGTGTCGGGCTGGCGTCCGCTGTTCGATGCGGCAGCATCGCGCGCCGATGAAGTGCAGCGCGGATTGCGTGCGTTCATCGCCGCCGAGCTCGATCATCTGGAGAGCAACGTCTGGCCGAAGAACTTGCCGCAGGGCGTGATTCACGCCGATCTGTTTCCGGACAACGCTTTTTTTCTCGGCGAGCGGGTGTCCGGCATCATCGATTTCACGTTCGCCTGCAACGATATGCTCGCCTATGACGTCGCGATCTGCCTCAACGCATGGTGTTTCGAGAGCGATTATTCGTTCAACGTCACCAAGGCGCGCGCCTTCCTTGGCGCTTACGGCCGCGAGCGAAAATTTTCCGCAGCCGAGCAGGACGCGCTGCCGCTGTTGGCGCGTGGTGCGGCGCTGCGCTTCCTGCTTACGCGCCTGGTCGATTTTCTCAACGTTCCGCCGGGTGCGCTGGTGCGCCCGAAGGATCCGGTCGAATATGTCCGCAAGCTGCGCTTTCAGCAGAGCGTGGCCAGCATTCGCGATTACGGCGTCGCAGCCTCGGGGCTGGTGGCGTGAGCTCACTCCCGTCGGTAGTCATTCATACCGATGGCGCATGCTCGGGCAATCCGGGACCCGGCGGCTGGGGCGCGATCCTGAAATTCGGCGACGTCGAAAAGGAATTGAAAGGCGGCGAGGTCCATACCACCAACAACCGCATGGAACTGATGGCCGCGATCTCCGCGCTGGAGGCTCTGAAAAAACCCTGCGCGGTCGAACTTTATACCGATAGCCAGTATGTGCGTCAGGGCATCACCGGCTGGATCAATGGCTGGAAGAAGAACGGCTGGAGGACCTCGGACAAGAAACCGGTCAAGAATGTCGATCTGTGGCAGCGGCTCGACGCGGCGCTTCATCAGCATCAGGTGCGATGGCATTGGGTCAAGGGTCATGCCGGCCACGACGAAAACGAGCGCGCCGATCAACTGGCGCGGGATGGCGTCGCGATGGCGCGGTTGAAGCAGTCGCTGGAAGATTGATTGGCACGATCGCCCCGGCTTGACCGGGCGATCGAGTATTCCGCGACCTTTCGGGTGATCCTGGCGGCTCCGGAATACGTGATCACCCGCATTCCCTGGTGATCACGGCCGTTGCGGCGGTGCGGCTAAGCTCAGAGCTGTCCCAGCAGCGTGTCGCCGCCGGAAACCTCGACCTTGCCAGGCGCCGGCTCGAGATTGAACTTCTTCACCACGCCATCGTCCACCAGCATCGAGTAGCGCTTGGAGCGGATGCCGAGGCCGTTGCCGGAAGCGTCGAGCTCCATGCCGATCGCCTTGGTGAATTCGGCGTTTCCGTCGGCGAGGAAGACGGCTTCGTCCCGCTGATCGGTGTCGCGCTTCCACGCGTTCATGACGAAGACGTCATTAACCGAAACGATCGCGATCGTGTTCACGCCCTTGTCCTTGATGGCGTAGGCGTTCAGAAAAATGCTCGGTAGATGCATCTTGTGGCAGGTGCCGGTGTAGGCGCCGGGCACCGCGAACAGTGCAACCTTCTTGCCCTTGAAGATATCGTCGGTGGTCTTGACCTGCGGACCTTCCGCCGTCATCACGCGAAACTTGGTTTCGGGCAGCTTGTCGCCAACTTTAATGGTCATCGTCGATTCTCCTTGACTGTGCGGGTGTGTCTTAAAGCATTTTAGCGAGGGAAGGAAACCATCTCACCAACGTTGATCGCTGGGGTTCGTGCCACGTCATTGCGAGCCGGCGGATCGCGAGAATGCGCGCTTGATGAGGCTCCACGAAGTAATCCAGAGGCTGCAGACCGGATTGCTTCGTTGCCTGCGCCCCTCGCAATGAGGATGCGGGCTCAGGCGGCCGCCGCTTTCTTTTCATCGCGCAGTTCGCGGCGCAGGATTTTTCCGACATTGGTCTTGGGCAGGTCGGTCCTGAACTCGATCTGTTTCGGGACCTTGTAGTTTGTCAGCTGCGTGCCGCAGAACTTGATGATGTCCTCGGCGGTGAGGTTAGGATCCTTCTTGACGACAAATGCCTTCACGGCTTCGCCCGACCGCGAGTCCGGGACGCCGATTACGGCGCATTCCAGTACGCCGGGATGACTAGCGATCACTTCCTCGATTTCGTTGGGATAGACGTTGAAGCCCGATACCAGAATCATATCCTTCTTGCGATCGACGATCTTGGTGTAGCCGTCCGGTGTCATCACGCCGATATCGCCGGTGCGGAAGTAGCCGTCCGGAGTCATCACGTTCGCGGTCTCTTCAGGCCTGTTCCAGTAGCCGGCCATTACCTGCGGGCCTTTGGCGCAGATTTCGCCGGCCTGTCCAAGCGGCACCTCGTTGCCGTCATCGTCGCGAATCGAGAGGTATGTTGATGGAACGGGAATACCGATCGAGCCGGAGAACTTGTCGGTATCCGCGGGGTTGCAGGTCAGTGTCGGCGAGGTTTCCGAAAGGCCGTAGCCCTCGGACAGCGCGCAGCCGGTTGTCTTCAGCCACGCCTCCGCGACGGCTCGCTGGGTGGCCATGCCGCCGCCGAACGAAGTCTTCAGCTTGGAGAAATCGACCTTGTCGAAACCGGGCGTATGCAACAAGCCATTGTAGAGCGTATTGACCGCCGGGAAGCTGTTGACCTGGTATTTCATCAGTTCCTTGACGAAGCCAGGCATGTCGCGCGGATTGGGAATCAACAGATTGACGCCGCCGGCGCGCATCGCCAGCAGGAAACACGCCGTCAGCGCGAAGATATGATAGAGCGGCAGCGCGCAGACGATGAAGAGCTGATCGATATGCGGCGGCTTGTTCAGCGCGGGCTGCAGCCAGGCATCGTTCTGCAGCACGTTGGCAAGGATGTTGCGATGAAGCAGCGTCGCACCCTTGGAGACGCCAGTGGTGCCGCCGGTGTATTGCAGAAAGGCGACATCGTCGGGTGTTAACTTGGGTTTGTTGAGCTTCATGCCGCGGCCGGCCGCGATCGCGTCGTTGAAAGTGACGGCGCCCGGCATCGAATAGGTCGGCACCATTTTCTTGACGCGCCGCACCACCAGATTGACGATCACGCCCTTGAAGCCGAGCAGGTCGCCCATGCTGCCAATGATCACGTGCTTGACCGCGGTCTTGGCGATCACCTTCTGAACGGTGGTTGCGAAGTTCTCGAGAACGATAATTGCCTCGGCGCCGGAATCCTTGAGCTGGTGTTCAAGCTCGCGCGGGGTATAGAGCGGATTGACGTTCACCACCGCGTAGCCCGCGCGCAACACCGCGGCGGTCGATACCGGATACTGCAGCACGTTCGGCATCATCAACGCGACGCGCGCGCCCTTTTGCAGGCCCTTGCTCTGCAAATAGGCTGCCAGCGCCAGCGACATCTCGTCGAGATCGCGATAAGTGACGGTCTTGTCCATGCAGATGAAGGCCTTGCGATCGCTGAACTTCGCAAAGCTTTCTTCCAGCAACTCGACGAGAGATGTATACTGGGTCACATCGATATCGGCGGGCACGCCAGCCGGATATTGTTTGAGCCAGATGCGCTCCATGGTATTTCCCCCTGGTTTACTTTCCCGTTTCTTGGGAAGGGACGCCTTGTCTTGGGCAATATTGAGCAATGCAGCGTCCTATGGCAAGCGGCTGCATACAGTCAACGTATAGTTGATCAAAAAGCCGTTTCAGCCGGCCGAAGCAGGCTTAAGTGCGGGGCGTGGCAGCGGCCTTTTTATCCGCCGGCGCGGCCTCGCTCGTGTTCTTGGGCGCCGGCTTGGTTGAAGGCTTTGCGGCAGCTTTGGGCTTTGCCGGCTTCGCGGCTGGTTTATCCGCCGCTGTCGCAGGCTTTTCGGCGGCTTTCGGGGTGGCATCCGGCTTGGCATTCGCGTGTTTAGCTGCGGATTTCGTTTCGGACTTGGCGTCCTTGCCGGAATCCTTCGCGTCGGTTTTGGGCTCAGCCGCGGTATCCTGCTTTTTCGCCGCAACCCGCGACTTCTTTCCCTTGTGCCGTGTCGTCTGCTTTTCGGCGTCTACCGCAACGGCGGCAATCAACGCGGCGCCGGTTCTTGTGGGGCCGGTGTAAACAGGTATCGGTTCCGAGGGCGCAGGCGCAGCCGCCAGCAGTTCCGACGGCTTCGCCATCGGCGGTTGCAGTCCGGCGGTGAAAAACGTGACGGCGGTCTCGCCGCTGCTTGAACCGCCGGCGTTGCTGGCAACCGTATCCTCATCCTCATCGCTCGCCGGGCGTTTGCGTTTTCCTCCGCACATTTCGTCGCGCAGGTTCGGCGGCGAGGCGTCGATTGGCACCAGGTTGTCGACCGTGCCGAGCGAGGGACGCAACCACGATAGTGTGTTGTTGGCAAAGCCGCGCTCAAGCAGTTGGGCTGCTCTCACCGCGCGCATCTTGCCGGACGAAGCGCCGAGCACCACCGCGATCAGCCGTTTGCCATTGCGCGTGGCCGACGCAACCAGATTGTAACCGGACGCACAGATGAAGCCGGTCTTGAAGCCATCGGCGCCGGGGTAGCGTCCGATCAGCTTGTTGAAATTCTGCGTGACCCTGCGGCCGTAGCGTATCGAGGGAATGTGGACGAAATATTCATATTCCGGCAGATCGCGAATGATGGCGCGCGCCAGGATCGCGAGATCGCGGGCCGAAGTGATCTGACCCTCGGCAGGCAGGCCGTTGGGATTGACGTAGCTCGTCTGCGTCATGCCAAGCCGCTGCGCGGCCTGATTCATTTGAGCGGAAAAGCCGTCGATCGAACCTCCGACGCCCTCGGCGAGTACCACGGCCATGTCGTTGGCCGATTTCACCAGCATCATCTTGAGTGCGTTATCGACCGTGACTTGCGTCCCCGACCGGAAACCCATCTTCGACGGTGATTGCGAGGCCGCGACCGGCGACACCGTCAGCAGCGTATCGAGCGACATGCGCCCGTCCTTGACAGCCTTGAGCGTGACATAGGCCGTCATCAGCTTGGTTACCGATGCCGGGTACCAGGGATAAGTGGCGTTATCGGCCTGCAGGACCCTTCCGGTATCGGCTTCAACGACCAGCAGGGCTTCAGCACGCACAACACGCGGCGCAACAATGGCGAGCGTTGCGACAAGAACGATCCAGTTCAACGATGACTTGCGAAACAACGGGCGAAGAAAATGCACTATCCGATTCCGGTCCTTTGAGACCCGCCTTCAGAGAGGAGGTCCTGGTTAGTGATGTTCGGGTTTCAAGCGTGTCCGGCGCAGTCGGTTACAGCGAACGCAAATCTATACCGGCTTGCCGGTCCAGAACAGAGGCTAGTCGATTAAATCGTGGGCGAAATAGGCCGAATTTCGGCGATACTTAAATCTTGACAGCGGCGCTACCGGTTTCCTGCGCGTGAACGCTCGCCCGCGCATTTTCCGGAACCATGAATTGAGCCCTTGCGAGTTCCGCAAATCGGCCGCCTTTCGCCACCAGTTCAGCGAAAGTTCCACTTTCGATCACACGCCCGTTGTCGAACACCAGGATGCGCGTGGCGTTGCGAATGGTTGAGAGCCGGTGAGCGATCACAAAGGTCGTTCGTCCCTTCATCACCTCGTCGAGCGCGGCGTTAACCTTGGCTTCGGTGACGGCATCGAGCGCGCTGGTTGCTTCATCGAGGATCAGAATCGGCGGATCTTTCAACAGCGCACGCGCGATCGACAGCCGCTGCCGCTCGCCGCCGGATAGCATGCGCCCGCGCTCGCCGGCATTGGTTTCGAACTTCCGTTCGCTGCGCTCGATGAATTCCAGCGCCTGCGCGCGGGCCGCCGCGATCCGCATTTCCTCTTCGGTGGCGTCCGGCTTGCCGACGCGCAGATTGTCTGCAATCGAACGATTGAACAGCAGCGCCTCCTGAAACACCACGCCGATATTCCGCCGCAGCGCCGTCAGCGTCAGGCCGCGGACATCCATGCCGTCGATCTTGATGATGCCCGACTGCGGATCGAACGCGCGATGCAGTAACGCAATCGCAGTCGATTTGCCGGCGCCGGTCGGGCCGACCAGCGCGACGGTCTGGCCGGGCAGGGCCGTGAAGGAAAGGTCTTCGACCGCGGGCCGCTTGCCGTCATATGAAAACGAGACGTCCTTGAATTCTACCAGGCCCGAAAGACGTCCGGTGTCGATCGCGTCGGGCCGGTCACGCACCGCCGGCACGGCATCCAGCACGTTGAAAAACTCCTGCAGCCGCGGCGCCTCCATGAACACGTTGTTGATGAAACTGACGACCTGTTCGAGCTTCTGGATCAGCATGGTGGCGAAACTGACGAACATTACGATCTCGCCCACGGTGGTGAGGCCCTGCTGGTGCAGCGCGATGCCGACGGTGAAGATTGCAAGCACCGTGATCGTGGTCGACGCCCTGGTGATGACGGTGACCAGCGCCCACCACGACAGCACCGGCATTTGCACCGCCAGCAGCTTGTCGGCGACGAAGCGCAAGCCCTGCACCTCGGCATCGATGCGCACGAAGCTTTGTACCAGCGCGACATTGCCGAGCGCATCGGAGGCGCGCGCCGAGAGATCGCTGTAATGCGCCTCGACCTCGCTCTGCATGCCGTAGGTCTTGCGCACCACCAGCGTGGTCAGCACCGTGAACACCACGCAGAGAACGAACAGCAGGATCGCCAGCCGCCAGTTGATGTAAAGCGCCAGCGGCAGCAACACCACCAGCGACATGATCGCAGCGAAATGCTCACGGAAAAATCCGAGCCACAGCCGCCACAACGAGTCGGTGCCGTTCAGCATCACCTTCATCAGGCGGCCCGAATGGGTGCCGGTGTGAAAGGTCAGGGGCAATTGCATGATATGCTCGAAGTAACTCGTCAGCACCGCTTGACGCTGGCGGTGCGCCAGCCGATCCGCGTGCAGCGCGACCGCGGCACTACATCCGATGGTGAACAGGCCGAAGGCCGCCCATGCCGCCAGCAGAGGCCAGGCCGACGACGATCCGAGCGGGCCCGTGGATGGTTTGCCGGAAAGAACATCGACGATACGGCCGAACAGCACCGGTTCGGCGAATTGCGCGCCGGCCAGCAGCAGGTTGGCGCCGGCGAGAATCCAGCCCAGCCGCGCCTCTTTGCCGAGCAGCTTCAGGACGCGCGTATATAGGCGAAGCACAGGGACATTCCGTTAGGGACTCGAGTCGGTGGCGTTGACGGCGCATTCTAATCAGGGATCGCCAGCAGCGTCCGCTAGTTTTTTGCTCGATTGATCAAACGGCCGCCCAGCGGGGGCAGGAACGTATCGTCGAAAATATCCGTCGCGGATGGCCGTTTGTGAAACTTGAAATCCTCGGCAATTTGATCGATGGACCGGTCCAAGCGAGCAGGGTCGATGCCTCCAATGCCATTGCGTTTAACTTCCCCGGTCAGGATATTGTCGGAAACCACAGTATGCAGCCGCTCCAGTTCGAGTTCGCGCGATCCGCCGTCCATCCGGCTGACAAGCGCATCCGCGGCGCGTCCGGGCTCCTTGACGGCCAGAAGCGTGCCGGCGATCACCGCGCGCAAAAAGCCTTTGACCGCCTCGGGCCTGGCGGCTGCGAATGCCGGATTGACGATCACCGCGAACCCGTAGGCTTCGCAGCCATAGTCGGCGTATCGAAGCACCGCAAGGTCGTCGGCGGGAATGCCGCGGTCCTTCAGGTTGACCGCCGACTGATATGAAAACCCGGCCACGGCGTCGACCTGACCCGCCGAGAGTATGGGTTCGCGCACGGCGGCACTGATTTTGCTCTGCTTCACGCTTGCGGTCTTGATTCCGTTCTGCCGCGCCAGCGCCGGCCATAGCCGGATCGATAGATCGCCCTCGGCGACGCCGAGAGTTTTGCCTTCGATGTCGGAGAGCGCGTGGATGCCCCGGCTTTTGCGGGCGATAATCGCGTAAGGCGATTTGTTAAACAGCACGAACACCGCTTTGATGGCCGGCACATCCGGCTTGCCGCGAAAGCGGATCAGCTCGTTGATGTCGACCAGCGCGAAATCGCTGCTGCCATCGGCAACACGCGCAATCGCATCCGCCGATCCGCTGGCGATATTGGTCGTGACCGCAAGACCCTCCGAGCTAAACAAACCGTTAACCGACGCCAGCACAAAGGGCGCCGCGCCAGCATCGATCGGACGATCGAGGGAAAACTGGATCGCGATCGGTTGCCGAACTTCGTTCTCCGCCCGAGTCTCTCCCAAGGAAACAAACCCGAGCAGGCCGGTCAGCGAAGCCAATAAGCAGCGGATGGCAATTGCCGGATTTACGCGCATTGGGATACTTCGGTACCCGACATCGGTTGCCGCGCCTTTTATGCGCGTTTCACGACGCCTGAAAGCGAACACTTTGACGGATGAAATCTGAACGGTCGATGAGCGCCACGATTTCGCCACCTATCGTTCAGCCTGCGCTCGGATTGGGGAACCTAACATGGGTTCAGCGGTTGGCTGCACCAGGTCTGTCGGGCCACGCTGCCACGGAGGACATTGAGATGTTATCGCGAAAAGGTGTGTTTTCATCGATTGGCCGCGCCGCCGTGCTGACGGCAGTTGCTGCGGTGGCGCTGACGGCGGTCGAACCCTCGATGGCCTTCGCCGGTTCCGCGCCTGCCGGCATGGGCCTGTCGGCCGCGGCCGCAACCGGCGGCGCCACTGACTTCAGCGCCCGGCGTCGCTATTACCGCGACGGCGGTAGCGCCGCGGCCGCAGCCGCATTCGCCGGCATTGTCGGCACCGGTCTTGCGATCGCAGCGACCCAGAACCGCCGCGCCTACGACGATTATTACGGCGGCGGCCCGGTCTATTACGGCGGTGATCCCTACTACGGCGGATATGGCTACGGGTCGGGCGTGCCCCATTTCCGTGGCCATCCGTTAGCCGGCTGGTAACCGCCGCCATCGGTCCGCCGGCTGCCTGTGGGGGGCTGGCGGATGTCTACTTTCTTACGGTTGCCGTTAACACGCTGGCGACCGGTTTCGATTAGTTTCAGGGGATGAGTGATTCGCTTGAGCGGCTCTATCTGGCGGTGCTCGCGGCCAAGGATCTCGATCCGGCAATTTCGCGAACCGCACGGCTGTTTCAGCGCGGCCCTACAAAGATGGCCAAGAAGCTGGCCGAAGAAGCCATCGAGGTCGTGATCGACGCCGTCAACCGCAAGCCCGAGGCTGTGGTCCGCGAGAGCGCGGATCTTCTATATAATCTCAGCGTTTTGTGGGCATCGGCGGGTGTACGGCCCGCGGACGTATGGCGCGAAATGGACCGACGTGAAGATCTGCTCGGAATTGCAGAGAAGATGCCGAAATCGGCGGTCAAAATGGCCAAGGTTTCACTGTCTCGGGTTGCACGGCGACCAATTGTCGCGCTTGAGGGTCGCACTCTTCGCAAACGGTACTAAACCTCGGTCCAATTCCTCAATTCCCGCATGGACAAATCCGCCCCACGGTGGTTCATCGCGCCATGCTCAGACGGATTTACGATTGGTGTATTGACGCGGCGCACAAGCCGTACGCGCTGTGGATCATGGGAGCGGTGTCTTTCGCGGAAAGCTCGTTTTTTCCGGTGCCGCCGGATGTGATGCTGATCCCGATGTCGCTGGCGCGCCCGCAGCGGGCGTGGCTTTACGCCCTGGTCTGCACGGCGACATCGGTACTGGGCGGCATCCTCGGCTATGCGATCGGCGCGCTGCTCTACGATTCCGTCGGACATTGGCTGATCGAATTTTATGGCCTCGGCGGCAAGGTCGAAGCGTTTCGCGCATCCTATGCCGAATGGGGCGCGCTCATCATCATCGGCAAGGGTCTGACCCCGATCCCCTACAAGCTCGTAACCATCACCTCGGGTTTTGCCGGCTACAACATCGGCCTGTTCGTTCTGTGCTCGATCATTGCTCGCGGTGGCCGCTTCTTCGTGGTCGCAATTCTGCTCAATCGCTACGGCGAATGGATCCGGGTGAGGATCGAGAAGCATCTGGGGCTGTGGGTGGCGCTGGGAGCCGGCGTGCTCGTGCTCGGCTTTATTGTCGCGTTTCGAATGCTTTGATGACGCCCGTGAAGTACTTTGCCCCTTGGCTGCCTCCAGTTACGCTCGATGTCATGCTCGATCGACCCGACAACCTCATCGCGTTGGCAAGGACGCAGGCCGCGACCGCCGGCACGGGGTTGCTGGTGTTGATCTTCGCCGCAGGCGCAGCGTGGCCGCAAGCGGTGTCGCCGCCACCCTCGCTTGGCGTTCAGGAGCCGACCCAGCAAACAGCGCCTCAGCAAGGCGAGTCTGTGCCGTCACCCTCTCCGCGGCCGAGCGAGGAAAATTCAGGTCTGTTCAATGAAATGGGAAAACTGTTCGAGAAATCCTTGTCGATCCTTCCGACCCTGAAAAGCCCGGGTGAGACCATCGACGATCTGAACGCGCGCGCCAAAGACGCGGGCGAAACGCTATCGCGCTTGGCCAAGCCATCCTCCATGGTGACGGGGCGCATGATATGTCCCGCTTCGGCGAACGGCGCGCCGAACTGCAAAGTCGGCGCCGGTAAACTCTGCCAGAGCAAAGGTTTCAAAGAGGGCAAGAGCCTTAACACCGACTCCGCGGAAACCTGTTCTGCTAAAGTGTTGATCCCCGGACGGACACGAAAGCCGGACGACTGCCGGACTGACAATTATGTCACCCGTGCGCTGTGTCAGTAGCGCCGGAATCGGACTGACGCACGCCTAGCCTGCGCAAAGCGCGATTGCCTTTTTGGCATGATGTCTGGCATCTTTAGATCGATATATCGTGCCTCCCTATAACGCAAAGGAATCTCCCGCATGTCCATGCCTGCCTTGTTTAAGGGCCGTCTGTCGATTCCCGTGATCGGTGCGCCGTTGTTTATCATTTCAGTGCCCGAACTGGTGATCGCACAGTGCAAGGCGGGTATCGTCGGATCGTTTCCGGCGCTGAACGCGCGCCCGCCGGCGCTGCTCGACGAGTGGCTGGTGCGGATCAAGCAAGAACTCGCCGCGCACGACAAGGCGCATCCCGAACGGCCATCGGCACCCTTCGCGGTGAATCAGATCGTGCATCGATCGAACAACCGGCTCGAACACGATCTCGCGTTATGCGAAAAACACAAGGTGCCGATGATCATCACCTCGCTCGGCGCGCGCGAGGAACTCAATCAGGCGGCGCATCGCTGGGGCGGGATCGTTTTTCACGACGTGATCAACCAGAAATTCGCGCACAAGGCGATCGAGAAGGGCGCGGACGGTCTGATCCTGGTTTCCGCGGGCGCGGGGGGCCATGCCGGCGAGATATCACCGTTCGCATTCGTGGCGGAGACCCGGCAGTGGTTCGACGGGCCGATTGCGCTGTCGGGCGCCATCGGTAACGGCCGCGCCATCCGCGCGGCGCGGATGCTCGGCGCCGACTTTGCCTATATCGGCTCTGCTTTCATCGCCACCAGCGAGGCCAATGCGGTGGAGGGATACAAGCAGATGATCACCGCCTCGACCGCGGAAGATATCGTCTATTCGAATCTGTTCACCGGCGTGCACGGCAATTACCTGAAGCCGTCGATCGTGGCCGCCGGCATGGATCCCGACAATCTTCCGGAGTCCGACGCGTCGAAAATGAGCTTCGGCACCGATGCGTCAGGCGAGCGCGCCAAGCCGAAAGCCTGGAAGGAAATCTGGGGCAGCGGCCAGGGGGTCGGCAGCGTCGGCAAAATCCTGCCCGCCGCCGAATTGATCGCGCGGTTCAAGAAAGAATACGACGAAGCGGTCGATCCGGCGCTGTGATGTTCCCGGAGATGACGATCATCCGGACGCCGTCCGCGACGACGAGAGCTACGTGATGGATGCCATCTATCACGTCGACGGCGATCGCGTCGTCACGAGCCCCAACGCCGCCGGACCCTGGGATGCCCGCATGCAGCACGGCTCGGCGCCGGCGGCTTTGGTTGTATGGGCCGCCGAAGCGATCCCGACGCCGCAGCCCATGAGAATCGCGCGCGTGACCGTCGATCTGATGCGCCCGGTGCCGGTGGCGCCACTGACGATCGAGACAGAGATATTGCGGCAGGGCCGCAAAATTCAGCTTTGCGCCGTGACGCTGCGCGCCGAAAATGTCGTCGTTGTCACCGCGACAGTACTCAAAATCAAGGAACAGGCGTTGACGTTGCCGCCCGAGGCAGAGGATCAGCCCGTCGAACTTCCCGGTCCCGACCAGGCGCGCGAGGAGCCGCCGGACTTCTCCGGAAGTCCGTTTGCATCGGGCATCTCGATGCGCGCCGCGCGCGGCCGGTTCGGTGTACCCGGTCCCGGCGCGATCTGGTATCGGGTTGACCGCCCGCTGGTCGAAGCCTCGCCGGTCTCGCAAGCCATGCGGGCCGTGGTCGCCGCGGATTTCTGCAACGGCACCGCCGCCGTGCTGGATTTCCGGGAATGGACGTTCGTCAATGCCGACCTCACCGTCAATTTTGCGCGGCAGCCGGTTGGGGCGTGGATATTGCTCGATGCGGAATCCTGGATAGGCCCTGACGGCGCGGGCCTCGCCACGGCTCGGCTTGCGGACGAACACGGCTATTTCGGCCGCGCCATCCAAAGTCTCGTCATTGACAAGCGATAAACCGCGAACGTCGGCTTAGGGAAACATGAGCACTGCGGCGCGACGATTTTCCGGGTAATCTCCGATCGCATCTTTTATTCGGGGATGGTCATGAGCCTGACGCGGCCTGCGCTTCCCATGACAGGCGGTTGCCCGTGCGGTGCGATCCGTTACGAGATCGCGTCGTTTCCGCTTTTGCTCTACACCTGCAACTGTACGGATTGTCAGAGGGCATCCGGCAGCGCGTTTGCGCTGAACATGCCGGTGCTGGCAAAGGATTTTCATATCCTGCAAGGCGAGCTCAGGGGATGGCGCCATACGTCGCCGAAAGGTGTGGCGGTGACCTCCCGGTTCTGCGGCGAGTGCGGCGGCCGGCTCTATGGTGAGCGGGCCGGGCGCGCCGAAGTAATCAATCTTCGCGCCGGCACGCTCGACGACACCTCATGGATGATGCCTTCGGCGCATCTTTTCGTCCGCAGCGCCCAGCCGTGGGTGCGGCCCGCGGTGGACGCCGATTGCTACGAGACCCAGCCGGCCGATTTCAACGCGCTGGCGCTGGCGTGGCGCGCGATGTGGCCTGAATTTTTCCCGCAGAAATAGTTTTCTTTATGGAAAGCGGCGAGCCGCTATCCGACCATCCGATCGCGTCCGACCCAGAAGCCTGCCTTCAGCACCTTCTTGTCGACCTTGCCGACGCCGGTCATCGGGAGCTCGCTGACGAACTTCACGTGCTTGGGCGCATGCGCCGATCCTTTGCGGGTCTTGACCAGATTGATCAATTCCTCCGCGCTGGGCCTGGCACCTTCGCGCGCGACGACCACCGCGGTGACGGCCTCGCCCCATTTGTCGTCGGGAATGCCGACGACGGCGACCATTGCGACGTCGGCGTGCTGGGACAACACGTCCTCGACCTCGCGTGGAAAGATATTGAAGCCCCCGCTGACGATCATGTCCTTCTTGCGGTCGAGGATGAACATGTAGCCGCGCTCGTCGGCGCGCGCGATATCGCCGGTATGCAGCCAGCCGCTCTTCAGGGTCTCCGCGGTTTGCTCGGGCCGCTTCCAGTATTCCGCCATCACATGTGGCGCGCGCACGCAAATCTCGCCGGCCTCGCCCGTCTCGACCTCATGGTCGTCATCGCCAAGAATTTTGACCTCGCAGGCGGCGATCGGGAAACCGCAGGACAGGAACAATTCCGGCGTCTTCGGATCATGGTCCGCCTTGCGCAGCACCGAGACCGGATAGCACTCGGTCTGGCCGTACAACTGCGAGAATACCGGGCCGATCCGCTCGATGCCCTCGACCAGCCGGCTCGGCGACATCGCCGAGGCGCCGTAGAGCAAGAGTTGGAGCGAGGAGAGATCGGTCTTGTCGAGCGCGGGATTGTCCAGCATCACGTAGATCATGGTCGGCACGAACAGCGTGAAGTTGATGCGCTCGCGCTCGATGGTCTTGAACACTGCGTCCGGATCGAATCCCTTCAGCATGTGCACGGTGCCGCCGCGTATCAGTGAAGGCAGCACCTTGGTGCCGGCGACATGGCTGATCGGCGCGACCGCGAGATAGCGCGGCGTATCGGGAATTTCAAAGTCGGAAAGAATCGCGTTGGCGAAGCCGCCGGTTTCCCGATGGTATCGCAGCGCGCCCTTGGATTTCCCGGTCGTGCCGCCCGTGTAATTCAGCGTCGCGATGTCGTCGGGCCCGGCAAAACACCGCGGCGTTGCGGTGCCCGCGTCTTCGGCCGCGGCAAGCAGATCGACGCCGTAGTTGGCGGGCCCGAGCGTGAATACGGTTCGCAAGTCGGACGCCCTCGCTGCGAGGTCGCCACCGCGATCGCGGAACGTGTCGGCGTCAACGACCAGCATCCCGGCTTCCGAATCCTCGATTTGAAAAAGTTGATCGTCGAGCGACCCCAGGGGATGCAGCCAGGTGATCGATAGTCTCGACAGCTGCGCAGCGACGCCCGCGCACCATGTGTCGGCGCGGTTGGCGGTGAGGAACGCCACGCGGGCGCCCGGCTTCAGGTCCAGCCGCGCGAACACCTTTTGCATGCGGCCGATCAATTCGGCCGCGCCCCCGTAGGTGATCGATCCACCCGGCCAGCTGAACGCAACCCGCGACGGATAACGCGCCAGGGCTCGCAGCGTTTGTCCGCCGACGGTCGGAAAGTCGTGGAGTGGATCCGGCATGTTTCCTCCTGACTTTGTCATCGGCCTTTGGTCGTGCCAATGTGCCAAACGCTAGCACAATGAATCCGAGACGTGGAACGGCAAACCACGGCGTGAGCAAGGAAACATTCTTGAATTCTCCCGGCCCACTCGCACGCTTTCGCGACCGCCTGAGTTTGCCGCTGATCGCGGCGCCGATGTTTCTTGTTTCCGGCGTCGATCTTGTGGTGGCTGCCTGCCGCAACGGGGTAATCGGCGCATTCCCGACCGTTAATTGCCGAAGCACCGAACAACTCGATGCCTGGCTTGCCGATATCGAAAGCCAGTTGCACCGTCATTCCGACAAAAACGGAAAGCCTTCGGCTCCAATTTGTCCGAACCTGATCGTGCATCGTTCCAACGCGCGGCTTGAGCAGGATCTTCGGGTGCTGCTGCGGCATAGGCCGGAGATCGTGATCACCAGCGTCGGATCGCCCGCATCCGTACTTGCGCCGCTGCATGACGCCGGCGCGCTGGTGTTGGCGGACGTCGCCAGCATCCGCCACGCCGAGCGCGCAGTCGAGGTTGGCGCCGACGGGCTCGTGCTGCTGACCGCGGGCGCCGGCGGCCAGACCGGCTGGCTCAATCCATTTGTGTTCGTGCGCGCGGTGCGGGCGTTCTTCAAAGGGCCGATCGTGCTGGCCGGAGGCATCGGTGACGGCCATGCGCTGCGGGCGGCGCAGGCGCTCGGCTGCGATCTCGCCTACATGGGCACCAAATTCATCGCCACCCGCGAGAGCATGGCCGATGCCAGATACAAGGAGATGCTGGTGGCGAGCAGCGCCGACGATATCCTTCTGACCACCGCCTTTACCGGCCTGCAGACCAACATGCTGCGGCCCTCCATTGTCGCCGCCGGCCTCGACCCCGACGACCTGCCGCAGCGGGGCGCGATCGACATCGGCAAGGACATCGACATCGGAGCGCGCGACAAAAGACCCGCGCGCTGGCGCGATATCTGGAGTGCGGGACATTCGACGTCGGGTGTGACCGGGGTGCTTGCGGTCGACGACCTCATCGCACGCACCATCGCGGAGTATCGCGCCGCCTGAGCTGGTCCCGCCGTGGTGGTTGGCCGTCGGCTGCGGATCGCGCCTGCGATGTCCGATCGCTGCCCCCCGATTGCCATTAACGCTCCGTTAACCAAAATCGCGCCAAGAATCCTGTTGGAGGCCGTCCGCCGCTGCCGTGGCGGCCTCGCGCTATAGACCGCCGGTCAAAAAGGGGGATGCGACTTGGATTCCGAGACACTCCTTGCGAAGACGCCAGCAACCCTCGACGAGATCAGGGCCCGGGTCGCCTACGCGCTTGAGCGGCATCCGCTGTGCCGCAGCGTCCAGTTCGACATCGTCGGCATGCCCCGCAGCTGCAAGGGCGGCAACTGGACCATCAGCCTGCGGTCGGTCGCGCCCGATGCGCTGTGGGAGGCCTCCGATATCGTCGCCGATATCCAGGAAGCCTACGATCTCGCCGTTGCGGCCTGATTTTCGGCTTCCGCGCGGCTATTTCTCCACCATCCAATGCTCCGCCGCCCCGTCGGCGGCACGGATAAGCCTTAATTTGCGCCCAGTTTTTGGGAAAGTGACCGTGTTTCATCGATCGAGCCGGAGAACCGCTTGACGAGAGCGATTACCCTGATTGCCCTGATGTGTTTCCTGGTCGTCGGCGTGGCCGCAACCAGCATTCTCGGCCGCGACAGCGTCCCGATGGCCCGGTTGGAGATGGTTTCGCCGGTGGCCGACAGCCTTGTCTCGAACAAAGAAGGCAAGCAGGACAAGCTGGTATCGGCAACCGTAGCGCTGGCATCGTTCGAGACGCCGCGGACCTCTGCCTTGAGCGAGCCGCTGCGGCAGGCCTTCGCATCCAGCGCCCCGGCCGACATCGAAGCGCCGAAGATAATCGTAGCCCCGGCGGCGATGCCGCTGGCGCCGCAGAAGCCGAAGCTTGCCGCCAGGCCGCCGCAGCAAAAATCCTATGCCCTGCTCAGCGATGTGCAGATCGCCGGCATCAAGGAGCGTCTCAAGCTCTCTTCCGCGCAGGAATCCTACTGGCCGGCGGTGGAAAGCGCGTTGCGCGCCGTGGCTCGCAAGATTCATGCGACGCGGCAGGCCGATCCGAATGCGACCGGCGCGCTGATCGATCCCGACGCCGAAGAAGTCCAGCAGCTGAAATCGGCCGCCATGCCGCTATTGTTTCAGTTGCGCGAAGACCAGAAGCGCGAAGTGCGCACGCTCGCGCGCCTTATCGGCCTGGAAAAGGTGGCCGCGCAGATTTGAGCGGCGGCCGGTCGAAGAAGATTCACGCAAATCGCTACCGGTCCAGTCACGCTCCACCATCGCATTCCGTGTAAGCGCCGCACCGCTATCGTCATCAGCAAACATTGCGAACGAATGAAGTATTGCGAACGCCGAGCGGCAACGCGGGCGCATTTCCGCTGCCGCTGGATCGTCACAAATCGGCATTGCGCTGAGATTGAATCATATATTATCATGTCGTTTAGATTGTATCGGCAATAGCTAAAAATCTCCTGCGCGTCGCGACTTGCAACACGTCATTTAGCCCTAAACGCCGGTGGGATCTCGTATCGGCTCGTGCAACGGCCCGCGCCTGACAACGACGCTCGGCCTTGGAGACCGGTAAGAATGAGACGCGCAATCGTTTCGCAATGACAGTGAGCACCCTTTGAAAACCCTGCTTGATCGAGTTGCCAATCTGCCCGGCTATTATCCGTCTTCCTGGCCTGTCGAATGTGGTGGAAACCGCCGACAGAAGGCGGCAGTCGGCGGGTTGGGCGCGCGGGATGGAACCCCGAAGGTCACGACGTCGGTCAATGGCCGCTGGAACGTGATGATGATCCGGCGCGGTCCAGGCGAGCTGTTTCTTGGCGGGACGATGTCGGCGTTTACCGGCCCGCCGCCGTTTGGCTGGCTCCAGCGCCTCGACCCGGAAACGCTCAAGGTGACGGCCGAATCGCCGCGACTGCCGTGTGGTGACCACGTCTGGTGCGGCGCCATCGCAGCGCACCGGAATGGCGACATCATCAAGGTCAATGGCTGCTACATACATCGCCTCGACCGCGACTGCCAAGTCGTGGCGGAGCGCAGGCTGCCGGTCGATCAAGCCCATAACGGGCTCCTTATCCTGTCAGATGGGACCATCATCACCAAAGATCTGAGGCTCGCCGGCCAGGGTCACTCGACCGTGACTCGGCTTGATCCCGAAACTCTGGAAATTGTCGGCCGACCATTGGCGTTGCCGGAGGGTGCGATGGGCCGGATCGCGAGCGATCTAACCAGCGACGGCGAATTCATCTACATCCCAGGCATCGAACGGGTCTGGCGCGTGCGGGTTGAGCCGGGAAACCTGGTCGTTGATCAGACCTGGTCGCCGCAGTATCGCAGCGAAGACGGCAACCAGGGCCTCGCCTGGGATGGCTGCATCTCAGACGGTTCGCTCTGGCTGATGGACAACGGCGACATCTATTCCGTGCGCGCGATCTATGGCGTGCATCCAAACGGCCGGTTGACGGGAGACGACAGATTGAGCTGGCGCCGTCCCGCGCCATGGTCCGGTCGGCAGCGGCTTCTCCGGATCTCGCTCGGGACCGGCGATATCGCGGCGATCGCGCCGTTTGCTCACGCGGGAGGCGGGATTATCGCACCGCCCGTGCACGTGCCGGAACTCGACATCTGCATCGCCTGGGACAGCATAAATGGCGGCCTTGCGGGGATATCGACGGCGGGCGCCAAGTTGGAGCTGGCGTGGTCACTCGATGCACGCCCGTCGATGCAGCCGGTCGTATTTCCGGAAGCAGGCGAGCTGGTGATCAACGATTTTCGAGAGAGTGAGGATCATCTGATCGTCGTTGACCTGCGCAGCGGCGAATTGATTAGCCGCATCAGCACAGGCTCTCGGCTCGCCAACGGCATGTTTCTCACACCCGGAATCAATCGCGACATCTACTACTGCTCGACCCACGCGATTGCCCGAGTCCAGTGGGGCCGTCACCACTGAATCTGCCCCGCGCTCGATGCTCGCTGCGGAACTTGAGCGTCACGAGAAGCCCGAAATGCTGGCGGCATGATTGCCAGCCGCACAGCCACGTTGAGCTGGGGCTCTTCGGGATTTCGGCCGACGTCATGGCCGCTCGCTAATGTCCGAGACGGGTCTGCGAAATCTTTGCAACTGATGCTTTGGATTTGGTGCCCCTGGCCGGAATCGAACCAGCACTCCTTGCGGAACTCGATTTTGAGTTCGAGCGCGTCTACCAATTCCGCCACAGGGGCTTATCGCGCTCAGCCCGCAAGGGGAGAGAGGTCGCGAAGCCGGCGGAATATAGCGGGCGGTGACTGCCGGTCAACCCGCGGCTATCGGAGCTAATCATCACGCAGCGGATGCCAATCGCCCGAACCACCTCCCCGGGGCCGCAGGCCGGGCGGCCACCCGGAGGCCATCGGGCCGGGGAGGGAGTCTTGCCAAGGCTTTATCGACACAGCAAAAACACTCCAGTGTGATACCGCCCGGCTCGACAGCACCAGCCGCGCAGGATAGGACGCTTTCACGCCGGAGACGAAAGTGACATCTGACACAATCGCAAACCCATCGCATGCGCGCGCCGACGCCGCGCTAACGGCGGCGCTCGCAATCACAGCCATCGCCGCGGCGACGCTGGCGGGCGCGTGGTTTTTTCAGCTTGTGCTGGATATCCGTCCCTGTCCGCTCTGTCTTGAGCAGCGTTACGCCTATTATCTGATAATCCCGCTCGGCGCGCTTGCCGCGATCGCCGCGGCGAGGGATGCCCCTCGTGCCGTGCTCCTTGTCGGTCTCGCTGTTCTCGCGCTCGCTGCACTCGGCAACGCCTGGCTCGGCACCTATCACGCCGGCGTCGAATGGGGTTTCTGGAAGGGGCCGACCGATTGCACCGGCCCGATCGGAAATCTCGGCAGCGCCGGCAACCTGCTGGAGCGCCTCGACACCGTCAAGGTGATCCGCTGCGACGAAGTGCAGTGGCGTTTTCTCGGCCTGTCGCTGGCCGGCTACAACGTGCTGATCTCGCTGCTGATGGCCGCGATCGCGGCATGGGGCATCGTCAAGCT
The DNA here is from genome assembly GCA_963732455.1 of uncultured Alphaproteobacteria bacterium. Classification (GTDB taxonomy): domain Bacteria; phylum Pseudomonadota; class Alphaproteobacteria; order Rhizobiales; family Xanthobacteraceae; genus Bradyrhizobium. The sequence continues at coordinate 320,077 of CAVSZM010000005.1, read as the reverse complement.
GCGGAGCCGCAAGCGATCCTGGTGAGGAGGCGCGCCAGCGCCGTCCCGAACCATGAGCAACGCAAAAGCCGCTCTTCGTCGGGATGAGGGGCGGTGGTCGAACCTAATCGTCCACATCTTCCTGCGGACGTCCGAACAGATGGACGATGCCGGGCGTCGTGATGGTGACGAATACAAAACGCGACAGATGATGCGCGCCGACGAAGATCGGGTCGATGTGCAACGTCAGCGCCAGCGCCAGCATTGCGTCCATCGCGCCCGGTGCGAACGCAACGACGATATCGGCGAACCGTACCTGGGTGGTGAGCGCGATCACCGCAACAAACATCGCCGAGATGATGATGGCGATCGCGAACGATCCCAACGCCGCATTGACATGGCTGAGTAGTGTCTTAGCCTTCATCCGCGCGAACCGCGAGCCGATCAGCGCGCCGATCCCCACCAGCGCCACCGCCCGCATCCAGGGCGGCAGGCCGCCCTCGATCAGTCCAGAGCCGTGCAGCACGCTTGATCCGATCATCGCGCCGAACATCCAACTCGCCGGAAATTTCATCAGCCGCAGCAGCAACGCTACCGCCACCGACGCCGCGATCAGCACGGTGAGTTCGAGCGGCGAAGCGATCGCCACCGCCGCTGTTGGCGGGGATGATGGGGCTATTCCGGTCAGAGCCAGCAGCAGCGGAAGTGCCGCGGTGAGGATAATCACGCGCATGGTCTGCACCACGGCGATCGCCGATACATCCGCGCCCTTCTCAAGGGCGAGCATGGTGATTTGCGACAGCGCGCCGGGGCTTCCCGCCAGCAATGCCGAGGTCTGGTCCCAGCCATGAATGCGCTGCAGATAGATGCTGCTGCCAAATGTCGAGCAGAATGTCGCCAGCGCCAGCAGCCCGATGGTCAACGGATAAGCGCCCATATGTTGCAGCAGTTGCCGCGACACCAGCGAGCCCAGCGAAATGCCGAGCAGCACCAGCACCGTCTGGGTCAGGATCGGCGGCATGAAAAGCGGTCGCCCCGCGATCGCGGCGACGCCTACCGCGATCATGGCGCCGGAGATCAGTCCGCCCGGAAGGTTTGCCCATAAAAACAGCATGCCCCCGGCAGTGCCTAGAGCGAGCGTTTCGAGCACGTTGAGGGTTTTGATGCGGCTCGGGACGGCAAATGCCATCGATGCAGGGATTTGGCTCACGTCGCCTTATGGCAAATCCCGTCCGGGGGGACAAATGCGCCAAAGCAACTGCAGCAATGCGTATTGCTTTCTCTTCCGTTCTCCTCCGGGGCGTTTGGAAAAATGATGACCAAAACTGCCTGCGGGCGCCTCTCGAGGATACTTTGCATCGGCTATGGCAGAGCAAGGGCAGGTGAGGGGCTAAGCCTCGTATCGACGACCCCCCCACCCGGCCCTTATTGCTTCGCTCATTCTTTTGAGTTCTCTCCGCCAGGGGAGAGGGCAGGAAATCAGGTCGACTTGCCGGCCCCATTCTTCTTGCAGTCGGACATGAACTTTTTGCGCTCCTTGCCGTGGATACCCTTGGTATCGGCCTCCTTCGAGCATTCGAGAGACGCTGAGGTCCGCGTCTTCGCGGCCTTCTTTTCCGTCGACGCCGCTTTGGTGGCCGGTGCGGATGTGGTTGGCGCCGCGCTTTGTGCAAAAGCGGAGCTTGCCAGTAGCAGGGATACGAGCGCGGTAGCGGCAATGCGGGCAGATGTAGTTATCATGGAATGATTACCTCAGGTTGAAGAGGGCCGCAACATCGCGTCACAATGCTGAACGGTGGATGAACGAAGCCGGGTAGATGGTGTTTTCGCGATCACTATATTTTGGTCCGGCGATTGATCGCTCCGTTGTCACGCGCCGTCGCTGCGTTAGGATGGGCGCATTCAGACCGCCATGGCTCAAGGAGACCGATGATGACCATTCAGGCAAAATTATTGTGCGCTATTGCGGTGTCGGGTTTTGCCGCACTCGTGGCGACAGCGCCAGCGGAGGCCCTGACCACGCAGGAATGCAGTGCGAAATATCAGGCTGCCAAAACCGCCGGCACGCTCAACGGCCAGAAGTGGAACGATTTCCGCAAAGCCGAATGCGGAGCCGACGCGGCGGCGGCTCCTGCCGCCGCCCCAGCCGCGCCGAAAGCCACGGAGGCCAAGCCGAAGAAGCCCGAAGCCGCGCCTGCCGCAGCCGGCAACGCGGTGTTCCCGTCCGCGGTGGATCCGAAATACTCCAAGGAAACCGCCGGCAAGGGCCGGATGCACACCTGCGTCGATCAATACAATGCCAACAAGACCGCCAACGCCAATGGCGGCATGAAATGGATCGAGAAGGGCGGCGGCTATTACAGCGAGTGCAACAAGAAGCTGAAGGGCTAAGCGCCCGCCCACCGGGGCCGACGCGGTCGGACGCTAGCGCATGACCCGCCAAGGCACGCCGCCCTCGGGCTTGACTCGAGGGCGCGAGGGGCTTGGCGATGATTTCCTGCGTTTTTGCAGAGCGCGAAACCTTGATTCCACTTTTGCGATCAAGATCCAAAACTGCCGGCCGCGCTCGGGCTTCATCATCGAGCAATTCGGCAGACCTTGCGACCGGCTGCGCGCAAGGACCGCATTCGCGAAACCGCGGGCTCCGGTCGAACATAAAGCAATAGGACCGGAACGCCCGCGCGATCGCCCCTAACGTCAGGACATTGACAAGCGTTCGCCTTGACCACTTGATGCAGCAGATTCTGCTCAGGTGATGGAATGATAATCTCCGCGATGCAAGGCTTGCTGGGACTGGCATCGGGAGCGCTGGTTGGATTTTCGCTTGGCCTGGTCGGGGGCGGCGGATCGATCCTCGCAGTACCGTTGATGGTCTACGTGGTCGGCGTGCCCGACGCCCATGTGGCGATCGGTACCAGCGCCATCGCGGTGGCCGCCAACGCGGCGGTCAATTTGTCGAATCATGCTCGCGGCGGCACCGTGCGGTGGTCGTGCGCGCTGATTTTCGCGGCCGCGGGAATCATCGGCGCGTTCGCAGGATCGATCTTCGGAAAAATGCTCGACGGCCAGAAGTTGCTGGCGCTGTTCGCGCTCCTGATGCTGGTGATCGCCATGCTGATGCTGAAGACCCGGTCGCGCATCGGGCTGTCCGATGTGCAGATCAGCTGGACCAACATGCCCGCCATTGTCGGCCTCGGTCTTGCCACCGGCACGCTATCCGGCTTCTTTGGCATCGGCGGCGGCTTTCTGATTGTGCCGGCCCTGATGCTGGCGACGGGAATGTCGATCATGAACGCGGTCAGTTCATCGCTGGTCGCCGTGACGGCGTTTGGCCTGACCACGGCCGCCAGTTACGCCTATTCCGGGTTGATTTCATGGGGGCTGGCGGGATTGTTCATCGCGGGCGGAATCGCCGGCGGATTGATCGGCACCCGGTTGGCGCGGCTTGCGTCGCGGCGGCGGGGTGCGCTCAACACTGTGTTTGCGGCTGTCATTGTTACGGTGGCGCTCTATATGCTGGCGCGTAACTTGTCCTTATCTTGAGCGTTGATGGGTTGGCCTCAAGCCGGCCGGGAGACCAGACATGACCAAGTCGATCGATCGAGCCCGGCCGGAGCCGCGACGCACTCGGCGTGAAGCACTCGGCCTGTTCGGTGCGGGCGCGGCGATGCTCGGCCTGAACATTGTTCCGGGTTCGGCGCTGGCGCAAAGCGACGGCGAAACCGTGCTGACGGAAGCGTTGGTGTTGCGCGACCCGGATATTCCGGTTGCCGGAAATGTCGATGGCGACATTACGATCGTCGAATACTTCGACTACCAGTGTCCGTATTGCCGCAAGATCGAACCCGAACTACGGCAGGTGGTACAGGACGACGGCAAGGTCAGGCTGGTGTTGAAGGACTGGCCGATTCTCGGCGAGGTCTCGGTGATAGCGGCGCGGATGGCGCTGGCGAGTAAATTTCAGGGCAAATTCCTCCAGGCGCATGAGGCCTTGATCGGCGTTAATTCGAAGCTGACCGAGCCGCGGATTCGTGAGCTGCTCGCCGGCGCGGGTATCGATCTCGATCGTCTCAACCGCGACCGCGTCACAAACGCCAAGGCGATCGACGCGATCCTTGCGCGAAACAACGATCAAGCGACCGCCTTCGGGTTCAAGGGCACGCCGTCCTTTATCATCGGAAAATTTCGGGTGCCTGGCGTCCTGACCATGGCGCAGTTCGATATGGCGATTGCCGATGCGCGGAAAGCGGCGGCAAATAAATAACGGCAAAGTGCTGCGCGCCAATGGCGGCATGATCTAAGCGTCATCGTTCGCCGCCAAGCCAGTCCAGCACCGCCGCGTTCATCTCTCGCGGATAGCAGTGGCTGAGATCGTCAAGCTCGCGGTAGGTTACATCCGCGCCTGCCGCCGACAACGCCTGTCGCGTCTGCCGCGCCACTTGTACCGGGAACATCCAGTCGAGCCGGCCGTGCACCAGAAAGACCGGCAGCCCGCGCAGTCTTTCCGCGTCTGCCATCTCCGCCATCAACGGATGGAAGGAGGCGGCGACCGGCGCTAGATGGGTGAAGGGTGAGGCGCTCTCCAGTCCGGTGACGTAGCAAAACGTACCGCCATCGCTCATTCCGGTCAGCAGCAGCCTGCCGGAATCGATGTTCCAGCGACCTTGCACCTGATCGAGGATGCGGCCGAGATTCGGGGTGTCGGTGTCTTCCCCCATCAATGCCCAGGTGCCGCCGGTCGCTGTCGGTGCGACGACGATGGCGCCGTGGCTGCGCGCGTCGCGCAACCAGCTCCACAGGAAGCCGCGGCCATTGCCGCTGCCGCCATGCAGCGCCATCACCAGCGGCCAGGCGTGATCGGGCGTGTAATATTCCGGCACGTAGAGCGAGAAGCCGCCCCGGCTGCCCGGTTCGTTGTGGTCGTGAATGATGCCGGTGTTTTCGGGTGGTTTCTCCGCAAGGCGCGCCAGCAGACCGGCGTCTTCGCGCAAGGCGGGATCGAGAAAGAAGCTGCTCACCGGCGGCAATTTTGCGGCAAGGGGGTACAGCGCCTCCTGAGCGCGCGGAGCGTGACGCAGCGCGCGAAACACGGCAACCAGGTCGCCGTTTCCATGCTGGACCGCGCGCAATCCCTCGAACGCTGCTAGCGCTGCGTCGCTCGCGGTCTGCAAGGGCATGCTCAAATGTGTGAATTGCTCGGGCCAATCAGCCAGCCGCGGACGGACGGCTTGCAACGCCTGGTCCGGCTGGCCTGCGGCTTCCATGACAGAATCGAAATCCGGCGGGTTCAGGTGGCGTGCGATGAAGCCGAGCGCTTCGAGCGATTGCAGCAATGGCGGCAGCACGGCCACGATGTCGTCCACCACGGCCTCGCTCATGGCACTTCTCCGCTAGCGTTCAATGCAGCCGCGGACTTTTGAGCAGCTTGGCGCGGTCGATCGAGGTCAGCACGACGTCGAAGGTGACGCCGTCATGGTAGACCGTGAGCGGCACATTGACGCCGGCGGGTCCGAGTGCCCAGAGCTTTCGGTAGAAGGCGGTTTGACTTGAGATCTTTTCGCCCTTCACTGCCAGGATGACGTCGCCGGCCTTTAACTCGGCGCGCGCCGCGGGTCCCTTCGCGGAGATGCCGATTACCACGACCCTGTTGTCGATCTCGGTCGAGTACATCCCGAGCCAGGGCCGCGCCGGCTTGTTGACGCGGCCGAACTTGCGCAAATCGTCGAGCACCGGTTTGAGCAAATCGATAGGCACGATCATGTTGACGTGTTCAGCCTTGCCTTCGCGCTCGCGCTCAAGCTGGAGCGAGCCGATACCGATCAACTCGCCGCGGTTCGAGATCAGCCCGGCGCCGCCCCAATTGGGATGCGCGGGATGGGTAAAAATCGCCTCATCCAGCAAATACTCCCAATAACCGGCGAACTCCTGCTTGGCGGCGATCTGACAGGCGACCGACCGCGTACGCCCGCCCGCGCCGCCGACCACCGCGCGGTCGCCGATTTGGGCGGCGTGAGAGGAGCCCAACGGCAGCGGATCGATCTCGATGCGGCCAAGCGCCTGCACCAAACCCAGGCCGCTCGCGGAATCCGAGCCGAGCGCATGACCTTCCACCACGCGGCCATCGCCAAGATGCAGCCAGACTGTTTCGGCCTCGGTGATCAGATAGCCAATGGTCAGCACCAATCCGTCGTCGATCAAAACGCCATTGCCGGCCCGCTCGGTACCCAGCGTCTCCGCACTGAAGGCGTCGCTGGGGACGATCGAATGAAGGCCGACCACCGCGGAAAGCGCGCGATCGAGGTCAAAACTGTAGTCGCCGGCGCGGGGCTGATTTGCCGGCGGCACTTTCCATTCAGTCAAAGAGGGCATGGAGAATCTCCTGGCCAACCGCCGCGCGATATTCCGCAAATTCCAGCGAACAGGGCGCGCGAAATCGCGGACGATCTTATGACGCAAACGACCGTCTTGAAAGTCTCTCGTAGGGGGATCGTTGACCCGCTTTTTTACGGATCGAGCTCGGTATCCCAGTATAAATAATCGAGCCAGCTGTCGTGCAAATAATTCGGCGGGAAAAGCCGGCCGTTGCGGTGTAGCTGATGCACCGTCGGCGCGAACGGAGGTTGCCGCGGAAACATCCGCGCCTGCTGCGGCGTCAGATTTCCCTTGCGCAGATTGCACGGCGAACAGGCGGCGACCACGTTCTCCCATGTGGTCTGGCCGCCTTTGCTGCGCGGGATGATGTGATCGAAGGTGAGGTCGTCGTCGGCCGAGCAATACTGACAGGCGAAGCGGTCGCGCAGGAACACGTTGAACCGGGTAAAGGCGGGATGCGTGGTCGGCTTGACGAAGGATTTCAGCGATACCACGCTCGGTAACTGAATTTCGAAAGACGGGCTGCGCACCGCGCGGTCGTAGTGCTCAACGATATTGACGCGGTCGAGGAATACCGCCTTGATCGCGTCCTGCCACGACCAGAGAGACAGGGGATAGTAGCTGAGCGGCCGGAAGTCCGCATTCAGCACCAGTACCGGCCAACCACCTTGCGAGACATGTGCGTTCAAGTAACGCTCCTGACCCCCATATTAGCTGCGAAGCAGCGTGAGTTGACATACTACAGGCAGCGTGACGGGATTGTGAAGAGCGTTGGCGGCCTTATCCGCCCCCAAGCCCTGTTCGTGTCCCGATTGCACGATCGGCGTGAGGACCGCTAAACGAGGCGGGCGGCGCCATTCGGCCGCGTACGGACCCTGGCAAAATGGTCACCACGTCCCGTTATCTTGAGGCGCCACGTCGGTTGCGGGCGTTCGTTCGCGCTCATGAAACAAGTCTGGTTGTCCTTGCGGCGCTGGTCGGAACCATCGGCGGATTAGTGGTGGCCGCGATGAGTGCCGCGGTCGCAGGGCTTCACGTGCTGTTGTTTAACATTGAAATCGGAGAACGCCTTTCAAGCCAGTTCAAGATCGAGCCGCTGCGCGCCTTGCTGGTTCCGAGCCTTGGCGGGTTGTTGCTGGGGCTGGCATTTCTGCTGCTGCTGCGATGGCGGCCGGCGCGCGAAATCGACCCAATCGAGGCCAATGCCCTGCACGGCGGACGAATGTCGTTTCGCGGCAGTGTGATCGTTGCGTTGCAGACGGTCTGGTCCAGCGGCGTCGGCGCCTCGGTCGGCCTTGAGGCAGGATACACCCAGCTTGCCAGCGGTCTCGCCGCCTCATTGGGCCGCGGGTTTCATCTGCGCCGGGCCGATCAGCGCATCATGGTTGGCTGCGGCGCCGCGGCCGCGATCGCAGGCGCGTTCGGGGCGCCGCTGGCCGGCGCCTTCTATGCCTTTGAGCTTGTAATCGGGGGATATACACCGGCGAGTCTGACGCCGGTCGGCGTTGCCGCGGTAGCGGGCTATTTTGTCGCCCATACATTCACGGTGCTATCGCTCGGCATCGGCGTCGGCCCGGTCGGCGATGTACTCGGGCGTGATCTTGCGATCGCCGCGCTGCTTGGAATCCTGGCGGCGCTGTTTGGTATCGGAATTATGCGCGGCGTGGCTTTTTGCGAGACGCTGCTGTCGAAGACCCAACTCTGGCCGCCGCTGCGCCCCGCGCTTGGCGGTCTCGGCGTTGGCCTGCTCGCATTGCTGACGCCGCAAGTGATGTCGTCGGGGCATGGCGCGCTGCATCTTGCCGGATTTTTTTCGATGCCATTGGCGGTCATTGCGGGCATATTCATCTTGAAAGCGATCGCCTCGGTTATCTCGCTTGGCAGCGGCTTTCGCGGCGGATTGTTCTTCGCCACGCTCTTTCTGGGCGCGCTCGGCGGTCACCTGTTCGCTGCCGGCTTTGACGCGATCTGGCCGGGTCTCAACCTCGATCCGAACGTCTATGCGATCGTCGGCATGAGTGCGTTGTCAGCGTCCGTGATCGGCGGCCCGTTGACGATGTCGTTCATCGCGCTGGAATCGACCGGCGATCTCTGGCTCACCACAGCCGTGCTGGTCGCGGTTATCATCTCGACCCAGATCACCCGCGAACTATTCGGCTACTCGTTCGCGACGTGGCGATTGCACCTGCGCGGCGAGACCATCCGCAGCGCCGCCGATGTAGGCTGGATCCGCGATCTCACGGTGAGGCGCCTGATGCGACCGGACGTGGCCACTGTGAATGCCAGCATCCCGATTGAAGAATTCCGCGGCAAATTTCCGCTGGGTTCGAAGAATCAGGTGGTCGCGGTTGACCTCACAGGCCGCTACGTTGGGCTGGCGCTCGTGGCAGAGGCGCACGCGCCGGATATTGATGCGAAGAACGGTCTGATCGGCATCCTTCATCATCGGGATGTGGTGCTGCATCCCGCGATGAATATCCAGGAAGCGATCGCCGTCTTTGACGCCGCGGAAGCTGAGTCGCTGGCGGTGGTCGAGACTGACGGCGAACACCGGCCGATCGGGACTCTCACCGAAGCCCATGCGATGCGGCGCTATGCCGAGGAATCCGAACAACGGCGGCGCGAGGCGGTCGGCGATATCTGACCGGTGCATCAGAGAGCAAAAAATACGGTAGACACGCGTTGCAAACGCTCAATCCCCCGGAGGAGAGCCCCATGCGTAGATTGCTGTCGGTTATGATCGCGACCCTGCTTGCGACGGGTTGGTCCGGCATAGCGGCCGCGCAGGGCTATCCGGCGCGTCCGATCACCATGATCGTGCCGTTCCCCGCCGGCGGCGCAACCGACACCATGGCGCGCTTCCTCGGCGAGAAGATGCGGGGAATTCTGGGTCAACCCGTGATCATCGAGAACATTGCGGGAGCAGCCGGCAGTATCGGCGTCGGCCGCGCCGTTCGCTCGCCGGCCGACGGTTACACGCTGAGCATCGGCACATCGACCACGCATATGCTCACCGGGGGCCTCTACGCGCTTCAGTTCGATCTGCTGACGGATCTCGAACCGATCATTCAAATCGGCAGCGAACCGCTATTGATCGTCGGCAAGAAGAGCCTGCCGGCGGACGATTTGAAGGGGCTGATTGCGTATCTCAAGGCCAATCCCGACAAGGCGTCGGTCGGCATCGCCGGCGTCGGCGCCACAGGCCATCTCACCGGAATTTCGTTCCAGAAGGAGACCGGAACCAAGTTTCAATTCGTGCCGTATCGCGGCAATGCACCCGCGATGCAGGATCTTTTGGCGGAACAGATCGATTTCATGATCGAGCCGTCGTCGAATTTCAAATCGCTGATCGGCGCCGGCAGCGTCAAGCCTTATGCCATCACCGGCAGATCGCGACTGCCTTCGTCACCGGATATTCCGACGGCGGACGAGGCGGGGCTGCCCGGCTTCTTTGCATCGCTCTGGTACGGACTTTGGGTACCCAAGGACACGCCGAAGGATATCATCGCCAAGCTGAATGCCACGATGGTGCAGGTCCTCGCCGATCCCTCGGTGCAGAAGCGCTTCGAGGAACTTGGAATCCAGATCACGCCGCTCTCCCGGCAATCGCCGGAAGCCTTGCGTGATTTCCAGAAAGCCGAGACGGAACGTTGGTGGCCGATCATCAAGGCGTCCGGCCTCAAGGCGGAATGAGGGCTGAGCGCTGCGGGGCGATCCCAGAATTCGTGCTTGATCTCGAAGCTGAAACCCAGGGCCAGCTTTGGCCCGCCATCGGTCAAACTCTTTCCAGCTTCTGCAGGCAGCGAACCACCGCCGGGACAGGCGTATCCGGAAAACTGGTCTTCCAGTCGGTGACGCCGACTTCGCCGACATAAATATCGCCTTTTGAATCCAGCGCGATGCCGTGCGGCGCGAGGAATTTGCCGGTCTCAAGGCCGGGTCCATTCTCGCCGCCGAGCCGCGCGATACGTTTTCCCTTTGAGTCGACGATGGTCAGGCGCGGACCCAAATTCGGTACCTTGCGGTTGACCGGCATGCCTGGACCGAGTTCGCCGATGATAAAGGTAGGCTGCTTGCCGCCGCAGCAATGCAGCGCGCAGGGCCGGTGCAGATTATTCCATTGCGCCTCGTATTTGCCGTTGCCGTCGAACACCTGCACGCGGTGGTTCTCGCGGTCAGCGACGTAGACGTAGCCGTCGGCATCGGTCGCGATATTGTGGACAATGTTGAACTGGCCCGGATCGGTCCCGGGTTCGCCCCAGGTTTTGATCAATTTGCCGTCGGGTGTGTATTTGTGCACGCAGGCATTGCCGTAACCGTCCGACACATAGATTTCGCCCTTCGGCGACAGCGCCGTGTGCGTGCAGCGATGGAACGGCTCGCCGCTCATGAAGGGCGCCGGCTTGTTCGGGATGCCGATGGTCAGCAGCACCTTGCCGTCGACCGAGCACTTGCGCACCGTATGGTCGCCGTCATCGGTGCAATAGAGGTTGTCGTCGGTGTCGATGTGCAGCCCATGCGCGCGGTTGAACAGGCCCTCGCCCCAGCTCTTGATGAAATTGCCTGAGCGGTCGAGCACGACCATCGGGTGGGCGCCACGATTGAAGACGTAGATGCGGTCCTTGCTGTCGACCGCGACAGAGGCGACATCGGTGAGATTCCAGCCGTCGGGCAATTTCGCCCAGTTCTCCACCACGCGGTAGCGATGCTCGCCCGAGCCGAGAATGGTCGGCATGCGTTCTTCCTCCGATGCAATTGTTGCAGAACAGTTCGAGTTCAGTTCACGCGAAGGCCGCGTCAGGTTTTGCCGCGAGTGCGACATTCGGCAGCAGGCCTTCCTTGATGGCCTTGATCTGCAACGCCAGATATTTCGAGTTGATCCGGCATTGCGCCAGGCTGCCGGCGATGAACCAGAGGCCCGGCTGCGCGGTACGGGTGTACATATTGCGCAACTCCTGGGTATCGCCGAATCCCCAGATCGGGCCGACGCGGTCGGCGATCTCGCCGCCGAACAGTTTACGCACCAGATGTTCCTGGCCCTTATAGCCGGTGGCCAGCACGATCAGGTCGGCTGCAATCGTCTCGCCGTTTTTCATCCGCGCACCTTCCGCGACAAGGGAATGGACATCCGAAAACTGGATCAGTCCGATCTGCCCTTTGACGACCAGATCGGAGCAGCCGACGTTGAAATAATAGCCGCCGCCGCGGGTGAGGTATTTGAACTGCCAGCCCGTGCCGCCCTCGCCGTAATCGAGCTTGAACCCGACGCGCTCCAGGCCTTCGAGCAATTCCTGGTCGAATTTTTTCGATTGCTCGGTCAGCATGACGTGGCTTCTTTTCGCCAGAACAAGCGGCATGGAAGTCGCAATCAGGTCGTTATCCTCCAGTGTGCCCTCGTTATACGCCGCATAGGCCAGCTGCGCCGATGGCTCGATATTGGTGATCAGCGTTGAGCTGCGCTGAACCAGCGTGACCCTCGCCCCGCTCGAATGCAGGTCCTGCGCGATATCGTGGCCGCTGTTGCCGGTGCCGATCACGAGGGCCTTTTTGTCCTTCCATGCCTCCCCGTCGCCGTACTGGCTGGAATGCAGAACCGTGCCGGCGAATTTCTTCAGGCCGGGAATATCCGGCAAATTCGGAATGCCGCTGACGCCGGTGGCCATCACGACATGCCGCGGATGCATTTCGCGTGGGCTGCCGTCGGCTCGGCGCAGCACCACCGACCAGCGTCCTTCCGTTTCGTGATAGGCGCCGCTCTCGAACTCGGTGCCGGTCCAGTAGTTCAGCTCCATGCTCTCGACATAGGCTTCGAACCAGTTGGCCAGCTTGTCCTTCGGGATATAGATCGGCCAGTTCGGCGGAAACGGCATATAGGGGAGGTGGTTGACCTGCACCTGATTATGCAGCGTCAACGCATGGTAGCGATTGCGCCAGTTATCGCCGATGCGCGCCTCGCGGTCGACAACCAGCGTATCGATCCGCAATTGTTTGAGGCGTGCCGCGATCGAAAGTCCGGCCTGTCCGCCGCCGACGACCAGCACGTCCGGATCGCGATCGGCATATTCGGCCGCGGCTTTTCGGAGGTCGAGCCAGTTGGGACCGCGAAAATCTCGAGAGTAGGATTGTCCCCGGGGCCGCGAAGTTCCGAGTTGCTCCTCAAAACCTTTCAATTCGTCGAGCGCCGTCAGCAGCGTCCAGGCCTTCATCCTGACGTCGCCGGCGTCGGGAGTTAGCCGCAGGATTCCGCTGCCGCGGCCTTCCGCAGTGTCAAATTTGAAAATCGCTTCGATCGCGGTGGCGCCGGCGCGCATCACCTTGCGCGGCGCGGCACGGTCGGGATCGATCCTGAAACGTCCGGGGGAGACGCTGATGGCGCGGGCTTTCAACTCTTTCAGGATGGCGTCGGCGCCGTTGATGGTCTGGATGTTCCAGCTTAGCGCCAGCACATCGCGCCAGTAACTGTCCGAGTGAAACAGTGATCTCAGCTGGATCTCGTCCGATGTTGTGAGGGCGCTTTCGAATTGCGCAAGCCAGTTTCCCGCGGCGGTCGAAATATCGTCTGTTCTGCCCAGCATTCGCGTCTTCTCACACTGGCCGTCTTCGCGGCGTTTCCCTGACCCGAAACCTATACCGTTTGGGATCGCGCAGAAAGGGCGCGATGACGGCGTCCGCTTATTCCGCCGGCGACGGGACGTGTCCCTGATCCGGTGGAACGCTGCCGTTTAATGTATCGAGATAAATTGCATTTCAACGGATCGCCGAAGCTGTAAATCCTCACGCGCGACAACAAGCCGGTCGAGTTCATTTTCGTGACTCCGGCCTTTTTCCTGCCGCGATCTTTGCTTTTGCCGACGACCGTTTTGCGACAGATAACTTGTTTAAGACGGCGTTCGCTTTTGGCTGTCCGCCGATCGCGCCCTCGCGCTTCTTCACCGCCCTGTAGTAGGACCACCACAGATGCGCCGCGGCGCCGCGCATCGGACGCCACGGCTCCGCCAGCGACGCCATTTGTTTCGCGGTCGGACGTGACTTCAGGCCCAATCCGATTTTCACCGCTTCCTGCACGGCGAGATCGCCTGCGGGCCAGGCGTCGCCATGGCCGAGGCAGAACAGCAAATAGACGTCGGCGGTCCATGGGCCGATGCCGTGCAGCGCCGTCAGGGTATTATGCGCGGCGTCTGCGGCCTCGTTCGCCAGCATGTCGAGATTCAAGCGTTCCGAGGCGATCTCGCGCGCCAGGCTCTTCAAGGTCTTGATCTTTGCCGCCGACAGTCCGAGCCGACCCAGACGGCCGGCGCGGGCGCGGCGCAGCGTGTCATGGTGAAATGGATCGAACGCGGCGCTGACGCGGGCCCAGATCGCGGCCGCGCTCGCGGTCGACAATTGCTGGCCGCAGATGATCGCCGCGAGGCCGGCGTAACCGGGATCGCGCCGCCGCAGCGCCGGCATGCCCGCAATCTCAAATACCGGTTTGAGACGCGGATCCTGCCTGACCAGCACGTGAATGGCCTCTTCGAGGTCGGCCTGGGTGTTGAGGTGGATGGTCATTGCGACTTAAAACCATCATGTCCTGTGAAAGAGTTCAATGCCACCGCCCGTTTTCCGCTTTGCGCCGAGTCCGAACGGCTACCTTCATCTCGGTCACGCTTTTTCGGCCTTGCTGAATTTCGATTTGGCTCAGCGGACCGACGGCCGGTTCCTGCTGCGTATCGAGGATATCGACACGACCCGCTGCAAGCCGGAATTTGAAGCTGCGATTTATGAAGACCTCGCCTGGCTTGGCATCGCCTGGGAACTGCCGGTGCGGCGACAGTCCGAGCATCTCGCGGAATATCGCAAAGCGATCGAGAAACTCTCTGCGCAGGGCCTCCTCTATCCGAGTTTCGAGAGCCGGGCCGAAATTGCAGAACTGGTGTCGCAGCGCGAGATGAACGCCCGATGGCCGCACGATCCCGACGGTGCGCCGCTGTATCCCGGCGCGGCGAAATTGCTTTCGCCCCACGAGCGCGCGCGATTGCTTGAATCGGGAGCACCCTATGCGCTGCGGCTCGATATCGCCCTGGCATGCGCACGGGCGGGCGAACTGACCTGGATCGAGCACGGCGAAGGTCCCGACGGCGAGACCGGTACGGTGGCCGCCCGGCCGCAAGCCTGGGGCGATGTTATCCTGGCGCGCAAGGAAACGCCGACCAGCTATCACCTGTCGGTGGTGCTCGATGATTCCTTGCAAGGTGTGACGGAGGCGGTGCGCGGGCAGGATCTGTTCTGGTCGTCCAGTGTCCACAGGCTTTTGCAGCGGCTGCTCGGCTTGCCGCAGCCGGCCTACCGGCACCATCGGCTCGTTCTCGACGGCGCGGGGCAAAAACTCTCGAAGTCGACCGAAGCTACCGGTTTGCGCGAACTCCGCGCTGGCGGTTCTACGCCCGCCGACATCCGCCGCCTGGTCGACTTGCCCTAATTGGCGGTCGGGTTTTGCGGCAGCCCCATCGGATGCGGATAAGCACCGTTCGGCGTGGCTCCCGGAGCCCGGCCATGGCATGGTGGGGCGGGCCAGGGTCAGGGGAATCATGGCGTCAAACTCACGCTCAAAGCGCGCCACCCGGCTGCCGAAAGGGCGGTCGGCAAAAAAGCGCGCTCCCCGCATTGCCGCGGGAAAGGCGCGCAAGCGCGCAGCCAGGACTGCCGAAACCGGCATGGTGGAGGCGGCACTCGCCGCGTTCGCGCACGAAGTTCGCACGCCGCTGACCGGAATTCTGGCTATCAGCGATCTACTGGCGACATCAGACCTCGACGAGCGCGCGCGCCGCTGGGTCGATACGATCAAGGCGGGCGCAGAACATCTCGCAAGCCTCGCAACATTGTTCGTCGATGCCGCCAGAGGCGGTCACGCCGGGTCCGGGGTGCGCCAGGATTTCTTCGACCTGCGGGCGCTGGCGCGTCACGCCGGCGATTCGCTCGCCGGCAGGGCGGCGGCGAAAGGTCTGCAATCGCAGGTCGATATTTCAGAGAAGCTTCCGGCGCTCGCGGTCGGCGATCCGGTCCGCCTGCGCGCCGCGCTGGAGAACCTGATCGACAATGCCGTGAAGTTCACCGAGCAAGGCGGCGTCGCGCTGGCCGTGGCGCCGATGCGCGGCGTGAAAGGCAAGGTCGGCGTCGCCTTCGCGATCTCCGATAGTGGCATCGGGCTCTCGCTCAACGAGATCAAACGCCTGTTCCGCCCGTTCTCGCAGGCCAACGTCAGCATCGCGTCGCGCTTCGGGGGCGCCGGACTCGGGTTATCCTCGGTCAAACAACTTGCGCGCGCGATGGGTGGGGACATCGTCGTTGCGCCACGGCGAGGCGGAGGAACGACATTCACGCTGATGGTGACACTGGCCCGCGCCAAAGCGCAAACCGTCGGTTCAGGCACGCAAGCCGGCGCGTCGCCGAATCCGGTGCAGCCGCTACGCGTTCTCAGTGTCGAGGACAATCCGTTCGGCCGCGTCGTTCTCAATGCGATCCTCACCGAACTCGGGCATCAGGCGGAATTCATCGGGCGAGGCGAGGTTGCGACCGAGCGGATCGCGCGGGGCGACTTTGACGCGGTGCTGATGGACATGGTCTTGCCTGGTATCACGGGCATCGAGGCTATCAAGCGAATCCGCAGCTTAAGTTCGCCGCTCGGTCGCATTGCGATCATCGGGGTGTCGGGCCGCGGCGATGACGAAGCGGCGTCGCTCGCCGCCGGTGCAGACGCCTTCCTGGTCAAGCCTGTGAGTCCAAGGGCTTTAGCGACTGCGCTGCTTGAAGCGACACGCCGTGCGGCAGCCGCGACTTGATGATCGCCGCGTTGAGTTCGCCGCCGTACACGAAGATCGCGGCGATGAAATACAGAAACACCAGCGCGATGATGACCGATGCGAGGCCGGCATACATCGTCACGTAGTTGTTAGCGAAACGCGCCAGATACTGCCCGAACACGATACCTGACACCAGCGACGCCGCCATGGTGAAGATGATGCCCGGCAGGATCTGCAAAAACCCCCGACGGCCCGCCGGAAGCCAGGCGTGGAGAATGAAGAGCGCGACGATCAGAGCGGTGATGGCGATGCCGTAGCGCGACAGGTTGAGAAAATTCTCGTTGGATTCGATGACGAGCGGAATGTGGCGCCGTGCCGCCTCCAGCATCAGGGGTCCGAGCACGATCAGGAACGCCATCGCCAGCGACGTGAAGGCGGCGATCAGGGTGTAGCCGATCGACTCCAGCCGCAGCCAGTACCAGCGCCGCGGCTCGATCACCGAATAGGCGCGGTTTAGCGCTACGCGCAGGCTTTCGACGCCGTTGGACGCAAAATACACCGCGAGCACGGCGCCGATGGTCAATGCGTCGCCGCGGGTCGTTGTGAGTACATCGTGAATCTCACCCGACAGCGAATCGGCGACCTGCTTTGGCCAGATTTGCAGCATGATACCCGCGGCCTGATCGGCAAGTTCCTTCGACCCGAAAAAGCCAGCTAACGAAGTCAGCACGATCAGAAACGGAAATAGCGCCATCAGCGTCGACAGCGCGATGTGGCTGGCAATCGCCCAGCCGTCATCGGCCAGAAACGTATAGAATGCGTCCATGCAGACATGAAAGACGTAGCGAAGTTGCCTCACATTTCACCCTGGCCAGCGGAAAATGGATACACTCGGTGAACCCAGCTACCTTCTGATATTATTGAACTAAAAGCCAGATCGTTGCGTGGGTCTCTGCCTGATGGGGCGATGGCGGACCGCCTTGTGTGATGTTATGTACCGCCGATGGCTTCATTCCTGAGCACGATCTTGCTTCCCGTCGCAGTCGGCGCTGTGGCGTTGGTACTGTTGCTTGGTCTCCTTAACATGATGCGGGGCGGCTCGCCGAACCGGTCCCAGAAGCTGATGCGGCTGCGCGTGTTGCTGCAGTTTGTTGCAATTGTCATCACCATGCTTGCGGTCTGGGCGATGGGCCGCTGAAGGAGACGGACAATGGTCCTCCTCAATCGTATCTACACCCGAACCGGCGATGACGGCACCACGGCGCTAGGCAGCGGCGAACGCCGCCCGAAATACGATCTGCGCATCAGCGCCTATGGAACCGTCGACGAGACCAATGCCGCCATTGGCATTGTGCGGCTGCATCTGGCCGATGCACGCGATCTCGATGCGATGCTGGGCCGGATCCAGAACGATTTGTTCGATCTCGGCGCCGATCTCGCGGTACCCCAGCGCGAGGGCAAAGCGGAACGGTTGCGGATGCTGTCCAGCCAGGTCGAACGCCTTGAACGAGACATCGACGCCCTGAATACGCGGTTGGCGCCGTTGACCTCGTTTGTGCTGCCCGGGGGTACCCCGGCGGCGGCTTATCTGCACCTGGCGCGTACGATATGCCGCAGGGCGGAACGGGTGATGGTGGAACTCGCGGCAAAGCCCGACGAGCCTGTCGGCGATGCTGCGATCCAGTATATGAACCGCCTGTCGGACTTCCTGTTCGTCGCCAGCCGCTCCGTGAACGACAACGGCGCCGGGGACGTGCTGTGGGTGCCCGGCCAGAATCGCTAAGCGCGCATGTCTGGTGGCGATTTTTAGCCATCGCGCGTTGACCGGGGTAGGCCGGAGCTTTAGGTTCCGCGCCCAAGCTGATCAAACCTGAAACTCAAGCGAAAGAAGATCGATGAAGGTTCTGGTGCCGGTAAAGCGGGTGGTCGATTTCAACGTCAAGGTCCGCGTCAAGGGCGACGGATCGGGCGTCGAACTCTCCAACGTCAAGATGTCGATGAATCCATTCGATGAAATTGCGGTCGAGGAGGCCCTGCGGCTCAAAGAGGCCGGCAAGGCAACCGAGGTCGTGGTGGTATCGATCGGTCCGGCCCAGGCGGCCGAAACCATCCGGACCGGGCTCGCCATGGGCGCCGACCGCGGCATTCTGGTCAAGGCGGAGGGGAACGTCGAACCGCTGGCGGTGGCGAAGATCCTCAAGGCCATCGCCGACGAAGAGAAGCCTGGCCTGGTTATTCTCGGCAAGCAAGCGATCGACGACGATAGCAACCAGACCGGCCAGATGCTGGCCGCACTGCTCGGATGGTCGCAGGCTACCTTCGCCTCCAAGCTCGAGGTGGATGGAACCGATTTCAAGGTGACGCGCGAAGTCGACGGCGGGCTGCAGACCGTCAAGCTGAAGGGCCCGGCGATCGTCACCACCGACCTGCGACTGAACGAACCGCGCTACGCCAGCTTGCCCAACATCATGAAGGCGAAGAAGAAGCCGATCGCCGACAAGACCGCATCCGATTACGGCGTCGATCTGACGCCACATCTCGAAATCCTCAAGACATCCGAACCGCCGGGCCGCAAGGGAGGCGTCAAGGTCAAGGATGTCGGTGAGCTGGTGTCGAAGCTCAAGAATGAAGCCGGGGTTCTGTGATGACCACATTGTTGATTGCCGAACATGACAATGCGTCGATCAAGGACGCCACCAACAAGGCGTTGACCGCGGCTGCCGCGCTCGGCGGCGAAGTGCATGTGCTGGTCGCCGGTGAAAACGCCAAGGGTGCCGCGGATGCAGCGGCCAAGCTCGCCGGAGTCAAAAAGGTGCTGCTTGCGGACAACGCCGCCTATGCCCACGATCTCGCCGAGCCGCTGGCTGCCCTGATCGTGGCGCTGGCGCCGTCCTATGACGCCTTCGTCGCGCCCGCGACCTCGCGCTTCAAGAATGTGATGCCGCGCGTCGCAGCCCTGCTCGACGTCATGCAGGTGTCGGAAATCATCAAGGTGGTCTCGCCTGATACTTTCGAGCGGCCGATCTATGCCGGCAACGCGATCCAGACCGTGAAATCGAAGGACGCCAAGAAGGTCATCACCGTGCGGACTTCCACCTTTGCCGCTGCCGGAAACGGCGGCAGCGCGTCGGTGGAAAATGCCGCGTCGGCCGCCGATCCCGGTCTCTCAAGTTTCGTCGGCGAGGAAGTGGCCAAGAGCGATCGTCCCGAACTGACATCGGCGAAGATCATCGTCTCGGGCGGCCGCGCCATGCAGAGTCGCGAGAATTTTGCCAAATATATCGAGCCGCTCGCCGACAAGCTCGGCGCCGGCGTCGGCGCCTCGCGCGCCGCGGTTGATGCCGGCTATGCCCCGAACGACTGGCAGGTCGGACAGACCGGCAAGGTGGTGGCGCCGGAACTCTATATCGCGATCGGTATTTCCGGCGCGATACAGCATCTCGCCGGCATGAAGGATTCCAAGGTGATCGTTGCGATCAACAAGGATGAAGACGCGCCGATTTTCCAGGTCGCGGATTATGGTCTGGTCGCGGATCTGTATCAGGCGGTTCCGGAGTTGACCGAAGCGCTCGGCAAGCTTGGAAAGTAACGATGATTCAAACGGCCGGTCGGTACCGACTGCGGCCGGTGTTTGTGCAAGGGATGGGCAGGCGCGGTGCGCCCGGCTCCGGTGAGATGACAAGATGGCGGCAATGATCAAAAAGGTCGGCGTGATCGGCTCGGGCCAGATGGGCAACGGCATCGCGCATGTGGCGGCGCTGGCCGGGCTGGACGTAGTGCTCAACGATATCTCCGCCGACCGCCTGAAGTCCGCGATGGCGACCATCAACGGCAATCTGTCGCGCCAGGTCTCCAAGAAAATTATCACCGAGGACGCGCGCAAGCAGGCGCTCGACCGAATCGTTTCCGCCGAAACCATGGACGGGCTCGCCGATTGCGATCTGGTGATCGAGAGCGCGGTCGAGAAGGAAGAAATCAAGCGCAAGATTTTTCACGACGTCTGCGCGGTGCTGAAGCCGGATGCGATCGTCGCATCGAATACCTCGTCGATTTCGATTACGCGGCTTGCCGCGTCCACCGACCGGCCCGAGCGTTTTATCGGCATTCACTTCATGAATCCGGTGCCGTTGATGGAACTGGTAGAACTGATCCGAGGCATCGCTACCGACGACGCGACCTTCGACGCGGCAAAGGAATTCGTCACGCGGCTTGGAAAACAAGTCGCGGTTTCGGAAGACTTTCCGGCGTTCATCGTCAACCGCATTCTGCTGCCGATGATCAACGAGGCGATTTATACGCTGTATGAAGGGGTTGGAAACGTCGAGGCGATCGACGCCGCGATGAAACTCGGCGCGCACCATCCAATGGGACCGCTGGAGCTCGCCGATTTCATCGGGCTCGATACCTGTCTGTCGATCATGCAGGTCCTTCACGAGGGTCTGGCGGACTCCAAATACCGGCCATGTCCGCTGCTGGTGAAATACGTCGAGGCCGGTTGGCTCGGCCGCAAGACCCAGCGCGGCTTCTACGACTACCGAGGCGACAAACCGGTCCCGACACGCTGATATCCCATCTCCAGCATTCGTTAATGCCTGCCGGGTAGTGTGCCGGCCTCGGAGTGTTGCGTATGGATATGATGAGCATGGTTAGCGGGATGCTTGCCGCGCAGGCAGGCAACGTGCAGATGCAGGTCGCCGCGACCATCATGAAATCGAATGCCAATGCGGAGAAATCGGCGGTCCTGACGCTGTTGGGTGCTGGCCTGCAAAGCGCGTCTTCCCTGGCCAACGTCGGCGCCGGCATTGGCGGCAATCTCGACGTGACTGCCTAAAGCCCGGCGGCTACCGGTTTCAACGCCGCTGTGATCAGCTTTATGGCGTCTTCGCTGTCCCATTCCGCCGGTCCGGCAATGGTGGCGATCTCGCAACCTCGGCCGTCCACCAGCACCGAAGTAGGCATCCCCAGCGCCCGGCCTATGCCTTTAAGATCTTGAAAAATCTTGGCTTTTTGGTCGCTGAAATATGCGAGCCGGGACAGATTGGCTTCTTTCAGGAAATTCTTCGGTTTTTCGGGATCGCGGGTATCGATGTTGACCGCGACCACCTCGAAGTCAGGTCCGCCGAGTTTCGCCTGCAGGCTCTCGAGCGCGGGCATCTCCTTACGGCAGGGCACGCACCAGGTAGCCCAGAGGTTCAACAGCACGGTGCGTCCGCGCCAGTCGGAGAGCTTCCTGGGCTTGCCGTCGGCACCCTCGAAGGTGAGGTCCGGCAGCCGCAATGGGGTCGTTGCCATGGTGAGTGCCGCAACCTCGCCATGCGCCAACGGCGCGAGCTTGCGCGCAAGGTCGACCGCCGGGCGGCAGGCGGTGTCGCCCGTGGCGTTGCGCTTCAGCCCGCCGATCCCGTATACCCCGGCAAATCCAATCGCCGTCCCGATCAGCACCGCCCCAATCGCGAAGGGAATCCGGCGCGTGGCGGCCGGGCGAGGCGAGGGTCGTTCAGGCATATCGTTTGTCATCCTGTATCAGATACGGCTATGCAGAGCCTGTATAACAGCCGGTTCGAGCCGGTAACGGCGTAAATCGTTGCGTGCTCTGGTATGACGATGAGTGGCAGGTCATGAGTAACAAGTCATGAGCAACAAGATGTGGGGTGGCCGGTTCACGGAGCGCCCCGACTCGATCATGGAGGAAATCAACGTCTCCATCGACGTCGATCGTCACCTTTACGCCCAGGACATCGCAGCGTCCAAGGCCCACGCCGCGATGCTCGCCGCGCAAGGCATTATCACCGCGAACGATGCGAAAAATATTGCCAGGGGTCTAGACACGATTTTGTCAGAAATCGGTGGCGGATCGTTCAAGTTCAAGCGCGCGCTCGAGGACATTCACATGAATGTCGAGAGCAGGCTCGGCGAGTTGATCGGGCCTGCCTCCGGCCGGCTGCACACTGCGCGTTCGCGCAACGATCAGGTGGCTACCGATTTCCGGCTGTATGTCCGCGACACCATCGACGAGACGGATGCGGCGCTGGCTTCGTTCCAGCGCGCTCTGGTGGAGCGGGCCCTGGAACATGCCGGCACGGTAATGCCAGGCTTCACGCATCTGCAGACCGCGCAGCCGGTGACGTTCGGGCACCATCTGCTGGCCTATGTCGAGATGGCGGCGCGCGATCGCGGCCGCTTTGCCGATGCGCGCAAACGACTGAATGAATCGCCGCTCGGCGCCGCGGCGCTGGCGGGCACATCATTCCCGATCGATCGCGACGCCACGGCGAAGGCGCTCGGTTTCGACCGTCCAATGGCCAATTCGCTCGACGCGGTTTCGGACCGCGACTTCGTGCTTGAAACATTGTCTGCGGCGGCGATCGCGTCGGTGCACCTGTCGCGCTTCGCGGAGGAAATCGTGATCTGGACCTCGCCGCTGGTGGGGCTGGTGCGATTGAGCGACAAGTTCACCACCGGCTCATCGATCATGCCGCAGAAACGCAACCCTGACGCGGCCGAACTGGTTCGCGCCAAGACCGGCCGGGTGATCGGCGCGCTCACGGCATTGTTGATCGTGATGAAGGGGCTTCCGCTGGCCTATCAAAAGGACATGCAGGAGGACAAGCAGGGCGCGATGGAAGCGTTCGGCGCGCTCTCGCTGGCGATCCGGGCGATGACCGGGATGGTCTCTGACATCGTGCCTGACGGGGCGCGAATGAAAGCCGCCGCAGGCGAGGGTTACGCCACCGCCACCGATCTTGCCGACTGGCTGGTGCGAACGCTGAAAATGCCGTTTCGCGATGCTCATCATGTCACCGGACGCATTGTCGCCAAAGCGTCGAAGGCGGGCGTGCCGTTGCACGAACTGCCCCTGAAAGATATGCAGGCGATCGAACCGAAGATAACAGCCGATGTCATGGCTGTTCTTTCGGTCGAAGCGTCGGTGAAAAGCCGCAACAGCTATGGCGGGACTGCCCCGAAGAACGTGCTTGCTCAGGCGAAAGCCTGGCTCAAGCGGCTGGAAAAACAGCAAAAGTTGGGCTGAGCCTGAGAATTTCGCTGCAATTTCGTGATTGTCCCGCTCTCGCCAGAACAGGGCAATCTTTGTATGGTGCCGCCGCATTGGGGAATTTGTCGTGAATCGCAACCACAGCCCGACATGCCAGGGATGGGCTATCATCCTTCTGAGCGCGGCCTTGCTCGCGCTCGGGGGCTGCGGACGCAAAAGCGGCCTCGATCTGCCCCCGACTGCATCGGCGCCGCCCGGCGTGGTGGCACCGGCCGATGCCGACGCCGAACAGGCCAGCAAGCCAAGCGTGTTCAATCCGTATTACGGAACAGATGCGCCCCCGGCGGCCGCCAAAGGCAACAAAAAAGCCTTCATACTCGACCCGCTCCTTAACGACTGAGCCCGCCATGAATCACTTCGACTATCGCAACGGCGTGCTGCACGCCGAGGCGGTGAATCTTTCCGATCTGGCGGATGCGATCGGCACGCCGTTCTACTGCTATTCGACCGCGACCCTGGAGCGGCATTACCGCGTCTTCACCGAGGCCTTCGCCGGCGAGAAGGTGCTGGTGTGCTACGCCATGAAGGCTAACTCCAATCAGTCGGTGCTGCGCACGCTGGCAAAACTCGGCGCCGGCGCCGACGTGGTGTCGGGCGGCGAATTGAAGCGGGCGCTTGCCGCTGGCATTCCGCCCGGGAGGATTTTGTTTTCAGGCGTCGGCAAGACCGAAGCCGAGCTGCGCGCAGCGCTGGCTGAGGACATTCTCTGTATCAACGTCGAATCCGAACCCGAACTCGAACTGCTGTCGCGGCTCGCCGTCGAAGCCGGCAAGACCGCGCGCATTTCCGTGCGCGTCAATCCCGACGTCGATGCCGGCACCCATGCCAAGATCGCCACCGGCAAGTCCGAAAACAAGTTCGGCGTTCCGATCGCCCGTGCACGTGCGGTCTATGCCCGCGCGGCCAAGCTGCCGGGGATCGAGGTGACCGGTACTGACGTGCATATCGGCAGCCAGATCACCGACCTGAGCCGGATGGAAACCGCGTTCCGGATGCTGTCGGAACTCGTGCAGACGCTGCGCGCCGACGGCCATACCATCTCGCATATCGATTTCGGCGGCGGGCTTGGCATTCCCTATCACGCCGACCGCGAAGCCCCGCCGGTACCATCAGTCTATGCCGCCATGGTCAAGCGCTTGACCCATAATCTCGGTTGCACGCTGATGTTCGAGCCAGGACGGATGATCGTCGGCAATGCCGGCATCCTCGTCACCCGTGTCATCTATGTGAAGCCCGGGGACGCCAAGAACTTCGTCATTATCGACGCGGCGATGAACGATTTGATCCGGCCGACGCTCTATGAAGCCCATCACGATATTCTGCCGGTCCGCGAAGCCGCCAAGGGCGCGCGCATGATCATGGCCGACGTGGTCGGGCCGGTCTGCGAAACCGGCGACTACCTCGCGCTCGATCGCACGCTTCCCGAGCCGAAATCCGGCGATCTCCTGGCGGTGATGACGGCCGGCGCCTACGGCGCGGTGCAGTCAGGCACCTACAACACCCGCGCGCTGGTGCCGGAAGTGCTGGTCAAGGACGACCAGTACGCGGTGGTGCGGCCCCGCATCGAGGTCGAGGCCCTGATCGCGATGGACAAAATAGCGCCGTGGTTGTGATTCGGGCCAGCTAGCAAGCCTTTCCCCCCACCACCACGCCCGCTGCCTTCTCGATAGGTTTGATCGCCGAGGTGAAATCGGACTCCGCGCCCATTTCGCGGATCACGACTTCCCAGAGCCGCCCGACCGCTTCGGCCACTTCCATCGATAGCCCCATCGCCTTCGCTTCTTCGAGACACAAGCGGACGTCCTTCACCATCAGCCCGGTGGCGAAGCCGAAATCGAAGGTGCGCGGCAGGACCGAGCGCGGAAACTTGTCGCGGCTTGCGGTGTTCATGCCCGATCCGGCGTTGATCACGTCGATCATGACGTTGGGATCGAGGCCCGACTTGACGCCCATCACCACGGCCTCGGAGGTCGCGACCACGGCGGTGGCCGACAGCAGATTGTTCGCAAGTTTCATGGTCTGCGCCGAGCCGGGCTTTTCGCCGATGAAAAACACTTTACCGATCACATCGAGCGCCGACTTCATCGCCTCGAAATCCGCTTTGGGACCCGATACCATGACGGCGAGGGTTCCCTTTTCGGCGCCGCCGACGCCGCCGCTCACGGGACTGTCGAGTTGCACGATGTTGCGTTTGGCCAGCAGGTCGTGAATGCGCACCGCCATATGCGACCCGACGGTCGATAGATCGACGAAGCGCTTGACGCTTTTGCCTTCGATGACGCCGCCCTTGCCGGTCGCGACCTCAAGCGAAGCCTGCAGCGACGGCAGGCTCGCCAGCACGGTCTCGGCGCGATCGGCGACGTCCTTTGGCGAGGATGCGGCCTGCGCGCCGAGCGCGACCAATTTATCCACAGCCTCCTTGCGCTGGTCGAACACAACGAGCCGATGTTTCGCCTCGATCAGGCGGCGGGCCATGGGAAAGCCCATCTTCCCAAGGCCGATGAATCCGATATCCATGATGATACGCCCTAACCCTTGTCCAACTCGGCGAATACTTCGCGCGCGATGCGGAAGCTGTCGACGCCTGCTGGCACACCGGCATAGATCGCCACCTGCATGAAGATTTCGCGGATCTCGTCCTTGGTCACGCCGTTGACCAGCGCGCCCTTGATGTGCACCCGCAATTCGTGCGGCCGGTTGAGGATCGAGATCATGGCAAGATTGAGCATGCTGCGAGTCTTGCGCGGCAGTTCCTCCCGGCCCCACACGGCGCCCCAGCAGTATTCGGTGACCAGTTCCTGAAACGGTTTGTTAAAATCGTCGGCGTTCTTCAGCGCGTTGGCGACATAGGCCTCGCCCAGCACCGCTTTGCGAATTTCCAGTCCCTTGTCGTGCGTTTTCTTGTCCATGGCGTTCCCTAGCGTTTCCCTGATGGCGACAGCCGACGTTACGAGGTCACCGCCCCGCAGTCACGCCTTCGTGTTATGCGTGTTTCGCGGTGTGGGTTACCGGTCCTGAACGGGTGCCTCACTGCCGCCGCTGTGCTAGAGTACTGCTTCGGTAACCCGGAGAGTTTATTGAGCGGCGCCACCCCCGACCCTTCAGAGCCAGCGCGCAACCCTGATGCCGTTTCGCGGCTGCAGCTGACGCAGGCCTTGCAGCGGGCAAGATATGCGATCGCGTGGGAGCGAAGCTGGCCGCATCTGGCACGGCTATCGACCATCGTCGGACTGTTTCTGGTCGTGTCCTGGACGGGACTGTGGCTGGTGTTGCCTTTTATTGCTCGCGCCATAGGCCTCGGCCTGTTCGGGCTGCTGGCGCTGGGCGCGCTGTTTCCGCTGGTCCGGTTTCGCTGGCCGAGCCGCCAGGAGGGGCTCAGTCGGCTGGACCGCGGCAGCGGGATTCGCCATCGCCCGGCGACCGCGCTCACCGATACGCTGGCCACGCAGGACCCGGTCGCGCTCGCGCTTTGGCAGGCGCAGCGCCAGCGCACATTGGCATCGATCAAGCGCATCCGCGCCGGCCTGCCGTCGCCGCGGCTGGCGATCCACGATCCCTGGGCGCTGCGTGCGCTGGTCGCGGTGATGATGGTTGCGGCCTACGTCGCCGCGGGCGACGAGCGCATGCTCCGGGTCGCCGCGGCATTCGACTGGAACGGTATGTTGTCGCCGGCCAATATCAGGGTCGATGCCTGGGTGACGCCCCCGGTCTATACCGGCAAGCCTCCAATCATTCTGTCGGCGGCGAACAAGGAAGCCGCAGCACCCGCCGCGGGACCGTTGGCGGTGCCGGCGGGCAGCACGTTGATCGTACGCTCAAGCGGCGGCACGCTCGATGTGGTGGCCGGCGGCGGAGTGACCGAAGCCGTACCGGCAGAGCAGGCGCCCAAGGGCACCAACGAACGGCATTTCACGATCGCCGGCGATGGCACCGCGCATGTCCGCGCTCCTACCGGTCAGCCGCAATGGAAGTTCAGTGCGACTCCCGACCGCGCCCCGACCATTTCGCTGGCGAAAGATCCGGAACGTCAGGCCCGCGGCTCGCTGCAGATGTCCTACAAGATCGAGGATGACTATGGCGTCACCGAAGCGCAGGCGCATTTTTCAGTCCGTCCCGGTGACGCACCGAAGGGTGCGACCGAGCCACGGCCCCTGTTCGATGCCCCGCAGTTTTCGCTAGTGCTTCCGAATGCGCGCACGCGCAATGGCGTGGGGCAGACCGTCAAGGATCTCAGCGAGGATCCCTATGCCGGCGCCGACGTCACCCTGACCCTGACGGCGAAGGACGAGGCCGGCAATGAAGGCCGCAGCGAGCCATTCAACATGCGGCTTCCGGAGCGGCTGTTCGCCAAACCCCTGGCGCGGGCGCTGATCGAGCAGCGCCGTATTCTGGCGCTCGACGCCAATCAGAACTCGCAGGTCTATGCGGCGCTCGATGCGCTGATGATCGCACCGGAATTATTCATGCCGGAAGCCGGCCAATATCTCGGCCTGTACAGCGTCACGCGGCAGCTCGAAGCCGCCCGCACCGACGGCGCCATGCGCGAGGTCGTCGCCAGCCTGTGGGCGCTCGCCGTCCTCATCGAGGATGGCGACATTACCGATGTCGACAAGGCCTTGCGTGCCGCGCAGGAAGCGCTCAAGCAGGCGTTGGAACGCGGCGCCAGCGATGAAGAGATCAAAAGGCTCACCGACAACCTGCGCGCGGCGCTGGACAACTTCATGCGTCAGCTCGCCGAGCAGCTGCGCAACAATCCGCAGCAATTGGCGCGGCCGCTCGATCCCAACACCAGGATGCTGCGCCAGCAGGATCTCAACAATATGATCGAGCGCATGGAGCGGTTGTCGCGCTCCGGCGACAAGGAGGCCGCCAGACAGTTGCTAGAGCAACTGCAGCAGATGCTGGAAAATCTGCAAATGGCGCAGCCTGGCCAGTCCGGCGACGGCGACATGGAGCAGGCGCTGAACGAGCTTGGCGATATGATCCGCAAGCAGCAGCAGTTGCGTGACAAGACCTTCAAGCAGGGCCAGGATTCGCGACGCGACCGGATGCGCGGCAAGCAGGACAATCAAGCCATGGGCGATCTGCAGCAGGACCAGCAGGGCCTGCGCGATCGGCTCAAGAAATTGCAGCAAGAGCTTGCCAAGCGTGGCATGGGACAGGGTCAGCGCGGCGAGAAGGGTCAGCAGGGCCAGGACGGCGATCCGCAGCAGGGCGACGGCGAGGATGGTCTCGGCGAGGCTGATACCGCGATGGGCGACGCCGGCAGCATGCTCGGCGAGGGCAACGCCGATGGCGCCGTGGAATCGCAAGGGCGGGCGCTGGAGGCGCTGCGCAAGGGCGCCCAGAGTCTCGCCGAGGCTATGCAGCCGGGCGATGGCGACGGGCAGGGCGACGGTCCGAGTAATCGCACGGGCCGGCAGCAGAGCGGAGGCATTCAGAGTGATCCGCTTGGACGGCCGCTGCATGGCCGCGAATTCGGCGACGATCTGACGGTGAAGATTCCCGGCGAGATCGATGTTCAGCGGGTGCGCCGGATCCTGGAAGAACTGCGCCGCCGCCTCGCCGACCCGCTGCGGCCGCAGATCGAACTCGATTACATCGAACGGCTGCTGAAGGACTATTAGCAACAATCGCCGTCGCCCGCGAAAGCGAGCGATCCTGTGTTCCAGGCATCGGTAATTTAGCCGGGAGGACGCAGCGTACAGGATGCTCTCGCCGACATGACCGGTCTTATAGGGCGGCGTCGCCTCGCTGGCCCGTTTTCCGCGCCGCCAGCGCACCGGCAACCGCAGCGCGGATATCGGCTACCGAGAACGGCTTGATGATGACGTCATGCGCTATCGCGTTGAGACCCGAGGCGCGTTCGCGCTGATCGGCAAAGCCGGTCATCAACAAAATCGTCAGGTCAGGGAAATCGCGGGCTGCCGCCAGCGCCAGCGCGATTCCGTCCATCACGGGCATCTGGATATCGGTGAGCAGCAGATCGAATGCGCCCTGTTCGCGGCTCAGAATTTCCAGCGCTTCGGCGCCATCTTCCGCGGTGACGGTGTCGTGGCCGTCCATGGCCATGGCGCGCGCCACCAGCGTGCGCATGGAGACTTCATCGTCGGCGATCAGCACGCGCGGCATCGACGCACCGTCTTTCGCGAGCAGGACCATTCGGTCCGGTTCATATATTGCCGCCGGCGATATCCCGCTTGCTAAAGAAACGTACGTCGATATTGCGCCCTTCGGGGGGTGGCGAAGCCAGTCGCGACTTGAACCAGGCTCTTTCGCCCGGCCTCAGCACCGGCTGCTCCAGAACCGCATTCCAGGCGTAAATCTCGGCGCCCTGTGCATCGCGAACGCTGAAGCGCAGCCGCGGCAGTTCTACCGGCTTGAGGGTTTCGCCGACGATCACGCCCTCGATCACCAGCACCGGCTTGCCTTCCACGGTTTCCGTGGTGATCTTCACGTCCTTGAACATCAACCCCCGCAGATTAACCTCGAGGCCGACCATTTTGTAGAACGTGGCGGTCTGTGGCAGCAACCGCACCACATCGGTGCGCCAGATTATCAACGCCAGCACCAAAGCGCCCATGGCGGCGCAGACCGTGGGGAGGCTGACGAGCGGCTTGCCCGGCGCACGAAGCGGCTTGGACGGCCTGAAAAGCCTCCGGAACCACGACGGGCGTTGCGGATGCGCGGTCTCGGTATTGTGCACATCGTGCTGGGTTACCGACGGCCAGCCGCCTTTGCTATCCAGTGGCGAGCCCTTGCCGTCGGCCGCAGCCGGCCAATCGCTCGATATCGAAGGGCTGTCGACGACAGGGGTTTCCTGGCTGTCGTTTTCGCCCCCGATCGCTTCCCATTTCGCGGCGGCCTCGATGCTCCCGATCTGTGCGCCGGCCTCTGCCATCGCAGGCGCCGGGGCTACGCGCTCGGTCGCGTCCTCCGGCCTCGCCAGCCAGACTTCCTTGCACCGGGAACAACGCACGGTGCGGCCGGTCGCGCCCAAGGTAGCCAAATCAATGGCGTAGGACGTTGTACAATGGGGGCAAATGATGTGCATGGAGCCAATCTCCACAATGACGTTGTCAGGATGTTACAAGGCGACCGTTAACGAATCGGAAACCATAACCGAAGCACAACCAGTTTGTTGGGTTCGCACCCGCAGCGAAACCGACGAACTCGGGGCCTTCGGTTTCAGCTTTCCGGTCGCCCCTTACATCGAACGGAGCTGAGCTTGGTTCGGTTCGAAAATGTCGGATTGCGCTACGGGCTTGGCCCGGAGATTCTGCGCGACCTTAGTTTCCTGATCCCCGCCCACTCCTTCCAGTTCCTCACCGGGCCATCCGGCGCCGGCAAGACCTCGCTGCTGCGGCTGTTGTTTTTATCGCTGCGGCCGACACGCGGCCTGGTCAATCTGTTCGGCCACGACGTCTCGCTGCTCGGCAAGGATCAAATCGCCGATCTGCGCAAACGGATCGGCATCGTGCTTCAGGACTTTCGCTTACTCGATCACATGACCACCTACGAAAACGTAGCGCTGCCGTTCCGGGTGATGGGTCGCGAGGAATCGAGCTATCGCAAGGAGGTCATCGATCTCCTGAGATGGGTCGGTCTCGGCGAGCGAATGGATGCCTTGCCGCCGATCTTGTCCGGCGGTGAGAAGCAACGCGCGGCGATCGCACGCGCCGTGATTTCGCGGCCGCAGCTGCTGCTGGCGGATGAGCCCACCGGCAACGTCGACCCGACGCTGGGGCGGCGATTGTTGCGGTTGTTCATCGAACTGAACAAGTCCGGCACCGCGGTCATTATCGCGACCCACGACATCACGCTGATGGATCAGTATGAGGCGCGGCGGCTGGTACTGCATCAGGGGCGGTTGCATATCTATGAGTAGAACCGGCGACGAGTACGGCCCCTTGGTGGATCTCGGACACGAGCGGCCGCGGGTGCCGGCGCGGGCACGCAATCTGTCACCGATCGTGCCGCGCGCCTCGATCGCCGGGCGCGCGCTGGTCGCCGTTGTCGCTATCATGACGTTCCTGGCATCGATTACCACAGGAACGGTGCTGCTGGTGAGCGCGTCGGCGGCGGAGTGGCAGTCAGAAGTTGCGAGCGAAATCACCGTTCAGGTGCGTCCCGCGGCCGGGCGCGATATCGATCGCGACACCGCGGCCGTGGCTGAAGCGATGCGTGCACAGCCAGGTATCGTCGAGGTCAGACCCTTTACCAGAGAGGAATCCGCCAAACTGCTGGAACCGTGGCTTGGCACCGGACTTTCGCTCAACGATCTGCCGGTGCCGCGCGTCATCATCGCGCGAGTCCAGCCCGGAACGGCGCTCGATCTGGCAGCGCTGCGCAGCCGGGTGACGCAGGTGGCAGCGTCCGCCAGCGTCGACGATCACCGCGCCTGGATCGAGCGGATGCGGTCGATGACCGGCGCTACTGTATTTGCCGGCATCGGCATCCTCGCACTGGTGATTATCGCCACCATCATTTCGGTTTCGTTCGCGACGCGCGGTGCGATGGCGGCGAACCGCCCGATCGTCGAAGTCCTGCATTTCGTTGGGGCCGGCGACCGCTATATTGCCAACCGGTTCCTGCGGCATTTCCTGCGGCTTGGGCTGCAGGGCGGCATAATCGGTGGAGGCGCCGCGATGCTGGCTTTCGGCTTCTCCGAATCGATCGCCGGCTGGTTCTCGGGCACCCCGGTGGGGGATCAATTCGCGGCGCTGCTGGGGACATTTTCGCTGCGCCCGTCGGGCTATCTGGTGCTGGCCGCGCAGGCAGTGCTGATCGCGGCGATCACCGCCTGGGCATCGCGGCGAACGCTGTTTGCAACGCTGGACGATATCGACTGACGCGGACCGTCAGGAATACGGCTTCAAACCGGACTCCACTTCGCCCGAAAAGGTTCTAGACTTGCGCTCGGAGGATCGCCAGCATCGCATGAGTCTTCAGGCCGACGATAAATCGCCGGACGCACCGGTCGCCGCGCCACGGGGCTGGCTGCGCGCAGCGATCGTAGCCGTTCTGGCGATTGCGTTCGTCGGTTCGGCGATCGGCTTCGTCGGGTTTCTCTCGCAGTTGCGCGGGGCTGAAATGAAGCCTGCCGGCAAGGCCGACGGCATCGTGGTGCTCACCGGCGGTTCGTCGCGCGTCTCCGATGCGATGGAATTGCTGGCGGCCGGCTATGGCAAGCGGCTATTGATCTCGGGTGTCCATCCGACCAATGCGGCGAGCGACATTTCCCGTTCGCTATCTGACAATCAGTCGTTACTGAACTGCTGCGTCGATCTCGACCGCTCCGCCGTCAATACCCGCAGCAACGCCGCCGGGACGCGGCGCTGGGTGCACGAGCGCGGCTTCAAATCGCTGATCGTGGTAACATCGAATTACCATATGCCCCGGGCAATCGTCGAATTATCGCACGCTATGCCCAAGATTGAGTTGATTCCATTCGCCGTGGTCGGAGACAAATGGCGCGACGAACCGTGGTGGACGAGTGGCGCGACGTTGCGGCTGCTGTTATCTGAGTATGCAAAATATGTCGCCGCCGAAGTCCGGGTGCGTCTGGCTAACGTCGGTCTCGATCTGGCGCCGGATCTCGCGGACCAACCGACCGGATCCCTCCTGTCGCACAGACCGGCGACGGCACAAGCCAACTGATCGGGTTTTCGATGATTTCGATTTTCTTGCGCTCGCTGGTCTACAATGTGCTGTTCTATCTGGTGCTGGCGTTTTGGGTGATCGTCGGGATCCCGACCTACCTGATGCCGCGCTGGGCCATCATGAATATCGCCAGATACTGGGCGCGGAGCAGCATTTGGCTGATGCGCGTGATCTGCAATACCAAAGTGGAATATCGCGGGCTTGAGAAAATTCCAGAAGGTCCGCTGATCATCGCGTCGAAACATCAGTCGATGTGGGAAACCTTCGCGTTGCTGCAGTTCTTCGATCAGCCGCTTTATATCCTTAAGCGCGAGTTGAAATGGATCCCGCTGTTTGGCTGGTATCTGATCAAGTCGAACATGATCGGCGTTATCAGAGGCGCCGGCGGCCGCTCGTTGCTGGAAATGGCGCGCCGCGCGGGCGAGGAAGTGCGGCGCGGCCGTCAGTTGATCATTTTTCCGGAGGGCACGCGGACCGCGGTCGATGCGCCGCCGCGTTACAAGACCGGCGTCGCGCAGGTGTATGTCGATTGCGGCGTGACCTGTCTGCCGGTTGCGCTCAATTCGGGGCTGTTCTGGCCGCGCCGGACGTTCATGCGTTATCCGGGCACGCTCGTGGTCGAATTTCTCGATCCATTGCCGCCCGGCCTGTCGCGCGATGAATTCATCGCGCGCGTCTCAATCGTGATCGAGGAAGCTACCAACCGGCTGGTCGAGGCTGCGCGCCGCGAGCAGGCGCAATTGTTCGGTCGCGTGCCTGGTCCGGCGTCGGCGTAACAAAACCTGCCTGCTCTCCCTGGAACGATCACCGATGCACCGGCGTTTCGCCGTGCAGCATCAGCGCAAGTTGGTGCAATTGCGGATCCCGAAAACCTTCCGCCTCGATCGCCTTCACAGTGGAGAGAACATATTCGCGGTTGGCGCCGGACTGGCCGTGGCCCTGTTGCACATGACGCAACTGCTCGGCCAATGACAGCCGTCCGGCATACTGCACATGGCCGCGGTCGACGACGTAGGCCAGCGCGCTGACCCGTTGCCGCGGCTCGTTCTCCAGCCACACCGACCGCATCACTTCGCGATAGACGGATGTGACCTGTTCGCGCTCGCGCAAGTATGCGACAGTAGCCGCGCAGTGCCTCTCCGCGACCCGAAATGCGACGCCGCGGCAGGCGCCGCCGCGGTCGAGGCCGAGCACGAGGCCGGGCTTTTCCGGCGTACCGCGGTGCACGAAGGAAAAGACGCAGAGCGCGCGATGCTCGCCGATCAGCCGCGCCGGGACTTGCTCGATGAACTCGAAGCCCGGCCGCCACATCAGCGAGCCATAGCCGAACACCCACAGGTCGCCTCTGGACAATTCCGCTTCGGACAGGATTTTCGCTGGCATCGCGTGCACGGCTATCAGAAGAATCTTTTCAGGCGAAGCAGAAATCCGGGCTCCCGTACGTCCGTTAACTTGATTGTGTCGGCATGCATCGCTTAATTGACAAAATCATTGGCCAAAGGTCGCCGCATGTCCGATATGACCCTCGCGCCGCGCCGGCGCCCGCTTTGGCGCCTTTTCATTATGCCCGTCTTGCTCCTGATCGCCGCTGCGGCGTGGAGCGTGTTCTGGTTCTACGCCGCCTCCCAGGCCGAGGTGACGGCCGATGCCTGGCGCGCACGGGAGGCGAAATCCGGCCGGGTCTACGATTGTGCCGAGCGCTCGGTGGCCGGCTTCCCGTTCCGCCTCGAGGTCCGCTGCGACGGCGCCAGTGTGTCGCTGCAGTCGCAGACCGCGGAACAGGCCGCGACGCAAGCGGCGATCACGGCAAAGCTCGGCGAAATCCTTGTGGTGGCGCAGGTCTACGATCCGAAACTGCTGATCGCGGAATTTACCGCCCCGGCGACAATTTCCGAACGCGGCCAGCCGCCTTCGATGGTGGTGAACTGGAGCAAGGCGCGCAGCAGCGTGGTGGGGCTGCCGGCCGTCCCGCAGCGAATCTCTCTCGTCTTCGACGATGCCTCGATCGATCGTATCAATGGACCGGTGCAGGCGCCGCTGGCGCGCGCCAAACATATTGAACTGCACGGCCGTTTCGTCGAAGGCTCGCCGGTCGATCATCCCGTGATCGAAACCGTGCTGCAGATAGCAGCAGGCAGCGTGCAGGGGCTGCATCCACTGCTCGCGGAGCCGTTCGATGCCGAGGTGCGGACGATGCTAAGCGGTCTGAAGGATTTCTCGCCCAAGCCCTGGCCCGTGCGCTTCCGCGAAATCCAGGCTGCCGGCGGACATGTCGAGATCGTGCAGTCCCGAGTTCAGCAGGGCGATTTGATCGCAGTCGCCGCCGGCCCGCTCGGCCTCGGCGCTGACGGCCGTCTCGACGGTGAATTGCAGATGACGGTTGCCGGAATCGAGAAGGTGATTCCCGCGCTTGGCATTGAAAAAATGCTGGATGAGGGCGTGCCGCAGGCGACGCTCGATCGCGTCGCGCCCGGCGTCAAGACACAGGACGTCAACAACCTGCTTGGCGCGTTGGATCGCGCGATTCCCGGTCTCGGC
Organism: uncultured Alphaproteobacteria bacterium; assembly: GCA_963732455.1. GTDB lineage: Bacteria > Pseudomonadota > Alphaproteobacteria > Rhizobiales > Xanthobacteraceae > Bradyrhizobium. The sequence continues at coordinate 284,692 of CAVSZM010000005.1, read as the reverse complement.
AAGGTGGTCAAGCAGAACGCCAATGTCGGCGTCGCCGCCGGAATCAACGCGCTCGGCAAGGAAACTGTGCTGGAAGGCAAAAAGGCGCGGGCGTTTCCGCTGCGCTTCGTCGATGGCGCGGTGTTTCTGGGACCGCTGAAAGTGGGGCAGATTCCGCCGCTATTTTGAAAATTTCCCGATCATCACCCGGCAGGGCGGGCGCTTGATCGCCGAACCGCTGCGCTCGGTCAGGTCCGGCTGAGCGCAGCGTTTCGCGCCATTCGTGCTCGCGCCCGCTCAATGTTTCTCAATAATTTGAGTTGGGCTTATCGAGAAAATGCCAACAACACCCGGAGATTTCGGACGCAAAATTGTCTCCAAAATCTTCAAGCACTGTTTGCGAGAATATTGAAGTGTCGTCTCTTTCCAACTTTCGTCGTTCCAGGCCAAGTGCACTCTGCCGAGGCATGTTTCGATTTATCCGCTTGAAACTCACCCTGTCTGAAAGCGGAACCCACCATGGAATGGCTGTTGAATTGCTCTGAAAAATATCGCTCCCAACTACGACAAGGTCCTTTCTTCAAACAACTCTCGCGAGCGGAACGCCCGAACGACCTGCAATGGGTCCACCAGCTCGTTCATCAGTCGCGAGAGTTCACGCAGGCTCTTTGCCTGCGCTACTCGTTATGCCACGACAAGCGCTATCAGAAGGTATTTGCCGAGCACGCCGTGGAGGAGGCTGATCACCCCGATCAACTTATTGCATGGATGAAGGAGCATGGGTTTCTCGACGGAATAGAGGCGGGAAGCGTGCCGCCAACTCAGGAAACAACGAACTGCGTTTCATTCTGCTGGAGAAACGCATTGCACGAGCCGCACGATGTGCAGGTCATCGCGCTCAATTTGCTCAGCGAAGGGGTCGCGTTCGACTTCTATTCCGCTGTCATTCCGGTACTGGACAAGCTGAATATTCTGAGCGGCCGGTATTGGACGATCCACACCGACGTCGATTTGCATCATCTTACGATGGGGCTCGATCTGTGCGAGCAGGTTGCGCCCGACTCGCAGAAGGGCCGATTGTATCAGCGCGTGTTGTGGAACTGCGCCACACTATATCACCAGATGCTGAGTTCCTGGGTCGGTGAGCAGGCCGGACCCATGATGCATTTGGACGCGGCCGCCCTGGCAGATTGACGGACGGTGCAATTTGCGCATCCGCTTGGCGGCCGCCGTTGATTTGGCGACGCTGCCGGCCGGCATCTCTGCACCCGGCTGAGGTGAAGCACTATCGCAGCACGATCCCCGCGCTGCGATCGCTTCGGTTCCGCTCGGGCGCCAAGTCACATTCCGGGTGGCAAGAGCCTTGGCTATTGACCCGCCTTCTTTCCTAATTGCGCGTGCGGACGGCCGAAGTCGGGCGCAGCCGAATCCTGGCCGATCTCGACGATGCCGCGGCGAATCGCGCGGGTGCGGTTGAAATGCTCGAACAGCGCCTCGCCGTCTCCGCGACGGATTGCGCGTGTCAGCTTGGAGAGGTCCTCGTTGAAGGTGCCGAGCATTTCCAGCACCGCGTCCTTGTTGGCCAGGAATACGTCGCGCCACATGATGGGGTCGGAGGCAGCGATGCGGGTGAAGTCGCGAAAGCCGCCCGCCGAGAACTTCATCACTTCCGACGACGTCACCTGACCGAGCTCGTCGGCCGTGCCGACGATCGTATAGGCGATCAGATGCGGTAGATGGCTGGTGATCGCGAGCACCAGATCGTGATGATCTGGCGTCATGATCTCGACCCTGGCGCCGAGAGCGGCCCAGAATGCGCGCAGTTTCTCGACAGCGTTGGGTTCCGTGCCTTCAGGCGGGGTCAGGATGCACCAGCGGTTGATGAACAGTTCGGCGAAACCGGAGTCGGGCCCGGAGTGCTCGGTGCCCGCCACGGGGTGCGCCGGCACGAAATGCACGCCGGCCGGCAGGTATGGCGCCATGTCGCGCACCACGGCGCCCTTGACCGAGCCGACATCGGAGACGATCGCGCCCGGCTTGAGATGGGCCGCTATCTCCTGCGCGACCGTGCCGCAGGCGCCGACCGGGATGCACAGGATGACGAGATCGGCGCCCTCGGCGGCTTGCGCATTGGTTTCTACCAGACGATCGACAATACCGAGCTCCAATACCCGCGCTCGGGTCTTCGCCGAGCGCGCGGTGGTGACGATTTCTCCCGCTAACCCCTGTTCACGCGCGGCACGCGCGACAGAACCTCCGATCAGCCCGAAGCCGATCAGCGCGATTCTCTTGAATGTTGGGGTGGCGTTCACTTTAGCGCCACGAAGTCGCGCAAGCCGTCGGCTACGAGCCGATTGGCTTCCTCGGTGCCGATGGTCATGCGCAATGCGTGGGGCAGGCCGTAGTTGTTCAACGCACGCAACACGAGGCCGCGTTCGGTCAGGAACGCATCGGCGTCGGCCGCGGTCTTGCCCTTCTCGGGCGGGAAGTGGATCAGGACGAAGTTCGCCACGCTCGGCGTCACCTTGAGGCCGAGTTTGCCAATCTCCTCCGTCAACCAATCGCGCCATTTCTCGGTGTATGCCTTCGACATCTGCTGATGCGCGGTGTCCTCGATCGCAGCCACCGCCGCCAGCATCGCCGGCGTCGAGACGTTGAAGGGCCCGCGAATCCGGTTGACCGCATCGACGATATCGGCCGGGCCGAACATCCAGCCGATGCGTAGCGCGGCCAGCCCGTGAATCTTCGAAAAGGTGTGGGTCATAACCGTGTTGTCCGATGTCGCCACCAGCTCGATGCCACGTTCGTAATCGTTGCGCGACACGTAATCGGAATACGCGGCATCGAGCACCAGCAGGACATGCGGCGGCAATCCGGCGCGCAGCCGCTTGACCTCGTCGAACGGCAGATATGTCCCGGTCGGATTGTTCGGGTTGGCGAGCCACACGAGCTTGGTGCGCGGCGAGACCCGCTGCAGGATCGCATCGACGTCGGCGGTGAAGTTGGTCTCAGGCGCGACGACGTTGGTGGCGCCGTTCGCTTTGGTGGCGATCGGATACACCAGAAAACCGTGGGTGGTGCTGATCGCCTCGTCGCCATGGCTGAGATAGGCGTGCGCGAGGAGATTGAGAATTTCATCGGAGCCGGCGCCGCAGATGATGCGGTGGGGGTCGAGTCCGAAGGCGCGGCCGATCGCCTCGCGCAGGACGCGCGACGTTCCTTCCGGATAGTCTTCCAGATGCGCTGCGGCTTCCATGTAGACCTGCATTGCCTTTGGCGACGGGCCGAAAGGCGTTTCATTGGCCGACAGCTTGAAAACCTTGCGACCCGGTTCGGGCACCGGGCTCTTGCCCGGCGTGTAGGGCGCAATATCGAGAATGCCGGGATTCGGCACGGGTCGGGACATCTTCAACTCCGGATAGTCACGGCTTCTACGACTTCGCTGCCTCGTTCGGAGGCACCGTATAGCGCGTTGCATGGCTGCCGACGAGAGCAGATGAGCGCACCGACGCCCCGGCCTCGATCATGGCCGATTTGATCTTTTCGAGGCTGCTTGAGCCCGCAACCGACACCAGCAGGGCCGCACCGTCAAAGGCGGTATCGGGCACCGCGACGATCTCCGCAAGCGGCGAAAGCGCGCGTGCGATCTCGGCGTTCCAGCCCGACACCCGCACGCTCCACATCTCGACTTCGGTCACCATGGCGCTGTCGGAGACCCGCGACACTACGAATACCGGCAGCGCTGCGGGATGATCGGCGCGTTCGACGAAGGGCAGCCGGGCGATGATCTTCGGTGAGCCGCCGGCTTCGAGCGCGATCCACCACGGCGTGCGGCTGGACGTGGCGGAGACCAGCGCCAGATCGCCTTTCGACGTCGCAACCGCGTCGACCGCGGCCGACGCGCTGAAATGCGAAACGTAGGGAACGGTGAACCCGAAATGAAACCGCGCCGAATCCCGCATCGCGGATTCGCCAAGCGAAATATCGGCATGCACGGAAAATGGCGCCTGTACGTAGGTGAATGTCGAGATAATGACGCGCCAGATGCTTTCGACGGTGTCGAGCGGCAGGATGCCGCGATGACGCTGCACCAGCCGTCGCATCATCTCGGCTTCGCGTGCCGGGCGGAACGCCGAGCCGACCTCCTGGGTCTGCTTCACCTGTATCAGCCGATCGATGATATCGCCGCGTCGCATCAGCAGGACATGAACTTGCTCATCGATGGCGTCGATTTCTTTGCGCAGCACCTCGAGGGAGGGTGTAGCAGGGGGCGATTGAGACATGCGGAAACCTGACGAAAGGTAGAGAATTTGAGTTCAGGGTCAGATGCGAAAAAAGGATGCCCCTCATCCCCGGGGGCGGCGTCTTCGCCGCGTCCCGATGGATGAGACCCTGTTCTCCCCCATGGTTCGAGACGGCGCAAGTGCGCCTCCTCCCCATGAGGGAGAACTCAGCCATCGCTAACCGGAGGCTTGTCTTGACGAAAAGCCGCCGGGCGACTAGTATTTAGTCATTCCGTGGTCATTTGAGCCGGCCGGCTTGCAGCCACGTTAAACAACTAGCTAAACAGGCCGGGGACAGAAGTGATCCCGGCCGAACCTATGTTCAGGCCGGGTTTTTTGTGGCCTGATTTCCGGTGGTTTCTCGAACCTCTCGGGGGGTCGGTATGAAGATGGTAGACGTGCAGTCGATACCAAGTCCGGCGATCCATGCCGAGGAGCGAGCGCACGAGGCGGATCATCCGAGTTCGCTGGTGGCCGCGTTCGGCGTAGATCGGCCGTTGCGGCTTGATTGCGGCATCGATCTTTCGCCGTTCCAGATCGCGTACCAGACCTACGGCCAGCTCAATGCGGAACGTTCCAATGCCATTTTGATCTTCCATGCGCTGACCGGCGATCAGCATGTCGCCAATGTCCATCCGGTGACCGGCAAGCCCGGCTGGTGGGAAACCATGGTCGGTCCCGGTCGTCCGCTCGATACCGACAGGTATTTCATTATTTGCTCGAACGTGATCGGCGGCTGTATGGGCTCTACCGGCCCGGCGTCGACCAATCCCGCCACCGGCAAATTGTGGGGGCTGGATTTTCCGATCATCACCATTCCCGACATGGTGCGCGCGCAGACCATGCTGATCGATCGCTTGGGCATCGACACCCTGTTCTGCGTCGTCGGCGGCTCAATGGGCGGCATGCAGGCGCTGCAATGGACCGCGGCTTATCCCAACCGGGTGTTTTCGGCCCTGGCGGTGGCGTGCAGCACGCGCCACTCCGCGCAGAACATCGCGTTCCACGAACTCGGTCGGCAGGCTGTGATGGCCGATCCGGATTGGCACCACGGGCGCTATTTCGAACAGGGCACCCACCCCCATCGCGGCCTCGGCGTCGCGCGGATGGCCGCGCATATCACCTACCTCTCGGATGCAGCTTTGCATCGCAAGTTCGGCCGCCGGATGCAGGACCGCGACCTGCCGACATTCTCGTTCGACGCGGATTTCCAGGTCGAAAGCTATCTGCGCTATCAGGGCTCGTCCTTCGTCGAACGGTTCGACGCCAACAGCTATCTGTACCTGACGCGGGCGATGGACTATTTCGACATCGCCGCCGATCACAATGGAGTGCTCGCGAAGGCATTTCGCGGCATCCAGACGCGGTTCTGCGTGGTGTCGTTCACCAGCGACTGGCTGTTCCCGACATCGGAGTCGCGCGCGCTGGTGCATGCGCTCAACGCCTCTAGCGCGCGGGTGTCGTTCGCGGAAATCGAGACCGACCGCGGACACGACGCGTTCCTGCTCGATGTCCCCGAGTTTTTCGATATCTCCCGCGCGTTCCTGCAATCGGCCGGTAAGGCGCGCGGCCTGGGGCCGCCAACATGACCATGCAGCAACAAGTCCTGCCGCTGACCGGCACGATACCGCAAGACACCGGGCATTACCGCGGCGATCATCTGTTGGTGGCAGAGATGGTCGAGCACGGCTCGAAGGTTCTCGACGTCGGCTGCGGCGAAGGCGATCTCTTGCAATTGCTGGAGACGCGGGGCATCGACGGTCGCGGCATTGAACTGTCGCGCGAGGGCGTGAACCGCTGTGTCGCCAAGGGCCTCGCGGTAGTGCAGGGCGACGCCGACACCGACCTCGTCAACTATCCCGACGACGCCTTCGACTATGTGATCCTGTCGCAGACCCTGCAAGCTACGCGGCAGCCGCGCGTGGTGCTGGAGAATTTGCTGCGGATAGGGCGGCGCGCCATCGTGTCATTCCCCAATTTCGGCTTCTGGAAGATGCGGCTGCAGCTATTGGTCGGCGGGCATATGCCGCGGACGGAGAATTTGCCGGCGACCTGGTACGACACGCCAAACATTCATTTCTGCACCATCAAAGATTTCGTGCAGCTCTGCGGCGAGATCAACGTCAAGATGGAACGCGCGGTCGCGCTCGATCTCTACGGCCGCCCGCTGCGGGTCAACCTGCCCTGGTGGTTCTGGAACATGTTCGGCGAGCAGGGCGTGTTCTTGCTCAGTCGCGCCGAGAGGAGCAGCTAGGCCGGCGTCGTCATTGTCGCGCCCCGGAATGACGGTCAGGTTTGGACCGCTATCGAACGCGGATCACGCACCGGCCAGCGACCGGCTTCGACCAGGGCGATGAAGCGCTCAACCATTTCGTTGAACAGCGCGGGCTCTTCGAGATTAAGCACATGGCCCGACTTCGGAAAAATCGCCAATCCTGCCGCCGGCAAGTGCTTCTTCAAAAACAGGCTCGGTTCGACGCAATTGTCGTCCTCGTCGCCGCAGACGATCAAAGCAGGCGTCGGCACTCTTCGAACGGCCTCCGTCAGCGTGTAGATCGAGGGCCTGCCGCCCTGAAAGCCGCGCATGGTGTTGGCTGAGCCCCTGGAATCGTGCCGGGCCAGCGAGTTCGTAGAAATCCGCGTGTCCGCGCGGGTCCTTCAGCAGAAACGGAATCCGGCTCGGCGCCTCGCGCGTCGCTTTCGCGACCTCGGCTGCGCCGATCGTTTCATATTGTTCGCCGTTGGCCTGGCATTGCCTGCGGAAGGCGTTGAGATTTTTGAGGTCCGAACCTGAGCCGACGGCGGCCAGCGTCATCGACATCGCGCGCTCCGGCGAGTTCAGGCCGATCTGCAGCGACGAGTAGGAGCCCATCGACAGGCCGACGAAATGTGCCTTCGCTATTTTGAGATGATCGAGCACTGCGAGAGCATCGGTGTAGAAGTGCTTGTAGGTGTAAACCTCCGCCGACGACGGCGTATCCGACGGCGTGTAGCCGCGCGCCGAATAAGCAATGCAGCGGTGCCCGCGCGAGAAGTAACGCATCTGCGGTTCCCAATTGGTATGGTCGGCCGCGAACTCGTGCAGGAAGATGATCGGCGTTCCACTGCCGGCTTCCTCGAAATAGAGCCGGACTTTATCACTCGTTACGGCATAGGGCATTGGCTGTTCCTTCTCATAGGCCGGTCCCGAAAATCGCAGTTAATTCTCGCGGCTGCAATGAGGCGAAATCGATTTCGCGTCGTGGAAGCGCCGATTACGCGCGGCCGGATATACGCCTGCGTCATGCCTACGAGCTGACGATTACCTCATCGCCGGTGGCAACGGTGCCGCCGGCGATCACCTCGGCATAGATGCCGCATTCGGCATGGCCCAGGCGGCGCGTCAGCGTATGCGGGATGTCGAGGTCGCGCGCTGCGGTTTCCGGATCGACGTTGACAGCCGCGCAGCGCACGATCCGTTTCACGACCTTCAGGCGAACGTCGCCGATGGCGAGGGTTTGGCCGAGCAGTTCGAATTCGTGCCATGCCGGCCAGCCGTCGACATACAAATTGGCGCGGAACCGCAGCGGATGAACCGGCTCGCCGACGATGCCCTCGATGGCGGCGATACTGCCGAGATTGATGATGGAGACGACCTTTTTGGCGGCATCCGAAAAGCTGTGGCCGCCGCCCGAGATGACTTTTGGCGGTCCCTTGAGTTCTCCGGCGAAATTCGTCGCGAAAAAATCTTCAATGGCGGCGCGCCCCTCCGGCGTTTCGAGATCCCCGCGCGCAGCCACTTTGCCGTTCGCTCGAATGATCAGCAGATGGGTGTCATCCTCAAAACGGCTGCTCAATCCCGCCAGCCGCTCGTCGCGCATCAGCATCAGGAAATAGGATTTCGGCATCCACGCCGGTGCGGCCGGATCGAAGCCGCTAGGGCCGTTTTCGATGGCGTAGCGGCGGTCGGCCGGGAGCGTCCCCCCGATGCAAAGCGCGACGCGCGGCAGCGGTTCCGGGGAAAGGCCCTTGACCGGATAGCGATAGATGCTGGCAATTTGTGCGGGCTGGACGGAAGACATCCGGCTTTTTAAGAGATTCCCAGACGGGGCGCTACCGCACACGAATTTGTGAAAGCGCCTCTTCCGTTTCCGGAACCCGCTTCCCACATTTGCCTCAAGCCGGCGCAAGCGTCGGCGACGAGACCGCCTGCTGGTTGAGGAATGTCAATGCGGCCTGCGGAAACCCAATGAAGATGCTGTGTCCGTGCCTTCGGGGCGGAGCGGCAGGCTGAGGGATGACAATGAATATTGAAAAATACACCGAGCGCGCACGCGGATTTATCCAGTCGGCGCAATCGCTGGCGATGCGCGACGGCCACCAGCAGTTTTCGCCGCTGCATATGCTGAAAGTGCTGCTGGACGACAGCGAGGGCCTCGCTGGCGGTCTCATCGATCGCGCCGGCGGCAATTCACGCGCGATCCTGAAGGCTGTCGAGGACGCGCTCAACAAGCTGCCAAAGGTCTCCGGAAGCGGCGCCGGACAGGTTTATCTCTCGCCCGAGCTGGCGCGTGCGTTCGATGCCGCAGAAAAAGCAGCCGAGAAGGCCGGCGACAGTTTCGTCACCGTCGAGCGGCTGTTGCTGGGGCTGACGCTTGAGCAAGACAGCGACGCCGGACGCATACTCAAGAAGGGTGGCGTCACGCCGCAAAACCTGAATGCGGCGATTGAAGCCTTGCGCAAGGGCCGCACTGCGGACAGCGCGACAGCCGAGAACGCCTATGACGCGCTGAAGAAATATGCGCGCGACCTGACCCAGGCGGCGCGTGATGGCAAGCTTGATCCTGTTATCGGGCGTGATGAGGAAATCCGCCGCACCATTCAGGTGCTCTCCCGCCGTACCAAGAACAATCCGGTGCTGATCGGCGAGCCCGGTGTCGGCAAGACCGCGATCGTCGAAGGTCTGGCGCTGCGGATTCTCAACGGCGACGTGCCGGAAAGCCTCAAGGACAAGAAATTGCTGTCGCTCGATCTCGGCGCGCTGATCGCGGGTGCGAAATACCGCGGCGAGTTCGAGGAGCGGTTGAAAGCCGTGCTGCAGGAAGTGACCTCGGCTGAAGGCAGTATCATTCTGTTCATCGACGAGATGCACACGCTGATCGGCGCGGGCAAGGCCGACGGCGCGATGGATGCGTCCAATTTGCTCAAGCCCGCGCTGGCGCGGGGCGAATTGCATTGCATCGGCGCGACCACGCTGGACGAATATCGCAAGCATGTCGAAAAGGACGCGGCGCTGGCGCGGCGGTTCCAGCCGATCTTCGTTTCCGAGCCGACCGTCGAGGACACCATTTCGATCCTGCGCGGCCTGAAGGACAAATACGAGCAGCACCATGGCGTGCGCATCACCGATTCCGCGCTGGTGGCGGCGACCACGTTGTCGAACCGCTACATCACCGACCGCTTCCTCCCCGACAAGGCGATCGACCTGATGGACGAGGCGGCGGCGCGGCTGAAGATGCAGGTCGATTCCAAGCCGGAAGAGCTCGATTCAATGGATCGGGAAATCATCCGGCTGAAGATCGAGCAGGAGGCGCTGAAGAAGGAAAGCGACGCCGGCTCGAAAAGCCGCCTGCAGACGCTGGAAAAGGAACTCGCCGATCTCGAAAAGAAATCCGCCGACCTGACCTCGCGCTGGAGTGCGGAGAAAAACAAGCTCTCGAACGCGCAAAAGTTGAAGAGCGAACTCGACGCGTTGCGCATAGAACTCGCAAATGCGCAGCGCCGCGGCGAATACCAGCGGGCGGGCGAACTTGCCTATGGCCGGATTCCCGAACTTGAAAAGAAGCTTGCCGAGATCGAGGCCAAGGAGAACTCCGGCGAGATGATGGAGGAAGCCGTCACGGCCAACCACATCGCGCAGGTGGTATCGCGCTGGACCGGGGTGCCCGTCGACAAGATGCTCGAGGGCGAGAAGGACAAGCTGCTGAGGATGGAGGACAGCCTCGGCAAGCGCGTGATCGGCCAGGCCGAAGCCGTGCATGCGGTGGCGACCGCCGTGCGCCGTTCGCGCGCGGGGTTGCAGGACCCGAATCGTCCGATGGGCTCATTCATGTTCCTCGGCCCTACCGGCGTTGGCAAGACCGAGCTGACCAAGGCGTTGGCCGAATACCTGTTCGACGACGAGACCGCGATGGTGCGCCTCGACATGTCCGAATACATGGAGAAGCATTCGGTGTCGCGGCTGATCGGCGCGCCTCCGGGCTATGTCGGCTACGACGAGGGCGGCGCGCTCACCGAAGCGGTGCGGCGGCGGCCTTACCAGGTCGTGCTGTTCGACGAAATCGAAAAAGCGCATCCCGATGTCTTCAACGTGTTGCTGCAGGTGCTCGACGACGGCCGCCTGACCGACGGTCAGGGCCGCACCGTCGACTTCCGCAACACGCTGATCATCATGACGTCGAATCTCGGTTCGGAATTCCTGGTCAACCAGCCGGAAGGCGAGGACAGCTCAGCGGTGCGCGAGCAGGTGATGGGCACGGTGCGCGCGCACTTCCGCCCGGAATTCCTCAACCGCGTCGACGAGATCATCCTGTTCCACCGCCTGCAAAAGAGCGAGATGGGCCGGATCGTCGAGATCCAGTTCGGCCGCCTGCAGAAACTCCTGGAGGATCGCAAGATCACGCTCACGCTCGATGCCACGGCGCGCGACTGGCTCGCCGCCAAGGGCTGGGATCCCGCCTATGGCGCACGGCCGCTGAAGCGAGTGATCCAGCGAAATCTGCAGGATCCGCTGGCGGAAATGATCCTCGCCGGCGAGGTTGTTGACGGCGATCGGGTCGTCATTTCGACCGAAGGCAACGTGCTCACCTTCAACGGCAAGGCGGCGAAGACCGCCGAGATAGCGCAGTTCGAACCACCGGTGCCGAAACGTAAAATGCACTGATTTTCTTCCCCTCTCCCGCAAGGGAGAGGGGAATTTGGTTCAACGATACCGCCTGCTACTTCTTCGCGATCTTGTAGATCGCGTTCTCGATGTCGGACGAGAAGTAGATCGTGCCGGATGCCCACTTGTTGGCTTGCTGCGGCGTTGCCGCCACATAAATCACATGCCGCGGGGGAGACGGCGTCCGTTCAATCTTGATGATTTCTATCGAAGATTTTTAGCGATTGCTGATTTGCCGTACACCGGCGGTGCCGGTGGCATCGGATACGCGCGCAGCGCCGCCGCGATTATTCATCATGGTATCGAGACGATCGCGCTCCTTCTCGAAGTTCGTCATCAGCGGCCCGTCAAGCGAACGGCCGCGGGGCAGCTTGATGCGCATCGGATCGACGAAGCGTCCGTTGACCAGGATTTCGTAGTGGACATGGGCGCCGGTCGACATGCCGGTCGATCCGACGAAGCCGATCACCTGGCCCTGCCGGACCCGTTTGCCCGGTTCCATGCCCTTGGCGAAGGCCGACATGTGGCCGTAAGCGGTCTCGTAACCGTTATTGTGCTTCAGGCGGACATATTTGCCGTAGCCGCCTTCCCAGCCGACTTTCTCGACGACACCGTTGCCAGAGGCGAAGATCGGCGTGCCATAGGGCGTGGCCCAATCGACACCTGTATGCATCTTGACGTAGCCGAGGATCGGATGGCGGCGTCCGCCGAAGCCCGATCGCATGATCGCGTTGTTGACCGGTTTTCGTACCAGGAACTTTTTCGCGCTTTTGCCGGTCTCGTCATAGAAATCGACCACCGAGTCGTCGGGAGTCTGGAAGCGATAGTATTTCTTGGTCTCGCCGCCGACGGTGAGGGAAGCGAACAGCACTTCGGTTTTCTCGGTAATCGCCGAGCCTTCGTCTTCACCGGCGAAGAACACGTCGAACGAGTCGCCGGGCTGGACCTTGCGCTGGAAATCGACGTCATACGAGTAGATCCGGATCATGTCCTCGATGACGCTCGCCGGCACCTTGTTGCGCAGCGCGGTTTCGTAAATGCTTTGGTAGAGCCGTACACCGCTCCCGTCGTCATCGTCGTCGTCGCTGTTGTCGGCGGTCTCGGTGACGGTGTTCATGCTCTGTACGTCGACCGCGACGTATTTGCCGAGATCGGATAACGCGGCTACGGCTTCGATGGCGGAATCGTTGGCGACAATCACCCGGTAGGGCTGCAGTCGCTGGCCCGGGCCGGCGGGGGCCATCAGGATGCGCAGCTTGTGGCCTTCCTTCAGTCCGCCGTCACGGCCGCGGGCGCCGAGCGTGGCGGCGATGGATTTCGCCTCCTCTGGCGTGGCGCCCTGATCGCGCAGGATCGAGGTGACGGTATCGCCCTTCTTGACGAGGTGAACGCGTTCGCCAGATGGATTGCCGCCGGTGGACTGGTCTTTGGTCTTCGGCAGCAGCGTGACGTTTTCCGGGACCACCCGGGTTTCAAAACCGGCATAGGGATCGGCGGCGGTACCCTCGGTGGCATAGGCCAATTTGAGGTCGGGCTTCGCGCCGCTGGCGTCGGCGGCAGCGTTGGCGAGGGTGGCGTAGCGCACGCCGCTGCTGCCGCGCCAGTTCGAGGCATCGCGGACCCGCATCAGAATCTCGTCGAGCGCGACCACCGCGGCGAGCTTCGCCTTCGGCAGGATCGGCGCAAGGTCCTTGGTGACGAACGAAACCTCGGCATCGGGCTCGGCCGCGTCGGCGTTGTTCGGATCGTCGGTGGCCGCGGGAGCCGCGGCGCCGACATCGCTCAGCATGCGCTGGGCGTTGAACGGCGGGATCTTGGCGCTGAGATCGCTGGTGGTCATCGACAGATTGCCGGAGATCCGGACGAACGGCCGCACCCGCATCACGTCGCGGTTGCCGACGCGGGTCACCGTCGAAACCCGCACCACATTGCGCGCGGCGGTCGATTCGCCGGGCGGCGGCAGGCGATCGCTCTTGTGCAGGCTGACGGTCTTGTCGTTGGCGCCGAACGCGCCGCGCAACGCGCCCTCGACGCGTTCCGGCACCTTGGCAAAGGTCATTTCGCCGTCAAGCGACGCAAAAACGGCGCCGCCGATGAGAGCTGCGCCGCACAGACCGGTCAGGATGGTGCCGCTAAACCATTGCACGGAGACGCGGCGGCGATCGATCACCGCGGCTTCGGAGCCATCGACGGAAAGCGGCGGCTCGTGACCGAGATCAATGATCCCGGTCTCGCGTCCGTAGCCGCCCCCGCGTGACGTCCTGTGGCTCAAACCACCGTCCCCCCAAATTCCATCAACATTCGACGAGATCTTCGCTCATCCAAGCCCCGTGTTCGCCCTCTGAAGGGGAGATCCGGGAGCATGGCGTGCCGCATAGTTGTTCGGGGATCAAAGGCCAAAAGGCAGGCCGGAATCACGAACAACAATGGTGTGCAGATCTCTCGATGTTTCTCGGCCGTAAGGAAAAGGCGACGGGTTCATGGAAGATCGCCGATCCCCTGAAGTAGATGAACGCCGGCAGCCCCCACTGGCACCCGGCGATTCAATGCTTACTTAGTGCCAGAACGTCGCAGGATTGTGGCTCAAGTACGGCGCAAAGTCCTTAAAAATCGAGGACTTCTTCGCGGTGCGAGATTCTCCTGCGTGATGCGACGATTTGTTGACAACAACCGTTGACAAGGACGATTGGGCGGGCTTATAAACCGCCCACTGAGCGCGGCGCTGTCTTGGCCCTTGGCCAAGGCATGTTTTCGTGCCCGTGAAGCTCCTCACTAAGATGAGTGAATTAACAGCCGATGCCAATCGGTTGTCATTTGCCGTCGAATGAGGTCTTCGCAGGAGATCCAGAGATGGAAAGCTCCCAGCGATGGGAGAGGGGTTTTCGGACCCCGGGCTGTTTGACAAGTGAAGATGAAGAAAGAGAAACGTGGACGGCGGAGTCCTTGCGAGTCTCGATTACTTGAAGACTTCGGTTTTCAGGTATTGAGGCTGGACGAAAGACTTCGGCGGTACACGTTTACATAGGTTACACCATCGTTGTTCGCGATGTGAATCGCGTTCAATAAATATGGTGGGACCTCGTCAAACGTTGTGATCAGCCGGTTTAAAGTTTCAAGTCCAACTTGAGAGTTTGATCCTGGCTCAGAGCGAACGCTGGCGGCAGGCTTAACACATGCAAGTCGAGCGGGCGTAGCAATACGTCAGCGGCAGACGGGTGAGTAACGCGTGGGAACGTACCTTTTGGTTCGGAACAACACAGGGAAACTTGTGCTAATACCGGATAAGCCCTTACGGGGAAAGATTTATCGCCGAAAGATCGGCCCGCGTCTGATTAGCTAGTTGGTGAGGTAACGGCTCACCAAGGCGACGATCAGTAGCTGGTCTGAGAGGATGATCAGCCACATTGGGACTGAGACACGGCCCAAACTCCTACGGGAGGCAGCAGTGGGGAATATTGGACAATGGGCGCAAGCCTGATCCAGCCATGCCGCGTGAGTGATGAAGGCCCTAGGGTTGTAAAGCTCTTTTGTGCGGGAAGATAATGACGGTACCGCAAGAATAAGCCCCGGCTAACTTCGTGCCAGCAGCCGCGGTAATACGAAGGGGGCTAGCGTTGCTCGGAATCACTGGGCGTAAAGGGTGCGTAGGCGGGTCTTTAAGTCAGGGGTGAAATCCTGGAGCTCAACTCCAGAACTGCCTTTGATACTGAGGATCTTGAGTTCGGGAGAGGTGAGTGGAACTGCGAGTGTAGAGGTGAAATTCGTAGATATTCGCAAGAACACCAGTGGCGAAGGCGGCTCACTGGCCCGATACTGACGCTGAGGCACGAAAGCGTGGGGAGCAAACAGGATTAGATACCCTGGTAGTCCACGCCGTAAACGATGAATGCCAGCCGTTAGTGGGTTTACTCACTAGTGGCGCAGCTAACGCTTTAAGCATTCCGCCTGGGGAGTACGGTCGCAAGATTAAAACTCAAAGGAATTGACGGGGGCCCGCACAAGCGGTGGAGCATGTGGTTTAATTCGACGCAACGCGCAGAACCTTACCAGCCCTTGACATCCCGGTCGCGGATTCCAGAGACGGAGTCCTTCAGTTCGGCTGGACCGGAGACAGGTGCTGCATGGCTGTCGTCAGCTCGTGTCGTGAGATGTTGGGTTAAGTCCCGCAACGAGCGCAACCCCCGTCCTTAGTTGCTACCATTTAGTTGAGCACTCTAAGGAGACTGCCGGTGATAAGCCGCGAGGAAGGTGGGGATGACGTCAAGTCCTCATGGCCCTTACGGGCTGGGCTACACACGTGCTACAATGGCGGTGACAATGGGACGCTAAGGGGCAACCCTTCGCAAATCTCAAAAAGCCGTCTCAGTTCGGATTGGGCTCTGCAACTCGAGCCCATGAAGTTGGAATCGCTAGTAATCGTGGATCAGCACGCCACGGTGAATACGTTCCCGGGCCTTGTACACACCGCCCGTCACACCATGGGAGTTGGTTTTACCTGAAGACGGTGCGCTAACCGCAAGGGGGCAGCCGGCCACGGTAGGGTCAGCGACTGGGGTGAAGTCGTAACAAGGTAGCCGTAGGGGAACCTGCGGCTGGATCACCTCCTTTCTAAGGATGATCCTTCAGATCAGCTCATGCTGTTCTATCGGATCGTTTTAGAAACATCAGGGGCCAACGATCGCCAGATCGTTGAGCTCCATTGGCGGGATTTCGCCGTCTTCGTTTCTCTTTCTTCGCGGACGAACACGCGCCAGGGGCTGCGCTTGTGCGATGCATCCGGCGCGAGCCGATGCGCGCGAGCAAGCTGTCCCTCTGTGTTAGGGGCTTGTAGCTCAGTTGGTTAGAGCGCGCGCTTGATAAGCGTGAGGTCGGAAGTTCAAGTCTTCCCAGGCCCACCACTTTGATCGAGCGCATGCGTCTCATGATCCAGCGAGTATAGCATTCGTCTTCTGGTACGGGGCCATAGCTCAGCTGGGAGAGCGCGTGCTTTGCAAGCATGAGGTCGTCGGTTCGATCCCGTCTGGCTCCACCAGATGGAAGTGAAGATCGACGGCATGGCCTTTGGAAATACCCTCGGCATGAAAACATCGTCCGCGAAACATCACTTCGCATGTCGTTGTCCTTACGGGACGCGCGTGCGGGATTTCTGACATCGTAAAGAGGAGATCGATCCGGGTTTGGGATCTGCGAAGCAATTCGCAGCGTCACAATCACTATCTCCGGGACATTTCGGCGCTCGTTCATCGCAAGATGAGCGAGTTGTAAATGTCCTTGTTGGTGAAGCTTGACCGCCTCATCATCGGGTTGATCTTACGAAGCAAGCTGGTCTTTCTAATCAGTGTCCAGCCGCATGCAGCATTCATCGAGGGTGCGCGCCTTTGAGATTTCGATCTTGAGGCAAGTGTGCGGACTACATTCTGCCGAGTGTGTGGACATTGATAATGAGAGCAATCAAGTGCCTTAAGGGTGTTCGGTGGATGCCTTGGCGCTGAGAGGCGATGAAGGACGTGCTACGCTGCGATAAGCCGTGGGGAGCTGCGAAGAAGCTTTGATCCACGGATTTCCGAATGGGGAAACCCACCTTCGATAGCCGGAACTCCAAGGCCTTGTGTCTTGGTGTTCGAATAGAAATATTTGATGCCAAGCCGCGAGGTTTTGGATTTCCGGTTATCAAGTGAAGGTATGAAACTTCTGAATTCATAGGAGGTTTTAAGCGAACCCAGGGAACTGAAACATCTAAGTACCTGGAGGAAAGGACATCAACAGAGACTCCGTTAGTAGTGGCGAGCGAACGCGGACCAGGCCAGTGATACATCAAAGACAACCGGAACCTGTCAGGAAAGCAGGGCCTCAGAGGGTGATAGCCCCGTACGGGTAATGCGATGATGTGTCCTTGAGTAAGGCGGAACACGTGCAATTCTGTCTGAACGTGGGGGGACCACCCTCCAAGCCTAAGTACTCCTCAGCGACCGATAGTGAACCAGTACCGTGAGGGAAAGGTGAAAAGC
>CAVSZM010000005.1:0-262500 GCA_963732455.1 uncultured Alphaproteobacteria bacterium | reverse complement strand
GAGATGTTCAGTTCCAGCCCGATCAGGTGATAGGGCTTGTACATGGCCGCATAGCGCCCGCTCGAGTCGGTCTTCAACCCGTATTGCCTGAAGCAGTCCGCGGCATAGTCGTTCGGCGCTTCCAGCACGACATAGACGCCCCAGCGCAGATCGCGAAACACGGGGCGCCCGTCGCGCTCCAGCGAGGATACCACTTCGACCACACCTGATTTCTCCAGCACGCCGCCCTTATCGTGCGGCCGCATCACATGCGGCAAATCGTCGACGCCGCAGGGTGGAAACAATAGTCCGCCGGCGGGCACCTCTAACCCGGTGGCGTTGGCGATCGCAGCCATTTCGATGGCGGATTTGGTGCCGTCGAGAAACGAATTGAACATCTGCGGGTTCATGCCGGCCGACTGCGCCTCACCAGCCGTCAACCCGTAATGGCTCCAGACATCAGCCGGCGTCACGTCATGATAAACGGGCAGATATTTGGTGCCCTTTCCGGCCGCGACAACGCGAAAGCCGGTGGCACGGGCCCAATCCACCATCTCTGCCGTCAACGCCGGCTGGTCGCCATAGGCGAGCGAATAGACCACCCCGGCTTTGCGAGCTTCTTCCGCGAGCAGCGGCCCGGCCAGCACGTCGGCTTCGACATTGACCATGACGATATGCTTGCCGGCCGCGATCGCCGCGCGCGCATGACGAATGCCGGCGGCGGGATTACCGGTGGCCTCGACGATTACTTCGATATTGCCTGATATCGCCTTCGCTGCGTCGGCGCTGAATGTGGTCGCTGCTGTCAGGGAGTCGTTCCAGCCGACGGTGCGGCAGGCCTCGCGCGCGCGTTCCGGATCGAGATCGACGATCACGGGCACCTCGAGTCCCGGCGTATGCGGTACCTGCGACAGGAACATCGAGCCGAACTTTCCGGCGCCGATCAGCGCAACGCGGACAGGTTTTCCAGCCGCGCGGCGGGCGTTCAGCAGGTGAGAAAGGTTCATGGAGGGTGGTCCGGTCAGGATTGGGGTGTTCGCGAGTGGTTACCTCATCCCTGAGGAGGCGTTTTGCGCCTCGAAGGATGAGATGGTCGCCGCAACGTCGCTTTCGTATCTCATGATTTGAGACGCGCACGAAGGGTGCGCTCCTTACCATGAGGTGCCACCTTACTCCGCCGCCTGGCGATGCGCCCGCGCGAGCCGGAGCAGCGCATCGTCATCCACCGTCTGGATCGGCGTGAAGTCGCGATGGGCGATGTATTCAGGCCGCGTCGGGGTGCGAATGTAGTTTGAGACCGCGTTCAACGTGAGATAGACGATCTTGCGCGGATACGGCGTGATATTGCCGGCCGAGCCGTGCACCAGATTGCCGTGAAACATCAGCATGCCGCCGGCCTTGCCGGTCGGCGCGACAATGCCGCCTTCCTTCACCAGCCGCGTCACGGTCTCCTCGTCCAGCGTCCACAGCGGGTAGGAGGTGGTCTCGAGGTCGTGCGAAGCCTTGAGGTCGCCGGCGTGCTGGCTCTTCGGTACCAGCATCAGCGGGCCATTAATGGGCATCACCTCGTCGAGAAAGATCGCGATGTTCATCGCACGCGGCTGCGGCATGCCGTCGTCGCGTTTCCAGGTGCCGTAGTCCTGATGCCACTGCCAGACGTCGCCGGTGAACGCCGATTTGGCGTTGATCTTGTACTGGTGCATGTAGACCTTCTCGCCGAAGATCTGCACCACCGGATCGATCATGCGCGGATGCGCGCCGAGCAGGCCGAACGCCTCGTTGTAGAGATGCGCGGCAAAGGCGGTGCGCGGCGCGCCGCTCTTCTCGCGCCATACCTCCGGGCGTTCGGTGTCGTAAATGCCCTCAGCCTCGCGCGCCAACAGAGCCACTTCCTCGGCGCTGAACAATTCAGGCAGAAACAGCCAACCCTCGCGATTGAAGTCGTCGATTTGTTGCTGGGTCAGTTTCATCGTGTTGCTCCTCGCGTTTTCAGGGCGAAGCCCGTTCGTTCGTCAAACCAAAGACTATCACCGGGGCAGGAGTTTACCAACCCGCGCAGTCGCTCAAAATCACCCCGCCAAGAATTCGAGCACGACCTCGCAAAACTTTTGCGGCGCTTGTTCGAACATCCAGTGGCCGGCACCCGGTATCATCGCCGTCTTGGCGTCGGCCACATGTGCCGCCAGCGTATGCAGAACCTGGGGCAACGATCCCTTGGTGTCGGCGCCGCCGATAAACAGCGTCGGCGTTTTGATCGCCTCCGCATCGGCCCTGGAAAACGGCGGCCGCTTGTCCCGGACCTGTCCGAGCAGCGTAAACGTATTGTCGCGCAGTTGCTGCTTTGGCGCGGCCGGCAGCCGGGTCCACGCGCCGGCGCCTTCGATCGCGTCAAAAAACAGCGTCAGCCCGCCCTCGACATCACCTGCCGCGATCTTCTCCGCCGCCGCCGCGATCCTCGCAGCAAGCGGCGAGGGTCCGGGCTTGGCGGCCGGATCGAGCGTGGCATCGAGCTCGCCGCCTGGTTCGGCCAGGATCAGCTTGCGCAACAGGTCAGGCCGCCGCTGCGCGACACGAAACGAGACGTGTCCGCCGCGCGAATGCCCCATCAGGTCCACCAGCCCGGTATCCAGCTTCTCGATGAAGGCGATAACATCGTCGACGTGCTGCGCGATTGAGTAGGTGTCGCCTATGCCGTCCCAATGCGCTGGAAAAAAATGCCGTAACGACACCGCGATCACCCGACGTTTGCGAGTTAACGGGCCGAACACCGCCGACCAGGTGCGAAAATCGCCCAGCGAGCCGTGCACGCACACCAGTGGCTGGCCCTGACCGGCCTCGAAATAGGCCATGTCGTATCCGTTGACGCTTAGCGTTTGCATGATGGACTTGGGTGGGTTGAGGGACGGCGAATGGGGACCATCCAAATTATTTCATGAAACTCGGGGCGTGCCTAACCCCCTTTCGGAGGATAGGAGCTCCCGGTTCTTTTCATGGGAGGGCGCCAGGTTCCCTCGGAATTCGGGTGGATCGCAACAATTTCCAAGATTAGATTCCGCGCAAGCATCAAGCTCAGAACATGGGCGATTAGATTCGGAGCCAGCCATGACCGGCCACAGTTTTGCTATATTCGACACCGCGATCGGTCGCTGCGGCATCGTGTGGAGTGCGCGCGGCATCAACGGAGTGCAGTTGCCGATGGAGAGCGAGGAAAAGACTCGCACCCGCATCCGCCAGCGTCACGGCGATATCGCCGAGGCGCCGCCGCCGGCCGAAGTGCAAAACGCAATCGACGGAATTGTCGAGTTGCTCGCGGGCAAGCCAAACGATCTCAGCGATGTCGTGCTCGATCTTGACGGTGTTCCCGAATTCAACCGCGGCGTCTACGATATCGCGCGCACCATCCCGCCGGGCGAGACGTTGACCTATGGCGATATCGCCAAACGCCTCGGCGGCGTCGAACTGTCGCGCGATGTCGGCCAGGCGCTCGGGCGCAATCCCTGTCCGATCGTGGTGCCCTGCCACCGGGTGCTTGCCGCTGGCGGCAAACCCGGCGGATTTTCCGCCAATGGCGGCGTCGTGACCAAGCTGAAAATGCTCGCGATCGAGGGCGCGGTGGTCAATCACACACCGAACTTGTTCGACTGAGCGACCGGCGTCCCGTTGTTAACTCGCCGCGACTGCCTGGCAGGAAAATCCGTTGCCCCGGCGCCGGATTTTCCCGGTCGAGGGCGAAGGAAAATGCGCGGTGCAGCACAGCGTATCGGTGTCGCAATAGCGCTCCAGGAAATTGCGCCGCGTTACCGCGGCCTGCGCCTGATCGACATCGAATTTCGCGGACAATTCGGGATAGCGCGCCTGTAGCGGCGAGTGCATCAGGTCGCCGCTGACGACCGCGTCGTCCCTGCCGCGGCCGAAGTTGAACGCGACGTGCCCCGGCGTGTGTCCCGGCGTCGGCAGGATGCGCACATGATCGCCGATCGCATAATCGTTGCGCACAATCTCGGCCCTGTTGGCCTCGACGATCGGCAACACGCTGTCGCCGAACGGCGGCACCGGGGTCTTGGCGTTCTGCTCGGTCCAGTAATCGAATTCGCCCTTTGCAAAGACATAGCGGGCGTTCGGAAACGTCGGCATCCAGCGGCCGCCTTGCAGTCGCGTGTTCCACCCGACGTGATCGACATGCAGATGCGTACACATCACGAAATCGATGTCATCGACGGAAATACCTGAGGCCGCGAGCGCGCGCATGTAGGTGTCGTCGGTCTTCATATTCCATTTCGGGCGCAGCGGACGCGGTTTGTCATTGCCGATGCAGCTGTCGACCAGAATGGTGTGATGCGGGGTCCTCACGATGTAGGACTGAAAACACAGGATCAGCACGTCTTCGGCATCGATCGCGCCGGCCTTCTGCATCCACGGCCTGTTTTCCGCCAGCACGTCCGGCGTCAGGCCGGGCAGCATATCCAGCGCCGGCAGGAAGGTGGTTTCCTGCTCGATGATGCGATGGATGGTGAGGTCGCCGACGGTAAGTTTGAGACTCATGCTGACTTCCCGCGCTCTAAGCCGGCGGCGGCACCGAGACCTTGACCGATGGCCGCTCCAGCATTTTCTGGTGGAAGGCGTCGAGCTTCGGATAAGCTTTGCGCCAGCCGCAATCGGCAAAGCGGAAATCTGCATAGCCGAGCACGCAAACCAGCGCGATCTGCGCGATGTCCAGCGGGCGCGACAGCATGTCCGCCTGCTTCTCGAAGCGCGCCATTCCGTTCCAGGCGCGGTTCCAGTGATCGTCGGCCCACGCCTGCCATCGCAGCGGCTCGGGCCGCACCATTTTTTCATAGCGGCACAGCAGCATCGAATTGAGCATGCCCTGCAGCAGCGAATGATCGCTCTTGACCTTCCACCTGACAGCACCGGACGCCGGAATAAGCTTTCCGCCGCCGGCGAGCTCGTCGAGATATTCTGTTATCACGTAGGAATTGACGATGACCTCGCCATTGTCGAGGATAAGCGCCGGCAGCTTTTTCACAGGGTTGATACGCGAATACTCGTCATTAGGCTGGCCCGGCACGACCGTGGCCGGCACGAATTCGATTTTGTCGATCAGGCCGAGTTCGATCGCGGAAATACGAACCTTGCGCGCGAATGGCGAGGCGGGGGAGAATGTGAGTTTCATCTGGATATCCTTCAAAGAAGCTTCCGATTTCTGTCACGGCCGGGCGTGCATGAGCCGTCCACGTCGTTCTTGTTACCACTCTGTCAAGACGTGGATGATGCCCGGGACAAGCCCGGGCATGACGAGTTTCGCCGATGCACAGCCCTTACGCCGCGACGATTTCCTGGCGCTGCTCGCCGAGACCTTCGATGCCAAGCGTGACGACGTCGCCGGCGTTGAGGAACTTCGGCGGTTTCATGCCGGAGCCGACGCCGGGCGGGGTGCCTGTCGTGACGACGTCGCCGGGCAGCAATGTGAGGAATTGCGAGACGTATGAAATGCACTTAGCCATGGTGAAGATCATGGTCGAAGTCGATCCCCTCTGACGGCGTTCGCCGTTGACGTCGAGCCACATCGATAATTTCTGGACATCCGGGATTTCATCCTTGGTGACCAGCCACGGACCGAGCGGACCGAAGGTGTCGTGCGACTTGCCCTTGGTCCATTGACCCCCACGCTCGGTCTGGAAATTGCGTTCGGACACGTCGTTGCAGATACAATAGCCGGCGACGTGGTTGAGGGCGTCGGTTTCGGAGACATATTTGGCGCGGGTGCCGATAATGGCGGCGATTTCGACTTCCCAGTCGAGCTTTGTCGAGCCGCGCGGCTTCTCGACCTTGTCGTTCGGACCGCTCAACGCGGTGTTGGCTTTCAGGAAAAAGATCGGCTCGGGGGGAATTGGATTTCCGGTCTCCTTGGCGTGATCGACATAGTTCAGGCCGATCGCGACGAATTTCGAGATGCCGGTCACCGGCGCGCCGAGACGCGGATTGCCGCTAACGGCGGGAAGCTTGGCATGGTCGAGGCCGGCGAGCTTGGCCAGCGAGGCCGGCGAGTAGGCCTCGCCATTGAGGTCCTTCACATGGGCCGCGAGATCGCGCAGTTGACCCGATTTATCGATCAGGCCGGGCTTTTCCTGGCCAATCGCCCCGTAACGAACAAGCTTCATTTTCTATCACTCCCTGGGGTGGTTTCGTTGCTTGCTTGCTTCATGGAACAGTGCGGGGCGAAATTCAACTGCTGACTGCGCGTCGCATTGCAGCCCCTCTCATACCGGGGAGCGCCCTCTTGGCCGTGTCGCGTGAGCGAGCATTCTTTTCTGCGCCGCTGTGAGGCTGGTTTGGGCACGATCTTTCAAAAAGAGGCAATTCCAGGCTCAGGCATGGACGATGAATTTAAAGGCGTCGCCGTCGCGCCTGATGCGGGCGGCGCTGAAATGGCCGCCGATCACCAGCGTCGGGGTATCGGCGAAGCGCGAGAATAATTCACGTCGCGTCTCGGCTGACTGCGCCGGGTCGGAATCGGCGGTCGATGACCAGTCGAGATGCGCCATCTGGCAGGGATGATGGGCGACGTCGCCAGTAAGCAGACCCGCTTCACCATCAGATTCAATAAGGATGCTCATGTGGCCCGGACTGTGGCCGGGCGTCGGGATCAGGGTGATTTCTTCGCAGAGCCTGGCATCGCTGGCGATGAGTTCGGCTTTGCCGGCATCGACGATCGGCTTCACCGAGTCATTGAAAACGGCGACCTTGTCGGGTTCGTCGCTGTGGTCGCGCCAGTGCTCGTATTCGGTCTTGCCGAACACGTAGCGCGCATTGGCGAAGGTCGGCACCCATTTGCCGCCGGAGAGTTTCGTATTCCAGCCGACGTGGTCGACATGCAGATGGGTGCAGAGCACGGTGTCGATGCTGTCGGGCGGAAATCCCGCCGCAGTCATGGTTTCGAGGAAAGGCGTGGTCCGGTTATTCCAGGTCGGCACGTTGCGGCCTTCCTTGTCGTTGCCGAGGCCGGTATCGACCACGATACGGCGCGTGGGCGTCTCCACCACCAGCGAGTGAATTGACATTTTGAGACGGCCTTCCTCGGTGGCGTAATGGGGAATAAGCCAGGGAAGTTTCCGGATTTCTTCATTGGTGGCCAGGGGCAGGATAAATCGGGTGCTGCCGACCGTCTCCATTTCGACGATTTTGGTGATTTTGACCTTGCCCACATTCCAGTGCATCCGGCGTTCCCCGTCCTCGTTTTCTTGAGCGCGAAAGATGCTGGTTTTCCGCATCTGCGCGCAATGGATCATCTTGTCTGGCGTGCGCAGTCGACGACAACTGTGCCGAGCTTGTCGCCTTTTTCGACCGCGAGGTGAGCCTGCGCGGTCTCCGATAGTGCGAACTGCGCGGCGATGTTGTGGATGCGGGAGCCTGCGGCAAGCCATTTTGAAATATCGGCCTGTGCTGCTGCGAGCAATGGTTGCGGTAGCGCGAACAGCACCAGCGCGCGCAACGCGATGCATTTTTCCATCAGCTCGCGCATCGGAACCACGGGATTGCGATTGCCGTTGGTAGCATAGACGGCAATGGTCGAATTCATGGCCATTAATTTCAATGTCGTTGCGATATTCCCTCCGAAGTCGACATCGACGACACGATCGACGCCGCGTTGACCGGTAAAGGCAAGCGCCTTTGCGACGACGTCGTCGGTCTTGTAGTCGATCACGAGATCAGCGCCTGCGATACGCGCCTGCTCCGCCTTGAGAGGCGAACTGACCGTGGCGATCACGCGCGCGCCGCCCCCCTTCGCCAATTGAACGGCATAGTGGCCGACCGCTCCCGCGCCGCCGGCGACCAGGACGGTCTGGCCGGCGATCGGTCCGTCGCCGAACAGGCAGCACCACGCGGTCATGCAGGGGATGCCGAGCGTCGCGCCGGCAGCGAATGACAAATTGTCGGGCAGCGGCGTCACCAAGTACTCGGCAAGCGAAATATATTCGGCCGCAGTGCCGAAGGCGCGGCCGTTGCGCTGGCCGTTGTAGAGCCAGACACGCTGGCCGGTGCGAAGGCGTGTGACGCCGTCGCCGACCTGATCGACAATACCGGCGCCATCGCTGTTGGGGATCACACGCGGGAATTCCATCGGGCGATAGCTGCCGGCGCGGCGGCCGACATCGGCAGGATTGACGCCGGAGGCTTCCAGCCGGACGCGGACTTCGCCCGGTCCGGCTACTGGCGTCGGCATGTCGCCGAAGGTCAATACGTCGGGCGCGGCCCCCATTCGCTCATACCAGACGGCCTTCATTTACAGCGTGCCCGGAAATGCGCCGCCGTCGAGCAGGATATTCTGTCCGGTAATGAAGCCTGCTTTCGCGCCGCAGAGGAACGCGCAGGCCAATCCAAATTCCTCGGGGTCGCCGAAGCGTCCGGCGGGATTGAGCTTGGCCCGTTCCGCGAGCAACTGGTCCACAGTGATACCGCGTTTGTCCGCGTCCATCTTTGCAACCGGGCCGCGCAGGCGATCAGTGTCGAACGGCCCGGGCAGCAAGCCGTTGATGGTGACGTTGGCGATCACGGTCTTGCGCGCGATCCCAGCGACAAAGCCGGTGAGGCCGGTGCGCGCGCCGTTGGACAATCCGAGCACCTCGATCGGCGCCTTTACCGCGGCCGAGGTGATATTGACGATGCGGCCGAATTTTCGGGCCATCATGCCGTCAACCGTCGCCTTGATCAGTTCGATCGGAGTCAGCATGTTGGCGTCGAGCGCCTTGATCCAGTCGTCACGGGTCCAGTTGCGGAAATCGCCCGGCGGCGGGCCGCCGGCGTTATTGATCAGGATGTCGGGATTGGGGCAGGCCTTGAGAGCGGCCTCGCGGCCCGCAGGCGTGGTGATGTCACCGGCGACTTCCGTCACCGTTACACCGGGACTGGCTTTGCGTATTTCGGCCGCCGTTTTCGCAAGCGCCTCGGCGCCGCGCGCGGTCAGCGTGACGTGCACGCCTTCAGCGGCAAGCGCCATCGCGCAGGCGCGTCCCAAGCCCTTGCTGGATGCGCACACCAGTGCGCGGCGGCCTTTTATCCCAAGATCCACTGTCTCACTCCCGTTATATCAGATGATTTTTAAGTCCGATCCCGGCCACATTAGCGAACATCCTGCTCGCTGATAAGACCGGATATTTGGCCGCCAAACCGGTTTGCGATCGCCAAAATCGTCTGTATCAATAAGCCCCGCGCTACCTTCGGGGAATTCGTCATGCCCGGCCTGTTCGACGTCAGCCAAGAAATCATTCTCATCACCGGCGCCTCGCAGGGGCTCGGCCGGCAATTCGCGCGGGTTCTTTCCGCGCATGGCGCAGCGGTCGCGCTTGCGGCGCGCCAGACCATCAAGCTGAAAAGTCTCGAGGACGAAATTCGAGGCCGAGGCGGCCGCGCCGTCGCGGTGCAGATGGACGTGACGGATTCAACCTCGATAGGAAGGGCGATCGACAGCGCCGAGGCGGCGCTTGGCCCGGTCAGCGTGCTCGTCAACAATGCCGGTATTGCGGTGGAAAAACTCGCGGTCGATCAGACCGAAGCGGATTGGGATTCCGTCATCAACGCTAACCTCAAGGGCGCGTATTTCGCCGCTACCGAAATGGCGCGGCGGATGATTGGACGGAAACAGGAAGGCAATATCGTCAATATTGCCTCCGTGCTCGGCTTCGGCGTGATGAAATTCCTCTCGCCCTATACGATCTCCAAGGCAGGGATCATCCAGGCCACCAGGGCGATGGCGCTGGAACTGGCCGGCAACCGTATCCGCGTCAATGCCCTGGCGCCCGGCTACATCGATACCGAGATGAACCACGAGTTCTGGTCGACGCCATCCGGCGAGAAGTTGGCGAAGCGGATTCCGCAACGCCGGGTCGGCGCCGAATCCGATCTCGACGGCGCGATCATGCTGCTGGCCTCGTCCGCCTCGCGCTACATGACCGGCAGCGTTGTTACCGTGGATGGCGGGTTTTTGCTGACGTAAGGACCCGCCCCGCCACAATCCCTCAGAATAAGAATTTGGAGACGGCGCAAGCGCGGCTGCTACGACATGAAGCGCAGCATCTTTTCCAGCCGCGAGATCTTCGCCCCATAGGGCGGATAAAGATCGGCAAGCCGGTTGAACGGCGAGCGATAAAACACCGGCTTCAGTTTGCTAAGGTTGTTGAATCCCCATTCGCCGTGATAGGCGCCGGTGCCCGAGGCGCCGATGCCGCCCATCGGCTGATTGATCTGGGTAAAGTGAAACAGGCAATCGTTGACGGTGACCCCGCCGGAGACGGTACGTGCCAGTACTTCGTCGCGCGTCGCGTTGTCCTTGCCGAACCAGTACAGCGCAAGCGGCCTGCCGTGCCGGTTG
Source organism: uncultured Alphaproteobacteria bacterium (assembly GCA_963732455.1). Lineage (GTDB taxonomy): Bacteria > Pseudomonadota > Alphaproteobacteria > Rhizobiales > Xanthobacteraceae > Bradyrhizobium. The sequence goes on along the minus strand of CAVSZM010000005.1, from coordinate 252,152 downwards.
ATGTAGGAAACCGGTTCGGTGGCGTCCTTGTAGCCCAGGATCGGCAGCAGGGGTCCGAAGATCTCTTCCTGCATGATCGTCATGTCAGGCGTCACGCCGATAACGATGGTCGGCGGAAATTTGCGTTTTGTTTTCCATGCGGGATCATCGGGCTTTGCGGCTTGCACGATCCGGGCGCCTTTGGCGGCGGCATCGGTCACCAGGCTTTCGAGCCGCTGATAATGCCGATCGGACACGATCGAGGTGTAATCCTTGTTGGCAGGATCGGTGCCGAACATGCGCCGCATGCTGGCCTGCACTTTCTCGGCAAAATCCTGCACTGAAGCTTCGGGCACCAGCGCATAATCAGGCGCGATGCAGGTCTGGCCGGCATTGACCAGCTTGGCGTAGGCGATGCGCTCCGCGGCTTCGCCGAGATCGGCGGAGCGATCGACAATCGCGGGCGATTTGCCGCCGAGTTCGAGCGTGATCGGCGTCAAGTTGCGCCCAGCCGCTTCCGCCACCAGACGGCCGACGCGGGTCGAGCCGGTAAAGATCAGGTGGTCGAAGGGGAGCGATGCGAAGGCCTGCGATATATCGTCTTCTATGCCGGTTACGACAATTTCGGTGGCGTCGAACTTGGTCGAGATCACCTCTTTCAGCAATGCGGAGAACCGCGGTACCAGTTCGCTCGGCTTGATCATCACGCGATTGCCTGCGGCGATCGCGCCGACCGCGGGCGCCAGCGTGAGCTGCAACGGATAATTCCAGGGTGCGATGATGCCGACGACGCCGAGCGGCTGCGGGATCAGCCGGTTCTTGGCGGGCAAGAATTGCAGCGCGGTGGGGACACGTTGCGGCGTCATCCATTTCTTCAAATGCTTGGCGGCGTGCTTGATCTCGCCGAGCACCAGGAGCGTTTCGGCGATCGCGGTTTCGGTCGCGCAGCGATGGCCGAAATCCGCCGAGATGACCTTTTCGAAACGGGATTCGTTGTTCGCGATCAACGCGCGCAGCCGCGCCAACCGGTCGAGCCGCTCGGCGAGCGTCGGCGCCGGCTTCGTCCGCGTCAGTTCGAACATGGCGTGAAAGGCGTCCTCCAGGGCGCTCTGCCCTGGGCTCTTCAGTGACTGGTCCATGGCGCTTCCTCGGGGCTTCTTTGGTTCCAAGGCTCTGCTTTTGCGGACTTTCTGGCAAGGGCCCGCCTGCGCGTCGCATTTGCTGGAAATACGCGGTTTGACCGGCATAATATCCGCAAAAATCGGTCAATGGCCCTTTCCAAAACAGGCACACGTTGGTACATACGCCCCGCGACCCAACGGCATTTGCCCGGGTTGCCTTCTCAGGAAGCCTTCGGACGGGATTGATCGGCGCCCTCAGGCGTTGGCCAAGTTCATTTCGGCATTCGGTTTTTTGACAAGGCGCGCAACGGTTTATCGCGGGGTGGAGCAGCCCGGTAGCTCGTCAGGCTCATAACCTGAAGGTCATAGGTTCAAATCCTATCCCCGCAACCAAGATAACCCCGTCAACTCAATGAGTTGGCGGGGTTTTTCGTTTCTGCCCCTGTGACTAAAGTTAGTGATACACAGTGATACACAAACGACATGGGTTTTATCCGGTCAGTGATGATCCTGAGAACGTCGTACAGGTCGGTCCCGTCGGTCAGGTCGGAGGGGTGCGGGATCATCTGAAAACCCAAGCGCTGCCTTGCTGCGGGCGATTGAGCGGTATTGTGCTACCTCGCAACGCTCACGCTGTCGCTACGCTGAAATTACTTCGTTTGACGAATGCTCGCTAAATAAACGCTCCACTCATCGGGATCTTCGCCGGCGTCCAGGTCAATTTCCTCGTCGCTGATTGCTTGGTCTCGAGACTGCTCCCATTCGGCATGTTGTGCTGCCGTCGCCTCTCGCATTTGAATGGCAGACTTCCCGTCCCATAGCGGCTTTTCGTCCGCACCGACGAGCACCTTCAGATCAGATCGAATGCTGCCTTCTTTGTCATCGATCATTTCGTGCGCTTCAACGTCATTCTCCGCACGAAATGCCAATACCGCTTTTTCACCAATAAAGGCGACGTACGTTTTCACAATGATGTCCTTTCAGACTGAAGCAGTGAATGCCATCGCAAATTCGACGATTGACCGGCATATTCGCTGGTTACTTTCCGATAAACAAAAAACATCGGCGTGTGAAGCAGTTCACATATGCCTGCAGCGACAAAGTGTATTTTCAGATGCAAAGAGTGCTCGGATTGCCAGAAGCAGTACGGCCTGCGTGTGAGCGTGCATACAAGTCATGCCGGGCGTAGGGATGCATTCGATGAAGCCGTTTGGGAAAGAGCAGTTCCTAATTGTGGGGTGCGCCTCTGCATTGCTTTCACTGAGCGGTTGCGGAGAGGCGGGGCCTGAATGTGGTGCTTCGAATACCCGCAATTCAATAGTCGAGACGATTGCGAATGATAGTAACAATAAGCTTGTAAATTTCGCTGTAAGAAACTCGAATGCGGTTGCGGCGATGGTGGGCGATACTAATGTGGAAACTGAAAAATTGGCGATTTGGGAAAATGCGAGACGAGGTGCCGTTTATACCTTGGATACGATAAGCATAAAATCAAGAGACAGAACAACGCATGCCGCCACTTGCATTGGGTATTTGGATGTGACGGTTGCGGATACGACTGCTCAAAAGGAGATAGAATTTAGGGTGGAACAAACGACGAATGGGAAGATGCAAGTTTCGGTCAGTCCGTTTTTATTTAAGGCTCCCGACTGAGGTACTTAATTTGGCTGCAAGTGAAGCACAATGGAGATGAACGCAATGGCGACATAAGCGATCATATTTCTTACCAACGAGGTGTCGGAAGCAATGATGCTTCCGACAAGGATTTGGTTGACGCCTTCGTGTGGACGGAATTGAAGTTAGCCGTAAATAGGCTTCACGCTTGGGGAGTGAAGTGAATGAACAAGCTCATTGAAATCCGAAATCAGGAGCTGCTGTGCCAAGAGCGTGCCTTGTTGGATCCGGAACGTAGAGATTTTTGGTTAGCGAAGGCAGAAGAGTGGGGACAGCGTGCTCTCGGTGAGATTGCTTTTCAAATCAAGGAAAGCAATGGCGCTGCCTTCACGGATGCTGCTACTAACACAACATTCAACGAAGGCGCTCATGTTTAAGTTGGCTCTCTAACAGAGCTCACACGTCTACGTGGGCGGTTGAGGGGTATCGTAGGACGGAGCACGGTGTAGCCTACGGTCTGCGTGGACGGGTAGACCGTTCATCTGAGTTTGAAAGGGAGAGAGCCTTGGCTGCCTATTTCATGGTTCAAAAAACGATCGACAACGAACAGCAGTATCAGAAATACCGTGAAGCCGTCGTCCCTCTCATCATGAAATTCGGTGGGAAGTTTATCGTCAGGGACGGGAAGGTGGAAGCCCTTGAGGGCCAACCTGACGGGCGGCCAATGGTCGTGTTCGAGTTTCCTTCGGTGGAAGCCATCCATGCATTTTGGAATTCGCCGGAATATGCCCCGGTGAAGAAGCTTCGGCAGGGTGCCGCCACGTTGAATATTTGGGCTGTTCCGGGGATCTGAGCCAAGCTGCCCACCGAGGGCCTTTGCTCGAGGTCGGAAGGCTCACTGAGCAGAAGGCTTTAGCTCTCGGTATTGGACTTGGACATCGCCGCTGAGAAGGTCCTGCAGGTCGGTGACCAGTCGGATGATGGGGCTCAGTAGCAAAATCCGATGTTGCCTTGATAGCGCAAAATTATCAGCGCATGATTGTTTCGCTGTCAAAACATACAGGGAGGACGTTATGCAATTCATGATATCGATGAAGTTTACTGACCAAGGAATTCGTACCATCAAGGACGCACCGAAACGGACGAAAGCCGCCCACTCGCAAAAAAGTTAGGTATTGAGATCAAGCACATTTATCTCACTACGGGCGAGAGCGATCTCGTCTCGTTTGTCGAGACGTCGAACGGCGACAACGTTGCCAAAATGGCGCTTGCGCTCGGTTCGGCTGGCAATGTGCATACCCGCATTAGCCGAGCGTGGACAGAGGAGGAATATTTTAAGCTCGTTTCCGAGTTACCCTGAGCGGCAGACTGAACAGACGCAAAAAGGGGAGCGACCTTGGAGCCACTCCCCTTGTCGTCACAATCAAGCCGCTTTGTTCTTCTCAATCAAATCTTCTAAAGGCTTGGTCATCTGCTTGAAGAACTCGGCGTAGAGTTCTGAGATTTTCTTCGATTCCGCCACGAACGTTTCATATGCGTTCTTTGCGTATTCGCTCTGAAGCTCCATCAGCTTGGCGGGCTCTTTAACGCTGGTCAGCTGAGAAATGAACTCAGAACTATCTTGCATCAACTTCTTGGCGAAGTCTGCATGGGCGCTCGCAATTGTCTGAAGAGAGGTTGCGAAGCTATGTGCCGATGCCGTTGCCGTATCACCGATGTCTTTAGTAGCCTGCTGAATTTGTTCCACGTTTTTCATTTTTGCATTTCCTGTGAGTGAAAGCCCACGCCTTGATGCTGCACCCAACATCGGCGAAAGCGGGTCATAAGATTGTGATTTTAAAAACCGACAGAGTAGAAGTCGGTTCTGTCGTTTGTAATGGCATGCAGTTGTGATGGCTTTGTGACGGTCGGTAGACGTTATGAAGTTTGCGTTGGAACGACCTAAGCACTGCCTTGCTGTGGGCGATTGTGCGGTAGCACCATTGACGCTTTGATATAAATCAATGCGAATCCCCTCGTGGGAACATCAACTGCAGGCATTCCAAGAATACTCCCCGCTCTCAAAGCGGAAAACAAGAATAAGCAATGGGAGGTCGCCATGACGATGACGTGTGCCAAATGTGGTGAGGCGTTAATTGCTCCCGATTGGTCAGAATTCGTCAGTGAACGTTTGGTTCTCAATCTTTGGTCCTGCACGTGCGGTGATCGGTTCCAAACCGAGGCATATATGCCTGCCGATGCCAAGCCAAAAATGACCGATAAAGATTGGGAGCAAATGTTTCCAGCGCTGTTGGTGGCGTGAAAAGTTATCGGTCGTCCGCTCCCGTTGTTGCAGGACGGTCGACCGGACTTATTTTTGCGAATAGCTGGACACAATCTTCCCCCAAGCGTGCCCAGTTAAGACTGACCCCAGTGGCGCCCACCCTGGGGTCATTTCTTTGCTCATATCTCTGTGGGAGAGCGACCCAATAAACGCAAACGGACGCTCCTGGGGCCGAGAACCCAACAGCGTCCGCTTTTTGCATTGAGAAAAACTCTTTTGGTCTCTGAGAGAGAGAGTTTCCACAACGTCAGTTAGCATAACTTGAATCCGCAGCGGCGTCTTTGATTTGGATCAATGGCGGCATCCGAAGCGACACCTCTGCGCTTTCAATCAACCCCGCCGAAAGTCTCTGTACCCCGATTGATCCGCATCAATGAGATTCCCTCATTTCACGTGTGAAATGAGCCGAACGACGTTCGGGAGGCGACAATGGATGCATCCACAACCTCAAATAAAATCCTGCTCAATAAAGAATTGGTCGACGAATTCAGGGGCTATCAGAAGCACCTCAGAGAGACGACCGTTCTGATGGCGCAAAGAGCCTTCCAAATTCGCTCCCAATATCTCTCCGCCGACGGTCGCAAATACGACGATGCTTTCGAGACGTGGTGGTCGACACACAACCTTGATGCTGTCTTCGGCAAGAGAGCAAATTTTACGAAATGGGCTTCGGCAGGTGAAGCATTCGAAAAAGCACGCATCGAAGAACACAGTGAACGAATGCCCACGACGCTCACCGCATTGTACGAGGTGTCACAATTGACGCCCGACGAGGTGAAACTCTGCCTTCAGGATCGCTTCACCAGAACATCTCTAACAGAGCAGCCGAAGGGCAATAAAAAGCCGAAACCACTTATTCATCCCGAGGTCACGGCAGCAGAAATAAAGAGTTGGCGCACTCGATGGCGTACACCGAAACCAAAATCTACTGAAAAACGCCGCCTGCCGTTCGGAACAATCAAGGTTCATGGCTCACTGTATGATTTCGATAAAACGGGGAAACACGGCGGCATTCTGACACCCGACAAGCTCAAGGAAATTAGCGATACGCTCACCAGCGCAATGATGCCGTTCGATGAATATGTCTTGCTCGAGACGAAATTGGACGCATTGTTAGAAGGGCACCGAAGACGCCAAGAGCGAGCAGAAGAACAGGCAAAGAAGAAAGCCACCCTAAAAAAAAATCGAAGAAGAAAAAGTAAGAGACATTCAAGATTGGGTTTTGCGTCGATATTATCGAAGCCAATACGAAGCAAGAGCGGGTGGTGCCCAGCGTCCCCTAAATGACGCAAGCTTCATACGGTTACTGAACGCCGTAAACTACCTCGACGACGATGACGAAACTCATCAAAAATACTTTGGTGACGCAACGGGTGGGTGGCATCTCGAAAGCCACCCTCCGTTATTTGGACCCAAAAATAAGCGAGGCGAACCCACCACTTTGAAACGAAAGACAATCTTGGCATCGAATGAATATTCGGACGATCTGAAAGAAGCTCTGCGAGATAAGGCTTTCAATAAAGATGCAGGCGGATTTGTGAGCTGCGTTATTAATCCTGAATGTGAAAAATGGGATGCGGCAAGACACATCAGTGGTTTGAAGCGGAACTGCATTACCGTCCCACAAGATTGGAAGGCTCTCGAAGCATGGGTTATGCAGGCTGACAAGCAGTATCAGAAGGTCCTGCAGCTAAAAGGCACGAGCGCCAACTATGACGACGATTGGTACGAATGGAAGTCTCGAGTTCGGAAAGCCAAACAAAAGAGAGGTTCGTCTGATCGCCAAAACGGACCCACACTCGCTGCCTTTTTTCGAAGCAGATGAGACGTCCTCGGAATAGGCAGCGTCACAAAGACGGTACATCTGAAAATATATTTCTGTAAAACACGGTTCTGAGCAGAGGTCGCTTATAAATAGAATGTGTAAGACATTCTATGTGCGAGGTGTCCGTTTTTGAACTCAGTTGCTGCTCGACCGAAATCAAGGCCCGATCTATTTACCGATGGCAATCATTTTGCAATCGCAAGTTCATGCGGGCACGGCAAGACACTTGCTGACAGGCTCAGGGCAACCACTGTCTTTGACACCCGCCATTGGCGTTCTATCTGCGATGTAACGCTGACGCTAAAGCAAGTGCGTCAATCCGACGATGGTTTTCGGGTCTGGATCGATGAGATCCAATGTCAGAACGCATTGCGCCACCTCCTAAATCTACTCAACCATGCAGCCTATGGAAGTGCTTTTCGCCGTCACGGCAAACGGCTGCGGGTCATTCCTGTCATCGAGAAAAACGCTGATCGGCGATGGCACCTTCATGCAGCGATTGAACCGCCAAGACATATCAAACCCTTCAAGTTTAGAGAGTTGATACAGGAGTGTTGGGGGAGGGTTGATTGGGCACATAAGGAGATGAAGGTTGGGGTTTACAGAGACGAAGGCTGGATAGATTACATTCTCAAGCAGAGAAAATAGCCGAACAGCGAAACGCAGTGCGAAGAAGCGTTTTCGGTGGAGGCAGCGGATGACAAATTATCAATGTAGCGAATGTGGTCGAACAGTAGATACAGCGGAGCACAAAGGATCGTTGGCGGCTTGGGCGATGATTGGCTGTGAGAAAAAAGACTGCCCATTGAAAAAGCAATTTTTGGAAGACACGGGAAGGAGATTTAAGATTGCAGGGCGCTTTCTTTTAGTGGCTCTTATTTTGCTCGGTGTTTGGTTGTTTGTACTAATTGCCCTTCGAAATTGAGCAACATGTTACAAATTGTTTATTGGCCGCCGGAAGCGCTGAAGCGCTCGAACAAATCGATAAGCGCAGTTGGATTGCGTCCTCTGTGCCGGCTGTCTACTCCCACAGCAATGACTTCTTCTGCCTGCCCTTGTTCTTCGTGAGTTCGGTTGCCATCGCACGATTTGTCGTATGTCCATAAAGGTCTCGAGCATCTGAACTGATGTACCCATATTGCGGGCTAACGCATATTGGTTGACGCCTTCGTGTAGACGGAATTTAAAGTTAGCCGAAGAAACAAGCGTGATCATCTTCTTCGACGATCAGGAGGAAATCTTCGATAGCATCGACTTCAGGGAGTGGTTCATATCGATGCCACTTTAGATCAGCTCGTTGCCAAAAAATCTTCCAACTGCGCTTGCTCTTGCTGTAGGTCGCCTTTGCGATGCGATGTTCGATTGGTTTGCCTTTTCCTCTCCAATTTGCTTGAATTTCAAATATCTCGATACTCGGCCCTCTCATCCGAAATGCAAGATCAACGTCCTTGCGAAGACGTGCAGGTGGTCGACGCCGTTCAATGAACTCGGCGACCAATTTCTCGCATCGTTTGATTTCAAATTGGGAAAGTGGCACGGTTGCAGCGTCCAACGGTGAGAATGGAGCAGGTTCCCTTCATCGGAGCGTTTAATCGCACTCTCTAAAACCTGATGCTTGGCATTTGCCCTGCATCGCTTGCGATTGTAAGGTCTGCGCCTTGGTCATTTCCTTAAAAACAGTGTCACGCATTTTTGCTGCTTCAGGATAGCCACGTTCAGCAGCAATACTTAACCACATATGCGAGTGAACAAGGTCTTCAGCAACACCTTCTCCCTCGTAATACATCGAACCAAGGTTGACTTGGGCGTTCAAGTGACCTTGAGCCGCCGCTAACCGATACCATTTGAGCGCTTCCTTGAAATCCTGAGTTACACCATACCCATGATAGTATAGCGCACCCATGCCATTTTGTGCTTCGGCGCTCCCCTGTTCGGCCAACGGACGCATTAGTTGCAGCGCTGTGCCATATTCATGGCGGTCGTAGGCTGCAAGCGCATCTTCAAACGGACCCGCAAAAGCAGTCGTAATGTCTGCCGTGCATCCTGAAACCAACAGTGCAAGGGCTAATCTGCGGATGCGCATTCTATTTTCTCATAACGGCTGCTACTCCCACAACAATGACTTCTTCTGCCTGCCCTTGTTCTTGCTTAGCTCAGTAGCCATCGCACGGCTCGAAGTGTGTCCGTAGAAATTCTCGAGCATCTTTACCGAGGTGCCCATGTTTCTCGCCAAGACGTAGTGGTTGACGCCTTCTCCTGCTTGCAGTTGTTCTTGATGAGTTCACTCCTTGTCTCCAAAGCTTTGCAAGTTGATCGCCATTTCTTTTGAGAGCGGTAGGTTGCGGGCGTAGAAGCGTTCGATCTGATCGACTGATGTTCCTGCATTTTTGGCAAGATTGAAAATATTGACCTGACCTTCAGACAGGATGATCCGCATGCAGATGGCGGTGTGGCGGAGAGAGTAGACTGTACGCTCCGCATTCGTGAAACGGTCGTGCTTCAGATTGCATCTTTCCAATAGCGCATTGAACTGCCGTTGAATGATCCGCCTTGCGTTAGAGCGTACTTTGTAAGGAGGGAGGAATAGATAATCGTCTTTTGTATGTGCTTCATGACGCAGCTTGATACGATTATAAACCACCACTGCGGCGGGCATCGTGTTTGATATACGATATCCTGTTTTGCCCTTGCGAATAGTGATGATCAGGCGCTTTGGATTGTCTGCAATCGCAATATCACGATGAGTGAGAGCGTAGATTTCGCTCTCTGTTGGACGCAGAAACGAATGCACCATGAATAGTATGAAATCGTACAATTCATCGGTGACAATAGTCTCTCTGACACGGACCTTTTCTTCCGACATCGCCTTGGCTGTGCGCAATAGCAGTTTGTATTCGTCCTCATCTTTCTCGACGAGTGGGTAAAAGCGAAAGAATGATCGTGGATTGTCATTTCGCTTTATGCGAGGTGTGGCAGGAATAGTATCAATGGCGCCTTCCTGCTGCGCTAACTTCATAACTTTGTTGAAGGTGCTTGATATGTGATTAAGTGTGGCGGGTGCGAGCGACGGATCTTGCTCCTGAACCCAATCAAGATATTGATGGTAGTGTTTTGTGTGAATGGCGCCGACGTCTGTCTTTGCGAACCGACGCAATACGCCCCATGACTTATGTTCAAGATAGAATTTTGTGACGGTCCAAAGCCGTTTGCTAATTTCGCCTCGTTCACCTCGTGCCTTTTCGTTCAGCAGGAGCTTGTTTGCGAAAGTTTCGAAGTTGCGACTGGGCGGAACCTCGTTGAGATAGCCACGAGTTCCTAATGAACTGAGGAAATCTTCAGCGATGGTGATCGCTTCAATGCGGTCCGTGGCTTTAGTGGTTTTGACGACACGCTTTCTTTGCGATGGAACCCATACACGGACACGGTAGTATGGGCTCGCTTTGACTTTGTAGATCGCAAGCCCTCGCCGCAGATTGATGATTTTGCCAACTAATGCGTTTCGGCTTTCTGCCATTTGAAACTGCCGTGGCTTAGGGTGTGATGTGAGCAAGGAGTGATACACACAATGATACACAGCGTCAATAAACCATTGATAATGTTAGTTGTACATCACGCTCATAACCTGAAGGTCATAGGTTCAAATCCTATCCCCGCAACCAAATAACGCCGCTAGGTCAATGACTTGGCGGCGTTTTGTTTTCTTGCCTGATCGCGCGCACTCACGTTGGCAACCAAGTGGCAACCGCGCGGCGAGTGAGAATGGATCCGGGGACATTACACCTCTGGCGCGTTGCGTCAGCGACATCGCAGAGCGCCGCAACGCTATCCCCCCGGTAACATGGACAGGGCCCCCGGCCTCGCGCGCGCGAAGAGGTGGTCGAGAAATATCCCGGGGTCAAAAAGGGCTGTTACGAATTTTATTAAGGTTTGACGGGCGAGCGGTTGCTCTCACGGCAACGCTGCTAGGATAGATGTAACAACTTGGAAGCGAGAGCCGCTATGACAGACCTTAGCTTGCTGAATGGTGGAACACGGCTTGCCGCATCGGTGCATGGCGCAATGAATGCAGCACCAATCCTCCTGTTGCACGGGCTAACGATGAGCCGCGATACGTGGGACGAAATAAAACAACGGTTGTTAGATCGATGCTGCGTCTGGACGCTCGACTTTCGTGGTCACGGCCACTCGGATGGCGTGCCAAATTACGATCTCGCAGGCTATGTCTCTGATGCCGAGACTGCTCTGGCCGCAATCGGGCGTCCGGCAATAGTCGCGGGGCACTCGCTCGGGGCATGCGTTGCCGGGGTACTTGCTCAGAACAATCCGAACGTACGGGCAGTATTCCTTGAGGACCCGCCTTGGTTCTTGGGGCGTGCCGACGAATGGCAAAGCTCGGTATTCCCGATGCTATTCTCCATCTTGTCGATGCGGCTGACGAAATGGCAGCACGAGCCTCCGCCGTTTGCGACCTATCTGGACTTTCTTTCCAGTGGACCTGACCTCTTGGGAGGTACGGCTAAGGACCACATAAGCGCACGGCACCTGCTCAGCCACGCCTCCGCAATTCAACGGCTTGATCCTCGGTGTCTTGCTGGTGACTTGCAGGAAACGCTATCAGCGATATCGACCGAGCAACCGTTGCTGTGCCCAGCAAAGCTCGTTCGTGGCGAAGAACGGCTTGGTGCAGCGTTATGGGACAGGCATGCCAATCTCTTGAAGGAGACGAACCCCCATTTAGAAATTGTGCAATACAGTCAATGCGGCCATCATGCCCATCGCATGATCACTCTTGAGGAGCGGTTCATTCGTGATCTTGAGGATTTCATCGAGATGCAAGGTAAAGCCGTCGAACCCTACGAGCGCTGAGACGGTGGCGGTGTGGAACGGTGATACCTTCTCGCACCTGACGGTCGTCGGCGATTATGCGGCCTTTGTCACCCGACCGTCAATCTCAGTGCGAAGCGCAACAAAATCGATAGGCTTCGTCAGAAGCGCCTCGGCGCCGCCTTCGATGGCCTTTCTCCTGGTATTGTCGTCGCCGTAGGCCGTTATCATTATGACGGGCACGTCCGGCCGTGCAGCTTTCGCCTTGGGTAACAGCTCAAGGCCGCTCATTCCGGGCATGTTGATGTCGGACAGTATCAGGATCAATGACTCATCGGCGATATCGCTGATGCGTTGGAGGGCCCTGTCCGCCGACTGGGCAAACTCCATCATGAACCGGCCAGCGCGAAGATCGCGCCTGAATTGCTGGCGAAACAGGTCTGCGACATCGGATTCGTCGTCAACGACGAGAATAAGGAAGCTCACGTGGTTGCTCCTGCCTTGCTCGCGGCTGCGGTGTGCGGAAGAGTAATCCTGAATTCAGTGAACTCACCGGGTTGGGTATCTACGTCGATCGATCCGGAATGCTGTTTAACCACAATGTCGTGGCTCAATGAGAGGCCAAGACCGGTTCCTTGGCCAGGCGGCTTAGTCGTAAAGAACGGATTGAATATTTTCTCCCTCACATCAGGAGGAATGCCGCCCCCGTTGTCCCGAATACGGATCTCGACCCGGTCGCCGAGGTTCCTTGTGACGGCAGCGAGGGTCGGTTCGTAGCCATCAAATTTCGCTTCCGCCTTGCGCTTCGTTGCCGCATAGAAGCCGTTTGAAATCAGGTTGAGAAGGACCCGTGTCATCTCCTGCGGAAACAGATCGACTTTGCCGACGGTGGGATCAAAGGACCGCTCCAGGTTGATTTTGAATTCCTGATTTTCGGCCCGGGCCCCATGATATGCAAGGTTCAGGCTCTCTTCGACAAGACCGTTGAGATTGACCAACCGACGCTCGGTGGAACCCTCGCGGGAATGCAGCAGCATGTTCTTGACGATCAAGTCGGCGCGTTTGCCATGCTGAACGACCTTTTCGAGATTGCCTTTCAGCATGTGGGTCAGCTCATCTGTCTCCACCCGTGTCTTGCTATCAAGGGTCGCAGGCTTGAGCGCTTCATCCAATTCGTCGACTAGTTCCACTGACAGTGCCGAGAAGTTATTTACGAAATTGAGTGGGTTCTTGATTTCATGAGCGATGCCCGCGGTAAGCTGACCGAGCGACGCCAGCTTCTCGGTTTGAATGAGGCGATCCTGCGCGGTGCGCAAGTCGTCGAGCGACTGAGACAACTCCTTAGTCCGCGCTTGTACCTGCTCGAATAGGCGAACATTGCCAATGGCAATCACCGCTTGATCGGCGAAGGTTCGAATCAACTCGATCTGTCTGACAGTAAACGGCCGGACCTCCATGCGGCGCACGACAATCGCACCGATGCTCTCGTTCTCGCGCAGGAGCGGAACGCCAAGAGTGGTGCGATGGCCGTGCTTCTCAGCAAACTGCCGCCCCCACAGGTAATCGCCGTCGTCGGACTGCAAATCGTCGACGTGCACAGGCTTCTGATCGAGGAACGCACGACCGGCCACCCAATCGCGATTGATTGGCATTTTGTCGTCAGGGATCGAAAGCGGGCCGTGATGGCCAGAGAATGTGAGATGGTTATCATTCCTCAGAAACACACTTGCGTCGACCGCTTCGCAAAGCTCGCACGCGCTCTCCGCGATTGCTTGTAGCACCGGCCCGACATCGGTCGGCGAGGATGCTATAACCTTTAGAATGTTGGCGCTCCCGGTTTGATACATAAGCGCATCAGATAGGTCGCGAGTCTTTGCTTGAACCTCGTCGAACAGACGAACGTTTTCCATCGCGATGGCGGCTTGGTCGGCGAATGTCGTGGCCAGTTCAATCTGCTTGTCCGTGAAGGGCCGCACTTCGGAGCGCGTCATGGTAATTACCCCGATCGGCACACCTTCGCGCAACATCGGGACCCCAAGGATGGTGCGGAAACCGCCCAATCGCCGTCCTTCGGTAAAGGTGAAGTCTGCGTCTGCCTCAACGTCTGGAATGTGAATCGGCGGCCCTCTCCAGCAATGCCCGCCCAATGGCCGAACCTCGATCCGCTACAACCGGAACAGTTCTGGCGTAATCCATGAACTCGTCCGAAAAACCGTAGGCTTCAGCACGAAAAAACACGCCGTCCTTTTGACGGGTAATGGTGGCCTTGTCGGCGTCGCATAGCCGGGTCGCCGATTCTACGAGCGTTTGCAGCACGGTCGGCAGATCGAACGTCGAGCGGCTGATGACCTTAAGCACATCGGCGGTCGCGGTCTGCTGTTGAAGCGATTCCCGCAGCTCGTTTAGTAGCCGCGCGTTTTCGAACGCGATCACGGCCTGAGAGGCGAAGTTCTTAACAAGCTCGATCTGTTTATCGGTAAACGCGCGCACCTCCTGGCGGTATATGACGATGGCCCCGATCAGCGCGTTCTCCCTGAGCATTGGTACGAGAAGCATCGTCCGGGCGCCCGCAGAATCGACGAGAGCGATCATCCGGCGGTCGCCCTCGATGTAGGGAAGCTCAGCCGTCAGATCTTGAATGTGAAGGACTTCATTGGTGCGGGCGAGGCGGTCGAGTGGGACGCCAGGATGGTCGCGCGCGACGATTAGAGGCTCTCGCTGCCAACTGTCCATATAGGCCGGCTCGCCGTGGACTGCGACGGCGCGGAAGGCGTCTCCTTCTCGCAAGAACAGGTTGCTGAACTTGGCCTCGCAGATGCGGGTTGCGTTCTCCAGCATGGCCTGGAACACTGGCTCCAGTTCGCCTGGCGAGCGGCTGATGACCTTCAGCACGTCGGCGGTGGCGGTCTGCTGCTGAAGCGATTCGCGCAGCTCGCTGAGCAGACGGGTATTCTCGATAGCGATTACCGCTTGGTCGGCAAAGCTAGTGACCAGCTCGATTTGCTTTTGGCTGAATGGCTGCGGCTCTCTGCGTTGGAGCGTGAAGACGCCAATAACGTTGCCCTCCCGTATAAGCGGCACGCCAAGCCCGGCACGCACGCTGACAAACCCTTGAAGCCGGGGTCGAGAGTATTGGGGATCCGCTAGAACGTCAGGAACATGAATCGTGCGGCCCTCGAGAATTGCACGCCCAAAAACCGATCCGCGATCCGGCTTTGGTGAGTAACTCGCAAAATGTTCGCGCTGTTGCACAGTAAGACCGAAAGTCGCGGCTAGCGGATAGTCGTCTCCTTCCCGGCGGCGAATAATGCCGGTGTCCGCTTCGCACACCCGGGCCGCCGACTCAACCAGGGTGTCGAGCACAGTTTGCAAATCGAAGGTTGAGCGGCTGATGACTTTCAGAACATCGGCGGTGGCGGTTTGCTGCTGAAGCGATTCGCGTAAATCTTCTGTACGCGTCTGCACCTCGTCGAATAGCCGCACGTTCTCGATCGCGATCAGAGCTTGATCCGCAAAGGTCGAAACAAGCTTGACCTGCTGGTGCGTAAACAACTCGACGTTCTTGCGCCCCAGGAAAAGCACTCCGATGGGCTGCCCCGAACGAAGAAGTGGCACGCCAAGAAGTGTCCGGTAGCCCGCCGCTTTCTGAAATTCTGTATATGTATATTCAGGATCGGCCAGGACGTCGGCGATTTGCACGGGTTTGGCCTCCAGCAGCGCGCGTCCGACAACGCTGCTGCGCCCGGGTTGTATTCGAAACGTGTCGGTGACTTTAACCCAATCGACGGAAAAATTGTAGTTCGTCGCATGGTAGAAGCCGCCGGCATCCTGCCGGGTGATAGCAGCCATGTCAGCATTGCAAAGTCGAGCCGCCAACTCGGTCAACCTGTCTAGTACCGCCTGCAAGTCGAATGTCGATCGACTGATAACATTGAGCACGTCAGCGGTTGCGGTCTGCTGCAGACGTGATCGGGATAGCTCGCGTCTGAGATTTGCAATTTCTTTTTTGAAGTCGATCGCCGCGGTGGTGCGCTTACGCGCTGTCGAACGTTTGCGCGTGCTCGGAGGCTTGCGCACCGCTCGCTCGCGCTTAGCCATGAATGAGTGCCCCAGCCGGAAAGCCACTAAATCGAGCCGATGCTACCCAGTTTCCAACCCGTCGTATAGCCCGAGTCATACAAGAGGTGGCCGCTTTGGGGGCGCTTCGCGGCTTTGAGATTGATAACCAAGTCGAATCTCGTTGGCAGCTGTATGTTTTCCGGCTGAGGCGAGGAGAACGTTACCCAAAGTCGAGGCGATCCACGAGGCGGCGCGAGTTCATCGCCGGTTGTTGCGCCAGCGCGGCTTGCCCACTTGCTGCCTATCACTTGCCTATAAAAAATCCCGCAGCCGGGCAATTTCAAGGATAAGTTTTGCAGACAGGACGGCGCCGACCAGCTCTCCCTGCGGAGCGGTATGAATCTCGTACAGGTGTTGTTGGCTTATGGCTTTCTCCGTGAATTTACGAATGCAATCATCAAGAGTGCCTTCAACGACTAAATACGTTGCGACGGCGTTGCTGGCGCGTTCATTTTTGATCGAAGGCCATTTTCGGAGGCTTGCGGGTGCATCAAAATTGATGTGAGTAACAGGCATCCTTACAGCGCCTTCCAGTATCTCGGGGTAGCCCGGTTCCAGAATTAACTCGCGACGCGGCGTCGGGTTCAATGAACGAGATTGGTTTTTGACGTTGCGCAAGACCGGCTATGGGTCTTCTTGCCGCTGGTCTACCTAGGTCACTCATCAGAAAGTCGTGTATGGACGCGTTTTAATCCGGCTAAGACGTGGCTTACCAATTTGTCACTGGAAGGCGGGCATCGCCTGAATTATTAGGACGCTATGCGCTACTTCTTTCATATCTTGGATGGCTCGAAATTCTTTCCAGATGGTGCGGGAAACAACCTGCCGAGTCTTGAGTACGCAAAACGTTTGGCCGAAGTTGTCGCCGACGAATTAAAAAAGGGCGGCGAATTTTGCCGGTCGAGTTTGGTGATCGTTGCGGACGAGAACGGCAATACGGTCTTTGAGTGTGGCGCTTGTTAAACCGTCTGCGGTGACTCTATTGATATCGACATCAAAAAAGGCTGGATTAGCGCGGCGTGGTTGCTTGGTTCGAGTGACAAGCGGAGCGGATGGCCATTCTCCAAGAGAAAGATGGTTTGCGGTCGGAATCTACGTTCAAAAAATGGCTGAGGCCGCCGTATGCAGCCTTCCCCAGGTTGAATCGACTGACGTTGTCTTTGCGGGTAGAAAACTCAAGCCGGCCGAGATCGAAATGTTAGCTCTGCGGCGCGGGCAGGTCGTACAATGCAGCGTCGGGGACGAGGTTGAACCCTTTTCTATCGGGTCCCTATCCGACAGTCCGATTCTCGCGCTGCGCGCTATTCGATCAGCGTAAGTCGCATGGCTGAAAACTTTTCGGGCACGCATTCCATAGATTTCGGCATGATCGCGGCGAAGTGATTGGCCTTGAGGTGAGCCTGCACGGCTGCCTGATCCGTCCAGCGTTCGATCAGGATGTAGGTTTGCGGCGCATCGGCACGCTACCATTCGTACTTGAGACATCCTTTGTCTTGGGACAGCGTGTTTACTGTAATTTCTCGTGCAAGCGCCTCAAATGCATCCTCCATCCCGGCGTTCACCCGCTGTGTTACAACCACATCGATCATCGTCGCCTCCGCTGTTAGAGTTCGATGATAGTATTCCACGATAGTAGGAGAAGAAGCGATGTTTATCGCCATGAACCGTTTTCGCGTCGCCAAGGGGTCCGAAGCCGCCTTCGAGCAGGTCTGGATGTCGCGCGACAGTCATCTCGACAAGGTGCCGGGCTTTGTAGAGTTTCACCTTCTCAGAGGTCCCGAAGCTGAGGATCACACACTATATGCCTCTCACACGGTCTGGGAAAACCGAGCGGTGTTTGAAGCGTGGACCAAATCCGAGGCATTCCGAGCCGCGCATAGTCGGGCAGGGGACAACAAGCCGATGTATCTGGATCATCCGCAGTTCGAGGGGTTCGAGGTGCGCCAGACGGTGGCGCGCGGCAAGGCGGCGGTGTGACATTTAGGAATGACCCCAGATGCGTCAGGAAGTGATACGGTGGGGCCGGTGAGTAATGTAGTTTCAACCTCTAAATAGGCTAACTTCAGGGAGGCAAGAATGGCCATCGCATTGATTACCGGCGCCAGCAGCGGCATCGGATTAGCGACCGCCGTGACGCTCGCACGTGGCGGCCATAAGGTTATTGCGACGATGCGAAATTTGGATGGGGCCGGTGAACTGCAGAAGATCGTCTCAGCGGAGAAGCTCCCTGTAACGGTGGCTGCGCTCAACGTGGATGACGACGCTTCGGTTAATAGTGCCGTCGGTAAAGCGCTCTCGGTGAACGGTAGTATCGACGTTCTCGTGAACAACGCAGGAATAGGGGGTGGCGGATCGGTGGAAGAGGTACCGTTGGAGAGGTTCCGCGAAGTCATGGAGACCAATTTTTTCGGTGCGCTGCGCTGCATCAAGGCCGTGATACCGGGCATGCGCGAACGTCGGCATGGTTGCATCGTCAATATAACCTCGGTTGCCGGAAGAGTGGCTCTGGCTCCGCAAGCAGCCTACGCCGCGTCCAAGTGGGCTTTTGAGGCATTGAGCGAGTGCCTTGCGCAGGAGATGAAGGCGTTCAACGTGCGTGTAGCGATCATCGAACCCGGCGTTATCGCTACCCCGATATTCGGCAAAGGAAGGCCGGTGCCCAAAGATAGTCCTTATCCGCACGCCCGGCGTCAAACCGCTTTGTACACTGCGTCACTTACGAAACCGACATCGCCCTATGTCGTTGGAGAACAAATACGTCAGATCGTGGAGGGTGACAGCTGGCAACTCCGCTATCCGGTCGGACCGAGCGCGGTCCCGTTCCTCAAGTGGCGAGCGAGCAAGACAGATGAGGAAATGGTCAACCTTGGGGGACAGAGCGACGAGGAATACAAAGTCATGGTGAAACGGGAGTTCGGCTTGGACGTGGTTCTGTGAGTGCAACCTGAGTGCAGTCGGCGCTGATCCCTCCATCATCAGGATTGAATTGAAAAGTCGCCTTCGGGCGGCTTTTTTTCGAAACCGCTAGCGCAAGAACCAGCTTTAAAATAGCGTTCCACTTGGACCACCAATGGGGGGCTGGTCGATTGGGGTCCCAGTCATGCGCTTGGAAGGAAAGGTTGCGGTTATCGCGGGCGCCGGGCAGAGGCGGGGCGAGACCATCGGCAACGGTCGGGCGGCAGCAGTTCTTTTTGCACGGGAGGGTGCAAAGCTGTTGTTGGCAAATCGGAGCACCGGCTCCTTGGAGGAGACACGCGACCTTTTGCGCAAGGAAGGGTTCGATGCCGAATGCGTGATTGCCGATATCAGCAACGAGGATGACTGCGCTGCGCTCGTCAACACTGCTGTTTCCAAGTTCGGCCGCATCGACATCCTTCACAACAATGTCGGTATTGGGGGGCCGGACGGCGATACGGTCAAAATCGAGAGGCGCGCTTGGGACAACATCTTCAATGTTAATCTGACTGGCGCCATGCAGATCAGCAAGCATGTACTGCCGATCATGCGGTCCCAGAGATCTGGCAGTATCACTCACGTTAGCAGCGTCGCAGCCATCGCCTCATATCCGCTGATTGCCTACAAGACATCCAAGGCTGCATTGCACGAGTTTGTGCGATGGCTGGCCTTTGAGAACGCGCCGCACAACATTCGCTGCAACGTGCTCATGCTCGGCCTCATTGACACGCCAATGGCGATTGAGGGCTACCACGAAGCGACGGGAACGCCGCGGGACACATTGCGCAAGCAACGAGATGCAAACGTCCCGATGGGCCGCATGGGTACCGCTTGGGAAACGGCGAAAGTCGCCGTGTTTCTGGCTTCAGATGAGGCGTCCTACCTCACGGGGGCGGTCATACCTGTCGACGGCGGCGTGCACACCCGCGTGGGCTGATTGTCGAGCAGACAAGTTTCGGTGCAGCAAATCCAAGTTTCGCGCGGGGAGACCATTCCGGCTTTATCCGCTCTCGATCTCGTTCGGCAGCCATTCGGCGCGGTCGTGCTGGCGTTGTTGTTCGTTTCAGGTGCGGTGCTGATCTTTTGAGAACGCATTGACAGCGGTAAGTCGCAAGCGTTTTATTCAAAGCTTGGGAGCATAGCGATCCCCCACGAGGCGGCATGCCCAAGTATCGCGCCCCGTTTTCACGAGGGAGAACTCATGTCTGCTTACATCTCCATCTCATCGAAAACTCACGCCGCGCTGCATCGTGCATCGCCGGAATTCCGCTTTGCGCGGCCCGAAATAAATCGGGGCGCAAAAAAGGAGAAGGCCATGAAACATTCCGTCGCACTATTTACTTTGACTGCAGCGCTGTTGCTATCGTTACCGGCCCGCTCCGCTGATGTTGACTGGAAGAAAGTTGACGCCGCCCTAGGCAAAACCGCCGCCGTGAGCGGTGAGGTTCACCGCTACGGGCTGCCACGATCCGATCTGCGAGTCACGCTGGACGGCATCGTCATCAAACCGGCACTGGCGCTAGGAGGATGGGTGGCGTTCGCGCCTATTCACGATGAGGCAATGGTGATGGGCGATCTTGTGCTGCTGGAAACGGAAATTACACCGGTCATGTCCAAGCTGCTGGAAAGCGGATTGGAAATAACGGCCGTTCACAACCACATTCTGCGTGCCTCTCCCGCCACGTTCTACATGCACGTCGCCGGGCACGGCGATCCTGAAAAGATAGCAGCGTCCATTCGTGGAGCGCTTTCATCCGGGAGTAAGACGCCATTTGATCCGCCGGTCACGACCGCTGGTCCGGCCCCGGCAGTTGATCTCGACACCTCGAAGATCGATGAAGCCATGGGTGCCAAGGGTACGCCCAACGGCGGTGTCTACCAGTTCGGTATTCCTCGCCGTGATCCTGTCACAGAAGGCGGGATGTCGGTGAGCGGCGCACTGGGTGGTGCCAACGCGATTAACTTTCAGTCTACAGGGAACGGTAAGGCCGCCATCACCGGCGATTTTCTGGTTACCGGCAACGAGGTCAATCCGCTTATTCGCGCGCTGCGAGCCGGGGATATCGAGGTGACCGCGATCCACAGCCACATGCTCGACGAGCAGCCGCGCATGTTCTTCATCCATTTCTGGGCCGACGACGATGCGGTGAAATTGGCGCGCGCCGTCCGTACTGCGCTCGACAAAACTGCCGTCGCGCAGCATTGACTGTTCGACCTCATTTGAGAGCCTCCTTCGGGCGGCTCTCTCTTCATTCATCGGCTGTCGCGCCACGCTAATAGGTACAAAGGAGACCTGCGCACTTCAACATCCTCTCTCGATAGACCAATGTCGGCTAGCAGATGGTCATTGAGTTCGAGAAGTTCCCCATATTGGTGCCGTCGTTCCCACGTCAATGCTACTTCGATCAACCACGCAAGCGGGCTATGCCCGGACCATCTGAGGTCCGGAAACGAGGCTGTTGCGAGATTGTTGGTTGGATTGCGAATGGTGCTGCCGCTAGACATGTTCCATCTCCGTAACGGAGTGAAACAACGCTTGGCTGCGGGAGCTCATCGGGCGGTTGTCAATGGCCCGAGTGCTTTCTATATCACGACTACCTTTGCTGCTTAAGATTAATAGGGCATCGCCGCTTGTAAGCGGAGCATTGGGATGTCGGCACATGGCACATAGCGTCTGTTCGCTGCGATGCGGATTTGGTCTGCTATCGGGGCAAAGCGGAGATAACCGGGCTCGGGACACCGTCGCGAATGACCAGCAACGGTCATCAGCGACCCATCAAATATTTCTCCGCGACGGGCTCCCGTACGTCTTCCAAGTGTCGAGCTTGGACGGCTACGCTGCCGCATCCTGCTGCTTGGGGCCTGCATGCTACGACGCCAGTTCATTCCACTTATCGGCGGTGCGGTGGCTGGATGGCCGCTCCCCACGCTAGAGCAGTTTCCACTTAACTTGAAGCATATCCGGAGTTGCGGAAGTAGTTGGCGCCTTCGTCTGGCTGGAAGGCATCGAGAAGGCATGCGATGCGGTGCCAGAGACCCTCGACGGAGCGCTCGGCGGCTTTTCGTAGCAAGGCTTTGAGTTATGCGAAGAGCTGCTCGATCGGATTGAAGTCCGGCGAATAGGGTAGCAGGTAAAGCAGCCTTGCACCTGCGGCTTTGACCGCTTCACGTATCCCCGGCACCTTGTGGGCGCTGAGATTATCCAGCACGACGACGTCACCTGGCTTGAGGGTCGGCGCCAGGACCTGCTCGACATAGGCGAGGAAGGCATTGCCGTTCATCGGGCCGTCGATGACGCATGGTGCGGTAAGCGCTGTGGAGCGCAGGCCCGCAACAAAGGTGGTGGTACCGTGCGGGAATTTGCCGACCAACCGCTCGCCCCGCGTGGAGCCCGGCCACGTAGCCGCGCCAGTCGAGGGGTGGAAGATCGCCTTTCATCAGGGGACTGTCTGCCAGAGCGCAGCACCTTGATTGTGTAGTGGTTGCTTTTTCATCTCAATGACCGACCTCACTTACACCCGGCTTCGGTGAGTACCTTGCGAACAACGTGTCGACGGGCTCCCTTGTGGCCTACCAGTAAGTATCCGGCCTGCTCGAATGCCGGCAGGAAGCCGCCAAACCGGTAGCTGGGAGAGTTCTGATCGACGGGATAACCCTCGAGCAACGTTGCCCCATTGTTGGCTGCGTGCATTTCCGCAGCCGTGATCAACTTCTGGAACAGCCCCTGTCCTCGGAACTGTCTCGACACGAAGAAGCAGACGATCGACCAGATCTTGTGTTTTTCATCACCCGGCACCGGGTCGCTCATCGCGGCACGGTAGGTGTCACGCGGCGCTATGGAACACCATGCAACGGGCTCCGAGCCGAAATAGCCGAGCAGCCCTACCGGCTCTCCCGTCGATATGCGTTTCTTCATCTCCATCTTCTTGGCCGTCGCCGGACGCCCGGAATTCGGGCAGCTTTGCACCGTTCGCCAAACCGTGCACCAACAGGATTTGGGTCCGCCCCGGCTCTCGAATAATTTCTCAAAATCGGTCCAGTTCTCGGCAGTCACGGGACGGAGGATCAGTTCATGGGACATTGCGGGGGTCCTTGGTATCTTGGCGTTCAATGCGGGCGCTTCTGCAGGAGCAGCAATCGATAGCCGCACGTCGTCATCCAGCGAGGCGGGCAAGATGCGTGTTGCTGCTTTCCGCCGGGGCAGTGGCTAATGCATCGGCGCTTTGGCGAGGGCGTGCTCGACGCAGTTGTTCACATGCTCGGTCAAGATCGCCTTCGCCGCCTGGTCGTCGCGCTTGAGCGCGGACTCGAGCAGCGCCCTGTGCTGCTGCGCGGGCTCGGCGCCGCGATAGATGAAAGCGACCATCTGATATCTGAAGTATTTATCGAATACCAAGCTGTGTGTTTCCATCAGCATATGTGAGCCGCAATTCGAGATCAGCGCCTGGTGAAACTCGCTGTCGTAGCGCTTCCACTGCTCCAGTTCGCCGATCCCCGCCTCCATCAACCGCTCCGTCGCCGCAAGCTTGTGATGCGCAGAAACGACACGTCCCTCCCATTCGACGTCGGCGTTCGCGAACGAGGTCTGCATCGCATGCGATTCAAGTAGCAGGCGCAGTTGCGCGAGCTCCTTCAGATTTTCGGCAGAGACGGGGGCGACTTCAAACCCGCGCCGGCCTTCGGCGACGACCAGGCCCTCCGCCGTCAAGCGATTGAGGATTTCGCGTAGCGTGCTGATGCTGACGCCATAATTCTCCTTAAGTCCTTCAAGCCTGAGTTTCTGGCTGGGGCGAAGGCGTCCGAAAACCAGGTCGGAACGGATCCGGCGGTAGCCGTCGTCACCAACAGCTTCAGTTCCCTCTATTTGGTCCAACAGCGTCATCAGCGGATCCAGGTGCGTTTGCGGAGGACTGCACGGCCAACTGTTACTGCTAAAATCCTCCTTTGTCATGTGAAATTGATGTCACATGATCAAAGGCATATTGCCTGTTGCTTTTGATTTCATCAAAGGTGAGAGTAGGACAGCCGGACCCCGCAACGGGCCGATCAAGGGAGGAGAGAATCATGCGTCTATCGCGACGGTCACTGTTGGCTGGGGTTGCTGCGTCCGGCTTTGCCGGCGTTGTTCTGGATTCCGCACGGGCCCAGGGCAAAACCAAGCTCCGGTTCAGCTGCGCCTTCACCGAAGCCGACACGCGGGCCGAGGCCTACAAGGCCTTCGGCGCGGCCATCAAGGATGATTTCGACTTCGAGCCTTATTGGGGCAACACGCTGTTCAAGCAGGGTACCGAGCTCGTCGCCCTCCAGCGTGACAATCTCGATCTCTGCAACCTCGCGCCGGCGGATATCTCCAAACAGATCCCGGCCTGGTCGCTGCTGACATCGGCCTACCTGTTCCGCGATGCCGACCACATGAACAAGACGTTCAAGAGCGATGTCGGCAAGGAATTCATCAAGATGGCCAAGGACCAGCTTGGCATCCAGATCATTACGCCGGTCTATTTTGGTTCGCGCAGCGTCAACCTGAAGCCGGACAAGCCGATCAAGACGCCGGCGGACATGCAAGGCATCAAGCTGCGAATGCCGCCGGGCGAGTTCTGGCAGTTCCTCGGCGAGTCGCTCGGCGCCAATCCGACGCCGGTGGCCTATGCCGAACTGTACACCGCGCTGCAGACCGGCACCGTCGACGGCCAGGACAACCCGGTTGTCGCCAGCAAGCTCATGAAGTTCGACGAGGTCACGTCGCAGTTCGTGCTCACGCGACACGTCATCGCCTACGACGTCATGGCGATCCGCGCGAAGATCTGGGACGCCATGAAGCCCGATCAGCAGGCAAAGTTCCAGGCTGCCGCCGACAAGGCGATGGACGCGAACACCGCCAAGTTCAACGCGCAGGAGGCGGAAGTGCTCGAATACTTCAAGAAGGAAGGCAAGAAGGTCTACGAGCCGGACCAGAACGCGTTCCGCACGTTCGCGCAAAAGCGCTACGTCGACAAATACGGCAATGACTGGCCGAAGGGCGCGCTCGAGCGCATCAACGCGATCAAATAGCGGATCGCAAGCCGGCTGCCACTAGCAACGGAGACCGGTCGGCTGCGGCCGGCCGGATTCCTCGAAACGGTCTCTTGATGTCCAACTTCCCCCAGATGTCGCGCGCATCAGCTTTCGGCCGGTGGTTGCGTCGGCGCGCCGAGAACGTGATGGTGCTGCTGCTTTCGGTGATGTTCGCAACGTTCATCATCCAAATCTTCGCCCGCTACGCGCTGAACAACCCGATCGGGTGGTCGGAGGAAGTCATCATCACGGCATGGCTCTGGACGGTGCTTTGGGGCGCCGCGTTCGTGGTCTCGGAAGCCGAGGAGATCAGGTTTGATATCATCTACTCGACGCTCTCGGAGCGCGTGCGGCGGATCCTGACCGTCATTACCGGAATCGTGCTCGTTGTGCTCTACAGCATCTCGCTGCCCGCGTCCTATGCCTATGTAAGTTTCATGAAAGTCGAACGCTCGGCATATCTGCATGTGCCGATCAACTGGTTGTATTCGATTTACGTCATTTTTCTCGTCGCGTGCATCTGCCGCTACTGCTGGCTGGTCGTCGACGCCATCCGTGGCGGCACGCCGCCAGACACGGATGCAGCAAGGCTGAGCGACTAGCATGCCAGTTTCACCTTTCGCCCTTTGCATCATCACGATTGTGGCTCTCGGCGCGCTCGGCCTGCCGATCGGGCATTCCATGATCGTGGCCTCGGTGTTCTACCTGCTGCTCTCGGGCCTCGATCTCGGTACGGCCGCCGAGCAGATCCTGAACGGCCTTTTCAACAGCTATGTCCTGCTGGCGATACCGCTGTTCATCCTCGCCGCCGACCTGATGAACATCGGCAGCCTAACCGACCGCCTGCTGCAGTTTTGCCTCGTGCTGGTCGGCCGCTTCCGCGGCGGCCTTGGCCACGTCAATGTCGTTGCCAACATGATCTTCGCGGGCATGTCTGGTTCTGCTATTGCAGACGCGGTCGGCATCGGACGCATCATCATCGGCATGATGACGAAAGATGGCCGCTATCCCGTGGCCTATGCCGGCGCCATCACTGCTTCGGCGGCGATCATCGGGCCGATCATTCCGCCGTCGATCCCGATGGTGCTCTACGCCCTGATTTCAGACACCTCGATCGGGTACCTGTTCCTGGGCGGCTTTGTCCCCGGCGTGATGCTTGGCGGCGTTTTCATGGTGATGAACTCGATCATTGCGCGGCGACGCAACTATCCGGTCGAGCCTCCGATACCGCTGGGCGAAATCCCGAAGATCACCGTGCGCGCGTTTCCGGCGCTGATGCTGCCTGTGATTCTCCTGTTCGGCATCTACGGCGGGGTGATGACTCCGACCGAAGGCGCTGCCGCGGCGGCCTTCTACGCGCTTCTTGCCTCGACACTGATCTATCGCGCCGTAACCTGGAAGCAATTGTATGGGGCGATCCTCACCAGCGGGAGGGCAACGACTTCGATCGGGATGCTGATCGCCGGTGCGCTCGTCTTTAACTACGTCGTCACGATCGAGAATGTCCCGGCCTCGCTTGCGAAGGTGCTAACCGGACTTCATCCGTCGGCGGGCGGCTTCCTGCTCATCGTCAACATCCTCTTGTTGGTCCTCGGCTGCCTTCTCGAGGGGAGCACGATCCTGCTCGTCATTGTCCCGATCTTCATTCCGACCGCCAAGGCGCTCGGCATCGATCTCGTCCATTTCGGTGTCGTGGTGGTCGTCAACATCATGATCGGGCTGTTGACGCCACCCTACGGCCTGTTGCTTTTCGTACTCGCGAACATGACCAAGCAGCCGCTGGTTGCGATCGTGCGCGAGGCCGCGCTGTTTATTTTGGCTGCCCTGATGGTGCTGGGGGTCATCACCCTGTTCCCAGACACCATTCTCTGGCTGCCGCGGCTGATTGGATACAAGGGGTAAGGCGCGTGGTCACCATCGAATAACCCTACCACCAACCGCAAGGACCATCATGCGTATCATGATCATCAACGGCCCCAACCTCAATCTGTTGGGTATACGCGAGCCCCACATCTACGGCTCGACGACGCTCGACGCGATCAAGGCGAGTTGCGAAGATTTTGCAAGGTTCGCAGGCGCCCAGCTGTCGTTTCACCAGTCGAACCACGAAGGTGTCCTGGTCGACCTCATTCAGTCGGCGCGTACGGATGCTGATGTGCTGATCATCAATCCCGCGGCATACTCGTTCACGTCGATCGCAATGTATGATGCCCTGAAGATCTTCGAAGGGCCGATCCTCGAGGTCCATATCTCCAACATCCATGCGCGGGATGAGCTGCACAGGCATTCGAAGCTTTCGGCTGCTGTGAAGGCTGTGATAGCCGGCCTTGGGCCGTACGGTTATATCGTTGCCATGCAGGCCGCGATGCGGGAATCAGGACGGTTGCCGGCGGCCTTGCCCGTATCCATACGCGTTGGACCTGGGTAGAAAGTAAGTTCGCAAGGCGATCGGTCGGGCGTTTGGCAAGCCATCATCGTCCGGCGAGCCATTGCAACGCCGTGAACTGCACCGCTGCGCCGCGCGAAAAATAGTCGCCATGGTGATCTCTTGCGGCGCGACGCTCTTCAGGTGGAATACCGACACGAACAGCGCGCCGATCGTGCCGATCCCAGCCGCCTCGACCGGAGTGGCGATGCCTACAAAGATTACGCCAAATTGCGAGGTCTCGCGTGGCCGTTCAGAGAGTGTTGCGTCGATCGGTCTAGCCGGCAGCACGTTTCGCGGTTGCGCGGGCCCTGCCAGTGCGCGCATACGAAAAGGCCCCTGGCAGACCGCTGTCGCGAGGGGCTTGTCGTGGAGTGCAGGGAAGCGCTCTAGCCTCCGATTTCACTGCTGAGCATGGGCCCAAACAGCTCCCATTTATCGCCCTTGAACTTCCTGAGCTGGACCTGCTCTATTGGCGCGAAATCGATCGGGCTGGTATTAATCTTGATGCCGGGCAGCAGGTTGGTGGTCCTGAAGTCCTTCAGGTTTGCAGCCTGCTTCATCACGTTCTCGCGCGTGAGATTGTCGCCGCACTGCTTCAGCACCTGAACCAGCGTCTGGGCTACATTGAAGCCCGTCACCACCAGGCTATCGGCTCGATTGCCTTCGGGGAAATCCTTGGCGAGGAATCCGTCGAACGCCTTCATGCCGGGATCATCCTTCCATTGCGGATCGAGCGCGTCCATCAGATAGGCCGCGGAAACGATATCCTGCGCGTTTTCGAAGCCGGCCGGCTTGATGACGGCACCGATGGAGGTGCTGACGCTATTGAGGATGTGCAGTGGCTTCCAACTGATCTCTGAAGCCTTCTTGATGGCCTGCGCCGCGAACTTGGGCCCAGCGATATCGAAGAATACGTCAGCATTTAGCGACTTCATCTTCACGACGTGCGAATCGATGGTCGGCTCGGCCACCTCATAGGCGTCCTCGGCAATGATCATCGACGCTGCCTTGTCGCCGAGACCATCCTTCAGGCCCTTGAGATAATCCTTTCCATAGTCGTCGTTCTGGTAGAGGACGGCGATCCTAGCGTTCGGCTTCTCCTTCAGAATATACTTCGCGTAGATCCGTGCTTCGCTCTGGTAGTTGGGCTGCCAGCCTACGGTCCACGGGAAGTTCTGCGGATCGTTCCATTTGGTCGCACCAGTCTGCACGAACAGCTGCGGCACCTTCTTCGCATTC
This sequence comes from uncultured Alphaproteobacteria bacterium, assembly GCA_963732455.1. GTDB lineage: Bacteria > Pseudomonadota > Alphaproteobacteria > Rhizobiales > Xanthobacteraceae > Bradyrhizobium. Next base: position 223,671 of record CAVSZM010000005.1, on the reverse strand, counting down.
ATATACTTCTGAATGGCGGTATTGGACGGTGTGCCAAGGGGGCCGAAGATCAGAAGAACCTCGTCGCTCTCGACCAGCTTGCGCGCCTGCTCGACCGCTTTCGGTGGACTGTAGGCGTCGTCATAGGAAATGAAGTTGATCTTGCGGCCGTTGATTCCGCCTTCGGCGTTGATTCTGCGGAAGTAGGCCGCTTCGGTCCTGCCGATGACGCCGTAGGCAGACGCAGGCCCGCTGTAAGGCATGATGTTGCCGATTTTTATCTCGGTGTCGGTTACGCCGGTATCGTATTTCTTCTGGGCAAATGCGCTGCCGCCAAAGGCAGCAAGCATGATGAGGGCGGTCGAAAACGCCGCCACCCGTCGTGCGACGAAGGACATTTCGCTTCTCCCTGTCATTGAATCAATGAATGTGTCTGTTCTTATCGGAGACCACTTTCGAGTCTCTTGTCCGGCATTGAACACCCTTCGTCTGGCCTTGTCGATCTGCACGCCGATCATCTCAAGGTTTTTTTGGCCAAAATGTCGGAGTTGGGTCAAAACCGGAAAACCCCGCAGCGAGCAAATGTCGTCCGCTGTTCACACCCAACAACGGACATTACCGAGATACTTCGGTATGTCCGTTCGGTACCGCAAAGCGGTCGTACGCCCGATGAGCGATGTCCGCCAAGTGCCATCAAGAGTGGACGTGTTCTCACGCCGCGACTCTGCGCGGAACAACAGGCTTGGCCTTAAGAATCTGAACGACGTCGCCGCGTTGGTTTATCGTACGGCTGAGAAGGACTATCGTGCCGCGATCGGGTCGCGAGCGCGACGGCGAAATTTCAACGACTTCGCTCTCGCCGCCAAGCCATTGAAGAACGTGCGTTCCACGGCTTGTTTTACCCGCTCCCTGACTGCTCAGGCCGCGAGGCTGGAATTGCCCGTGGCTAGGTGCTCAGCCGCGTTGTTCCGGGCTTCGATGGCCTTGACGGAGTTGGAATGCCCTTTCCAAAACGCGCCTGCCGATGGTCCCCAGCACCAAACCAAGCCCCCGCCCTTTGAGGTTCTTGCCGTCGCGTACGACGACCACGTCAATGTCGGTCGTGCCGTTGGGCTGACGCGTGAAGGAGTAAGTGTGGCCCGACGCACCTCCCCACACGTTGGAGTCGGTGGTCGTGAGGACGACGCGGTTGGGATCGGACCAGTCGTAATGCAGGCGTTCCCAGATGCCGCCCGAGCCTTCCGTGACGTCGGCCTGCGAGCGGCCACGGTGGTGCACCTCGAGGTACTCGTCGGCGCTGTTGCCAAAGAGCTTCGAGCGGCCGGGCCCGAAGTCGGTAAGCCCGGCGATGTACTGCTCGGGCGTCGAGGTGGTTGTCTGGTGGAGGTGAATCGTGGACATTTGCGTGCTCCTTACCTTGTTTTGCTGGCTGCAGAATTCTCGATCTCAATGCGCCGCGCCGCCGGCGCCTTTTGCTTTGCGTGTGAGCATGACGGCAATGGCGGCAAGGACAAGTACCACCCCGATCACCGCAAAGGTGTCGCTGAAGCCCATCACCAGCGCCTGGTGCTTGACCGTTTTGCCGAGCGCGATGATGGCCTGCTGGCGGGCGGCCGCCGGATCGGGCACGCCGTGCGCCAGGAAGAAGTCCGTCATCTCGGCGATCCGGTTGCGCACTTCCTCGCGGCCCAGCGTGACCGACTGGCCGATGATGTTGGAGTGGAACTGCTCGCGCTTGGTGACCACGGTGGCCAGCACCGCGGTGCCGATCGCGCCACCGAGATTACGCAGCATGTTGCTGATGCCGGATGCCGCCGCGGCGTCCTGCGGCGCGGTGTCGCCCGTCGTCACCGAGGTCAGCGGGGTCAGCACCATGGCCTGACCGATGGCGCGTACGATGTTGGGAATCCAGAGCTGGTCGCCGGCATAGTCGGGCGACATCGCCGTGTTCATGAAACAGCTATAGGCGAAGATCAGCAGGCCGGTGACGGCGATATAACGTGTGTCGAACCGCTGCATCAGCTTCGGCACCAGCGGAATCAGGAGCAGTTGCGGCAGGCCGGTCCACGCCAGCACGGCGCCGATCTGCTCGGCATTGTAGCCCTGCGCCTGACCGAGATAGGCCGGCAGGATATAGACCGATCCGAACAGCGCGAAACCCAATAGCGTCACCGCAATGGTGCCGAAGCCGAAATTGCGCTGCTTTAGGAGCCGCAGCCGGATTAAAGGCTTTGCCACCGTCAGTTCGATCCAGACGAACAGCGACAGGCTGACCAGCGCGACAACAGCCAGACGCAGGATGAAGGGTGACGAGAACCAGTCGTCCTTGTTGCCTTCCTCGAGCACGGTCTGGAAGGCGGACAATCCGATCGCCATGGTGGCGATACCGGCCCAGTCGCCCTCTTTCAGCAGCTTGAGCTGCATCGGCTGCCGCTCCAGCGTCAAATAGAGCGCGGTCACCATGATGATGGTCGGCACTACGTTGACGAAGAAGATGGTCTGCCAGCCGTAATTCTCGGTGAGATAGCCGCCGATGGTGGGCCCGATCGCCGGCGCGAAGGTGACCGACAGCGCAAAGACCGCAAGGCCGATCGGCTGTTGCGGCTTCGGCAGCTTGGTCAGCACAAGCGTGAATGCCATCGGAATCAGCACGCCGCCGGCAAATCCCTGCAATCCGCGCATCGCGATCATGGACGGCAGATCGTGGGTGAAGGCGCAGGCGACCGAGAAGGCCGCGAACAAGGCCGCGCTTGCGAGCATATAGCGGCGGAACGAAAACACCCGGGAGAGATAGTCCGTGAGCGGGATGACCACGATCTCGCCGATCAAATACGAGGTCGAGATCCACGAGCCATTGTCGACCCCGGTGCCGATGCCGCCTTCGATGTCGAGCAGCGAGGCGTTGGTGATCTGGATGTTGAGGATCGCCATGAACGAGCCGATCATCGCCGCGAGGACGGCAATCCAGACCGCCGTGCTGGCGCGGTTGGAATCGGCGGCTACGCGCTCCGATGTCGCGGTTGAAGCGGGAAGCGCTGAGATCGAGGCCGCAAGCGCAGGACTTGACATGACACTATCCTCCGGAAACCTTGCTTGATGCCCGCGACGCGGCGGCGGCCTGGCGAATGCGGGCTTGGGATTTGGTCGCGATGGTCGGAATCACCGACATCCCCGGACGCAATTCGACCGGAGAGCTGTTGTCCTGGTCGAGCGCGATCTTGACGGGAATGCGCTGGACCACCTTGGTGAAGTTGCCGGTGGCGTTGTCCGGCGGCAGCAGCGCGAATTCCTGGCCGCTGGCCGGCGCGATGCTGTCGACGCGGCCATGCACGATTTGGCCGGGGAACATGTCGACGGCGATCTCGACCGCCTGTCCCTTGCGCACATCGGTCAACTGGGTTTCCTTGAAGTTTCCCACCACATAGGCGCCGGCCATCGGCACCACCGACATCAGTTGGGTGCCGGCCTGCACGAACTGGCCGATGCGCAAGCTTCGGTTGCCGACGACGCCGTCGATCGGCGCGATGATGGAGGTGTATTCGAGATTGAGTTCCGCCTGGCTCTGCAGCGCTTTGGCGCGCGCCAGCGCTGCACCCGCCTGCACGATTTCCGACTTCAGTAGGTCGACTTGCTTCAGGGCGGACGCGAGGTTGGCGGTATCGCGCGCGATCGCGGCTTCGGCCCCGGCATTACGCGACGCCGCCTGCTGCGCGTTCTGAACACTGCCAAAGCCGGTCGTCGCGAGATCGGTGTAACGCTTGTTCTCCTGCGCGGCGAAAGTGACGGTCGCCTTGTCGACATCGATAGTTGCTCTTGCGGCGTCGATCACCGCCTGTTGAACTTCGAGCTGGGCCTGCTTGCTCGCGATCGCGGCCTGCGCCGCGGCGACGTCGGCCTTGGCCTGGTCGAGCGCCACCGTGAAATCGCGCTGGTCGATCCGTGCCAGGATCTGCCCGGCCTTGACCCGCTCATTGTCGCCGACCAGCACTTCGTGCAGGTAGCCCGAGACCTTGGGGGCGATCGTGGTGTTGTCGGCCTTCACATAGGCGTCATCGGTCGAGACCAGGTAGCGGCCGACGGTCGAGTAGTCCCAGCCATACCAGGTGGCGCCGGCCAGCACCGCCACTGCCGCGCTCACCATTAACAGCTTGCGAAAATTGAACTTTTTAACCGCAGCAGGGGCCGGGGCCGCCGCAGATGCGTCGGCCTTGTCCGGTGCGGCAGGCCCAAGATCCCTGACGGCTTCCCCGGCGGGAACCGGACGTTCGATTTCGAATGCGGTGACGTGGCGGGTCATGGTGGTTACTCCCTGAAGGTTGGTCAAATTAGGAAACTTGACATTTTCCAAAATAGGGCCTACATCCAGACTGTCAATAGAATGACAGGCATCATGTAAAAGCATGGCTAAGGTCAAAATCGCCCAGGACCGGCGCTGCCGGGGCCGCCCGCAAGTCCGCCCCGACGAGGAAACGCGGCAGATCATCTACGAGACTGCGCGGCATGAATTCGCCGCCAGCGGATATGCCGCGACCGGCATGGAGACGGTGGCCCGCCGCGCCGGCGTCTCCACCAAGACGCTCTATCGATTGATCCCGACCAAGGCCGCATTGTTCGAAGGCATGGTGTCGGATCGCCTCGACCGCTTCGTCTCGGAGGTCAACCTTCGCGTCGCGGATCACACAGACATCGAAGAGGCGTTATGTGCGGCGCTGATGGCGTGCGCAGAACTCACACTTGACGAAGAAGTGATCGCGCTCCAACGCATAGTGCTGCAGGAGGCCGGCAAGCGTTCCGATATCGCGGGGACATTCTATAAGAAAGCCATCCAGCGTACCGTTGCGGCGCTGGCGGACTGGCTACGGCTGCAGCAGAAGCGTGAGCTGGTCGCACTCGACGATGTCAACGAAGCCGCTGGCATGCTGCTCGGGATGCTTACGTCAGCACCGCGACGCGCGGCCATCTTTGGCGGCCTGCCGCTGCCGTCGCGTTCAACGATCGAAGCGCGGGTGCGGACCTGCGCGGCGCTGTTCTTACGGGGATGCCAGGTACGGGGAATTCCCGGCCGCTGAAGCGGAGGCCTCGCCAAGCTTGGCGCCACGAAGAATAGGTGCCATTCCGCGAAGCTGTTGAGTTTCCCGATCCGGACTTCGCTGCGCTGTCCCGCGCTTATGGTGGACACGGATTTACGGCGCCGCGGCCGGTTGATCTGAAGCCGGCAATCCGGGACTCGCGGTCGATGGCCCGGCGATCGTCTACGCCGTCGTGGCCGCCGACGAGATGCCGATTGGGCCCCGGTGTTCATTCATTCGTGGCTTGACGGCAGGCCTCTTCAGCGATGTCCGCAGTTCGGTCGCTATCGGGGGGGATAAACCGGACATGTCGCGGACATCGTCAATCCGACGCGAATGAGCCGAAGCAGCCAATTACAAGCAAGCCTCCGCGATACGGAAGTGCCGCTGACCGGTCTAAGCTCCGGCTTGTCCTTTCGTCTAATGGTCCGTTGAGCTATTCTGCCAAAGACAATTCTAAGTCTTTCCGCGTGGATGCAGTGCGGGTGAATTCGCCTTATCAAAAGGCGCTTGGCTTCGCTAAAGCCTCGGCGATTTTTCTTTATAATTGCAGGTAGGCGAGGAGCATCATGGGTTTTCTGCATTTTCTTGCGAAAATTATCTCCGCAGCTTTCGTTGTCTTGACAATATCACAATTGGCGCGGGCTGAGACCTACCCGGCCCGCCCAATTAGCCTTGTTGTCGGGTTCTCCGCAGGTGGCCCCTCCGACACGATTGCTCGCATCCTGGCTGAACGGATGCGGCAAAGTATTGGCCAGCCGATTATCGTCGAAAACGTGACCGGCGCTTCAGGCAGCATGGCTGTCGGCCGGGTCGTGCACGCAGCGCCAGACGGATACACGGTTAATCTTGGTTTCCTAGGCACCCACGTGATCAACGCGGCAGTCTACAAACTTCCTTACGATCCGTTGAACGACTTGGAGCCGGTGTCATTGGTTGCCACCAATCCAATCTTGATCGTATCTAGGAAAAATCTGCCAGCGAATAACTTGAACGAGCTGGTCGTCTGGCTGAAGGCGCACCCCAGCCAAGCAACACATGGGGCGGGTGGCGTCGGAACTCCTGCTCATGTAGCCGGAGAGCTGTTTCAACAAATGACCGGCACAAAATTCCAATTCGTGCCCTACCGCGGAGCGGCACCCGCGATGCAAGACCTCGTTGCAGGCCAGATCGATTTGATGTTCGATCAATTCGCGAATGCGCTTCCGCAGGTCCGGGCAGGAACGATCAAGGTCTACGCAGTGACTGCCAAAGAGCGCTCAGCCTTGGCAGCGGATTTGCCGACTGTCGATGAGGCAGGTCTGCCGGGGCTTTATGTCGATGTTTGGCACGCCCTTTGGGTGCCGAAGGGCACACCGAGGGAAATCATCAGCAAGCTAAACAGCGCCGTGGTGGATGCACTCTCAGATCCAAGGGTACGTCAACGCTTCGGCGAGATTGGACAAGAGATTCCCTCGCGTGATCGGCAAACGCCCGAAAGTCTGGGCGCGTATCAAAGAGCGGAGATCGAGAAGTGGTGGCCCATCGTTCGGGCCGCGAACATCAAGGTTGATTAGCTACGACGTCCATCGAAGGCAGGGCTCGACCGTGCCAGCCTACATCGATCGCGTTCTCGAGGCTACAAACCCGGCAAACTTGCCTGTCCAGCTTCCGACCAAATTCGAGACGCTGGCCAATCTCAAGAGCGCGCTTCGGAGGGCCTTGCCTCGTTCGCCGAAAAACGTGCGGCCAACTGGGTGGCTCACAAAACTTAACGTCGCCGATCCGGTCGATGGGATCACGCGAGGACTGCCAAAGCCGACAATTACGGAGAAACTGTCACCATTTTGCTACCAAAACGCAACGATCATCTGTCACGGCTCTGTCATGTTGCATGGATAACTTTGCGCTTGGGGAAGCGAAGTAAATGAGTAAACTTGCTGAAATTCGTAATCAGGAAATGATGTGCCGAGAACGTGCGTTGCTCGACACGGACCGTAGCGACTATTGGCTGGCAAAGGCCGGCGAATGGGCGCGGCGAGCGGTCGATGAAATTGCTTTTCAATTCAGGGAAAGCAGCGGGATGAGCTACACCGGTACGCATAGGACGGACAGCGAAAGCGTTTAGACGTGCCGCTTCGTCTGGTCTCCGGTCTTTCTATCGTTACGTCTAGGCCGCTCCTGCCAGCTATTGGACGACGTCAAGTTTGACCTTTGCAATACCGCCTCCAACCATTCCCTAACACTTCGGCCGCGGAATACGAGACGTCGACAACTCGTCCGGGAATGAACGGACCGCGGTCATTCACGCGAACCGTCACGGACTGCCCGGTATTGACGTTTGTCACGCGCAACCGGGTGCCGAAAGGCAACGTACGATGAGCGGCGGTCAATTCGTGCGTATCGAACCTTTCACCGTTCGCGGTCCTTGTTCCTTCCGTGTAGAAGCTGGCAATTCCGGACGACGCAACCTTTGTCTCGGCTGTTTTTTTGTCCGCCACGAACGGGGTATGTTTTTTCGTGACCGCCACACGCCTGTTCGTCACGAATGATGTCTTTCGATTTTGTTCCAGCGACGCCTGTCGACTGGTGGCAAGCAATCCAGAGTTCTTGGTGACAACAGAGGATTGAGCGCAAGCCGCAAGCGAAGCCGCTCCCAGAACGACGGCGAACAGCTGAATGACGTTCCGAACACCAGCAGCCCGGATCAATTGGGCGTTGGGATGAACCCGGTTTATTTTAACGTCAACGTACGAAGTTCTGGCATCACTGATGGAAGACATGTCGTGACCTCCGACCTACCGAAATCCGACGGGAAATAAGGGCGGAACCGTGGCCAGATGAAATTAAGCAGGGCGTCAACCACGTATTTTCATCTTAGTGTGCTCAATGTGTCACAACTCGCCCGTGCCGATGAGGTGACCGAATAAGGTTCGCCGATGCCCGGTTGCGGCACCTGTGAGACATGCTGCGACATCCGTTGCGCGGAGCTGCGAGAATTCCCTCAATCGCAACACGGCTTTTAACCCTGCTGATTAACCCCTGGTGAGCCAGGGCGGTCTATACATCGCCCCAGGGTCAACAAGTATTCAGCCATGAACGCAGGTGCCATCGAGCAATCGGCAAGCAGCACGCGACCGCGTGGCAAGTCTTCCGCTGCGAAAAGCTGGCTCAAAGCCATCGAGCTTACCTCTCGCATCGAAGCCGATCCCCATCGATTGTTTGCCGACGTTGTCGAGGATTGGTCGGAGCGACAACCTGATCGTCCCGCTCTGATATCGGAGGCGGAGACGTTCAGCTACCGCGCGTTGGCCGACAGGACGAATCGTTACGCACGTTGGGCGCTATCGGCGGGAATTGAAGCCGGAGACACCGTTTGCCTGATGATGTCGAGCCGGCCGGATTACATCGCAGCCTGGCTCGGCATCACCAAAATCGGCGGTGTCGCGGCTCTCATCAATACAAAACTGGTTGGGTTGTCGCTGTCTCACTGTATCAACGTCGCCGCAGCCGATCATGTCATTCTCGCCGACAATCTTGCTGCCGTCTTCGAAACGGCGCGGCCGCATCTGGACCGAGTCCCGAAAATCTGGATTTACGGCGGTGACGGCAAAGAAGCAATGATTGACGCATTCCTCGATGGAATGGATGCAAGTCCGTTGTCGCCAGCGGAGCGACGCGGGGTCGCCATCAACGATCGTGCGCTGCTGATCTACACTTCGGGCACCACCGGTCTGCCAAAGGCCGCTAGCATCAGCCATCGGCGCATCCTGAACTGGGGCGGCTGGTTTGCCGGATTGACGGACGCATCAATCGATGACCGGCTGTACGATTGTTTGCCGGTTTATCACAGCGTCGGCGGCGTTGTCGCGCCATGCAGCATGCTGGCCGCTGGAGCATCGGTCGTGCTGTCGGACAAATTTTCCGCAAGCCATTTCTGGCACGATATCGTCCGCTGGGATTGCACGCTATTCCAGTATATCGGCGAGCTATGCCGGTACTTGCTGAACGCGCCTCCGTCTGAATTTGAAGGAAGGCATCGGCTCCGGCTGGCTTGCGGCAATGGTTTGCGCGGCGACATCTGGGAAGCCTTTCAGGCGCGCTTCGCAATTCCCCGGATACTGGAGTTTTATGCAGCAACCGAAGGCAATTTCTCGCTTTACAATGTCGAGGGCAAGCCCGGTGCGATCGGCCGAATCCCGCCGCTATTGGCGCATCGGTTTCCAGCGGCGATTGTACGGCTGGATGGCGAGCCGGGCACGCCGGTTCGCACCGCCGATGGTCTCTGTATTCCCTGCGTCCGCGGCGAGGCCGGCGAAGCCATTGGCCGCATCGGCACGGCCGATCATGGTGGCGGCCGTTTCGAGGGTTACACCGACGCCGGTGAAACCGAAAAGAAGATCCTGCGCGATGTGTTCGCGAAGGGTGACGCCTGGTTTCGTACCGGCGATCTGATGAGGCTCGATGAAGCCGGCTATTTCCACTTTATCGATCGGGTCGGAGATACCTTCCGCTGGAAAGGCGAGAACGTTGCTACCTCCGAAGTGAACGGAGCCGTTCTGGCCTGCCCCGGCGTTATCGATGCCGCAACCTATGGCGTGCAAGTTCCCGGCGCCGATGGGCGCGCGGGAATGGCTACGCTGGTGGTCGATGATGGCTTTGACCTCACGGAATTCCAGCGCCGTATCTCGCGCCGGCTGCCACTGTATGCTCACCCGGTTTTCGTCCGGATCAGCGCGGCGCTGGAGACCACCGAAACATTCAAGCAAAAAAAGCATGCGCTGGTTCGAGAGGGATTCGATCCGCACCTCGTGAACGACCCGCTGTTTTTCAGGGATCCTGCGTCCAGCGTTTATCGTCCGATTGATGCGGCTGACTATGCGTGCATCTTGGACGGCTCGATTCGGTTATAGCGCCGCTACGCGCGCACGCCGTAGAGCGGCAGAGATCGTTACCCCGCAAAATCTCGCGAATCCAAGGGTTAACGGCGCGCGTTGCATTTACCAACGAACGCAAAAGTTTCGCGAACGGCGAGTTTATTTCGCGGTTGGGCCCTATCATGTCCCCTGACAATTTTTTTCAGAAAGCGAAAGAATCCATGTCGATAAGGTTAAGGATTATTTCGGAGATGCAACGGATTGCCGGCGAGCAGCAGGTCACTCTGCCGCCGCTCGATGATGACCTGTCACTTCACGAAACCGGCTTCGATTCACTCGGCTTCGCCATCCTCGTTGCTCGACTCGAAGACGATCTCGGCATCGACCCGTTCACCATATCGGAGGACGCCAGCTTTCCTCTCACGGTAGGCGAATTTATCAGGGCCTATGAAAATGTCCCCGCGTGAAGTCTTCGCGCTCCGTGACTACCTCAGTCCGGATCTGAAGGGCCGCGACATTTCCGATGCGCGACAGGTTGTGTCGCTGACGAACATTCTTGGTGATACCTGCCTGGGAGGCCGACTTGGCGAACTTTCCGGGCGCTCGGTGCTGCTTGCCGTCGCGGATCAACTGATATCCGCCGTCGCGATGACGGAAATCGATGGCGTAGCCGAGCGAATGCTTCTGTGCCCGCCCGACCTCAACACCGATCACTTTCAGACCCTGATAGAAGATGCCGATATCGACGCCGTGATTACCGACCAACCGGCACGGTGGGCGGATTCGGGACCGGCTCTCGTTGTGACGGCCCGAGCGCCCGAGCGCGCGGAAGCGGGAGCCAAGACCGAGCGGGCGACGGAATGGTTGATGCTGACATCGGGCACCTCGGGTGTGCCGAAAATCGTCAGCCATACCCTGGAAGGACTGACGGGTGCGATTATCGCGGATGGCCCGGCGCGCGGTACTCTGCCGGTGTGGGCGACCTTCTATGACATTCGCCGCTACGGCGGCCTTCAGATTTTTTTGCGCGCCATCATCGGCGGTGGTTCGATGGTGTTGACGGAACCCGGCGAGCCGATCGCCGATTATGTAACGCGCCTGCATGCGAGGGGTGTCACGCGCATATCGGGCACGCCGTCGCACTGGCGCAAACTTCTGATGAGCGGATCGGCTTCGGGATTTTCTCCGCGCTACGTTCGTTTGTCGGGTGAGATTGCCGACCAGGCAGTCCTTGATGGCTTGAGCCGGGCCTTTCCTGCGGCCTCGATCGGTCACGCTTATGCGTCGACCGAAGCGGGCGTGGGTTTTGCGGTGAATGATGGTCTTGAGGGCTTTCCCGCAACCATGGTCGGTGAAAGCCGCGACGGCGTGGATATGAAGGTCGAAGACGGATCGCTGCGGATTCGCTCAGTGCGGACGGCACATGCCTATGTCGGCCGGCACGCGCCCGCCCTCACCGATAGTGAGGGTTTCGTCGACACCGGCGATATGGTCGAACTGCGCGGCGACAGGTACTACTTCGTTGGCCGGCGTGGCGGCATCATCAACATTGGCGGCCTCAAGGTTCACCCCGAGGAAATCGAAGCCGTCATCAACCGGCATGCGGAGGTGCGCATGTCCCGCGCCAGATCGCGGCGCAGCCCGATCACCGGCGCCGTCGTGGTCGCCGATGTCATTCTCGCCGACGGCTGCGACTCAAGCTGGGGAGAAGAAATCCGCCATAAAATCCTTGCCGATTGCAGGGCGTCGCTGGCCTCCTACAAGGTTCCGGCCACGATCAAATTCGTATCGTCGCTCGATATGACGGCGGCAGGAAAGCTGGCACGGTACGATGCGTAACGTTCTGGTGACCGGAGGAAGCCGTGGAATTGGCCTCGCCATCTCGCGAAGGATTGCCGCGGCCGGCTACAATGTGATTGCGGTGGCGCGGCGCGAAAGCGACGAGTTGCGCGCGGCAATCCGCGAAGCCGGGGCAGGCGCCGGCGGCCTTCACTTCAGAGCGTTCGATTTGAGCGTGGTCGACGCCATCCCGGCTTTTGTTAAGGGGCTGCGCGACGAATTCGGCGTGATTTACGGTCTCGTCAACAACGCCGGTATCGGCACCGAGGGACTTCTCGCCACCATGCACAACACGGAGATCGAGGCGTTGATGCGTCTCAACATCCTCTCTCCGATCGTTCTCACAAAATATGTTGTGCGGCAGATGATGGCCGATGGCGCCGGCCGCATCATCAACATGTCGTCCATCATCGCAACGACTGGCTATAACGGTCTGTCTGTCTACGGGGCCACCAAGGCCGCGGCGACCGGCTTTACCCGATCGCTTGCGCGCGAGGTGGGCAAGCTCGGCATCACCGTGAACGCGATCGCGCCCGGCTTTGTCGACACTGAATTGACGCAAGGCCTTTCGGAGGATCAGCGCAAGCGTATCGTTGGCCGCAGCGCTTTGCGTCGGCTGCCGGAGGCCGACGATGTCGCCCGTATGGTCGAATATCTGCTCGGAGACGGGGGCAGCAACATCACCGGCACGGTGTTGACCGTCGACGCCGGTAACACGGCCTGAACCGATTTCAAAACTCGCGGTGGACAATCCAAAATTGGGTTCGTTCTGGCAAAACCGAACGGTGCCCGAAGCCAACCGCCTTGCGCCGATCAAATTGGGTTCGTTCTGGCAAAAAGCGGGTTGCGCCCCATCTCGCATTCGGGCCTCCTCTCGAAAGCTGTTCGACTATCCCCCATCAAAACTATCCGACGCCAGCCGCCGCCTGGTGCGGGCGTATCGTTCATAGCGATCCAGCGCCACCAGGCGACGCAACTCCTCCGTATCGTCCTGACCGATTTCGATCTTCGCAATCAATTCGGCACGCCTGGCGCGGATCTGCAACAGCTCCAGCTGGGTATGCGCAAATTCCACGGCCGAGGTCAGCTGCTCTTGACCAGGCCCGGGTCGGGAGTTGGGCAAGAGCGGAAAACAGAGTATCAAATGCGCTCCCCCGTGATTGGCGGTGCGCGGCAAACGATGCCCCGTTGACGCAGAGCAAGTGAAATCCGAAAAGGAGACACCAGCTAATTCGCTGCCGTCCGCGCAGCCGCGAATTGCTCGCCCGGAGTGCTAAGACATTGAGAGCCTGATATGTCGAGCCAAAAAAGAGAGCGCCTGCTGCCTTACACTTGCGAACAGTTGTTTGATCTGGCTGCCGACGTCGAACGCTATCCCGAATACCTGCCTTGGTGGATGGCCGCGCGAATTCGCAGGCGTGAGGTGAACACATACTTCACCGATCAGGTGATAGGTCTCGGCCCGATCCGCGTGAGCTTCGGATCGAGGACCGTGCTGCAGCCGCCCACGCGGATTGACGTCACTTCTAAGGATTTTCCATTTCGGCAATTCAAGCTGTCGTGGAATTTCGTCACTGTGGCTGAAACAGGCTGCCGGGTAAGCCTCATCGCCGAGTTTGAACTGCGCTCCTTCTTGCTGCAGGGAATCCTAGATCGAGCGCTACCAGGCGCTACCGCAGAGGTCATTGCCGCGTTCGAAGCACGCGCCCACAGCCTATATCAACGGACCAAAATCGCCCACAACTGAAGTTAGGCATTGTTGATCGCGTCTGCTCGAAACGGACCGGCCGCCCGACTTCAATACTCAGGAAACGGCGCCTCCTCGTTTCAGTGACCCTAACCCTATGAAGGTTGGTGCAGGGCGATTGGTCCTGCTTACCCAAAATTTCCCAACTCTCATAAGCATTGTTCCCCAGTGCTTCCCTCGTATCACCTACGATGACTTCGAGGCTTACGGTATCCACCGTCACGCCATCAGTCCAGCGATCCGCGAAGCCGAAGCTCTTGGCTTTCTGCAGGTCACAGAACGTGGTCGTGCCGGGAATGCGGAGTTTCGTTCACCAAATCGATTCCGGCTCACGTACCGTCACGCCAAAGACGTACTGGGAGACGGCACACATGCGGGCTCGCCCGCATCCATGAGCGCCAGCAGCGGCGACGCGACTATCAGCCCCGGCGATACGGTGAATGTCACCTGGCCGTTGTCGATGTAATGCCGTTTGTGCCGGTGATCGTCGCGCCCGTCGCAGCATTATTTGCGGCTCTTCTGGAAAGCCTTGCCGGCTGCGGTGAGGGCACCGCTGCCCGATTTGCTCACGTGGCAGGAGCCGCATGCCTTGCCGGTCTGCTGCGCATAGGCGGGTGTTGCCGCGGCACGCTGGGGGGCGAATGTGAGCGCCGCGCCGAACATCGCCACTGCGGCCGCAAACGTGGAAATCGCAATCGCGGCTGGTTTGAAAATTCTCGAAACTTGTGTATGTGCCATGGCCACACCCTCTGTTGCGCTGTGACTCGATCCCATTGGCATTCCGCCAATCGTGGCTCACTAGCACGATTAGGCCTTGGGCACGAGAGATGTGACGGCTTCGGTTTGATAAGGACGCGATTCGCAATGCGATCGTCGCCATGGAGGTCGTAGCGGGACCGACACGTTCTCGCCCACCTTTATGTCGGAAAAGCTGCCTCTGCGCGTCCTTCCGATTATTCGGAATATGGTCTTGTTTGTGGTCTTATAGGTCCAGTTCGGCTCATTGGCCTTCGCATCGCTTGTGGGTCATTCGCGGCCTAGCCGTTGAGGATTTGCGCCGCCCTTTGTCCGTTGTTAGTCCAATAGGCGACAAAACTCGGTGCGGCCGATTTGTCCGTTAGTGCCAACATGCGACATCGAACGTGCGGTCCGTTCAATAAGAAAAAGCCGCCCGATGGCGGCTCTTCAATTCAAACCCGATGGGGAGGAATGTCCGCTTTCGTCGCACTTCAGCTTATACGTACCGGTCTGGTGATTGCAGTTCACCTCGCCGTCCACACACCGACAAACACATGCTGCACTTGCTGACGAGCCGCAGACAGCTAGGATCAGGACGGCTAGGTTGAACGCCAGCATATTCCTGCCGCAGCCGCCCCAACGGCCGCTATTAAGGCCTCTTTGTTCATCGGCAAGGTCATCAATTTCCGTGCGGGTCACCATGATCCTCGTTAATTTCATAAATGCTCGAGCCCAAAATTTTCCGTTGGTGGCGGGGCGGGTGCGTGGCGCCTCGATCTTAGACCTCGCGACCCATCGACTTCGATCGGCGCACTGCGCGCGCGATTTTTGCCACCTGCTTCCCCAGACATACACCGAGTGAAACGCAAATATATCGCTCGCTAGAAGCCATTGATAAACGAAACGATTCTGGAACGGGCGAGGGATTCGAACCATTGACCCTAACCCTGTGAAGGTTGGGGCCGGAGCAGAGTTTAGCTGTTGAATTCAGAACCGCCACTGCTTTAGAGTTTCCTCAGGCGTTCCGGATGCGTCGATGATCACCCAATCGACTTCGCCGATGTCATATTTTTCCTGAAGCCCGGCAATTTCCGGCGTAGCGTCGGATGCATCGCGCTCGCGCCGGCCGACGCGGCTCAATCTGGTCGCAAGGTCGGTGACGAGAAAGAGGCCAACGAACCGGATGTTTAGCTTACGCGCAGCATCGCGAATGGCGGAGCGCTCCGATTCATGAGCAAACACGGCGTCGACGACGACGGAATGACCTTGGGAGAGAATCCGCATTGCATGTTGCAGAAGGATTTCGTAAATCTGCTCAGTGATCTCCGGCCGGTATGCGCTCTCGGGCAGCCGATCCGTTTCATGCACATAAAACAGCTGCTTTCGCAGGACATCTGTCCGCAATATCGCAGCACCCGGCAGCGGCGGGACACTGGGCGCGAGGCCGCGCGCCAAAACGGATTTTCCGGTTCCGGACAACCCACCAATTGCGACGAGCGTCGGCTCTGGTGGACGGATCGCCAGCTTCGCAAGTTCGAAATAGGCCAGTGCCGACTGCATGACATCAGCCTTGTCGTGACGAGCCCGGTCGAAACGAGCGAGCAGCACATTGGCACGGATGGCGGCGCGTAGTGACATGAACAGCGGAAGTGCTGCGAGCGCATCAAGATTGTCGTTCGGAGTCTTCGCAAGATATCCGTTGAGGACGACATTCGCAGCCATATGCCGGTCATAGCGGATGAAATCCATGATTGCGAAAGCCAGATCATAGAGCACATCGACCGACGCGATCTCAGGATCGAACTCGATTGCATCGAACAGAACGGGCCTGCCCTCGATCAGTACGATGTTCGCCAGATGCAGGTCACCGTGGCAACGCCGCACGTATCCCTGCTTGCCGCGCTCCTCTAATAGGCCGCCTATCCGGGAAAACGAGGACAGGGACGCATCCTCGAGTTCGTCGACATCGCTTTTTGCGAAGCAGGCGGCGGTTCGAAAGGCTGCACTATTACCCTCGATAAATGCCGGAATCGACGCGATCCAGGGCTCCGTCGGTGCGCGCGGCGCGATGATGTGAGAGGCCGCTATCACGTCGGCAATGGCGTCAACAAGGGCCGGATCCGGCGGCCCAGCTTCTGCCAGATGGTCGAAAGTCTGACGTTCGTCGAAACGGGTCATTTCAATGGCAAATTCCACCGGTGTGCCGTCTCCGTCGATATCAAGCGTTCCGTCCTTCCTTTGCGTGATCGGGACAACGCGGCGGTAGATTTGCGGCGCGAATTGCCGGTTTATTCTCATCTCCTCGTCGCAGGCGGCTTTTCGCTTCGCCAGCGTCGAATAGTCCAAATACGGGAAATGCACGGCGCGCTTGACCTTCAGCGCGCGGTCGCCTTCGAGAAAAACTGATGCCGCATGCGTATCGATCCGACGGACAAGGGGATGCGTTGCCGGGTCGGTCAGATACGCGAAGACGCGCTCCTGCACGGGGGAATCGGCCCTCATTGAAGTAGCCATGCGCCACTGGACCTAGGGCTTGAGGACTGCGGCATCCAAAACTTGTCCTGTCCGCAGTTTTGTAAGGACCTCATATGCATTCCTGGAAAGCTGATTGCCTAACCTTTGTCTGGCTCGATCCGGGAATTACCCCATGTTGCAAGACTCCCAAAATGCCGGTGACCAATTTCCCGCAAATAGAGCAATCAAGCTGCGATCGCCGGTCGATGTCGCCTCCAGGCCGTTACCGAGGTCGCTTGTGAGTTCATCACAAATTACGTAGTCCCTCAAACGATTGTTCGATCTTGTTGGTCGGTGCAAAAAGACTTTTGCAACACAATCGACCCTAATAGCGGACAGAATAACGCATACCGCCCGCGGCTGGCGAGCCCTTGACCTCGATCAAGGGCATGGTCGGATCATCCATGAATGGGTCGTCTTGATGAAGATCAACGACGGGCACGCGCGAACGCCTAACGTCTCGGTCAAAGGAGAACGCACGTAGCGATCAAGGATATCTTCTTGCCGCTTGTCGGCGAGCCAAGTGCGGCGGCGATCGCGGCGATTGAAAAATGCACGGCGATCGCCGGGGATATCGGCGCCCGGGTCACCGCAATGGTGGTTGAACAGGATATTTCAGTCCGGCCGAAGGTAGCCATTTCGTCCGATCTGGAAAATATGGTCGCGACCAAGGCCGTACGGAGCGTATCGAACGCGCATGACCTGTTGACGGCGTTCGATACTGCGGCCACTCGCTTTGGCGTACGCAACGAGCAATGGCTTCAGCGGTTTGCCCCGGCGGATATTCCGGCGAATTTGGCGGTATGGGCGCGGCTGAAGGATCTGTCGCTCCTCCCAGTCAAGCCGCATGATGACCAATGGGAGAAGATCGTCGAGCGGCTGATATTCGAATTGGGCCGGCCGATCCTGATGTGTCCAGAGGAGCTCGCCGGCGAATTGACGGTGGCATTCGATAATGTCGTGATCGCCTGGGATCATAGCGCGCCGGCCGCAAGAGCGGTGGCCGACGCGTTGCCATGGCTCCAGGCGGCGGCGAATGTACATATCATCACCGCCACCGACAACAACACGCCGGCAGAGTTGGTATCCGGGACAGCGCTCGTGAGCCATTTGGCGGAGCACGGCATTGAAGCGACCTTCGAAATGATAAAAATCGACGGCAGCGCGGTCGGAAAAGTGTTCGAGACATATGTGAAAGCTAACGCCATCGACCTTTTGGTCATGGGAGCCTACCATCACTCCCGGCTGAATGAAATCGTGTGGGGTGGCGCGACCAAAACCGTCATCGGGCGGCCACCCTGCTGGGTTATGATGTCGCATTAAGCGGCCGATAAGATCAGGGCCGGTGCCGGCCGGGCAAGCGATGTCGACCTATCGTCTGAAGAATTTGTTTTCGCTGCGTTCAGTGGCGCTGGTGGGCGCGAGTCCGCGGCAAGGGTCCGTCGGACGGGCCATTCTCGAGAATATTCACAGGCGAAATTCAAAGGCGAATGAGCGGAAGTGCTTCGTCAGCGGCGAAGGTGTTTCCTATTCCTGCATTTTCTTTTCAAGGATCTGGCTCAATACCAGGAATGATACTGGCCAAACAGCGACCCAAATTCCCAACCGCTCTGCGTGAGCCGCTTGCAAAGCCGCTCTTAAAGCAGGATCGCTAATATTGGCAAGGACTGGCTTTATGATTTCAATCTCCGGCCCGAAGTACCATACCAGCCATGCGAACGGGACAGAGATAAGTCCTAACCAAAACAGGACTTGAGGTAACATTTTCATTTTTTTCCTCCTTTGGAGTGTTGCAGAGTCTTGTCATTCGATGCGAATGCCTTTGAACGGAGGCTCCCTACTAAACCATCTTTCAAGGCCTCTCGCCACCGATCTCGACGATTCCAATCGTCTTCGCCAGCGGCGATGGGCCGATCAAATCGTTTCACACAAAAATGACCACGGCATCCGCGCGATCTATAACTCCGCCAAAGTGGGTACAAAAAAGCGCCGGGCGATGCGGGGGCTTCATACAGCGCGGAGGCGGAACAAATTGAAACGTTTTTCTTGGACGGGGCAGGTTCCTGCCGTTCATCTCGATAGAGAGCACCGTGACTTGCGGCTCGATGCCTGCCGCGGGCTCGCGCTATGGTTCATCTTTATTGACCATATTCCCGGTAACTCGTTCGCATGGCTGACGCTTCGCAACTACGGCTTCAGCGATGCCACGGAAGTCTTTGTGTTCGTGTCCGGCTACACCTGCATGCTCGCCTATGGCGGTGCCCTGCGCGAACAAGGCTGGCAGACGATCATGACGCGGTGCTTGCGCCGCGGCGTCGAAATCTACGCCGCTTTTCTGCTGCTCGTGATCGCCTATCTCGTTTTGATCCGGGGTGCTTGTAGCGGCAGCTTCTGTCTCGACGAGACCAACACAAGGTTCTTTTTTGAAAATCCCGGGTACAGCCCTGATGCACGTCACGGCTTTGCAATACACGCCCGTCAATACCGACATATTGCCGATGTTCGTCATGCTGCATCTGGCTTTTCCGCTCGTGCTGTGGCTTTTGATCCGCAACGCCGCGGTCGCGCTCGGTGCGTCGTTTCTGCTTTATCTAATGGTGCAGATTTTCGGCTGGAATCTGCCGGCTTGGCCGACCGATGAATTGTATTTTAATCCGCTGGCGTGGCAGTTTCTCTTCGTGTTCGGCGCCTGGTATGCCGGTTGGGGCGCCGGACGACTCAAGGGGATCATGCGGTCGCGTGCCACGCTGCTGCTCGCGGTGTTTTACATTGCGTTCGGCCTCATCGTCACGCTGAGCTGGCAAATCGAACCGCTCAAATGGCTGATCCCCGACGTGATTTCGCTGATCTATCCGATCTACAAGAGCCGCCTCGACCCGGTGCGGCTCCTGCATTTTCTGGCGTTGGCCGTCCTGGTCTCGCGCTTCATACCGCGAGACTGGCATGGGATGATGAAGCCGTGGATGGTGGCAATGATCCGTTGCGGAGAGAACTCGCTGCCGATTTATTGCTTCAGCGTGCTGCTGTCATTTCTTGCCTTCGTGATTTTGAAGCAGGTCTACGGCAGCCTGGCAATGCAGGCCGCCGTAAGCGCCGTTGGGATTGCGCTGATAATCGCGGCTGCAACTTTTTTGACGTGGGAAGCCAAGCTCGACCGGCGCGGGCCGAAGCTGTTTTAGGCGCCAAAAGGGACTTCTACTTCTTCGCGGCACGAACCGACCTCCCGCGATGTCCGCAGTTCGGTCGCTATTAGGGGCATAACAGAGGACATCAGACGGACAGTCTATCGGTCGAGAATGACCCGGACCGGTCGACGATCACCCGAGATATTTCATTTGACTGGGCCCGACGTCTTCCAATCCTTGGGGACGGGGACGGGCATGGCACGGCGTGAGCTTATGACGCCGGTGCGACTTGGCCGCTCGTCGCCAACCTTCTCCAAGGCAGGCGAAAGTTGATCTACCGCAACAACGCTTACCCCCGTTGATGCACTATTGCACGCGACAGGAGGTGTCTCATGACCGCCCAAAGCAAACCGTTTCTCGCAGTTGGAACGCTCGTCGGTACGTTCAGCGATTGGCTGAAGCACAGGCGGGAACTGAATGAGCTGCGTCAGCTCGATACCGCCGAATTCGACCGCATCGCGAGCGAACTCAGGGTTTCTTCCACTGACCTAAATGAGCTGGTCCGTCAGGGGCCGCATGCCGCGGACGAGCTGCCGAAGATGCTCAATTTGCTCGGAATCGACGAAGAGACGCTCGCGCGTACGCAGCCTCTGGTGCTGCGCGACATGCAGCGCGTCTGCGCCTTGTGCGCAAACAAGGGCGAATGTGACCGCGATCTCGTCGCCGGCACGGCAGCCGAACACTATAAGGGGTATTGCCTCAACGCGCCCACCATCGAGGTTCTGGGCCAGCAGGTGAACAAATGAAAACCTCGTGGAGTGTAAACACTTAGGAAGCTAGCGTCGGCCAATCAACCGTCGCCAAGTACAAGGTCAAGCGATGCGGGCCTGCGAGCACGTTTAGCGCTCGCGACCGACCGAACGGCAGCGACGATCCCGATGGATTTTGATCTCGATCAAATCGCGCTTGGCGATACTGTGGTTGTTAGATTCGTGTCCTCAAGAGAGAATCCGCATGAGCCAGGCCTCTAACTCGAAATCCATGACCATCGGTGAAAGTGGTTTGGCTGCATTGTTTGCGGTGACCGCCTTTCTCTGCATGATCGGCGCGGCGAAGGCGCTTGATAGCGCGTTCGCATTCCATGCTTCCCTCAGCACTGTCGCCAGCCTTGCGGCGGTTTTCTTTATCCTTAACCGTTATTACGATCGTCCCGCGTCCCTGCCGGCCCAGGAGATCAACGGGAGGCCGAACTACAATATGGGTCCGATCAAGTTCTCGGCGGTCATGGCGGTATTCTGGGGAATTGCCGGATTTACCGTAGGCCTGTTGATCGCTTCCCAACTGGCGTGGCCGGCGCTCAATTTCGATCTGCCGTGGACGAGTTTCGGCCGGCTGCGGCCCCTGCATACGTCGGCTGTGATCTTTGCGTTCGGCGGCAATGTTCTTCTCGCAACGTCGTTTTATGTCGTTCAAAAGACATCCCGGGTTCGGCTTGCCGGCGATCTAGCGCCATGGTTTGTCGTCGTCGGCTATAATTTTTTCATTCTCGTCGCGGGGACGGGCTACCTACTTGGAGTAACGCAGTCGAAGGAATACGCCGAACCTGAATGGTATGCCGATCTATGGCTGACGATCGTCTGGGTGACCTATCTGCTGGTGTTCCTGATGACGCTCGTCAAGCGCAAGGAACCGCACATCTTCGTTGCGAACTGGTTTTATCTTGCGTTCATTGTCACGATCGCGGTCCTTCACCTCGGAAATAATCCCGCGCTCCCGGTGTCGGTGTTTGGCTCGAAATCATACATCGCATGGGGCGGCGTTCAGGATGCGATGTTCCAGTGGTGGTACGGACACAACGCCGTCGGCTTTTTCCTCACCGCCGGCTTCCTTGCCATCATGTACTATTTCATTCCGAAGCGGGCCGAGCGGCCGATCTATTCGTACCGCCTGTCGATCATCCACTTCTGGGCCCTGATATTTCTCTACATCTGGGCGGGCCCGCATCATCTGCATTACACGGCGCTTCCCGACTGGGCACAAACTCTCGGTATGACTTTTTCCATCATGCTTTGGATGCCGTCGTGGGGTGGCATGATCAACGGCCTGATGACGTTGTCCGGCGCCTGGGACAAGCTTCGTACCGATCCCGTGCTGCGCATGCTTGTCGTGTCGGTCGCCTTCTACGGAATGTCGACGTTTGAAGGCCCAATGATGTCGATCAAGGTCGTGAATTCGCTGAGCCACTACACCGACTGGACCATTGGTCACGTTCATTCCGGCGCATTGGGCTGGGTCGGATTCGTTTCGTTCGGCGCACTCTATTGTCTTATTCCCTGGTTATGGGATCGCAAGGGACTTTACAGTCTCAAGCTCGTCAACTGGCATTTCTGGATCGCGACGATCGGAATTGTCCTCTACATCTCGGCGATGTGGGTGTCCGGAATTTTGCAAGGTCTGATGTGGCGTGCCTATACGTCGCTCGGCTTCCTCGAGTATTCCTTCATCGAGACCGTGGAAGCGATGCATCCATTCTACATAATCCGCGCCGCGGGAGGAGCCCTATTCCTGATTGGCTCGCTGATCATGGCGTACAATCTCTGGATGACGGTGCGCGTCGGTGAGGCGGAAGTGCAATCGCCCGTCGCTCTTCAGCCGGCGGAATGAGGAGCGATTAAATGTCATTCTGGACACGGCATCACATTTTCGAAAAGAACTCGATCGTTCTGATCGTCGGGATTCTCGGGGTGATCGCGATCGGCGGTCTGGTCGAGATTACCCCGCTCTTTTACCTGAAGAGCACCATCGAAGTGGTCGATGGCGTCAGGCCATACACCCCGCTGGAGTTGACCGGCCGCAATATCTACGTCCGCGAGGGGTGCTACCTGTGCCACTCGCAGATGATCCGGCCATTGCGGGATGAGGTCGAGCGTTACGGTCACTTCTCGCTCGCGGCTGAGAGCATGTACGACCACCCGTTCCAATGGGGATCGAAGCGAACCGGGCCTGATCTGGCGCGCGTCGGCGCCAAATATTCCGACGAATGGCATGTGACGCATCTGACGAATCCGCGCGCCATCGTCCCCCAGTCGGTGATGCCCGGATATCCGTTTTTGGCGGAGACTGAAGTCGATATCGCTGGCATAACGGACCATCTGCGAACCAATCGTGCAGTCGGCGTGCCCTACACGGATGATCAGATTGCCAACGCAGCTGCCGATCTAAAGGCGCAGGCCGATCCGGACAGTCCCGGGGTGGAGGCGTTTACAAAGCGCTATCCGAAGGCCGTCGCGCGTAATTTCGATGGCAAGCCGGGCGTTCCGACCGAGATGGACGCGCTGGTCGCCTATGTGCAGATGCTTGGCACGCTGGTGGATTTCAAGCTTTACAACGAAAAAGCAAATCTTCGCTGAGAAGGCAGAACGATGAAAGCAATCCTGACGGTCCAGAATTTTACATCGGATTTCGTTGCGACCTTGTGGACGCCGATCTTCGTCGGAATTTTTCTCGCAATCGTGGTTTACGCGCTATGGCCTCGCAACCAGGCAGCTTTCGACGAGGCGTCGAGAATGCCATTGCGGGAGGAATGACAAAATCATGACTGAGCACAACGATATCGACCGCGTCTCCGGCACAACGACGACAGGTCACGAGTGGGACGGAATCAAGGAACTGAACACGCCGCTGCCGCGGTGGTGGGTCATAACCTTTTACATTACCATCGTCTGGGCGGTTGGGTACTGGATCGTGTATCCCGCATGGCCGCTGCTTTGGAACCACACTACGGGCATTTTGCAATACTCCTCGCGCGCCGACGTTGCCGTGGAACTTGCGAACCTTGAAAAGATACGCGGCGATAAAATGGTCGCGCTTGGCGCCGCCTCACTTGCTGACATCGAGAAAGACCCGGCATTGCTTGCGCTTGCGCGCGCCCGCGGTAAAACGGTGTTCGGCGACAACTGCGCGCCATGCCACGGAACCGGCGCTGCCGGCGCAAAGGGCTATCCCAACCTGAACGATGACGACTGGCTCTGGGGCGGCACGCTCGACCAGATCATGCAGACGATCCAGTTCGGCGCCCGCTCGGGGCACGCAAAATCCCACGAAGGTGCAATGCTCGCCTTCGGCAAGGAAGGTGTCCTGAAAAAGGATCAAATCGTCACAGTCGCCAACTACGTTCGATCGTTATCTGGCTTGCCCACGAGCAAGGGATATGATGCGAGTGCTGGCGCAAAAATCTTCTCGGAAAACTGCGTCGTGTGCCATGGCGACGCGGGCAAAGGAAATCAGGAGCTGGGAGCCCCGAATCTCACGGACAAGATCTGGCTCTATGGTTCCGACGAGGCGACGATCATCGAAACCATTTCCAATGGCCGCTCCGGCGTAATGCCCGCATGGGTGGGCCGCCTCGATCCCGCGACGATCAAGGCAATGGCGGTATACGTTCACTCCCTGGGTGGTGGAAAGTGATCGCGGACGAGCAGGGAAATCGAAATCTCGTTTGAGATGGATCAACTACGCGTCGGAAGTTGAGACTAGGCTCAACTGCAAATGCGAGATGAATCCCGTCGATGAACAAACCAGTAGCCACGATTGACCTGGATTATGACGATTACGGGCCGCTCTATATGGCCCGTAAGAAGGTATATCCGCAAAGCGTCTCCGGAACATTCCGGCGCCTTAAATGGGGCCTGATGGGGTTCTGCCTCGGCGTCTACTATCTGCTGCCGTTCGTGCGATGGAATCGTGGTCTGGGTGCGCCCAATCAGGCGGTGCTGGTCGATCTCCCCAATAGTCGTTTCTACTTCTTTTTCATCGAGCTGTGGCCGCAGGAGGTCTACTATTTTACCGGGCTGTTGATTGTCGCGGCCATTACGCTGTTTCTGATGAATTCGGTGGGCGGTCGCATCTGGTGCGGATATCTCTGCCCGCAAACCGTGTGGACGGATCTGTTCTACGCCGTCGAGCGCATGATCGAGGGCGACCGGCGCGAGCGCATGAAAAAAGATGCCGCGCGCGGCACGCTGAAACTGCAGCGCTTCGCGGAGATCACGCTGAAGCATTCGATATGGCTGATGATCGCGTGGTGGACGGGCGGCGCCTGGGTTCTCTACTTCAACGACGCCCCGACGCTGGTAAAGCAGCTTGTCACTTTCCAGGCGCCCATGCTGGCCTATATCTGGATCGCGATATTGACGGCAACGACCTATGTGCTCGCCGGCTTCATGCGCGAACAGGTCTGCGTTTACATGTGCCCCTGGCCGCGTATCCAAGCGGCACTTACCGACGAATGGGCGCTCAACGTAACCTACAAATACGACCGTGGCGAAAAGCGTACCTCGTTGAAGAAGGCGAACGAACTGCGGGCGCTGGGCGAAACCGCCGGCGACTGCATCGACTGCTATCAATGCGTTGCTGTCTGTCCGACCGGGATCGATATCCGCAACGGCCCGCAACTCGACTGTATCCAGTGCGGGTTGTGTATCGATGCCTGCGATACCGTGATGAAGAAGATCGGCAGGGAAACCCGCCTAATCGGATACGACAACGACATCAACATTCACCGCAGGCAGGCCGGCAAGCCTCCGATCTACCGCGTCGTCAGGCCGCGCACCATCGTCTACAGCGTCATGATCGCCGCGGTCGGCACGGTCATGCTGTATGCGCTGCTGACGCGAACGCTGCTCGATGTCAATGTATTGCACGACCGCAACCCGGTCGCGGTAAAACTGAGCGATGGCTCAATTCGTAATGCCTATACGGTTCGGCTTTTGAACAAGCGAGGCTTCGATCGCGTGATCGCGATCGACGTCGATGGCCCCGCTAACGCCACCGTCCATGTTGTCGGCATCGATTCCGTTACGCCTGATAGGCCCATGATCGTCATTGGACGGGATCAAACCAGCGAACTGAGACTGCTGGTCACGGCGCCCTCGGGAGACAATCCGGAGAAATCGATCCCGGTAAGATTCCGGGTAACCGATATCGGACTCGGTGAGGTGGCATCGACGACCGATAATTTCGTGACCCCATGAGATTGCCGAGGAGCGTGAAATGAGCAGGCCGTCCGTTTCGCCGAAGCCGTTGACCGGCGGTAAGGTATTTTTCATGCTGCTCGCGTTCTTCGGCGTCGTGATCGGGGTCAACATGATCATGATGAGGCTCGCAATCCAGACATTGCCCGGTACCGAGGTTGACAGCGCGTACAGCGCCAGCCTGGCCTACGAGAAAGAGATCGCGGCCGCCCACGACCAGAACGCGCGAAACTGGAAAGTCGACGCCCATATTCAACGCGGAGCGGATGGGGGCGCCACGCTGCAGGTCGAGGCGCGCGACGATAGCGGCAAGCCGATGTCGGGTCTGAAGTTTGAGGGCCGCTTCGAGCGGCCCACCGACCGGCGTGCCGATCAACCTGTGGCGCTGGCGGAAATGGGAATCGGCATCTATCGCGGCACTGCGCCGCTGATCGCGCCCGGACAGTGGGATCTGGTACTCGAAGGCGTTGCGGCAGGGCGACGGATGTTCCTGTCGAAGAACCGCGTATTGCTGAATTAGGAAGGCCGCATCATGCAGGCGACGCGAGACTTCTCGCATTATGTAAAGGCCGCAGGCGCGGGCCTTTCGCACATCGATCTTGCGGTTGAAGGCGTAAGTTGCGCCGGATGCATGTCGAAGATCGAGCGGGGGCTCTCGGCAATTCCGGACGTAACGCTCGCACGCGTCAACCTTACCGACCGCCGCGTGGCGCTGGAATGGAAGGAGGGCGCGCTCGATCCCGCCCGTTTCATCGACCGGCTCGCCGAGCTCGGATACAAGGCCTATCCGTTTGAAACTGCCGGCGCGGAAACCGCAGAAGCCGAACAATCGCGTTTCCTGCTCCGCTGTCTCGGTGTCGCAGCATTCGCTACCATGAATGTGATGATGCTTTCGGTTCCGGTGTGGTCCGGCAACTTCAGCGACATGATTCCCGAACAGCGCGATTTCTTCCATTGGCTGTCGGCGCTGATCGCGCTGCCGGCTGCGGCCTATGCGGGTCAGCCCTTCTTCAAATCGGCGCTTCGCGCGTTGCGCACAGGCAACGTCAATATGGATGTTCCGATCAGTATCGGCGTCATTCTTGCGCTGGGCATGTCGCTCGTCGAGACCGTGAACCACGCCGAGCATACCTACTTCGATGCGGCGATCATGCTGCTGACATTTCTTCTGGTAGGGCGTTATCTCGACCAGAGCATGCGGCGGCGGACCCGGGCGGTCGCCGGAAATCTTGCTGCGCTAAAGGCCGAAACCGCGACCAAGTTCGTCGGAGCCGATGAAATCTCCCAGGTTCCGGTAGCGGCGATCTATCCTGGCGACATCGTCCTGCTGCGGCCGGGCGAGCGTTGCGCGGTCGATGGGACGGTTATCGAGGGACGATCCGAGATCGACCAAAGCCTGATTACCGGCGAGACCCTTTACGTCACGGCGGACCGTGGCACCGCCGTGTTTGCGGGTTCGCTCAACATCTCCGGGACGCTGCGCGTCCGGGTTTCCGCGGCGTCGGAAGGCACGCTGCTGGCGGAGATCACCCGGCTGCTCGACAATGCACTGCAGGCTCGCTCCCGCTATGTGCGCCTCGCGGACCGGGCATCCCGACTCTATGCTCCGGTGGTGCATGCCACCGCGTTGCTGACGATGCTGGGCTGGGTTCTGATGGGCGCGACCTGGCACGATGCCATTGTCACAGGCGTCGCGGTTCTCATCATCACATGCCCCTGCGCGCTAGGCCTCGCAATTCCGACAGTGCAGACAGTTGCGTCGGGCGCGATGTTCAGGGCCGGCGTTCTGCTCAATTCCGGCGATTCCATCGAGCGCGTGGCCGAGGTTGACCGAATTATCTTCGACAAGACCGGCACCCTGACCTTGCCCGATCTCGAAGTGGTAAACGCGGCCGCTGTTCCCGAGGAAGTATTCAGTCTTGCAGGGCAGCTTGCGCTTGCGAGCCATCATCCGGTGGCGGCGGCAGTAGCTCGGGCCTCGAATGCGAAATCGCCGCTTGCCGGAGCCGTCGAAGTGCCGGGGCAGGGAGTGCACGGCTATATCGGCGGAACGGAGGTGAGGCTGGGAAGACCGTCGTTCTGCGGAGCAGAGCGATTGGCAAATGACAAGGCCAACCTCGACCCGGAAGCTTCAATCGTTGCTTTCAGTCTTGGCATGGCAAAATACGTGTTTTCGGTTCGACAGGGGCTGCGTCCGGACGCACGGGCGATGATATCCGCGCTTCAGAAGCGCAACATCAGGGTTGAGATCCTCTCCGGCGATCGAGAGCCGGCGGTTCAGGCGGCCGCGCGAGCGCTTGGCGTTAGCGAGTGGCGGGCGGGCGTGACCCCGGCCGACAAGATCGCACGCATCGACGAACTGAAACGGCAGGGTTTCAAGGTGATGATGGTCGGCGACGGGCTGAATGATGCTCCATCGCTGGCCGCGGCGCACGTCTCGATGTCGCCGATCAGTGCAACTCATCTCAGTCAGGCGACAGCCGATCTGGTATTCCTTGGCAAGCAGTTGGCTCCTGTGGTCACGGCGATCGATTACTCGCGCAAGGCGCTGCATCTGATGAGACAGAATCTCTGGCTCGCGGTCGGATATAATCTCCTGGCGGTTCCGATTGCCATTAGCGGGGTCGTAACCCCACTAATCGCCGCCGCGGCGATGTCCGGTTCCTCTATCCTCGTCATGCTGAACGCGCTTCGCGCGCGCCGCGTTGCGTCCGGGGGATCATGATGGAAGTGCTTGTGATTCTCGTACCGTTAGCGCTTGGCCTCGGGCTCGTCGGCCTGCTCGGATTTCTCTGGTCGCTCAAGAGCGGTCAGTATGACGATCTCGAGGGTGCGGCCTGGCGCGCCATTGCCGATGACGAGCCAACTCGCGAGAGGCGGCCGATTGATCCAGGTCAACACGAAATATCGGCGGGAACCCACCGATGACGGCGACAGAGATCTCACTACCAGAGGCCGAACGATCTATCGCGTCGTCAAGTAATGCCCGGGATGCGTGCGACCGCGAGGCGAGGTGCTCGCCATAACGCACAACCAAGCACTGCGGATGAAAGCGCGCCTACTTTCGTTCGGCTTCAGCCTCTTGCTCCAGCCGCAAAATATGTGCGCGTAGCGCATCGAACCGCTCTTCGGTGGCATCGCTGAACAGCGGATCCTTATGACCGATTACGGCCGAAGCGATCTCCGTCCAATCTTGAGGCTTAAGGGCCTTAAGCGCGGCAGGAAAGAAATCTCGATCTTCCATCATCATGTGGTGCCGCTCGTGCGTGATGAAATCGCGAACAATGGTATCGACATTTTGCCGAAGAACTTCAGCATCCGCGAGCACGTTCTCGACCGCGTGAGCGACGCGGCGCAAGCGTTCAGCCCCTTTGTAGTGTTCGCGAGCGAGATCACCGACCTTCGCAGCCGCAACCGGATCGCGCGTTCTTAGCTTGGCAAAGACTAGGTCTTCCTGGGGATGGTGATACACTTCCGGATAGACTTCGAAATAGCTGATAACTGCGCGAATAACCTCGTAGTCGGGGCGGTCTCCCCGGTCGAAAACCTCAAGTTCCCGCTCGAGGATGGCAAGCAGTTTCTCAATATTGCGATGCTCTTGGGATAAGCGCTCAATGATCATGGCAGCGCTCCACACAGTGAACCACAACAACCTATACCTGGCGCGGTATCAGCTTTTGCGGCAGATCAAATCTGGGTCGGAATAAGGTACGGCGATTTTTAATTTTCGGACCTGCCGATACGAGACTGCGGCGAAGCCCCGACGTCGTGAATAAGCATTGCTACTCCAAACCTAACGAATTCCGAAGTTTGGCACGTTCGAAACATGCCGACCGGTCTGACATCCGTTTCCGGGGGGAACGGGCGGCAGAACGCCTTGCCTTCATAGTCGCACTTCGGGAACTTGATTTGGTGCATCAGTTTCGCCTCGCGGCCTAGTAGTTCGCGCACACGACGCGCAATGATCGTCAGTCTAGATGATGCTTGCCGCGCTCAGCTTACCAATTTTCCGCTGAAAGACGTCTTGCGTTAGCTGCGACCTGGTCCCGAAACCGATTAATTACATTTGCTGCGGTCGCGCCTGACAAGAGATTAATACCGACCCCGAATATGGCGCCCACCTTTTCACCGACAATAAGACGGATTTCGTGCTGCGCATCGATGCCCCCACCCGCCAGTTTCGCGACCCGTAGACCAACTACTTCGCTCGATTCAAGAGCCAGCCATACGACATTTAACCACGGGGCAAACATAGTCACATTCACACTTTCGCGCCTTCGATCTCCCGTAGTCCCTTCTCTGCTTCAGCCGGGCTCTCGTAGATGTGCGGGGCGACGCCGCGCTTCGCCAGCGCGTCGCCGAGCTTCAAACGTAAAAATCCGCTCGTCGTGTAGCGCGTGACATCGGCGTAATACTGATCCATCAAGCCTCGCACCATCGCGGAATAGGCGTCGAGCAGATCGGGTTCAATTGTGAAGTTGTCGTAATTGACGATGGCATAGACGCGTCTGCCAAGCGGCGCGATGCGGTCGGTGACGATCCGGCGTATACGTTCGATGTCGGCCTCGCTGCGCATGGAAAATCGTTCGAGATTGACGAAGAAACGATTTGTCGCCTCGTCGTAGGTGAAGCGCTTTTCGAGCGGAATCGACAAAATGTGATCGCGCAATTCCATGGGGCCGTCGGCGAATATACGCGGGTCCATCAGGACAGGCGGCTTCGGCATCAGGGGCTTGAAATCCATTTTGTCGAGAATGTCCTTCTTAAGATCGACTCCCGGCGCGATTTCCGTGAGCTCGAGCCCGTACTTAGTCAATCGGAACACGCAGCGCTCCGTGACATAGACTACCGGTTTGCCCGATCTTCGCGCAACATCCCCGCTGAACGTGACATGTTCCACCTTGTTCACGAACTTGCGGATGTTGCCGTCACGAATAATCTGCAATGCGCCGTCGCGACAGGCGACCTGCATTTCTCCTGCGACAAAGGTGCCGGTGAACACGACCTTCTTGGCGCTCTGGCTGATATTGATGAAGCCGCCGGCGCCAGCGAGGCGCGGCCCGAATTTCGAGACGTTGAGCGAGCCGGATTGATCGGCCTGCGCAAGGCCCAGAAAGGCGACGTCGAGTTCGCCGCCGTCGTAAAAATCGAATTGATAGGGCTGGTCAATTACCGCCTGCGTGTTGATCGCCGCGCCGAAATCCATGCCGCTCGCAGGTATGCCGCCGATAACGCCGGGCTCGGCCGTGAGCGTAATGAGATCGGCGATCTTTTCCTCGTTGGCGATGGCGGCGACGCCTTCGGGCATGCCGATGCCGAGATTGACCACGCAGTTGGGTTCGAGTTCGAGCGCGGCCCGGCGCGCGATGATCTTTCGCGGGCCGTCTGCCATCGGCGGCAGGGAACCTGCGCGCGCGCGAATTTCTGAGGAATAGGCAGGATTGTACTGCGTGGCGAAGGTTTGCCAGTGGTTTTCCGGCCTGGCTATCACGACGCAGTCGACCAGCACGCCCGGCACTTTTACGTGGCGTGGATTTAGCGAGCCGCTTTCGGCAACGCGCTCGACCTGCGCGATCACGATTCCACCGGAATTGCGCGCGGCCATCGCAATGGCGAGCGCTTCTAGCGTCAGCGCTTCCTTCTCCATCGTCAGATTGCCGTCCGGGTCGCCGGTCGTAGCCCTGATGATGCCGACATTGATAGGGAACCTCTTGTAGAAGAGATATTCCTCGCCATCGATCTCCATCAGGCGGACGATGTCCTCCTTCGTCTTCTCGTTGAGTTTGCCGCCGCCGTTGCGCGGATCGACGAATGTGCCGAGACCGACACGCGTGACATGTCCTGGCCGATGCGCGGCAATGTCGCGAAAAAGATGCGTGATCACGCCCTGCGGCAAATTATAGGCCTCGATCTGGTTGGTGACGGCAAGATGTTGTAGTTTTGGCACGAGGCCCCAATGACCGCCGATAATTCTGCGCACAAGCCCTAAATGCGCGAGATGGTTTAATCCGCGCTCCTTGCCGTCGCCCTGGCCTGCCGCATAGACCAGTGTCAGATCGCGCGGATGACCGGCCGCCAAGGCATCGGCGTCGCGCGAGGACACGAACCGCCGCTCAATGGCAATGGCGATTTCCTCGGCGAAGCCGATTCCGACGAAGCCTCCGGTCGCCAAGGTATCGCCATCGCGGATGAGGTTCACCGCGTCGGCGGCGGAGACAACCTTACCCTTCTCGTCGCGCTTGAGAAACGGGAGAGCAGGATGTTCCATCAAGGGTACCTCAGTCCTCGCCATCTTCAGGTCTCGGTTTTCGTGCGCGTTTCCGTTGCGAAATAGACTGAAACGATGGTGATTAACGCCAGCCCGATCATATAAACGGAGATCGGCCAAGTCTCCGGCTTATAGGCGGCCATGAGTCCGGTTGCGATGAGCGGTGACAACGCGCCGGCGAAGATAGATGCGAGGTTGTAACCGAGTGACACGCCGCTGTAGCGCACTTTGGTGCCGAACAACTCGGAGAGGAAACTTGCCTGCGGGCCGTACATGGCGGCGTGCCCAACCGCCAGACCGAGCACGATCGCGATCCACCCCAGATGCGGGTTCTTCGTTCCGAGTAGCATGAATAGCGGGAATGACATCAGCGCGGAGAAAATCGCGCCGAAAATGTAGACCGGCCTGCGCCCGACGCGGTCCGAGAGAGCGCCGAAGGCAGGGATCGTGAAGCTTTCGATCGCGGCAGCGATCAGCACGCCGTTCAATATGTCCTGCCGGTTCATGCCCAACGACTGGGTTGCGTAAGCGAGTACGAATGTCGCATAGATGTAGAAGAAGCCGTTTTCCGCGAAACGTGCGCCCATCGCCAACAGGATGTTCTTCGGATACAAGCGGATCGCTTCGACGATCGGCATTTTCACTTCCTGCTTCCTGTCCTTGATCTTCTGGAACTCGGGCGATTCCGCGATCGTGAACCTGATCCACAGGCCGACCACCACGAGCACGATGCTGAACAGGAACGGAAGCCGCCAGCCCCAGGCATAGAGCTGGGTGTCGGTCAGGAACGATGAGACGAGCGAGAAAACGAGGGTACCAAGCACCAGCCCGAGCGGCGCGCCGAGTTGCGGCCAGCTGCCGTAAAAGCCCTTCTTGTCTGCAGGGGCATGCTCAACCGCCATCAGCACGGCGCCGCCCCATTCGCCACCAAGACCGAAGCCCTGGATCAGCCGGCAGCCGACCAGCAGGACCGCAGCCCAGACGCCGAGCGTGTCATAGGTCGGCAGGAGGCCGATCGCCGCTGTTGCGACGCCCATGATCAGCAGCGTCAGATAGAGCATCGTCTTGCGGCCGATCTTGTCGCCGTAATGACCGAACACGAGCCCGCCGAGCGGCCGCGCAATGAACCCCAGTGCGTAGGTGCCGAACGCCAGCAATGTACCCATCATCGGATCGAACGTGGGAAAGAACAATTTATTGAAAATCAGCGCCGCGGCGGTGCCGTACAGGAAGAAATCGTACCACTCGATTGCAGTGCCGATCAGGCTGGCTGTCGCTACCTTGACATGCGACGGTGGCGGCCGTGTTGCTTCCAACGCGATGGTCATTTTGTCCCCCCATTTTCATTATCGCGAACAGCGAAACCTGACGCCGACTACAAGCATTAGTAAATCGGCTGGCGTTGGCCCTTATTGAGCTAAGTCAATCACCCGCAAAATAGCCAATGGAACAGCCGTCAAATGGGCGGGATCGGCTTGCGTATCTTAACTCCTCGGACATGCGAGCCACGCAAGCGTTAGAAAGTGCGCCGAAACAGATCGACGACAGGAGCCTTGATGCGACGACCATCCTTCTCAATCCGATCCTTCAGGTCTGGCGTCTTCGCTGCTGTTTGGGCTCCCGTCGTCGATGCTCTCTTTAAGATTATTTGCCCTAGCTAGGCTTTGCCGCTAATCACAAGTTGTTGCCTTGCTTCGATGCGAACGATCTTGCGGATGTCAGGAATAGCGCAGCGGGCATTGCACCGGATTCCAGGACCTTCTGATGCCGCTGTTGATGGAAATATCCGAGCTCTCCGGAACAGTTTTCACTATCGTCGCCAGAAACGCAGCTTGAGTTGATTTCCCTCAATCGCGGCGGGTCGATTTTCGGCGAAAAGATTGCGAAAGCGGTAATGAGCACGGAATTGGTCGATGTCATTTGAGCGCGTCCTGCGATGGGCACTTGTCTCGATCGCCATTGTGGGGCTGACCGCGGGTATTTTCGCCTACGCCGCGGACCGATTGGATCTCGCTGATCTCTGCTGGACGCTGGCGACTGCACCGGTAGTTGCAGGGCTAGCGGTCTCGATTTTACGCGACTTGCTCGCCGGCCGGTTCGGAGTCGATGCGATCGCGCTGGTGTCGATGAGCGCCGCGCTGGCGCTTGGCCAGCCGCTCGCGGGCGCCGTCGTCGCGCTGATGTATTCTGGCGGCAATGTGCTCGAGGATATCGCTGTTGCTCGCGCCGAGCACGATTTGCGCTCCCTGGTCAATCGCGCGCCGCGTGAGGCGCATCGCCGCGTCGGCGACCGCATCGAGGAAGTGCCGATCGCAGACGTCGCCGTTGGCGACCAGCTTCTGGTGCGTGCGGGCGAAGTTGTCCCGGTCGACGGCGTCGTCACATCGAGCGGGGCCACGATCGACGAGTCGGCATTGACAGGCGAACCGATCCCGGTCGTCAAGATGCGCGGAGCCGCCGTGCTCAGTGGCTCGTTGAACGCCGGTGAGACCTTTGAACTGGCGGTGTCTGCGGCGGCCGGTGAAAGTACCTATGCGGGGATCGTGCGCCTGGTGACTGCGGCGCAAACGGCCAAGGCGCCGTTCGTGCGGCTGGCCGACCGCTATGCACTGATTTTCCTGCCCGTGACGCTCGCGCTTGCCTTCATCGCTTGGCTGATCTCGGGCGATCTGATTCGCAGTCTGGCCGTGCTGGTGGCGGCTACGCCGTGTCCATTGATATTGGCGGCGCCGGTTGCCTTCATCGCTGGCGTTGCGCAGGCCGCCCGGCGCGGCATTCTGGTCAAGGGCGGCGGCCCGCTTGAGGCGCTGGCGCGCGCTCATACCGTGCTGTTCGACAAAACCGGAACGCTGACGGTCGGCGGTGCGCGGCTGCTTTCCATCGAAGTCGCGCCGGGGGAAACCGCCGATGAGGTGCTGATGCTCGGAGCATCGCTCGAGCAGGCGTCGCATCATATTCTCGCCGGCGCCATCGTTCAGGCGGGGACCGAGCGCGGCCTGAACCTTAAAGTACCCGATCAGGTGCGGGAATCCATGGGCTCGGGGCTGCACGGCGTGATCGAGGGGCGGCACGTGAGCGCCGGTTCGCGCGACTTGATCTTTGCCGGCGCCCATATTAGCGAATGGGCATCGCGAGCGGTAAGACGCGCTTCGTGGCGATCGGCGCTCATCGTTTTCGTCGCGGTTGACGGACGAGTAATCGGCGCGCTGCTGCTCGCCGACGAGCTTCGTTCCGACACGCCGCGAGCCATCCGGCTGCTGCGCGAGGCGGGCATCGCGCGCATGGTCATGGTCACCGGGGATCGCGCCGCCGCCGCGCATGCAATCGGCGCCGCGCTCGATCTCGATGCGGTGCTTGCCGACCGCGTTCCCTCCGACAAGGTCGATGCCGTGCGTTCGGAGCAGCGACTTCATCCGACCATCATGGTCGGTGACGGCATCAACGACGCGCCTGCGCTGGCTTCGGCCGATGTAGGGATCGCGCTTGGCGCCCGCGGCGCCAGCGCTTCGTCCGAGGCGGCGGATGTGGTGATTCTCGCCGACCGCCTCGATCGGGTTGGTGAGGCAATCGTGATTGCGCAACGGGCGCGGCGGATAGCGATCGAAAGCATCGTTGCGGGCATGGGACTTTCAATTCTGGCGATGCTGGCGGCGTCGCTCGGCTGGCTGATGCCAGTACCGGCGGCGATCCTTCAGGAGGTGATCGACGTTGCCGTGATCCTGAACGCGCTGCGCGCCCTGACGCCTGCCTATGGCCACGCCGGCAGAAGCATGACCGCCGCGGCCGGACGCGAACTGCATCGCGACCACGTGGCGCTGATCGGTAATCTCGACCGGCTGCGATCGATCGTCGACACGCTCGACGATGCCACCCCCGAGAGCGGCGCCGCGCTGATCGTGGAGGCGAACAAGGTGGTTCAGGAGCAGGTGGTCGTGCATGAACGCGACGACGAGGGCAGCGTTTATCCGCGGCTTGCCAGGATTTTGCGGGAGAGCCACGGCCTTTCCGCGATGAGCCGGGCGCACCGAGAGATATTGCATCTGGCCCGGCTCCTCGCGCGCGTGGTCGAGGATCTGCCGACGGAGAAGGTCGACCGCTATCTCATTCGTGACGCCCAGCGCGTCATCGAGGCGATTGAGACCTTGGTGCGGATGCATACGGCGCAGGAGGAAGACATTTATGAATCCGTGGTGGCGCGGGCATCGGCCTGAACGCCCTTGAAGAACCTCGACGCGAGGCCGCTAGGATGTATGTTGACAAGCATCAAAGCGGACCGGAGATTTCCGGCCAATATGCTATTCTGCGGCATTGACCGCGTTTCCAGCCGGTCGGAGGGCAATTGATCCAAGCACAGTCAACGCGCCGCAGCGAAAGCATATCGGTGCGCCGAATGTTCCCGAGCGTCGTCGCAGGGGCCATATCGATTGCCGACCACCCAATTGCCGAATGCCAGCCCGGACTTAACATCAAGATACCGCATTATCTCAACGCGCATTACTGGTGGGCCTATGTGCACCCCAGGGCGGTATGGTTTTTCGAACGGCAATGGCTGGTCAACCTCATTCTGTGGGGCAATTTTGCGCGGCTGCGCAATGCCGCAATGGCGGAACTGGGCGATGTCCTTCCCGGCACGACCTTGCAGGTCGCGTGTGTCTACGGCGATCTGACCGGCAAGTTGATCGGCCGTGTTTCGGCCGACGACGGTAGAATGGATATCGTCGATGTCCTGCCGATGCAGCTGGAAAACCTCCGTCACAAGCTGCCATTGGGCGCGCCCGCACGCTTGCTGACCATGGATTCGGCCGATCTCAGCCTTCCGGACGCCAGCTATGATCGGGCGCTGTTGTTTTTCCTGTTGCACGAGCAGCCCAGACTTCATCGCGAGCGAACGCTGAGCGAGGTCTTTCGCGTGGTCAGACCGGGAGGCAAGATTGTCATTGTCGACTATGCGCTGCCGCGGTGGTGGCATCCGCTTCGCTATCTGTGGCGTCCCTTGCTTGCCGCGCTCGAGCCTTTCGCGCTGGATCTATGGCGCCACGAGATCGCCCACTGGCTGCCCGCGGCCGCGCGGACCAAATGGCGCAAGCAGTCCTTCTTCGGCGGGCTCTACCAAAAAGTCGTCATCACGCGCTGAGGAAATCGTGGGATTGGCAAGGTTGCCCGCCAGTGCCAGCGATTTTTTCTCAGCCGGTCAAATCGCAATCAACGCGCCGGCGGCAACGAGGATCAGCAATCCGGCCGTGCCATAACACACGGCCTTGATTGCGACGCCGCCGCCGAACCCGAGATCATGGGCTGTCATGCGCAAACGATGCGCAGCATGCCAGGTTGGGAGCGCCACCGCGCCGAACAGCATCAACTTCCCGATCGGATTATGCGCAAACGCCGCAATCGTTTCGTAGCGCAAATGCAGGATGCCCAACGGCACCAGTACCCCGGTGATCACGATCAGCACCGGCGTCAGCAGTGCGGCAACCAGCCCGCCGGCCGCAAACGGCAGCCACAGGAGAGGCTTATTCGATCTTGCCATGGCTCACATTCCCGCTCCAATCAACACGACGATCGACACCACCGCCCAGGCGACGTAATGGGCGCCGACGATCACTATGCCGGGCACCGGTTCATCTTTCATCCTCAGCGGCATCGCCTTCGGCGTGAGTGCGAACCAGGTCACGCTGTGATAGATGGCGAAGACGAGGCATGCCAATTGAAAGACTACGCCGAAGGGACTGGAGAGCGCCGCGACGAATCCGTCCCATGCTGCGTGACCTTGCGAAAGCCTGACGAGCCCGACCACCAGCAGCGCGCAATACAGTCCGACGAACAGGCTGGTCAACTCGCGGATCATGTAGGCGACGTAGCGCGGATGGTGAAGCCACCAGCTGCGTTCGACCTGGCGCACATAAGGGCGGCGGCTCATTTGTGCGCTCCCGGCGTCAGCATGTTCTTGAGCCAGTCGACCGAGGCGGAAATCTTGGTCTGCTGGATCGCGGCGGCGGGATCGACCTGTTTGGGGCAAACCTGGGAGCAGGCGCCGACGAAGGTGCATTCCCAGATGCCCTCGTCGCTGGCCACCACCTCGGCGCGCGCATCCCTGCCGCCGTCGCGGGAATCCAGATTGTAGCGGTGCGCCAGCGCCAGCGCCGCCGGACCGACAAAATCCTCGTTCAGGCCGATCTGCGGGCAGGCGGCGTAGCACAACAGGCAGTTGATGCACTGGGTGTATTGTTGGAAGGTCTGGAGCTCGCCCGGCGTTTGCAGGTATTCGCCTGCACTCAGCGGCTTGTCCTCCTTCGGGATCAGGTACGGCTTTACGCTCGACAGTTTGTCCATGAAACTGTCCATCACGATCACCAGATCGCGCTCGATCGGGAAGTGGTCGAGCGGCTCGACCCGGATCACGCCGCCGCGATAGTCGCGAAGGAAGGTGTGGCAGGACAGTTTCGGCTCGTTGTTGATCGTCATGCCGCAACTGCCGCACACTGCCATGTGGCAGGACCAGCGGTACGACAGCGTGGCGTCGAGATTGTCCTTGATGTGATTGAGCGCATCGAGCACCACCCACTCATCCTTGTAGGGCACGACATAGCTCTGGAAATGCGGCTCGCTGTCGGTCTCGGGGTGATAGCGCAGGACCTCGAGCCTGATGGTCTCGCTCATGGCGCGGCCCCCCCGTAGATGCGCTCGGCCGGCTGCGATTTGGTGATCACGACATCGCGATAGCTGATCGAAGGCGGCTCGGCGCCGCGATAGGTCGCAAGGCTGTGCTTGAGATAGTTGGCATCGTCACGCTTGGGATATTCGAGGCGCTGGTGTGAGCCGCGAGATTCCTTGCGCTGCAGTGCCGAGAGCGCCATCGCAGAGGCGACATCAAGCATGCAGCCGAGCTCGAGCGTCTGGATCAGGTCGGTATTGAAGACGTTACTGCGATCCTGCAACGGCATCTTGCGATAGCGCGCGCGTAGATCCGCGAGAATGGAACAGGTTTGCTGCAACGTGTCCTCGCTGCGATAGATGCCGGCGCCGCTTTCCATGGTGTCGTTCATCGCCCTGCGCAAGCCGGAGACAGTGTCGCTTCCGCCCTCGCGTCCAAACAGTTCGCGCAGGCGCTCTTGCGCGGTCTCGCCCGCCTTGCCGGCGGCGACGAGCGTCGGGTTGGCTTTGGCGAAAGCGGCGGCGCTGCGTCCGGCGCGCGCGCCGAATACGACGATTTCGGCAAGCGAATTGGAGCCGAGACGGTTGGCGCCATTGATCGACACGCAGGCGCATTCACCCGCGGCGAACAGGCCGGGAAGGGAAGTAGCGGTATCGATGTCGGTATGGATGCCGCCCATGGTATAGTGGACCACGGGCCGCACCGGGATTAGCGCATGCACGGGATCGACGCCGACATAGGCTTGCGCCAGTTCGCGCACCATCGGCAGCCGCTCATTGATTTTCTTTTCCCCGAGGTGACGGATGTCGAGATGCACCACGTCGCCATGCGGGGTCTTGATGGTGCGGCCCTTCCGTTGCTCATGCCAGAATGCCTGACATAAACGGTCGCGCGGGCCGAGCTCCATCGCCTTCTTGCGTGGCCAGGGGTCGGGCGGCCCGAGATTGTAATCCTGCAGGTAGCGGTAGCCGTCCTTGTTGATCAGTATGCCGCCTTCACCGCGCGATCCTTCGGTAATGAGAATGCCGGTGCCGGGCAGTCCGGTCGGGTGATATTGCATGAACTCCATGTCTTTGAGCGGCACGCCGGCCCGATAGGCCATGGCCATCCCGTCACCGGTCTTGATGGCGCCGTTGGTGGTGAACGGAAAGATGCGGCCGGCGCCGCCGGTGGCGATGACGACCGCCTTGGCGCGGAACGCAACCATGCGGCCCGATCGCATCTCGATCGCGATGACGCCGGTGCAGCGCCCGTCCTCGACGATCAGATCGGTCGAATAATATTCATCAAAGCGCCTGATCGAAGGATATTTCAGCGAGGTCTGGAACAACGTATGGAGGATATGGAAGCCGGTCTTGTCGGCGGCGTACCAAGTGCGCTCGATCTTCATGCCACCGAACGGCCGCACCGCGACTTTGCCATTCGCTTCGCGGCTCCATGGACAGCCCCAGTGCTCCAGTTGCAGTAGTTCGAGCGGCGCGGTGTTGACGAAGAGCTCGACGGCATCCTGGTCGCACAGCCAGTCACCGCCGGAGACGGTGTCGTGGAAATGGTTGTCCAGGCTATCGTTGTCCTTGATCACGCCGGCCGCGCCACCCTCGGCGGCCACGGTGTGGCTGCGCATCGGATAGACCTTGGAGATCAGGGCTACAGTGAGAGAGGAGTCGGCTTCGGCCACCGCGATGGCGGCCCGCAGGCCAGCGCCGCCCGCCCCCACAATGGCAATATCGATTTCAATTACATCCATGAGGCACGGTCCCGGAGCGGCTCGCGGCCCCCGTATTCTCGGCAAACCCAAAGTCAACCACGGCGCCGCGAAGCAAGGGTTGATTTAGGTCAACGGGACGACCGCTTGGAATTGCCTGTCCCGGTGCGCTTCCAATCTGGATGAATGTGAGTGTGCTCTTGTCGGCAAATTGCAATCAGATTGGCGAATCCGTCGATACAAACTGTGTGTGGTTTAGACTGCAACCGAATGTCGGGCAGTGGAGTGACGCAGATAAGTGTCAAACACTGCCGCGACAACCCGCGCCAGCGGAACAGCTTCAGGAGTAAGCGATACTTTGCTGCCCGCATACGTCAAAAGGTGATCCTTCTGCATCTGCAGCAACTCGGGAATCTCTTCGACATACCAATCGTCTTCAAATCCCAAAGCACGTCCGGCCGCCGAAAGATCAACCGATCCGTCGCACATAATCCGCTCGATCACGTGAGAGCGAAGCGAATCCTGCTGCTGCAACGTGTGGCCGCGCGCAACCGGCAATTTTCCGGAAGCCACGGCGCGCGACCATGCTCCCGTCTCGCTTGCGTTCTGGACGTAGCCGTGGGGCGTTCGACCGATCGCAGTCGCCCCGATGCCGATTAGCGTTCGAGCGTCGTCGCTAGTGTAACCTTGAAAATTGCGATGCAAATGTCCCGCAGTCGCGGCAATTGCGAGGCTGTCGCCAGGCAGCGCGAAATGGTCGATGCCAATCTGGATATAGCCGCTCGCGACCAGTGCCGCGGCCGCTGCCTGGGCTTGCTCGGCACGTTCAGAGGCCGTTGGAAGCGTATCGTCATCGATCATTCGCTGATTTTTGGCGACCCACGGAACATGCGCGTACCCGAACAGCGCTATGCGATCGGGCTTCATCGCGACACACTGCTCGACAGTCCGGCAAAGCGCCGCCGTATTTTGATGAGGCAGCCCATAGATGAGATCGAAATTGATGTTCGGCACGCCGGCGGCGCGAAGACCGTTGATCGCGCGTTCCACCATTTCCGGCGGCTGGATGCGATTGATGGCGGCCTGGACCTTCGGGTCGAATTCCTGCACGCCGAAACTGGCGCGGTTGAAATGAAGCGACCCGATCTGCTGAATCATTGGATCCGTAAGAGTGCGCGGATCGCTCTCGATCGCAATTTCGGCATCGGGCAACAGCTGAAAGCGCATCCCAAGCCGCGCCATGACCGCGGCGAGGTCCTCGGGCTCAAGAACGGTCGGCGTACCGCCACCGAAGTGCAGGTGCGAGACCGGCATCCGGGCCGGGAGCGCGCCGGCGATCAGGTCGATTTCCTGCAGAAGATTCTGAACATAGGTGGCGACCGGCGAGTAGCGCGCCGCAAGCTTCATGTTGCAGCCGCAATACCAGCACTGCTGTTTACAGAATGGCACGTGCAGATAGAGCGAAATGGGCTCGTCCGGATCGAGACTTGCGAGCCATTCGCGATAGATTGTTGCTGGAAAATGCGTCGAAAAATGCGGCGAGGTGGGATAGCTGGTGTACCGCGGGACCGTGGTCTTTGCGTATTTTTCGAAAGCGGACGGCATCGCAATGTCCTTCAAATCGGCTGCGGATCAAGACGGTTCAACCCGACGCTCGTTTCTTGAAGATCCATGGATTCCCGCCGGCCGCGCTCGAATTCCCCGTCAGTCAGTTGTTCTTGGCCCCCTCGCGAATCCATGTCCGAATGGCGTCGCGATCGCAGGTTGACAGTCTCTTCTTGCCGAGCGGCATGTGAGTTTCGGGAGCCCCGCGCCAGTCCAGGAGCCACATCAAATTGCTGCCCTCCGGATCGCCCGGGATCACCATCTTGCCCGACTTCGTGCCCTTCATGACTCCTTCGTAGGAGCTCAGATCAAGCCCGCTCTTTTCGTTGCCCTGCCCACCGGGCTGGTGGCAGCTGAAACAACGTCCGACGAAGATCGGCATCACGTCTTCGGCAAAGCTGGCTTTTGCGGCAGCCGCGCACACCTGGCCGGAAGAGCTTATGATCTCCTCGCCGATCGTGCCTCCGATCGCCAGAAAGATTGCCCCTCCCAGAACTAACAGTCGCCGCCTCATGTGAGTGTCCTTCTTTGCTTTTCTTGGCGTTTCGCAGCCTAGACGATTATAGACTAGCATAAGTACACAAGCAATGCGGCCGACATTGACCCAAGTCAAATATTGACTATGTGCGCACAGCATTTGGTGGCGCCGGCAGCAGCTTGTCGAGAGTATCCATCGCTTCGGATTCGCGATTAATTTTACGATTAATTTTGACCTAGCTCAAGGTACGCTGTATGGCGAATCTCCTAGATTATCTGTTGTTAATGAGGATTTGGATCACGTCGAGTTGCCCGTGGAGGTAATGGCGTTGTTCGAGGCAAAGCG
Organism: uncultured Alphaproteobacteria bacterium; assembly: GCA_963732455.1. GTDB lineage: Bacteria > Pseudomonadota > Alphaproteobacteria > Rhizobiales > Xanthobacteraceae > Bradyrhizobium. The sequence continues at coordinate 180,716 of CAVSZM010000005.1, read as the reverse complement.
CTTGACAGAGCCGGATATCTGGTACGTTTCCTACCGTTCGAACATAACGCCCAGGCGCGAGAACGGAGACCGCAGGTGCGCTCGCGCGACCCGCAAATTCAAAGCGGAAGCGGAAGCGAAGCAATTTGCCCAGGAGATTATCGAGAATGGCTGGAGCGCGATTGCCGGGACGCTGAACCCCTATACGCCGAAGAAGACGGTGTCATCCACCCGAATTCTCGATTGGATTGCAGGTAAAAACTGAGGGAAAGAAGCAGCCGCTGGCACATGCCTGCGCGCATTTGCGCGCGTCTCACGCCGGCGCCGGCATATCGGCCATCAACCGTGCTGGAGTTGTAGCCGGGCAAGCCGGGCGTAGAGCCCGTTCTTGGCAACCAGAGCTGCGTGGGTGCCCTGTTCGACAATCCGCCCCTGCTCGATGACCAGGATCCGGTCGCAGGACAACACCGTGGCAAGGCGATGGGCGATCACCAGGGTGGTGCGATGGCGCATCAGCTCCGCCAGCGCCGTCTGCACCAAGGTCTCACTTTCCGCGTCCAGCGATGATGTCGCTTCGTCCAGCAGCAGCAATGGCGCGTCGCGCAAAATGGCCCTGGCAATTGCGATGCGCTGACGCTGGCCGCCGGACAGGGTGACGCCGCGCTCGCCAAGTTCGGTTTCGAATCCGTTCGGCAGCCGATCGATAAATTCGATGGCGTGGGCGAGAATCGCTGCGCTTTCGACCTCTGCGTCACCAGCCTCGGGGCGCCCGAACCGGATGTTCTCCCGTGCATTGGTAGCGAAAATTACCGGTTCCTGCGGCACCAGGGCAATGCGACTACGCACATCCCGGGGATCGGCGTCGCAGACATCGACGCCATCGAGCGAAATTACGCCGTTCTTGGGGTCGTAGAAACGCAAAAGCAAATGAAACAACGTGCTCTTGCCGGCACCTGACGGACCGACGATGGCGATTTTCTCTCCAGCCTTTACGGCAAACGAAATGCCGTCGACGACGTCAGTGCCGGGCCTGGTCGGATAGGCAAACCGCACATTGTTGAAGTTGACGTCGCCGCGTGAAGGCGTCGGCAACGCGCGGGGCAATGCCGGAGCGGCAATCGCAGGTTTTAAACGCAGAATTTCGAATAGCCGTTCAGACGCCCCGGAGGCCGCCGAGACGTCGCCCCATACCTGGCTGAGTTCGCTGAGAGCACCGGCCGCAAGTGCTGCGTAGAGCAAGAACTGGCTGAGCCGGCCGGCCGTAATCTGGCCGCTCAGCACATCTTGCGAGCCGACCCACAACACAGCCACAATGCTTGAGAAAATCAGAAAGATAACGATGGCCGTGAGGAACGAGCGCGCGCGGGTCGAATTACGCGCGGCTCCGTAGGCACGCTCGACTTCCAGATCAAAACGGCCGGTCGCCAGGCGTTCGTTGGTAAAAGCCTGCAAGGTACGCATTGCTCCGATCAATTCCGAGGCATAGGAGGAGGCTTCAGCGAGAGTATCCTGCGCTCCCCGCGACAGCGTTCTCACTCTTCGGCCAAAGGCGACCAACGGTAGCACGATCAGCGGGATCACCGCGATGACGGTGCCGGACAGCCGCGGGCTACTAACCACCATCATGACGGACGCGCCGGCAAACAGCATCAAGTTACGCAGGGCCGTTGAAATCGAAACGACGACGGCGGCCTTGATTTGAGTAGTATCTGCAGTCAATCGCGAAACCAGTTCACCGCTGCTGGCCGAATCGAAAAAGGCCGGCGACAGGGAAGTGAGATGCGAAAACACGTCGCGCCGCAGGTCCGCGACAATCCGCTCGCCGAGCGTGGTGACGAGATAAACCCGGGATGCGCTGGCAAGGGCGAGCACGGCGACGACCGCGATCATCAAGCTGAAATAGCTGTTGATCATGCTCACGCTGTCGGCGGTGAAACCAAAATCGATCATTCGTCGTACCGCAATCGGCACGACAAGGGTGGCCAGCGACGCAACGATGAGCGCTACTAACGCGGCAATGACTTTCGCGCGATATCGACCCAAATAGGGGGCCAGCGCAAGCAGCGGACGTAGTCGTTCACCGCGGGCATTGTCCGTCTGTTGAATGGCCGAATTGCTATCTTGTGCACTGGCCCGCGGTTTCGGAACGAACGTATCTGCCGGCGCTACAATGTCGTGCTGCAACGCAATTAGTGCGTTGCGATCGTCAATCCGTTCCACTGCGCTCATCTGCCGGTCACCTAAAGCTTACGAAGTCGCCAGAGCCAGAAATTGCCGGCGCTCGCCACTGATAAGCGCTGACATAGCCGGGCTATTCGATTATCAGTGTTGATCGAAATCAATTTGCTTGTACGAAAAGTCGAATACCCTTTTAGTGCTCTTCCCATCTTGAGTTCTTCCCATCAACGGAGATGAAATATGAATTTTAAAGTCTTGGGCGCTGTTGTCGCAGCGCTGGCGTTTGGCGGAGCACTGACAATCGCAGCTCCCCGATCAGCAGACGCAAAGCCGGAATTTGCTGCGCAAACCGGCAAGGCGTGCGGCACATGCCATGCAAATCCAGCCGGTGGCGGCGCGCTCAAGCCATTCGGAGCGGCCTTCAAGGCAAACGGCAACAAGCTGCCGGAAAAGAAATAATCGTAAGGAAAGCAGGGAGTTCTGGCGGCGCAAGAAAACTTTCTTTTGCGTGTGCAGCGAGGAATTCCCCTGCTTGTTTCTCTCCAATCAAAGACAGCGGATGCACCGCACCAAAGCATGATGCAGTGCTCTTGTATGAGCAATTTTGCACAGTCTCAACGTCTTCGCAGAGGCTAGCATTTGTCAGAGCATACCTCGAAGCGAGGCGAGGGCTGTGACCGCGTTTCTTAACCGAAGAATTGTTGGGGCTTTGGGGGCAACATGAGTGAATCTAACGGCGCGGGCACAAAGACGCGATTCCAGCGGGTCTGGGCATTTTTCACTCGCCCGTCCCCGATGGCCTGGAGCGTCCTGGTAGCGGCAGGAGTCGTTGCGGGAGTTGTGCTGTGGGGCGGCTTCAACTGGGCGTTGGAGCTGACCAACACGGAATCTTTCTGTATTTCCTGCCACGAAATGCGGGACAACCCTTACCCGGAGCTTCAGAAAACCATTCATTGGAAAAACCGGTCAGGCGTTCGCGCGACCTGCCCGGATTGCCACGTTCCACATCCGTGGATTTACAAGATAAAGCGAAAAATCGAGGCCTCAAACGAAGTGTTTCACAAGCTTCTCGGGACCATCAGTACGCGCGAAAAATTCGAAGCGCACCGGCTTCAACTAGCCCAGCACGTGTGGGCGGACATGAAGGCGACCAACTCGCGCGAGTGCCGCAATTGCCACGCGGCCGTTTCGATGGACCCGCATAAGCAATCGGCTGCCGCCCAGATAATGCCGGAAGCGATGAAGAATGGCGCGACCTGCATCGATTGCCACAAAGGCATCGCGCACACGCTCCCCAAAGATCCTGATGATGTCGATGAGCCCGCAGAACCGACGAAGAAATAGCAGCTATTTTCCCTTTGTGATTGAATTCCAGAGACTGTGACTTTTTAGCAATATCTGAGGGTGGCTTAACGGCTCACATATTAGTGAACAATGAACGGTTGCCGAGGGTTGAACGCGGGGGCGTTTTGAATGAGCAGGTTTCGCGGTTCTGCAAGATGCCTCGACAGCGGAGCGCAATATGCGAGGGCATGTTATGCGCAGCCTCTAACCAAGCTTCTCTCGCTTCTAAAGTCAGCGTTGGTTGGCGGAGCGGTGCTCGGGCTCATTCAGCCCGCCATGGCTGTTCAAATCGTATCCGACCCCGGCCCCGGCATTAATCCTGGATCAGGCCAGGGCGTTTATGCCGCGCTGCTCGATCTCGACAAATCCAGCCCCAAGCCCGCGCCGGCGCAGCGCGACGATGACGCGTTTTCCGCGCTCGCTGGCTTTGCTCAAACGGTCTCGGCCGGAACGAAAGCTGCCAAAGCTGCCGAGGAAAAGACCGCCAGGCCTCGCCAGGCTGAAGATGCGATCTATTCCGAACTGGCTGAATTCGCCCAACGTGTCGGCGCCAAGCGGCCGGTCTCGCAGGAGCCGCGCCTGAAGCTTGCCGAAGCAGACAACGCCGTCGATGCGCTGAAGGACTTCCTGCGCCAAAACGGAACGCCAGCGCCCGTAACGCCGACAGCGCCTGTGGCGCCGGCGAGGGGAAAGTCTGCCGGCCCCCCGGTTGACGCAACCTTCGTCGGCCAGCAGGTCTGCGTAACCTGCCACGCCGCTTACGCCGAATCGTTCTCGAAGACCTTGATGGGACGCATCGGCAAGACCCAGCCTGGCAAGTTCGCGTGCGAGAACTGCCATGGACCGGGTTCGCTGCATGTGAAATTGGGCGGCGGTCGCGGTGTCGGCGGCATCATTTCGTTCAGGACCGACGATCTGTCGCGCAGTGTCCAGGAAAACAACGCCATCTGTCTTACCTGCCATGAAAAAGGCCAGCGGACCTATTGGAGCGGCAGCACCCACGAAGTGCGTAACGTGGCCTGCAGCAATTGCCATACGGTCATGAAGAATGTGTCGCAAAAATTGAACCTCAAGACCGTGTACGAGCCGCCGACCTGCTTCCAGTGTCACAAGGAAAAACTCGCACAGACCGCGCGCTCGTCACACATGCCGCTGCGTGAAGGCAAGATGGTCTGCTCCGACTGCCACAATCCGCACGGCACGGCCAATGAAGCTCTGCTGTGGACGGCGACGATCAATGACACTTGCTACAAGTGTCATGCCGAGAAGCGCGGACCGTTCCTGTTCGAGCACGAGCCGGTTCGCGCGAACTGCCTGAACTGTCATGACGCCCACGGCTCGATCAACGAGTTCATGCTGAAGATCTCGCGGCCGCGGCTGTGCGCGGAGTGCCACGGCTTTGGTCATACTCTGACCGGCGGTCCGAACAGTTATCAGATCATGGGGCGCGCCTGTATGAACTGTCACACCCAGATTCATGGAACCAATGATCCGTCAGGACCACTTCTGCACCGGTAGAACCGATCGTCCCAAGCGAACGAATTAAACTGCTCCATTCGTCTCGAAGCTAACCGCCCATGGGGGGCTGAAATGAAATCGCGATCTGGCGTACTTCTCACATGTGCAACCGGGGCCCTCATGATCGGTCTCGGGCCGATCATGTCGACCGCTCTGGCTGCCGATGCCGATTTGCCAGTAAAGGCCGTTGCTCCCGTCGAACTTCCTTGGTGGACCCATGGCTTCGTGGATTTCGGCGGCCGCGGCTTCCTCAACAATCCGACCTATGGCGGACACATCTTCCAGGGCCAGGGCAGCCTCGCGAAGTATTACGAATACAGCACCGTGAAACCCGGGACCGTTCGGCGACTTCAATGTTGCTACCGGCAGTTGGGACGGCCTTTACCAGATCAATGCCTGGGGACAAAACGTCGGGTACAGCGATCAGCGTTATAACGCCGATTTCTCAAAGGCCGGCGAACACTATCTCAACTTCATGTGGGACGAGACGCCCCACGTCTACAGCACCAGCGCCAGCACCTTGTTCAATACCAACGGAAACGCGTTGACGCTGATCAATCCGAATATCGGTGCCCTGATCTCTGCTGCGCCGGGAGGCGCGGGTTTTCCAGCGATTCCAAACGCCGGCAATCCAGCCAAAACCAACGCGATCAGCAGTATTATCAACCAGAATGTTGTCCCGACCAATATCGGGATCCGGCGCGATACGGCATCTGTGGATTATCGCTACACGCCGACCGAGAACTGGGACATCAGGGCCAACTACTCCAACATGCGCAGGACCGGAAGCCAGGTCGACAGCGTGCTTTTCACGTCCACGAATACCGGGTCTCGTGTTGATGTCGCCAAGCCGGTGGCCGATACCACCCAGAACTTCGGTGTGAACGGCGAGTACTCGGGCACGTCCGCCTGGGGCCAGAAGTTCAACGCGATGGTCGGGTATAACGGCTCGGTCTATCAGGACGATTTCAATAACTATACCGTGCAGAATCCATTTTGTGTCGGTCTTGTTTGTGCAAATGGTGGAGCTAACTTCACCTCGCCTCTTGGGATGATGTCGACGCCGCCCAACAATCAGATGAACGGCGTCACCGGCACCCTCGGCGCGGATTTGCCGCTCAACAGCCGGTACATGGGAACGGTAGCCTACACCGGGATGCGGCAGAACGATGCGTTCCTGCCATTTGCCAGTACGGGTATCCCTGGTTTGACCCTGAGCGGATTGCCGGCGGCGTCGCTTGCGACCATTCCCCAGTTAGTCCGGACCCAAGGCGGGGTCGGGGTGACAAGCCTGAACGGGTCGATCAATACGCTGCTGGTCAACAACGTCGTCACCACCCAGATCACCCCCGATCTGAAAACGAAGTTGAGCTACCGTTATTACGATTACGACAACCAGACCCCTGAGCTGAATATCGCCAATTGGATTATCGCCGATGCCGCATCGCCCCTCACGTCGGGTCACGAACTCTATGTGCCGGTGAATTCCCTGTCTCTCGGCTATATCAAGCAGAATGCCGGCGCCGAGGCGACCTGGAGGCCGGTCAATTCAGTGAATGTCGGCAGTGCTTATGGTTATGAGCGCTATGACTGGACGCGCGCCGACGCCAGCTCCACGACGGAAAATTCCGGCAAGGTTTACGGCGACTGGAAGCCCACCCCATGGATCACGACGCGTGCAAGTGCCCTGGTCTCGGAGCGGCGCGCGGATAACTATGACTACCTCGGCAATGTCGGCATTTTCCAGTGGCCGTTTACCCCGCATCCCAACGGCGCGAATTACTCGCAATACTACCGGCAACTCTACCTCGATGATCGCGACCGCGCCCAGGCCAAATTCTCAGTCGACATCAAGGTGCTCAGCAATCTGACGGTCACGCCAACCTTTAACGTGCGTAATGATACCTACATCTTTGCCCAAAATCAGGAAGGTCTGACCAGTGATCGATCTTATGCCGCGGGGGTGGAGTTGGGTTATGCCGCCACCCCAGACGCGACATTCCTGTTTTCCTACATGAACGAAAACCGCAGCCAGAACATCCTTTCGGCAAGCGCCACGCAACTTTTCCCATTCAGCGCGGCGGTGCCCCCGCAGACCTCCTATACCGCGGCCCAGCTTTCGTCGACGAATGTTCGCGATAACATAAACACCTTCGTCTTTGCCATGAACTATGCGGTCATCCCGCAAAAGTTCGATCTGCACCTGGGCTACACCTTGTCCCTGGCGAACAATAACCAGCCGCTCTTCTTTGCGAACGGAAACGGACCGCAATCGGGTGGCTACCCATCATTGATAAACGGGGTCGCCAATCCTGGCCAGTTCCCGACCGTAAACACCTCTTTCCAGCGGGTCGATGCGACCGCGAAATACGTCGTCGACAGGGATTTCGTCACCAGCCTTGGCTTCAAGGGTGAGGTCGCACTCAAGCTCCGCTACGCCTGGGAGCGCAACTCCGTGACCAACTGGAACAACGATACCATGCAGCCTTACATGTACACCGCGCTGATGAACCAGCCCCAGGCCGCCTACGTTCAATGGACGGCCGCCAACAATCCCAATTACAACGTCCATCTGCTCGGTGGTTCCGTCAGCTTTGCCTGGTAATCCCAGGTATAAAAGTTCCACTAGACGGCGCGCCGCCTGATCGGTGCGCCGTCGTCGTTTGACCAACCTCTGATATATGTCAAGGTTGGCTCCAGCCGCCTTGGTATCAGGACGACGCAACAAGGCGGCTCAGGCAGCGCTCCGGTAAGTAACTAGATGATTCTCTGGTCAATTTTCGCATTGATGACGCTTGCGGCGGTGTTCGCGGTCTGGTGGCCGCTGGCACGCCGTCAGAGGCTTGCCCGTTCGGGAAGCGATGTCGCCGTTTATCGCGACCAGTTGGAAGAGATCGATCGCGATGAGGCGGCAAGCCTGATCGGCAATGTGGAGGCCGACGCGGCGCGGGTCGAAGTTTCACGCCGCTTGATTGCAGCAGCAGAGACGGCAAAGGCCGCAAGCGCCGTCGCAGTGCCTGTTGCGGCCGGAAAATATCGCTGGGCCACGCTCGCCGCCGCCATCACCCTGATCCCGCTTGGCGCTGGCGTCACCTATCTTTCGCTGGGATCACCGAATCTCGTGCCGGTCTCGATGAACGCGGCAACAAGCGGACAGCCTCTTCCGGGCGGGATCGAGAATACGGTCGCCGAGGTCGAGACCTATCTTGAGAGCAATCCCAAGAACGGTCGCGGCTGGGAATTGCTGGCCCCGGTCTATCTCCGTCTTGGACGCTTCGATGATGCAGTCCGGGCGCGACGCAACGCACTGGAGATATTCGGTCCTGACGCCGCGCGGTTGGGGGATCTCGGTGAAGCCATCGTCATGGCTTCCAACGGCGTGGTGACCCCAGAGGCCAAGGGCCTGTTCGAGCGCGCCAACGCCACCGATCCCGAGGATGTGATGGCGCAATATTATCTCGGGCTCAACGCCAAGCAGGAGGGCCGCCGGGACGAAGCGGTGAAGCGGTGGACCGCGCTGGTGTCGGGAGCCCGCGAGGGCGCCGAATGGCTGCCACTGGTCAAGAATGCTCTCGCCCGGATCGACGAGAAGGGCCCATCGGCCATTGCCGCGGCCCCCTCGGCCGCCGGTGTCGCGCCCCCGGAGCATAGTGGCGGGACCATCGAGGCGATGGTCGAGCGCCTGGCCGAACGTCTGAAAAAGGACGGGTCCGATGTCCCGGGCTGGATCCAGCTCGTTCGCTCCTATCGGGTCTTGGGAAAGGCCGATAAGGTCAATGCGGCCATTGCTGACGCGCATGCGGCGCTGGCAAACGATCAGGAAGCTTTGCAGCGTCTGGACCAGGGTCTTGCCGGGCTCGAAGCTGAAGCCTCCGCCAGGGCCTCCGGTCCCGGCGCCGCCGGACCGGCGCCGGCCGCGCCAAGTATTGCACCGAAGGGACCGAACGCGAGCCAGGTCGCCGCCGCCGCGCAGATGGCGCCGGCCGAGCGGAACGGAATGATCGAAGGCATGGTCGCGCGTCTTGCCCAGAAGATGGCTGAAAACGGCTCCGACGTCGATGGATGGCTTCGCCTGATAAAGGCCTATTCGGTACTCGGCGAACGTGACAAGGCGCTGGCCGCGGCCGCCAATGCCCGCAACGCACTCGCCGGCAATAGCGACAATCTGCGCCGCATCGGCGAGTTGGCGAAAGAGTTGGGACTGGAAGGCTCATGACACGGAAACAGCGGCGCCTCATTTTGATAGGCTCGAGTCTCGGCGTGCTCGCCTTCGCGGTTGCGCTGATCCTCAGCTCGCTTCGAGAGTCGATCGTGTTCTTCAATTCGCCGACCGACATCGCCGATCACAAGGCCGCTCCGGGAAAGCGCGTTCGCCTCGGCGGCATGGTGAAGATGGGCAGCCTGGAGCGCGGTGACAATCTGCAGATTCGCTTCGAGGTGACCGACGGCAATAAGGACATTCCGGTCAGCTATCGGGGCATCGTGCCCGACCTGTTCCGGGAGGGGCAGGGCGTCATCGCCGAGGGGCACATCGAGCCGGGCGGCACGTTCCAGGCCGAGACCGTGCTCGCCAAGCATGACGAGAACTACATGCCGCGCGAGATTGTCGAAACCCTGAAAAAGCAGGGACACTGGCAGGAGACTGCGGCGCCAGACTCAGGCCGCGTCAAGCAAAGCGCAAAGTGAACCTGGAGCCATCGCCATGATTGCCGAACTCGGTCATTACGCGCTCGTCCTGGCGCTGGCTTTAGGCCTGATCCAATCGTGGGCGCCCGTCGTCGGCGCGCGCAAAGGCGATGTTGCGCTGATGAAACTCGCCGACTCCACTGCGCTGGCCCAGTTTGCCTTCGTTGCCTTGGCCTTTGGCGCGTTGACCATCTGCTACGTCATGTCCGACTTCTCGGTCGCCAATGTCTACGAGAATTCGCATTCGCAGATGCCGCTGATCTACAAGTTCACCAGCGTTTGGGGCAACCACGAAGGCTCCATGCTGTTGTGGGTGCTGATCCTGGCTTTCTTCGGCGCACTGGTCGCGTTGTTCGGAGTCAACCTGCCGAGCACGCTTAAGGCCAACGTGCTTGCGGTGCAGTCCTGGGTCGCGTCCGCCTTCTACCTCTTCATCCTCTTCACCTCGAACCCGTTCCGGCGGCTGGCCGAGGTGCCGGTCGAGGGCCGCGATCTCAATCCGATCCTGCAGGATTTCGGTCTCGCGGTGCATCCGCCGATGCTCTATCTCGGCTATGTCGGTTTCTCCATTGCGTTCTCCTTTGCCGTCGCCGCCCTGATCGAAGGCCGCATTGATGCAGCGTGGGCGCGTTGGGTGCGGCCGTGGACGCTGCTCGCCTGGATGTGCCTGACGGTCGGCATCGCGATGGGTTCCTATTGGGCCTATTACGAACTCGGCTGGGGCGGCTGGTGGTTCTGGGATCCGGTGGAGAATGCTTCGCTAATGCCCTGGATCGCCGGCACGGCCCTGTTGCATTCGGCTGTGGTGATGGAAAAGCGAAATTCGCTCAAGGTGTGGACCATCCTGCTCGCCATACTCACCTTCTCGCTGTCGCTCATCGGCACATTCCTGGTGCGCTCGGGGGTGTTGACGTCGGTCCACACCTTCTCGACCGACCCGGCGCGAGGCCTGTTCATCCTGGTGATCCTGATGGTGTTTATCGGCGGCAGCCTCGCGCTTTTTGCCTGGCGCGCGCCGCTGCTCAAGCAGGGCGGCCTTTTTGCACCGATCTCGCGGGAAAGCGCGCTGGTGTTCAACAACCTGTTTCTAGCAACAGCTTGCGCGACCGTGTTCGTCGGCACGCTCTATCCGCTGGTGCTCGAGATGCTCACCGGCGACAAAATTTCGGTCGGCGCGCCGTTCTTCAATCTCACATTCGGGCCGTTGTTCGTGCCGCTGTTGATAGCGGTGCCATTCGGACCCTTGCTCGCTTGGAAGCGCGGCGACCTGTACGGGGTTGCGCAGCGCCTGCTCGCGGCATTCGCCATTGCGATGGTTGGCCTGGCTGCAACCTTTGCGTTCGCCGGGGTCAAGGCCGTATTCGCGCCGTTCGGCATTGGACTTGCCCTTTTCGTAATGGCCGGCGCCATTACCGACATTGCGGAACGCGTAGATCTGCGCAGCATGTCGCTTGAAACGATCGGACGGCGAGCGGCGGGAATGCCGCGCTCGGCCTGGGGAACCGCGGTGGCGCATTTTGCCCTCGGTGTCACGCTGCTTGGAATTGTTTTCGCGACCAATTGGGGCAGCGAGCGTATCATCGCGCTCAAACCGTCGCAGACGGTTTCCATCAGCGGCTATGATCTGAGCTTCAATGGAATGGTGAGCAGGGACGGATCGAACTACCGCGAGACCGCCGCGCACTTCACCGTGCGCAAGGACGGCACGGTGATCGGCATCATGGAGCCGTCGAAACGGACCTTCCCGTCGCGCGATGGCATGTCGACCACCGAGGCGGCGCTGCTCACTCGCGGCGTCAGCCAGCTCTACCTTTCGCTCGGCGACAGCAACGCCGACGGCTCGATCGCGCTGCGGCTGTACTACAAGCCGCTGGTGCTGCTGATCTGGATAGGCGCCTTGGTGATGGCGCTGGGCGGCGCCTTGTCGTTGTCGGACCGGAGATTGCGGATCGGCGCGCCGAAGCCGGCGGCGAGGATTTTGGCGCAGCCTGCTGAATAATTCTCTCTCTCTCTCTCTCTCTCTCTCTCCTCGGCCGAGGTGGTTGCGCCGCAACTTTCTTAAGACAGGGGTTAAAAGCTTCGAATGATCTGGAGCGTTCGGTGTCTGCTGGTAGTGCTCGCGCTTCTCGGCGCGACGCCCCTCTATGCCGTCCAGGTCGACGAAATTCTCCCCGACCCGGCACTGGAGGCTCGCGCCCGCGAGATCTCCAGCGAACTGCGCTGCATGGTGTGTCAGAACCAGTCTATCGACGATTCCGAAGCGCCACTGGCGCGCGATTTGCGCCTGCTCGTGCGCGAGCGGCTCAAGGCCGGCGACAGCGACCGCCAGGTGGTGGATTTCATGGTCGCGCGCTATGGTGAGTTCGTCTTGTTAAAGCCCAGGGTGAGCTGGCACACGGCAATCCTGTGGGGGGCGCCGCTGACGATATTGATCGCCGGCCTGTTTGCGATCGGCTTCTCCATGCTGCGCCGATCTGCCGCCGCCCCGCTTCCCGAAGTTGCAAAGCTTAGCGAAGGGGAACGGCTAAAGCTGACCGCAATAGAACGGTCGCAGATGGAACAGGGTCTCTAGGCGGGCTGGGAAGCTGATTTGGTTCCTGATCTGGATCAAGGTAACAGCCGGAGATCTCGGCTCTAATGCATTCGATGCTGGTTTGATGGCAGGCAGCGCGTAGGCTCGTAAGAGGACACCGACAGGGGGCAGCATGGACTACAACGTTTTTTTCGATCGGGCCTTGGGCCAGCTTCGGGACGAGCGCCGCTATCGGGTGTTTGCCGATCTTGAACGTCTGGCGGGCAAGTTTCCGCATGCCATCTGGCATTCGCCAGATGGTCCGCGCGAAGTAGTGATCTGGTGCTCCAACGACTACCTCGGCATGGCCCAGCACCCAAAGGTGGTGGGCGCGATGGTTGAAACCGCCTCGCGTATGGGCACCGGGGCCGGCGGGACACGCAATATCGCTGGCACCAATCATCCACTCATCGAGCTGGAGCGCGAACTGGCGGAGCTGCACGGCAAGCAAGCGGCTCTGGTCTTTACCTCAGGTTACGTATCGAACGAGACCGGTATAGCGACGATCGCGAAGCTGTTGCCCAATTGCCTGCTTCTCTCCGACGCGCTCAACCACAACTCCATGATCGAAGGCGTACGCAAATCCGGCTCCGAAAAGCAGGTATGGCGCCACAACGACGTGGTGCATCTCGAGCAATTGCTGCGTGCGGCGGCCCCTGACCGGCCGAAACTGATCCTGTGCGAAAGCCTGTATTCCATGGACGGCGATATCGCCCCACTCCATCGCATCTGCGATCTCGCCGAGCGCTACGGCGCATTGACCTATGTCGACGAAGTTCACGCCGTCGGCATGTATGGGCCACATGGCGGTGGGATCGCCGAGCGGGACGGTGCCATGGGCCGCATCGATGTCATCGAGGGCACCCTGGCCAAGGCCTTTGGCTGTCTCGGCGGCTATATCGCGACGAACGCAAATCTCGTCGATGCCGTGCGCTCTTACGCGCCCGGCTTTATTTTTACCACCGCGCTGCCGCCGGCGGTTTGCGCGGCGGCAACCGCTGCGATCAGGCATCTCAAGTCGTCCCAGTGGGAGCGCGATCGCCATCAGGACCGGGCAGCGCGCCTAAAACTCGTGCTCAATGCCGCGCGCCTTCCGGTGATGCCCAGCGACACTCACATCGTTCCGCTGCATGTCGGCGACCCCGAGAAATGCAAGATAGCGTGCGATCTCTTGCTGTCGGAACACGGCATCTATATCCAGCCCATCAACTACCCAACGGTACCGAGAGGCCTGGAGCGGCTGCGGATCACGCCGTCGCCACATCACGATGAAGCGCTGATCGATCGGCTCGCCGAAGCTTTGGTGGATGTCTGGGACCGGCTCAAACTGCCGCGCCAGCCTCAAATCCTGGCCGCGGAGTAGTCCGAAAATCAGAACGGCCGCGATCTTGCGCCGCTCCTGATAGAGTTTCGCCTGCGGACATTCTCCCCCCTGCAAAGACTTCCGGTCGCGACAAATCGACCGGCGTTTTCTAATCCTTGCGCTCACCGGGTTCGGACAGACTGTCAACCTCATTGTGGGGCTCGATCGCCGGAGCGCGCAGCGGCGGGCCTAGTTCAGTAGCCGCCGCTCGTATTTCAGCAATAGCTTCTTGATCGTCGGCCAAATTGATTGAGCGCATCCGCCACCGTGAGCACCCTGAGCCGTTCAGGTCCTGTTTCAATCTGCATCGCTTCTGCAATTTGCGCCTCGGCGAGCTTCGTCAGCTCGTCCGGGCTTAGCAGACTACTTAATGCAGGCTCTTGCCATGGCAGACGTCCCTACGATACCGAACACAAATTTTTACCTTTCCGATGATCATTTTGTCTGCCCGGTGTCCGACAAATTGAAAGGCTTGTTGGGCCGAGCGCAGGATTTTCAAACCTCAAATGTGCGGCTGGTAGCTTCTCCCCGTCACGAGATGCGTTTGCTCCAGCCCCGTCAGGAAGACTCCTTTCGGAACCAGGCGAATTACGTTCTTCTGCTCAAGCTTGGCGAGCGTGCGACTGACCGTTTCAAGCTTCAAACCGAGAAAATCAGCGATATCCTGACGCCGCATCGGCAACGGCACGGTTCCCGATAATGCGGAAAGGCGCGCCAGCCGGTTGCGCCAGCTAACGAGAAATATCGCAACCTTTTCCTCTGCCGATCCATTGCCGAGCAGCAGCAACTGATCCTGTGCCATGTCAAGTTCGCGCATCGCGAACTCGATCATCAGCCGCATGATATTGGGGCTGGACTGAATAAATTCCGTGAGGTCGGCGCGCGAAAACCGGCACAACGCAACTTCGCCGATGGCGTCGGCCGAAAAGTTATGCCGATCAGCGAGCGGCATTCCGAGGAAATCGCCGGGTAACGCAAATGCAATAATCTGACGCCGTCCGTCCGGCAACAGCTTGTAAAGACGTACGACGCCCTGGGAAAGACCGAAAACGTCATCTGCAAATTCGCTCTCCGAGAAAATCGTCTTTCCCGAACGAAAATAGACTTGTGTAGCGAGCCCCTGAAGTTCCCGACGCTCAAGCGTCGTGGCAACGGCTCCACAAAACAGAGTTGGGAAGAGAGCGCGTGGCATTCACTACCCCAATATCGACTTCCTGAAGTCAACTCTGGCAGGATCTATGCGCATCAAACCCGGAGCCTCATGCCGAAGAATAAAAAACGCTACAACCGGGTCGAACAATTTGACCTAAATCAATTTTCTGCTCGGTCTGGGCAAGAAAAATACGCAAGGGACGGGGCTCATCAACACCGATCGATTTCTGCCGCAGGCTAAATTCTGAAGCCATTGATTTAGCGCAAAGTCCGGGTGTCAATTTTACAATATTATTAGACTAGATATCTGGCGCCATAGTTTCGCCAGGCGGCGATTGGGTCGAGGTGCATCGATGCCAAAGATCATTGATATTTTGCTCGAAGAGCATCAAAACATCGAAAAATTGCTTCTCGTCGTGGAGCACGAACTTGAGGTATTCGATCGCGGGGGGCGGCCGGACTATGAAATCCTGCAAACCATCATCCAGTATTTTGAGGATTACCCGGAAAGCTGCCATCATCCCAAGGAAGAGATGATTTTTGCGAAGCTGAAGGCGCGAGATCCTGCTGCCGCAAAGCGCTTCGGCGACGTCGAAGCCGAGCATGAGATCGAAACCAAACGTTTGCGCAGCTTCGCTCGCGCCGTCGACTACATCCTGGCGGGCCAGGAATTCCTGCGGGAGAGCTTCCATCTCGCCGTGCATGACTTCATCGAGCACCAACGCCAACACTTGCAAAAGGAAGAGAAGCTGCTGTTTCCGGCTGCCGTGAAAGCCTTGCAACCGAAGGACTGGGCGAAAATAGACGCGCGGCTGGATGACAGGAAGGATCCGTTGTTCAACAGCGTGGTCGAAGAGAAATTTCACGACCTGCAAAAAACAATTCTGCGGTGGGAGCAGGAGACAGAGGAAACTCGCGCAGGAATGGCTTGAGGTCAGCCTCGAAGTACGAAGATCGACGACGCTATTGTTGACCCGTCCGCGGCGCCTTGTGCCCCGCAAAGTGCAGACAAGCACGGATTTTATGGCGTTGGTTCTATCGCGTCAGCCAAGCAAAGGAGCTGTCCATGATTGCTTCAAACATGGGCTCACTACCTGCCGAGTTTCCGCAAGAAAGAGATGTCAATGCTGACTGCGGTGACCATGGCCCGATGTCACAGCAAGATGCCGCTGGCTCTCACGGTCATGAGATGCATCTGCAGAAATTTGTGCGGTTAGTAGGCTGTCATGATTCAAAAGCAGGCAAACACGAAGCAGCATTTCGCCTGCAGTAGCCTCCAGCGGCGGCGGCCGGTTCTTCGCCGACGGCAGCAAAGCAATTTTATCCTGCCGCGGCTCACCCCAATTGACTGATTTGCTCCTCGGTAACGACGCGCTCGATTTTCTCGGCCTTGCTCTTGATCCGGTAACGTGGTCGTCCGTCCGCCTCGATCGGCAGGCGGGCGGTGATCGTATAAACGTTTCGTTGCCTTGGGACATCGCGGCCCTGCGGCCCCTGCAACTGGAAAAGTACGTCGTCATTGATCGCGTAGTTATATGCCATGGTCTTCGCTCATTTTCTCGGTTTGGGCAGGTCGATGCGCTCATCTGAGAATTCCGGTGGACCTTCAGTGAGTTTGCGCGTGCGGCGTTCGCGTTCTGCAACAGGAAGGGAAGGATCGAGCAACTGGCCGATCCGCTTGACCGCCAAACCCTCAATTTCAACTGGATCGCGCCGGGCGGAACCAAGGGAAGCGGCAGAAGGGGTAGAGCTTAGCCCAAGCTCTACCAGTTGACGAATGGCGTCCGAGCGGATCGTGTCATGAGCTTCCGCCCAAGCATCGACATCGGCGGTGAGTCTTTCCGACATTTTCACAGCACTGATTGCTTCGCGGTCCGGATGCCGAGAGATCGTGTGGTCGGGATTTTTCTTGATAGAATCTGGCACAGCTAATTTATTTAGCCGCTATTTGTCCTGAACGATTTGAGCCAGATCAATGATAGCTGGCGGATCTTGTTGCCGGGACCGAGAGCCAAATAACTTGTTTTGGAACATAGACTTAAGTCGATGGGGGGAACGTCATACGAAACAGGACCACCGGGAAAACCTTTTGTTTTCGGGGATTTCCTATTCAATATGCACGGGCCAGCGGCGTGCGGATTTATGCGCCATGCGAACCCGAATTTCAAAGCTGGCCGTATCTATCTGACGATTACCTATCTGAACATTTCAAAATCCGGACCACCCGCACCAATGACCCCGCCCGACGGTAGCGATACATTCTACGGCAGCATTTCGGTCTTTCGCGACTTTGGCAGCCTGATGGATCCGGCGCTGTATTCGCCATTGCCCGATGACTGGACCATCGGCGTCGCCGATATCGTGGAATCGACCAGGGCGATTGCGGAAGCGCGTTACAAGGCGGTCAACATGGCCGGTGCCGCTGTTATAGCGGCGGTCACCAATGCACTTGAAGGCCGCGAGTTTCCGTTCGTCTTCGGCGGCGACGGCGCAAGCTTTGCGGTGTCGCCTGATGATCTCGATCGCGCCCGCGATGCGCTGGCAGCGACCGCAATTTGGGTCAAGGACGATCTCAACCTGGTGATGCGGGTTGCTCTCGTGCCGATCGCCGCAGTAAGGACACAGGGCCTCGACATCCGCGTTGCCCGGTTCGGGCCGTCTCCAAATTTGTCCTATGCGATGTTCTCCGGCGGTGGCCTCGGCTGGGCCGAGGCCGCGATGAAGCGTGGCGAGTTCGCGGTGCCGGTAGCGCCGTCGGGCACCCAACCCGATCTCACCGGGCTTTCGTGCCGGTTCGAGGAAATTCCTTCGGTGCACGGTCTCATCCTCTCGGTGTTAGTCGTGCCGGCAGGGGGCGCCGATCCCCTGGCATTTCGTAAGCTGATCGAAGACGTCATCGCGCTGGTCGAGCGCAGTCCGGACGCGGGGCGGCCGGTCCCACCGGGCGGCCCGCCGCTACGATGGCCGCCGGCCGGCGCCGAGTTCGAGGCACGCGCCGCGCGCGGGGGGCCGCTGTTCAAGCGGCGCGCCGCCGTACTCGTACACACACTGTTCGCCTATCTCATCATGCGCTTCGGCATCAGCGTTGGCGGTTTTGTTCCGAAAACCTATGTCCAGCAGGTGGTCGAAAATTCCGACTTTCGCAAATACGACGACGGATTGCGCATGGTGCTGGATTGCCCGCCGGCACTGGAGCGCGCACTGACGCAGCGTCTCGACGAGGCCGCTTCCGCGGGGATCGCGCGATATGGTCTGCACCGGCAGGATGCAGCGATGATGACCTGCTTTACGCCTTCGGCGCTTCGCAGCGACCACGTGCATTTCATTGACGGGGCGCGTGGCGGGTATGCCTCGGCAGCGACGGCGCTGAAAGCCATGCCGGCTTGAATTGAGGCGTCGGATCGAGATTTTAGCGTGCGGATCGGCTCCAGGTCTCTCCACCGCAGAGCGCGCCTACGCAGCCCTCGACTTTCAACGTGCCCGGACCCGATACCGAAATGTTGCTGGCATAAGTGTTGCCGTCATCGGCGTTGTAGATTTGGCCGGACCACTTGTTCGGACCGGCAGGCCGCATACCGTAAAACAGCGGAAGTCCGATCATCGGACGTTTGGCCAATGCCGGATTGGGATTCTTGTCGTCCACAAAGGGCTTCCCGGTTGCGGGATTGATCGGGTCTTTAAGCCAGATCACAACTCCGCAAATTGCCCCACCGCATTTGCTGACACGCACTTTGGCATCGCCCGCCTGCGTCAGCCAGACACCGCTTACCTCGCGGCCGGCCTGCGCCTTCGCCGGCGGTGCGACAAGCAATGCCGCCAACGTCGCAACAATGAAGCCGAATCTGCAAGCCATGGACCTCTCCCGGAAAAACAGGCCTGCATAACAACAAATCCAGCATGTACAATGTGATTCCGCCGCTGGCGCGGATCATTTGTCCCAATGCGTCAGGCGAATCGAGGCCGCCGTGCTGAGGCCGAACGCGATCATGGCGGCGCCGACCAGTGCGAACAATGTCCAGGCCGGTGCATGGATCGACGCCAACCACCAACCACCGATACCCACCATCACCAGCCTCAAGGTGGACGCCAGCACCGGCCCTCCAACCTTCGCGGCGCCTTGCGAGGCGAAATAGAGGCAAGTGCCCACCCCAAAAAAACCGAAGGCCGGGCCCGCCCACGCGAAATACGAATTTGCCGCAGCCGTGACGCCGGGATCGCGGGTGAACAGCGAGACCCATAGCGCCGGCTTGGCCGCCACGATCAGGCCGACCAGGCCGACGCTCAAGCCAGCCGCCGCGCCCGCAGTCCATGCCACCTGTCGTGCGCGCGTCACGAGGCCGGCGCCGATTGCCATGCCGACCATCGGCACCGAGGCGACACCAAATGCAAACGCAATCGGAATCAACAGAAACTCAAGCCGAGAGCCCATGCCGTAGCCGGCCAGCGTCTCGGTACCGAAGCCGGCAATAATTTTGGTGAAGATCAGGATGGTCAGCACGCTCTGCAACGGCGCCAGGCAAGAGACCGCGCCGACCTTCAGAATGTCGATGAACATGCCGCGCTGAAACGTGAATGCGGAGAAATTTAGCGTCAGCCGGCTGCGACCGCTGATAAGATACCACGAGAGAAATATTGCTCCGAGCGAGAATGCCGTGAGTTGTCCCGCGGCCACGCCGCGCATTCCGAACTGCGGCAGGCCGGCAAGGCCGAGGCCGAGTGCGCCGCCGACAACGGTTTGAACCAGTGCTGAACCGAGGAGCGTCGCCGACGGCAGTCTCATGTCGCCGGTGCCGCGCAGAACCGACGCCAGCGTGTTGACCAGCCAGATCGCGATGGCGCCGGAAAACAGCACTTGCGAATAGTTACAGGCTTCATCAAGCACGCGGCCGCGCCCGCCCAACAGCGAGAAGAACTGCCGTCCGAACAACAGCATCATCACGGTAAAGAATACTCCTCCGCAGGCGCCGATAATTGCGGCATGCAGCGCAAGCGTTGCCGCGCGATCGCGATTGCCGGCGCCGAGCGCGCGGCTGATCGCCGAGGAGACGCCGCCGCCCATGGCGCCTGCCGACATCATCTGCGTGAGCATGGCGAAGGGAAACACCAGCGCGATCGCGGCAAGCGGCTCGGTTCCGAGACGGCCGATATAGGAGGTCTCAGCCACCGCAACGAGCGTACTGCCGAACATTGCGACCATATTGGGAAGCGCAAGCTTCAAGAGCGTCGGCAAAATAGAAGACGTCAGCAGGTTATTTGCGGGGAGGTTGACCGGGGGCGCGTCGAGCGGGGCGTCAATCGTCATGCGTCACCGGTTATCCTGGCGTCGGCGGACGGGCAATAGATTATGGGTAACATATTATGAGCTGGCTGAACTTGCGCCACCCCCCGGCCATGCATGATCACCAGGGCAGACCGCATAGGTCGATGACGCCCCGCCGCGGCGCGCGCCTGATGTCGTAGACGTAGGGCGCGATAGCTACGAAGCGATCTCGCCCCCCCGGTTGGTCGGCATAGATCTCGCCGTCGAACGGCTGCCAGCCGCGTCCCACATAAAACGGCGCATTGTGCGGCTCGCAAAACAGCAGCGCGAAATCGGTAGCGCCTTCGTGCTTCAATGTTTGAATGGCCGCATTGAGTGCAATGCTGGCATATCCGCGGCGCCGGCTGTCCTCGCGGGTCAGAACGCCGCCTATGCCGCCGGCCCAGACCTTGCGCCCATTCCATTTGACCTCGCGGCGATAGATGCCGACGTGGCAGACGACGCCCCCCGGTTCGGCCTCAACCAGCACTCGCAGTTCGGCATGGGCAAAGACGATGCCGGCCCAGGGCAGTCTTTCCACGACCTGGGGCGGCCAGACCGCGTTGAACAGCGGTTCTGCCATTGGCCACGACGCGTCTCCGTTCAATACGTCGATCTCGATGCTCATTTCACCCTCACTGCCGGCAACATCAGCCAACGGAGCCCTGCGGTCACCGTGGGTCGGCTAAACCGGGACCCGCCAAGTGTGACGCGAGACGCTCGGAAGCGCGCGACTCGCCCCTAGAAGGGCAAGGACCAAGAGGCAGCCCAACGCAGCGCAAGCCGAGGCCGGGCGGCTGTGGCCGAAAGAGCGCGGTGCCCAAAAAGCGGACCCGCGAGTTGATCCAGGTCAATAGGACTAAAAAGAGTTTGATGGTAGTAGATGGCGAGCCGATCAGCCTGGGAAAGGGGACTAGGACATGTCGCGTCGAACCATTGTTTCGGTTGCTGCAACCGTTATCGTCGGCATCGCGTGCATGGCGACTGTTTCAACTGAAGCCTTCGCCGCTAAAAAAACCACTGCTCGCGCCGGCGTTCAGCCCACGGCTGCCCCCCCCGTGGTAGCGCCAGTAGCTGTCGTCGTTGGAAACGGTACTATTGCCGAGGGAATTCCGCGCTGCTTTGACTCTGTTCTTCTCTATCCCTACCCACCTTGCTACTAGATGCCGGCTACAGAGCAATCGGCGACACAGCCTTGATTGATCCGTTTATCCAAACAACCGGCCGGTCGGCACTGCCGACCGAATTAAGGCCGTACGGCCCTTGCCATTGATGAGGCGTTGCCGGTGTGGCCCACCTCGTCGCGCTGTGCCCCGGGGTTTCGCGGGCCTCGCCGCGTGGCTTAAAGCCCGCCGCATCACGCAAGAACCCTCTCGGGGAGATCAGACAACTCTGTGAGAGTCGGGTTCAGAAATTCTTTTAATTAATTATTACTGTTGCCCGAATGGAACAGGTTCGCCTGTTGCGGAACGCTATTGTTGGCCATTCATTTCCCTCGATCTAAGGGCGAATCCATGAAACGAACTTTCATCGCAAGCGCGGCCCTCGTCTCACTATTCGCTGCGACGAGCGCATACGCTGCCGATCTGCCCATGAAAGCTCCTGTTCCGGTGGCGGTCTATGATTGGACCGGGCTCTATATCGGCACCAATCTCGGCTATAGCTGGGGTCGCGGCAGCACCGATGGCACCAGTTCCGGAACGCGGACTACTAGCCGTGGTGCTGTTGTAACGGGGACCACCCAAGTCGCCGGGGTGCTGTCCGGTCGCGCGGACGTCAACGGGTTCATCGCCGGTGGACAGTTGGGTTACAACTGGCAGCGTGGAGCTTGGGTGTTCGGTCTCGAAGGCGACATTCAGTGGAGCAACGAGCGCCAGTCCGGTGACGTTGTTTGCAGTCTTGGTTTGGCCGTATGTCCTACGTTTACCAGGGAGTACAATCTGGATTGGTTTGGCACCGCGCGTGGTCGCATTGGCTTCCTTCCGGCGGAACGCATTTTGCTCTACGCCACCGGCGGTCTCGCCTATGGTGGCTTCAGTGGTTCCTCATTAATGGGGGTCGTGGGTACGAACGCGCTGGCCTTGGGCTCTTGGTCTTCGACCAAGGCCGGCTGGACTGTTGGCGCGGGCGTG
The DNA here is from genome assembly GCA_963732455.1 of uncultured Alphaproteobacteria bacterium. GTDB lineage: Bacteria > Pseudomonadota > Alphaproteobacteria > Rhizobiales > Xanthobacteraceae > Bradyrhizobium. Next base: position 158,493 of record CAVSZM010000005.1, on the reverse strand, counting down.
GAGGCGGCGCTTGGCAGCAACTGGTCAGTCAAGTTCGAATATCTTTACATGGATCTGGGCAACACGGGTGGCAGTTCCGCAACCAACATTATCACAGCATCTACTCTGGCCGGTATAACTACAACCACAACGCTCGCATATGTATTCAATACGAAATTTACCGACAACATTGTGCGCGTGGGCCTGAACTATAAGTTTGGCGGCCCGGGCTCGGTCGTTGCGAGCTATTGATCGCGACAAAGGTTCAACGCAACTCTAGACCCCGGCCCTTGGGCCGGGGTTTTGTTTTTTAAAGACCGTGCATTCGTCCGACGGCTGCCGGCGAGCAGCGCACTTGCTGCCTGCTGGCGCCTCAGGACGCGACCAGGTTCGAGACGTCGTGAACCCCGCGCTCCGCCAGCCCCGCGTTTTACCCAAATTGCGGTGTTTAAGACCGATGGAACCTTCTATAAGGGGTCCCGTTAAGCCACGTCTCCCACCATTGCGGACATGACCCATGACCTTCACGCTTCCCACCCTTCCTTATGCCTATGACGCGCTTGCGCCACATATGTCGAAGGAAACGCTGGAATATCACCACGACAAGCATCATCAGGCCTATGTGACCAACGGCAACAATCTGCTGAAAGGCACCGAATTCGAGGGCAAATCCCTCGAAGAGATCGTCAAAGGTTCGTTCGGCAAGAACGCGCCGCTCTTCAACAACGCCGGCCAGCACTACAATCACCTGCATTTCTGGAGCTGGATGAAGCCCAATGGCGGCGGCAACAAATTGCCCGGCCGTCTGGAAAAGAAGATCACCGAGGACCTCGGCGGGCTGGAGAAATTCAAGACCGATTTCGCTGCCGCGGGCGTCGGCCAGTTCGGTTCGGGCTGGGCGTGGTTGTCGGTGAAGAACGGCAAGCTCGAGATCTCCAAGACGCCCAACGGCGAAAACCCGCTGGTGCATGGCGCCACGCCGATCCTCGGCGTCGACGTCTGGGAGCATTCCTACTACATCGATTATCGCAACCGCCGTCCGGATTATCTGAAGGCGTTTGTCGATCATCTGGTGAATTGGGAGTATGTCGACCAGCTGTTCTCGAAGGCCTGATGCCAATCAGATTGGATTCTCGGGGGCGGCAGCATACAGCTGCCGCCCTTTCGTTTGCCCTGGCGTTTCGCGATCCTTGCGGGGATCGCAAGCTTGCGGCAAAACCCGTGATAGGCAGGGTGGCTTCATCCTGGCGGAAGTGGGGAAGGCCGGGATGAATTATCTGCTGGTCTTTTTTGGGGGCGGTCTCGGCGCGTCGCTGCGACATGCCGTCAACATGATCTGCGCGCGTTGCATCGGCACGGCGTTTCCCTACGGCACCTTCATCATCAACATCAGCGGCTCGACCGTCATGGGCCTGATCGCAGGCTATCTCGCCTTCAAGGGCGAAGCATCGCAGCACTGGCGGCTGTTCATGATGACCGGTGTTCTCGGCGGCTACACCACCTTCTCGGCGTTCTCCCTCGATGCCGTGCTGCTCTACGAGAGGGGCCAGATCGGGCTTGCGCTGTTCTACGTGCTGGGGTCGGTGGTGTTTTCGATTGGCGGCCTGTTCGCCGGTCTCGCGCTGGTTCGTCATCTGACGTGAACCCGCGGCCGTCGCAATCCCGCATGGGCCCCCACAAGGCGCGCATGGGTTTTGCCGCTGTTCCGTTTGCATCGCTGTGCCGGCGAGACTAAGCAGGTCGAGCTTCATTACGCGCCAGATCCTTTGCCTTGTCAGAATTCCCCCTGAAAGATCCGGCGCCCGCCGACGACGCCGCGGACGCCGAGCCGCGTCCCGGACGCATCCGCAAGCCGATTGGCTGGTCGATGATCGTCATTGCCGTGCTGGTCGCGGTGAGCGCCGCACTGGTCTACCGGCGGGACGGCGTCGTCGGCCTGCTGGAAATTCTGACCCACGATCTTGCGCTGTTTGGCGGCATTCTGCCCCGCGTGCTGGCAGGCTGCCTGCTCGGCGCATTCATTGCGGAAATACTGCCACATGAGAAGGTGTCGAGATCGCTCGGGCCGAACTCCGGGTTGAAGGGATTGCTGATCGGAACGGCGTTCGGCGCGATCCTGCCGGGCGGGCCGTTTACAGCATATCCGGTGGCGAGTGCGCTGCTCGCGGTCGGCGCCGATTTCGGAGCGACCATCGCCATGGTCGTAAGCTGGACACTGATCGGATACGGCCGGGCGGTAGCCTGGGAATTGCCGATCATGGGGACCGACTTCACGCTCTGGCGGATCGTAATCTCGTTGCCTCTGCCGGTTCTGGCGGGCGCGCTTGGACGCTTCGTTTACGTCCGGATGTATCCGAAAGCCGCGGAATGAGCGCCCTGATCATCGACATCATCCTGTGGTGCTCGGTTGCCATGCTCGCAGTGATCGCCTGGCAGCGCGGCCGGCTGGTTCTGACGGCGTCGGTGCGCGAAGGGCACCATGGACTTCATCAATATCGTGCCGCGCATCGCGCTCGGCGTGATCGGTTCGGGATATATCGCCGCGGTGATCCCTGCGGAAATCATCACTGGCTGGCTCGGCCCAAACAGCGGCTGGCTCGGTGTCCTCACTGCCGTAATCGCTGGCGCCGCGACGCCGGGAGGGCCGGTGGTCGGGTTTTCGATTGGCGCGGTGGCGCTGAAGAACGGCGGCGGCGCGCGCGCAGGTTCTTGCCTATGTGGTCGCGTGGGCGCTGTTCGCCTTTCAGCGTCTGCTGCTGTGGGAAATTCCTTTCATGCCGGCACGATTTGTCTGGTTTCGAGCCGCGGTGTCGGTGCCATTCCCGTTTCTGGCGGCAGCCGTCGCAATGGCAATTGGAAGGCCATAGAGTGGGCGGGGTGTCGGTGGACACTCGTAATGTTATAATATAACATTATTTCATGACACCGTCCGGCCCCCTTAGCCACGACCATGGGCACGCCCATAGTCATGGGCCCGCCTCGCCCCATCCGGCGCAAGCGGCGCCCTGGTCGATCCTGCGCATGACCGTCGTCTCGCGGCTTGGCGCGGCGCTCGCGGCCAGCGCCGTCATGTGGGCCTGCGTGCTCCTGGCAATGAGGTGACCATGAGCCCGCAATTGCAATTCCGTGACGTCACGCTGGGCTACGACAGGCATCCGGCGGTGCACCACCTTGACGGTGTGGTTGCCCCCGGAGCGCTGCTCGCCATCGTCGGTCCCAACGGCGCCGGCAAATCCACGCTGTTTCGAGGCATCGTCGGCATTCTCAAGCCGCTGGCGGGCTCGATCGTAACAGGCGATCTCGATGTCAGGGATATCGCCTATCTGCCGCAGACCGTCGACATCGACCGCAGCTTTCCAATCTCGGTGTACGATTTCGTCGGAACCGGGCTTTGGCGCTCTACCGGTTTTTTCGGCGGCATGGGCAAGCCCGCGCGCGACAAGATTGCCTATGCGCTCGCAGCCGTCGGTCTCAACGGCTTCGAAAACCGTGCTATCGGCACGCTGTCCGGCGGACAGATGCAGCGCATGCTGTTTGCGCGAGTGCTGTTGCAGGACGCACGCCTGATCGTGCTGGACGAACCGTTCAACGCCATCGACGCCAAAACCTCGGTAGACCTGCTGGCGCTGGTGCGGCGCTGGCACGCCGAGAAGCGCACGGTGCTGGCGGCACTGCACGACATGGATATCGTGCGCGCCAATTTCCCCGAATCCCTGCTGCTGGCGCGCGGACCGGTGGCCTGGGGCGTCACCGCCGACGTGTTGACCGCGGAAAATCTCCTGGAGGCACGCCGGATGTGCGAAGCGTTCGACGACAGCGCCGCCGCCTGTGCCGTTGACGACATGCCTTCGCGGGCCGCCTGACCGTGATGATTTACGATGCGCTGATCGCGCCCTTTACCGAATTCGAATTCATGCGTCGGGCGTTGGCGGCCGTGGTCGCGCTGGCGCTGGGGGGCGCGCCGATCGGTGTATTCCTCATGCTGCGGCGAATGAGCCTGGTCGGCGACGCGATGGCGCATGCGATCCTGCCGGGCGCTGCGATCGGTTTCCTGCTCTCGGGACTCAATTTGTTCGCGATGACAACGGGTGGATTGATCGCGGGCTTCACGGTCGCGATTCTCGCGGGCGTGGTCGCACGCACCACCGAGCTGAAGGAAGACGCTTCGCTGGCCACCTTCTATCTGGTGTCGCTGGCGCTCGGCGTGACGATTGTTTCAATAAAGGGCACCAATATCGATCTGCTGCACGTGCTGTTCGGCAATATTCTGGCGATGGACGACCAGACCCTGCTGGTGATTGCGTTCAACGCCACGATTACACTTGTTGTGCTGGCCGTGATCTACCGCCCGCTGGTGATCGAGTGCGTCGATCCCGTGTTCCTGCGCACCGTGAGCCGTGCCGGCGCGCCTGCGCATCTGGCGTTTCTTGCCCTTGTCGTCGTCAATCTGGTCAACGGTTTTCATGCGCTCGGCACCTTGCTGGCGGTGGGGTTGATGATATTGCCCGCCGGCATCGCGCGGTTCTGGTCCCGCGATATTACCGGCATGATCTGCATCGCGGTGGCGAGCGCGATGCTGTCGGGCTATGCCGGACTGGTGCTGTCGTTTCAAACCAGGGTGCCGTCGGGCCCTGCGATCATTCTGATGGCGGCAGTGCTGTATGTAGGCTCGCTGTTGTTCGGCAGCGTCAGCGGCCTGTTCAGGCAGATGTTTCCCGGCCGCCACCTCGAAGCGTAGCGGTGGACGCGATGCGGCGTTTTCAGCCTTGGCTCATCTGCTGGATTCTCGCGATCGCCGTTTTCCCCGTGCGTGCGCAGGATCGTCTGAACATCGTCGCGAGCTTTTCGATCCTGGGCGATTTCGCGGAAAATGTCGGGGGCGAGCGCGTTAGCGTCACGACATTGGTAGGTCCCGACGGCGACGTGCACGTCTATGCGCCGGCGCCGGCCGACGCCAAGAAGATCTTGGATGCGAGATTGGTGATCATCAACGGCCTCGGTCTGGAGGGCTGGCTTCCGCGGCTGGTGCAATCCGCAGGGAGCAAGGCTACCGTCGTTACGGCATCCCAAGGCGTCGCGCCGCGCAAACTGGGCTCCGACGCCGATCCGCACGCCTGGCAATCGGTCGCCAACGCCAAGATGTACGTGGCCAATATCCGCGATGCGCTTGTTGCCGCCGACCCGGCGGGGGCGGCGACCTATCGCGCCAATGCGGAACGCTATTTGGCAAAACTCGATGCGCTGGACCGCGAGGTGCGCGATGCGATTGCGCAGATCCCGGAAGCGCGGCGCAAGGTGATTTCCACCCACGACGCGTTCGGCTATTTCGCTGCCGCCTACGGCATCGAGTTCATCGCGCCGCAGGGCGTCTCGACGGAGTCGGAGGTCAGCGCGCGCGATATTGCAGGGATTATTACCCGGATCCGGGCAGGCAGGATTCCGGCAGTTTTTCTTGAAAATATCAGCGACCCGCGATTGATCCGGCGGATATCAGCCGAGACCGGCGCCAGGATCGGCGGAACGCTCTATTCCGACAGCCTTACTGGTGAAAAGGGCGATGCCCCCACTTACATTGATATGGTCAGGCACAATATAAGGGCTCTGACGAGCGCACTGGCGAATTAGAGCAGGGGCCTCCTTGCTGCCGGCCCGCCATAAAGTCCCGTTTTTGGAGTTATTATGCCAGAATTGACGTCCCAAAAAATTCCCGTGACCGTGCTGACCGGCTATCTCGGCGCCGGCAAGACCACGCTTCTCAACCGTATTCTTTCGGAAAACCACGGCAAGAAATACGCCGTCATTGTCAACGAATTCGGCGAGATCGGCATCGACAACGATCTCGTCATCGGCGCCGACGAAGAAGTCTTCGAAATGAACAACGGTTGCATATGCTGCACCGTGCGCGGCGACCTCGTGCGAATTCTAGACGGCCTGATGAAGCGCAAGGGAAAATTCGACGCCATCATCGTCGAGACCACCGGCCTTGCCGATCCGGCACCGGTGGCGCAGACCTTCTTCGTCGACGAGGACGTGCAGAAGAACGCGCGGCTCGACGCCGTGGTGACGGTGGCCGATGCGAAATGGCTGAGCGACCGGCTGAAGGATGCGCCCGAGGCCAAGAACCAGATCGCGTTCGCAGACGTCATCGTGCTCAACAAGACCGATCTCGTCTCCAAGGCTGAACTCGCCGAAGTCGAGGCGCGGATTCGCGCCATCAATCCCTATGCCAAACTGCATCGCGCCGAACGCTGCCAGGTTGCGTTATCGGATGTATTGGAACGCGGTGCGTTCGATCTCGATCGTATACTCGAGATCGAACCGGAATTTCTGGATGCCGGCGATGGTCATGATCACCACCACGGCCATGATCATCACCATGATCACGACCACAGCCACGGCGGCCTGAAGCACTACCACGACGAGGACATGCAATCGCTGTCGCTAAGATCAAGCAAGCCGCTCGACGCCACCAAGTTCATGCCGTGGCTACAGAACCTCGTCGCCAGCGAGGGCCAGAAGATTTTGCGTTCGAAGGGGATTCTCGCTTTCAGCGACGACGACGACCGCTATGTCTTTCAGGGCGTGCACATGATGCTCGAAGGCGATCACCAGCGGGCCTGGAAGGACGGCGAGCCGCGCGAGAGCCGCCTCGTTTTCATCGGCCGTGAATTGCCCGAGCAGACGATCCGCGACGGCTTCGAGCGCTGTATCATCACGTGATGAAAGAGTTCGACCCGAGCGACAATTCGGCCTCCATCGTTTCGGTCACCGACCGGGTAAGCCCCATCGCGATCGGCATGCCCGTCACATCGGTACATTTTCTTGGCGATGGCGCAGCCTTTGTCGGAGCCGAGGAAAGCGTTGCCGTCGTGGACGGGAAGGGCAGGATTTCGCGGCTTGCCGTCCATAGTGGCGGCATCTTGTGCGCGGCCTCGGACGGGACCCGCATCGTCATGGGGGGCGACGACGGCAAGCTTGTTGCGCTGGACGCCGAGAGCAAGGTGGGGCTTGTTGCGACCGATCCGAAGCGGCGCTGGATCGACAATGTCGCCCTTCATCCCGATGGTGCCGTGGCGTGGTCTGCCGGCAAGACTGCCTTTGTGCAAAACGGGACAGCCGAAGCAAAATCTCTCGACGTGCCCTCGACGGTCGGTGGGCTCGCATTTGCGCCCAAGGGTCTCCGCCTCGCGGTCGCGCATTATAACGGCGTGACATTGTGGTTTCCCAACATGGCGGCAAAGCCGGAATTTCTGGAGTGGGCTGGGTCGCATCTCGGTGTCGTCTTCAGCCCCGACAACAAATTTCTTGTGACCACGATGCACGAACCGGCACTGCATGGCTGGCGGCTGGCGGACAACCGGCACATGCGCATGTCCGGTTATCCCGGACGCGTCCGGTCGTTGTCGTGGAGCGCGGGAGGCAAATCGCTGGCGACGTCGGGCGCAGATACCGTGATCATTTGGCCGTTCGGCAGCAAGGACGGCCCGATGGGCAAGGAGCCCGCGATGCTCGCGCCGTTGCAGGCGCGCGTCTCCATGGTCGCCTGCCATCCGAAGCAGGACATCCTCGCCGCAGGCTACGGCGACGGCACCATTCTAATGGTGCGGCTGAATGACGGCGCGGAGATATTGGTGCGCAGGAACGGCACCGTGCCGGTCGCGGCGCTGGCCTGGAACAGCAAGGGCACGCTGCTGGCGTTCGCCGCCGAGGATGGCGACGCAGGTATCCTGGAGCTTTAGCAGTCCGAACTCCGTGCGCTTGCCGGGAACAAAGTGTTCCAGCGTCCGTTGATACCGCTGATAATTCGCGGTGAACGATATGTATTCGGACGACAGGAGACGCGCCTATAGGAAGGATCTGCTTCTCGCATCCGTAATGGTCGCGGCGGGACTTGCTGTAACCGGGCTTTCGCTGGTCCGGCTCAGAGCCGGCAACCCGCAGATGGCTCAGGCGACCCAACCGTTGCAATCGTCCCCCAGTGCTCCGTCCGCTCAGGACACCGCACCGGCCGAATCAAAGCCCGGCGGCGAACGTCCGACCACACCGGCGCCCGAGCCTGCCCGTCCCGACGCTGAGGCACAAAAGGCGGGTGCCACGCCGGCGTTGCCGCCCGCTCCGGCCGAAAAGACCGCCGCACCGATCAGGGAAAGGTGACGTCATTCCGGGGCGCATCGATCACGTGATCAACGCTGCCGATTTTACAGCCTCGATTGTTGACGCTGGCTGCCGCATAATGCGCGCCACAGCGCAGATGACACATGAGGCAACCGATGAAGATCGATGATGTCAGGCGAACCGCTTACTCGATGCCGCTGACCAACCCGTCGTTCCCGCCGGGACCCTACCGTTTCTTCAATCGGGAATATTTCGTCATCACCTATCGCACAGATCCGGAAGCGCTCGCCGCCGTGGTGCCGGAGCCGCTTGAAGTCACAGAGGCGGTCGTCAAATACGAATTCATCCGAATGCCTGACTCAACGGGCTTCGGCGACTATACCGAAACCGGGCAGGTGATTCCGGTTCGTCTCAACGGCGAGGACGGCGCCTATACCCACGCGATGTATCTGGATGACGATGCGCCGATCGCGGGCGGCCGTGAATTGTGGGGATTTCCCAAGAAGCGGGCTACGCCGAAAATCGAAGTCGAAAGCGACGTGCTGGTGGGATCGCTGCATTACGGTTCGGTGCTCTGCGCTTCCGCCACGATGGGCTACAAGCATCGTCCCGTCGATCATGACACCGTGCTGAAGAGCATGAAGGCGCCGAATTTCATTCTCAAGATCATTCCGCACGTCGACGGGTCCCCGCGGATCTGCGAGCTGGTGCGTTTCCAGCTCGAGGACATCACGTTGAAAGAAGCCTGGACCGGCCCCGCTGCGCTCGGCCTGTTTCCGCACGCGCTTGCAGATGTCGCGCGGCTGCCGGTTCGCGAGGTGGTCTCGGCGCTTCATTTCAAGGCCGACCTCACGTTAGGTCTCGGGACGGTCGCGTTCGATTATATGAAGAAATAGCGCCGTCATTCCGGGGGCGCACCCACTGCTACCGTCATGCCCCGCGAAAGCGGGGCATGACGGTAGCTCACCGTACCAGCACGTTCCTGAACTGCCAGGGGTCGCTTTCGTCGATATCCTCCGGAAATAGCCCGGGCCGGTCGCTCAGCGGGGTCCAGTCGGTGTAAAAGCCTTTCACCGGCCCGAGATAAGGCCGCTGGATTTCAAGGCAGCGGTGGAAATCCATCTCGTCGGCCTCGACGATCCCGGCGTTGGGATTTTCCAGCGCCCACACCATGCCGGCAAGAACCGCCGACGACACCTGCATGCCGGTGGCGTTCTGGTAGGGCGCGAGCTGCCGGGTTTCCGCGACCGACAATTGCGAGCCGTACCAATAGGCGTTCTTGCCGTGGCCATAGATCAATACGCCAAGTTCGTCGATGCCGTCCTCAATTTCGTTCTCGTCGAGGATGTGCCATTTCGGCTGCATCTTGCCGGTCGCGCCGAAGATCTCGTGCAAGGACAGCACCGCGTCGTTGGCGGGGTGATAGGCGTAATGGCAGGTCGGACGATACACTACCCTCTGGCCGTCGCGAATCGTGAAGTAATCGGCGATCGAGATCGATTCGTTGTGGGTGACGAGAAAGCCGTATTGTGCGCCAGGCGTCGGGCACCATGAGCGCACGCGGGTGTTGGCCCCGGGCTGCAGCAAATAGATCGCGGCGCCGCAGCCTTCGCTGTGGGCGCGGCCGTTGTCCGGCATCCATTTTTCGTGGGTACCCCAGCCGAGTTCGGCCGGCTGCATGCCCTCCGAGACGAAGCCCTCGACCGACCAGGTGTTGACGAAGACATTCATCGGCTTCGGCCTCTTCGAGCGCTGGGTGTCGCGCTCGGCGATATGGATGCCTTTGACGCCGAGCTTTTGGGCAAGCTGGCCCCAGCCTTCCCGGCTTTTCGGTTCGTTGAACGGTGTGCCGGTGTCGCGGGCGATGTCGAGCAGCGCCTGCTTGACGAACCAGGATACCATGCCGGGATTGGCGCCGCAGGTGGAGACGGCGGTCGGGCCGCCCGGATTCTTGCGCTTTGCCGCAAGCAGCGTTTCGCGCAACGCGTAATTCGAGCGTTTTTCGGGACCGATATTCTTGTCGAAATAGAAACCGAGCCACGGCTCCACGACTGTATCGATGTAGAGCGCGCCGATCTCGCGGCACATGGTCATGATATCGACCGAGGAGGTGTCGACCGACAGATTGACGCAAAAACCCTGGCCGCTGCCGGCGGTCAACAGAGGCACCAGCACCTCGCGATAATTTTCCCGGGTCACGGCCTGCTTGATGAATCGCACGCCGTGCTGTTTGGCGAGCTCGCCGTCCTCATGCGGATCGATGATGACAAAGCGGGATTTGTCGTAAGTGAAATGTCGTTCGATCAGCGGTAGCGTGCCTTTGCCGATCGAGCCGAAGCCGATCATGACAATGGGGCCGGAAATTTTCGCGTGGATCGACGAAGCGGGCGGGCTCATGGACGTCTCCGGAAGGGATGCGCTAAAGCGAAGTGGAAATCAGGCGGTGCGCCGCTTCGCGGTCACTTCGATCTCGACCTTCATCTCGGGCTTGTAGAGCCCGGCGACGACGAGGAGCGTTGCGGCGGGTCTGATATCGCCGAGCGTTTCGCCGCAGACCGCGAACAGGGCGTCCGCAGCTCCGGCGTCGGTGATGTAATAGGTCGCGCGGACGATATCGGCCATTTCGAAACCGCCCTCCTTCAACGCCTCTCCAATGGTCTTGAAGCAGTTTCGTGTCTGGCTCGTGACATCTGCCGGCATGGTCATGGTGGCGTAATCGTAGCCGGTGGTGCCGGAAACGAAGGCGAAATCTCGGTCGATAACGGCGCGGCTGTAGCCGGCCGTCTTTTCGAATAGCGAGCCGGTGGAAATCAGGCGGCGAGACATGGTGTGCACCTCGGGGGCGGAACATCGCGTGCGTCGGGATCACGCACGCATTGCCGGGTCTTTATCCTCAAATCAAGCGGCGCGAGGGGCCAATTTCCGCTCTTTTCCGGAGAGCGGCGATCTAGTTTGCCGTGCCGCCATGCCGGTCGGCGCGATCATTCCCCGGGCGCCGTCTAGAGCGCCCTCGCGTAGTTCGAGACCGAGCAAGCGGTCGCGCTCGAACGGGCCGGGCAGCGACAGTTCGCCGGTGTTGAGGGCGGAGAAGCCGAAACGGCCATAATAGGGCGCGTCGCCCAGCAGAAGAACGGCGCCATGTCCGCGCGCGCGGGCGGCCGCCAGCGCGTGCTTCATCAGCTCAGCTCCGATGCCGAGCTTGCGGCAGGACGGATCGACCGCCAGTGGGCCCAGCACCAGCGCCTGAACGCGCCCGGCGCTGACGTGCCAGAGCCGGACGGTCCCGACCAGCCGGCCCTGGCGCACGACCGAAAGAGCGAAGCCTTCGGCGGGCGCGCGCCCGTCGCGCAGGCGCTGGCAGGTGCGCATATGGCGGTTTGCACCAAAGCAGGCATCGAGCAGCGCCTCGCGCGCAACGACGTCCGAGGCACGTTCCGTACGGATCACGAACGGAGCAGCGCCGGTGAGGGCAATCTGGGTCTTCCGAAGAGCAGTCATGTCGCGTCAGTCCTCGCTTCCGGTGGCGGCGAGGCCAGCGAAGCTTGTCGGCAGATTTGCATGTCAGGGGAAAGGGAGCCGGCGGACCGGCTCCCGATTGTCAGGGCCTCAGAGAGGCGGCGTCAGATGTGGTAGGTCCGCAGCGGCGGGAAGCCGTTGAAGGCCACCGACGAGTAGGTCGACGTATACGCGCCGGTACCCTCGATCAGCACCTTGTCGCCGATCTCGAGCGTCACCGGAAGCGGGTACGGCATCTTCTCGTACATCACGTCGGCGGAATCGCAGGTAGGACCTGCGAGCACGCACGGCGTCATTTCCGCGCCGTCATGAGGCGTGCGGATGGCGTAGCGGATCGACTCATCCATGGTCTCGGCGAGGCCACCGAACTTGCCGATGTCGAGATACACCCAGCGCACATCGTCCTCGTCGCTCTTCTTGGAGATCAGAACGACTTCGGTCTCGATGATGCCCGCATTGCCGACCATGCCGCGTCCCGGTTCGATAATGGTTTCCGGGATCTGGTTGCCGAAATGCCTGCGCAGCGCGCGGAAGATCGACCGGCCGTACTGCACGACAGGCGGCACGTCCTTGAGGTACTTGGTCGGGAATCCGCCGCCCATATTGACCATGGACAGGTTGATGCCACGCTCGGCGCAGTCGCGGAACACCGTCGAGGCCATCGCCAGAGCACGATCCCACGCCTTCACCTTGCGCTGCTGCGAGCCGACATGGAACGAGATGCCGCACGGCTCCAGGCCGAGGCGCTTGGCGAGGTCGAGCACCTCGACAGCCATCTCCGGATCACAGCCGAACTTGCGAGACAGCGGCCATTCGGCGCCCACGCAATCATAGAGGATGCGGCAGAACACCTTGGCGCCGGGTGCGGCGCGGGCGATCTTCTCCACCTCGGCGGTGCAGTCGACTGCGAACAGGCGAATGCCGAGCGCGAAGGCGCGCGCGATATCGCGCTCCTTCTTGATCGTATTGCCAAAGGAAACATGCTCCGGGGACGCACCCGCGGCCAGCGCCATCTGGATCTCGGCTACCGACGCGCAGTCGAAGCACGAGCCCATCGATGCCAGCAGCGACAGTACTTCCGGCGCCGGGTTTGCCTTCACCGCGTAGAACACGCGGCTGTCCGGCAGCGCCTTCGAGAAGGTCTGATAGTTGTCGCGCACGACTTCGAGGTCGACGACGAGACACGGCTCGACGTCCTGGCCCTCGTTACGACGGTTGCGCAGGAATTCCTGAATACGTTCGGTCATAGCACCCTCCAAACGGCCCAGCGACTGGACACGTTCAAGTATGATCTCGGATCAAAGCGCTTCAGCCACTTCACGCGATGGAGGCGCGACGGGGCCAAAAGCTCAGACCGAATTGTGCTGCCGTGGATTGGTTGGGAAGGATCCCGCCCGCACACCTGGCAATGAAGGACAAGCCTCTTCGGTATTCGCGCCGGCTGGTGGAAAGCCGGCAGAGACCAAAAAAGCCCGATCCGTCGTTGCTTTAAGTCGCGTCCCCCGTTGAGAACGAGGTGCGCCGGTTCGCCTCCGGCTGCCAGTCACGGTTGCAAGGAGCGAAGAGACCTTCAACGGCATCTCTTGAGAGAGATGCTGGCCTCTTGCGAGACCCTCGGTTCTTCATCCCTTGGCGGCTGTCCGGCCTCTTGTCCGGATACCTACCGACTGACACACGACCACAGGCACGTGCGAAATTGGGCAAGAGTGGAAATAAGGGTTTTGAGTCTGCTTCGCAACATTTTTTTTAGTCCGGGGACAAATTTGCCTAACGCTTGCTTGCATCACCGCTCTCAGCGCGCGCAAGCGGCGTCGAAAGTGAACAGACGTTAAGCATCTTTAAGGGAAGCGTCAGCATTCGACGCAGGCGGGAACGGCTCTGTTGCGTAGACGACTTACGCGCGCCGCGTAAACGGCTCGACACGCTGCGCGGCGCGGATGAACGCCGCCATGACGAAGACGCCGAGCGCGAACAGCACGGCCTGCAGGATATGCGCGCCGGTGTCGTCGAGGCCGAACAGGATCGCGAGCGCCCAGCCGCCGGCAAACGCCGCGCCGAATACTTCGGCGCCGATCAGTATCGCCGCGCTGATGACGGTGATGAGGCTCGGCCAGACGATCTGGCGGGCGGCGGTCGGCGAGGGCTGCGAACTCATTGGGTTTTTGTCCTGTTGGGAGGCGCAATCTCTCTGAAAAGGCGCCTTCTATCAAGCGCAAAAGGGCCCAAAAAAGCCCCACCGCGTGATATAGGTTTCCCAATATATTCAGGACGAAAACGGGAATCGCTATGTCAGAAACCTTGGAAAACGCGGTCACCTCGCAGGCGCCGGAAAACCCGCTGCTGAAGGCGTGGCAGACGCCGTTCCAGACGCCGCCTTTCGCGGAGATCGCGCCTGAGCATTTCCTGCCTGCCTTCGAGCAGGCCTTCGCCGATCACGCAGCCGAGGTCGCCGCGATCGAACACGATCCCTCGACGCCGGACTTCGCCAACACCATCACCGCGCTGGAGCGCTCGGGCAAGCTGCTCTCCAAGGTATCGGCGGTGTTCTACGACCTGGTGTCGGCGGATTCCAATCCGGCCCTGCTTGAGATCGACACGGAGGTGTCGTTGCGGATGGCGCGGCACTGGAACCCGATCATGATGAACGCGGTGCTGTTCGGCCGGATCGCCATGCTGCACGACAATCGCGCGACCCTCGGGCTGACATCCGAGCAGATGCGGTTGCTGGAACGCACCTACACCCGCTTCCATCGCTCCGGCGCCGGGCTTGACGACGCCGCCAAGAAGCGGATGGCCGAGATCAACGAGCGGCTGGCGCATCTCGGCACGGCGTTCAGCCATCATCTGCTCGGCGATGAGCAGGACTGGTTCATGGAACTCGGCGAGGCCGATCGCGACGGCCTTCCGGATAGCTTTGTCGCGGCGGCGAAGGCCGCCGCCGAGGAGCGCGGCATGGCCGGCAAGGCAATCGTGACGCTGTCGCGATCGTCAGTCGAGCCGTTCCTGAAGAGCTCCAGCCGACGCGAGCTGCGCGAGAAGGCGTTCAAGGCGTTCACCGCGCGTGGCGACAACAACAACGCCAACGACAACAACGCGAGCATTGTCGAGATTCTGGCGCTGCGCGAGGAGAGCGCCAGGCTGCTGGGATTTCCGACCTTCGCCGCCTACCGGCTGGAGGATTCGATGGCCAAGACGCCCGAGGCGGTGCGTGGGCTGCTGGAACGGGTCTGGAAGCCTGCGCGCGCCCGGGCGCTGGCGGATCGCGATGCCTTGCAGGCGCTGATTGCGGAGGAGGGCGGCAACTTCGCATTGGCGCCATGGGACTGGCGCTACTACGCCGAAAAGCTGCGGCAGCGCCGCGCCAATTTCGACGATGCGGCGATCAAGCCCTATCTTTCGCTCGATCACATGATCGGGGCCGCCTTCGACTGCGCAACCCGCCTGTTCGGCCTGAGCTTCTCCGAACGCAGGGATATTCCGGTCTGGCATCCGGACGTGCGGGTCTGGGAGGTCCTGGACAGCACCGGGCGGCACAAGGCGCTGTTCTATGGCGACTACTTCGCCCGGCCCTCGAAGCGCTCCGGCGCCTGGATGACCTCGCTGCGCGACCAGCAAAAGCTCGATGGCGACATCGCCCCCTTGATCATCAATGTCTGCAATTTCTCCAAGGGCGCCGATGGTCAGCCGTCGCTGCTGTCCCCGGACGATGCACGGACGCTGTTCCATGAATTCGGCCACGGCCTGCATGGGATGCTGTCGGACGTAACTTACCCCTCGCTGGCCGGCACCAGCGTGTTCACCGATTTCGTCGAGCTGCCATCGCAGCTTTACGAGCACTGGCAGGAGCAGCCGCAGGTACTGCGCGAGTTTGCGCGACATTACGAGACCGGCGAGCCGCTGCCGGACGATCTGCTGAAGCGCTTCATCGCCGCGCGCAAATTCAACCAGGGCTTTGCCACCGTGGAATTCGTCTCCTCGGCGCTGATCGATCTCGAATTCCACACCCAGCCGGCCTCGGCAAGCCGGGACGTGCGGGCGTTCGAACGCAATGAGCTGGAAAAAATCGGGATGCCCGCGGAAATCTCGCTGCGGCACCGGCCGCAGCAATTCGGCCATATTTTTTCCGGCGATCACTATGCGTCGGGCTATTACAGCTACATGTGGTCCGAGGTGATGGATGCCGACGCCTTCGGCGCCTTCGAAGAGGCCGGCAACATCTTCGACCCGGCGGTCGCGAAACGCCTGCACGACGACATCTATTCGTCGGGCGGCTCGCGCGATCCGGAAGAAGCCTATATCGCGTTCCGAGGCCGAGAGCCGGAAGCCGATGCGCTTCTGCGTCGCCGCGGCCTCCTGGAAACGCCCGAGGCGGCCTGACGGGAAAATTGCGATGCACCGGTTGCTGGGTTTACTGCTGCTCGCCGGCGCATTCGCGCTAGGCGCAGGCGCGGCACAGGCGCATCCGCATGTCTGGATCACCGCAACGAGCGAGTTGATTTACGCTCCTGATGGCTCGATCACCGGCGTACGTCACGCCTGGACTTTCGACGACATGTTCTCGACCTACGCATTGCAGGGCATCGAAACCAAGACCAAGGGCGTCTACAGTCGAGAGGAACTGGGGCCGCTGGCGCAGACCAATGTCGAATCGCTCAAGGAATTCGGCTTCTTCACTTTCGCCAAGGCCGACGGCAAGAAGGAGAAATTCCAGGAGCCGGTCGACTACTTTCTCGAATACAAGGATGCCGCGCTGACGTTGCATTTTACGTTGCCGCTCAAGACGGCGGTGAAGCCGAAGGAACTGGCGGTGGAAGTATTCGATCCGGCGTTTTTCATCGACTTCAAGTTCGCCGCCAAGGACCCGGTCAAGCTGGTCGGGGCCCCCGCCGCATGCCAGATGAAATTCCAACGGCCGAACGATGGCACGGCCAATGCCCAGAAGCTCGGCGAGCAGAATTTCATGAGCGGCGAGAATTCGAATTACGGCGCGATGTTCGCCAACAAGATTATGGTGGATTGTCCGTGAACCGCCGGGGCGTCACGCGCGGCCTGGCGGTTTGCGTCGCGGCTGCGGCGGTTATCCTGACGCTCGACGGTGTCATAGGCGCCCTGATGGCGCAGACGCCGTTCGGCGCTCCGCGACCTGGTGGCGCAGAGCCGCAGGTCGGCGGCGTCGTGGGCTGGCTGCTGACCAAACAATCGGAATTTTATCGCGAAATGTCCTCGACCATTCGCGCCGCGAAGTCCGACGGCAGCGCGGTCTGGACGTTGCTCGCAATCTCGTTCGCCTATGGCATCTTTCATGCCGCAGGGCCCGGCCACGGCAAGGCGGTGATTTCATCCTATCTGGTCGCCAACCAGGAGACCGCGCGGCGCGGCATCGTGCTGTCGTTCGCCTCCGCGCTGATGCAGTCGCTGGTCGCGGTCGTGATTGTCGGGATTTGCGCCTGGCTGCTTAACGCCACCGCCAAAACCATGTGCGGTGCTGAGAAGGCAATCGAAATCGCCAGCTACGCCCTGATCGCGGCCTTCGGGGCCCGGTTGGTCTGGATCAAGGGCGGCGGATTCATTCGCGCGCTGCAGGCTCGGCAACCGGCACCCGCCATCGCGGGCGCTCCGCATCATCATCACGGTCACGACCACCGCCATCATGACCATGTCCACGATGACGATGTTCATGACGAGCATTGCGGTCATTCCCATGGGCCGGTTCCGAGCGAACTCGCCGGTCCCGGCGGCTGGCGGCGTGGCTTTGGTGCAATCTTCGCCGTCGGCATCAGGCCCTGCTCGGGCGCGATCCTGGTTCTGGTGTTCGCGCTGGCGCAGGGCATGTTCTGGGCGGGCATCGTCTCGACCTTTGTGATGGGTCTCGGCACCGCGATCACGGTCGCGACCATCGCAGTTATCGCGGTGTCCGCGACAGACCTGGCGCGGCGCTTGAGCGGGGCAAGCGAAGGCGGTGGCGCGCTCATCATGCGCGGCGTCGAATTCGCCGCGGCGGGGCTGGTGCTGCTGTTTGGCGTCGGCTTGCTGTTCGGTTACCTCGCCGCCGAGCGCGTGACCTGCTTCTAGACTGGCAAAAAGCCGCGGATCGCCGGCATGAAAAAGATGGCGACATTGATC
Source organism: uncultured Alphaproteobacteria bacterium (assembly GCA_963732455.1). Lineage (GTDB taxonomy): Bacteria > Pseudomonadota > Alphaproteobacteria > Rhizobiales > Xanthobacteraceae > Bradyrhizobium. The sequence goes on along the minus strand of CAVSZM010000005.1, from coordinate 140,760 downwards.
GCGAAACCGAGGCTCCACAGGATCGAACGAAGCGTGGGTCGATCGCCGAGATAGGTGAAGACATAGGCAATCCGCACGATCAGGAACAATACCGCCAATTCATCGATCAGGCGTTGCGGGCCGGCTCGAAATTCCGCCAGCAACACGGCGATAGCAAAGAACGGAAAGGCCTCGATACCGTTGAGATGCGCGCCCAGTGCGCGCGCGCGAAGGGGGTCGGCATAGAACCCGGGATCGCGAGGATTGGAGTTGTCGAAACGTCGAAACCCGATCCACTTTATCGGTACGATCGTCAGCAAATAAAGCATCAGCGTTCCGAAAACGCACCATTCGGCGACCGTCATGGCTTCCCCCGACGCGCGGCAATGCGCGACAGTATCGAACCAGCCATTATCTTGACAAGGATGGTGCAACGCGCGAAGCCACAGGCATTATGACAGCGGTCGTTCCCATCGAAACAGCAAAGACTGCGGCCGGGGCGAAGCCCGAACGCGTCGGCGTGCTGCTGGTCAACCTCGGTACCCCCGACAGCGCCGATGCCAGGGGCGTGCGCGTCTATCTCAAGGAATTTCTGTCCGATCCACGCGTGATCGAGGATCAGGGGCTGTATTGGAAGCTGGTGCTGAACGGCATCATCCTGCGTTTCCGCCCGGCGCGAAAGGCCCGCGATTACCTGAAGATCTGGAACGCCGACAAAAACGAATTGCCGCTCAAGACCATCACGCGTGCGCAGGCCGACAAGCTCGCAGAAGCCATATCGGATTATGATCATGTCGCGGTCGATTGGGCGATGCGCTATGGCAATCCATCGATCCGGTCGCGGATCGAGGCTCTTACGGCGCAGGGCTGCGACCGGCTGTTGGTGGTACCGCTCTATCCGCAATATTCGGCCGCGACGTCCGCGACCGTTTGCGACGAGGTGTTCCGCGTGCTCGCCGGGATGCGCGCGCAACCGATCTTGCGGGTGACGCCGCCCTATTACGACGATCCGGATTATATCGAGGCGCTGGCGGTTTCCATCGATGCGCATCTCGCGACCTTGCCGTTTCAGCCCGAGATCATCGTGGCCTCGTTTCACGGCATGCCGCAGAAATACGTCGACAAGGGCGATCCCTACCAGGCGCATTGCATCGCGACGACCGATGCGTTACGCAAGCGGCTCGGCCTGGATGCGTCGAAACTGATACTCACATTCCAGTCGCGCTTCGGCTTCGGCGTGTGGCTGCAGCCCTACACCGACAAGACCATCGGGCAACTGGCGAAAGACGGCACGCGTCGCATCGCCGTCGTGATGCCCGGCTTTTCCGCCGATTGTCTGGAAACGCTGGAAGAGATCGCGCAGGAAAATGCCGAGATATTCAAGCACAATGGCGGCGAGCAGTTCGCAGCGATTCCCTGCCTGAACGATAGCGACGCCGGCATGGATGTAATCCGCCAACTGGTCCTGCGCGAACTTCAGGGCTGGATTTGATCGCCGGCGTTGCCACTCGCTTTTCAGCGCCCGGAACCTTACATCCCCGTTGGCGACGGGGTCGGGGTTTCGCCGCACTGCAACGCCCGAGAATGCTTGCAGGACGGCGTGCTGCGTTTAAAAGCGGGTTTGCTCGCCAAGGAGAATTTCATGATTGGTTTTGACATTTTCGCGATTGCGCTTGTGCTGCTGGTTATCTTTACGCTGTTTGCCGGCATCAAGACGGTCCCGCAGGGATTTGACTGGACCATCGAGCGGTTCGGCAAATACACCCGCACACTGGCGCCGGGGCTGAACATCATCATCCCCTATTTCGATCGCGTCGGCCGCAAGATGAACATGATGGAGCAGGTGATCAGCATTCCGGAGCAGGAGGTGATCACCAAGGACAACGCCACGGTGACGGTGGACGGCGTCGCGTTCTTTCAGGTGTTCGACGCTGCGAAAGCGAGCTACGAGGTATCCAATCTCAATCAGGCCATCATCGTCCTGACGATGACCAACATCCGCTCGGTGATGGGCGCGATGGATCTCGACCAGGTTTTGTCGCATCGCGATGAGATCAACGAGCGATTGCTGCGCGTGGTCGATGCCGCGGTCTCGCCTTGGGGGCTGAAGGTCAACCGGATCGAAATCAAGGACATCGTGCCGCCGGCCGATCTCGTGGAGGCGATGGGACGTCAGATGAAGGCCGAACGCGTCAAACGCGCCGATATTCTGCAGGCGGAAGGTCAGCGGCAATCGGAAATTCTTCGAGCGGAAGGCGCCAAGCAGGGCCAGATCTTGCAGGCCGAAGGCCGCCGCGAAGCGGCGTTCCGCGATGCCGAGGCGCGCGAACGTTCCGCCGAGGCGGAAGCCAAGGCGACGCAGATGGTCTCCGAGGCCATCGCCAAAGGCGATGTCGCCGCGCTGAACTATTTCATCGCCGACAAATACATCAGGGCATTCGGGCAACTTGCGGATTCGCCGAACCAGAAGATCATCATGCTGCCGATCGAGGCGATAAGCATTCTAGGTTCGCTTGCCGGTATCGGCGAGATCGCCAAGGCCACGTTCGGCGAAAGTGCGGTGTCCGCGCAGGCGGCCGCGCGCCGCTCGTCGGTGCCGAATGCAGGGTCCGGCGCGGTTCCGCCGGTACCGCCGTCAGGCTAGAGCATGACCCGGAGATACCGGGTTTTCCCGACGGATCGTGCTTTGGGAATAGAGGGTTGAAGATGACCGAGATGTTCGCCACGCTTGGCACCTGGAATTGGCTGATCTTCGCCGTCGCCCTGATGGCCTTGGAGCTGCTCGCGCCAGGCGTCTTCCTGTTTTGGCTCGGGCTCGCCGCGCTGCTGGTCGGTTTGCTGTCGTTCGCGATCAATCCTTCCTGGCAGATGCAAATCCTGATGTTCGCCATTTTCGCCGCCGCCGCGGTGCCGCTGTGGCGGCGCATGGCGCGCAATAATAGCGCCGTCAGCAAGAGCAATCCGTTTCTCAACAAGCGCGCGGATGCGCTGGTCGGCCGGGTGTTTACGCTGGAAAAGCCGATCATCGACGGGTCAGGCACAGTGCGGATCGATGATACGATCTGGCGCGTTGCCGGTCCCGATGCGCCGGCCGGCAGCCGTGTCAGGGTCGTGCAGGCCGATGGCGCGAGCTTGACGGTGGCCGCTGTCTGAAATCAGTTCGATTTCTGTTTGCTCCACCGCTCGGCGAAGCGATGCAGCGGAAGGAAGTTTTCATGCAATTCCCGGCCCAGGGTCGTGAGCCGATATCCGCTTGTGGCCGTGAGTTCGACCAGGCCCGCCTCCCGCAGCTCCGATAATCTCGCCTGCAGTACGGTGGGCGAGGCCTGGTCACAGGCCGCGCGCAGGGCGCGCGAGGTCAGCGCCTGCTCGCGAAGCTCCCACAATATCCGCAGGGTCCAGCGCCGGCCCAGCAGGTCGAGCAGCGCCATGATCGGCCGGCCCGATCTTGAGCCGCGCACGGTGCGTTTTTTCATAGCTGAAGCCTGTTTCGGCATCGAAGCCTCCCTTGCCGCTCGCTACATATAATGTAGCATGGCGCTACGTTTATCGTAGCACGGGAGCAGACCATGTCACGTATTGCGCCCCTTGAGCCGCCCTATGCGCCGGATATTCAGGAGCAGTTTGACCGGATCATGCGCGGTGCGCCGCCATTGACCCTGTTTCGCGTCGTCGCCGGCAATGCTCGCGCCTGGGAGAAATTCCGGGCCGGCAGCCTGCTGGACCGCGGTCCGCTGTCTTTGCGGGAACGCGAAATCGTGATCGACCGGACCTGCGCGCTGACGGGTTGCGAGTATGAATGGGGAGTGCATGTCGCCGCATTTGCAAATGCGGCCCATCTGACCGATGAGCAGGTCCGCGCCACCGTTCTTGGCGACGCCGGCGCGCCGTGCTGGTCGGCCGGCGAGCAGGCGCTGATCGCGGCCGTCGATGCGCTGCATGCCAGCGCCACGCTCAGCGAAGCGCAGTTCAAGGTGCTATCGGCGCATTACGACGATGCAAAGATTTTCGAAATTATCCTGCTCTGCGGCTTCTACCGCACCGTGTCATATCTGGCGAACGGGCTGGATCTGCCGCTGGAAGCGACGGCGGCAAGGTTTCCGAGCTGACCGTCATCGCGAGGAGCGTAGCGACCAAGCGATCCGGACTTTGCGCGCGGCGCGATCGATTGCGTCGCGGAGCCTGTCATCGGGCGGCGCTTCGTGCCGACCCGTTGGCTGGCAATGCCGGTGAAAGGCTACGCCACCCCCGCGCGCAGCACGTCGTGCACGTGAACGATGCCGATGGGTCTGTTGCCCTCGGCGACAATCAGGACGGTCACCGCGGGCCTGGAAGAATTGATGGTCTCCAGCATTTCGGTCGCGAGCATGCCGGGAGGGATTGTTCGGGGGCTTTTCGTCATCACGTCATCGACAAGCGCCGTCATCAAGTCGGGCCGCATGTGACGGCGCAGATCGCCATCGGTGATGATGCCGGCGATCTCGCCGCTGCTATCCACGATGCAGACGCAGCCGAAGCCCTTCGACGACATCTCCACCAGCGCGTCCGACATTTTGGCGCCGAGCGGCTTCATCGGGATTGCCTCGCCGGTATGCATGATGTCGCGGACGAATTTCAGCATCGCGCCGAGCTTGCCACCGGGATGAAAATTCGCGAACTCCAGCGCCGTGAAGCCGCGGCTTTCGAGCAGCGCGATGGCGAGTGCGTCGCCGATCGCGGCCTGCATCAGGGATGACGTGGTCGGCGCCAGATTATGCGGACAGGCTTCGCGCGCCTTCGGCAGTTCCAGCATGATCCGCGCCGCCGCGCCGAGCGACGATTCGGCGTTCGCGGTCACGGCAATCATCGGAATCGCGAAGCGGCTCGAATAATTGACGAGGTTTTTCATTTCCGGCTGCTCGCCGGACCACGACAGCGCGATGATGACGTCGTCCGGCGTGATCATGCCGAGATCGCCGTGGCTGGCCTCGGCGGCATGCACGAAGAAGGCTGGAGTGCCGGTGGAGGCGAGAGTGGCGGCGATCTTGCGCGCCACGTGGCCCGATTTGCCGAGCCCGGTCACGATAACGCGGCCCTTGGCCTCCCGGATAAGATCGACGGCGGTGGCAAAAGCCGGCCCGAGCGAACCCTGGAGGGCTGCAGCGATCGCGGCGATGCCGCTGCCTTCGGCATCGAGCGTGCGCAACGCCGATTGAACGGCGGCGGTCGTGTGATCGGTCCCGGATGATTTTGTCATCGGTTTCGTATTGGCCATGTCGGGTTCCAGGAAGGCGGGAGCATTGCTTCGTCCCAAGCCCCTCCATAGCACGGCCCATTTCGCGATGCGACGCAGGGCCCAGCTCTCAACGCCCCATTAACCATAATTGTTTTAACTCCATTAACGACGTTTTCTGCCGGCGCAATTCTCGTGCGCGTGGAACCCGGCCTGCAAGCGTATGAAGTTGTTGGAGTATTTTAATTGTGATGTCGGGTCCAGCAAGGGGCCTCGGTAAGCACGCAACCACCTTGCGCGCGCTCTTGGCATGCCTTGCGCTGATCGCCTTCGATGAGAACTCTGGCCAAGGCCCAAACGCTCACCTCCGACCTGCTGCGCCCGGTGCGCGACGGCTTCGTTTTGCCGCAGGATTCACCACTGCGCCTAACGAGCGATAGCAGCGGCGACAAGTCCGGGGATCAGGCCAACGATGCAAGGCTCCGCGACAAGGACACGCCGGCGCCGTCGCGGATCGGCAGGATTCCGACCTACGGCCTTCCCGCCGCCAGCGGCGCTTCCGGCTCCGGCTTCGACTCGCTCAATCGCACGCGCAAGAAGCCGAAATTGTATCCGGGTCGGGCGAAGCCGAAACTCCCTCCCGGTCCCGGCAGCCCGGCACCGGTGATTTCGACCGGACCGGTGCGGCTTTCGATTCCACCGTCCGAGACCGCCAACAAGGCGCCGATCCCGCCCGCGATGGCAGGCACGGTCGTTGGCCAGCCGACGCGCAAGCGCCTGAAGATCGATAACGACCCGTTCGGTGCGGTCGGCGATTACGCCGGCAGCTTTCTCATCAAGTCGGCGGTTGAACTCAGCACCGGCTACGACACCAATCCAGGGCGAACCTTCGTGCCGAGGGGCTCGCCGCTCTATCAGGTCGCGCCCGAATTTCTCGCCATCTCCGACTGGGAGCGGCACGCGCTGGTTGCCGATCTCAGGGGCTCGTATACCGGCTACACCAACACCTTTCCGCCGGTCGATGGCATTGTGTCCTCGGCGCCGACCGACATGAACCGGCCGGATTTCCTCGGCCACGTCGATGGCCGCCTCGACGTCAGCAGAGATACCCGCGTGTTGGCGCAACTGCGGCTCCGCGTCACCACGGACAATCCCGGCAGCCCCAATGTGCAGGCCGGCCTTGCCAAATATCCGCTCTACGCCACCACCGGCGCCACGCTCGGCGTCGACCAGAGTTTCAATCGCCTGCAGGTATCCGCCGGCGCCACCGCCGATCGCACCGTCTATCAGAACTCGCTGCTTACCGACGGCACTGTCTCCAGCAACGACGACCGCAACTACAACCAGTTCGGCGGCGTCGGCCGCGTCAGTTACGATTTGCGGCCGGGGCTGAAGCCGTTCGCTGAGGTCGAAGCCGACACCCGCGTGCACGATCAACTGGCCGACAACAACGGCTATCAGCGCAATTCCGACGGCGGCTTCGTCAAGGTCGGCACGTCATTCGAATTGTCGCGGTTGCTGACCGGTGAAGCCGCGATCGGCTGGACCGCGCGTACCTATGAGGATCCGCGGCTGCTGCCGCTGCAGGGCCTGCTCACATCGGCCTCGCTGGTGTGGGCGGCGTCGCCGCTGACGACGGTGAAATTCCTCGCCGTCACCTCGATCGACGAAACCACGGTGCCCGGCGTTTCCGGCGTGTTGACGCATCTCTACACCGCGGAGGTCGACCACGATTTCCGCAGCTGGCTAACCGCCATCGGCAGGTTCACCTGGGGTACGCAGGCCTATCAGGGCGACTTGCGTTTCGACCGCATCTATTCGATCACCGGCGAACTGGTTTACAAGCTGGCCCGCGATTTATGGGTCAGAGGCACGCTCCGCCGCGATATTCTCGACTCCAACCAGCCCGGCTCGAGTTCGGCGGCGACCGTGGCGATGCTCGGGGTGCGGCTGCAGAACTAATTTAGCGGGTGCGGTTTGCGCCTAGCCCTTGTGCAAAAGCGGTAGCCCGCCTTCGCGAGACGGCGGTCACCTCGGCAAACTCGTCGCCCCCATCAGGAACTGATCGATGGCGCGGGCGCAGAGCCGGCCCTCGCGGATCGCCCAGACGACAAGCGACTGTCCGCGTCGCATGTCGCCGGCCGAAAACACTTTTTCGAGCGAGGTCTGGTAATCGGCGGTATTGGCCCGAACATTGCCGCGCTGATCGAGATCGACGCCGAGCGTCTTTAACAGACCCTCATGCACGGGATGCACAAAGCCCATCGCCAGCAGCACCAGTTGCGCGTCGAGGTGGAATTCGCTCCCCGGCACCGGTTTGAATTTGTCGTCGACCTGAACGCAATGTAGCTTCGCCACCTTGCCGTCTTCGCCCGAAAACCGCTGCGTCAGGACGGCATATTCGCGCCGCGCGCCTTCGGCCTGGCTCGACGAGGTCCGCATCTTCAGCGGCCAGTTCGGCCAGGTCAGCCCCTTGTTCTCTTGCTGCGGCGGAGCCGGCATGATTTCGAGCTGTGTCACCGAGAGCGCTCCTTGCCGGAACGAGGTGCCGATGCAGTCCGAACCGGTATCGCCGCCGCCGATGACGACGACATGCCTGCCGTCGGCGAGAATCTCGGCAGCGTTGCCGAGTGGCTCGCTCGAGACGCGGCGATTTTGCTGCGGCAGGAAATCCATCGCGAAATGAATGCCCGAGAGATCGCGCCCCGGAATCGGCAAGTCGCGCGGCGCTTCCGCGCCGCCGGTCAGCGCCACCGCGTCATATTGGTTCAGCATCTCCCGCGGATCGAGCGCGCCTTGACCTGCTCCTTGCGCGGCGCCGCCGACGTGGATGCCATAGTGAAAGGTGACGCCTTCGGCTTCCATCTGTGCGACGCGGCGGTCGATGACGTGTTTTTCCATCTTGAAATCGGGAATGCCGTAACGCAACAGGCCACCGGCCTTGGCCCAGCGCTCGTACAGATGCACGTCGTGGCCTGCGCGCGCGAGTTGCTGTGCGCACGCCATGCCCGCCGGGCCAGAACCGACCACCGCGACCTTCTTGCCTGTCTTGATCGTCGCGATTTCCGGCTTGACCCAGCCATTGTCCCAGGCGCGATCGACGATGGCGCATTCGATTGTTTTGATCGTGACGGGATTGTCGTCGATGTTCAGCGTGCAGGATGCTTCGCACGGCGCCGGACAGATGCGCCCGGTGAATTCGGGGAAATTATTGGTCGAGTGCAGGTTGCTCGAGGCTTCTTCCCAGTTGCCCTGATAGACGAGATCGTTGAAATCCGGAATCTGGTTGTTGACCGGGCAGCCCGGTGTGCCCGGCTGCACCGAGCCGGTGCCGTGGCAATAGGGAATGCCGCAATTCATGCACCGCGCGGCCTGGTCGCGGGTGTCCTTCTCGCTCAAGGGAACGACGAATTCGCGATAGCTTTTGATGCGCTCGGCAACCGGCTCATATTTGCGATCGTGCCGTTCGATCTCCAGAAAACCTGTAATCTTTCCCATTAAACCTGACGCCCCTGAACCTCTGCTTCGTCTCTTGCTGTCATTCCGGGATGCGCCGGAGGCGCAGATCCGGAATCCGGATGTGGTCTTGCGAGATTCCGGGTTCGCGCCTTGCGCGCCTCGGAATGACGCTTGGTGAAATCACGCCCCGATCGCGATCTTCGGCTCGGCGTCAGCATTTGCCTTCAATTCCTTCAGCGCGCGTCGGTATTCCACCGGCATCACCTTGCGGAATTTCGGCAGCCACTTTCTCCAGTTCGCGAGAATTTCAGCGGCGCGCCTGGAGCCCGTCAGCTTGGCGTGGCGGGTGATCAGGATGTGCAGCCGCTCGATATCGGATTCCAGCAGGTTGGCGAACACGTCGACCCTGCCATGCGCTTCGAGATCGCCTGCCTGATGATAGGTGCTCTCGTTGATCATTTCTTCCGACAACACAGGCTCGAGCTCGACCATCGCCATATTGCAGAGTTTTGCGAAGTCGCCGGCCTCGTCCAGCACATAGGCGACGCCCCCGGACATGCCGGCCGCGAAATTGCGTCCGGTCTTGCCGAGCACCACGACGATGCCGCCGGTCATGTATTCGCAGCAGTGATCGCCGGCGCCTTCGACCACAGCGACCGCGCCGGAGTTGCGCACCGCGAAGCGTTCGCCGGCGATGCCGCGGAAATAGCACTCGCCCTCGATCGCGCCGTACATCACGGTGTTGCCGACGATAATGGATTGCTCCGGTACGATGGCCGAATGGCGCGGCGGCTTGACGATGATGCGGCCGCCGGAAAGGCCCTTGCCGACATAGTCGTTGCCTTCACCTTCGAGATCGAAGGTGACGCCGCGCGCCAGCCACGCCCCGAACGCCTGACCGGCGGTGCCCTTGAAGTTCACCTGGATCGTGTCGTGCGGCAGACCGGCATGGCCGTAGATTTTCGCTAGCGTGCCGGACAACATCGCGCCGGCGCTGCGGTCGGTGTTGTTGATCTCCATCTCGATTCGAACCGGCGCGCCGCGGTCGATCGCCGGTTGCGCCTTTTCGATCAACGTGCGATCGAGCACGGCCTCCAGATGATGGTTCTGGCCCTCGGCGTGATAGATCTTCTGGCCGGGCAGTTCCTTCTGGCGGACGAACAGCTTTGAGAAATCGAGCCCCTTGGCCTTCCAATGCGCCACCAGAGTGGACTGGTCGAGCATCTGGGTCTGGCCCACCATCTCGTTAAAGGTGCGGTAGCCGAGCGCGGCCATGATCTCGCGTACTTCCTCGGCGACGAAGAAGAAATAATTGATGACATGCTCGGGCTGACCGGTGAAGCGCTTGCGCAGCACCGGATCCTGCGTCGCAACGCCGACCGGGCAGGTGTTGAGATGGCATTTGCGCATCATGATGCAGCCGGCCGCGATCAGCGGCGCGGTGGCGAAGCCGAATTCGTCGGCGCCGAGCAGCGCGCCGATCACCACGTCGCGCCCGGTACGGAAACCGCCGTCGACCTGCACCACGATACGGCTGCGCAGCCGCTCACGCACCAGGGTCTGGTGGGTTTCAGCAAGGCCGATTTCCCACGGCGAACCGGCGTGCTTGATCGAGGTGAGCGGAGAAGCGCCGGTGCCGCCCTCAAAACCGGCGATGGTGACGTGGTCGGCGCGCGCCTTTGCGACACCAGCGGCAACCGTGCCGACGCCGATTTCGGAGACGAGCTTCACCGAGACCAGGCCGTCCGGACTGACGTTCTTGAGGTCGTAGATCAGCTGCGCCAGGTCCTCGATCGAATAGATATCGTGATGCGGCGGCGGCGAGATCAGGCCGACTCCGGGCGTCGAATGCCGCACGCGCGCGATGGTGGCGTCGACCTTGTGGCCGGGCAGTTGTCCGCCTTCGCCGGGCTTGGCGCCCTGCGCCATCTTGATCTGCATCATGTCGGCGTTGACGAGATATTCGGTCGTGACGCCGAACCGGCCGGAGGCGACCTGCTTGATCGCAGAGCGCATCGAATTGCCGTTCGGCATCGGCTTGAAGCGATCGCTTTCCTCGCCGCCTTCGCCGGTGTTGGACTTTCCGCCGATCCGGTTCATCGCAATCGCAAGCGTGGTATGGGCTTCGCGCGAGATCGAGCCGAACGACATCGCGCCCGTTGCGAAACGCTTGACGATATCCTTGGCCGGCTCGACTTGGTCGAGCGGCACGGGTTTGCGCTTCTCGTCCTCGGCGGACTTGATCTTGAACAGGCCGCGCAACGTCAACAGCCGCTCGGACTGCTCGTTGAGAATCTTCGCGAACGCCTTGTAGCGCTCCAGCGAATTTCCGCGCACGGCATGCTGCAGTGTCGAGACCGATTCGGCGGTCCAGGCGTGATCCTCGCCTCGGGTGCGGTAGGCATATTCGCCGCCGACATCGAGCGCGGACTTGTAGACCGGCGCATCGCCGAACGCATCGGCGTGGCGGCGCGCGGTTTCTTCGGCGATCTCGGCGAGGCCGACGCCTTCGATGCGGGTGTGGGTGCCGACGAAATACTTCGAGACGAAATCCGCCTTCAATCCGACGGCGTCGAAGATCTGCGCTCCGCAGTAGGACTGATAGGTCGAGATGCCCATCTTCGACATCACCTTGAGGAGGCCCTTGCCGATCGACTTGATGTAGCGTTTGACGATTTCATGGTCGTCCAATGCCGCCGGCAGCCGGTCTTTCAGCGCGATGATGGTCTCGAACGCGAGATAGGGATTGATCGCTTCGGCGCCGTAGCCGGCGAGACAGGCAAAATGATGCACCTCGCGCGGCTCGCCGGACTCGACGACAAGCCCGACCGAGGTGCGCAGCCCGGTCCGGATCAAATGATGATGCACGGCCGCGCAGGCCAGCAGCGAAGGAATCGGAATCCGGTCCGAACCCGCCATGCGGTCGGACAGGATGATGATGTTGACGCCTTCGCGCACCGCGGCTTCCGCGCGCGCACACAGTTCGTCAAGCACCTGCTCAAGTCCCGCCGCTCCGAAGCCGGCATGGAAGGTCGTGTCGAGCGTGCGCGACTTGAAATGGGTGTCCGCGATTTCCGAAATCGACCGGATCTTTTCCAGATCGGTGTCGGTCAGGATCGGCTGGCGCACTTCGAGACGCTTGGTGCCGGCCATGCCCTGCAGATCGAACAGGTTTGGCCGCGGTCCGATGATCGAGACCAGGCTCATGACAAGTTCTTCGCGGATCGGATCGATCGGCGGATTGGTCACCTGCGCGAAGTTCTGCTTGAAATAGGTGAACAGTTGCTTCGGCTTGTCCGACAGCGCCGAAATCGGCGTATCGTTGCCCATCGAGCCGTTGGCTTCCTCGCCGGTGGACGCCATCGGCGTCATCAGGATGTTGATGTCTTCCTGGGTGTAGCCGAACGCCTGCTGCCGGTCGAGCAGCGGCAGGTTCGAGCGCATGCCCTTGGTCGGCGCAGCCGGTAACTCTTCCAGCACGATCTGGGTGCGGTCGAGCCACTCGCGATAGGGATGGCTGTTCGCCAGCGACGCCTTGATCTCGTCGTCGGGAATGAGGCGCCCCTGTTCAAGATCGACCAGCAGCATCTTGCCGGGCTGCAGCCGCCACTTGGTGATGATATGTTCCTCAGGGATCTTCAACACGCCCATTTCCGAGGCCATGACAATGCGGTCGTCGCTGGTCACGAGATAGCGCGCCGGGCGCAGGCCGTTGCGGTCGAGCGTGGCGCCGATCTGGCGGCCGTCGGTGAAGGCAATCGCGGCGGGACCGTCCCACGGCTCCATGATCGCGGCGTGATATTCGTAGAACGCGCGGCGCTGCTCATCCATCAGCGGATTGCCGGCCCAGGCTTCCGGGATCATCATCATGACGGCGTGCGGCAGCGAGTAGCCGCCCTGCACCAGGAATTCGAGGCCGTTGTCGAAACAGGCGGTGTCGGACTGGCCTTCGTAGGAGATCGGCCAAAGACGGCTGATGTCCTTGCCGTACAATTCCGAATGTACCGAGGCCTGCCGCGCCGCCATCCAGTTGACGTTGCCGCGCAGCGTATTGATCTCGCCATTATGCGCGATCATTCGATAGGGATGAGCCAGCGACCAGGCCGGGAAGGTGTTGGTGGAAAAACGCTGATGGACCAGCGCAAGCGCGCTATCGAAATCGGCCTCGCTCAGATCGGGATAGTATTTGCCGAGCTGATCGGCGAGGAACATGCCCTTGTAGACGACGGTGCGGCACGACATCGAGACCGGATAATAGCCGGCGAGGCCGCGGTCGCGGCGCTGATAGATCGCCTGCGAAATCGACTTGCGAAGGATATAAAGCCGGCGCTCGAATTCCTCGTCGTTTTTGATATGGGCGCCGCGGCCAATGAATACCTGCATGTGAGCGGGCTCGGTCGGCTTCACGGTTTCACCGAGCGAGGAATTGTCGACCGGCACGTCGCGCCAGCCGAGCAGCGTCAATTGCTCCTCCCTGATCTGGTCGGAGATGATGCTCTGGATGACTTTGCGCCACGCCTTCTCCTTGGGCATGAACAGCGCGCCGACCGCGTAGTTGCCGGGCTGCGGTAGGGTGAAGCCCAGGCTTTTTACCTTGCGTGCGAAGAAGGCGTGGGGGATCTGCACCAGAATTCCGGCGCCGTCGCCCGCGCGCGGATCGGCGCCGACCGCGCCGCGATGCTCGAGATTGCAGAGAATGTTGAGCGCGTCGGAGACGATCTGATGCGACTTCTTGCCCTTAATATTGGCGATGAAGCCGACGCCGCAGGAATCCTTTTCCAGCGAGGGATCGTAGAGACCTTCGGCAGGCGGGCGCCAGCTGTGCTCGCGCGCGGGCGCGGCCGGTTTCGAAGCCGCGGCCGCCGACAGCGCATCTGTCACGATGTTTTCGCGCTCGAACTCCGACCCGCTCATTTCAGTCCTCTCAATCCGACAAGGGCCTCACCGTCACCGTCGGCGCACCTTGGGCGTTTGCGGCACCCACCGGGCCACCGCTCGTCCTCCGCGAGCCGAAATTTCAGAATTCAGGCCTGGGCGTTCAACGTCCCCGACGAACGGCCTTGCCTGCACCTTCTCGTCGCCTGAAGCGCCGAATTTCCGTTGCAATCCCCGTGCCGGGTTTGCACTGCAATTGAGACAGTGATGCTGTCCTAATTCCGACCATGCCAAATTTTTTTCTATCATACAAGCGCTTCAAAGTCGCCGCCTGCATGGCAGATCCGCCGCAGCGGTATCGGCGGACGCGCCGCCCCGGATTTGAAGCAAACGCGCCGCGTTCCGGCCAAAGGACCGCCGGATTCAGCAACGACCTTGCGGCGGCACAAGGAGCAAAAAATGCTCCGGGCATGAGGCGTTGCAGGAGGTATCGGCTATGAGACTGTATGCAGGATGGGTCATGGTGGCCGGGCTGGTGCTCACAAGCGCTGCCGCCAATGCCCAGGTATTGGCGCCATATGAGATCGGCAGGTCGCCATATGCAATAAAAGACTTCAACGGTCCCTACGCGGCAGTGCCGCCGGAAGTCCCGGGGCCGCGCTACGGGCCGACGCTGCTGCCGGCACGAGAGGTCTATATGATTGTCCGCGAGAGCGGGTTTTTGCCGCTCGGGATTCCGCAACAGCGCGGCTTCGTCTACACGATTTCCGTAATCGACCGCGGCGGCGACGACGGACGGCTCGTGATCGATGCCCGCACCGGGCGGATCGTCCGCTTCATGTCGGCATACCGGATGGGCGACAATTTCAACGAGAGCTTGACGGTAACCTATGGTCCAGTAGGGCCGCTGCCGCCGGTGAGCGCGATTAGGGGCGTGCCCCGGCCGCCGGGCGCTGTCCCGCAGCTAGCAAGCCGCGCGCCTTCCGCCGTGCCGATACCGAAAGCGTCGCCGCCGCGCGACGGCAGGCCGCTGGCGGCCAAGCCCGCTCCCGAGCAGCAATCGGCCGCCGTGCAAACGAAACCGGCCGATGCAACTCCGCAAATCGCAGCACCGGCGGTCGTTGAACCGAAGCCCGCGCCGCAGATACTGCCGACGCAGGAGATGCCGCAAGCGCAGGGGCTGGAGTGACAATCCGCGCCGTCCCGAACCTGTGCCAACAGGTGCGTCCGGAATGACGGAGAAAAAAACGCCCCGGATTTCCGGGGCGTTTTCGCATTCAGGGGTTTGGCGCGAAGAGGCGCGTCAGGCGGCGGCTTTCTCGGCCGAGCCGTCGACCACCAGCGGAGCCTGAGCGGTAGAAGTAATCGGAATGCTGCGGGGCTTCTTGGCCTCGGGAATCTCGCGGACGAGATCGACGTGGAGCAGGCCATTCTCAAGCGAGGCGTTTTTCACCACCACGAAATCGGCAAGCTGGAACGCCCGCTCGAAGGCGCGCGCTGCAATGCCACGATACAGCACTTCGGACGAGTCCTTGCCGTTTTGATTGGCAGTCTTTTCACCCTTGATCGTCAGAGTGTTTTCCTTCGCGACGATCGAAAGCTCTCCTTGCGAGAAGCCGGATACCGCGACGCTTATGCGGTAGGTGTTTTCACCGGTCCGCTCGATGTTGTAGGGCGGATAGCCGGGGCTGCCGTCTGCAGTTGCCTGGTCGAGCAGCGAAAAGAACCGGTCGAAGCCGACGGTGGAACGATAAAACGGAGTGAGATCATAAGTACGCATAGGGTAGTCCTCCATTGAGCGACTGTTGAATTAACCCGCCCGCCATTGGGCCGGGCTTTCGTCTTTGTGCAGCCTTGTGGTTCGGCCTCCGAAACACTGGTAGCGGCCTGCACGAAAGTGATATGGGAGGGGCCCGAGGGCGTTCAAGAGGACGGGAACGAGCCCATTTTTGACGCTCCTGCCCTTGATTTTCAGCACTTTTCTCCTATCCGGTCCCGTCCATGACGCTCGTCTCGATTCCCGCCAACCCCGTTCCCGAAGACGTCGTCAGCGGCACCATCAAGACGCCCGACGGTGCGGAACTGCGCTTCGCGCGCTGGGCGCCGCCGGCCAACCGCAAGGGTACCGTCTGCGTCTTCACCGGACGCGGCGAGCAGATCGAAAAATATTTCGAGACCGTGCGCGACCTGCGAGATCGCGGGTTCGCGGTGGCGATGATCGACTGGCGTGGGCAAGGCCATTCGTCGCGGCGGTTGCGCGATCCGCGCAAGGGTTATGTCCGCGATTTTTCCGATTTCGAAGTGGATGTCGAAACCTTCGTGCAACAGGTGGTGCTGCCGGATTGCCCACCGCCGCACTTCGCACTGGCCCATTCAATGGGCGGCGCGGTGATGCTGCGCGTCGCCCATGCCGGCAAGCGCTGGTTCGATCGTATGGTGCTGTCGGCGCCGATGATCGATCTTCCCAGACCCCGCACCTCGTTTCCGGCGCGCACGCTGCTGCGCCTGTTGCGGCTCGCCGGGCAGGGCGGTCGATACATCCCGGGCGGCACCGGCGCGCTGACCGGCACAGACTCATTCATCAACAATCCGCTGACCAGCGATCCCGTGCGTTATGCGCGCAACGCTGCGATCCTTGAGGAAGACCCGACGCTGGGTATCGGGTCGCCGACGGTAGCCTGGGCCGATACCGCGTTCACGGCGATGCGCGGCTTCCGCGCCTCGGATTACCCCTCGCAAATTCGTCAACCGATCCTGATGCTGGCCGCCAGCAACGACACCGTCGTCTCGACGGCGGCGATCGAGGAGTTCGCCTATCATTTGCGCGCCGGTTCCCACCTGGTCATTGCCGGCTCGAAACACGAAATCCTGCAAGAGCAGGATCGCTATCGCGGGCAATTCTGGGCGGCGTTCGACGCGTTTGTGCCGGGCACGCCGCTGTTCAAGTGATCAAGGCCTATGCTCGCAGATGAAAGCCAAGCGACATTGCGCAATATTGCGCGCGATCGGCGGCGGTTCTACAAAAAGGTAAAATCCTTTGGGAGGCCAACGTGCGCACCAACCGGTTGTCAGGCAAATTAATAGCCGCTTCCATGGCAACGCTGGGGATGGCACTGCTGGCCGCAACGCCCGCGGCCGCGCAGAAACGCGGCGGCACGCTTAGACTATATCACAACGACAATCCGCCCAGCACCTCGTTACTCGAGGAATCGACCATAGCCGCGGTGACGCCGTTTTCGGCTGTTTTCAACAACCTGGTCGTTTTCGATCCCTCCAAGGTCCACGAGAGCATCGAAACCGTCATCCCGGATCTTGCTGAAAGCTGGTCGTGGGACAATACCAGCACCAAACTCACTTTCAAGTTGAGACAGGGCGTGAAATGGCACGACGGCAAGCCATTCACCGCCAAGGACGTGCAATGCACCTGGAGGATGTTGATCGGCAAGAGCGACGTACAGGAATTTCACAGGAACCCGCGCCGGGTTTGGTATGCGAAACTACAAGACGTTACGATCAATGGCGATTACGAGGCCACATTCGAACTGAGCGAGCCGCAACCGAGCCTGCCGGTGCTGCTCGCAAGCGCTTTTTCGCCCGTTTATCCGTGCCACGTTCCGCAGCAGACCATGCGCACCAGGCCGGTTGGCACCGGGCCGTTCAAGTTCGTCGAATTCAAGCGCGGCGAGTCGATCCGCCTCGTGCGCAATCCCGACTACTGGAAAAAAGACCGTCCCTATCTCGATGAGATCACCTTCAGGATGATCGACAGCCGCGCGACGCGAATGCTTGCGTTTGCGACCGGCGAATTCGATATCACGTTTCCGTCGGATGTCAGCGTTCCCTTGATGAGGGATGTGAAAGCGAGATCGCCCAATGCAATCTGCGAGATGATAACCACCGGGACGCAAATCAACCTCATGGTGAATCGCGAAAATCCGCCGTTCGACAGTCCGGACATTCGCAGAGCCATGTCGCTTGCAATCGACCGCAAGGCATTCAACACGATCTTGATGGAAGGATCGGGGCTGATGGGCGGCGCGATGCTGCCGAAGCCCGTGGGCGAATGGGGCCTGCCGCCGGAGATGGTGTCGTCGCTGACGGGGTATGGTCCCGACACCGACAAGAACATCGCAGAAGCCCAGCAGATCATGCAGAAGCTTGGCTACAGTGACGCCAAGCCGCTGCAGATCAAGATTCAAACGAGAAATCTTCCGACCTATCGCGATCCCGCGGTGATCCTGACCGACCAACTCAAGAAAATCTACATCCTCGGCGAGCTGGATATTCTCGATACCCCTCGATGGTATGCGAGGCTGGCGCGGAAGGATTACACGATCGGATTGAACGTGACCGGCGTCAGCGTCGACGATCCCGACGGCAATATAGTCGAGAACTATTCGTGCAAATCCGAGCGCAACTATACGCAGTACTGCAACGCGGAGGTAGATAGGCGGCTCGCCGCGCAATCCAGCGAATTGGACAAGGAGAAACGCAGGAAAATAGTCTGGGATATCGAGCGTCTTCTGGTGGACGACGCGGCTCGTCCGATAATCCTGTTCGGCGTGGCAGGCAACTGCTGGCAGCCCTACGTCAAGAATTTCGCGCCGCACGACAATAGCCAGTACAACAATTTGCGGTTCGAGGAAGTCTGGCTGGACAAATAGCTTGTCGTGCGATTTCCAGTCGGCGTTCGAAGCGTTGTGCCGGGCACTTCGTTGTTCAAGTGGCGACAATCATTGCGCGGAAACATTATAAATCGTACTGCCCGCGAGATAGAGCCCGAGAAAAATCATCGCGATCAGAAACCAGTAGCGGAAGGCTTCAGGTCTTATCCGCGAGCGCACGGACTGGCCGACAAACATCCCGGTGAAGGCGGCCGCCATTGCGACGGCGCCCGGCAGCGCCGTCGATGCGCTCAGCAGACCGGCACTGGCTAGATTAAAGGCAAGCGCCACCGTCGCGACCGTGAAGAACACTCCGAGCGCCTGCACCAGTTCGTCCTTCTCCATGCCGATCGCCTGCATGAACGGCATCGACGGGACGACCTGCACGCCGGTCGCCGCTGAAACCAGGCCGGTGATGAGGCCCACGAGCCCCCCGATCCATTTTTCATTGCTGGGGGCCACACTGAAGCTGAATTTGCCGAGCCCGAAGATCGCATAGATCACCAGCAACACGCCGAGAACGATGGTGCCGTAGCGCGCATAGGGGCCGCTCAACATGCCGGAGTTCAACCAGATACCGATGACGGTGCCCACCATCAGCGGCCACAGCCGCCGGACGATGTCGCGCAAGTAAGGGCCGACGAAGGTCTGCCAGATATTGGTGACGATCGCGGGCACGATGACGATGGCGAGCGCGTGCGAGGGCTGCATCGTGACGGCGAGCAGGCCCATCGACACCGTCGGCAGGCCGAGCCCGATCACGCCCTTGACGAAACCCGCAAGCAGAAACGCCGCGGCGATGAGAAGCAGGAGAGGCTCGAACATCCTGATACATTGACCGATGGAGGCCGACGGCACAATCTGTAGGTTACAGAGCAAGCCTTCGGCTATGACGAAGGCAGACAGCTTGTGAGTAGCCCATGCGTTTCGACCTGGTCGACCTCCATCTGTTTATCGCGGTTGCGGACGAGCGTAGCATCACGCGTGGTGCGGTGCGCGCCCACCTCGCGCTGGCCTCGGCAAGCGCGCGGATCAAAGGCCTGGAACAAACGTTCGGCGCCGTGCTCTTGAGGCGCGGCCGTCGTGGCGTCGAGTTGACCGCGGCAGGCGAAAGCCTGCTCGATCATGCCCGCATCGTCATCCACAATGTCGATGCGATGCGCGGCGATCTCGCGGCCTACGCAAGCGGGGTGAGAGCCAGTGTGCATTTGCTCGCCAATACCTCGGGCCTGTCCGAACATCTGCCGAAAGCGCTGGCGGCGTTTTTGCGCGAACATCCCGATATCAACGTCGATGTCGAGGAGCGCGAAAGCACCGATATTGCCGCGGCGATCGCCATCGGTGCCGCGGATCTCGGCTTTGCGGCCGAGCATGCCTTGCCGGATAATGTGGAACGATTCCGGTTCAGCGAGGATCGGTTGATACTGGTGGCGCCGCGGCGCGGAGAGTTTGCCGGCCGCCGCCAGATCGATTTTCAGGAGCTGACAACCTGCGACTTCGTCGGGCTGACAAATTCGAACGCGCTTCAGGGTCACATTGCAAAACATGCCTCGCGGCTCGGTATGCGCTTGCGATTTCGGGCGCGCTTAAGGGATTTCGACGCGATCTGCCTGATGGTGGCCGCAGACGTCGGTGTTGCGGTGGTGCCGGAAGCTGCCGCACGGCGTTGCGCCCGATCGATGCCGATCATGATGATCAAAATCCGCGACCCCTGGGCGAACCGGAGACTCGCAATCTGCGCCCGCAGTTTCAAGGCGCTGCCGCGGCCGGCCAAGCAATTGGTGGAGCATTTGCGCAAGGCCGCGCAGTAGCTTCACTTCGCCGTCTCCACTCCGGCGTCCTTGATAACTTTCGCCCATTTCCTCAGTTCGGCGTCGATAAAACTGCGGAAATGCTCCGGCGTGTCGCCGATCAGTTCGGCGCCCTGACTGGCGAGTTTTTCCTTGACGGCCGGATCGCGCATGGCCTCGGTCGCGATTTTATTCAAAGTGGCGACGACGGCCGCAGGCGTTCCCGCAGGCGCCACCATGCCGTACCAGTTTTCAACCAGGAAATCCGGCATGCCGGCTTCAGCGGTGGTCGGTACCTCCATCGCCGTGGGCGCGCGTTCCGGGGCGCCGATTGCGATCGCCCGCAGCGCGCCAGCCTTGATCTGAGGCAACAGTATCGGCAGATCGAGGAACGCCATCTGAACCTGCTGGCCGAGCAGGTCGTTCACTGCGGGTGCCGCGCCGCGATAGGGCACATGCACGATGTCGACCTTCGCCTTGAGTTTGAGGAGTTCACCCGCCAAATGGGTCAGGCTGCCGGCGCCGGACGACGCAAAATTGAGTTTTCCCGGCTGCGCCTTGGCGAGCGCAATCAGTTCGTTCATGTCTTTGGCGGGAACGTTGGTCGCGACCACCAGCATTTCCGGAACTTTCGCGACCAGCGTAATGGCCTGCAAATCCTTCAGCGTATCGTAGGCCACCTTCTCCATGCTGGGGCTGATGACGAGCGCGCCCGCGCTCGATATCGCGATGGTGTAGCCGTCCGGTGCCGCTTTCGCCACTGCGTCGGTTCCCAGCACGCCGCCTTGTCCGCCGCGATTATCGATCAATACCGGTTGCTTGATCAACTCCGACATGCGCTGACCAACCACGCGCGCAATAATGTCGTTCGGGCCGCCGGCCGGAAACGGCACGATCAGCTTGATCGGCTTGTTCGGGAAATCCTGGGCCGCAACCGGTGCCGGTAACAGCAGCACCGATAGTCCGGTCAACAGGGTCGCAAAAATTCTCATCAGAGCCTCCGACGCAGACTTCCAACGTTAACAGGCTCCAATCCCTAAATCCGCTTTCCGCGCGGTGAGGGGGCGCTCCTGCGCCGTCTCGAACCATGAAGCCACAGTACTTCCTTCATCCTTCGAGGACTCGCCAAGCGACCGCTCCTCAGGAAGAGGAAATCAGCTGTTCAGCAATTTCAGCGCCGCTTCATGTACGCGCGGATCGCCCGCCGCGATGATGCGGCCGCCGCCTTGCGCAGGCTTGCCTTCCCATGTTGTGACAATGCCGCCGGCGCCGGTGATGATCGGAATCAGCGCGGCGATATCGTAGGGTTTCAGTTCGGTCTCAACGACGAGATCGAGATGTCCGGCGGCGAGCATGCAGTAGGAATAGCAGTCGCCGCCGTAGCGCGTCAGCCGCACCGCCTCCTCGACGCGGCCGAAGGCTGCGCGGTCCTTGGCGTTCATCAAAAGCGGACTTGTCGTGAAGGACGTCGCTTCCTTGAGGGATGCGCAGCGCCGCACCGCCAGTTTCCGTTCGCCGGACGGCCCATGGTAATGGGCCGAGCCGCTGTCGCCGGAAAAGCGCTCGCCAATAAAGGGCTGGTGCATCATCCCGAACACGGGCGTGCCCTTGTGCAGTAGCGCAATCAGCGTTCCCCAGATAGGAAAGCCCGCGATGAAGGACTTGGTGCCGTCGATGGGATCCAGCACCCAAACATATTCGGCGTCTTCGCGCTCGCTGCCGAATTCTTCGCCGACAATGCCGTGCTGGGGGAAATTGGCCTTGATCAGCCGCCTCATCACCGCTTCGGCCGCGCGGTCGGCTTCGGTCACCGGGTCGAAATCGTGGCTGTCGCTTTTATTGTCGATGCTTAGCGACGTTCGAAAGAACGGCAGGATGGTTTCGCCGGAGGACGTCGCGAGGCGGCCAATGAAGGCTGTGAAATCGATAACCGTCACGAATATTCCTCAGGGCGGAGCGGGACAGCGAATGTCCTGGCTCTTGCCTAGCCCAATCCTGCAAGCCGCGCACGGGTAACACAGGTTTATCCAGTGCTGCCGCTGGTCAATATCTGGCTTTCGAATCAGCCGGCGCAGCGGTGCATTTTCTAGTCACCGCGTCGATCACGAGTGCGAGAGGTTAACAATACGGGCGCGGAGAACGGCCTTGATCGGCGTCCACTGGACCGGCAACTAACTGAAATCGTGTAGAAAAATGGTCATAAGTGACTTTTTTGTCTCGTTGCTGAACTCTCTCGTTTTTTGCACCGGAAATGATTTAAAGGCCCTTGCGTTTTGTGCAGCGCGGTCGCATATTGTTGCGGTGCGGTAGCGCTTTCGCGTTATCGCTGCCCTCCTTGGGCGTTTCCTCCCTAGACTTGGGCCGCTTGCCAACGCAAGCGGCCCTTTTTTCTTTTTCCCGGAGGCATCATTCCGGAATGGTCCGAATGACCGAGCCTCGGATGTGCAAAATTGCACATCGGGGAATTTCGAGCTTCCGGATTCTTGCCGGCTGCAAGAGACCTTATTCCGCGGCGGCCTGGAACGGTCCGAGGCCGCCAAGTGGAACGGCGGCCAGCGCATCCGCCAGCGCGGCGAAATCGGCGGTCACTTGCGCGAACCTCGCGCTGCGTTCGCGCCGTCGCTCGTCCATATAGATCGCGCGGTTGAGTTCGAGCTGGATGGTGTGCAGCCCGGACGCTGGATTGCCGTAGTGCTCGGTAATGAACCCGCCGGCATAGGGCTTGTTGCGTCCGACTGAATAACCAAGCCGGCTCATGGTTTCCTCGACCGTGTCGGGGAGCAATGGCGCGCAACTGGTGCCATATCGATCGCCGATGACCACGTCGGGCCGCCGCGGCTCGTCCCGCGACACGCCGACCGATGGCATCGAATGGCAATCCACCACCACGACTGTTCCGAATACCTGATGGGCCTTGTTGATCAGACGCCGCAGCGCGCGGTGATAGGGCTTGTAGAGTGCCTCAATCCGCGCAAGGGCGTCCTCGACGCTGAGACGCTCGCGATAGATCTCCTGCCCATCGCCGACGACGCGCGGAATGGTGCCGAGACCGCCGGCCACGCGCATCGATCGCGTATTGGCGAAGCTCGGCAATCGCCCACTAAACATGCGGGGATCGAGTTCATACGGCTCCCGGTTAACATCGACATAGGAGCGGGGAAAGTTGACCCGGACCACCGGAAAACCGCGATCGCTCAGGCCGCTGATCAACTCGTCCATGAACGAATCTTCGGAGCGGCGCAGCGCGCCGAGATCGATCCGCGACGCGTTGAGGAATTCGGGCGGATAGACCGAGCCGGAATGCGGAGAGTTAAAGATGATCGGCGCCCGCCACCCGGCCGGCTCCACGATCTCGAACGGGAGCGACAGTTCGCCATTAAACCGGGTCATCGTCGGGCGCCGTTCCTGGAGTCCGCGCTTCTGGACACATCATCTTTGTCAGAAAAACGGATCTTTTTGTGGGAATGCATTGTCGATAATCGCAACCGTTCTGCCAAGCGAAAAAATTCCAAACCGGCTGGAACGTATCTTAAGAACTGGAAATGCGCACCTTTCATTGCTTTAAGCCGCGTTCCGGTACAGAAATGGCCCTGCAAGCTGCCGACCGCGCTCCGCGCCCTTTCACCCGAAATTTACCCTCTGTCGGGCTTAGTGAGCGGATTGATCCTCTTATTGGGATTCGACGACCAACCGCCATGCACAAAATCCTCCTCGCCGAAGACGACAACGACATGCGCCGCTTCCTGGTCAAGGCGCTGGAAAACGCCGGTTTTCAGGTTTCACCCCATGACAACGGTATGTCGGCCTATCAGCGGCTGCGCGAGGAGCCGTTCGAGATGCTTCTCACCGATATCGTCATGCCCGAAATGGACGGTATCGAGCTGGCGCGTCGCGCCTCGGAACTCGATCCCGACATCAAGATCATGTTCATTACCGGTTTCGCTGCAGTGGCGCTGAACTCGGATTCCCAGGCGCCGAAGAATGCAAAGGTGCTGTCCAAACCGGTTCATCTTCGCGAATTGGTCAGCGAAGTGAACAAGATGCTGGCGGCCTAATTCGGCGACCAAAGTCCCGCCAAGCGTCCTTGCCTGCCCGCTTTGGAGCCGATATACGGACCCAACCCGCCACGACCAATCTAAGGGCGCGTAGCTCAGCGGGAGAGCACCTCGTTGACATCGAGGGGGTCACAGGTTCGATCCCTGTCGCGCCCACCACACACACTCTGAAGTTGTATAGAGTACGTGATACTCGCAATCGCGCCGCAGTCTCAAAGGCATGTCTGCCAAACTCTCTGGTTAGCGCGGTCTCTGCTCCTGCAATCGAGCCGAATGAGGGCATTTCGCCGCGCGGTCTCTGCAGCAAAAAATTCCGTTCCTGACTCGAATTTCGGAGACTGGTTCGATGACTGCGTGGGGAGTTGGCAGTTTGGTCCAGATGGTCTCCACCACCCAGTCTGGCCTTTCCGACTTTTTTGGAGACTGTCGAGAAAGGCCCGCAATTGGCGGCTATTTCTCGTCTGTATTTTTGAACTGCCCAGTCTCTACCCTTCAAATCCAGCGATTTCGGCCCTTCGTCTTTGGTCCGCAAATTCCCGTTCCTGGCGGCACGTCGTGGGAGCGGACCGAAAGCCTAGCGGAGCGGCTGTCTTCGGCTTCTGTCGGGCTTCATTGACATAGGCGCTGGGGACGGGAGAGGGTAGGCCGCGAATGGGAACAGTCGGCCTACGCTGAAGATCCGGCGGGATAGGGCCGTTGGACAAAGGTCATGGCCGCAACGTTCAAGGTCGGCGATCGGGTAAGCTGGAACTCCGAAGCCGGCCGGGTGCGCGGCAGGATCGTCCGTGTGCATAAGGCTACGTCCATCACGCGAGCCCGGGTGAGCCGCAGTATGAAATCAAGAGCGAGAAGACCGACCACATCGCTCTGCACAAGGGCAGGGCGCTGCGGCGGTTGTCGCGCTGATCGTACAGGACCTTCGGATGGCGCATGCCTTCTACACTATCGGTCACGGCAGGAGACCGATCGGCGAGTTCGTCGATCTCCTGAGAGAGGTCGAGGTGACGTTGCTCGCTGACGTCCGCACCATGCCGCGCTCGCGCGCCAATCCGCGATATAACGAGGACGCCTTGCCGCAAGCGCTGCAGCCCTTCGGCATTGCCTACGCACACATGACGGATCTCGGCGGCTTGCGCGGCCGTCAAAAGTCCGTCGCTCCCGAAATCAACGGCTTCTGGGAGAACGAGAGTTTTCATAACTATGCGGACTACGCCATGAGCGAGCGCTTTCGCTCGGCCTTGGCGCATCTGCGCGAACGCGGACGGACGCAACGCTGCGCCATCATGTGTGCCGAGACGGTGTGGTGGCGCTGTCACCGCCGGATCATCACCGATTATTTGCTCGCTGCGGGAGAGACCGTGTTCCACATTCTTAGTCCCGGGCAAGTCGAGGCGGCGGCGGTCAACGAGGTCGCGCAGGTGCAGGGTGCAGGCACGCTGGTTTATCCGGCGGAGCCGGCATCGCAGCGCGATCTGTTCGGGCAATAGCGACGGCTCGATCGGGAACACCGGCGAAGACGGACCCCTTGCGCGTCGATCAGGCCACCAGCCGTGTCCCGAGCGCTTTCAACACGTCCGACCTGGGTCATGCTGCCGACTCCATTCCCCCGGAGCATCGCGCGATGTTGATGCCGCGAGGCAGACAGGCCTCCACGGCGGCGCGGACCAGCCTGGGAGCAAGGAAGGCGAGCGAGATGGTCACGTTTGACATGACGGACGCTGCATCGCTCGCGCAAAGCAATTTGCTCAGCGTCAGTGACGGACCCCGAGATAAGTTCGTTAAGCCAGCGTCTGCCCCGTGCGATCGCGCTCCCGCTTCACGAGGCAAGCCGCCGCAGGAGTTCAAGCGCGAACATCGAAAGCGAATCGTCGCGGGCTCCCATGATCACGATGCGGTCGCCGCGACGGGCCAACTTGACCAGGCTGTCGCCGCAAGCGTTGCGATCTGGAAGGGCCAAGGCTTTTCGACCACGCCGTTCGATCTCGCAAACGATTTCTCGACTGCCAACGCTGCGGTCGACCGTGCCGCCGAAATATACAGGCTCGGGCATGACCAGGACGTCATTTCCGTGCATCCCGTTCGCAAAGCAGTTCACTAAGGCGTCCTTCATCAAGCGCATCGGGCCGTAGCCGTGAGGCTGAAACATCAGCAGCAGGCGGCCGGGAAACGCGTGCATGGTTTCGAGCGTGGCCGATATCTTGTCTGGGTTGTGGGCAAAATCGTCGATCACCGTTATTTCATTTGCGGTGCCTACGACATCTAGTCGCCGACGGATGCCGCTGAACTTACCCAGATGGGCCGCGGCATCTACGAGGGCCACGCCGCATGTCTGCGCGGCGCTCAGAGCGGCGAGTGCGTTGGCAACATTGTGCAGCCCCGGAACTTTCAGGTTCACCTCGACGACCTCACCGGAATCTCGCGCCTTCACTAGAAACCTGATTCCGGACAGTGACCGGACCGGCGAAGACGCGAGGAGATGGGCTTGCGCAGCAGCCAGACTGTAAGTTATCGCTTGACCCGGCCTCAAATCGGGCAAGAGTGCCGCGGTTTCCGCGTTGTCAAGGTTCAGCACCACCGTCTCCGCCTTGGCGATGAAGCCTCGGAATAGGCTGCGCAATTCGTCCAGCGATTTATGATCCAGGGAGATGTTGTTCACAACCGCAACACGCGGCTCAAAAAATGCAATCGAGCCATCGCTTTCGTCCACTTCACTTACGAACGCCTCGCCCTCGCCAATCATGGCGCTAGCGAAGGGTGAGTCCACTGAGACGAAATTCTTCATATCAGCGCCGTTCATGATCGTAGGGCTCTTTCCCG
Organism: uncultured Alphaproteobacteria bacterium; assembly: GCA_963732455.1. GTDB lineage: Bacteria > Pseudomonadota > Alphaproteobacteria > Rhizobiales > Xanthobacteraceae > Bradyrhizobium. The sequence continues at coordinate 113,909 of CAVSZM010000005.1, read as the reverse complement.
CGCTATGCAGAATCCAGCCGATCATGCCGACCGTGGTGGACTTTCCGCTCGTGCCGGCAACACCAACGCCCAAGGCGGCACCGTTAAAGAGTTCGGCGAGAAGCCTCGCGCGGGTGGTAACTACGGCGCCAATGCGACGTGCGGCTTGCACGTCGCGGACCGTCTCCTCGACAGCGGTGGAGGAAACAAAGATCTGACCGACCCGGCGAACGCCACTGCCATCCTGCGGATGGAGCAGCACACCACGCGCACGCAAAAAATCAAATCTTTCGGCATTGCGCCCCTGGTCGAGCGCGCGGTCAGAACCCTCAACCCGTCCACCCCTGGCTTGGATGATGAGAGCGAGGGGGGTCATGCCACTACCGCCGACGCCGCAGAAAAAGTAATCTCCAAGTTGGGACATCGGCGGAATCTACACGCGTTGCCGATGAAGTGCAACGAAGGCGAGGCGCTAGGATGAGCAACGAGAAGTGCAGGATCGGTGTAGTCGCGCCAGCTTCGCGCATGTCTCCGGAAGTAGCTGAGAGAGTGCGGACGTTGACCGGATCGCTGTATCCGGACAGGACGCCAGAGATCTTCTTCCATCCCCAGTGCTTCGCTTCCCACGGGCATTTCGCGGGCGATGACGAGACACGCGCGCAGGCCTTCCTCGACATCGCTAATGACGAAAGCTACGACGCGGTGTGGTTTGCCCGCGGCGGTTACGGCTCCTGCCGCGTGGTGGAGGCGATCATGTGTGGGTTGACGGAGCCGTCCAGACGAAAAACCTACGTGGGCTATAGTGATGCTGGCGTGCTGCTTGCGGCCTTATATAGATCTGGTTTCGAGGCCGTCGCACACGGTCCAGTGGCGCAGGACGTCCTCCGAGACGCCGGGAACACAGCGATTGGGCGGGCACTCGCCTGGATGGTCGATCGGGCGCCTGAGGCGTTGGAGCCGACGGTCTGGAGCGCGAAGAAGACAGCGGCATTTAACATGTCGATCCTCAGCCAGTTGCTTGGCACGCCGTTGCAACCTGACCTCGACGGACATGTACTCATGCTAGAGGAGGTGGGGGAGGCAATGTACAGGATTGATAGATTACTATTTCACATCACCAGTAACTCCGAGATCAGACGGGTGACGGGCATCATGCTTGGCCGTTGCAGCCACATCACCCCGAACGAACCGGACTTTGGAATGAACGAAGAGGAAGTCGCCCGCTACTGGTGCCTGAGGTCCGGCATTCCATGGTTGGGCCGCGCAGACATTGGGCACGACGTTAACAACAAGATCGTGCCCTTCGGGAGTACCGTGAAAACGGCGCAAGCCCTAGCTACTTAGGGCTACCATTCATCGGCTTAGGCGGGCCCAAGAATATAGACATATCGTCTTCCGCCGCTTCGGCGTCGGCAATCAGCGCGCGGCGCTCCTGCAATCGAGCCGAATGAGGCCAATTCGCCGCACGGTCTCTGCAGCAAAATTCCGTTCCTGACTCGAGTTTCGGAGACCGGTTCGATGACTGCGTGGGGAGCAACCAGTTTGGTCCAGATGATCTCCACCATCCAGTCCGACCGAACCACGGGTTTCCAGGAAAACTCCAAATAGGCCGTTTCTGCGGGGATATCCGCCGGTATTGTTTCGGCCTTTCGGTCTCTGCAGGCATTAGCAGTTTCTTGGGTCGATTTTTGGCCTCCCGTCTCTGCATCCAAAAATTCCGTTCCCCGCGCCAGGATTAAAAGCGGCGACGATCTGTTCGGCGGCTTGGAAACTCGGACAGGAGACAAAAGGCAGTTTCGCGCCGTGTCCGCATTTATTGCGGATTAAGCCCGAACGCTTCGAACTGCCGGCCCCATTCTGCCGGGGTATCGCGAAGTCGCTCGACACCGATCCCGCGGGGCAGACGACCTTCTACCGCTGCTCTGACGAGATCCGGCGCGAGGAAGGCGAGTGAAATGGTCATGTTGACCTGACGCACGCTGCATTTCTAACGTGCTGCGATCTGCCTGATGTCAGTGATCGAGCCCGACACAATCTCGTCAAGCCAACGCCGGCCACGAGCGATTGCGCTCACGAGACGAGCACGACGCTCGATCCGCATCGGACGAACTTCATTTTTAGGGATGCCGCGCGGGACAAGGATCTGCCTGGATTTCCTGGACGGCGGCTTCTGCCACGGGATTGAGAACGTGTGGCTATCCGACAAATCAGATGCGTCGGCAGCGTCGTTTGATTTGAATTGGATCGCCAATCGATCCTTGCATACGTCAATGCGCGCAATCTGCTCCAGGGCGATCAGGTGCTCGTTCAGAGATTCGACGATAATGTCTTCGATGTCAGTTGCAGGAATGCGGGAGACCGATCCGACCGATGCGGTCTTGGACTCTCCATAGAGGTGAGGTAGCGAGACGTAGTAGCGATAGCGAACACCAGCCTTGGTCGCGTGGGTCGGCACCATCCGATGGCCGGCATCGTCGAACAACAGCCCGGTCAAAAGATGATCGCTGGCGTTCCGTATCCTGGTTCGATTGGTCCACTGGTCAGTAAGTCTAGACTGGACCGCATCGAATAGCGCGCGATCCATGATCGCTGGCTGCTCACCCGGCAGGATCTCATCCCTGTATTTGACCTCGCCGATATAGAAGCGATTGCGCAGCAGGTAGAAGAGCGAGCCGCGTCCGAACGGAACGCCGCCTCGGGTCACGCCCGTTGCCAGCAGTCTTGCCTTCGTTCGGACATTCCGCTCTCGGAGATCTCTCACCAATGCGTTGACGCTGCCAAGTTCAAGGTAGCGTCGGTAGATTAGCCGAACTCGTTCGGCTTCGTCCTCAATGACGGCAACCTTGTCGTCGTTCATGTGATAGCCGAGGGGGAGGGGGCCGCCGACCCAAAGTCCCTTTCGTTTGGAGGCTGCGATCTTGTCGCGAATCCGCTCGGAGGTTACCTCGCGCTCGAACTGGGCAAAGGACAAAAGAACATTGAGAGTCAACCGGCCCATCGAGGTCGTGGTGTTGAACTGTTGGGTGACCGAGACAAATGACACGCCATGGGCATCGAACAGTTCCACGAGCTTGGCGAAGTCCGCCAGCGACCGTGTTAGCCGATCGACCTTGTAGACGACGATAACGTCAAGCTTTCGGGAACGGATATCGTCGAGCAATCTCTGCAGGTCGGGTCGGTCGGTGGACCTCCCAGAGTAACCACCGTCGTCGTAGCGGGACCGGATTAGCGTCCAGCCGGCATGGGCCTGACTCTTGATATATGAGGAGGCAGCATCGTATTGGGCGTCCAGCGAATTGAACTCCTGATCGAGTCCGTGGTCGGTGGAGACGCGGGTGTAGATGGCACAGCGGAGCGCTTTGACTAAAGTAGTTTTCACGACGGAACCTCCGCAGCCAACCGTCCTTCTTTGTTCCTCAGGCCAAAGAAGCGCGGACCGTTCCATCTTGTACCTGTGATCGCGAAGGCAACCTTGGAAAGACTTTCGTAGGTCTGGCCATTCCAGGCAAAGCCGTCCGCCATCACCATCACCCGCTGGGAATGGCGATCCCATTCCCGCACCAGGACAGTACCGGGTACCAGTTCTGTCCGCTTTTGATCAAAGATCATTAGCCGGGCGGACATCGTCGCGCCGTTCTCCTTCGAACCTGTGCGATCCAGCACTTGCCTGGTCTCGTGATCGAGATCGCCGAGGCGATCGGCCTGGACTCGATAGGCAACGATCGCAAACAATAGATGCCGTGGCAGGTGACCAGGAGGCGGTCCCTGAAACACACTCTGCCATCGCGCCCGAAGTCCGGTGAGGTCGAGACCGCGCAGATGCGCGATCTCATCCTCAACGGACGTCTTGGTCGCTAAACGACCATTGTGACGTTTCTTTCGCATAGCATCAGGCCGCCTGCTTCACCGCGGCGGCGGACGAACCTTTGCCATCCCTAATGCGATAAACCCGGCCCTTGTCGGTCACTTCGGAAATAAGATTGAGGCCAAGCTTTTTTCGAACGACGCCGGCGAGGAAGCCGCGTACTGAATGCTGCTGCCATTCAGTGGCAGTCATAATGGAAGCGATCGTTGCGCCACCCGGCGACCGCAGCATCGCAACGATGCGGGTGTGCTTAGTGTCGGTTTTCGTTGTAGCTGTCAAAGTAGGCGTGGACCGCACGCGGGACTTAGACTTGCCCGCCTTTCGCGTAGTTGAGCGCGCAGCAGCATTGGTTTTCGATTTGGTCTTGGTCATGGGATCCTCTGAAGTTCATGCGACACCATCTGCCGCACCACCTCAGCCCCCGCCCGGGCAGACGCCCGGCAGGGCAAGACCGCGGAGCCGCCGCAGCCACTCCAAGTCACCACAGCAATGCTCCGAACAAACCCGAAAGCCAGTCAATTCTGAGCAAGATAGTTGCTCATTGGATAGGCGCTTCAAGGCGGCAATTGGCAGATTTTGTTGCAGAAGTGCGTTGAAGGCTGCCGCGAACAATGATTCCCTGAGGTTGACGCGGTCAGCGGCGGGAACGGGCTATGATGGGTCGGTTGGAGCAGGATCAAGCACAGCTGTTTTATTCGTTCTGCCTTGAAGGGGTGGTGCCGGACGATCACCAGGTGCGTGCGATAGCATCTGTGCTCGATCTGTCGTGGGTCTACGGCGAGCTTTCGCCCCATTATCCTGCACTCGGCCGCCCCTCGATCGATCCAGTTCTAATGATCCGGATGCTGATCCTCGGCTACGCCTTCGGCCTGCGGTCGGAGCGTTTGCTCTGTCGCGAGGTCAGGGTCAATCTGGCGTACCGCTGGTTTTGCGGATTGAGCATCGAAGACAAGATTCCGGACCATTCGGTGTTCTCGCGGGCCCGCAATGAGCGGTTCGGTGACAACGACGTTTTTCGCCAAGTCTTTGAGCATGTCGTTGAGGCATGTATTTCGGCGGGGCTGGTCGGTGGCAAGGAGTTTGCGGTCGATGCGAGCCTGATCGCGGCGGACGCCAACAAGCAGCGGTCGATCCCGGGCTCGGAGTGGATCAAGCAGCGCGATCCTGAGACCGCGAGCCGAGCTGTGAAGGAGTATATGGCAACCCTCGACGACGCGGCTTTCGGCGCTGCCACCAAAGTGACGCCGAAGTTCGTCTCGCCGTCCGATCCAGCCGCCCAATGGACCGGCGCGAGGCGCGGACCAGCATTTTTCGCATATTCCGATAATTATCTGATCGATGTGAAGGTTGGCATCATCATGGATGTCGAAGCGTCGCGCGCCATCCGCCAGGCGGAGGTCGGCGCGTCGAAGACGATGATTGAGCGGACACAGGAGCGTTTCGATATCAAGCCTGAGCGGCTCGCGGGCGATACCGCCTACGGTTTCAGGAGCGAACCTCAACTGGCTTGTCAAAGACAAGGACATCGCTCCGCACATCCCGGTGATCGACAAGTCGAAACGCGAGGACGGAACCTTTAGTCGGGAGGACTTCACGTTCGACAAGGACCGTAACGTGTACATCTGCCCGGCGAACAAGATCCTCACGACGACGGGCAAGCTGGTCAACGACGGGGAGACACTTCTCTATCGGACAAAAGCGCGCGACTGTCGTGGTTGCCTGCTCAAGGCACAATGCTGTCCAAAGACGTCCGTCCGCAAAATCCCGCGCAGTATCTACGAGGAAGCTCGCGACGTTGCCCGGGCGCTGGCCAAGACGGAGGCGTTCAAGCAATCATCGCGCGACAGGAAGCGTGTCGAAATGCTGTTTGCGCACTTGAAGCGTATCTTGCGGCTCGGCCGGCTGCGATTGCGCGGGCCATGCGGTGCCCAGTTCGAGTTCACGTTGGCAGCGATTGCGCAGAACCTTCGCAGGCTTGCCAAATTGGTCGCCCGGCCACCACCGTTCGCCCCTTTGCGCGCTGCGTAAGTGTTGCAAGCCTCAGTAAAGTCGAGCGTAAGTCGCCCGCACAATCCAGCGGGTGACAACGACGGCATCAAAAATTGCATCAACTGTCCCGCGCCGTCGGTATGCCGACTTCTGCAACAAAATCGGCGGTTCTCGGACTGGATCATTTGGTTGTCCTAATGTCCGTTATTAGGTGAACAGCGGAAAACATATGCTCGCAGCGAGCTTTTCCGGTTTTGACCCTAAGCCGACTTTGGGCATGATCAAGCTTCACGGGTCCTCAGCCCCTTACGGCCATCCGAGGATGGGCCACTAACTGAATGTGCATGTGTGCCGAACTTGCATAGCGGGCGCCTTTAGTATGTGCGCTATTTCCATGCTCGTCGAACTGCATCAAGTCGAGCAGCTAAAGACTGGCAACCTAAGACTTTACGTCATCGTGCCGAGCGGCCCAGTTCGGGCAGCCAACTGAGGGAATGAACCATGAGTACTGCTAGAAGGATTAAGCTCGGTCTGTTGGCGTCGCTGGCCGCTTTTACGGTTGCGGCCACGCCCGCAGCGGCGCAGAAGAAACCCAACGTCGTCATGCTGATGACCGACGATACTGGCTGGACTGATTTCGGTGCTTACCTCGGTGGGGCAGCCCTCGGGCACCCGACGCCGAACATTGATCGCATCGCCAAGGAAGGAGCGATGTTCACCAATTGGTATGGCCAAGCAAGCTGCACCGCCGGCCGCGCTTCGTTCATGACCGGGCGCATCCCGATCCGCTCGGCGCTGTCGGTCGTCGTCGTTCCCGGCGACCCGAACGGCCTCAGGAAGGAAACGCCGACCATTGCCGAGTTCTACCAGAAGAACGGCTATTCCACTTACTTCTCCGGAAAGTGGCACCTTGGCGACAAGCCCGAGTTCTACCCGATCGAGCACGGCTTCGACGAGATGAAGCAATTCGCCGCGTATTATCCGGGCGTCTATGGCTACAGCGACACCTCACCAAATGCACATCCGTGGTTTCCGAAGGGTAACGCCGAATTTTGGAAGATGTATACGAGCGTCGTGAACCTCTACGAATGGGAGGGCACAGCGGGCAAGCCGGCGGTCAAGGGTGACAACGGTGCGGTGATCACGCTGGAAAACCTCGCCGACTTCGATATGCGGCAGACGGATTCGGCGATCGCCTACATCAAACAGCATGCTAAGGACAGCAAGCCGTTCTTCATGGACGTCAACTTCATGAAGATGCATCAGCCCACCAGCCCGAACAAGATGTTCGCGGGCAAGTCGCACCTTGGCAACTACTCGGATTCGATGCTTGAGCTCGATTACAACATCGGCCGCATCGTGGACGTCATCCGCGCCGAAGCGCCCGACACGATTGTGATCATCACCGCCGACAATGGCGCTTGGCAGGATGCTTGGCCAGACGCCGGTACCAATCCGTTCCGCGGCGAGAAGGGCTCACCGTTCGAGGCTGGCTGGCGCGTCCCCGGCATCATGTGGGCGCCGGGCAGGATTCCGGCGGGACAGGTTCTGCACGAAATGATGTCGCACATGGACGTGTGGCCGACGACCGCCACGATGGTCGGCCTGAAGGCGCCGCCACATGGCGAGATGATGGACAACAACGGCAAGCCGATCTTCTTCGACGGCATCGACAACACGGACTATGTGACCGGCAAAGCCAAACACTCGGCGCGCAACGGGTGGGTCTACATCGACGGCGAGAACTTCTCGGGCGTTCGCGCGGACATCGCTCTCGACCCGGAGGCGCCCGACGTAAAGATGGCGTGGAAGGCGCTCTACAGTTCGAAGGATACTTGGATGGGCCCGACGTTGAGTATGGGTGCCGTCCCTTCGGTCTACAACCTGACCATGGACCCCTACGAGAAATACGACATGATGTTCAACGGTGCGGTCGCGACCCGCAACCCGCCCTCGTCGGCGGGTCGCTACGCCGGCATGGACAATGGCTGGTCCCTTTCGCTGATCGACATTCCGCTCTCGGAGTTCAACATGTCGATCATCAAGTATCCGAACATCGAGCGTTTCCCCGGCGGCGCCTCGAACGACATGATTCCGAATTTGCAGAACCCGAAAAACCCGTTGCCCTACGATCCGATTAAGGTACCGAAGACCGTCGGAGCGGGGGGCGGCTAGACAACACAGCGCGACCAAGCAGTTTTGTCTTGACTGCGCGAGCGCCTCCTCACCGAGGCGCTCGCTTTTAGACATTAATTCGGCATGAGGTGCCACTTCCGAATCTGGCACGAAGCGGAAATGCCGAAGTATCTTGGCGATGTCCGTTGTTGGGTGAACAGCGGAAGTCATTTGCTCGCGTTGAGTATTTCCGAGTTTGACCCAACGCGGACGGACGGCCGCCGCCTGCTGCGCCGCCCTATGGCCAGGAGGTTGCTGGCCTGTTTCGGCCAATTTGAATTTTGCAGTGACCTAATCTGAGTTATAATAGTGAAATGGCGCTGACCTTTACCCATACTGCAGCCGTGATCGCCGGCTTGGCGACTATCGCGAGCCCATTGATGATCAGTCGCAAAGGGCTGCTTCCCGGCTTGGTTGCCGCCGTATCGCTTGGCATCGTCGCTGCGGTGCTAATCACAGTAGTTCGCGGCATCTCATGAGAAAGTAAGGCCGCCTGAGTTGGTGACCGCTTTGTATGTCGGGCATTGGCACTTCGCGGAGTTGCTGGACCGACCTGACGATGTCCGTTCATCGGGGTGGACCGGAAGCGATCGGCAGAGGGTAAAAACGGCGCTTTTGTTGCGCTTGGGCTGAGAACATCGGGGGCGGAATTGGCAATGAAGCGCCGCGAGTTCATCACGCTACTCGGCAGTGGGGCGGTGGCATGGCCGCTTGCGGCGCGGGCGCAGCAGGACGCTCGGATGGCCCGGGTAGATCGGATTGCAGGCTTTCGCACAGCCTGTCCCACTTTTGCGCGATGCGCAATCGCAGCTCGCGGCATTTGCCGACTGGAAGGTTGGATTGAAAGTGCAGCCATCCTCATGCAAATGTCGGTCCCGCTGAAACGGGTCGAGCTTATCAGGGCAGGATACTCCAGGGCATGAGCACAACTGTCGTATCGCAGGCTGATCTGCGTCAGCGGTCCGCCGTTGATCGAGCGCCGCTCTTGCGCTGGATGATCTTTACCGGTGCGACGATTTTTGGTGTGTCGCTGCTTTGGCACTTCGGCTTGGTCAAGCTGATGATCGCTTCGGACCGCACCTATATCTCTTCCGTTATCTCCGTACTTTATGTCGCTGCTTCGTTGCATTGCCTGTGGCGCACGATCGCCGTCTCGCGCGAAGCCGAGGCCAGCAGACGAATTGAACGTGGCTTCGCAGAGGGCTCGCTGGTCATGGCCGACGTCGCCAGCAGCAGTGCCCTGCCTCCCGGCCTCATCGCTGATCACATTCGCAATCTTCAGCTGAAGGCGCAGACGCAGGGCGCAGGCCGGCTCGATCAGACCCTGCTGTTGCGCGGGTTGGCCGACAAGCTGCGGGGCTCGAACGGTCTAGGTGCCTTCGCTGGGGACACGCTGATGAAGCTGGGTCTCCTCGGCACCATCATCGGCTTCATCATCATGCTGGCGCCGATCGCCGGGTTCGACGTCGGCAATCGCGCCCTGATGAAGTCCTCCATGGGCCTGATGAGCGACGGCATGGCGGTCGCCATGTATACTACCCTGGCTGGCCTTGTAGGTTCGATCCTGGTCAAGATTCAATATTACGCGCTCGACGCCGCCACTGCGCAAGTATTCTCGCAGGCAGTCACGCTTACCGAAACGCGCATTGTGCCCGCCCTGGAACGGCGTCATGTGGGATGATTTCGGCCTTTATCCACGCGAAGAGCCTTTCGATCCGTTCAGCGTGATGCTTTTTAAGGCGCTGCAGGTTATTTCGTTTCTATTCTTCCTTGCGCTTCTTGCGATCTCGCCCGACGCCAAGGACGGCAAGGTCGATCCGAGGGCGGAATTTATCATCACGATGGATTGGCCCGACAACCATCCCGACGATCTGGATCTTTTCGTGCAGGACCCCGCCGGCAATATCGCCTGGTATCGGCATCGTGAGGCTGGATTCATGGTTTTAGAACGCGACGATCGCGGTGGCCCCAATGATTTCATCATCGTCAACGGCAGGAAGATTCTTTCCCCGATCCGCGAGGAGATCGTCGTCATTCGCGGCATCGTCTCGGGCGAATACACCGTCAACGTCTCGCATTTCGCGGCGACGACGGGTCGGCCGGTTCCCGTCACGGTGAAGGTGCAGAAACTCAATCCGGTCGCAGAGGTGATCCACGAGAACACGCTCACCGTCGATCACACCGGAGACGAGAAATCTGCAGTGCGATTTGCGCTCGACGCCGAGGGTAAGGTGATCGACGTCAATTATCGCGAAAAATCACTGATGGTGAAATTTAACGGAGCTCATCTCAACGGCACTGATCTCGATCCGAAAACGGGCTATCGGAAGAAGCTATGAGCAACCTCAATTCGATCGTCCTGAGCCTTGCCATCGGCTATGCCCTATTGGGAGTCTTGCTGCTTGTCGCCTGCCTGTTTACACCCCTGCCCTGGCCGGTGAAAGCGGGTGCGATCATTGTGACCAGCGCGTTCTACCTCGTAAGCTTTTTCGCCACGCATTCGCTGTTGGGCTGGTCGACGGACGATCCTCTGCCGCCAAACTTCAAGTTACTCGGCGCCCGCATCGTTGAACCGCACTCGGTCGAGGGTGATCCCGGCTCGATCTATCTCTGGATCGAGGCTTGTGACGATGACAATTTCCCCAGCGGCGTTCCGCGAGCCTATCGGCTACCCTATTCCGCCAAACTCGCGGACAAGACCGAAGCCGCCGTTAGGGCCAGCGCCGACGGCCATCCCCAGGGAGGACGCACCGCGAATATTGGCACAGGCCAGGGTGGGATCGGCCCAACCCAGGCAACGCCGGCAGCCATTCTCGCCACCGGTGGCGGCGACCCTGCCGGCGGTGGCGATGAGCTTGACACCAGCGCTACCCACGGACAGGGCCTCGTGTTTACGCCCTTGCTCCCGCCACGTATGCCGGCGAAGACGGAGTAGCGGGAACATCGCGCGCAATGGCGGGACCCCAAGGACCAGCGGGGCCTGCCGGTCCCGCGAACGGTGACGCGGGAGAGCCGGGAAATAAATAAACACACGGCAAGAGGCCACCTCAATTGGTGGCCTCTTTCATTTTGAGCCAAGCATGCAATGTCGCAGTTTGGCACCTTTCGGACATGGCGCGATGTCCGACTTGAGTCCTCTGTGGATGGCTCCCGCGTTGCAAGGGCTAAATTGACGCAGTGGCATTGGTCGGGTGCAGTCTTCTGTCCGGCCTGTTGATGCAGTCGGTTGAGACTGCTGGCCCTGATGGAGTCCGCGAAATGGTCCCATTCTGCTTTTCAGGCTATGACGCCTTAGACTCAAGTTAGGTTGTCCCTGTTCCCGGTCTGACCGGTCTGCCATCACGTCGCATCGCGCTCGCAACCTCGTGAAGCTGGTCTCCCTCTTCAGCTAAATTCTGTATCGTTTGTTATGCTACCAGTGCCGGCTGGTGGCCCGTACGATAGGTTTCGCGACGTGCCATGATCGCCCAGATAATCCGTGCGGTCCTGTTCGCCATCGCGACGGTGGCGACCCTGGCGGGCTTTCGCGCCAGCAGATCCGCCAGGCGTGGATCGATCTTACCGGGATTGTATTTTGCACGGCGTACAAGTGAGGTCATGCCAACGATGAGCAGCTTTCGCAGGTACTTGTCGCCCATCTTGCTGATACGACCGAGCCGCTCTTTGCCACCACTCGACTTCTGAAGTGGCGTCAATCCCAACCAGGCGGCGAACTGCCGCCCCGAGCGGAACTGATGCGGATCGGTTACCGATGCGGCAAGTGCCGTCGCGCCGACCGGCCCGATGCCGGGGATAGTCATGAGACGACGTGCAACATCGTTGCCACGTAAATAAACGGCCAGATCGCGATCGATCTCGCGGAGCCGGACATGGATGTCGAGCGCCTGCTGTGACAACGTAGCGACGATCCTGGCAGCTTCAATCGGTACCTCAGGCGCTTTGCCATCGACGATCTGCCGCGCCATCAGCAGCGCCCGCTCCAGCCCCTTGGGAATGTCGACGCCAAATTCGGCCAATCGACCGCGGATCATGTTGATCAGCTGCGTGCGCTGCTTGACCAGCAGGTCGCGCGTCCGATGCATCGACAGCGCCGCCTGCTGCTCGGGCGACTTGACCGGCACGAACCGCATCGTCGGCCGCGTCACTGCCTCGCAAACCGCTTCCGCGTCGGCAGCGTCGGTCTTCCCGCGCTTCACATACGGTTTGACGTAGGCCGGTGGCATCAGCCGCACCTCATGGCCGAGCTTGATCAGCTCACGCGCCCAGTAATGCGACGTGCCGCACGCCTCGATGCCGACCAGGCAAGGAGGCAATTTGGCAAAAAATGGCAGCATCTGCGAGCGCCGAAGCGACTTGCGAACCACAACCTGGCCGCTCGCATCAACGCCGTGGACCTGAAAAACGCTCTTGGCCAAGTCGAGGCCGATCGTGGTAATCTGCATAGCGGATGGCTCCCATTTTGCTCGTGAACGCCCGATGGCCTTCACACTTTGGCACCCAGATGCCGTGAGCGGGAGCCATCCACCTCATCTGCTTTCAGGGGATGAGCGGAAGTCGGATTTCGGGGACCTGCCAAGTCAGCTTTTGACCCGATTCGGACATTCGGTCGCAGTGTCTGAAGGCGATTGTTTGCCCCCTCTCACTCGCCACTCCATCACAAAGTGCTAGGCTTTAGGTCAAGGGGGCACATGCGTCGTCGGGAGTTCATTACGCTTTTTGGTGGCGCGGCGGCGACCCAAGTGATTGGGCCGGGCTTGGTGCGTGCGGGAACATCGCCCAAGCGTCCGATCATTGGCATCCCGACCTTCCTTGGCCCGTCGAAAATAGGCCAATCGTTCGGCAACCTTTTTCGGCAGGGTCTACAGGACCTGGGCTACGTCTTGGACCGCGATCTCGACATACAGGTTCGCAGCGCTGGCGGCGATTGGGATCGATTGCCAGCAATTGCAGAAGAAATCGTTCAGCTAAAGCCCGACGTCATCTATGCGTTTGCCACCGTGGAGGCGGTTGCCGCGAGGAAGGCGACCTCAACGATCCCGATTGTCTGTCCGGCTCTCGCCGACGCCGTTCGCCATGGCCTGAGCTATGGGGTCGATTTGCGCTGGTGCTATCATCGTTCCGCGTATTTTGTGGACAAGATACTGCGTGGTGCCGCGCCCGGTGACTTGCCAATCGAGTTCCCAACTCAATTCCCGTTGTCCATCAATTTAAAAACAGCGAAAGAGTTGGGCCTCACCGTGCCGCCTGCGCTGCTAGCCCGCGCAGATGAGGTGATCGAATGAGCGTGCAAACTTCCGCTAGTGGCACACCAAACGGACATGCCGACCCTATTGAGCGATGTCCGTTGTTGGGTGAACAGCGGAAAACATCTGCTCGCAGCGAGCATTTCCGAGTTTGACCCACAGCAGTCATTCACCTCCCGCGGAGGAGAGCGCCAGGGTGCCGCATGGCTGGGCATAGAAGCTTCCCTAGATTGTGATACTTTACATAATTGTCGCAGTGCGGAATTCACGAATGGATGCGGTTGCCCCAACACCAGAGGTCAGGCTCAGGCATGGCGCGACAGGACTGTCTCGATGTTCTGAGTGGCGCCGTAGCTGCGCGCCGCGTTCGCTGCATCTTGGTACGACAACACAGCGCAATCGTCGCCATGCCCAGTGATCCGCCATGACGGCCGTCGTCGCCTGGTTTGAGGCAATCGTCAGCAGCATCCCCTTGCCGATGTTGGAGGTCTGGGGGCGGTTTGCCTTTGTCGTCGGACTCTTCCTGGCTATCTGCGCATTCGGCGGCTTTACCTTCCGGATCGGGGAGCATTGGGGATTCGGCCGTGCGCGGCAGAGGTGGGACACGAAGGCGTTCCTGAGCATGCCGCTGACATTCGTGCTGATCATCGCGACCGGCTACATCGGATCATTCATCGTGCTTGTCCCGGGCGCACAGACGTTCGAGTCGTTGAAAGATCTCGCTGTTCTGCTGAGCGTCGTTCTTCTGGGCTACCCGGCGCTCATCACCATTCCTTTCGCATACGGGTTGTCAGACTTGATTGAGGGCGTCCCTCCGGAATTCCTGCTCGCCTGGCTACCCGGATATTTCATCAATCCCGCGTGCTTCTGGATTGCCCACCAGCTCTTGGGCAAGAATCCCGACTTTCGGATAGCCAGGACGTGGTGGCGATACCTGGCGGCCGCCGCTTTGTTCATGACACTCGAACCCATGTTGTGGGGGTACGAGTGTTCGGATCAGTTTCCTTCGGGAATTTCGTACCACAGAATCACGGCGGCGCTGTTGTTCACGACGTCGATCACCTGGGTGATGGGGCCCGTGGCCTTCCTGGCTGCTCTGCCGCTGGCCAGACGGTTCGGATGGTTCTGGGCGGAAATTCCCGGACACGTCAAAGAACGTGCGATCGGGACCAGCGAATGGATCTGGGAATCAGGTCGTGGCGAGATGCCGGAAGAGGTTTCCCCGGTACAGGGACGCTTTCCAATCCGGATATTCATCTTCGCACCGTTCATCGCGCTGGTGCTCGTGATGGTTGGCGCCACAGCGATTGTCGCGCTTCAGACCGCAGACGACGATGCGCAGATGTTGGCGACAAGGCTCCATCAGGCGATGTCTGCGAACATCCGCTTGCAACTGGACGACTACGTCGCCCGTTCGCCGCGGCCGGCAGGCGTCCAGCGCGAAGAGACGCTCGAACTCCTTGCTGCGAAGCGAGGCCGTCGGCACCAATGGTCGAGCTATCATCCTTGACATGACCGGCAAGACGGTCGCCTCGTCCGCTTCCGCCGGCGATCCGGTAGTCGCGAACGCCATTGCCGCTCTCGCACAGCACACCGGACCATCGGGGCTGTCTGGAGGGGCGACCGAGTTCCAGTTTGATCATGTCACGGCAAAGCCGCTCTCGCGGGAAACGTGGCTGACCTATGCGACCGCGTATCGCGATCACGGCACCGGCCATGACTGGATCCTGATGACGGCCATGCCTGAATCGTTCTATCTGGCGGGTTTACGCAAGGCCAACAGCCGTTCCGCGATGGTGCTGGCCCTGGCGCTAGTGCTCGCTCTTGTGTTGGGCGCGGTGTTGGCGTCCATGGTGACCGCGCCACTCCGGCACATGGCCCACGCGACGCGAATGATGGCCGGCGGGGACATGAGCGTCCGGGTGCCAGGCGCCAAATTGGAGGAGCTGGATGCCCTCGCGGAATCGTTCAACGCCATGGCGGCCAAGCTCAAGACGTCGTTTGACGATCTGGTCGCAGAAGTCGCGGCGCGGGAGAGTCGTGAGCGCGAGCTGAAGGAAAGCGAAGCCCGCCTGGGTTTGAGTGAAGAACGGCTGAAGCTCGCTATCGACGCCGCGTCGCTCGGCATCTGGGATTGGGACGTCGAACGAGATCGCCTGGTTTGGGACGACTCGATGTACCGGCTTTACGGCGTTCGCAAGGAAGAATTCAGCGGTGCTTTCGACGCCTGGTCGAAGTGCATTGTGCCGGAAGACGTCGAACAAGCCAAGGCGGACGTCGAGGCGGCGCTTCGCGGCGAACGCGATTACCTTTCCGACTTCAAGGTGCAGCGAGCCGATGGTGCTATCCGCATTATTCGCGGCGTGGCGCAAATCATCCGAGCCGCGGACGGCAGGCCCGTGCGCATGGTCGGCATTAACCGGGATGTCACGGACCTGATTGACGCGGAGCGCGAACGCGTTCGCGCCAACGAGGAGCTGCAGGCGGCGCAGGCGGAGCTTGCGCACGTGGCGCGGCTAACGACCATGGGCGAACTCGCAGCGTCTATCGCTCACGAAATCAACCAGCCGCTCGGCGCTATCCTGATCAACGCCGAAACCGCGGACGCCATCCTGAAATCTCAGAGCCCCGACATCGCTGCACTCCCCGCCATCGTCGAACTCAAGGATATTGTGAACGATATTTTGCATGATGACCGACGCGCCGGCGAAGTCATCCGAAGGATAAGGAGCCTCGTGACAAAGGCACCCTTCGAGCTGAAAAATCTGGACCTCAACGACCTTGTTCGGGACACCGTGGAACTTCTTACGTCGGTGGCCGTCGCACGAAAGGTCGAACTGGTTAGTAGGATCGCGCAGGATGTGCTTCCAATCCTCGGCGACCGTATTCAACTTCAACAGGTCATTCTGAACCTTGTTGTGAACGGCATCGACGCGATGAAGGACACGCCGAGCGAAAATCGCATCGTCAGCATTCGGACTTCGTGCGTCGAGAACTTTGCCCAGTTATCCGTGTCTGATCGCGGCTCGGGCATTCCCAAAGACAAATTAAAAACGGTCTTTGAACCGTTTTACACCAACAAGGCGGGAGGCATGGGTATGGGTCTGTCCATCGCGCGCACCATTATCGAGGCGCACCAAGGACTGATATGGGCAGAAAATCGTGATCACGGCGGCGCGTCGTTTAGGATCAGGCTTCCTCTTGTCCAATAGTTGGTGATCCTTATTGCCCAAACGATGCGGATGCATGAGGGTTATGTCGCCTATTGGCAGATATTGTTGCAAAAGTCTTTTTGGGGTGTCGAACGAAAATTCTTAGAACCGCTGATGCGTTTTACGCGTGGCGACGTGAGGGACCATATCGCTTCATCCAAAATCGACCACGGACTTTCCTGGCGGCTTTAAAAAGCTACGGAGCCGCAGAGAAGTCCAAGGATCAGCTTTTGCGAGATTTTTGGGGTTGTTCGATTTTCGACTTTTGCAACACAATCGGCACTGAACGGACATGGTGCGATGTCCGCTATTGGGTCGCTTTCGGGGGCAAAGCAGACATCAGTCAGCGATTGCCGAACAAACGAAATTTATGAGTACGCGCCCTAGTAGCCGCAATTATCGCGGTCGTGGGTCAAACTGTTATCCTCTTTAACGACTTCGGCCCGGGCAACGTTTCGCCAAGTCGCGGCAACGCCAGGATGATCACGGCCACGGCGGTATCTAGGGCCGGCGCAATCGAGATTCCGTCAGACTCGCCCGGCCGGTCGGTTGATATCCTAGACGCGGGGAAGGCGCGGGGGCGCCGCCATCACCCTTTGGTGGCTGGCAAATAGCTCTTTGGGCTCGGAATGGTTGCTCGCTGGCCCTGAAGCCGACAGGTTCGTCCGATCGAGAAGGCGCCTCAGCGATTGGATCAATACTTGCCTCGATGAAGGAGCAGCCTCCGGGCTTGGCCCGAACGAGCGCGCTGCGTTTTCACGCTCGTGCGGCAATTAATGATTGGGACCTTTCTCTAGTTCACAGCGAAAGGAGAAACGCATGATGAAAATCGGCTTCTTGACGCAGTTGCCATCGAGCAGAACACCGATGCCCGCGTGATCCAGGTGCTGCTCGGTCACTCCAAGCTCGACACAACCGTGCTCTTTACCCGCGTCTTCCTCGTCAGAGACCAAGGCCGGCGAGGCAGGGTGATCACATGGACCGTAAAACGGCGCCGAAGCATAACCCCTCCAGCGTCACGGGGATTGTCGTGTCGATCGGCGTAGGGACCCCACGCCGAATAACACTCGAAGGCACGGGATGGCCAACATTCAGTAAAAAAATTGTCGGTACGTAGATGATCCGGCGCGGCGGTCATCGGCCTCGAACTCGTGGAGGCTCTAGAAGTACTTGCTTTAAGCCATCGGCGGTATCCACAACTACCACAAAGTACAGTGTCCCATCCTCAGTCATTAAACCTCCGCTAATTGCCTTTCCGCGCGTTGATCGCTCCGCGACGACGACGGCGTCCGACAGCTTTTGCCGAACGGCTCTTAACGCCAATAAGTTACGCCGATCCTGTGCTTCAAGATCCTTGACAGACAGCGCTTGTTTGCCGCCCGCGCTGCTGCTGCCTGTCCTTGCATCGATCGAATTCTCCCAAATTTGATCCCTTTGAATGTTCTTCACTTTATAGACCGGGGGATTCGACGCGCCATCAAAGCTGATGTCTACAACTCTCGAGCCGGTGTGTAATCTCTCGGCAATCAGTAATGCCTGCTGTAGGGATACTTGCGCGCTCCGGAACTGCTCTAGCTCGCGATCAATGGTCTCTTCAAGTTTTACATTCTGTCCGTCTAGCGCGTGCTGGGTTTCACTCGATTTGGCAGCTGCGCCCAATGAACCGAGCACCAAGGCGGACGAAATCACAAATGGGGCGAGTCTCGCTTTCAACATCAGTCAACTCCCGCGGCAGTTCGACTTCGCGATGTCATAGCGCGGCCTACCGTTGAGATGAGCGCCATCCACGACGGTGGGTGCTATTGTCTGCCGCACGCGGTGACACATTCCAACATGAAACGATAACAGCATTAAGAGGCTCGTATTGCGATGCTCAATCTTACCATGGGCTGCCTGCACCACGCGGGGCACTGGCCGGCTATCCGGGTCACGGAGGTCGCGCACGTTCGGCACCGCTACCTGCGCGGAACCAGCGCCGTCAGAGGCCATTTCATTGATTGGACCTATAGGAGGTTTGAGATCAGAGCGCTTGTCAAAATGTGCTGCGATAGGTCCGAATCATGCGAATTTCCTATTTGCTCGTCGACGGCATCTACGATGCAACCAGGGCACATCTATCACCCAAAGCCTACGATATCTCGCGGACGTTTCATTGCTTGGCCAGATTAGGAGTTATACCAGCCCAAGGCCAACTGCCGGGTCGGACCCGTGAAGTTGCCCACGAAGTCTTGTATATGCTCGGGTACTGCAAGACCTTCGATGTCGCAGCGAGTTTGGATTTCGAGCGCTATACCGTTCGAGACATCTTCCGACCAATGCTCAAGTGTGTTGAAGGCTACAACGCGGATCGGATCGTTGAATTGCCCAGACATTAGATCCGTGATGATCGTTTCGAGGTCGGTCCGCTCGATTTCGGTTTCGCGATGGACGCTGCTAAACTTACCGAAGCGGTCGACTACAAAGTAGACGGTTTGATCTGGATTGCCCGACTGGCCAGGTTTGAATTGAGTCTTGTTGGGAGGGTGCTTGTAACCGACGGCCTCGGTTTCAGAGGGTCCGACATGGGGACCTCCGGTCTGAGGCCTTACGGGCAAGTCCGCCAGGCTTTCAACGGGCGAGACGTTTGAGGAAATCTCAGAGCAGCGAACCATACCGACGGACATTCCTCAAACCGAGGCAGGCACGGCGCAGGAAATTTTTGACGCCGTTACTGCCATTCATGAGAGCGATTGAGTTAGTGCCCACAAAATAATCTTGCTTAGATTTGCGCTGCAGATTTCAATTGGGGAGCAGGTCCGGCGAACCACCTAGCCTTAGCCCTCTAGCCGTTTGCCAACCTTCCTGCTTATCCCTGTCGGCCACAAACCGGCAGGGATTTGCTTTTTGGCTCGCACAACGCCGAAGGAATTTGACGGAGAGGGCGGGGTTATGCGTTGGAAATGACTTGTGAAGGAGTCCACTTTAGCATAGCCGCGGCGATTAGTCGCCGAACTTATTGATCGCCTTGGCGTTTTTTGAACATGAACCGAATATGAAGTGAGCGTGCGGCTGCCATTCATTGTGTCGCCGTAGTCTTCAAGCTGAGAGGTAACGAACCCAGAAGCGCAGGACCAAAACGATGCGGGTCAAAAAACGTCCTACACCGAAGTCGAAGATCGTGGTCCGTAAATATTCCGCGCAACGTCTAACTATGCAATACGCGGAATTGGTTCGCCTTCGGCAGGCGGTTCATCAAGCTGAACTGCTGGCCAAAGTGACTAAGTCGGGTTCTAATGAATTACGCGGCAACTGATTAAATTCGAAAATCATCAAGTCGCTTCCCCGACTTGAGTTGTGCAGTAAGCCAACGAGGTTGTTTGCCCCTTCCTGACCAAGTTTCGGAAGGTTGCTGCGGGTTGCGGTATTTGGGATAGACGGTCGGGTAGGACCGGCGCGTTTTGCTAATTAGATCGACTTGAGTTTGGCCGTCGAGTTTTCTCAAGCGATATTCAAGCACACTTTTTTGGGCGGCCATCTTTGCGGCGAGCGCCGTGGCAACCTTCTCACGAAAAGTCCACAGCTCGTCTAAGGACAATGAGCCGAATTTGCTTCGCTTCATGATGGCCCCCAATCATGATTTGATGCTAACGGACCATTATGAGCCTAACGCCATTAGTAGGAAAGCTAAATTAATTCATGCTCGAGCCATTGCACCGCAAACGGTTTTGAATGACGGCAGTCATGCTGTGCAAAATCGGCAAGGAAGCATTGGCCGCTGACAGCCAGACATGATTTCTCACGCCGAGCCATCGTAGTGCTCAGAGAAAATCCCGCAGCCGGATTATTTCAGCAACCTGTTGTGGGGACAGGATGGCAGTAACCAATTCTCCCTGCGGAGCGGTGTGAATCTCATACAGGTGATGCGCACTCACAGGCTTCGCTATAAATTCGCGAATGCAATCGTCTAGAGTGCTGCTAAGGATTGAATACGGTTCGGGAGCGTTGCAAGCGCGTTCGGAGGGTGCGGAGTCGCAGTGGCGGCTCACGCAGTCTGTCTAGTGCCTTTCCTTGATCGTCATATCACCTGATGAGACGCGCGGCAGCTTTGAGCTAGACTATCGCGCGGTATGAAATGTCCCGAACGTCGCGGTGGGTCGATCTGGAGTGGATGCGCGCTGGAGCGCCTGAGATAGCGCGTCGATTTGATCATCGTGCTTGCTGGCTGGAAAGGAGAGGAGCTCCTTTTTGAATTCCTCAAGCCAGTGCGCTTGCGTCGGAAGGTGGACGGCGCCAGCCTCGATTACGGCGGTTTGAGCGGCCATTCGCATGATCTTATCGCCCTCCGGCGTTATGCCAATTGCGTAGATATCGTCTCTTCGGAGGTCTTGAATCAGGCTAAGACCTGATCCCTTTTTTTCGATAACGAGAACGCAAGATGGAGCTATCTGATTCCAGCGGTCGTAGTTCTCAAGGACCGTCCGCTTGAGGTCCGGATATTCAAGGCGCGCGCGGATTACATCGAGGATGTAGATTGATTGGTGACGAACGAGCAGCACCACGCAGGCCGAGTAATCCGCGAGTTGGCTGCTGCTGAGCGCGGTGTCCCAGCTGATTATGACCTTGTCGTCTGGCAACGGGGTAGGCGGCTGGTCGTAAAACCTGAACCACGACCACTTGATGAGATTGCCGCCAGCTGGAACCGGCGCTTGCTGGTATTGCGCCGAGAACTCCATTGAACCCATCGATGCCTTCAGTTCATCGAGAGCAGTTTGGGATTCCCGCTCCGGACGAAGCAAACCGCCGATCCGACGACGAAAGCTGCGGGTAGGGCTTAAGCGGATAATGGTTTCCTCTTCCGCGATCGCCGGCAGATTTAGATGCCTCCAGCCCTGCTGCTCGAGCAGATGACCGACGAGGTCATCGGGGTGCAGACGCTGCATGACGACGATAATCGACCCCTCGGTTTTGTGATCCAGTCGCGACAGCAAAGTGTTGGAGTACCCATCGCGTCATTTAGCTGCTGCGCATCAACCCATTGCGCCAACACAACACTGAGCTAACCCTCTCACCACCAACTGATCTTCCCGATCGATACAGTGGCGGTGCGCCCGGCGACGAGAAGAAGGTCCGGCGGCACATTGTCGAGCTTGATACGCACGGGGATGCGCTGCGCCAGGCGCACCCAGCTGAAGGTCGGATTGACGAACGCCAACAGGTCGCTGCTGGTGCTGCGGTTCTGGTCTTCGATGCCGTAAGCGATGCTCTCGACGTGCCCTGATAGCACGCGCGCATCACCGATCAGTTTTACAGTCGCCTCTTCGCCGATACGGATGCGCCGCAGCTTGGTTTCCTCGAAATAACCCTCGACGCGGAACGTGTCGGAATCGATCAGCGCAAAGACAGCTGCTCCGGCATTGACGTAGCGCCCGGGCAGGAGATCGAAATTGGTGACTATGCCGTTGACTGGCGCCACGACCGTCGAGCGCTCGAGATTGAGCCTCGCGACTTCAAGCGCCGCGTTCGCGGCGTCGAGTTGAGCTTGATCGACGTCGACCGCTTGCTGCCTCTGCTCGACCTGCTGGACGGTAGTCGCGAGGCTGGTTAGATTCTTGCTGCGCTCGAGATCGCGCTTGGCCTGGTCGAGCGTAGCCTGTCGGCTCGCGACATCAGCTTTCGCCTGATCGAGCGCATATTGAAAGCGCCGCTGATCGATACGGAACAGCTGCTGGCCTTTGCTCACCTTTTCGTTGTCGTGGACAAAGACGTCGCTGATCAGGCCGGAAACGTCGGCGGCAACCGGGACCACGTCGGCGCGCACACGGCCATCGCGCGTCCACGGCTCGAGCATGTAGTAGCTCCAGAGCTGCCAGGCGACGGCAATTGCTACCACCACTACAACGAGCGTGAGTAGCACGCGGCCGGCAGAGGCGAAAAAGTTTTTCATTGCTCCATCACCCGAGATTTTACGTCCACGATCTTATGCCAGCGGCAGGATGCTTGCGCCCGCCGCCGTGACAACGCCAAGCAGAATGACGTAGATCGCGAGATCAAACAGCGCGCGATGCCAGACCAAACGATAGAAACCACAAGCATCCAAGAGCCGCTTGATCACGACCTGAAGCAAAAAAGCGATTGCGGCAAAGATCGCGAAAGCCGGAAAGTACACGCCATAGATATCAAACTCGCCAATCACGATACGCTCCCATCATGTAGTGCTGGCGGCTTCGCTCTGCCCGGGTAGCGCTGCATCAGCCTGCTCTATTTGCCTCGGCCGATACGGCGGCGCATCAGGGTAGAGCGTCTGCCGCAGGCCGACAATCGCGGCGACGCAAGTATGCGTGGCTGTGGTGCAAGCCGTCACCTCGCTGATCGCAATGTCGATCTTTTGCAACGAATCGTCGCCAAGCTGCGTCACACGGCCGCGCGCCAAGGCACGGAAATGCGCGGCCAGGCTCGCGAACATCGCCGCCAAAGCGTCTTGCGCTGGCTTCGACATGGCGGGCGCGATTGATTGCGTCTCGATCATATTGACGCCGAGCCGCAGATCTTCGAGCGCATCTGCGAATTCATGCCGCGGCCGCGGCTCGAAGCGCGGCTGCCGGTATAGCAACAGCGCGACGCGATCCAACATGCGGCTGGCCCATTGGTCGCGGGTCGGATGCGAGCGCCCAGCGGCAAGGTCGGCAAGGTCGCGATAAGTTGCCCGAATCAGGCGCTGCGCGCTGGCCTGCGTGCCGATAACGCGTATCAGCCGAGTCACGACCAGCGCCACGACGCCGCCGAGCACAAAAGCGCTGTTGGAATTGACGATCACCGCAAGATCGGCAGTATAGCTCGTCTGCAGGCTCATTTCGACACAGAAACCCAAGGCGAGCGCCAGACCGACCACGGCATAAGCCGGGATCGCCATCAATATGCCGGCCGGAATCAGCACAAAAGCGAGCACGCCGCAAAGCAAGACGAACCCGCCGATCGCCGGCAACACAAAGAATTGGTAGACGAATACAATCGGAATGCACAATGCCAAGAGGAGCGCAATGTTGCGAATGGTCGGCGTCGGATCGTCCAGAGAGGCAAATAAAGTGCAGGACACGGCGGCAAAGGCAATGGCGCCGGCGCCTTCCGGCCATGCGGTCGCGATCCAAAAGAATGCACATATGCCCATTGCGACGGCGGCCGCCAGTGCTGATAACAGCGCGATGCCTGGATCCGTATGCATCGGTTTGGGCCCGATTTGCGCCGCGGCTGCGCGAATGTCGGCGCTCGGCGTCTGCTTCGGATCGGCTAGATAAGCGGCAAAGCTGAGATAAGCTTGCCAGGAGTCGATCAGCTCGATCAATCGCACGGTGAGATTGACCGTCACGAGATCCGCCCAGCTCGATTGCGGGCCGACAGTAGGCGTCGTCGCGACGCAGGCTTCCTTAAGTTCTGCCGCGCGCAGTCGGTCGCCCGTCGCTTTCGGCTTCAGCCAATCGCAGATGCCGGCCAGCGCCCGCGTCAGTTTTGCGTCCAGCGGCCCAATACGCCGAAGCAGCGTCAGACGGTCCTCGATGGCACTCACCAGCGGCAACAGGGCCACGATCTTGCGGTCGAAGGCGCGAATGGTGCTGATATCCGGTCGATGCGGCGAGGTGTCGAAGCGTAAGCTCGTGCCGAGCAAATAGAGCTCGCTGATATCGGCGGCGATCCGGCGCCGCTCCATCTCGGCTTCCGGAGTCGCTTGCTGGGTCAAGCCATCGGCGAGCCAACGGCGCGTATCCGCGATGGCACTTCTCAACTTTTGCTCAAAGGCGGAAAACGCGCTTTTGGGAAAGATGAGACTGTGAACGATGGCGGCGCAGACGACGCCGAGCGTGATCTCCTCGACGCGCGACACCGCGGTGTCGAACACCGTGCCGGGCGCAAGCACGCTTGGAAAGCCGATCAAGGCCGCGGTATAGCCCGACAGCACGAACATATACGACCGTGGCGTGCGGTCGAGCAGCGAAACGAAAACGCAGAGCGCCACCCAAAGTATGATCGCAAGCGTCGTCAGTTCGGGCGCGTCCACCAGATTGGGAACGATGGCGACCATGGCGGCGCCGCCGACGAACGTGCCGATGGCGCGATAAACGGCCTTGGCCCGCATCGCGCCGGACAGCGGCTGGCTGGTCAGATAGACCGTGGTCATGGCCCAGCCCGGACTCTTCAAGTCTAGGCTGAAGGCGACGAACATCGTGAGGATGGTCGCGATATAGCAGTTGACGGAGAATATGATCGGCCG
This sequence comes from uncultured Alphaproteobacteria bacterium, assembly GCA_963732455.1. Lineage (GTDB taxonomy): Bacteria > Pseudomonadota > Alphaproteobacteria > Rhizobiales > Xanthobacteraceae > Bradyrhizobium. Next base: position 89,204 of record CAVSZM010000005.1, on the reverse strand, counting down.
AATGCCAATGTCCCTGATCATAACATGTCCACTTCGTCCTGCCGACAGTTAATGAGCTGAACGCCGGCGAACCATGGCGCGTGCCGCGTCAGAAGCCGGAAACCCTCGGAAAGGTCCATTCGTCGAGCGACTCCTGCATCACCTATTATGGATTTAAAGGGATGTTCCCTGGCGCTCATCTATGAGACCCTCGACCGCTCGACCAGATGAGATTTCAAGCCGGAACTGCACGGCTGGAGTGGAAGGACGGCCGGATCAGCTTCATCCGTGACTACCGTTATGTCGGCTACATCGTCAACGACGCGCGCCTCCGGGACCGCCCAGGTTGCAGCGCCTACCCCTTCTTAAGCATGACCGCTAAGCGTCAGTGCATCGATTTGTTGGACCGAAACGGATCGAACGGATAGCCGGCGTATAGGAGACTGGCGCCTTCGCTGTGGCTTAACAGTTCCTGCGCCTTCTCGACCGTCCTACCAATCACGCTGGGTGCCTCGCCGGCCTGGAGTTGGCGCTTAACCTCGATAAGCGATCGGTTGCCTGCGTCGAGTCGTCGCGCAAGGATCGCAGCGACATAGAGGGCGACGGTTGGATCACCAGTAAGTATTGCTGGCGCGTCGGCGACATAGAACTCAAATTCCTCCAGAGTCCTCACGTCTGCCGTATGGGGCTGATCTAAGAGGGCGGCCTGTTCGCCGAACACCGAGCCCGGTGCCGACACGTTGGCAATCCGCACTCCATCCTTGACGACCTCGACCGCGCCACTCCTGAGGAAAAGCAGCCTACCTGTCTGTGAACCGGCGCTAAATACAACCGCGCGGGCTGGATGCTTCACCACGGGCAGGCCTGCAAGCCTCCTCTCCAAAGCGCCGGCGTCTGGAATTATTGAAGGCATGCTCGGCTCCTTCTTTTCAGCTCGTGGATAGTTTGTTTGATGCCGGGATAGGATAAAGAGGCCGGCAGCTTATCGTAGAACTTGGAGACGTTGAAGTAGGTGTCGCCGATATCGGATAGTTCGCGGCCAGGTGCCTCGCGGACCGAGTACCGGCGAGAGGTAAAGAAATATCGGCCGGAAGCGGTAACCGGCAGCCGGTCCGTCATACGGTTCCCGTGACACTTCTTGAGCGTCACATGATGCGTTTTCTTCACTCTTAACTCTTCCCTCTTAACTCGCCCCTGATGTTCCGCTTTTGTTGGTATTACCGGCCCTTGCGTCACCGCCGCAGCGGCCGAGCATGGGCAGCTTAGCCGCGTGCCAACGTTTTTGATAGTTGGTCCTGAACTCTTTCGTCATCTTCGCCGCTGCCAACCGGCAAAGGTGGCCAGCTCCAAGTCGTGGAAGCTGTCTTCTTTCGCCGCGCAATTCATCATCAGGTTTAGCGCGATTTCCCCCATGCGATCGAGATCGTAAACTTCATTCTAAAACGCGCTTGCCAATTGCGGCTTTGCTGAGCCATCGTATCGGAATGGAACGCAAAGAAACATCCAGCCTCTCCAATTACTACGGGTTAAGCTGCTGCCGGCCGAGTGGCTCCTGAAAGCCGCTAGCAATCCAAGGGATGAGAACATGAGCGATTGGCTGCATAACCTCCCCGTGGGAGGAATGGCGCTGATAGTTTTCGGCGTCACGTACTTGGTCGCGGCGGTAATCTATGTAGCCGTAATGGCCCTCGCGGTGGGCGAGCGAGCGCGCTCATTCAAGGCTATTTCTCCCGGCATGCTGCCGCCATTAGGTATCGTCTTCGGACTTTTTGTCGCTTTCACCGCTGCCCAGGTATGGAACGATACCGACCGTGCGAATGCGGCCGTCAATCGCGAGGCAAGTGCGCTGAGAGCCGTCGTGGTGCTCGCCGCCAACCTTCCCGAAGAGCCCAAAGAGCATTTGCGCAACCTGATCCATCGTTACATCGAAGAAACTACGACTCAGGAATGGCCAATGATGGCTCGGGGCGCGGCCACGCTCAAGGCGACGCCAAGCTCCCTCGCCGAGGCGCTGCAGTTGACCCTTGCCCTGGCGCTGACCAGTCAAGGCCAGCAGATCGCACAACGTGAAATCACCAGCGCGCTTGAAAACGCATTGGATGCCCGTCGACAAAGAATCATTATAAGCCAAACCGAGGTCAATTATGTCAAATGGTCATGCCTGTTCGTGCAGGCGGTCTGTGCCCTGCTCGCAATCGCGGCCGTCCACAGCGACAATCGACTGGCTGCTACAATCGCGATGGGGGTCTTCGCGACCGGGGTGGCCGCGTCGGTGTTACTAATCGCCGCTCACGACCGGCCTTTCATGGGGGTAATCTCGGTCGGGCCAGCCCCCCTGCTGCAGGTCATGCCGGAGGCAGAAGCTAGCCGAACAGGCTGATTCACGAAGCTCCCGCCGACCGGCCGGTTGGGTCGTCATTGGAATTGTCGCTCGGATACTGTTTCAGCGGCGGCTTTAGGACGGTGGCTCTGACGCTGTTTACGTCCCGCTAGCGCTACGCGTTGTGCAGAACCAGAGCGGGTGGCGGTCGTGCGACCAGCGTTGCGAGCCGCCTCAGGTTTTGAGCGATTGCCGCCAAAACGAAATCATTCTGGGCGCCTCGCGGCCACGCGGTCGAGGCCAGCACAGGCGTCACCGCGATATCGAAGCTGGCGGTTGCGAGTTCGAAAACCTCGTTCTCGTCAAATTTCCTCTTCTGCGTCGCCGCTTCTTCGCCATCCGACACAAGGAACGATACGTTAGTCGCGCGGAGCAGGCGTTTCTTGACGTGATTTCGAACAACGCTGCTCCGAATCGTCAAAAAAGGAAGGGCAGCGCGCGCGTGACCCTTACGGCGGCCCGGGAATTGGAATAGCTTTTGGTGTTGCAGGGAGGGGTGCCATGAAACTTCTTCGCCGACTTTTTCTGCATGTGGCCGCGGGCGCTGCTGCGCTCCCGGGCCGGGTCACGCATTGCACGCGTGAAAGCCTATCCGACGGGCGCGGTGCACCGCCTAAATTCCAATACGCAACGCACAGAAATCGCATTTGGGCGATCCGTGGTTACCATTGGAACGAAATCGCCAAGAGGTCCTGATATGAGCTGGTCACGTCGTAGGTTCACCCCGCTGCGGGCAGTTACACTTGCGATCGGATTCTTCATCGGAGCCGCATTCCTGGTTTCGGCTCACGACGGATCGCTGTCGGAGCAGGACATTTGCACGACAGCCGGTTCATCGGCCACCGCTGAAGCCCCGTTCTTGGCCGAGAACAACGCCGCCATGACAAAGATGATGAACGGCATGGCGGCACAGCCGACGGGTGATGTCGATGCCGACTTCGTGGCTATGATGGTGCCCCACCATCAAGGCGCGATCGACATGGCGGTAGCCGTGCTTCGCTACGGACACAATGCGCAGATCAGGCGGCTTGCGCAGGAGATCATCATTACGCAGCAGGAGGAGATCGCCACCATGCGCTTGGCGGTCGGCAGACCGCTGCCGGCGTCTGTGCCCTCGCCAACCCAGGTGCCTTCCGTGCGGCAGCTGGATTTGAAATCCAGCCGTCCCACCGACCCGATCATGGACCCGTGATATGAAGCGCTCTTCGATTTTGACTGTTTTGCTGGCCGCAACTGCACTGGCTGGTGGGCGATACGCGTTGGCCGGACAAGTCCCGTGCGCTGCGTCCGATCCTGACATAGCAATTAGCCATCGCGATCGCGTCTACGCCGCGGAGCAGTTCTCCAACACGGTCTCCGTCACCGACCCCGTCGACAACAAGCTGCTCGGCGTGATCCGGCTCGGCGATCCGCTACCGGCCAGTTTCAGTCCGCTCTACAAGGGCCAGTTGCTGGTGCATGGCATGGGATTTTCGCCCGATCATCGCACCCTTGCCGTCGTTGCGATCGGCTCGAATGCCGTGAATTTCATTGATACCGCGACCAACTCCGTCAAGCACATCACTTACGTCGGGCGCTCGCCGCACGAGGCGTTCTTTACCAATGATGGCAAGGAAGTGTGGGTAACGGTGCGCGGCGAAAACTACGTCGCCGTGCTCGACGGCACCACCTACGAAGAAAAGACCCGGATCGTCGTTGCGAACGGGCCCGGCATGACGATTTTCTCGCCGGACGGGAAATACGGCTACGTCTGCTCGTCGTTCGTGCCTGAGACCCACATCATCACGGTTGCTGACCACAAGATCGCCGGCAAGGTTCGGCAGGCGAGCCCGTTCTGCCCCAACATTGCCGCCACGCCGGACAGTACCCAGGTCTGGTTTACGCTGAAAGACACCGGCAAGGTTCAGGTCTTCGACGCGCAGGCGCCATTCTCGCTGCTGAAGACGCTCGACACCGGCCCGATCACCAACCATGTCAACATCGTTCGTAACGCTAATGGCATGTTCGCCTATGTGACGGTCGGCGGCCTCAATGAGATTCAGGTCTATCGCACGGACGATTTTTCCAAAGTCGCGACCATTCCGGTGGGAAAGTTACCGCATGGCATCTGGCCGTCCGGGGACGGCACTCGGGTCTATGTCGGGCTGGAGAACGAGGACCGTATCGCCGCGGTTGATACGCTGACCAACAAGGTGATTGCGACGAGCCCGATCGGCCAGGCTGCCCAGGCGGTGGTCTATGTGCCCGACGCCATTCCCATGGTGGCCGAGCACGGCAACGCCGCGATGACTGCAATGCCGATTGTCCCCGAACAGGCCGGAACGGAGAACCTGCAGCCGCTCGGTGTAGCCGCGCAGTCGACGCAGCTGTGGCTGGCGCCGCCGGGGCGGAAAGCCGAAAGGGCACCCACCAGCGTTTCGTTGTCCGAGCAGGGCCTGGTGCAAGTGCTGGAGGCTGCGGTCACCGGGCTCGAAGCGCTAAAACCCTACGTGCTGGCGCTTTCGACGGAGGCATCGGGCGCCGGCGTCCTCGAGCCGCTGCAGGGCTTCACGACCAATCCGGCCGGCTCGGCGATCGTCAACGCGATTGGACCGATCCGTCAGGTCGTGCGCGGCGAAGGCAAGATCCAGCGCCGCTACCTCGTAATCGCGCCCGGCACCGTCGGTAATCTCGGCGCGCCAGTGCAAGTGCAATCGGAATGAGCGCCTCAAGGTGGATGAATGTCATGAGACGAGTGGCGGGTTTGGTGTGCGCCGCGCATCCACGGCGGCGCCGTTAGCCTACCTATTGCCCGTGCCTGTCACGCCTGTGTCACAAGCCCTTCCCAGTCAAGTGATATGCTTCGCCTATCGATTTGGGGGAAAAAACCATGAAAACGCTGACGATCGCGCTGTCCCTCACCGTCCTGGCTTTGGCCGGACAGGGCCACGCCGCCGAGACGACCGGCGCCGGCTCCACCTTTGTCAATCCCATCATGGTCAAATGGGCCGCGGCCTATGAGGCGAAGACCGGCAACAAGGTCAGTTATCAATCGGTCGGTTCGGGGGTCGGTATCACCCAGGTCAAACGAGAGGCGGTTGATTTCGGCGCCAGCGACATGCCGCTTAAGCCGATGGAACTGGACAGGCTCGGGATGGCGCAATTCCCGCTCGTCATCGGCGGGGTCGTGCCTGTGGTCCACCTCAAAGGCATCAAGCCTGGTGACATGCGCTTCACCGGGGCGGTGCTGGCAGACATTTATCTCGGCACCATCAGATACTGGAACGACCCGCGCATCCAGAAGATCAATCCGACGCTGAAGTTGCCAGACATGCCGATCACCGTCGTGCATCGGGTCGACGGCTCCGGAACGACGTTCAATTGGACCAACTATCTTTCTAAAATAAGCTCCAAATGGAAAGACGCCGTCGGCGAAGGTACCTCGGTGCAATGGCCGGCAGGCTTGGGGGGCAAGGGTAACGAGGGCGTGGCCGCGCTTGTCGACATGACGCCCGGGTCGATCGGTTATCTCGAATATGTCTATTCCGTGCAGAACAAGGATACGATCGCATACTGCCTCGTCGAGAACGAGGCGGGCAACTTCGTCATTCCGAACGCGCTGACCTTCAAGGCCGCGGCATCCAGCGTGAACTGGGACAACGCCAAGGATTTCTATCTGGTCATGACGAATGCTCCCGGCGACGAAGCCTATCCGATTACGGCAACGGTCTTCGTGCTGATGTACAAGCAGTCCAAGTCACCAGAGAGCGCGGCCGCCGCCATGGATTTTTTCCAAATGGGCGCTGGAGAGCGGCCAGGAGCAGGCGGATACGCTTGATTACGTACCGTTGCCGCCGGACCTCGTGCAGAAGGTCGAGAGTTACTGGAAATCCCACTTTGCCGACTGGAAGGGTTAGGTTCCGAAGCTACCGCGAGCCTTGCGACTTGAACGTTGCACGTGACGTTGGTCATTATCGACGTTCTGTTTCGCGACACGTCCTATATTCGACCAACGCGATCGGCTGGTTAGAAACTCGCACCACCTCTGGCTGTTTTGTCGACTATTCCAAGGGTCGCATCGCACGCTAAATCCTGCGCTCGCCAGCGATCTCTCGGTCCCGAAATTGATGGAGAGAAGGAATTGGCGTAACTCACGTCGGAGGCTCACAGACCAGTGGGGCGACGCGGCGGAAAGATGGACGCCTCGAGCAGCTCCCGCTACAGAGAGCCTGTCCTGTCGGAATCGGACTGAGGTGCGCGGGCATGATGGTCCGGCAACGTTTTCGCGGCCTTTTCCAGAAGTACTTGCTCGTGCTTTTTATGGCCGTGGCGATTCCGCTCGCGATCAACGGTGTCATCGAAGCCTGGCTCGGCTATCGCGACCAGCTTGCGAGACTCGATCAGCTGCTCGGCGTTCAGGCGACGTCCGCCGCAGCCGAGATCCAGGGTTTCATCGACGGCATCACGAACGAGCTTGGCTGGTTGGTTCAGCTTCCCTGGACTGACGACCCCGACGAGCGGCGGCGGGTTGACACATTGCGCTTGCTTCGCCAGACGCCTGCCATCGTGAGTCTCGCACTCCTCGACGATAGGGGACGAGAACGCCTTTACGTGTCGCGTACCGGCCTCAATCGAATTGACAGCCGCACTGACCGATCCACCGATCCCGCAATTGTTGGCGCCCACTCGGCCCGGATCTGGTTTGGCGACGTGAGCTACCACCGAGGCTCCGAGCCATACCTGACGGTTGCAATTTCCGGAAACCGACCGGCGGTCGGCGTGGTAATCGCCGAAGTCAACCTCAACCTAATTTGGGACGTGATATCGGCCATCAAAGTGGGAAAGACCGGATTTGCCTTCGTGCTGGACCGACCGGGTCGGCTCATTGCTCATCCGGACATCAGCCTAGTCCTGCGCGGAGCGGACGAAGCGACATCCAAGCCCTTCCAAGCCATACGCGATGCGATCAGCCGCGCGGGAGCGGGTTTCGCAACAGGACGAGACGAGCGGGGCCACGGGGTTGCCGCTGCCGCTGCTCCCGTTGCGGGTCCCGACTGGACGGTTGTGGTCGAACAGCCTCTGTCCGAAGCTTTCGGGCCCATCTATGCAGCCTTGTGGCGGACCGCAGAGCTTCTCCTGGCCGGCACCATCTTCTCAGGCCTTCTCGCCTATGCGCTGGCGCACCGGATGACTGAGCCGATCCGGCTTCTCGAGGAGGGGACTGAGCGGATCGGAGCTGGACTTTTCGATCATCGCATCACCATTGAGACGGGGGATGAGTTTCAGCGTCTGGCCGACAGTTTCAACAGGATGGCTGCGGAACTGGCCCTCGCGCAGGAGCACCAGGAGCGTATTGCGAGGCTCAAGCGGTTCCTCGCCCCGCAGGTCGCCGATCTTGTCGATCGAACTGGCGACGACAGCGTGTTGGAGGGCCGCCGCACCGAGGTGGTCGTTGTATTCTGCGACTTGCGAGGCTTCACCTCATTTTCTGCGGGAGTCGCGCCGGAGCAAGTCATGAGCGTGCTTTCCGAGTACTATGAGGCGCTCGGCAGGGCCATAACGACCTTTGCCGCGACACTAATCAGTTTCGCGGGTGATGGCCTGATGGTTCTGGTCAACGCACCCGTTGCCGTCGAAGAACCGGCGCTAAGGGCCGTCGATCTGGCTGTGGAGATGCAGAGGAGCGTGCAAGAACTCATCGTCTGCTGGCGAGCGCGAGGGTACCAAATCGGGTTCGGGGTAGGTCTTGCCAGTGGCTCGGCAACGGTTGGACGGATCGGGTACGAAAGCCGGTTCGACTATACGGCCATCGGCAGTGTGGTTAATCTCGCAGCCCGTCTGTGCGCATCTGCGGCCGACCAGGAAATCTTAATGGATGCCGAAGTAGCCGAAGCCGTCAAGGACAGGCGCTCGTTGAAAGGACTCGGGAACCGTCCGATCAAGGGCTATGATGAGGTTATACCGGTCTTTGGAATCTCCTTCGATGCGCCATCCAAGACCTAAGCTGATGGGAAATACCTTGGCACCCGACGGCAGGACGCATTTAGCGACTTTTGAAAATCACAGGATCCGCGCTCATGGGCGCAAACATGGCCAGCACTGGATTCGAGGCAGTAGGGTGCGCCAGGACGTTCGACCGGATTAGGCGGCGAGACTTTCTTGCGCTGCTCGGTGGCGCCGCAACTTGGACGTTTCCATCACGTGCGCAAACACGGGCCATGCCGGTCATCGGCTATCTTTGCCCGGAGTCGCCCGGGCCATTCGCCAGTCGGCTCAAAGCTTTTCACCAAGGACTCGGCGAAACTGGCTTTGTCGAAGGCCGCGATGTTGTAATCGACTATCAATGGGCGGAAGGACAGTACAAGCGATTACCGGCCCTGGCTGCGGATCTGGTCGCCCGGAATGTGGACGTCATCGTCGCGGCCGGCGGCGCTCCCGTGGCGCTCGCGGCGAAAGCTTCTACCGCGAGTAAGACGATCGTCTTTGAGATGGGTGGCGACCCAGTCCAATTGGGTGTGGTGGACAGCCTGTCGCGACCGGGTGGTAATATCACAGGGGTTTCGAGCTTGAGTGTGGAAGTGTCGCCGAAGCGGCTCGAATTGATGCACGAACTTCTGCCAGCAGCAGCCAAACTGGCCGTGGCTGTTAACCCTACAAGTCCAACCGTCAATTCCCAATTGGAAAATCTTCGTTCCGCTGCCGAAATCCTGGGGGTTCGCTTGCAGGTTTTGAACGCCAGCAGTGAGCCAGAGTTCGAAACTGTTTTCTCCGCCATCGCTCGTGAATTGGCAGGCGGACTCGTCTTCACCTCGGACCCTTACTTTGCGTTTCGCAGTGGGCAGCTTGCCGCGCTCGCCCAGCGATACGGCGTGCCCGCAATCACCCAATCTCGTGATTTCCCGACTGCAGGAGGCCTGATGAGCTACGGAGGAGATTTCGCCCAGTCGCATCGTCGAGCTGGCATCTATGCCGGACGGCTTCTTCACGGCGAGAAGCCTGCTGATCTGCCAGTCCAGCTGGTCACGAAGGTCGAACTCATCATCAACGTGAAGGCCGCCAAGATCCTCGGCATCGAGTTTTCGCCCTCGCTCATCAGCGGCGCCGATGAGGTGATTGAGTAGAACGGGGCAGGGCGGCCTTCTTCAGATGCACGTCCGCGCATGACGCCGGTTAGCTGCAAATATGCGCTTAACCATGCAGGGCGCCAGTTGCGACGGCCGCACGTTCCCACAAAGACGCGATTGACCCGTTTCAGACATCAGCGAGCATCTCAATTTGTAGCGACGTGGATTTCGAATCCTATCAAGGCTAGACTTTCTCCATGCGCATCTTGCTCTCTGAAGGGTCCGGGCTCACATCCCGTCAGGTCGCAGGACAACTCGGTTCGCTCGGGCACGAGGTCGAGATTCTCTCGTCGTCGAAAATCTGCCTGACGCGGTTCACGCGGCATGTAAGGGCGGTGCACGACGTCCCGCGCTTCGGACTCGATCCGTTCGGCTGGCTCGCGGCCGCCGAGCGCATCGCAGGCGAACGCAGGACCGACCTGCTGTTTCCAACGCAGGAGCAGGTGACCGTGCTGTCGGCGCGCCGGAAACACCTGCGCGTCGCGACTGTCGTGCCGCCTTTCGCAAGCCTCGCGCGGGTGCAGGACAAGATTTCCGCGTTTCGCACGCTGAAAGCCATCGGCGCGCCGCAGCCGCAGACTTTCGTGATTTCGAGCGCGGACGATCTTCGGGACGTCGCAGCCTATCCGATCTTCGTCAAACGACCCGTGAGCACGGCGAGTTCGGGCGTCCGGCGCGCGACGAACGCGCAGGAGCTTGGGGCCGCAGCGCGCGAGTTCGGTCTCGGGCAATCCGAACTGATCGCGCAGAGCCAGGCGTCCGGGCCCCTCGCGATGGTGCAAGCGGTCGCAGACAGGGGCCGCCTCGTCGCACATCATGCCTGCCTGCGCTTGCGGGAAGGCGTCGGCGGCGGGGCGTCGCTGAAGCAGAGCATTGCCTTACCGGGGCTCTCCGACATGCTCGCGCGGCTGATGGCGGCGCTCGACTGGCATGGAGCATTGTCGATGGACCTGATCGTTGCCGACGGCGGGCCTGTCATCATCGACGTCAATCCGCGGCTCGTCGAACCGGCGAACGCCCTTGCGGCCGGCGTAGATCTCGTCGCCGCCATGCTTGACGTCGCGGGCGATGCGCCGGCGCAGGAGCGGTCGCCGGGCGGCGCGGGCGTGCGCACGCGCCAGACGCTGCTCGCGATCCTCGGGGCCGCCGAACAGCACGGCACGCGAGGTGCCGTCCTTGGCGAAGCGTTCGATGCCATTTTCGCGCGAGGCGACTATGCGGGCTCGATCGAGGAACTGACGCCGGTCGCGGGCGATCCCATCGCGGCGGTCCCTGTCGTCACTGCGCTCGTTGCGTCACTGATCCACCCGCCGCTGTGGCGGAAATTTCACGCCGGCGCGGTTGGCCCCTACGCAGTCACGCCGGAAGCATGGGACGAGATTCGGGTGGCTGCGGACTGACTCCCGCTTGTTGCACTTTTCGGACCTCACGCTTCGTCGAATGTCCGCTTCGCCAGAAGCGGAGTCAGCTTTTTGACCCACAGCCGACATTGGTAAGTGATTATATTGTTCACTGGAGCTTGCCCGAAAATTTAGTTCCAACCCGGATGGATTGTCACAACTTCTGGTGAGATGTTCGCGGTCCGCCAGATGATGTCTGGCCCTTCGGAGGGCGAGCGAATCTCTAGACAAGGACAGTACTTCGACCCATGGCGCCGGCACCGTTTTGCCGCTGTGACAGGACGAAACGACGGTTCCGGTTCGAACGGACCGCTCAAGCCGCGGCTCCAGCTCGCGTGAATTCAGCGGCATGCAGCTTAACGAAGTCGTACATGCTGATCGGCTTCTGGCCTGTGAGGTTGAACAGGTCGTCGGTCAAACGATCGTAGCGGCCCTGCTTGTTCAGCTCCGTCATTGCGGAGAGGTGCTTGACAACGTGCACCGGCACGCCCGCCCCCAGAAGCTTTTCGCTCCAGCCGGAGAGTGGCACGTCGCGATAGCGGATCGTTCGACCCAGCGCCTCAGAGAATACGCGCGCATAGTGCTCCAGATCGGCCGATTCAGAACCGGTCAGATTGTAGATCTTGCCGATGTGCGGCGTGGGCTCCTCGAGGACGACCGATACGGCGCGCGCTACGTCCACAGCCGAGATCGGAGAGGTTTTGCCCCCACCCATTGGCAGCGCTAGTTCGTCGGCGTCCCGCACGCCCGGGGCAGCGAAAAGCCGGAAGAACCCATCGAGGAAGACCGTGGGCCGCATGGTGACGATCGGGAGGCCCGACCAGGACAAAGCCTGTTCCGCCAGCCAGTGCAGTTTGTGCTGCGGGCTGTCGGTGCTCTCGGTGATGCTCATCTGCGTAACGGTCATCTGCGACATGTTCACGAAAGCTTCGACGCCGTGGTGGCGCGCCACGGCGGCGGTGTTGACCGTGGCCGTCAAGTAATCGGCCGAAACCGACATGCCGAAATAGACACGCGCGCAACCTTCGATCGCGCGGTGCATCGCGATGAGGTCGGTCAGGTCGCCTTGCATGACCTCGGCGCCGAGCTGGCGCAGGGTTCCGGCGCGTTCATCCTCGCGGCGCACCAAAGCTCGCACCTTGTGCCCCTTGGCGAGCAACATTTCGGTGACACTGCGGCCGATTGAACCGACAGCGCCGGCCGCGCCGGTCACCAGGATCGGGCTAGCGTGTGACGATTGCGTAGTCATCTCATTGCCTCTCGATGAGTTCGATTGCGGGACGATCGCATACCCGAGGGCGTAGACGCTCAGCGCAGCAAGCGTGCTCACCATCGCATCGGACGTTGGGAAGAAAAGTATCCGAAGTCGAGCGCGGCGGCGTAAGCGTAGGATATTTGCAGGAATTGACCAGTCCAGACTTTGCGCGACGTGCCCGATACCCTGGGGTGGCAGCATCTTGCCTAGGATGTCTGGTCCTGGGCACGACCGGACCTCCAGCCATGTCCGCATTTCGGTCGCTAACGGGGTAAAGCGCACATCGCGCGGAACGCCCATTTCGGCCGCGAAGGACCGAACCGAACCCCGCCGGTCATTGTAGACACACACTTATTTGATGAGACTTGCTTGATGACTCCAAAACTAATACGCTGGGAAAATTTCGGAACCGGTAAGTGTGCTGACGGCGTTGAAATTCAGACCGCATGAGAGCCGGCACCGCGCTCGGGATGAGGTATAAGTCGGGGATTCGGCGAACAGGAGAAGTCCGATGGATCGTCGCTCGTTCGTGGGCATGGCGATTGCTGGCGCGGCTGGCCCCTTTCTGCAGCGCGTCGCCCGCGCGCAACCCATATCCAAAGTGCAAAATGTTGTCCTAGTGCACGGCCTGTTTGCTGATGGGTCGTGCTGGTCCGAAGTTATTGCGCGGCTGCAGTCGAGGGGCATCCAGGCGACGGCCGTGCAGAACCCGTTGACGTCGCTGCAGGCAGGCGTGGAGGCAACGTACGATACCCTGACCCTGCAACAGGGCTTGACGGTCCTGGTAGCTCATTCTTTCGGCGGCATGATTCTCACCGAAGCCGGCGTCGCCCCCAATGTCTCGGCCGTCGTTTACGTTGCCGCGCGCGCGCCCGATGCGGGCGAAGATTACACGGCGCTCGCGTCGCAGTTTCCAACGCCGCCAGCCGCCGCTGGCATTGTCTGGTCTGGTGACTATGGAAGGCTGAGCGAGGAGGCATTCTTGCGCGATTTCGCCGGCGACCTGCCGGCGGACAGGGCGCGTGTTCTCTACGCAGTGCAAGAACCTTTCAAACGATCGTTGCTGACCGAAAAGACAACCCACGCTGCATGGCGGTCGAAGCCGAGCTGGTATGCTGTGTCCACGGAAGACCGGACGATCAATCCGGATCTCCAACGCTTCATGGCGAAACGCATGGGTGCGAAAACCGTCGAGGTAAGGGCAAGTCACCTTTCCCTCATATCGCAGCCCGATACGATCGCGAATCTTATCCTGGAGGCGGCTGGACACAGCTAGGTTATGACGGGTTGCCCATTTGGGGGAGGCTCGGCACCTGACGATAGATCGGCATTCAGCCGTGATACGCAAACAGCTCGATCGGGTCGTTGAAGCCGCGGACTGGATATTCGCCGACGCGTTCGAGATCGAAATCGCTTTCGACGAAGTCGGCGAACGAGCGGGACAACAGCACCGTTCTGCCCAATTGTTTGGTGAGGGTTTCCAGACGCGACGCCATGTTGACCGCGGGACCGATGACCGTGAAGTCGAGCCGGGTGCGCGACCCGATATTGCCGTACATGACGTCTCCGACGTGGACGCCGATGCCGTAATTCAGCGGCGCGCGACCGGTTTCGCTGTTCTTTTCGTTCAGGGCAACCATGGCCTGACGGGCTTCGGCCACTGCATGCAGCAGATTTGCGCAGGCCGACGGCTGGCTGAGCGGAAAAATCGCGAGCAGACCGTCGCCGATAAATTTCAGTATTTCCCCGCCATGTCGCGCAATCGGCTCCGACATCGCGTCGAAATAGCCGTTCAGAAGATCAATGACGTCATCGCGCGGCCAGTTGTCGGAGATCCGGGTGAAGTCACGCAGATCGCAGATCATGATGGCGGCACGTACCGTCGTCCCGCTTCCGCGCCTGGTGGCGCCGGCCAAGATCAGCTCGCCGGCATGCGACCCGACATAGGTTTCGAGCAGCGTTCGCGCCAGCCGGTTCTTGATGCGGATTTCGCTCACCAGCGCCAGAGCCGGCAACAGTTTCAACAGGCCGGCGATATGCGCGTCGTCGAAACCTCCGGGCCGGTCGGTTGCAAAGGTCACGATATGCCGTTTGCCGAGCGTATGGTACAGCGGCCACGCCACATAGTCGGTCAGGCCTTTCGCCCGCATCTCGTCATAGATGGCGTGCTTGCGGCCCAGCGAGGGATCGCGTTCGAGATTCTCGCGCACCTCGGTGGCGCCGTCATGGATTTCGTTGGCGGGACTATCGATGTATTCGGATCGCTCCCTGACATCGTAATCAACTCTCGCAAGGTCGGCCTCGCGCATCCCGTCGGCCCACATGATCCGGGCGCCGAGCCATTGCGGATGGTGGATCAGGACATGAAGCGACGCCCGCTTGACGGGAATGCCCGCTCGCTGGAGCCGGACACACAGCTCAGCGAAAATATTGTCAATGAAGCGTTCATTGCGCGTGCCGCTTGTCAGCCAGTGCACAACGTCGCTGTCAGAATGCGCGGTGACGGGATCGAGGCTTGGCGGCGCGTTCATATCTTGCTCCTGAGCAGTGACCTCGATCGACGGTACAGGATATGTCGTGTCTCCACTCGACGGCGTCAACTGAGACCGCCGCAATCTGCTTGCGCGAATCGGGTTGGCCGTGGGTTGCCGCTGTCTGGCGCGGGAGAGCGGTAGCGCCGTGCCCTCCCGTTCAACCCATAACTCGCCTTTGGCAATTCGAAGGGCTTCCGGTTAAACACCGGCCGTCCGACCGCTTTGCGCGGCGGCCACCAAGGATGCCCCATCGACCTTACCGCGACGTTTGTTTCCTCAACTCCGCCACGTCCTGCGCGGTGACTTGCGATGCCTTGGTTCCGAAGCGCGCGGTGACGTAATTGGCAAGAGCTGCGATCTCGGCATCGGAAAAGGCGCCGCCGAACGCCGGCATCGAGACGGCATGTTCCGGCGTCAACCGCTTGGTGCCGGAAAGCACCACCTGGACGACATTTGTTCCGCTGGGATCGTTGACCGCCCATGCTCCAGTGAGCGTGGCGAAGGGCGAGATCGAACTCTCGCCGGTCCAGCCGTGGCAACTGACGCAGGCGCCTTGGAACACCATTTTTCCGCGTGGGTTCGGCGTGCTAACGCCATCTTTGTGCGAAGCCGGCGGCGGAGACGCCAGCGTCGCCGGCAGATCGGCAGACGCGATTGCGGGTACCGTGCGCAGATAAGCCACCACGGCGCGGATGTCTTCCGGCGCCAGATGGCTGAAGCTGTGATCCACGGCTTCGCCCATCGGTCCCGAAGCGGTGCCGTGACCCGCCGCATGTCCAACCGACAGATAGGAGAAAATTTCGTCGTCGCTCCAGGCGCCGAGCCCGGTTGCCTTGTCGGAACTGATGTTGAAGGCGCGCCAGCCCGCGGTCAGCGCACCGGCGAATTTCTTCCGGTTATCGAGCGCGAACGCCAGATTGCGCGGCGTGTGGCATTCGCCGCAATGGGCCAGCGCCTCCGCAAGATAAGCGCCCCTGTTCCACTCGAGACTCTTCGCCGTGTCCGGCTCGAAGCGCGTATCCGGATTGAAGAGAGCGGACCAGAAATTCATTGCCCAGCGCTGGTTGAACGGAAACAACAGAGTATTGGGGGGTGCCGCCGCGCGCACCGGCGCGAGGCTGAACAGATAGGCCTTGATCGCCAGCGCGTCGGCATCGGTCATGTAGGTATAGGATGTAAACGGCATCGCCGGATAAAGCCGCGCGCCGTCCCGGCGGGTTCCGCGATGAACCGCGTTGAGAAAATCCTGGTCGCTGTAATTGCCGATGCCGGTCTCTTTGTCCGGCGTGATGTTGGTCGAGTACAGCGTGCCGAAAGGAAGCTTGAACCCGAGACCGCCAGCATATTCCCGGCCGCCTTGCGTGGTGTGGCAGACCCTGCAATCCGCCGCCCGCGCCAGATAGGCGCCTCGCTCCACGAGGCTCGCCTGAGCGAGCTTTGCCGGAACGCCGCTGGGATTGGCGCCGCGATAATCCGAAAGCGCCACTTTCGGGCCGTCCGCGAATGCCATCGGACCGGGACCGCGTATGATCCAAAGGCATACGGCAAGCGTAACCGCCACAATCGCGATAACGCTGACCAGAATGCGACGCGCGGCGGGGCTCATGCTTTTTTCCCCGCGGCTATCAAGGCACGGTCGATGGGAAGCCTGCGCAGGGCAACGCCGGTCGCGGCATAGATCGCGTTGCGCAATGCGGGCGGGCCCGCTGTCACGCCGGTCTCGCCGATGCCGCCGGGCTCTTCTCCGCTCTTGATGACGTGCACTTCGATCTTCGGTACCTCGTCGATCCGCAGCATGCGGTAGTCATTGAAGTTCGATTGCTGAACCCGCCCCTTGTCGATGGTGATTTCACCATAAAGTGCTGCGGTCAGGCCGAAGATCAACCCGCCTTCGAGTTGGGCCATGATCGTGTCGGGGTTAACTGGAATACCGGTGTCGACCGCCGATGTGACACGGCGCAGATGCACCTCGCCCTGTTCGTCGACTTCCGCCTCTACCACGGTCGCGATAAAGCTGCCGAACGACGGCTGCACGCTCACCCCTCGCCCAACACGCGCGGGAAGCGACTGGCCCCAATTGGATTTCTCCGCCACGAGATCAAGGGCTGCCTTCAAACGAGGGTTTTTTCCAAGCATGTCGCGGCGGAAGGCGATCGGGTCCTTGGCCGCCTTGCGTGCAAGCTCGTCCATGAAGCATTCGATCGCAAAAACATTGTTGTTGGGACCGACCCCTCGCCAGAACCCGGTCGGCACTGCCGGCGGTTCGGCCCGCACATATTCAACATGGAAGTTGGGGATGTCGTAGGGCATGTCGACGGCACTATCGACCGCGTCGATGTCGATGCCCTTCTGGAACGCGGGCGGAAGCCAGCGCGCGAGGATGGCCGAGCCGGTGACGCGATACTTCCAGCCGACGATCCTGCCACCCGAAAGACTCGCGGAAATCGTGTCGCGATAGACCGGACGATAGATATCGTGCTGGATGTCTTCTTCGCGCGTCCACACCACCTTCACCGGTCCATCGACATGCTTGGCGATACGAACCGCCGCGACCACCATGTCGGGCTCAAGCTTGCGGCCGAAGCCGCCCCCGAGCAGGTGATTATTCGCGATCACTTTCTCGACCGGGAGCCCGGCCGCTTTCGCCGCTTCCGACTGCACCCGCGTCAGAATCTGCGTGCCGGTCCAGATTTCGCAGGAGTTCGGGCTTGAGATGAACGGTGCAGTTCAGCGGCTCCATCGTCGCATGCGCGAGAAACGGAAGCTCGTAAGACGCGTCAAGCCTGTCGCCGGCTGCAAGGCCCTTGGCGATATCGCCTTCGGACTTTGCGACGACGCCGTCCTTTTCGCTCGCGTCACGTAGATCTTGCCAAATATCCTTCGAACTGACCTTGGCGTTTGGACCTTCATCCCAGGCCACGACGAGGGCATCGAGGCCCTTCTTCGCCGCCCACATGTGATCGCCGACCACCGCGACCAGGTCGTCGAGCACGACAATCTTCTGTACGCCGGGGATTTTTTTTGCAGCACTATCATCGACGGTACCGACCTTGCCGCCGAACACGGGGCATGCCGCGAGCGTCGCAAACTTCATGCCGGGAAGCATCGCGTCGATTCCATAGACGGCCTTGCCGTTGACCTTGTCCGGCGTATCGAAGCGTTTCAGCGGCTTGCCGATCAGCGTAAAATTCTTCGGATCCTTGAGCGGAACATCCTTCGGCGGCGTCTGACTGCCCGCCACGTCCGCGAGAGCGCCATAGGAAAGCTTGCGCCCGCTGTCGGCATGCACGACCTGCCCGTTCGATGCGGTGCAGCTCGCGGGCTCGACCTGCCATTGCTGCGCGGCGGCTTGCAACAGCATGGCGCGCGCACTTGCGCCGGCGTTACGCAGCGGCTTCCAGAACGCGCGGATGGAGTTGGAATTGCCGGTAACCTGAAGGCCGAAGGTGGGGTTGCCGTAGAGCTTGTCGTTCGGCGGCGCGTGTTCGAGCGTCACTTGCGAATAATCGGCGTCGAGTTCTTCGGCCAAAATCATCGCCACCGCGGTATACACGCCCTGCCCCATCTCGACCTGCGGCATGACCAGCGTGGTCTTGCCCGCGCTATCGATCCGGATGAATGCATTGGGCGCGAACTTGCCGACGGTCGCGTCGGGCGGCTGCACCGGCTCGTTCGCCGCGCGCGCGGGCACATGAAAAGCGAGCAGAAATCCCCCTGCCAAGCTGCCTGCCAGCAGTTCGCGGCGGGAAGGCTTGCTGGAAATCGTTTCAATGACCGTCATGACCGCCTCCTATGTCTGACGCTCGGATACAGCGCGCTTAATGGCAGCGCGAATGCGCACATAGGTGCCACAGCGGCAAATGTTTCCCGCCATGGCGGCATCGATGTCGGAGTCGTCCGGATTGGGCGTTGTCGCCAGCAGAGCCGACGCCGACATGATCTGGCCCGACTGGCAATAGCCACACTGGATCACTTCCACATCCAGCCATGCTTTTTGCACTTTTGCGCCGGCAGGCGTGGCGCCGACGCCTTCGATGGTGGTGACGGCGCGATCGCGCACCGCGCCGACCGGCAGCAGGCAGGAGCGCACCGGCTTGCCATCGATATGCACGGTACACGCGCCGCATTGCGCGATACCGCAACCGAATTTCGTTCCGGTCATGCCGAGTATGTCCCGGAGAACCCAGAGCAGCGGCATGTCCGCAGGCGCGTCGAACGATTTCTTTTCGCCATTGATCGTCAGCGTTGTGGCCATCGCGACCCTCCCATTCAGCGGCGAAGGACCCGCTCGCCGCATAACCTGTCTGGAACCCGACTGACGCGGTGCATGATTTGCTTCGCGCTGCTATCCGTCAAGAAATCCGATCCATCTTTCGTGCATGCCAGCCCGGCGGCAGCAGCGAAGATCAGCCGCCTCAAGACAGATCCGCGCGCCGCACCAATGAGACCGAACCTCTGCTTCTCCGAAATAACATCGATATGCGAGGATCGCGTAACCGCACAACTACCAAGCATGCTACGCTCTGCCCGATGCTCATTTTGTTATGTGTCGATAGTGTTGCAAAAGTAGAATGGCCCGCCGCGCTGTGAAGGAATATCTGGCGACCCTCGACGACACGGCATGGCAAGCGGCTAGCGCCGTCGTGCCGAAGTTCGTCTCGCCATCCGATCCTGCGGCCCTATGGACCGGGGCTCAAACTTGCGCTCGATTTCCAGAGGCATTGCTTGTTCCCTTTTTCTTGGAAGCGAAAGTCTTCGCCGCTTCGAATGCGCTGAATGCGGTGCCGGTCGTGCCGACCTGATACAGCTTGCCGAAGCGGCTCTGCACCTTACGGATCGCATGGCCGTTGACAATGGCGACCGTGCTGCGTGCCATCTGCTCCGCGTGCAGGCGGTTGTATTCGTCAGGGCCAATGCGCTCGATCAATCGGTCGCGTGCGGCAGGATCGCTCCAGTCGATGGCCATTTGCTTGCTCCTCACAGGACGTAGTCGGGCGGCGACGGTTCTTCCTCCGCAAACCATCCCCGTTCATTCAGAAGGTCAGTGGCGATATCTTCCGCCTCCGCGACGGTCAGGAAGGGTTGCAAGTGTTGGTCGTCGCCGGTTTCCGGCGCTGTTGGCGCAAGCCGACCAATCCACTCAACGACGAGGAAAGTGTCTCGTTGAGTAAACACTCACTATCGTTTCGTGGCACCTATAGTGCACGGGCGCTCGGAGCCAAATGTAAATTCAGGCCAAGTATTTGCTAGTAGCGGCCAATGCGGGCCGCATCAGTGGACAGGTTCTCGAACCGCTGGGCGCACGGTCGAGGCTGCGAGGTTGGCGCCGCTGGCGTGTGAGGTGAAGCCGCATCGAAGTCAGCTTTGCCCTCAGATTACTGTTGCAAAAGTCTTTTTACATCGAGGCTCACAAGTTTTCCGGACCGTACGCGCGGGGCAAGCGAGAGCTGGCAAAATTTTTGGATCTGCTCGCGAAACGCCAAAAATCTGACGTGAGAGTTCGCTTTAGTTTACTCTGCTAGCAGACCCGAACTAAGTGACGAGTTCTTACCCCAAACCTAAGGAGTTCGACATGAGCAACACTCGGGCACGCAGAGAAATGAGCCGAGTCGATGTCATCCGCCTTTTGGCGTTCAGCATGCTGCTGGTCCTCCCTGCGGCTTCCAGGGCGGAGCAGAGTGCATCGATTGCCGAACAGGTCGCCAAGACCTACGGCCTCGATTCGTTCGGACAAATCGAGGCAATCCGGTACACTTGGAATGGTGAATTTCCTGGTGGTCACCAACTTTCTCAGAAATGGGAATGGAGTCCGAAGACCGACACGGTCTCCTACGAGGGCAAAGACAACGCAGGCAATCCTGTCAAGGTGACCTATCAGCGCTCGCAGCTCTCCAGCCAAAGCGATACCATAAAGAACGACGTCGATCCGGCATTCGCCAACGATCAGTACTGGCTGCTCCTCCCGTTCCACCTGGTATGGGACGGCGCGACTGCGACCGACGAGGGCCAGCAGAAACGACCGACAGGTGACGCGTCCGCTCGGCGGGTCGTGATGAAATACCCGTCGGAAGGCGGCTACCAGCCCGGCGACACCTGGGACCTCTACATTGGTGCCGACAACCGAATAGAGGAAATCGCCTACCACCGGGGCGCTGCCAACCCGCCGCACTTCGTGACCGGGATATATACGGACTACAAGAAGGCCGGCCCGCTCCTGATCTCGATGGATCACCCCGGAATGGTGGACGGAAAACCCTTCCGGATTACGCTTACGGGTGTGTCGGTGAAGCTGACGGGATCCGACAAATGGATCGACGCGCAATGAACCTCGCAAGGGTTCGTTCGAGCGACTGATTGCAAAGGCTGAGGTGCACCCCTTGATCGCCCGCGGGGAGGTGCGCCTTGTCAGTTAGCCGGCCAATTCAATCAACCGATACGTAGAGTAACCGTTCAATTCTTGGAGCATACGCCGATGCCCGCAAATCCCTTCACTGATGTCTGGCATTTCTTGACCGCGACGACGAATGATTATCTCCATCAGGGAAACTGGCGCTATCTCATCCTGGCGCTGTTCTGGGCGCTATTGTTCGCCAGCATTGCAGTCGCCGTCCGGAATTGGCGGGAGGATCCATCGCAAAGGTCTGGCCGGCATCTTGGAATCTGGCTGGTCCGAGTCCTGGTCGGAATCATGTGGTTCCAGGGCATGTTGTGGAAGCTGCCGCTGCCCGTGTCTGACGGCCTGCAATACTGGACCGAACAGGAATCGACTAACGCTGCTTTTGAGTTTCACCGCAGCTTCCTGAAGGACGTCGTGCTGCCTCACATGACGATCTTCGGGCCCATTGTCTTTCTCGCCGAATTGGTGTTTGCGGGATCGATGATGCTCGGGCTTGCGGTGCGGTTGGTAGGCGTGCTGGCCGTCGCCTATACGCTGCAACTCTGGCTCGGCCTCTACGACAATCCGGCCGAGTGGTCGTGGACCTACATGTTCCTGGCCCTGCTGATGTTCCTGTTTGCGCTCGAAGGCGCGGGCCGCAGTCTCGGCTTCGATGCCTGGTTGCGCCGCGACGTCCCCGCCGTGCGCGACGGCAAGGGCCTTATCGGCTGGTTCTTCAACATCGCGGGTTAGCCGCGATCGTTTGCGCGAGAGACGAGCACATGATGACACTGGCCCGCGCGGTGGCGCTTCTTTTGGCGCTGGGAGCAACTCACGCACACGCCGCTGACATTGAATATCTGGCTCCGCCGGGTGTCCCCGCAAAGGAGTTTCCTTCACCGCGACGCCCGGTTGCGCAGATCGTCAGCCCAAGCCGCTCCGCCGAGGAGCACCGCGACGCCCTGAATGAGGCCGCTGAGATCGTCCGTCTTCTTGAACTAAAGCCGGGCACGACGGTCGGCGACATTGGTGCGGGCAGTGGCTACCACACGGTTCGTCTCTCGCCGCTCGTCGGCCCCACCGGCTCTGTCGTCGCCGAGGACGTCACGCGGAATTACCTCATCGAGCTCGCCAAGCGAACGGAACGTCTGAAGCTGACTAACGTCATATTCGCGCTGGGCGAACCACACGACCCGCGCCTGCCTGCTTCGTCGCTGAATGCCGCCATCCTCGTGCACATGTATCACGAGATATCCCAACCCTATGCCTTCCTCTACAATCTCGCGCCCGCCTTTAAGCGGGGCGCGCGGGTCGGAATTGTCGACCTTGAGCGTCCGACGTCGGAACATGGCACGCCAATTGAGCTCCTGCGTTGCGAACTGACCGCTGTTGGCTATCGCGAGATCGCGACATATCAGCTCGCAGGCGATGGCGGCTACCTGGCGGTGTTCTCTCCACCGGACAATGCGGGTCGAAAATCTCCTCGCGATATCGTTGGTTGTGGGGATCGTACCGGCACTCGGTGATCCCCTGCTAGCCGTTATCGCCCGCGAGAGGTTGGCGGTGTCGAAGCTCAAGCGCGAGGCGAACAAAGGTGACCGAAATGGAACAGGCCGCCTTGATACCGGCGATGAGATTGCCGGAGACCTTCGACACCCCGCCGATCCGTCGCCGCTGCCCAACGGCGATCTCCAGTGCCGGTAAACGGGCGGACGCGACCCGCATCAGCATTTCCAGGTTCCAGCCATATGTCTCCTCCTTCATGCCGAGACGGCTGAGTTCATCCCTTCTGATGGCGCGAAACGGCGACAGGTCGGTGAAGCTTGCGCCATAGACGAGCCGCAGGAGCAGCCCGCCGACATGGGCCGCGAGGAGTTGCTGTGGTGCCAGGCTGCCGGGCTCGCGCGACCCGCGAACGCGCGAGCCGAGAACGAAGGCGGCCTGTCCGGCGACGATCGGCGACACTAGATCAGAGATGAATTCCGCGGGATCGCTCCCGTCGCCGTCGAGAAAGACCACAATGTCGGCATCGTTGCGCACAGCGGCGATGCCTGCCTGGACAGCGCGACCGTAGCCGAGTCGCGGCTCGACAATCACGCGGGCTCCGGCGGCCTCCGCCCGCTCGGCCGTACGGTCCCGCGAGCCCCCGTCGACCACGACGACCTCGCTCACATTCTGCTGCAGCACCGCGGCCACGACCTTACCGATCGCCGTTTCCTCATCGAGGCATGGAATGATCGCGGATACGACGGTCACGTCCTTCACAGGCTCCAGCGCAGGCCGCAATTGGCGCAGCTCTTGGGCGGCTTATCCGAAAGCAGCGCCGCCCGAAAGTCCCGATACGCGGGCCCGTTCCAGATGTCCGGCAAGGACTGCTGCCCTGCATGGCCGAGCGTATAGTTGTCATAGCCATGCTGCGAAAACGGCGCGATGCAGCACGGCAATGCGCGGCCATTGGCCGTGAAATACATCAATGACCACGGCCGCCGGCACAGCGACCACGGCGAACCGCCGCCGCTACCCTTTAGACTTAACCCGGGCTCGCTCGCTGCGCCCGACGCACTGAAGGTCACGCCAAGGGAACGCGCCAGCTCCTCGGCCTGTTTCAGATAGGCTGCTTCTTCCTGCGTCAGGCGCTCGAACAGGGCCTGATCCGGGCGCGCCTTGCCAATGGCCAATTCATCGAAGAACACGAGTCGTTGCAGATAGACCTCCTTGACACCGGTCTCGGCTGCAACTTTCACGAACGCCGGAAGCTCCTCGACAGTCTCTTTCAGGCCTGTAAGCCAAACGGAAACCTGCGGTTTGGTGTGTCCCTCCCGCTCCTGCAACTCGCGAAACGCGCGCACGTTGCGGATGATGCGGCCGAAATAATCCCGGCCGCGGATCACCTTAAAACTCTCGCGGGTTGACGCGTCGAGCGACACACGCAGCTCATCAAGCCCAGCGTCGATCAGCGCACGGCCGTGGCGCTCACTGAGAAGCGTTCCATTGGTGTTGAACAGGACGTAAACGCTGCGGTCTTTCAGGTATCTGACCATTTCGGGCAAATTCGCGACCAGCATGGACTCACCGACGCCGTGCAGAACCGCGCGCGCGAGTCCGGATGCCTGGTCGACAATCGACCTGAACAGGTCCCAGCTCATGTCTGCCGGCGGCTCGAGCTCCTCGTAGGTGCGAGGACAGGTGGTGCACAGCAAATTGCAGCGGTTGGTCACTTCGAGATAAAGGCAGACCGGCGGACGCTGCGCGACCTCGCTGCGCTCGCCCGTGACCAACTCGTGATAGCGGCGTGGATCGAAGGGCGCGCGAATGCCTGGCGCTTCGCCGGAAAGGCTCATGGTGATAACTCTGCGTCTGCGGTTAGCTGCATGCGGGTCCTCCAGGCCACCCAGGCCCAAGCCAGCAAAAAACCTCCGAACAGAATTGATTTGGTCACCATTCTCGGAATGTAGAAATCCCAATCGAGTTGTTCCGACAGTAAGAGCGCGCCAATCGAAACGACCCACGTCGGCAAGGTGCCACAAAGCGCTGTGAACGGCGTGATGACCAGAAAATACCAGGGATAGTTGGGCGACAACAACAGGAGGGTGAGGAGTAACATCATGTTGATGTCGGCAAGACTGGACGCGATCGTGTGATGAGCGCTGCGGGCCACAGAGAGGCCCTTGAATGCGAGGACCAGCGCAGCCAGCAGCACGTAGGCGACAACATCTCCCTGATGCTCGCCAAACACAAGCCGCCACAGCGACAACAGCCAGAGATCGTAGCCGGCACTGATCCCCTCTTCCGTCAGATAGCCTTTGGTCAGGAATCCAAAAACCCCCCAACCGACCGATAAATAGGGAAGATAACAAAGTGCTGCGGCAGCGATCACGACGAGCGGCATTTTTAGGTCCCACGGGCGCCAGATCCCGGCCAGCGCCGGCGCGGCAAATGGCTTGACCAGCGCCGCAAACGTGATCAAGACGGCTCCGCGGAGAGCATGGCCGGTCAGGGCAATCCACAGGCCCAGCAGCATCAGCGCAACCATCAGCGCGTCGACATGGCCGCTATTGGCAATCTCCCACAAGGGAAGTGGATGCCAGAGATAGGCGACCACGCGCGTCACCGGACGGTTCATACGCCGCAGCAGGAGCATGATCAGTGTAACGGTTACGGCCTCGCACCCCATTAGTGCGAGACGCATCATCGTCACGCTTTCATCGATCCGCGTGACAACGAGGAAGAAGAATTGCGCCACCGGAGGATAGATCGTGACGGCGAAATCGGGCCGGTTGATGTGGGGAAAGATCTTCCCGTCGCGCAGAAACGCCAGCGTTTCATCGGCCGGGACATAGCGATAGGGATTGATGCCTGCCGCCTGCACCCTGCCATCCCAGACATAGCGATAGATGTCACTGGACAGAAGCGGATCGAAGAGCAGCACATAGGCTCTCAGAGCGACGGCAAGTCCAAAGATGAGCCATAGTGCGCGCTCGGGAGGAGCGCGCTCGGCGAGGTAAGTCGCACCGATCGTCAAGAGACCAGCGGGGATGGTCAGAGAAATGAAAGCATTGTCACCGAGAGTCTCGAAGGCAAAGGGGGTCACCAGCGTCAAACCGACGATGACAACACCGATGCAGGCCAACCGATGAAGCGGAACCACGTCGTTGGCGGAGCGCGCCAGTCGACCGAATTGATTTGCGTCAGCCTTGGGCATTGGCTCTAAGGGGTCATCTGCGGCGCGTCCCTGAGGAAGGCTCGGCTCGCCGCAGCAAACCCGCCGCCACGAAAGCGGGCCGCATGGCCGAACAATTCGTCCCGCAGCCAACGCAAACTTTGGATGTCGTCGACATCGTACCATTCCGGAAGCAGCGTCGTAGCAAGCCCGATTTCGGCAGCACGCTCGCAGGTGCTGCGAGCCACGCTGTCCGTTCCCCATGAGATGCGCGTGAATAGCTGCTGATGCGGATATTTCAGGCCGATGAGGTAGTAGCCGCCGTCGCTTGCCGGCCCTAGCACCATGCGGTCGCCGGGCTCGCGCAGGGCTTCGATCGCCTGCGCCAGCAAACGGGGTGGCAAGGTCGGGCTGTCGCCGTTGACAAGCAGGACGCAGTCGTGTCCGGCAAGCAGGAGCGCGCGCGCGGCGCCAATCAGCACGTGTCCGAGATCGTCGCCGGCCTGCAGCAACAATCCGAACTCCGCCGGAAGCAGTTGCCGCATGACGTGCTCGGCGCCTGCCGGCGCATAGACGCCGTAGCCGCGTCTGCCGAGCGCCTCGGGTACCGCCACGATGGCCGCGGCGACGTCGCGCAGAAAGCAGGCGGATAATTCCGAAGCGGCAACGACACCAATGGCCGCGGCGAGCCGCGTCTTTGAGCGGCCGGGCTGCGGCTCCTTGCATATGATCCCGATCGCGGCGCCGCTCACGGCAGGAGCCGGGACCGCAGGCGATCGCCGGCGATCGCGATCAACTGCAGCGCGTCATGGCTGCCGTCCGCTTCGCCCTTTTCAAAATCGCCGTCGATGCGTCCCATTTGATTTGTGACGTGGGCAAAACACAAGACGGACTTTTGTCGGACTTGCGCGAAGGCGTAAAGCGCAGCGGCTTCCATCTCGACTGCCATCAGGTTCCTCTTGCACATCGTGTCGATTGCCGACTGGGTTTCACGGAACGGCGCATCGGTTGTCCAGGTCGCGCCTGCCAGCACCGGCACGGGAAATTCGCCGAATGCGCCGTCGAGCGCCGCGATCAATCCGGCATCGGCATCCGAATAATCGGACGGCGCCATGTAGTGATAGCTGGTGCCTTCGTCGCGCAGCGCGCGTTCGATGATGATGAAATAAGGCGGCGGGCGCACCGGTGCGATCTGTCCGGAGGAGGTGACGCTGATCAAGAGTTTGCAGCCTGAAGCGAACATTTCCTCGGCGATCAGCACCGCGTAGGAGGCGCCGACAGCGCAGCCGACAATTCCGAACTCAATCCCGCCGCGTCTGAAAGAGTAGAGCTGCGTATGATAGCAGGCCCATCCAGGCTCGAGCCGGGCCTCGCCATGGGTGAGCAGGCTGCGCACGATGTCACCGTCAGGGTCCAGGACACAAATCTCCGGGATGCTTGAGGCCGTAGTGCGCTTTTGCCTGCGCGCTTCGCGCAGCAGATTTTCCGGGGTAAATGCGGACGGTTGGGCGTAATGTTTTTGCGCGAGGATGGGCGGGATCCCGCCGTCATTGACCGCCATCACCAGACAAACCTCGTCACGACGTTGCCGGTCATTGGTAGCGTTCTCGTCGACAGCGGGCAAGTGCTGCCCGCTGGCTGCGGCACCAGAGATCGCAGCCGGACGAGGGCATGGGTGTCACCGACGTCGTGAAAAAAAGACTTCGAATGAGGTAACAAGATGGCTTTGAAGTACGTAATGACGACGAATATTGCTCGCTGTTGGTCGTGTTGATCCGATAGTGCTGATCGCGTAGCATCATGTCCGACCGCTGCAGCGCCAAGGTGTCGAGGTCGTTATGAATCACGAGACCGCAGTTTCGAATGCCAAAGAGATCGCCGATCGCATTCTCGCACCGGCGGCCAGGCAAAACGACAAGGAAGCTCGATTTTCGTCCGAGGCAATTGCGGCGCTCGGTCCGGCCGGGTTGCTGGGGATCATGCTGCCCACCGAGGTGGGCGGCTCGGCCCTAGGACCTCGGACCCTAGCTGCCGTCATTGCGACGCTCGCGGAAGCGGACGCGTCCGCCGCGATGGTTTACATGATGCACATAAGCGGTACCGCAACCATCGCGGCGGCCCGTCCGGGTGCCACGGTGGCGCAGACGCTAAAGGACATTTCGGCGGGAAAACACCTGACCACCCTGGCATTCAGCGAAGCCGGATCGCGCAGCCACTTCTGGGCACCTGTCTCGCGAGCGAAGCGCAACGGCGCCAGCGTGCACCTCACGGCCCGCAAATCGTGGGTGACGAGCGCAGGACACGCGCAAAGCTATGTTGTCTCGGCGCTGGCCCCTGAAGGGAAGAGTC
Organism: uncultured Alphaproteobacteria bacterium; assembly: GCA_963732455.1. Taxonomy (GTDB): domain Bacteria; phylum Pseudomonadota; class Alphaproteobacteria; order Rhizobiales; family Xanthobacteraceae; genus Bradyrhizobium. The sequence continues at coordinate 61,168 of CAVSZM010000005.1, read as the reverse complement.
CAACGGATTCGACCCTTTACCTCTGCGCCAGTGGCACGCCTGGACTGTCGGTCGCAGGCCCATGGGACGGTCTTGGGATGCGTGCCAACGCTTCCGCGCCGATGATCCTCGAGGATTGCGAGGTCGCGCCCGGTCTGCAGCTGACCGACGACGGCGCCGGCTTCAAGGCGATGCTGGAAGTCGTGCTTCCGCTGTTCAACCTCGGAACATCGGCGGTCGCGCTAGGTCTCTGCCGGGCAGCGGTGGCGGGGACCGCAGCACATCTCAACGGGGCTCGCTTTGAGCATTTGGGCCAGACCCTCGGAGAGAGCCTGCCGACCCTTCGCGCGCAACTTGCGACGATGCAGATCGATACGGACGGGCTTGCGGCGCGGGTCGACGATCTCGTCGATCACCTTGAGCGCCCCCGAGAGACCACCATGCTGCGCGTGCTCGAGAGCAAGGCGGCGGCAGGTGATGTTGCTATTGCCGTCACCTCGGCGGCGATGCGGGTGTGCGGAGGCGCTGCGTTCTCCAAGCATTTGGCCATCGAGCGATTGTTCCGCGATGCCCATGCGGGCGCCGTCATGGCGCCGACGGGAGATGTTCTGCGCGACTTCATTGGCAAAGCCATTTTGGGAATACCGCTGTTCTGAGCGCGAGAGCGCCGCGCCGTTTGGCAGCGCGAGGCAAGCGATATTGATCGAATCTGAATATCGAGCGAGACAAGGTGAAAGCATGAGCCGGACGATCTGGGTAGGTGCCGTCGCATATGATCCAAAGGTGGTGGGTATCTGGGAGGGCATGCGGCGGTACTTCCACGAGGAAGCACATCTCCCCGTCGAGGTCGTGTTGTTTCAGAGCTACGAGGCGCAGGTCGCTGCCCTCCTGGCCTTGCCCGGCGAGCCGCTGCCGCGCATCGACATCGGATGGAATACGAACCTCGCTTATATCCAAGTCGATGCCTGGAGCGACCACCGCTGCCGACCGATCGCGATGCGCGATACGGATGTGGGCTGGATGACCAAGATCGTCGCGGTCACCGGGGGCCCGGTGGCGACGCTTGCCGATCTCAAGAACCGCACCCTGGCGCTCGGCAGCCGCGACAGCGGCCATGCGGCGATCCTCCCGGTTCATTTTCTGCAGAGCGAGGGATTGGCTGAAGGGAGGGACTACCGAACGCTGCGCTTCAACAGCGACATAGGCAAGCACGGAGACACCGGCACAAGCGAGGCTGATGTCGTGCGCGCGGTGCTCGAGGGCCGCGCCGATGCCGGCGCAATCGGCAGCCCATTCTGGAATGCCGTACGTGCCGAGCGCCTGGTGCCGGAAGGCGCGCTGAGCGAGATCTGGACCTCGCGGCCCTATAATCACTGCATGTTCACGGCTCGGTCGGATCTCGACCCCGCGTTGGAGCAGGCGTTTGCCAAGGCACTGTTCGGAATGAGCTATGACAACCCGACGCATCGTCCTGTGCTCGAGGCGGAGGGGCTGCGCCAATGGGTCGCGCCGCAGCTGGAAGCGTATGCCGAGTTGCGGGAAGCGTCGACGCAACAGGGCTTTTTGAAGCGGCCTTAAGCCCACGCTCCGCGCTTGTCAGGCGCAATTGAAAATCATCGCCAACCGGCGCTGATGCTCATGTTCGCGATCGAAGGCGCGGCGCACTGCCGCGAAGGAATCGGCGAGGGGAAAGATTTCGCGGCTGACCAGCAGGTCGTTATCCTCGGCTCCGACCGGATGCCAAAACACGCCTTCCGCCGTAATCGTCACCTCGGGAACCAGGTCTGCCCGCGCCAATGCGATGCCCTGCGTGGCGGAGCCTCGGAGCACAATTCGCCTGATCACCCGGTTCTCCTCGCTCACGTGATGGGCGTCAAGGAAGCCGCGGAACTCTTCGGCCTCCGAGTCATTTGATACCGTGGCCGCCAATCGCACCCGGAATCCTTCGGCGCGGGCCCGCTCGATTCCCTTCCAGGTGCGTGCCCATGTCCCTTGGCCGCGATGGTGGTCGTGCCGCTCCGGCGTCGGACTGTCGAGGCTAATTTGCAAGGTGACGCGTTCGCGCGGCAACGCACGCAACGTTTCGAGCCGACGTCCGGCAAACAGCATACCGTTGGTGAGGACCGTGGTCGGCGCAGCCGCAGCGCAGGCGGCAAGGATCTCGCCAATATCCGGCAGCATGAACGGCTCACCGCCGGTGACAAAAATCTCGCTCACGCCGAGCTCCGCCGCCTCGACAGCGATCCGTCGCACCCGCTCGATGCCAAGCGCCCGCCGCGGAGCTTTCGGTGAGGAGCGCACGCAACAATAGTCGCAGCTGAGATTGCAATCGAAGTTGGTGTAAAGCCACAAGCGGGAGCCGATAGGTCGATCTTCTCCGACTTGCTCAGGAGCCTCTCCGTACCGGAGCACCCAACGGGTGCGACCTTCATCGACTGCCATGTCGACCAAACTGTTATAGGTGAAACGACACCATGCCTCGAGATCGGGGCCGATGTTTGGATCGCTGCTGATGACGGCGACGAGGTCGCCCTTACGGCTACGGCGTAGCGCAGCTATCAAATCCGGCAGGAGGCCCGAGGCAAACGTCTTGGTGCCAGCGTCGAGCTCAACGTTCGCGTTGGTCCTCATGAACAAATCCACGGTCCTACAGACGTTCCAGGCGTACCGCACCAGTTTCGCACCAGAAACGATCTCACCGGAGCGCAATGAACAGGATCAATCTCCAACGAAAATGCAGCAAAATCAACGATTCGCGTCCTTTATCCTCCCGCTCATAACGGTCTGGCTGCAGGTTCGAGTCCTGACCGGCCCACCAATGAAATCAGGCACTTCTGCGGCCGCAAGGTCAAGAGGATGACGATACCGACCGCTACCCTCCGTTGCCGCTCAGGTTGCTGGCATCGACACGATCGCTAATGGGAAATCTTCTTGCACCTCTTTTTGAACAGAGTCTTCGGCTGCGGCGGTCGGTAGCGAGACGGCGTGCGGCCGCGCTGCTCCTGATGAGACGCGCGGCAGCTTTGAGCTAGCCTCTGCGGACTTACGCGGTCTCTTGAGATGATTTCTAGCCTCCGGTCTCCGCATCTATAAATTCCGTTCCCGGCAGCCCGATCCGGAGCCGAATAACGTTCGGCCGTGTGGTGTGATTCCGACTTTTGAGAGGCCCGGATCATGCCGCGCGGCAAGCAGGCTTATCCTTCTTAGCTTCGAGAAAGAAATTCCAGCACCAGTTGCTGTCGAGTGCAGCGCCTTTAAATTCCCAAGGGCGGCAGGTAACAAAAGACGTTATCGACCCGACTCAAGAAGATCAGACCATGACCTACAGGGTTACCCTCATTCCATTTGATCTTGTTTTTCGGAACGACTATCCGTGTGCCAATATCGCGGTGGGGTCGGCCCAACGGGATGTCGTCACGAGGGTCGGTGATGATTGCGATGTATTCCCCATCTGAAGTTGCTTCAAACGCATCAGCCCAATATGCGTCCGCTTCGCCGCAACAAGAGGCCACCGGGTTGTCGGGCTGCTTTAAATCCTGATACCACTTTTTCAAATCGGCGTTGGCTGGATCGTCCCATTGGCCAAGATCACGTGCGTCGATAGCCGTGCCGGCAAACATAGCAACAATGACAACGTTCAAATTAATGCCGATGACGGTGCTGTGAGCCATGCTGCAGTCCGAATGACGAACAATGGGAGAACGCACTCTAAGTCGAAGTCAAAAGTGAGGCGTCGATCCCGAACAGTGGTGCCTTGCGAGCGCTCGCTGATCGTCCGGCCGTTCCTCGCCACCTCCTTTGAAGACGGCAGCGGCTCGGTGCGGGCATCGGCGTTCGGCAAGCTGCCGAAATTGTTATCCGCCGCACCCTAGAAGACGCTGGCGTGGAATTCATCCGGGCCAAGAAAGATAAGGGCGTTGGCGTGGTTGCCGAGTGACAAAGTCTTAACGACGACCGCTGATAACTTGCCCAAAACGTGGGCTTGATATTTCGAACCACGATTAGTACTAGCCCCGCAATTGCCCGCCGGCTTCCTCTGGCGGGATTCTTGTTGAAGCCGCCCACCTTCGCCGGTCGTCACAGCTTCTCGATAATTCCGCCGCAGGGCGGTGGAATTGAGGGAAGTGTAAGCCGCTTCACAGAAATCATTTTTGATCTCCGCTAAGTGAGGGCGGTGTCTGCGCTCGGAGTTGTGAAATGGCCAATCAACCTCGCGATCTTGCCGCCCGGATATATAACCGCCGCGAGCCGGACGATGGATCTTTGCGAGAGACTTTCAGGCTGCCTGTCGAAGCCGCGCGCCTCAAGGCTCGCGAGATTCTCAGCCAGTTTCCGCAGGGCGGTTATCTGACGATTGTTGAGCAATGGCGGCAGCTACCAGACGGACAAATTGAATTCACGATGCGGCGTCTGCGGACGGCAGATTGAAACGCCAATGACCGGCGACCAATCCAGACTTCTTAAAGTTGGCGACCGCGTTTGCTGGGGTGCCACGACGACCGATCAGGGCACAGTGATCGGAACGACTTGGAGTGGAGTCACTATCTCGTGGGATGATGGGGACACCAACGCTGTCCGGCACAACGATATGGCGCAGGTAGAGCGGGTGCCGGTGAAGGTTTGATGGTTAATGAAGCCAACTATTTCTAACGGTCAGACTTAACAGGCCTTCAAGACGTTCTCGACAAACTAATCGTAAGGCGGTGGTGTAGAGTGGCAAGCATCTACCGTTTCTCAAATCAAAAGCCGCGTCATCCTTCGGGGTGACGCGGCTTTTATTTCATACGCAATCGCCGTAGCCGTGTAATTTAAGCCGCCCCGTCTTGCCGCTTACCACTTGCCACAATCTTTAGCACGCCATCGTAACCACCTGTGTGTGGTGGGATTCGAATTAATTAGTTTGGCAAAAACTGTACCTTTTTGCCTTTGTGCGGTCGCGAATCCGCCAGTCTTTGCTGCGAATATCTGCTTCGGGGGCGCTGTGGAGGCATCGATGCCGGATCGGCGAAAATCGCACTATCCGCAGCAGTCTCAGTTCAACGCTTACTTGGCTGGCTGGGCATTTTCGGCATCGGTGGTGTTTGCGACACTTCTGCTTATCGCGAGGAACGTCTGATGAAAAAGCCGGCCCGGAGGCGGCCTTGATTTAGGACATGATTGCCAGCTCCGCGTTATCTTAATCGGGTCATCGTATCGCGTTCGTGGCCCGTGCACGGTCCTGCCGACACCAGCCCCCAGCCCTAAGGCGGGACCGTGCTTTTGCCTTTGTGTGCCAGCCATTGCCCCAAATATAGGCCGATGGAGTTGGCGACGCCGCACAGAAAATCGTCCAACCAGTCCGATTCTCCTTACAATCCATATTTGGCTGGTTGGACGGTAGCGGCGCACGTAATGCTAGTGAGGCTCACGTTTATCGCGAGACATCTTGAGGGCCACTCGTGCGCGGGCGGGTAGGGTGTCATTCTTTTTGGTGGATTCAGTTTTGTTCCAATTCGCGCTAGTTAACTTACAAGGTTAAAAACGCTGGCTCGATTGCGCTCATAGACCGCAGTTGTATTGATGGTCTTTCCTCATTGTTCCATAGCGCAGACAAGCGCACTTGCCGGAAAGTTATGCGGGTAGGCTTGCTATCCTGCGTGGCCTTTGCGGCTATCAGTTGGGTCGCGTGAGCCGCGTGGCCCCGCACGGTCCCGCCCACCCCGATGCCCCCATCATGAGGGCGGGACCGTGCTTTTTGACCTTCGCCGCCATTGTCGGGGGCACGTGTGTTTGAATCTCTAGCCGCTGGCGGCGACTACCTACCAGGAGTTTTAGGAGAGGCGACTATGTCGCACTGGTACGATACGACGGTGGAAAGGCCGGAAACGGATGGCGCGGTTTACGCGACAGGTTGGACGATTTCCGGTCTAGCCGTGCTCGTGGCCATCGTCGCGGCTTGGGTTCTCGGGATCTGAGTCGAATTAGTTCCACCTTAGTATTTCGGCGTGTCGAACAGACACCGGCACTCTCAGTCCAAACTCTACGGCTCCCGATTTGTCCCCCCGCGCTGGAAGCCGCTTCTTTGTTCTGCACAAGTCGTCTCGAATCTGCCAGCTTTGCTCCACTATCTAAGGGTGCTGGGAGGCAACAATGGCTCATTGGCGAAGACCGCAACCAACGTCGCAGGTCACTGTCACCGACGCAGCCCGGCAGGCCGCTGGTCATACTACCGGCGGCCTTTTCATTGGGTGATCCTCTCCTCAAAGTAAGCGGGCGCTTCACCTCTACCAGCGTCCTGTAAACTCCTTATTTATGGATGCTTGACACTGAAACGTCGTCTATCCTTAAGTTAGGAATGCGGGAGGGGCCGGCTCGAAACGATCTCAGTTCAGGGAACAACTACGGTGTTGAAGCACTCACAAAGGATTTGATGCTGCAGCTAGAGCAGTATTTCACATTCCACCGGAGAAGGTCAGATGAACAATCTAACCATTGCCGTTATCGCTGTCGCAGTCGCACAAGCACTGACGATACTTCTCATCATCGGTCGCGAGAAAGAGATCAAGAAACTGCGCGAACTCGTTATTCAGCATCGGATGTTCATCAGTGAGATAAAGGGATGGCTAGTGCGGGAGAGGATTGAGCCTGCTCAACCGCGACGAATGAAGCCTGATCGCAAACCAACACGCGAAGCACCTGAAATCAAGGTGCCTGAAATTAAGGCACCTGAAATCGTACCTGAAATCAAAGCGCCTGAAATCGTGCTTGGAAGCAAAGCACCTAAAATCGAAGTACCTGAAATTAAAATACCGGAGCCGACGATAACGCCGAAAGACACCAGCGAAGGCCGACCAATTAAGCCTGATCGCGAACCAATAGCTGACCAGATGAAAGCGCCGGAGTCAGTCTTAGCGAAAGTGCCGGAGCCAGCGAAAACGCTGAGAGACTTACTTGCCACCGTGCAACCGCACACCACCCAAGATGGAACTAAAGAAGCTGCAACTAAGCAACTGATTGAAGCCTCCAATTGGTTGAAAGAGGATGCTAACAAAGCGCGCTCGATCATCGCCGTCCAGATGCTGGAAGAGATCGTTAACACCGATGACTGAATTATGACGCATGATCGCCCCACCTTGGGCTGAGAAGTTGCGCCATTCGGGACAAAAAGCACGATCCTGCCTTTGGGCTGGGGGCACAAGGATATTGGCAGGACCGTGCTGACCACCGACGCGAGACGGCGGCGCGATTTAGCTAATCGAGATTTGTGACAGTCCCGCGACATTTTTGTCGCCTGCCTTTATCAGGAAGGACTGGAAGGACATTCTCCCCGCGGCGTTTTCTTTGGAATGGACGGGAGCGCCGGTCAGGCGGCAAACTGGGTCCATGGGACCGACTGCTCGAGCTACTTGCCTCGTTTGTGCGGCTACGTTGCCTCTTCGCGACAAAGGACAGCGCACGTACCTGTGTTTCGAATGTAAGCGGCTCGATTCCTTGAAAACCGACAAGGTGACGGGCTGGCTCAAGGGCGAACTACAGCCGCCGAAGTAAGTCCCCCCTAAGCAACGATTGATCGATTAGTGCAGAGAATTGTCTTCTTCCGTCGAGTTGCCGTTGGCCGACGCTGCATGTATCTGCCGCAACTTCTCCTCTAACAGGACGCTTTCTATTAGAATCGCACGCAATGCGAGTCGGATGTCGCCGCTGGTGAAGGCCAGAATCTCATCGATTGCCGCATCAAAGGTATCGCGTTCCATCTCGAACACTCCTTTGCGAAGGATAACGGCGGAAGGAACCCTTAGTTTCATTATAGCAAGCCTGGAATATTTGTCCGGCCGCATAAGAGAACAGGCCAAGGGTACAACCTATGGGGCCTAAGGTCCGATTTGAGGCTCAAATTCTAGTAGTATTGTGCGAGCGCTGCCCCGGGTACTGAGCTAGGTCAGATATCGGACAAACAAAGTTCGGTCGACGGCCCCAAGGTTATGGGGTGGTTGGTGCTGTGGCGTGGGAGTGGACGAACAGGCCATTCTCCTGGACTAAAATCCGCGCTGGGCGACGGCAACTATCTCATCGCAGGTCAAGCGAACGCTGTCATGAAACCGAAAATGGTATCGCGCATTCTCAATGACCCACCTGCGGGAGCGACCGGTCATGAACAAATCAGTTTCAGTTCCTTCAACCCGCGCCATTACCCAAAGGTATCATCAGCTACAGGTTCTCAGGCAACTCGTGAAGCAAGCCGAGAGCGCGGATAGTGGTCGGCACGCTCACCCCCTGAGACATTCGTCCGGCAAGACACAAACGAACAGCGGACGGAAGAGCCGCCGATCCGTTGAAAACGGATAAGGCACCAAGCTGGCTCAAGGGCGAACTGCGGCCACCAAACCACGGTCCCGCCCCGGGGCTTGGGGCAAGGGTGAGAAAGCAAATATGTAACTATGCGCCGGGCTCGGTGGCCGACCCATCCGCGATCTTCAGCTTTGAAATGAGAAGCCGCCTCGGGCGGCTTTTTTCTTTGCCCAGCGCCCGCTCGCTCGACTTTGACGCAATGAGCCAAGTTCTGTGTCGGTTGCTGGACTCGAGAATCAACAGCTCGAGAGTTCCGTGCTGCGCCACTTCATCGCCATCAGTCTGAACAATTTTCATCCAACTCTGAACGTTGGATAGACGCAGGATTTGAATTCCCTCCATTGGGAGAGGTGATGCAGTCAACACCCAAGACCGCGCGGCGGAAGCAACGGAAAAATTGAAAAGGGGGGTGCGCGGGCGGATGTAACCCGGCACGCTTATGGCCCCGGAGCAATCGGGGCCATACTTTTGGTAGGTCACCCGATCAGATTGCCCAAGCGGCGTCAGACAGAAATTTAATGGAACGGGGTTTGGACGTCGGCATTTGGATTCGTTGCATCCTTACCGGCCAACTAGAGGACAGGCAATCATGAACAAGATCTGCTTGGGTGTGATTACCGGAGTTGCGCTCATGCCAACCGCCGGTATCGCAAATGCACAAGGAACCGGAACAAACTCTGGATCGAGTGCCACGGTTTTCAACCAGTGCTTGGACCTGACCGGTACGATTTGTGATAAGAACGAAACGGATAAGAACCAAACAAATGCTGCCAGTTCTAGCGAACCGTCCTCGAATACCAGTAGTACGGTTGGCTCCGCATCGTCCTCGAATACCAGCAGCACGGTCGGCTCCACATCGTCGATTAATCCCATGGGCAACGGCATCGCGCATCCCGGCGCATTGCCATTTTGCACTGATTGAAGGTATCCGAAACGCCATTGCCCCGGTGTTGAAATAGCCAAGGCCAGTCGGTAGGTCGCCGCATCTCGGCGTTTGAAATCGTGGAAGGGCGCGAGTTGACGCCGCAATGGTAGTGTTAAAGCCCGCTGTGAAGCCAAGGTAGCAAAAGGCCGCCGCCGGAACTTGACAGGTAACGACTCTCCACGCACTGCCGCCATTGCGGACAGAGCGATGTTAACCGAACCTCTTAAGAAGCCGTGAACGACTCCCTGCGCAAATTGGAGGAACTCCAGAAGGGAGGGAGAGCATGAGTACCATAGGTCCCACATACCCCGCCCATACCATCGTTAGTCAGGCGGAAGTCAGGCTCGTCGCCGACCAAACGACCAACGCGGACACTGCGACGATCAAGTCAGATCAACACCGCGTCGAAGCAGCTCAGGAAGTCGAAACGGCGCAGGCCAAAGCTTCGAGCGTGGATTTCGTTACCTGACGATTGTCAGCGCCCTTGGGCTGACGGCGTTCATCGCGAATCGCGCTCAAACATGCCCGACTTGCGATAGCGCAGGCGGCGGCCTTAATCGTCCCAAATGCGCTCACCGCACCGGCATTCGTACATGCGAAGGGTTTTGCCTCTGCGCGGGTCGGGCATTACTTGAACGATGTTGGGCCGATCACCGCAGCGGATGCACTTGAGTTCTTCCTTAGTCTCTTCGCCGATCAGCTGGCGAGCGCTAAAAAAGTTCATGTGACGCTCCTAATGGGCATCCAATAGGACGATGGAACCCAGTTCCGCAAAATTGGCTTAATAGTGAATATTTCGTGGCTCGATCGTAGAATTACTGCGCTCGGGCGAGACCATGACCGATGAACAGCTTGCCGCCGGGTTTTTCCCCTGTCAAAGCACGCCATTGAACCTGTAGACTGCCACCTTGGAGCGAGTCCGCCACCGCAAGGGTTCGTGATGGAAAGGGCAGGGTTTGGTAAAGCCAAGATTTCCGCTTTTGGCAGCGCTCGGAGTGCTGCGACCTACTTGGTGGAACTTTCAACAGTCGCCACGGTTTACATTGGCCTTGCCGAGTCCGCGCTATTGCTACCCGCGATTAACCCGGCGGCGACACCATTGTGGCCACCAACCGGGTTCGCGCTCGCGCTGGTCCTGCTGCGCGGCTACCGGATTTGGCCCGCGATTTTAGCGGGGTCTCTCTCTCCTTACTTCACGGCTGGCCAATCGGTCTTGGAGTTGGGCTCGGTCGGGATTGGCACTCTCCTCGCTGCGTTTGCCGGAACGTGGCTGATTAAACGCTGGTCGAACGGTCACCAGACGTTTGGTACCCCCTCTAATATCGCAAAGTTTGCAATCATTTCCTTTGTGCCAACCACGATAGTTAGTTCAACCATCGCTCTGGCGGGATTCACTATCGCCAACAGACCAAGTTTCTCCGATCCTGTCGTCACATGGTTAACCTGGTGGCTTGCAGACGCGGCTGGGACCTTGGTTATCGCTCCGGTCGTCGTGCTCTGGGCGATGATGCCTTTACGCCGTTTTTCTAATTGGAACCTGCTGGAATCCGTCGCAGTCTCGATTCTCGTGAGCGTCATCGGGATCGTTGCTTACAGCCCGCTCATTGGCAGTACCCTCATCAGCGATGACCTCAACGTGGTGCTGCCGTATCGGAGCCTTCTTGGCTTTCTGGTTTTGCTACCGTTGATGTGGGCCGGTTTGCGCGGCAATCAACGCAACGTCGCGACGGCCGCGCTCGTTTTCTTGGGAATCGGCGTGTGGGGTTTCACGGTGGGTAGCGATCCATTTCCAAAAACCGATCTGAATGGAGCCCTGTTATCGTTACTGGTACTTTCCATCAGCGTATCGGTGCCGCCTCTGGCTGTGGCTGCGGCAATTGCGACGCGCCAAAACACTGAAGCCCATTTGCTTTCTGTGCAGGACCAGTTGATCCGTCAGATTGAACGGAAAACTTTGGTGCTCGACAGCGTCAAACGCCACTTCCAAACTCTGATCGAAGGCGTTGTCGACTATGCAATTTTTGCGCTCGATAAGGAAGGGCACGTTGCAAGTTGGAATAGCGCCGCACAAAAAATCATGGGCTACACCGCGGAAGAAATTATCGGCAAGCACTTTGGAATATTTTATCGACCGGACGATCGTCGCGCGGGCGCACCGAACCGCGCATTGGAATTGGCTATCCAAAGAGGCAAGCACGAAGTTGAGGGTTGGCGCATCAGGAAAAATGGCACGCCGTTTTTCATCACCGGCTCGGTCTCCTCGAACCGTGATGACGCTGGAAATCTGCTCAGCTTTATCAATGTACTCCGGGATGCAACCGAGCGACGCGACGCGGAGGAGAAACTGGTCCAGGCACGTGAACAGCTCGCGATGTCGCAGAAAATGGAGGCAATCGGCAAACTGACTGGCGGGATTGCGCATGATTTCAACAATTTATTGATGATCATTGGAGGTAGTGCTCAGATCTTTGCACGCCTGCTTGATCCCAAGCTGCCAAAAGCAATCGAAGCCATACAAACCGCGGCCAAACGCGGAGAAAATCTCACACGCCAATTGTTGACATTCTCTCGTCATCAGCATCTTACCCCGATGGTCGTCGATTTGAATGCTTCCATAAAGAACATGCGGACCATGATTGAAAGCTCGCTGCGCGGGAACATTGTGTACAACGAAAATATTGGTGACGGTGTTTGGCCGGTCAAAGTGGATCTCGCCGAACTAGAACTTGCGATTGTCAATATCGCCGTTAATGCCCGCGACGCGATGCCAAACGGCGGCACATTCACGCTATCCGTCAACGACGTAACGGTGAATCAGGAAATCGGCGATAATCGCCTTAGCGGAGCCTTCCTTGCGATAGCGTTTAGCGATACGGGCACTGGCATTCCGCCAAATCTTCTGTCCAAGATGTTCGATCCATTTTTCACCACCAAAGAAGTCGGCAAAGGAACCGGGCTCGGTTTGTCGCAGGTATATGGTTTTGCGCACCAAGCCGGCGGAACGGTGACGGCAAACAGCAAGGTCGGACAAGGAACAACGATTACGGTCTATTTACCGTCCTGTGCGGACGAGCAAATCACCCGCAAAGAGGCCTCCGCTGCTAAAACAAGAACACAGCATTCGCAACGGCAAACGGTCCTCGTTGTCGACGACAGCGCTGATGTGGCGGAAGTGACATCATCGTTGTTCGAGCATCTGGGCTATGAGACCATCTATCGAGAATCGGCCGAAGCGGCATTAAAACTTCTTGAAGCCGGTACGAAGATCGATCTCGTCTTCAGCGATATCGTCATGCCAGGGACTATCGACGGCGTCGGGCTTGCCAGAGAAATCCGTTCGCGGTATCCCAATTTGCCGGTGATCCTTACGACCGGTTACAGCGAAGCGGCAAACGCAGCTCCCTCAAGTATAAGGGTATTACGTAAGCCGTTCGATACCGAGGCGCTAAGAGAGCTTATCCATGATGTTGCGCCTCCGAGATTATTGAAACCATCCGGCGTGCCGCTGGCGTCAAGCACGGCTAACTTGCGCAGAAGTTGATCGACCGTGGCGGGCGGTTCTCCGTTTCGACCGTTCACTGTCACGGACGAAAACGGTGGCCGTTACCGGGATCGCCATGCCGGAGCGCAGTCGCGAACACAAAGGTCGGAGGGATCACGTTTTTCGAAATCGCAAAAATAGCCATCAAACTTATGCCAGATGAGCATGAGAATGACGGCGAGCCGCAACAGGCAGGACGCTACCACCGATTGAACCCGCGGTAGCAGTAGCGCCTAAGAGAATCGCATAAGGCCCCCTCAGCAGACCTCGCAGGCCACCTAGGGCGTGTACTCATAAATTTCGTTTGTTCGGCAATCGCTGACTGATGAGTCCCGGCAGAGTCGGGACGCCGGCAAATACATTGCGAGCCTTAGTCGCCGAATTCGGAAATTCAGGCTAGTTTGCACGGTGTCGTGCACACATTGGGACGAGTCCGTCCCGGATTTGGGAGGATATGATCATGAGATTGCCATCCGGCTTCGTCGCGCCCTCGGCTGTCGCTATCCTGTCAAACGCGTTGCTGTGCGCCCTCGGCGGCACGGCAATGTCACAAACCGCACCAGGCTCCAGCACCCAACTTCCCAACATCACGGTCGAAGCGCCGAGGCAAGTGGCAAGGCCGCAACGGCCGGAGGTAACGCCACAAGGGTCCGGTCGGGCACACCGAGCGGGCCGGACATCGCGATCCACTCAAACGGCGACTGGGACGCCGTCGGCTGCGCGGGGTCCTATCATGGCGAAGCTTGCCCGGCTCGAGAAAGAGGCCAGCAGTTGCAACGATGGTTGCGAATCAAGCTTCAAACGCGGCAAGGACCCTTGGGTTGGATGCAGCGAATCGGCGGGATATTACTCAGTTTTTTCAGCAACGTGCAAAGACACACTCACCTACAAGAGCTACGTGGATTGCTCGGAAACCAAAATGTTCCTGGGCTGGGACCGACAACGAGCCTGGTGGTATTGCACCGGCATGCAGATTGGGGAGAAATTTCGGGTCACCGCAGCCAATCGATGGAGGTAGCGCACCCGTATCGAGGCTCAATATTGGACAGCTGAAGCTCGTGTATCATTTGTCTTCGGACAGCCCGATCGAAATGTAGTCGCTGCAAATACAATATAGATCCAGGGTTCCATCCCCCGACCAGAGTCTCAACCTAAGTCCGTTATGGGGTCAAAACCGAAAATACTCACACCGAGGATATGTTTTCCGCTTTACCCGCTGTGTGTGGACGGCTCCGAGTTGGCAAGGACTTTTTTCACGTCGCAGGTTGGTCGGTGCGGCCGTGTGTTCGGCCTTTAGACGCGGTTCACATGACCGCTGGCCATAATGCCCTCCGCGGATCAGGTCCCGATCGAAAGCCCGCATTCGACAATGCATGGGGGTAAGTGGGTTGTCCTGATCGCCAGATCGACCGGCTCTGCATTACGTGCTGTTGGCCCTCCCAACCTTCACATCACGCCGGTTGTCCGGCGCGATCTCGTTTACCGCGCAAGCGCAACAGGTTCCTTATAATGCTCGCCCTTGACCATCATGGCCCAAGCCATCCTGGCAATCTTGTTGGCAAGTGCGATGGCGGCGATCTTGGTTGGTCGCCGCGCCAACAATGCCGCGAGCCAGGGCCGATGTTGCGTGCCATGGATTTTGGCGTAGCGGATGACAGCGAGAGCGCCGGCCACGAATAGATTGCGCAGATAGCGATCACCTTGCTTGCTGATATGGCCGAGCCTGTCCTTGCCGCCGCTTGAATGCTGCTGCGGCACCAGCCCGATCCAGGCCGAGAAATTACGCCCCGATCGGAAGGTCTTTGGGTCGGCAACAGTAGCGACCAAAGCGGTGGCCAGCACCGGACCGATGCCAGGAGCTTTGTCCAGCCGACTACTCGTCTCATTTGATCGATGCCAGGCGTTGATCATCCGATCGAACTCCAAAATCTGTGCCTTCAGTACCCGCAGTTGGACACCGAGAGCCGCCAAACACGCACGGGCAACCTCGGGCAGCCGCTTGTCATTTGCATCCGCGACGACGCCAAGCAGTTGCTCGACACCGTTGCGGCCGACCGCTGCCACGATGCCAAACTCCGCGAGGTGAGCCCGGATGGCATTGATCACCGACGTCTGCTGCCGGATCAGCAGATGGCGGGTGCGATGGAGTATCAGGCAACTTTGCTGCTCCGGTGTCTTGATCGTGACGAAGCGCATGTTCGCCCTGGCAACTGCCTCGCAAATGGCCTCCGCATCAGTCGCATCGTTCTTGTGCCGTTTGACATAGGGCTTCACGTAGGCCGGTGGCATCAGACGCACGGTATGGCCAAGCACTTGGAGCTCGCGCCCCCAATGATGCGACGAGGCACAAGCCTCAATCCCAACAAGGCATGCCGGCAACCTCTGGAAGAACGCAAGGACTTGGCGGCGCTTTAACTGGCGGCGGATCACCATCTGGCCGGCAGCATCAACACCATGAACCTGAAAGACTGATTTGGCGATATCGAGACCGATTGTCGTAACCGTTTCCATGGCTAGCTCCTCCTAATCGTGGGAGCCTTAATAGCTCCCACATCCGTGGCACCCTCGTGCCGGTGGAGGAGCCGTCCACAGCATCGAAAGCGGACTTCCGATCTGTCCATTTATGAGTACACGACCTAGCGCGCCGGTTGCGTCAATCGCACTCGACTAAAGATAGGATTGCCATTCGGAGATCGTGGTCAGCTTCAAACAAAAAGCTGCCCGAAGGTGGCCTATCAATTCAAACCTGATGATCGTGGATCGGATCAATGCTGGCTTTGACTTGAGACGCCAGTGACCGAACGCCGCCAAGCGAACCCCCACGCTTGGCGGCGTTCGGTATTTCATGGCCGGGCCATGAAATCCCCCGCAAGCCATCGTTACGGGAACCCCAGCATGAAGTCTTGTTATTAAGCGCCAAATGATTTGCGTTTTCGAGCCGAAGACCGCCGGATGATGACGCCTTGCTCCGCCATCCGGGTGACGTGCTGGCGTGACATGTCGAGATGTGCGCCCAACTGCGTCGCGGTCGACGTCGGGGACCCCGGGCAATGCGGTGTTGAACTGGATAGATCGGCCATCGGCTGCGCGCTCCAGTCGGCAAACATCATCCCGGCGCGCGCCGCATGGCCGAGATGTGCTGTCACCGCGATGGCATTCCCGCCGCGCGCAGGCCGCGTGAGCTGGCGGCTGGATAAGCGCCGCGCTCTGCGTCTTTCTCGAGAGGTTCGACCATGACACGGTACCTTTTTTTCGCGATCACCCTCATAGGCACTGGAGTGCTCCTCAACTCACCGGCAGAAGCAGCGACAAGCCAATGTGAGGACAAGGCCGCGAATTGCATGGGCAGATGTGTCGAGATCACGGCGGGGCAGGCGACTGGCGGGTACATCAGAGCAAATGTTTGCCCTACTGCGACCGGCGGCTAATCAGATGTATGCGCAACGCGATCACCCGCCGCTGACCCGGACCCCATAACCAAAATGGGTCGATGGCGAAAACTCGACTTCGTTGTGCACTCGATCGCCTTCTCACCGAGGGATGAAAATGCCCGCACCAGCGTGCCGCGCGCAACGAAAGATTTACCTCCTCGGTAGTAGCGCAAGTCCCGATTCCGGATGTGATCTCGCAAAAGCGAACCGCTGCCGGGTTCTTCAGGCACCGTGGGTGCCAAACGGGCCTACGCCATTCCTCGCGGGCAAACCCGCGGTCGGATGGAAAGTTATCTGCGCACCGTTGCGGAAGCGTCTGCCGCGCCCGAACTCGGCTTGGCCGCACGTACTTCCGTCTGTTGCGCCACCGACGGCGTTTTAGAAGGACCAAAAGCCACCGCGTCGATGGCGCTGATCACCATGCTCTGCATGAGTTCGCTCTTGTCGATTGTGAGGTGCCCCATACCCAATTTCCCCACGTCGACGTTCTCCAGTTCGCCTTGGAGTTGCTTGGTCTTCGCGACAGGTTCGCCGTTTCCATTGGCAATGTAGAAGTTGATATAGCGCCCAACGCGTCCTGCCAGGCTGGTGCGGAAAATCGAATCCAGGCCAATCGCCAACTTAACGGGGGCGCCAAGGGAGTCCAGGCGCGCCACCATATAGGGCAGCACCGTCGCACCTGAAGAGTGGCCAACCAGAATGATGGTCTTCGTCCGGCCGCTCTTGTATTCCGCCGCGGCTTCGTCCGCGAGCGATGCCCAAGAGAGGTAGTTGGCGACGGTGACATTGATGCCCTGCTGCTGCAGTTTGGCCGCGATATCATCTAAGCCTAAAGAGAAAATATTGAGCACGCCGCGCAGAAGATAAACGTGAGCACCCGATGCAGGAGCCCCGGCGTTTCCGGTGCTGGCGCCGATCGGAAGTACCAGCAGCAAGAGCGCTATCGCCGTCGCTTGCATTCGACCCGACCACGGTCGGCGTAGAAACGAAAGCCCGACGATAAATCGCATGTAGCCCCTGTCCAATGCGTAACACCTGTTGCGCTCGCCGTAGCGTACCCCTCACATGTTCGCATCTGCAACAGGGGCGGTAACTTTGGAAATGTTTTTTCAAAGTGCGTCTCTCCGCTGCAACACCAAAAGTCTGCCTCGCCATATGCGGACGTTGCGAGAGGGAAAAGGAATGGCAATGTCCGTCATGGCGGTCGCACGAAGGACGCCACCGATGGCTGGTTGACGTTACATCGACGCGCTTTCGCGGCTCGCACGCGATATCGATTAAATCACGGTTCAGTGGCTCTCACGTGAGGTTCGCAAGCGGAGGCTACCGCGCCGGGACATCGAGCCTGGGTCCATGACCTTGATGTGTCCGCAAGAATTGAGGCGACCGCAACTGCGAATATGCGAAGCCTTGCGGTCCTCAAGATGGGTCACTTATCGGGATTTTATGGCGCGAACCCGTCGCGTTGTTCCCTTGGTCTTTTAAGTCAGGGAAGTTTGGGGATCCGACGCTCGCTCCCGACGATGTGCCATTAATGCAACGTTCTCCAATAAAATATCCATCTCCGACCAAAAGGATTAGGACGGTTAATCGCTCTTTAGTAGACAATCGAGATTAGTCGGCTGCAGAATTTCGCACACTGAGGGACCGGATATGTTCAAATTTCTGATCGTTGCGTCCGTATCGTTTGGCTTGGTAGGTATTGCCGCAGCCGCCGACTTGCCGCGCGCGCAGCCAGTTTACCAGCAAGCCCCGGTTGGCAAGATGCCGATCGGCAAGTCTCCGATCGGCAAGTCTCCGATCGGCAAGGCACCTGCACCTATCGTGACTCGGGGCTAACCTGAAAAGCGATCTGGGGTTTAGTCCCCCCGCGTATCACTCGCGACGGCGGGCGGCGCGGCGGAAATTAGCTCGCCTTGGCGACAGCCCGATCTCACGCGCGAGCCGATTTTGGCCCGTGGTGGTGACACTGGGCTGAGTTACAATCCCGCGAATAAAAGCAGCGCTTTAAAAGCTGCGCTTAATGAAAGATTATAAGTGTATAAGAAGATAGTATTAGCGCTCGTCCTGTTGGTTTCCGGCGTTGATCTCACGTTGGCGCAGCACAGCGGCAGCGAGCAAGACGAAAAGGCTTGTTCGCGGGATGCGGTTCGCTTCTGCCGCAAGGTGATTGATCAAGGCGATTTTGCCGTTTTGGCCTGCCTGCAACAAAACCGCAAGAAACTGAGTCATGCGTGCCTTAAGGTGCTGGTCGATCACGGTCAGTAGCGCGGTATCCGGCCTGGCCGGAAGTTCAACCTCAGCAAGCCACGAGACAGACGGGTGCCGGCCCTGCTATCCGACTTACCCCGACTACCGCTGTGCTCAAGAGAGTTCGTAGACCGACACCCTGTCCGCGATGCCGCTCAGCGCCACGCGTCTGAGCGTTGGCTTTAGCCCTTTGGTTTCAAGCAGGGCCCGCGCATGGGCATTCTCCACCACCGATTCCGTCACCACGATCGAGCGTGAGGCAGCAAGGCCCTGGACACGCGACGCGATGTTCACAGTCTGGCCAAAATAGTCCTGCTGGCCGTTGAGTGTGACCGCGAGACATGATCCTTCATGGATGCCCATCTTCAGGCGCAGGCTCTGATGCTGACGCTCGGCGCCAAGATCGCTCATCGCCTCGCGCATGCGGATCGCCGCGGCAATGGCGCGGTCAGGCGTCTCGAAGGTCGCCATCACGGCATCGCCAACGGTCTTCACGACGGCCCCCCTTTCGGACGCGATAATCTCCTGCAGCAGCCTGAAATGCTCGTTGACGAGATCGAAGGCGACGAGATCACCGACGCGCTCATAGAGCGCAGTGGAGTCCTTGAGATCACTGAATAGGAAAGTCAGGCTCAAGATCTTGAGGCGCTGGCCAATGGCGAGCGTTTCGGTCCGGTAGATGTCGCGAAAGGTCTGATTGGTGAGGAGACGCTTCGCAGAGAGTATGGGCTTGCGTCGCTTCAGGAGGTCGTCCAGCGCCTGGTTCGCCACCCATACGGCCGGCAGCACGCGGCTCTCGGTGCGGTTTTCCAAAGCCAGGCGCAGTGGCCCGGGGCGCAGGGTAATGGTGTCGACCGGAACGTGGACCTTGTTGAAGATCACGGACAGGTTCTGGCGCTCGCTCGCCGCCTCGCCGCTGACATCAAGGAACTGGGCCGTATGCGTCACGGGATCGAACACGATCAAGGCGCCCTTCGGCAATTGCAACGAAAGGATGGCCCTTTCTCCTGGCGGCAAGTCAACAGTTTCGAGCGTGACTTCCCGCAGCAGCTTCTCCAGATCGGCTGGAAGATCGATGGCCGAACTCCAGAAGATCTGCCGATAATATTCGGCCGCGGACAATTCGTCGGGACTGTGGGCCGCGATCTTCCGCACACGCTGGCTTACCGTGAAGGTCACCTCGACCAGGTTGTCGAGCGACGTCTCATAACCCGCGGCGCAGAAAGCGCAACTATACTGCGCCCGATCCAGGGTCTTCAGGCTTTTATTGGCGGAAAGAACACCGGCGCAACTTGGGCACATGACGTTCCACGTCATCTCGAAAATGCCGAGTCCCACCGCATTCAGGAGCGCCGCGATGACCCGCTCCTCGTCGATGCCCTCCCTGGTCGCGAGATCAAGTGCGTTTATCTTGTTCAAGGCATGATCCGGGGCATCCCGCACCATGCGCTCAAGCATATCCACCACGTCGTCGTCGGCCGACTGACGCAGGGCCACAAACAAAGTCCCGGCTTCGTTCATGCGACAATGCTACACGAAAGAAGGCAATGCGGAAACCCACTAACCCGCGATCAATGAAGGACTTTTCGATGATGCGCGCGTACTCTGCGAAACGGAGCTTAGTTGCGGCGACAGTCCACAAAGACACAAAAGTGTAACAACGGTGGGGAGATCCCGAAGAAGCCACTAGCGGCATTGCCCAAGTGGAAGGTAAGGCGACGGTTTCGTCGCCGGTCATTTCTCAGCGCACCTTGGTCTGCGTGATCGCCCTCACAGATTATCGCTCGATCTCCTTTTGCTGAAGCGCTTCTTTTCTCTTTCGCTTTTTCTTTTGCTCGATGAACCACAACCACGCAAAACCAATGGCGAAGATCACCATTACAACCAAAATGGCGTACTCTATCATCGGAGCTGCCCTGAGCTAATGTTCACCGACCAAGATTGCGGTTCCCTGTCTCAGTCGGCCTTGATCTAAATCAAAAGAGGTTTTTGACTTTTTGCGTTCTTTTCCTCGTAGTTGCGATTGTGTTGGAGAGAACCAGGGCGGCGCACCGGCACCGCTAAGGTTTCCCGGATCGTCGCGGCTCTTCCGGCTTAAACCGGATCGGGTAACTTAGCCCAACTGATGAGCTGGAGTCTCCACCAAGCAACGCCCGTAAACTGCCGCAATGCGTTTGATGACGGACAACCAGATGATCCGCGCGGCGGCGTCGAGGAGTTCTAAAGACCGACGTTGGCCACATCGCCGCCGACGGTGACGGTGTTGTATTCTCTGTTCGCATCGCGCAAGGATGGTGGCCGTCCGGTTGGGTCCGCCATCCCATTCTCAGCGCCTGCAACGAATGCATGATAAAAAGGAGGGATTAGATGTGGATAATGACGAACAACGGCTACCTGTCGATCGTAAGCAAGGATTGTGGCCCGGCTGAACTGCTGGTCAGGGCTCGGCGTGCCGGGGATATCGAGAAGGTGTTTCCAGATGCCAAGGTGACCCGGAACACCAACAGTGATTATCTGTATCGGGCAGTTCTGCCGCGCGATGGGGTGAAACAGGCATTGGCCGCAATGATCGACCATATCGATTACCCGAACTTCAAGGATAGTGTTGAAGACAGCTCGTTGCACGCTGCCTATGTCAGTGTCTGGTGTGCAATGGCAGGACTACAACATCCGCCGCCAGAAATAGAGCGGGCGACCCATGCAAGGTCGGCTCTGACCTCGAAAAACACACTGTAGCTCCCAGGGCGGGTTTTTCTTGGACCCAAAATTGGTGCTCGGTGTCCCCGAATTTGGCGCGCATGGGGCAAGGGAATTGATGAGCATTGCCATGGGCAGTCAGCAAACCGACGTTACTTCCGCGCCGCAATCTCCGAAACTTCTGATCCTCAACCCGTCCTGAATTGTTTTTTCGACGCGGTGCCAGCGACCGTTGAACCCCGCCCGGCGGCGGTATGCCGCCCGCTTTGAAATATCTCCGGGCATCGGCGAAAGTGTATTAGGATGCGCTTGTGTTATCGGATTGTGAGTGCCAAGGCAGATTCGAATTGCTATCTGGGCGTGATCGAAGAGGGTTCGCGGGTTCTCGCCGAGGCGGATTTTCGGTCGCGCTGTTCCTTGTTTGCGCCGGTCTTTTTCTCAATTTCGGCGGGCCTGCCTTTGCTGCCGATGGCGACCACAAGCGTGTAATGATACTCCATTCAGTGGGACGGGAATTCCGGCCCTGGAATGTCTATGCAAAGGACATTCGAGCCGAGCTTGATCGGCAGTCTCGATGGCCGATCGATGTGCAAGAACACGCACTGGTCGCGGCGAGATCAGCCGACCCAAGAGCCGAGGAATTGTTCCTTGAATACATCAAGGCGCTGTACGCGGGCGGACCACCTGATTTGATCGTCAGTGTCGGCGCACCTTCGGCCGCATTTTTTCAGCGCCGTCGAAAAGATCTTTTCCCCACCACCCCAATTGTATTCACTGTATTGGAAGACCGTCGCGTCCAGTACTCGAAAATGACCGAGAATGACACGGTTGTTTCAGCCAGAAATGATTTTCGATTTTTGTTCGAAAGTTACCTTGGCATCGCGCCGGACACCAAGATTATTGCAGTTATCAACGGCAACTCGCCGAACGAACAATTTTGGCAAGGGGAACTGGTACGGGAGTTGAAGCCACTGGAAGATCGCATCGAGATCAGATGGTACGACAAGTTGTCATACGAAGACACATTGAAGCAAACCGCTTCATTGCCACCGCATTCCGCGATTTTTTGGTATCAGATGGTTGTCGATGCGGCGGGCGTGGCGCACGAAGGAGACAGAGCGCTGACGAGGCTATATGCCACGGCTAACGCGCCGATCTTTACTCATGATGATGCGTTTTTCGGCCAAGAAATTATCGGTGGGCCGATGTTTTCGGCTCTTGATCTCAGCCGCAAAGCCACCGCCGTCGCTATGCGCATCCTCGGTGGGGAAAAGGCTGGTGACATCAAGACAGCCGTCAACGGTTTTGTGGCACCGAAATACGATTGGCGCGAGCTTCGACGGTGGAACATCGATGAGAGCCGTCTCTCCCCGAACAGCGAAATCTACTTCCGCGAGCCAACGGTGTGGCAGCACTATTGGTGGCAAATCGCGCTGATCACCACCGTTATTCTCTTGCAGGCCGGACTTATCTCGGCCCTGCTACGCGAGCACCGTCGGCGTCAACTTGCCGAAGTGCAGTCGCGGCAGCGCACGGCAGAACTGGCCCGTGTCATGCGCTTCTCGACCGCTGGCGAACTGACCGCCTCAATCGCGCACGAAATCAACCAGCCGCTTGGCTCTATTCTGATCAACGCCGAAACCGCACAGTCAATTCTGACATCTCCGAGTCCTGACATCGCGGAACTGAACGAGATCGTTGGCGATATCGTGCGGGATGACCGACGGGCCAGCGAAGTCATCCGGCGGATGAAGAGCCTCCTGAAAAAGGCACCCTTCGAACTGAAAAGTCTCGACCTCAACGACGTCGCGCGGGAAACCGTCGAATTTCTTTCTTCGCTGGCTGTCGCACGAAAGGTCGAACTGACTAGTGTGATCACACCGGATGCGCTTCCGATCCTCGGCGACCGCATTCAACTTCAGCAAGTCATACTGAACCTTGTGGTGAACGGGATCGACGCGATGAAGGACAACTCTAGCGAAAACCGCATCATCAGCATTCGGACTTCGCGCGTCGAGAAGTTTGCCCAGCTAGCCGTGTCGGATCGCGGCCCGGGCATTCCCGAAGGCAAATTAAAAGAGGTCTTCGAACCGTTTTTCACCAGCAAGGCGGAAGGCATGGGCATGGGGCTGTCCATCGCGCGCACCATTATCGAGGCGCACCATGGGCTGATATCGGCCAAAAATCGGGATCACGGCGGCGCGACGTTTAGGATCAAGCTTCCTGTGTCCAACGCCGGCACTGGACCGTCATAGGTCATCGCGCGCCTTCACCTGAACCACAAAAACGCGACGCCACCGGCCAAGATAACCAGCCAGACCAGCGAGAGCTGATAGTACAGGTTGGCGCGCTTCATCCAGCACTTCCATCCAGTGGGTACGATCTGATAGAGCGTCAGGCGCGCTCGTTGCTTGATTTAGATCAGCCCGTGGGGTCTGTCTGTCCTGAATAGGACACCCCAGAATTAGGACACTGTGCTTCGGGACAACTGTTCCTAACCTGGGTTCTTGAGTTTAGATGGCTGGGTACCGCCCCCATCGGCCTCAGTCTCTCAGACCGCCGCCGTACCTTTTTGACAACCGTGCTGGCAGATTGGGGTCAGCCCGTGATAGCGATGGCAATGAGATCGCGTTCTGATTGCTGCCAGCCGGCTGCAACATCTCAACGCCAAAATAAGGCAGCCGCAACCAGCGCCACCGTTAGGACGCCCAAGCAAACCATCGTCACTGCGAACCAACGTTCCTGCACCATGGGCGCAAGATAATGGAAGGATGGCTGACCTATTCGTGACCATTTCGGCCAGTAGCCATGCATTTTACGGGGGACTTCCGCCGGCATCCGGCAATGCAAATTAGAACACTTCCGAAATTCAACTGAGGAACGCCGCCCGTGGCATGACTCTCGGAAGCGATTCAACTGACCGGAATTTCCAATGCACGTCGAAGGAGCGCCAGCTGGAAGGGATCGCCAGCGCGAAAGCTCGCGACCGCTACAAGGGGAGGAAGGCGAGTATTGATCCGGGGAACATCAGGCAGATGAAAGTCGACGGCATGGGGCCGTCCGCGATTGCTAAGGCGCTGAAGATTGGTCGGGCTTCTGCTTATCGGGCGTTCCGGAAACGTGTCGCACCAGACTCTTCTTTGCCTGTACAGGCTCCAATCCGATAGTCTCGACGATCTGCGAACTGCCGATTAGGAAATTTGGATTGACGGAAAAGCCTAATAAATCAGGGCTCTTCTGGTGGACGCACAAGGGATCGAACCTTGGACCTCTCCCGTGTGAAGGGAACGCTCTCCCGTCGTCGCCTCCGGCAACTTGCCGAAAATCGTTAAATCACAACTGCTTACGCAGTGTACGATTTTCTACCGAGCTATGCAATCGTCCGGTTTTCGTGCAGTAGCTGTGACCAGAGTGTGACCGCTTTGGTGACCCAACGGACGGCGCGAGGCAGTGTGTTCTATGGGTCGGCAATAAAGCATTCCTTGTTGACGCTTTCTCAAAGCGAAGGGGGTGCCAAGGGGGGTAGGGGGTGCCTCTAGACGGCCGAAGGCACCTCGAAATTATCTCACAGAAATTATGACATTTTGCCCGTGCCTCAATTGCGGCGACAGGGTTCTGCAAACGATCCAAGGCTGCTCACGAAGTGTGCGCTCTCCCACTCCCGAACCCGGGACCGATTTGGCATGAGCCGCTCGCGTTTCCTTCTGGCTTAAGCCAACGCAGCCTTCATTGCCGCCGAACGCGACGATAGACTGCGGTTAGCTTTGCGCGTCAACGGATCAGCGCTCCTTGGTTATCGCGCGCACCGCTGAGGGGTGCACAGAAAGCAAACAACGAATTGGCTACTGCGGATCCAGCGGATCAGGCGCAGTGGTCTTCTGCGTCAGCAGGACGACGTGCAAGATGAATTGGTTGATGAACTCAAAATTAGTAGCTGTCCAACTGCTGCTCAGTGGTGGTCAACACGCCTTGGGTGTCTTCTATTGTCTGAAAGGTTATCGATTGGAAATCTGAATCATCGAGCGCCGAGGAAATTGCATTCTTTATCGCACTATCATTTTCTGGTTTTAGATCATGTGACAGATACCAGCGCCACCGTCGGACCAGGCGTTGATGCGTACCCGTGATGAAACAAATTCTTTCCTTGTTGCGTACGTTGTTCGCGCTTAGGGAGAGAGTGACAGTGAGAGTGGCGGGGGCTACTGGTGTTAACAGCTGGCGCTAGTAACAGTAGTGTCTTTCTGAATTGAACCCCGTTTATCGAGGCTAATGACGGATGCACCGTTCTTGATCATCGAGCCTGAGGAAAGCGCGTTGATCCCGCAGGGAAGGTTGAATAAAAGCGTAGTGCTGCTCGACGCCGCAGTAGTGGTCATCGTTGCGCTGGGATACAAAATATCATTGCCGTCGGCCGGCCACAAATTTGCTCCCGCTGAAGCATTCTGTGCGATGAATGAGTCCGATATTTTCAGCAAGTCAAGCGCATCTTTATCGAAGGCGTCGCTTAGCGTCCCGGTAAATGTCTTCGGAACAGCGTTAGTCGAAGTCCATTTTCCGGCAGTATTTAAATTGCTAAAGCGACTGTTGAAGAGGTTCGCAAGTCGCTGCGTGCCCTTGGTCTGAATAAGTGAGCCCATTGTCGCCTCCTCATTGATAGCTCTTGGTTTAGAAAGCTTATTCATCCAATCCCTGGCTGTCATGTGAAATTAATGCGAAAGCCTCTAACGCGCAGCTTGGCATGGCTTCGTCGCGTGCTCCCGAGCACAATATGCAGTACCGGCAATCCGGCGACAGATCAGGTTCGTCGTCCTCGAATTGGCCCGCAAGCATTTTATGCAATTCTACGATCTCCCGAGCCGCCCTCAACGTCATGGCTCGCGCGCGCGGACCCCAAATCCTCGGCATTGCTTTGCTGGCTGCCCAGTAATCTGCCTGACCCTGCCAGGTCATCCACGGCATAGCGGGATCGTGTGGTAATCCCCCCAAATGATGGCCAGTCTCATGCGCCAGCATCAAAGCTAGTCCGTATTTTGTGATCGCCCGATGGCGTACCAAGCCACCATAAACCCGAACATACCGAGCCGATCCAAGTCGCCACGCTTGGGCGTTGATCGTGGGAGATTCCCAACGTAATTCATATGTAACTTCAGGAAATGCGCGACTAAACTTGTCGAGCAAATCCAATACCACACGTCGACGTTGCTGCTGAACGCGTCGGCTCGGAAGTACCTCCTCCACTGGTGAATTTAAGAAGCTCATGTGATTAACATTTGAGCATTTTTGTAGGACAATCCACTGAATGCTAACGCGTCCATTGCTGACTGGCTAGGTAGCGAGCGGCACGGCCGATTGAGGGTTTCATCACGCAAGACCGCTTCTCTTCGTAGGGTGATCCTAGGCGGACGTTGACAGTCCAACCAACCTGAGTTCATGACGCTGCGACCCAATACCGCAGGCCACCCAGCCTAGCCGTTGATGCCACAGCCAGACCTGCTCCACGCAGCGGCGCATCAAGCAACGACGATAGGTTATGGCGTACGAACGACCGGAAATATGACCTATTTCACATCCGCATAGAAATAATCGCGCTATAGAGCTATAATCACTCCCGACGTGCAGTCACGCTTCGCTGCTATCTAAGGGGTCATTGATGCAATGTTTGCGTTGCGGTTGCCAGAATAAGGCGACCAATGAATATTGCGAAGGATGCGGGGCTTCTCTCGGAATTGAGTGTAAAGCCTGCGGACACCTCAACGGACCAAGCAGTCGCTATTGTGGGAAATGCAGCGCCGCGCTGAGCAACGTCGTTGCTGGAGCAGCCAATCAGTCCTGGCAACATGTCCTGAGGTCGCTTCACGCCAAAGGCGGAGAGCGTAAACGCCTCACAATTCTATTTGCAGACATTCGTAACTCAACCGGACTTATCGATAGCTTGGGCGATCCCGAATTGGGCATGAAGCGCTTGCAGCCCGTTCTAGATCTCATGAATGAGGCCGTTGTTCGTTACGATGGCGTCGTCAACAAATCACAGGGCGATGGGGTCATGGCGCTGTTTGGTGCTCCACAACCTCATGAAGATCACGCTGTCCGTGGCTGCCTCGCCGCGCTGGCAATGCAGGATGGAGTAACACGCTTTGGCGATCCAGATTTGCAAATCCGAGTTGGCGTTCACACCGGTGAAGTTGTTGTTCAGGCGATAGAGCACGGAATATACCAAACGTATGATGCGGCGGGCGCTAATGTGCACCTCGCGAACCGCTTGGAGCAAATGGCTGATGCAGGTACCATTCTAATTTCGAAAGAGACTTACACTGCTGCCAAACAATTCGTGGAAGTCGAACCGTTAGGCCCGCAAACCATTCGTGGGATCGCGACACCCATTGAGATATTCAAACTCAGGGGACTTCAACATGCTCCCTCAAGCGGAGTGTTTCGAAGCGGAAGACGGTTGAGTCCCTCTTACCGGCCGGAACGACCAATTTTCCGCTCTCGCGCTTGAACTCGAAAATACAATGAAGGGTGATGGTCGTGTTGTTGGTGTCGTCGGTGAGGCTGGAATTGGCAAGAGCCGTCTTTGTTTCGAGTTTGCCGAAAATTGTCGCGGAAAAGATATCCGCGTCTTTGAGGCTCGTGTCTTGGCGCACGGTAAGGCAACGCCGTTTCAGCCAGTGCTGGAATTGTTGCGTGATTACTTTGGCCTTCGCGCCAAAGAAGCAGCTGATGTTTCTCGCCGTCGCGTCCTTGATCAGGTTGGCAGCTCTCCCCGTCTCCGAGCAGTTATCCGCTCGTATTGTTGGAATTTCTTGGACTTGCTGACCCACAGCAGCCAGCACTTAAACTTGACCCGAAAACGCGAAAAACACAGCTGCTCGATTTTGTAAGAACGCTGCCGCGCTCAGCCTCGGGATCTCACTACGGTTGTTATCATCGAAGATCTGCATTGGATCGATGCCGCGAGCGAAGAGTTCGTTGAGGCGCTGGCCGATGCCGTTGTCGGTACCACGACCCTTCTGGTCGTTAATTTTAGGCCGGGATTTACTGCGCCCCTGATGCAGCGATCGCACTATCGACAGATCAACATGCCTCCGCTTCCGCCCGCACAAGCGACCGTCCTGCTGCAAGATCACTTTGGCAATGATGCCTCACTAGCGTTGCTGAGTAGGAACATCATCGAGCGCGCCCAAGGAAATCCCTTCTTTCTCGAGGAGCTGATCAATGCCCTCGTAGAACGTGGCGACTTTGAAGGCGAGAAGGGTGCATACCGACTGAAAGGCGGCATCGATGCAATTCCTCTACCCACCACGGTGCAGGCAGTCGTTGCGGCTCGAATTGATCGCCTTGAAGAGAATGCAAAAAGGGTTCTCGAGATTGCCTCAGTAATTGGTCGAGAAATTTCGATATCGATCCTCGACTGTTGTGACTGGTTTGGACCCATCCGAGCTATCGGAAGCGGTCCAGCATTTGAGACAAGCCGAGCTGCTTTATGATGTGCCGTCCTTTCGAGCAGCGGCTTGCTTGCTTTTCGTCACCCGCTTATCCAAGAGGTTGCCTATCGATCGTTACTGCACGAACGTCGCCGCGAACTTCATTCAAAAGTGGCACAGGCGATTGAAAGTCTCTTCAAGGATCACGCCGACGAACGAGCCTCTCTCCTGGCGTATCACTTAGAGCAGGCTGGTGAAAATCTTAAAGCGGCTCAACAGAATATGCGCGCTGCGGTTTGGATTGGCGCAAACGATCCAAGCCAGGCATTGAGAAGCTGGAAGAAGGTCCGCGAACTCCTGTCGAGATCAGCCTCCGTCTCAGCCGATCGATTATTTGAGAATGATGGCTTGCGGCCAAATTGTAAATTTTGGGTGGCGAGAAGGAATTTCGGCGGAGGATGCTCGCGTCTACTTCGAGGAAGCCAAACAACTCGCACTGGCGTTGGGGGATATGAGGGCCAATGCGCTGATTCACGCGGCCTACGGACGAATTCTGGCAAATGGCGGTTCGGCGGATGAGTATGTGGAAAAGATCCGAGAAGCTAAAGCGATCGCCGATCAGGGTAACGATCCCAGCGTTCAAATCACGCTTAAGGCTGTACTCTGTCACGCACTGTGGCTGTCAGGTCGCATGAGAGAAGCGCTTCAGATGAATGTTGAGGCAACGGACCGGGCTCACGAGATCGTAAAATTCGACCGTCAAACGCTGGGTTTTGATATCGAGGTCTGGCTGACTGTTTTGCGCGGTCGAACGTTGGTGATGCTCGATCGAAAGGAAGAAGCCCGCCCGTTCCTCGATCGGATCCTTCAGTTAGAAAGTAGTCAGGTTGATCCTGTCCATCACGTCATGCCAAGCATGGCGTATGTGGACCTCGCCTGGGCCGAGGGAAACATCGGACTGGCGCAAGAGCATGCCGACCGAGCGTTTTCCATCGCTATGAAGAATCGGCAACCCCTACCTGCGAGTCTATGCCCAAGCCTGTCGTGGTCTTTCTCATATCGTCGCAGGAAGGCTCACCTCGGCCATTGAGGATTTATCCGATGCTCTCAGCTTCGCTCGATCGCGAAAGGCCGGTCTAGAAAACGAACCCCGCATTCTGGCCGATTTGGCAAATGCCTACAGACTGAATGGCGATAGTGCCGACTGCGCTTTCCACCGTTGATCAGGCAATAAAGGTTGCGACCGAACGGCATGCCCGAGTTCCTGAATGCCTTGCCCGCATCGTTCGAGCAAAGCTGTTGCTGCGATCTACAACCGGCGATGAGAAGATTGATGGCGACCAGGAAATGGATCGGGCAAAATCGCTAATGCGGGAAACGGGAGCCGTGCTCTTCGAGGCTTTCATCAACGACGCATGTTTTGAGCACTCTAATGCTCGCCAAATACCTAACAAGGCCAGCTAGCGCGATCGGGTACCTGCTTGCACTTGGGTCCATCCATGCCTGCGCAGAGTGCCTAGCGTTGAAAAGCCTATTGCGCTTTTGGATCATGGCATTAAGCTTTGCGTCCAAGGGAGCTCGGCTTGATCTTTGAACAGCCTCAATGCGTGCGCGAAAATCAAGACCGGTCGTCGGGCCGTCGGGCCCTAATCGTCAGTTTAGCTCAAGTCTTTCGGCTGACTTTTCCGATGTTGGAGTTTCGAATCTTTGACAGGATTACAGCAATAAACGCTCAAGCATCGGTTCGCGATGATCTTCGATCGGTCGACTTCTTTGGCGGGCTAGCTTTCCATCCGGCGGTAGACCACGACGCGCTTGTTTTTACCTATTTACATGAAGCTGGGCACCATCTCAGTCACGGATGTCGACATCCATGCAATTCGCAAATCGCTTGCGATTGCGCGGCCGACTGCTGGGCAGTTACCGAAGGAAGAGCAAAGTTGGCGAGAAACAATTGTGACTTTGCACTGCCCGTCGCGTTGACGCAGTTGGAAACAGCGGCCAATCTGGCCGAACGGCGACGTTCTGAGCATGCTCCCGAGCGTTGCGCATTTTCACATTGGGCCAAGAGGAAGCAAAATTTGCTTTGGCTGATATCTATCCCGAAGCAGTGCGCGTTACGTTGATCTCACGATTTAAGGCAGGGAGACAGAAATGGGTTCGGCACTACCAAATGGGAATGACCTCGACGTAATCAATCAGCTGAACAATCAGTTTACGGGTGCGAACCTTGATGCGATAAGAGAATACGTGGCCTCCTCAGGCGACGATTTTCTATGGGGCAGTAAAAAGAATCTTGCGCGCGCTTCTTATCGATTGAACATCTGGCCGACAGCTGGCACCAAACCAAGGAAGAGGTGGTTTGCGTTTCTCGGAAGAATACTTTCGAAAAACAATCGAGACGACATAAAGGACGCGCTGAAGAAAGCTGTCCAGAACGATACCGGAAACGTAATAGGAGTTCATTTCTGGGCGCAGTATGACCCCAATGTGGCTGCCAACAGTTATATTGTTGTTGTCTCGGACGAGGCCGCTGATGCCACTCACATATTTCGAAGAATAACTCTGCTCACCGACCACGAAATCCCAGCGAATGAAGGGGGTGACCCGGATCCTGGGAAAGATCAAGGTGAGACCGGGCCCGTTCATCCAATATCAAAGCCGACCAAAGCTAAAAAGAAAAAGACCGCCAAGAAAAAGGCGGCCAAGAAGGCGAAGAAATCTCACCGCAGGTAGTCGGGTGGTTGGCGCCAGGCGCAGTCATGACCGGTCTTCGTAAGCACGGTCGCGTCGCCAGACCACACGATGAACATGCCTTTTTAGCGCGGGTTGGACCTAAATCGGGGCCGCCGTGCTTTTTCGAGCGTCCAACTATCGTCGGTGCAATATCGTTTGCCCTTTCCCTCCAAGCGTTCGCACTCTTTCATCCTCCGCGAGACATTGAATCGAATAAAAGTTCACTGACGGTCGCAGGATTTTGGAGTGCGGGCGCAGGCCATTCAAACCTGTCAATGAGGTTTCGTTGAACGGCACGGCTCGCCTAACCTGAACCTGCCATTTGTCCCTATGCATGCGAATAGTCGCCATCGGACCTCCAGCTGTGACCACAGTGTGACCAGCCGCGATTTCGGATTGTCGGAGGTTTAGGAGGCTTCGGGTTAGCTAAGTCTGCGCAATGACTTAGCTGGTGGACGCACAAGGGATCGAACCTTGGACCTCTCCCGTGTGAAGGGAACGCTCTCCCGCTGAGCTATGCGTCCGGGATTTTCGTGCATCTTCGAAGGCCGCAACCGGCGTCCGATCGAGCACTGCATGTCGTCGTCACCCCGCGATTTACGAAGCGCAAGCCCGTGGTGTCAAGCTCATCGCGCCGAACCGGGGGAGGGATCACGTCCCCTGCTGGCGGGCGCGGGAGGCGTGGGACTGCAGCGCCCGGATGCGCTCGGCCAGTGTGCCGCCGCCCTCGGGAACGCCACCATTGGCGGTGGCGCCGTTGACGGGTTTCGCCGTCTTCGCAGGGATCACGGGTTCCGCCGCCAGCATGGCCTCGATCGGCGAATTCGGCCCTTCGAGCTGTATCGCGAGTTTGGCGACTTCGGCGGCGATATCGTTGATACGCTCGCGCAACAGCGCATTCTCCATGCGCTCGGTGGCCCATGAGCTTTCGGCCTGCTGCTGGATCACGTTCATGTCGCGCTGCAGTTTGGTGCGTTCGTCGCGTGCGATGCGGAGCTGCTCTTCGGCCGCGGCCTTTTCCGCCTTCAGCTTTTCCAATGCCGGCCACTTGCCACCGCTGGTGGCGGCGATTTCGTCGCTCAATTCCTTGATCGAGCGTTCCGCGCTTTCTTTCGCCTGGCGCAACTGATTGTTTTCAAAATCGCGCTCGGCCAGCAGCTTGCCTTGCGTGGCCAGGCGCCCTTCCAGATCGTTGACGCGGTTGCCGAGCAATTCGGCTTCCTTGACCTGGACGATCAATTGGCGATCGAGATCGGTGACGCGCTGGCTCAGATTTTCGACACGGCCGCGCGCCTCCGCAAGTTCGCGCGTCGCCTTTTCGGAATCGCGGCGCTCCAGTTCAAGCCGTGTCTGGGTTGCCGCGAATTCCTTTTCGGCGTCGCCAACGCGGCCCTTGAGCGAATTGATCTGGGTGTGCACCGCGACCAGCTCGACCTGACGGCTGTCCGCCGTCATCGAACGGTCTGACAATTCGGCATTGAGCTTGGCGAGTTCGGTTTGCTTGTCCTTCAGCGCGTGCTCGGCGCTGCGCAGCGATTCGGTCTTGGCGCTGAACTCTTCTTCGGTCGCCCGCAATTGTTCCTTGACCGCCTTCTCGCGCGCTTCGAGCGAAAAGATCGTCGCGTTCTTCTCGCCAAGTTCGATCTTCATGCGATTGATCGCATCGGATTTCTTGCCGAGTTCGGCGAGCTGGCTGGTGGTCTTGTTCTTGAGCTGATCGACGCTCATCTCCAGCCGCCGCGCGGCCATCGCGAATTCCGCCCGAAGCTGATCCTTGTCGGCCTGGATTTCCGCCATCGACAACGGGGTTGCCGCCTCCATGCGCCGGGTCGTCAGCCGCACCGCGCGGCTATGCACCAGCGGCAGGATCATCAGCCCGACCAGCATCGAGACCAGAAAACCGATCGCCAGATACATGATCGGTTCGATCATGAAATGCTACTC
This sequence comes from uncultured Alphaproteobacteria bacterium, assembly GCA_963732455.1. Lineage (GTDB taxonomy): Bacteria > Pseudomonadota > Alphaproteobacteria > Rhizobiales > Xanthobacteraceae > Bradyrhizobium. The sequence continues at coordinate 27,913 of CAVSZM010000005.1, read as the reverse complement.
CCGCGGGAAATCCGACAAACGCTGCCGATCACAATGCCATGGCGCGCGGGAAAAAGACCAGCCCGATGCCGCGTTAACGTGAATCTGTAACCGCGTTTGCGGTCCTGGAATTTGCTCTTGTTTGTTCGTGCGTATTCTGGTCGCAAAGCCGGCACCCACTTTTGCGGACTACGCGCGGTCAGAACGGGTTCCAGGTCGCGCGCGGCGTGAACTTGAGATAGCCGATATTGGCGCCAAGGCGCAGGCCGATGCCGGATCGGATCGGAACCAGCACGATGTTGTTCGCGGTCAGCGCGGTCATCCCGAAGCCGCCGATAATGTAGGCGGAGCCATCGATACCGGCAAAGCGCTGGTAGATCGCGTTGGTTGCGGGAAGGTTGTAGACCAGCGTCATGGTGCGCGCGCCGTCGCCGCCCCAGTCGAAGCCGACCGACGGCCCTTGCCAGTAGACCCGCAAGTCGCCGGCATTCTTGGTGTAGAGCGTGCCTTCGCCGTACCGCAGTCCGGCGACAAAGGCGCCACTGCCTTCCTCGCCGAGAACGTAGCCGTTCGGCAGGCCCCACTGGCTGACGGCGCGTTCGATCACCGAGGCGAGGCCGCGGGAGACGTTGCCGAAAAACCGGTGTCCGGCGTTGACCAATTCGTCCGGGCCGAAGGTGGTTGGGCCGGGTTCGCGTTGTGGCGACGGCAATGGTTGGGGCGGCGCTTGCTGCGCGGAAACGGGCACGGTCCAGCACATCAGCGCGGCGAGGATCACCGCTGCAATGCGTGAGGCAAAAATCATGAAAGAACCCCTGGGTATCGAAAATCCCGGCCACCGCCTTAACCTGATGCCAATAAGCACGGCTCTAGGTTGCGTCCAGTGTCCCCCGACTCGGATGTTATCGGTATCAACTATGACGGTACAACGGCAGGAAAGAAACGGCAGTCGTTCAGGGACAGTCTTTCGCCCCGGAATAGCCTTCATCGGCCTGCTGGCAAGCCTCGAATGCGTAAGCCTCGGCGGGCAGGCCTGCCTTCCATCCAAGGCCTGGGCCGCGACCACCGAGCGGGTGGTCGTGAACCGTTTTACCGGTCTTGCCATCGAGGGTTTCGACCCCGTGGCCTATTTTGTCGACGCCAGCCCCGTGCTGGGTCTGCCGCGCTTCGAAGCTTCCGAAGACGGCGCCGTCTGGCGTTTCCGTAACGAGGGCAATCGCGCCTCTTTCGTCGCCCATCCCGACATTTACGGCCCCCGGTTCGGCGGCTACGACCCGATCGAACTGGCCCGCGGCGTTACGGTCGCCGGAAACCCCCGGTTCTGGGCGATCTCGGGGCAGCGGCTCTATCTGTTCGGCCGTGAGGAAAGCCGGGATACCTTCGTCTCCGATCCCTCGCGCTTCCTGGCGGATGCGAATATGCGCTGGCCGGCACTGCAGGAAACCCTGGCCCGCTAGCGATCGCGAGCCGCCGCAGGATCGCCCCAGGCGATGAATTCCGGCACGATAAAGGCCTGTTGCCCTACGAGGCCCTCGCGCCCTTTGCCGAATCGCAAGTCGGCGCCTTGCGCATCCGTGACCTTTCCGCCGGCCGCGGTAACAACGGCGTGCCCGGCCGCGACGTCCCATTCGCAGGTTGGGGCGAGGCGGGGATAGATATCGGCCCCTCCCTCCGCCACCCGGCTAAATTTGACGGCCGAGCCGAGCACCTGCCGGATCGCGCCGGGCCTGCTTGCGATAAAGGCTTCGGTCCGGCTGTCGCCGTGCGACCGGCTGACGGCCGCTGTCCACGGATCGCCGCGCCTGGGGAGGGTGCGGGTACGGATCGGCTCGGCCACGGACCCTTCGCCCGTCGTCAAGCGTTCTGCGCCTCGACCCACCAGCCCGCGCCATATCAATCCGAGTGCCGGCGCGCCGATGATGCCCAAAAGCGGTGTTCCGTTGGTCACCAGCGCGAGATTGACCGTAAACTCGCGGCGGCCGGCGACAAATTCCTTGGTGCCGTCCAGCGGATCGATAAGGAAGAAGCTGCCGTCGTAAGGCGGCTTCGCCTGATGAACCCGCTCCTCGGATAGGACGGGAACGCCGGGAACAAGCCGCGCAAGACCGTCGGCAATGATCCGGTCGGCGGCCAGATCCGCTTCCGTCACCGGCGATCCGTCGACCTTGCCGTCGATCTTCATCGCACGACGGTTGACGGCGAGAATCGCGGCCCCGGCACTGACCACAAGGCCGGTCAGGGGCTGGATCAGCGCCGCCGCGGTATCGCCGTCGATCACGGTTCCAGTCGAACTTGCCTTATTCATTGGCGGTTCTCATATACTGCTCAACTTTCCCACATGTCTCCTGCCTTGTGTTGGCAGCACGAGCGTCCGCAGTGTATCAACCGGCGAGCATGCGTGATTCGCCGCGTCCGCGCTTTCGCGGATTTCCAGGAACACCTTATGTCTGGCACCTCGTCTCCCGGTCCCGCCCCCGATGCGCTCGAACTTGCGGCGCTGTTATGTTCTCGGGTTTGCCACGATCTCATCAGCCCGGTGGGCGCCATCGTCAATGGACTTGAGGTCCTCGACGACAACCCCAAGCCGGATGATCGCGAATTCGCGCTCGATTTGATCCGCAAGAGCGCCAGGACCGCCTCTGCCCGGTTGCAGTTCTGCCGTCTGGCGTTCGGCGCAGCCGGATCGTCCGGCGCGCAGATCGATCTGGGCGACGCGCAGACCATGGCGCGCGGTCATCTCGAGGACGGCAAGGTCACGATTGCGTGGAATTTGCCGCGCGTGCTGCTTCCGAAAAACAGGGTCAAACTACTCCTGAACATGATGGTGATTGCGCAGCAGACGATACCGCGAGGCGGAGTGCTTACGGTCGATCCGATCGGCGAAGGCGACACGTTCGGCTTTCGCGTCACTGCCACCGGGCTAAATGCCCGCATGCCGCAAAATATCGCGGATATGCTGAGTTCAGACCACGCGTCGAGCGTCGATGCCCATGCGGTGCAGCCCTATTACACGCGGTTATTGGCGCAGGCCTGCGGGCTGAATGTCATGCTTGCACCCGATGGCGATGCGGTGGTGGTGACCGCCTCCTGAGTCGCGAGCGGCGCCAGCATGGTTAACCAATCGTTTACGGCGCGCCCGCGGATTCAATGAAGCCGCCTTATCTCCTTGTTGAGCGCGTTCTTTTCCGATTACTCAATCAATATTAAACGCTTTAGCTAGAAACTGGCCGAACTCTGAACGGCGCGTCGAGGTTACGCGCCCATGCGTTCGAAGGCCGGTTTATGGACGATCTGTTGCGTGAGTTTCTGACGGAGACCGGTGAAAGCCTGGACACCGTCGATAACCAGCTGGTGCGTTTCGAGCAAGATCCGAACAACGCGAAGATTCTGGATAACATCTTTCGCCTGGTTCATACGATCAAGGGGACCTGCGGCTTTCTCGGTCTCCCGCGCCTGGAAGCGCTGGCGCATGCCGCCGAGACGCTGATGGGTAAATTCCGTGACGGAATGCCGGTCACGGCCGAAGCGGTCACCCTGATCCTGAGCAGCATCGACCGGATCAAGGAAATTCTTTCCGGATTGGAGACGACCGAGGCCGAGCCTGATGGCAACGACCAGGACCTGATCGTCAAGCTTCAAAAGATGGTCGAGCGTGGCATGGAAGCGATGTCGGCGGCGACGCCGGGCCCGCCCGCGACCGTACGGGGCACGCTAACGTTTCAAGTGCTGGAACGCGCACTGCTTCCGGGGGAAGTGTCGCTCGATGAGCTGGAACGAGCGTTCCGCGAAACAACGACCGAGATCGCGCCACCGTCGCCCGTGCAGCGTTCCGCCAGCGCGCCCGAGCAACGCGCGACCTCACCGAAAGAGCCGAAGCCCGGCGCGAAAAAGACATTTGCCGAGTCGGAAACGGCCGACAGCGACCGCGTCGCCAACCAGTCGATCCGTGTCAACGTGGATACGCTGGAACATCTGATGACGATGGTGTCGGAGCTTGTTCTGACGCGCAACCAGCTTTTGGAGATCAGCCGGCGTCACGAGGAGACCGAGTTCAAGGTGCCGCTGCAGCGGCTGTCCAACGTCACCGCCGAGCTGCAGGAGGGCGTCATGAAGACGCGGATGCAGCCGATCGGCAATGCATGGCAGAAGCTGCCGCGGATCGTGCGCGATCTCTCAGGCGAACTTAACAAGCAGATCGAACTGGAGATGCATGGCGCCGACACCGAACTCGACCGCCAGGTACTCGACCTGATCAAGGATCCCTTGACCCATATGGTGCGCAACTCGGCCGATCACGGACTGGAGACTCCGGCCGAACGAGCCGCCGCGGGCAAGCCGGAGCAAGGCACGATCCGGCTGTCGGCCTATCATGAGGGCGGCCACATCATCATCTGCATCGCCGACAATGGCCGCGGACTGAACACCGAGCGGATCAAGGCCAAGGCAATCGCCAGCGGCCTCGTCAGCGAGGCCGAGCTTGAGAAGATGACCGAAGCGCAAATCCACAGGTTCATCTTCGCGCCGGGTTTCTCCACCGCTGCCGCCGTCACCGCGGTGTCCGGCCGCGGCGTCGGCATGGACGTGGTGCGCACAAATATCGACCAGATCGGCGGCACCATCGACGTCAAGTCGGTGGCCGCCGAAGGCTCCAGCGTCACCATCAAGATCCCGCTGACGCTGGCGATCGTCTCGGCGCTGATTGTGGAAGCCGGCGGCGATCGCTTTGCGATCCCGCAGCTTTCGGTGGTCGAACTGGTGCGGGCGCGGGCCAATTCCGAACACCGCATCGAGCGGATCAAGGACACCGCGGTGCTGCGGCTGCGCAACAAGCTGTTGCCGCTGATGCACCTGAAGAAACTGCTCAAAATCGACGACGGCTCGTCCAGCGATCCGGAAAACGGCTTCATCGTGGTAACCCAGGTCGGCAGCCAGACTTTCGGCATCGTGGTGGACGGCGTGTTCCACACCGAGGAAATCGTGGTCAAGCCGATGTCGACCAAGCTGCGGCACATCGAGATGTTCTCCGGCAACACCATTCTGGGCGATGGCGCGGTCATCATGATCATCGATCCCAACGGCATCGCGAAGGCGCTCGGAACATCGGTCGCGGCCAGCCACGAAATCGCAGACGAGAACGCGGCGATGCGCGCCAGCGCCGCCGAACAGCTGACCTCGCTTCTGGTGTTCCGCGCCGGCTCGATGCAGCCGAAAGCGGTGCCGCTCGCGCTGGTGACGCGGCTGGAAGAGATCGCCGCTGACAAGATCGAACTCTCCAACGGCCGCCATATGGTTCAATACCGCGATCAGCTGATGCCGCTGGTGCAGATGACCGGCGGCAGCGTCGCCAGCTCGGGCGTCCAGCCGATCCTGGTGTTCGCCGACGACGGCCGCTCGATGGGTCTGGTGGTCGATGAGATCATCGACATCGTCGAGGAGCGGCTTCACATCGAGGTCGCCGGCAGCGGCGAAGGCATTCTCGGCTCTGCGGTCATCAAGGGACAGGCCACCGAAGTGATCGACGTCGGACACTTCCTGCCGATGGCGTTCGCCGACTGGTTCACCCGCAAGGAAATGCGCCCGGCCGCTTCAGCGCAATCGGTGCTGTTGGTCGACGACAGCGCCTTCTTTCGCAACATGCTGGAGCCGGTATTGAAGGCGGCAGGCTATCGGGTGCGGGTTGCCCCTAACGCGCGGGAGGGTCTGGTGGCGCTGCGCTCGGGCCAGCCGTTCGATGTGGTGCTGACCGACATCGAAATGCCCGACATGAACGGGTTCGAATTCGCCGAGACAATCCGGGCCGATCAGCACTTGAGTGCGATGCCGATCATCGCCTTGTCCTCAATGGTTTCGCCGGCGGCGATCGAGCGCGGGCGGCTCGCCGGCTTCCACGATTACGTCGCCAAGTTCGACCGCCCAGGCCTGATCGCGGCGCTGAAGGAACAGATCGCCGAGATCAGCCGGGCGGCATGAAGGAGGCCCTAGTGACCAGCAAGACCGAAACCGCCGAAGGCACTGTGGCCGAATACGTCACCGCAGTAATCGGCGGCCAGCTGTTCGGGCTGCCGATCTCGCGGGTGCAGGACGTATTCATGCCGGAGCGGCTGACCCGGGTGCCGCTATCGTCAGGCGAGATCGCCGGCGTCCTTAATCTGCGCGGCCGCATCGTTACCGTGGTCGACATGCGCGCCCGCCTCGGATTGCCGAAGAACGACGACGGCAGATCGCCGATGGCGGTCGGCGTCGACCTGCGCGGCGAATCCTACGGCCTCTTGATTGATCAGATCGGCGAGGTCTTGAAGCTTCCCGACGACGGCCGCGAGGAAAACCCGGTCAATCTCGACCCTCGCATGGCCAAGCTCGCCGGCGGCGTGCATCGCCTCGACGGTCAGCTCATGGTCGTCCTCGACGTCGATCGCGTCCTTGAAATCGTGCCTGATATGCTTGCGGCATAAGATCGGCGGCGGGCACCGCTTAAACTGCAACGGAAACGTCCCTTTCGGGATCAGAAGAAGTAGAGGCTGAAATGAGAACATGTCTGGTAGTCGATGACTCAAGCGTCATTCGAAAAGTCGCAAGGCGCATCCTGGAAGGCCTGGATTTCCACATCGTCGAAGCCGAGGACGGCGAGAAGGCGCTGGAGGTCTGCAAGCGCGGATTGCCGGACGCGATCCTGCTCGACTGGAACATGCCCATCATGGATGGTTATGAGTTCCTCGGCAATCTGCGCCGCATGCCCGGCGGCGACCAGCCCAAGGTGGTGTTCTGCACCACCGAAAACGATGTCGCGCACATCGCACGCGCGCTTCACGCGGGCGCCAATGAATACATCATGAAGCCGTTCGACAAGGACATCGTCACGGCCAAGTTCCAGGAAGTCGGGCTGATCTGATCCGCCTCTTTCGATCCGGCGGCTGAACGGCCTTCGGCGTTATCGTTTCAATCGCGCCGCCTGGGCCGTATCTGGTGAACAATGAGTATTGCGTTGACAAGTTCCTCGATCCCGACTTCGACGCGGCAAGAGTCGCTACGGGTGATGGTGGTCGATGACTCCGTCGTTATCAGAGGACTGATCTCCCGCTGGATCGCATCGGAACCCGATATGGTCGTCGCGGCATCGCTGCGGACGGGCCTTGACGCCGTCAACCAGATCGAGCGCGTCAATCCCGATGTCGCCGTGCTCGATATCGAAATGCCGGAGCTCGATGGTATTTCCGCGTTGCCCTTGCTGCTGGCGAGGAAGCGCAATCTCGTCATTATCATGGCGTCGACCCTGACCCGCCGCAACGCGGAGATCAGCTTCAAGGCGCTCTCGCTCGGTGCGTCGGATTACATTCCAAAGCCCGAAAGCACCCGCGATCCGGCGGCAGCCGAAACCTTTCGGCACGATCTCATCCAGAAAATTCGCCATCTCGGCGCCAAGGTCCGCCGCACGGCTTCACCCTCTCCCCCCTTGGCGCCGATGCTGGATCGGTCGCGCGAGCCGATGTTCCGAACGCTGCTGGCTCCGGTCGCCGCCCCTCAGCTGCTGCGGCGCAGGTTCAGCGCGCAAGCGCCGCGCGTGCTTCTGGTCGGTTCATCGACGGGCGGTCCGCAGGCGTTGATGTCGCTGGTCACCAAGATCGGTCCTGTGATCGACCGCTTTCCCGTGCTGATCACGCAACACATGCCGCCGACATTCACGACGATTCTTGCGGAGCATCTGACGCGCTCAAGCCAGCGGCCGGTGCGCGAAGCGATCGACGGCGAAATCGTCAAGGCCGGCCGGATCTATCTCGCGCCGGGCGGCCGCCATATGCGCGTCGCGCGCCATCGCACGGATGTTGTGATCGCGCTCGACGACGGGCCGCCGGTCAATTTCTGCAAGCCCGCCGTCGATCCCCTGTTTACCTCCGCGATCGATATCTGGCAGGCCGGCGTTCTGGCCGTGGTGCTGACGGGCATGGGCTCGGACGGCATGCGCGGCGGCAAGGAGATCGTCGCGGCCGGCGGAAGCGTGATCGCCCAGGACGAAGCTTCGAGCGTGGTGTGGGGGATGCCGGGCGCGGCCGCGAATGCCGGCATTTGCGCGGCGGTTCTGCCGCTCGACCAGATCGCGCCGAAACTGGTTCGATTGTTTTCGGGAGATCGTCCGTGACGTCGCTTGACTATGAGTTTTTGCGTAAGTTTTTGAAGGAGCGCTCGGGTCTGGACCTGTCTTCTGACAAGCAATATCTGGTCGAAAGCAGGTTGATCCCGCTGGCGCGAAGGGCCGGATTTCCCGGGATCGCCGAGCTCGTGCAGAAATTAAGGAGTGGATCCGACGCGCTGACATCAGAGGTGGTCGAGGCGATGACCACCAACGAAACCTTTTTTTTCCGAGACAAGGTTCCCTTCGATCATCTGCGTGAAACGGTACTGCCGGCGTTAATACGGGCGCGCGGGAGCCGCCGTTCCCTGCGCATCTGGAGCGCGGCCTCCTCCACCGGGCAGGAGCCGTACTCGATCGCGATGTGCCTGAAGGAATTCGCCCCGGCGCTGACGGGGTGGCGGGTAGAAATCGTTGCTACCGACCTGTCGCAAGGGGTTCTTGAAAAATCCAGAGCCGGAATCTTCAGCCAGTTCGAGGTCCAGCGCGGGTTGCCCATTCAGATGCTGGTCAAGCATTTCACGCAGGTCGGAGAGCTGTGGCAGCTCAATGCCGATATCCGCGCCATGGTGCAGCACCGACAACTGAATCTGCTGCAGGACTTTTCTCATCTTGGATTGTTCGACGTGATCTTCTGCCGCAACGTCCTGATCTATTTCGACCAGGCCACCAAAGCCGGCGTCTTCGATCGACTTGCAAGGGCACTCGAACCCGATGGCGTCCTGACGCTGGGCGCCGCCGAATCCGTAGTCGGGATATCCGACGCCTTCAGGCCCTATCCGGAGCGGCGCGGGCTCTACCGCCCCAACGCGGACCGAACGGCGCAGGCCGGTGCCGCCGCGGTCATGCCGCACGCTCTAAAGGTGGTCGCTTCGGGGGCGCGCTAGGCAGCTACAGGATGGCGTGCGGCAAAAACCGCGAGCTATTGCCGGTGATTGGATTCTCGTCCTCGCGAATCGAAAGCCCGCACGGGGCGTGGTCGATCAGCCAGCTTCCAATCACCGGATATTGGTTGGAAAAATTCGGCAGAAGCGCAAAGGCCTGGCGAATAAAGCCTTCGGCGCCATACGGCCCCTCCTGTTCCACAACGGCGACACCCTCACGGATCAGCGCGACGTTGGCGCCTTCGCGCGAATAAAGCGGTTTGCGCACAAAGGAGGCGCCGAGCCGCGCCGCATCCGGATCATCCTCGAAATAGGCGGGCAGCAAATTGGGGTGATCGGGAAACATCTCCCATAGCAACGGAAGAATACCTTTGTTGGAAAGAATGGCTTTCCATGGCGGTTCGATCCAGCGCGTCGGCGCTTTAGCCAGTTGCTCGCCAAACGCATCGTGAAACATCCATTCCCAGGGATAGAGTTTGAACACAAGCTCGATCGGGCGATCCTCGAGATCGACGAAGCTGCCGTCGTCCCGCAATCCGATGTCCTCGATATCGATCAGTGTAGTTCCGAGACCGGCCTGCCTTGCGGTGTCCTCGAGATAGGCCAGCGTGCCGGCATCCTCGGTGTTCTCGGTCGTTCCCGTCAGATGAAGGTGGCGTCCATCGCCGAGTTTTTTCCATGTCTCGATCAGGCGTTCGTGGATCGAATTGAACTGGTCGGCATGCGAGGGAATGATGCGCCGCTCGATAGCCTGCTCGAGCCAGGTCCATTGAAACACCGCCGCCTCGAAGATCGAGGTTGGCGTGTCCGCGTTATATTCCAGCAATTTTGCAGGACCGCGCCCGTCAAAACCGAGATCGAGCCGGCCGTAGAGGCTGGCTTCATCGCGATGCCAGCTTTCGGAGATCAGCGGCCAGAATGCTTCCGGTATCTTCAGTCGGCGCAAGTAATCTTCGTCGTCGATCGCGCAGGCGACGAGTTCGAGGCACATCGCATCGATTTCAGCGGTAGGTTCTTCGATCTGACGCTCGATCTCATCCAGCGTGAACGCATAATAAGCGCGTTCGTCCCAATAGCGTTCGCCATCGATGGTGTGAAAATCAAATCCGGTTTCGTCAGCGGTGGCGCGCCAGTCGTCGCGCTCGAGGCAGGCGATACGCTGCATAAAAGGGCGCTAGCCGCCAGCGTGCGCATGGCCGTGCGCGTGCAATCGAAAAGGCGCGCCGCCGAAGCCGCCATACGTCACGCGGCAATCCCCTGGCCACCGTCCGTTCGCGTCGGGCCTTCCGCCGGGTCCGCAATCGCTTGGCCGCACGAAACCCATCGATACCGCGCCGATCGTCGCGGTACCCATCAACGTCAGCACGACCCGGCGCGACCGTTTCATGTTTACTGCCCCTGCGGTGTTTGAGAACTGGTTCGGAACAGCCGGACTTTCCCTCAACTGGAGGCTGCAAGGCAAGCGAAAGCAAGCCATTTCACGGGATCGTGCGGTACGAAAGCCGGTTCGTTCGCCGTCAACCGCCTCGGGAGAAATGCGATGCGAACGCATGCGCAAATGCGCCGAATCCGCCGCGCTTCACGCCGTCCGAGCCGGGTTCGGATGACGTGCCGGACGACTGTCGGCTTGAAGAGGAATCGCCGCTGAAGAAACTGACGCGCGACGACGATCCGCCCGATGAGCCGCGGCTGCCACTGGATGAAGATCCACGTGGCGGGCACTCGGCGATAGCTTGCAGCCCCGACGACGCAGCCATTCCTGGTCGGTTCGGTTCGCAATTCTCGCCCGGCATCAGCGCATAGGCGCCGCCGCCAATGGCGAAGGTGCCCATCAGCAGCAGCGCGACATGGCTGGAGCGCTTCACGGGCTGGGTCGTCTGGATCGCAGCCGGCTTGCGCCTTCCAAATTCCCTGGTTGGTACTTCCGCCATCATCAATAGATCATCGAGGCGGCATTGAGCGCGCCGGCGGCGAGCGAGGCGAGCCCGAGCCAGATCGCGGCGGCGAGTTCGCCCGCCGCGATCCGCGCCGACAGGTTCGGCACCGGTATCTTTACGATGAAATAGACGACGATCTGAACGATCAGTGCGATCGCGCTCCAGACCAGACAATCCACAACATTGGCGGAGTGGGCGATGGCGCTGACCACCGGCAGCACGAAACCGAGCAGGCTGAGGCCCAGCGCGATCGCGGCCGCAGGGTCGTTGTCGCGGATCAACTGGAATTCATTGTGCGGTGTGACGCGGGTGTAGACGAAGAGATAGGCGACGACGGCGATAATGGCCGTACAGAAATAGACCAGGAACGCCGGCAGTCCGGCCAGTGATTGAAGGATCATTCAGGGCCCCGAGTCGTCCGAGAGAAGGGTATACGATCCGTCCGTCGATGCATGCCGGCAGCCGCTTCGATCCCCAAAAACAAAAACCCCGCCGTTTGCGGCGGGGCTCAGTCTGGGAGGAGTGAGCTGTACAAGCTCGACGCAAACTTCGATCAGGCGGGAATCCGCTCTTCGACCTCGTGCGGCTCGCGCAGCACGTAGCCGCGGCCCCAGACGGTCTCGATGAAATTGCGGCCCTCGGAAGCATTGGCAAGCTTCTTGCGCAGCTTGCAGATGAAGACGTCGATGATCTTCAGTTCAGGCTCGTCCATGCCGCCATAGAGATGGTTGAGGAACATTTCCTTGGTCAGGGTGGTGCCCTTGCGGAGCGAAAGCAGCTCCAGCATCTGGTATTCCTTGCCGGTCAGATGAACGCGCTGGCCGCCGACTTCGACCGTCTTGGTGTCGAGATTGACCACGAGATCGCCGGTCTGGATCACCGACTGGGCGTGGCCCTTGGAACGGCGCACGATGGCATGGATGCGCGCAACCAGCTCGTCCTTGTGGAAGGGCTTGGTCATGTAGTCATCGGCGCCGACGCCGAGACCCTTGACCTTGTCCTCGATGCCGGCAAGGCCGGAGAGGATCAGAATGGGTGTCTTAATCTTCGAGACCCGAAGCTGCTTGAGCACATCGTAACCCGACATGTCAGGTAAGTTGAGGTCGAGCAGAATAATGTCGTAGTCGTAGAGTTTTCCGAGGTCGACGCCTTCTTCTCCGAGGTCCGTCGTATAGACGTTGAAACTCTCGGATTTAAGCATCAACTCGATCGACTGCGCGACGGCGCTGTCATCTTCAATCAGCAGAACGCGCATGCCAGTCCCCTATAGTCGCCGCTCCGGGCGTCAGGTCGGCCGCACTTGCGGCACTCAAAACGCCTTTAAACAACTGATTCGGATCCTGACGGCATATGGTTAACAAAATCTGATTCGTGTTCGCAAGCTCTATCAGTGCAATTTTTATCGAATCGCCCTAAGATATTGCGACGAAGCAGTTTTTTGTATCCATACCCGTTCAAGTTCCGCGTTAAGAGACGGGCCTAACCGACTCCCGCGACTCAACCTTCATTCTGACGGTCGAGCGCTCACAGTCACCAAAGACAGTGACGTAATGATTAACGATGCGGGTAAACACGAAGTTAAGGATCGGGCTGTAACGCACGAAAACTTAAGGCTTTCGCAATGAAGGCACTCGCCGAGCAGATCGCCGACATCGACGGCGTCAACATTTATGGCCGGGTGGTCGGCGTACGCGGCCTGATGGTCGAAATCTCAGGGCCGATCCATGCGATGTCGGTCGGCGCCCGTATCGTGATCGAGACCGGCGGCAATCGATTCATCCCGTCGGAAGTCATCGGCTTCGCCGGCAACAATGCCGTGGTGATGCCGTTCGCCGGCCTCGAAGGTGTCAGGCGCGGCTGCCGCGCGGTCATCGCCAATGCCGCAAGTCAGGTTCGGCCTTCGCCGCTGTGGCTCGGTCGAGTCCTCAACGCCATGGGCGAGCCGATCGATGGCAAGGGGCCTTTGCCGCAGGGTCCCTCGCCGATTCCCTATCGCAACGCCCCGCCGCCGGCTCATTCGCGCAAGCGCGTCGGCGCCCCGCTCGATCTCGGCGTGCGCGCCCTCAACACGTTTCTGACCTGCTGCCGCGGCCAGCGGCTGGGCATCTTCGCAGGCTCAGGTGTCGGAAAGTCGGTATTGTTGTCGATGCTGGCGCGCAACGTCGACGCGGATATCACGGTGATCGGCCTTGTTGGCGAACGCGGACGCGAGGTGCAGGAATTTCTGCAAGATGACCTGGGGGAAGACGGGCTGGCGCGGTCGGTGGTGGTGGTGGCCACCTCGGACGAGCCCGCATTGATGCGGCGGCAGGCGGCTTACCTGACGTTGGCGATCGCCGAATATTTCCGCGATGAAGAAAAGGATGTGCTGTGCCTGATGGATTCGGTCACCCGGTTTGCGATGGCACAGCGCGAAATTGGCCTGTCAGCCGGCGAACCGCCGACCACCAAGGGCTATACGCCGACTGTCTTCACCGAATTGCCGAAGCTGCTGGAACGTGCCGGTGCGGGGATTGGCGTCGGCACCATCACCGGCATCTTTACGGTGCTGGTGGATGGCGACGACCACAACGAACCGATCGCGGATGCGGTCCGCGGCATTCTGGATGGCCACGTGGTGATGGAGCGTGCCATCGCCGAGCGCGGACGCTTCCCTGCGATCAACATCCTCAAATCGGTTTCCCGCACCATGCCGAAATCTGCCGATCCGGCCTATCTGCCGGCCATCACAAGGGGGCGTCAGGTGATGGCAACCTACTCCGACATGGAGGAACTGATCCGGCTTGGGGCCTATCGCGGGGGCTCGAGCGCCGAGGTCGATGAGGCGATCCGACTGCATGAGCCGCTCGAGCGCTTCCTGCGCCAGGCCAAGGACGAGGTCACCAGCCTAAATGAGGGTTACCGGCAACTTGAGCAAATCCTGAGGAATTTGGAAACGGAACGCTAACTTTGTCAGGCCATCATCCGCCGCACACAACTAGCTGTGCCGGTGGGGCCCCTGGGGGATGCCGGTTCTGTCCCGCGTTCAGATTGGGACTTCTGGGGAGTATGAGTCGATGAAGTCACGTGAAACGCTAATCCGCCTGAAGAAGTTTCAGGTTGACGAAAAGCGCCGAAGGGTCGCCCAGATAGAAGGCATGATCGCCGATTTCCAGCGAATGTCGGTCGATCTGGAGCGCGAAATCCACAGCGAACAGGAGCGCGCCGGGATCAACGATCCCTCGCACTTCGCCTATCCGACCTATGCCAAGGCTGCGATTCAGCGGCGTGAAAACCTGACCCGCTCCGCCGATGAACTGCGTATTCAGCTCGAGGACGCCAAGAGCCTCCTCGGCGAGGCTTTTGAAGAGCTCAAGAAAGTCGAACTTCTTGACGAGCGTGATCAGGCGCGCGAGCGCGCTGAGGAAAGCGCCCGGGAACAGGCCGATCTCGACAGTATCGGCCTGATGCGCGCACGCATGGGGGCAATTGCCTGACGCCCTTCCTTTAGCTCGCCTCCACTGCAGCATCAGAGCCCGGGCCGCGCGGTCCGGGCTTTTGCTTGCAGGGAACGTCCGCAGGCCGGCCATCGGCACTTGGTGGACCGATTTTGCGCAGGATATGATACGACACGTCAAAAATGCCACTTGGGTGTGCAAGAGCGCGGTGTGAATTGCGATTTTGGGGATACTGAATGCTGACGCCAGCTGAGCTGGTCTGGCTGATTGCCGCAGTTGCGAAGGGGGATGAGGCTGCCTTTGAGCGCCTCTACGCCGCCACACGCGCGAAACTCTTCGGCGTGGTGCTCCGTATCTTGCGGCGACAGGATCTCGCGGAGGAGGTGATTCAGGAGACTTACGTCAAGATCTGGAACAGCGCCGGACAATTCAATCCCGGCATCTCGTCGCCGATCACGTGGATGGCGTCCATTGCACGAAATCGGGCGATCGACGTCGTGCGCAAACGGAGCGAAGTTTCGATCGAAGAGGAGCCGACGGCAATGGAAGTTGCCGCCGACAGTCCGGATCCGCTGGCGCGCCGGGAGATGACCGAGGAATTGAAGCGGTTGCTGGAGTGCGTTGGCCGCCTGGAGCCGGATCGGCAAAAACTCGTGCTGCTGGCCTATTATAACGGCTGGAGCCGCGAGCAGCTGGCGGCAAAGTTCGAGACGCCGGTGAATACGGTGAAAACCTGGCTGCGCCGCAGCATGATAGACATCCGGGAGTGTCTTGGACTTTAGATGATGGCCTACAGCGAAGATCATATCGTGCTCGCCGCGGAATACGCGCTCGGTACCCTCGATGCCGATGAGCGGGCGCAAGTCGAGACCATGATGTCCGTCGACAAGGACTTCACGGCGATGGTCCATGCGTGGGAGCAAAAGCTCGGGGTCTTGAACCAGATGGTCGGGTCGGTCGAGCCTCGAGCTGAGGTCTGGGAAAAAATCAAGACAGCAACGGGGCTTTCCGCGGCGCAGGCGCCGCTCGCGCTTCCCGACACTCCGCCGCCGCCGCCGCCCGCTACTCCTGAAGTCGCCGAGCCTCCCGTTGTTGCCGACGCGTTCAACGTCATTCGCTTGTCCAGGCAGGCCCGGCGCTGGCGCAACGTTGCGACACTTACATCGGCGATCGCCGCCGCACTGGTCGCCATGATTGCGGTCGGGGTGTATCAGCCGGATTTGCTTCCCGACGGCATTCGCCCCAAACCGCGGACGCAGGTGGTTGAAGTGAAGATACCTGCGGCTCCGACGCCGTCCGCCCAGTATGTCGCCGTCCTGCAGAAGGACGGCGGATCGCCTGCGTTCATTCTCACGGTTGACGGCGCGACCAAGAACTTCACGGTTCGCAGGGTCGGCGCTCAGCCGGAACCCGGCAAGAGTTATGAGCTTTGGATCGTGTCGGACAAGTTGCAACGCCCGCGCTCGCTCGGCGTCATCGGCGGCAAGGATTTCACCGCGCGGCCGGTGCTGTCGGCGTATGACCCCGAGGTCGTCAACCAGGCCACCTTTGCGGTGACGCTTGAGCCGGAAGGTGGATCACCGACCGGCGTTGCCACCGGCCCTATTGTGTACACCGGCAAGCTGGTCGAGGCGGTTCCGCCGGCGGCCGCCGCACCTTCGCCGGCCCGTTAGGATTCAATCACGCATCGGCTGAGGTTGCCGCGAGTCCGGTGCTTGCAGCTCACCTCCTCCCCGACGCGAGGGGAGGGAACACTGCGCAAAAAGAAAACGCCCGTGGGGAGCGGGCGTTTTCGGTCGTCTTAGTCAACTTGGGGGTAGTTGGGTCTTCTACATACTCACGTGGCGACTTTGGGGGGCTGATAAAGAGCCGCGTGAATTCACAAAATCATTAGCGGACCACCGACGTGTTGGAGCTGGTAATCGTCACGGCCTTGCCGGCCTTCATGACGCGTGCGGTCTGAGCATAGCCGTCGTCCGAATTGGTGTGAGCCGAGATGCCGAAGGCCGCCACTGCGATACCCGCAACGAGCGCCACGACCACGATCTTGAGGTGGGTCGAGCGATCAGCGCTGTAGATCGAATGGTTCATCGAGGTCTCCTGCCCCTTCCTGCCTGCTACGGATTTGTCTGCTTCCGCCGCCTGCAGGTTCAACAACTCATGCAAAGAAACGTATGGATTCGGTCTTCGTTTCCTAAGAGGCGATCACAAGGCAGTGAAAAGACTTGAACGCCCGCGATCAGGATTCCCGCCAAAATCTTGAAAAACATAAGATTATTGAATTATTTCAATGTATTAGAAGAATACTGCGTTGCGCGGCGCAAAATGGCGCTCTGGCTGGCCCGACTAACAAACCATTTGCCTGTGGCGAAAAAGCCCTCGCGCGCGTGCTGCTGATTTGGCTAAACGCTTCCGACCGTCTTCAGCCGCGCCCGTGGATGGATTTCCGCCTGCGACAAAACCGTCGTTTGCGACCTGAAACGTTCCACCAGCGAGCGCACGAACGGCCGGATCGCTGCCGAGGTCACCAAAACCGGCGCCTCGCCCTCGCGGGCCGCCTGTTCGAAGCGGTCACGCACGACGGTCATGAATTCGGACAGCTTGGACGGCTGCATCGCAAGGCTGCGTTCCTCGCCCTGGCCGACCAGCGATTCGGCAAAGGCCTGCTCCCATTTCGCCGACAGCGCGATCAGCGGCAGGTAGCCATTGACTGAAGTATTCTGAGCGCAAATCTGCCGGGCGAGCCGGGCGCGAACATGTTCGACCATCGTCGCCGGGTTGCGTGAAAACGCCAGTGCGTCGGCGATGCCCTCGAGAATGGTCGAGAGATCGCGGATCGAAATTCGTTCGGCGAGCAATAGCTGCAGCACACGCTGAATGCCCGAAATCGTGACCTGGCTCGGCACGATGTCCTTGACCAGTTCGCCTTGCTCCTTCGGCAGATCCTTCAGAAGTTTCTGCACCTCGCCATAGGACAACAGATCCGACATGTTGTTCTTGAGAAGCTCGGTGAGATGGGTCGAGAGTACGGTCGCCGCATCGACCACCGTATAGCCCTTCAGCGAAGCTTCCTCCTTGAACCCGGCGTCGACCCATGTCGCCGGCAGCCCGAACGTAGGCTCGATGGTGTGTATGCCGGGCACCCCGACCTGATTTCCGGAGGGGTCCATAACCATGAACTGGTTCGGCCAGATCTTGCCCGTGCCCGCATCCACTTCCTTGATCTTGATGATGTAGGTGTTGGCCTCCAACTGCACATTGTCGAGAATACGCACCGCCGGCATGACGAAGCCCATCTCGATCGCGAGCGAGCGGCGCAGCGCCTTGATCTGCTCGGTCAGGCGGTCGGTGCCGTCAGGGGCATTGACCAACGGCAGCAGCGCATAGCCCAGTTCGATCTTGAGATCGTCGATCTTTAGCGCGGTTGCGATCGGTTCTTCCGCCGCGGCGCTTGCCGCGGCGGCGGCCGCGGGAGCGGCTGCGGCGAGAGCTTCGGCCGCCGAGGTGGCGCGATTGCGTTTGCGCGCCGACAACGCCAACGCCGCCGCGCCGCTGCCGAGCGCAAGGAAGGGAATCATCGGAATACCCGGCAGCATCGCCAGCACCAGCATCACTCCGGCCGACATGCCGAGCGCCTGCGGATAACCGGAGAGTTGCTTCATCAGCGCCTTGTCGGCGGCGCCGCTGACGCCCGCCTTGGAGACCAGCAAACCTGCCGCGGTGGAAACGATCAGCGCCGGCACCTGCGTGACCAGACCGTCGCCAACGGTCAGCAGCGTGTAGGTGTGCGCGGCTTCGCCGAAACTGAGGCCTTGCTGGACCACGCCGATGATGATTCCGCCGATGATGTTGATGAAGACGACCAGGAGGCCGGCGACCGCGTCGCCACGCACGAATTTTGAAGCACCGTCCATGGCGCCGAAGAAGCCGCTTTCGTCTTCCAGCGCCTTGCGGCGCTCCTTGGCGACTTTCTCGTCGATCAGGCCGGCGGAAAGATCGGCGTCGATCGCCATTTGCTTGCCCGGCATGGCGTCGAGATGGAAACGGGCTGCTACTTCCGCGATGCGGCCGGAACCTTTGGTGATGACGACGAAATTCACGATCACGAGAATGGCGAAGACGATAAGTCCTATTACGAAATTGCCGCCCATCACGAAATTGCCGAATGCCTCGATGACGTGGCCGGCGGCGGCGGTGCCTTCATGTCCGCGCGACAGGATCAGCCGCGTGGAAGCGAGGTTGAGCGAAAGCCGCAGCATGGTCGAAATCAGCAGGATGGTCGGGAACGACGAGAATTCCAGCGGCGCCTGGATGAACAGCGACGTCATCAGGATCAGGATCGACAGCGTGATCGAGATCGCCAGGAAGAGATCGAGCACGATCGAGGGCAGCGGCAGGATCAGCACGACCAGAATGGTGAGGATGCCGAATGCAAGCGCGAGATCACCGCGCCTCAGGATAGTGCCGATTTCGCCGATGCTCGGAAATCCGGTCCCCGGCACCCTCGCGCCCTGACCTGCCGTGACATCGACCATCATTGCTGCTTCCCCCCGCGCATGCCGGTCGCGGGCGCCAAATGTCTGCGCGGCGGCCGACGGACCACCGTTTCGAAATTGAGGCACCGCACTGGCGTCCACGGGTAGTCCCCCGTCTTACGCGATCGACGACACTCGACTTCACCCGGCAATTTTTGCCCGGTTTATGGTTAGGAAAGCGTTAATGGGCGTTGCCACGGCCGTCGCGCGCGAGAGGGGATACCTGCGTCATTCCGGGCCCGGTCCTTCGGACCACCCGGAACGACGGGAATCCTGTTGCGGTGCATCTGCATGCCCAATATCGCGCCATGTTGCTTGACCCCGAAGCCGCGGGCGACGAAGTTGCGGCCGTGCACGCCCCCTCCGATCACAAAGATTCGTCCCTCTTCGCCCCGGACTCCGGTCAGGCATGGGTGAGACTTGCGCTTGCGGTGGTGATCGGCTCGATCGGCAGCGTCGGCATGTGGTCGGTCGTGGTCGTGCTGCCGGTGGTTCAGGCCGAATTCGCAGCCTCGCGCGGCGCGGCATCTCTGGCCTTCACGCTCACCATGCTGGGCTTCGGACTCGGCGGCGTCGTCACCGGCAAGATCACCGATCGCTTTGGCATCGTGGTGGCGATGGGCCTCAGCATCTTTTTCCTCGGGCTTGCCTATGTTGCCGCCGGACTATCGACCACGCTTTGGCAGTTCATCGCGATACATCTCCTGATCGGATTGGGGACATCGGCGACCTTCGCGCCGCTGATGGCGGAAGCTTCGCACTGGTTCGAGCGCTATCGCGGATTGGCGGTGACCATCGTCGCCAGCGGCAATTATGTCGGCGGCACGATCTGGCCGCCGCTGGTCAATTGGGGAATCCAGTCGGCCGGCTGGCGAACCACGTATATCGCCATCGGGATTTTCTGCGCGGTTACGATGACGATCGTGCTGGCGCTGCTTCGCGTTCAAATCGGCGCCGCCGCGCCGCGAAGTCACGAGAACGCGCCGCGGCCGCGGGTCGATCTGCAGCTCTCAACCAATATGCTGACGCTGATGCTCTGCATCGCCAGCATTTCCTGCTGCGTGGCGATGGCGATGCCGCAGGTGCACATCGTCGCCTATTGCGGCGATCTCGGCTATGGCGTGGCGCGCGGCGCGGAGATGCTGTCGTTGATGATGGCGTTCGGGATCGTCAGTCGCATCGGTTCGGGATTTCTGGCTGATAGGATCGGCGGCATTCGCACCCTTTTGATCGGATCGGTGGCGCAGGGCTTTGCGCTATTGTTCTATCTGTTCTTCGACGGCCTCACCTCGCTCTACCTCATCTCCGCGATGTTCGGCCTGTTTCAGGGCGGGATCGTGCCGAGCTACGCCATCATCGTTCGTGAATCGATGCCGGCGCGGGAAGCGGCGACTCGCGTCGGTATCGTGATTTTCGCCTCGGTATTCGGCATGTCGTTCGGCGGCTGGGTGTCCGGCGTGATCTTCGACGCGTCCGGCTCCTACGCGGCGGCGTTCCTCAACGGGCTGGCGTGGAATGCGGTGAACGTCGCCATCGTGGTAGCGCTATTGATCCGGGCGCGGCAGCGGCTCGCGATGGCGTAAGCCGGATTGTGAGCGAAGCCACAGCTGCGCCTGTTACGCAGCATTCCAATTGAGATTGAAGCCTCACCGGTGCACTGTGCGTCATCCTCCTTCAGCTTAAAGAGGCGTACGATGGCAATGGCGGATCCAGGGTCGCGATTCGGACAACCTGAAAAATTCTGCGACATCGTTTTAAAGGGCGGCATTACGAGCGGCGTGGTCTACCCGCTTGCGCTGGTTTCTCTTGCGGAAACGTATCGATTTTCCAACATCGGAGGCACCTCGGCGGGGGCGATTGCCGCCGCCGCGGCCGCCGCCGCCGAGTACGGACGCCACACCGAAAACGCCGGCTTCGATCGGTTGGCAAAGATTCCCGATGAGGTAGGTCCGAACCTCCTCTCCATGTTTCAGCCGACGCCGGTTCTCAAGCCGCTATTCGATATCTTCGTTGCTGCCTCGAAAGCGAAAACGACGACGGCGCGGGTGATCGCCATTATCTCGACCGCGGTCAGCGGCTACTGGCGCGGCGCATTGCTCGGTCTGCTGCCGGGTGGCGTCATCGTTGCGATTGCGCTGGCATCCGGCGGCGGCGCGGGGTTTGTCGCCTTTGGCTTGCTGTTGGCACTAATGGGCGTGATTGCAGGCGTCATCTGGCGGCTGTTGAAAGCGGCCAACACGGACCTCGTCGCCAACGATTTTGGTCTTTGTCCCGGTATCCGCCAGCCCTATGCCTCCGGGGAAGGCTTCACCGATTGGCTTGCGCGGCTGATCGATGAGGCGGCGGGATTCGAGAAAGCAGATCGTCCGCTCACATTCGGCGATTTGGTCGCGCCGCCGGGGGGCCGGCCGCCGATTCAACTGGCCATGATGACGACCAGCCTGATGGAGGAGCGTCCCTATACGTTGCCTTTTCCGGCGGAAGACCGCCGCTTCGTTTTTGAAAAGAGCGAATGGGACCGGATCTTCCCCGGCCGCGTCATGGCATTTCTCGCCGGGGTATGTGAACCGTTCACCCCTCCGGCCGGGGAGACAGGAGAATATTACTATTTTCCCGATCCGGCGCGGCTGCCGCTGATCGTCGGAGCCCGGATGAGTCTGAGCTTTCCGTTCCTGATTTCCGGAGTGCCGTTGTGGCGCCGTGATTTCACGCTCGCGGAGGAGGCCGAGCAAGACAAGCTGAGGCGGTGCTTCTTCAGTGACGGCGGGCTATCGAGCAATTTTCCGATCCATTTTTTCGATCATCTCCTGCCGAACAGTCCAACCTTCGCAATATCCCTCGACGAATACGACGCGAAGCGAGATCGCGGCGACAATGTCTGGCTGCCGTCAAGCGCCGGCAGCGGAAGCCAGTTGCCCGTCCTGCCTTTCGATGGCCTCGGTGGATTCCTGATGCGGCTCCTTATGTCGGCTAAGGATTGGCAGGACAATCTGCAAAGCACGCTTCCGGGATACCGGGAACGGATCGCGCATGTCGTGCTCAAACCGGAGCAGGGCGGACTCAATCTTGCGATGAGTGAGGCGACCATCCGCAAGCTCGTGAACTACGGCGAGCAAGCCGGCACGACGCTTCGCGATAAGTTCGACCTCGACGCGCACCGCTGGCGGCGTTTTCTGGTCGCGATGGCCAGGATGGAGGAAACGCTGGACGAGGTTGCGAAGGCCTATGAAGGGGTGCCCGGCGGGCCCGAAGCCTTCGGGGATTTCCTTGGCCGCTATTCAGGGGAAACCGCGTCCTACAAGCAGGACGCGACGAGACTGGCGGAGATGTTGAAGCGTGGAGCGGAGCTCGCCGCCAGCGGTACGAACTGGCGTGCCGAACCCAGGATACGCGAGGGCAATATACCGAAACCGCCGACCAACCTTCGAATTACGCCGAAGCCCTGAGCTCACCCATGGCGTGAGGGATTACACCGCCTGACCCGCCTTTAGCAAAACGCAGCCGCTGATCTTGACGCTGCCGTCGGGCTCCAGCTCCAGCGTATACAACGCCTCCCACGGAACGCCGTCGGTGTCGATGATGTGGACGCGCTGGGCGATTATGCCGTTCGAGACACGGGCCTCGCCGAATTCAAAACTCCTGTGCCGATAGACCGGAGCATAGCTGCGGCGGACCATATCCATGAAGATATCGGCTTGCGGGAACAGGTCCCTGATGGCGGGCGCGGCGTAGGAATAGGCCGCCGCCGCATCGTCACGCCCAAAGGCTTCGACCTGGGAGCGTATGACGCCCTGCACGGCGGCGACATCGTCGGCGGCGCGGGTGGGCGAAGCGAAGCCGATCAAGAACGCAACCAGCAAGACGAAGGCGCGCATGAAGTGGCTCCTCTTTCGAGCTGCAATCCTGCAAGAGTTATACTCTCGCATAAACGGTGCAGGCTACATCGCTGTTCACCGTCAATTGATAAATCAACGAATAGTCGCCCTTTGAAAGTCCGTCACCCGACTATACCAAGCCCGTCGTTAAACACGACCCGCCTCCGGAGATTCTCAATGCTCGTTCGTTGCGTACTCGCCAGCTCGCTTGTTTTGTCTTGCCTGTCGGCCACGCCTGTGACTGCTGCCGAGCCGGTCGCATCCGCAATCTCAAGCGAGACGTACCAAAAGCCGAGGTGCATATGCTGGATGCCGGGCATTTCGCGCTCGATGAGTCCGCAAGCGACATTGCCAGGCTGATACGGGAATTCCTCGGCCGGTTGTCCCACCGGGCGCGGAACGTGGCCAGCGGGCATGCCTGAGAGGTTCGGACAAGACCGCGCCGTGTCTTGCGAAGATGCTCCGCATCGACCCGCGTCGCCTTGCCGGTGAGCGACGCCTGCTCCGGCCGGTTTCGTTAGAACGAATACACGGTGCCGGTCTTGCTGCGATGCTTGACCGCGTTGGTCTTGCGCCGAACCGGTCGTCGCGCCATCTTGATCCCGAATTGAATTCAATTTAGCGAACAGAATGCGGATTGAAGGCAATCTAACTGGCGAGGAGGGCAGGCCAATGCCAACGGCAACAATTGAGCAGGCGTCTCCCTGGTTGCGGGGACGAACATTCGCATCGTGGCGCGAAGAATTCGATCGTCGCGGTTATCTTATCTTCGAGAGGGTTCTTCCCGCTGACCGGGTGACCGCGATCCGGGCGGCGCTGGCGCCGTATCTTGAACGCGATCTCACGGGCCGCAACGATTTCGAGGGCTTGAAGACCAACCGGGTATATGCCTTGCTGGCGAAGTCGCCGCTGTTCGCAGACCTTGCGATTCATCCTCTGGCGCTGGCCTTTGCCGAAGCGGAGCTAGGAGAAAGCTGCCTGCTGTCGGCCCTGCTTGCGATCAACCTGCAGCCCGGCGAAACCGTGCAGCCCTGGCATTATGACGACGGCGGCATCAAGATGCCCCGGCCGCGCCCGGCTCTCGGCATCAGCGCGTTCTGGGCGATCGACGATACGACCGAATTGAACGGCAGCACCGAGGTCATTCCTGGAAGCCATCTGTGGGACGAGCAGACCATCGAGGGCGCGGCGAAACTCGCCGACTTTACCAACAAGGCACCGTCGCCTGCCGGTCGCGAAACCGGCAACCGGCCGGACGCCGCAAAGCTGATGATGCCATCCGGATCGCTGGCGATCGCCAAGGGAACGCTCTGGCATCGCGGCGGCGCCAATCTGTCCGACCGTCCGCGCTTGATCGTCACGCCGCAATATTGCGTCGGTTGGGCGCGGCAGCTTGAAAACATGAGCCTGGCCGTTCCTGCCGAAGTGGCGGAAACATTGCCGGAGCGCGCCCGCGAACTGATCGGCTATTCGATCCATCCGCCGTTTATGGGGTATGTCGATGGCGTTCACCCCAAGCGATTGTTGCGGGGGCAGGCGAGGGGACGCGCAAGAGAAGGCGGCCGCGGCTAATCCATCCGGACTGAAAAAGCAGCGCGGCGAATAACCGCCGCGCTGCTGGTGTCTTGATGCCAGGGCACATTGCCGTGCCGGTCTGTTGAAGCTCAGCTATAGATTTCGAACAAGCCCGCGCCGCCCTGGCCGCCGCCGATGCACATCGTGACAACGCCCCACTTCGCCTTGCGCCGCCGACCCTCTTGCAGGATATGGCCGGTCAACCGCGCGCCGGTCATCCCGAAGGGATGGCCGATGGCAATCGAGCCGCCGTTGACGTTGTACTTGTCGGGATCGATGCCAAGCTGGTCACGGGAATACAGGCACTGACTGGCGAAAGCCTCGTTGAGCTCCCAAAGATCGATATCGTCGACCTTCAACCCATGACGCTTCAACAGCTTCGGCACGGCGAAGACCGGGCCGATGCCCATCTCGTCCGGCTCGCAGCCCGCCGCCGCCCAGGCGACAAAACGGCCGAGAGGCTGGAGGCCGCGCTTTTCCGCGTCCTTGGCTTCCATCAAGACGACGGCTGCCGCGCCATCCGAAAGCTGGCTGGCGTTGCCGGCGGTGACGTATTTGCCGGGACCTTTCACCGGCTCGAGCTTGGCGAGGCCCTCCATGGTGGTGTCCGGCCGGTTGCACTCATCGCGGTCGACGACATAGTCGACAATGCTCTCCGCCTTCGTCGCCTTGTCGACCATCTTCATCTTGGTTTTCATCGGGACGATTTCGTCCTTGAACTTGTGGGCCTGCTGCGCGGCCGCCATGCGGCGCTGCGATTCCAGCGAATACTCATCCTGGTATTCGCGGCTGAGCTTATAACGCTCTGCGACGATATCGGCGGTGTCGATCATCGCCATGAAGATGTCGGGTGCCGTCTTGAGCAGCTCCGGATCGATCGATTCCTTCGGCGAGCCGCCGCCGGGAACCGAGATGCTCTCCACGCCGCCGGCAACGATACAATCGGCGCCGTCCGAGCGGATGCTGTTTGCCGCCATCGCGATGGTCTGCAGCCCCGAGGAGCAGAAGCGGTTCACCGAAACGCCAGCCGTCGACTTCGGCATGCCGGCAAGCAACGCTGCCTGGCGGCCAATGTTGGGTGCGCCATGCGCGCAATTCCCGAGATAGCAGTCTTCGACATAATCCTTGTCGACGCCGGCGCGCTGCACAGCGTGCTTGATGGCGTGGGCCGCCATGGACATCGGTGGGGTGATATTGAACCCGCCGCGGCCGGATTTTGCCAGCCCCGTGCGCGCATAGGAAACGATGACGGCTTCACGCATTTTTTTGATCTCCCTTTGAACTGGCCGATTATGCCCTGCGAAAAACTGTATTCGTACAAAATTTTCACGGGGGCAACGAAAATACCGCTCGTTTAGGCATTCCGGCGGCGGAATCATAACGTCGGTGCGGCGAAAACCCGCTGTTGGGCATCCCGCGCGATTGGCCGCAACCCAGAAGCGCGTCCCGACCTCCTCCGGGCCGCAATGTTTGACCTGCGTCAAAGTGCGGTTCGTTCAATCCGGCCATTCTTTCGGCAGAGCGTTTTTGGGTATGTTAGCGCGTTTCCACGAGGGGTTTTCCGTCATGAAAAATGGTCTTGGCATGTTCGCTTGCGCGTGTCTTCTCGCCCTCGGTTGCGTCTCGGCATCGGCTCAGCAGGTCACAGGCGTCCCGGGTTCGCCCGAAGCCACCACCACGATCACCGGCAAACAACTTCCGCCACCTGATCCGCAATTTGGCGGGGTCATCAAGGAGAAGGCCTCGGAGTCGAAGGCCTGGTGGCCGCCGCGTGTCGTGCCGCCGAAGGGCGCGCCCAACGTGCTGCTGATCATGACGGATGACCAGGGCTTCGGTGCCCCAAGCACCTTCGGCGGCGTGATACCCACCCCTGCCATGGATCGCATCGCCGCACAGGGGCTGCGCTACACGAATTTCCACTCCACCTCGCTTTGCTCGCCGACCCGGGCGGCGATCATCACCGGACGCAACCATCACTCGGCGGGCTACGGGGTGGTCGGCGAAGCAGCGACGGGCTTCCCGGGTTACGACTCCATCATCCCGATCGAGAAAGGCACCATCGGCACCATCCTGAAGGAAAACGGCTACGCAACCTCGTGGTTCGGCAAGGACCACAATACGCCCTTTTACCAGGCGAGCCAGGCCGGGCCGTTCAATCAGTGGCCCAATGGCATGGGCTTCGATTATTTCTACGGCTTTGTCGGCGGCGACGCCAGCCAGTGGCAGCCGAACCTGTTCCGCAACACAACTGCAATCTATCCCTTCCAGGGCAACCCCGGCTGGAACCTGGAGACGGCCATGGCCGACGAGGCCATTCAATACATGAAGCAGCTCAAGGAGATTGCGCCCGACAAACCGTTCTTTGTCTATTACGTGCCGGGAGCCACCCATGCGCCGCATCATCCCACGCCGGAGTGGATCAAGAAGATCAGCGACATCCATCTGTTCGACGATGGGTGGAACAAGGTGCGCGAGACCATTTTCGCCAACCAGAAACGATTGGGCATCATGCCCGAAAACGCCAAGCTGACACCGTGGCCGAAAGAGCTGCCGCAGTGGGACTCCCTTAGCTTGGACGAGAAGAAGCTCTTCATCAAGCAAGCGGATGTCTATGGAGCTTACCTCGCCTACGCCGACCACGAGATCGGACGGGTCATCCAGGCGGTCGAAGACCTCGGCGAGCTCAACAACACCTTGATCATCTACATCGGTGGCGACAACGGCGCGAGCGCCGAAGGCATGCTCAACGGCACCCCGAACGAGTTCACCACTTTCAATGGCGTTGAAGTACCGGTGAAGGACCAGTTTCTCTGGTATCCATTCTGGGGATCGGAACGGACATTCCCGCACTATGCGGCGGAGTGGGCGTGGGCGATGGACACCCCGTTCAAGTGGACGAAGCAGGTGGCGTCGCACTTTGGTGGGACGGCCCAGGGCATGGCGATTTCCTGGCCCGGCCATATCACCGACACGGGTAGCATTCGCCGTCAGTTCAATCACGTCATCGACATCGCTCCGACCATCCTCGAAGCGACCGGCATTCCGCAACCCGATACGGTCAACGGCATCAAGCAGAGCCCCATGGAAGGGGTAAGCATGATGTACACATGGGATAAGCCGAACGCGAGCGCCCCGAGCCGGCACACGACGCAGTACTTTGAGATGCTGGGAAATCGAGCCATCTACAACGACGGGTGGGTGGCGGCGACGACGCCGGTAACTCTGCCATGGGAGCTGAGCAGCAAGACGCCGCCGGATGTGATCACCGGGTACAAATGGGAGCTCTACAACGTTAAGGAGGACCCCACCGAGTACAACGACCTGGCCGCACAGATGCCTGACAAGCTCAAGCAGATGCAGGACCTATTTTACGCTGAGGCGAAGAAGTACAACGTGCTGCCGCTCGACAACTCGACGCTCGCGCGCTTCATTACGCCGCGCCCGAGCCTCACGGCGGGACGAACCGTCTTCACCTATTCGGGCGAACTCTCCGGCGTGCCGGACAGCGCGGCTCCGAACATCCTGGACAAATCCTATACCATCACGGCCGAGGTTACGATTCCTGA
>CAVSZM010000004.1:0-339563 GCA_963732455.1 uncultured Alphaproteobacteria bacterium | reverse complement strand
CGAAAGCGAAATATTTTAGCGGAGGGGCTGTACAGAAGGTCCAAATCAGCTCGAAGCGCAAAAGGGGGGCGCTTTTTAGGCACTGAGCGAAGTTTTAGGCTTGAACAAAATGCTTCGCGATGTATCGCGACATAGCCGCGATGCGGCCACAGCTTTGTATCATCCCGGAAGATGGATGCGATCTAACTGTTTGGAAAAAAGGCCGCGCAGTTCTTCCGGCACCTTATTATGCGAAACTAGTAATCCATAATTCTCGGTCAGTGAAATGAGGTGACGATCGAAAAGCCAATGCACGGTGCCGGACAGCGCTAGACCATTCTGAACGACGTCTGGGCCACCCGAAGCAACAGACCAGATGTGCGCGGCTTGAACCTCAGCCTTTCCTCCACCGTTCACCATCCGAAGCCCTGTCACCGCGCACCGATTATCGTAAGCCTCGCAAACGTGATAGCGGAAGCTCGCGTCGCGCACCTTTCGATTGAGAAGGATTTGCTCAATCCGCCTCTCCTGCTCCGCCGGCGGCGCCCCGAGCAAATCCAGAATCTCCTCATCGAGGTGAGGTAATCAAGCTCAAGACGGGTTGCGTTGGCGGGCGCGAGCGTCTCGTCGAGACCGGCGCGAACGATTGCCCAAAAATCAGATTCGGAAACGCCACGGATCGACTTGCCTTGCAGATAAGCTCCGACGCGACTCGGATTGTTGATTTCGCGCAGAACCCCTTCGGCGTAGGTGCCGTTGTAGGCGAATGGCACCGGCCAATCGAACGGCAAATAGTCGCCGATATGCGCATAGGAATAGCCGACACGGCTAGGATCGGCGTGCACCCCCAATACTCGAGCAACGGCGATGTAGGCACGGCGGCCACCGTTTCGCCGAGGCTCGCGATAGACAATCCAATCGCCAACTAGTTCCTCGGCCACCGTCCGATACTGAGGTGGGAAGTGGTAGCGACGCATGATTTCGTCGTCGTAACCTGAGTTCGCTTTGGTATCGAGAATTCCTTTCACGTCACTGCCTGTTCGTCGTAGCCGAGTTGGCTCAAATCGACTTGAATTCACTACTTTCCCTGAAAGGTTAGCGTTCCAAACGTCCGCGCCGCAAGGCAATCTAGCCGGAAGATGTCCGTCACGCTTGGCTCTTGGACTTCGCTTCTGATATCAATAACTCAAAGTTCGACCAGAAGTGCCAATGAACAGTGCTATCGGGCGCGGGCCTTCACTCAGATCACTCGTCCCCCTCGCGGCCACCCTCCTCTGCCTCGCCTCCCCCGCCCTTGCCGCCGATGCTCCCGCTGCAAAGGACGCACCCCAAGCCGCGGCGGTGACGGTGCTGAAGGCTTCGAAATTCTGCTTCCCCAATGTGGTCGAGGCGTTTGGCATTCTCGTTCCGCGCGAGGAAACGATGGTGCCAAGCAATTGGCGATGGTTATCTACGTGTACACGTTCAGCGTATTGCTGACTACCCTGCAGCTGTTCCGGCTGGTCTATACCCCGTTGATGATGCCGATCGCTGGTGGCGATCGGCACCTAGCGCTGCTACTCGCCTGGAACGAATATCTCTATGCGTTCCTGCTGCTGTCAAAGGACACGGATATCACGCTGCCGGTCGCGCTCGGCAACTTCCTCGCCGCCGACGATTTGCCCTGGGAATTGCTGATGACCACAGGGTTCATTTACGCTTTGCCGCCCGCGGCAATCTACTACACGTTTAAGCGCTATATGGTCGGCGGGCTGACGGCTGGCGCTGTGAAATCCTAGTAGTGAAGCATTACGAAACACAGTAGCCCACAAGCCAAGTCGGGGTGGCACTATCATTGCTTTGGGGCCGGCATTGGGGCACTGCTCAAGATATGTTAAGAAATGTATTAATATCGATAGAGCTTAATTTGCTATAGCGGATACCATGTCCGTTTGGACACGCCGTCTCGCGCTATCGACGGTATTCATCATCGCAGCGGCAATCGCCTGTCCGGCTTCGGCTCAAGCCACTGAAATGGGCGCACGTCTACGAGACCAGCGAACCCTATCACACCGAGGCGCTGTGGGCGGCCCGCGAAATCAAGATGCGCACCAACGGCAAATATGAAATTGAGGTGTTCCCGGCTTCGCAACTCGGCAATGAAAACCAGATCAACGAGGGGCTCGGCCTCGGATTGAGAAGCACCCCGCTACTCATTGCACACAGCTTTTTATGAACTCCATTCGTTGCGGACCGACGATCCGCCGATCAATCGCTTGTTTAAGACAATCAAGGCGCGCTTGTGCCATGCACAGCTGCATTTATCCCTTCCTTCTTGTCCTCTCATTGTCTGTGAGGCCGTTCGACAGGCAAACCTCTTGGAGTTCCCTGGAGGAGGCACAGAGGGATTTGCAGGCGGAAGTGCGGTGACTGCCGGAGTTGGGGCTGTCGGAGCTGATGGTGACGGTGCTGGGGTATCCGGACCCGGCGGCGGCGTCGATTGCCCGAAGGCCGCCGTTGCGAACGTGAGGAAAACGCTGGCGACTACGGCCGCGTACAAAAGCCTCATGGCGTGCCTCCATTTCAGACGCCCCAAGTTTACGCGTGCTATCGAAATGTGTTCTGAACGAGGTTCCGAGGCGTCAGAAAGGTCAGGCACCGAGTCTCAGGATCGAAGAGATGCGTTTGCTCGCAGCTTCGAACCACAATGCTGTTCCAAATCACTCGATAAGCACACCGCTGGAATTTCCGCGTGAAGCGATAGAATGACCCGTAATCATTGGTCAAAGTTGGACCGACAACGGCAGCTGGCGCTGCGACAGAAAGGTCAAATGTAGGGCCAGTAAATCGCAACTCTAATAGAACGAACCATAGCGGCTGGCATAGGGCCTGCAAACAACAGCTCGCTCTGGCCCGGCGTTGCGGCCGGAAGGACACCGTCGGCCGACAAGCTACGGGTCATGCCTATCTAGTTGAAGGTCTGGTCTGGCGGTTGGGCACAGGGTTCACCACACAGCCTCCATCCGTCAGTCGCCCAATGCGGGCGTAGCGCGGCCGCTCGCCGATGCGCCAACCGATCGATATGGCCCTATAACCCGCCCGCTGAGAATCTCCACGAAAGCCCGAGGAACCCCAGCAATCATTGACCTAAAGCGAAGCGGCGCCACTCAATGGCGTGGCTGCAAAACAAGGACGGCTGTGTACTCGATCGCCGCGGTCTGGAGGGAGACTTAATAGGGGCCATTTCCCTCGCGCTCAAGCTGGTTGAAATCGCTGCCGCACCGATCGACGGGATCGGGCACGTCGCCCGCGCACCGATCGGCATTTCACACTAGAAATCGTCCTAAACGTTGAACCTGCCGCACGGTTGGCCGACCAAAGTTATACCGGCAACTACATGTCCGGTCGAAAGTCGGACAAGCCCGTGACCCCAATAGCGCTCATTTTCATCACGGCCGCAGTGTTATCCATTTTTGCCTTTGCCGCGGATGCGAGCAACGCCGAATAGCGCATCTAAGGGCAGCATTTCGTCGATCAGCCAATCCAAGGAGTACGCTTGAGCGTTCGGCACCAACCTTGAGGGGACCAACGATGTCGACTTCACTTCGAATTCTCGCCGTATCGGCCTTGGTGGCCACCAACGTGGCCATGTTCGCTGGCGCCGCTGGGGCAGCACCAATCGGCGAGCCGCTCGCCTTCATCAAGGCGGTCCCAAGCACTACTCAATCCGTGCAGTGGAGAGGGGGCTGGGGATGGGGTGCCCCAGTGGCGGGAGGACTTATCGCGGGTGCGATCATCGGTGGAGCGTTAGCCGCCCCTTATGGACCGGGCTACTATCCGGGGCCCGGCTATTACGGCGGTCCGGGCTACGGTCCGCCACCCGGGGTAGCGTACCGCCCTCCGCCCGTTGAAGGGGACGGGGTTGCTTACTGCATGCAGCGGTTCAAGTCCTATGATCCAAACAGTGGGACTTATCTTGGATATGACGGCAATCGCCATCCCTGTCCGTGAGATGCCGCGGCGTTCGCAGATTTAGATGTATGGGCCGCCAGCGTGAACCGGCGGCGGCGATAAGGCAGCGAGACTGGCTTGATCCGGTGCGCAGCAGGCGCATATTTGGAAGATGGACCAAATTCTTCCGCCGAAGCTAACCGACATTGAACTTGAAGCGTTGAGGCAAATCGCGGTTCATCCTGCCACGCGCCAAATTCCATACTTGGTCCAATCCCGACTAAAGGACATTGGCTATGCCAAAGAAGTCTTGGGAGGGCTCGTTCTGACCGATGACGGCTTAGAGCGGATTGCGATTGACCGCGAGCATCCAGACTTTTGTTGAGGCCGATGCCTCGCGCTGACTCCAGGAACGCCGCTGGTGGGTCTGTGGCCGGAAGCCTGTCCGACGTCGGCACCCCCAGAAAACGAATCCTTGAGGCCCGGCTACCGCAATGCGAACCAGACAAGGCCGATACCTAAGGCTACGACGCCCGCGCCGGCGTCGATCAGTACAGCATTGTGCGACCCTGAGAGGAATCCAATTCCCTGCACGAACCAGAAAAGCCCAACAGCAATAAGTAGCGGGCCACCGACCAGAAGGACGATCTTCATGAGAGCCCCCTTTGATCGCGCGCGATCGCGACGGCGTTATTGACCGAGGCTCGGCGACTCGCAATAGAAAAGCCGGCGGCGTGAACCAGCGGGGCTCAGCTCTTCCTAATCGGGATGCACCCAGACGTAGGGCGAGATCAAGCACTCAGGGTACGTTCACCGCCGGCGCACGCTGAGAATGTCCGTTTATCGGGGGGGTGGTCTCAACCGGTCGACGCAACACTTTATCTTAAAGGAGAGATGGAGTGTATGGTGATGGACAAAGGATTCCTCTTTCATTCGTACCAAATTGTCACAACGTACTCAGTCTCTATTTGCTCATTCTCATTGCGAACCGCGGCAATCGCGGTTTGTGTATTCAAGACGGCGCCGGGCCCCAGTGTCGCAAGAAAATCATTGATCTCCCTTTCCAGCCTGCCCGGCTCACCGCTCCTTTCGAATATCTTGACCTTCATTTGAGCCTCCGGTCCATTTGTGGTGGCCTCTTTATCTAGGTTTGGATCATTAAACTTATCTAGGTTTGGATCATTAAACGGCAGTTGGAGCGTATCTCCGCGCCTAGCCCAATCTGCCTGTTGAGACAGTCGATATATTCGCGGTAGATGGTGGAAAGACTGGTGTCAGTCAAAGTACTTGCCTCCGTCGGGGCGGTTCCCTTCAGGCCATTCGTCGCCGCACGTGGGTGGCTTGTCCGCTCCTGATCCATATCTCGTAAACCAACTTGGGTTGGGTCGCGACCTTCGGCAGCGTCTTCATCAGAAAGTGCGTCGCACCCATCCGCATCTTCAGTGTGGCGAACGGATGCTCGACGGTTTCGCGGCGCACACGCATGGCTTGCGGGTTCTGGTCGAGCCGCGTCTGCGCGGCTTCGACGACGTGTTCGTGCTCCCATCGTTTGATGCGGCGCTCGTTGGCCGTTGTGCACCTATCCTTGAGCGCGCATGTGCAGCACGCCTTCGTCAAGTAAATCCGCATTTTCTGGCCGCCTTCATCAGCGGTGAAGTGGTGCGCCAGCTTCTCGCCGGCCGGGCAGCGATAGACATCGTCCTTGGCCAAATAAACAAAATCAGGTTTCCCAAAACGACCTGCCGACTTGGCGCCCGAGGTTTGCGGCTTGGGCAGCGTGACCGCAACACCGGCCTGTTCGCAGGCCAGGATTTCCCCACCTTTGAAGTAACCCCGATCCGCAACGACGCTGCGCAGTCCGGCTTTCGCCGCCTGCGCCATCGTCGCCAGTTGCGATCTATCGGTGCCGATATTGGTGACGTCGTGCGCGACAATCAGATGGTTCGTGGTGTCGACCGCACTTTGCACATTGTAAGCGACCAGGCCTGAGCCGCGCCCGCTCGTTGCCATCGAGCGGCAATCGGGATCGGTCAGCGATATCTGCTTGTCGGGCGAGGCGAGCAATGCCTTTTCAATCGCGGCCAGCCGCTTCACTTCTTCTTCAAGCTTCGAAAGCTTTTCCTTAAGCCGCGTCTTGGTGAGCAGCACCGTTGCCGACGGCTCTTCTCCTGCGGCAGTCTGGCGGTCGGCGGTGTCGAGTTGGCTCATGTAGCGCGCCACGCTCTCTTCGATCTGCTTCTGGCGGCGCCGGATCTTGCCCTCCGTGAAGTTGTTGTCGCGACTGTTCACGGCCTTGAACTTGCTGCCGTCGATGGCAACGCTGGCTTTCGCCAGCAGGCCCATCTCGCGGCATAAGGCGACGAAGCGCGCGCAAACCATCTTGATCGCGGAACCATTGTCCTTGCGGAAGTCGGCGATGGTTTTGTGATCCGGAACGAGCCGCCCGGTCAGCCACATCACTTCCAGATTGCGGCCGGCCTCACGCTCCAGCCGCCGGCTCGATTGGACCCGGTTGAGATAGCCGTAGATGTAAAGCTTGAGCATCGCCGAAGGATGATACGCAGGCCGGCCGGTCGCCGCCGGATCGACGCCATCAAACCCGAGGTCGCGGAGTTCCAGCGCACCAACGAACACATCGACCGCCCGAACAGGATTGCTCTCGTCGACCCAGTCCTCAAGGCATTCCGGCAGCAACGTCGCCTGCCCGCGATCCAGTCCCGCCACAAAGCCCGCCATCAAATCCCCCGCCGATTCAGTAGGGGATCATGGCATGGGAAGAGTTTTCACACAGCCTCGGTCAAGCTCAGACCTCGGGGCGAATCCGAGCTAGGTCCGTTCTTCCCCCAACAACAGACATGAGGCGACTGCGGCAGCATTTCCGTTTGGTGCCAGAAGCCGACCTTCGAGCGGGCGTTCGCTGGCGTTGCCGATGCGTTTTGGCCGGCGTACAGTTAGTTGTTCGACGACCGTGCTATGGAGGCATCTATGTTGATCCTCTACTATTGGCCAGGCGCATCCTCGATAGTCCCGCATATCATCCTTGAAGAAATCGGGACACCGTATCAACGACAACTTGTCAACTTGGCGCAGGGTGAGCACAAGAGCGACGCCTATTTGAAGATCAATCCTCATGGAAAAGTGCCGGCGCTTGCCGTAGATGACACGGTACTCACGGAAAACGTCGCCATCTTGACATATCTGGCAAGGCGTTTCCCGGAAGCACATCTGTTGCCTGATAGCACAATCGAAGAAGCACGCTGTTTATCAACGATGGCGTGGTTCGCGAGCGCGGTTCATACCACCTTTGCGCATATTATCCGGCCTGAACGTTTTGCTACCGACAGTACCGTACACGGCAATCTTAAAGAGACTGCTCGTGACATCTTTTGGAACAACTGCAAGGAGATAAACGGATTGCTTGATGGCAAGACATGGATAATGGGAACGCATTACACAGTATGTGATCCGTACGCATTGTTCTTTTACGACCTAGGCACACGCATCAAACTGCCGATCCACGAGCTTGCTGCGTACGCCGCATTTTCTAAGCGGATGCTGGAACGCCCCGCGGTGTCCAAGGTCCGCGGGTTGGAGGAAGATATATCGAAGGGCTCGAATGCGTGGCGTGGACAATATTACGCTCAGCCCCGACACGAATAACATCGAGCTTTGGCAGCGCTCAATTCGTGAGCGTAGCGAACTAGGACGCCAGGCCGGTCTAGCTCAAACACACTTTTGCAACGGCAAGTCCGGCCAGCAGGCGAGACGACCGCCTTGGGTCAAAACCGGAAAAGCTCTATGCGAGCATATATTTTCGGCTGTTCATCCAATAACGGACATCGCGAAGATACTTCGGCATGTCCGTTTCGTGCCAACAACGGAAGTAATCGAACTCATTCGATCACCGCGTCCGCTCGCACTGGGACTGATGGGGGAATACCCAAGCCAAGTGCGGTCTCCGGATCATGCTTTAGCTGTCGGGACCATCGGATCGGGTGGAACTTTGAGGCTTCGTGTGACTTCGGCGGCGGCCCGGAGCCCTGTTTCATGGGCCCCGTGCGTGGTGGAGAAAAATCCGGACGAGGTCGCTTCGCCTGCGAAAAACAGGCGGCCGTCCACCGGAGCGGCCAGGACCGCGCGGAGTCCGAAACATCCCGGCCGTGCGTAAGAGTAGGATCCGCGCGCGAAGCGGTCGTGGCTCCAGCTAGAGGCGGCGAGCGGGCGGATCCTGCTCCGGATCTTCGTGCCGACGAGCGCGGCAAGCTCGTCGATCGCATACTCGGCGAGTGCGTCGTGGTCCACGAGCGCACGGGCAAGCGCTCCGCCGAAAAACGCCTGGATGCAGTCACGCCCCAATGGTCTCAGATCATAGCTACCGGTTTCCGTGCGGTCGGTTGCGCCGAACAGATGGCCGTCTACCGGGAAAGTGTTCGGGTCATCAAGATGGAGCATCGCCTTTTCGGCATAGCCAAGCGGCAGGCCGGCGGCGGCGGCAACCTTGTCCGGCAGAGGTGGCCGAAATCGGACCGCTTCTTCGGCGATGAGATTGGTCGGCAATGTGCAAATGACCGCGCGTGCCCGGACGTTGCCTCGTGACGTCTCCAGCATGATCTCGCGGCCGGAGTGGTCGACCGTCAACAATTCGGTATTCAGAGCAACACTGCAGGACGATCCGAATGCTGCGACCAGCGCGCCATAGCCATGGCGCACTCTCCAGTTCACCTTTGTGTCCTGATAGTTCGTGCTGTCGTAGGCCGAAATGTTGCTTAGCTCCGCACCGCTGACATAGGTGCTCACCGCATCGATGAGCGGATTCCAGCGGTTGCCCGGCACAAGCCAGTCGGCTGCATTGGTGTCCTGTGGAAGTCGGGCTGCCGCTTGCAGTCGGTCCTCGAACGCGTCGAACGCGGTGTGAAAGGCATGCTGTTCCGAGATGGGGAAATTGATGTTGGAGCTTTGCTCGCCCCAATGAGGTTCTTCATAGGCCAATTCGAAGCCCAAGCTGCGCGCGATTGGCACGAAGCAGTTCCGATCGGCCGAATGAAGCCATTCGCATCCGACATCGAAGTCGACGCCGTCGAGCCGCTGCGTCAGCGCCCGTCCGCCGATCCGGTCCCTTGCTTCGAGCACGAGCACCGACAAGCCTTGCCCAGAAAGCGCGCTAGCTGCGGCAAGGCCAGCCGCGCCAGCTCCAATTATGACCACACGCACGGAGGAATTGGGCTGCATCACCGACCATCTGCGCGCCGAGAAAGCGCGCTCCAGATCCAAGAGATCGTTCGGGATCTTCCGGATCGAAAGATGAGCGAAGAAGGGATTTGCGGGATCGTCAAGGACGATCATCGCCGGCAACAAGTCGATCGGAATGTCTGAATCGCCGGCGACGATTTAATATGTTTTCGGACGGACGACTAAGAGGTCGTCAGCCTTGGACCACGCGCCAAGGCTGCCCTGGACCACGCTCCATTATGGCGCCGCGCGTCCCGAACGGCTCCGGCGTCACGCCGCGCACCCAGAGTTCGATGCGGTCGGCTACGAGCTGAACGAAGATGGAGGCCTCGTCATCAGCGCCGGCGGGAAAGAATTGGTTCCAGGCCGGCTGCCAACGCGCTCGCAGCAGCGCCCGGTCAGCGATGATGACACCGCGCCCGATCAGGGTGACATAGCTGTCATCGGCGTCATGTTGATAGACCACGCTCAGCCGGCCGGTACGGCCGATCTCCAGCGCCTTGCGGGAACCGCGGCGGGTGAGGAATAGGATGCCGAAGGGATCTTCGCTCGCCAGCGATTTTTGCGGACCCATGGGCCGCGCGTTGACGCTGCCGTCCTCGGCGACCGTCATCGCCCAGCAATAGCGCGCCTTTTCCATGGTCGCCGCTGCCGCCGCCAGCAGCCGTTCGACTGACGCAGATCCAGCGTCCATCGCCGCCGTGCTCGTCATGCCGCACCTCCAGTGAATGAGGAAGGCACTCTGACACATGGCGCGCGGCTTCGTCTACACGACGTGCTCCGGGGCCTATGTCTCAGTTTGGGCCAAACTACCACATGGCGCAAAGACCGCGTCATATCCGTTCTTGCACCGATAACGGACTCGGTTTCTACTATGCGCGGCTGGTCATATCTTTCCGCCGCTAAGGAACAACTCCTTGCCCCGCCTAACCGACCAAGGCTTACAGAAAATAAACGATCTGGCTCAGCATTACGGAGTGAGTGCCGACGCGGTGATGACGTTGTTGCAGGCCCTCCTGAACAGCAAAGGCACGATGGCGCAGTTTGAGCATCGCGAACTGGGTGGTGCCGGGCAGTGGATGCCAGGTGGCATGACGATGGTCGGCGACATGTTCAATCACGGCCTCAAGGCGAAGGTCGACGGCTTGTGTTCCGAGCTGTCACAAATTTTGGCTAAGCAACCCTTCGTGCCATTCCCCGCGGGCTTTCAGTCACAGTCACAAAGGCAGGGTGGCGGCCAGCAGGAGGACGGCCACGACGTCTTAGATACAGGTTCGGTCAGCCTATTCGTACCAGAGCCACCCGGCCGAGCGTCGGGTCAATGGTGGCCAGCGGAACTAGGGTTCTCCAACGGGACTGGCGCGCAGAACCAAGTCCGCTACGCCTATTTCAACCAAAAGCGTCGATTAGCAGTGGAGCTGAATGGACACGTAACCGTCTACGACACGCTAGATCACCAGATCAGCGGCGTCTCTCAGCAGCAGGGGCGCGGCGGCTCGCTTACCCTTACCAGCCAGCATGGGACAATTATTGTCTCAACTCTGCCGGTCGTCTCCGTGGACGGCGTGCAAACCAAGGCTCCGGAACCAAGGGTGGCGCCTGCTAGCGAGCCGTATCGGCGCGACAGTGCCCAGGAAACGGACATCTTCGCCAAAATCGAGCGGCTGGCCGAATTGCACAAGAAAGGCATTCTCTCGTCGGAAGAATTCGCAGCTAAGAAGGCGGAGCTTCTCTCCCGGTTGTGAGCGACTGCAATGGGTCATTTTCAGACGTCGGCGCTCAGAAACGGCGAGGTCCGCCTTACCTCTGTGAACGGACATCGTCAGCCCGACCCGGCATGTCCGAAAAGTGCCCGCAAAAACGATCGCTGGCCCTCGTATCGATTCTACCGGGCCTTGCAGCGGCTGAAATCGCCGATGCGCGAGCGGGATCATCACCACGGAAGACGTGTTTCGAAGTTCTGGCGGGATTACGCAGGTGCGATTCCGGTCGAAGCGATTGATAACAAGGTGATGCGTGACTTCATTCCATGGCGTCGTGACTATTATTCGAATTTCAAAATATGCATGTTTCGGATATCGACCTAGCCCCAATTGCTACTGGCCGTTCGCCGAGCCAACCGTGCGATTTCAGACAGATTATTTCCACTGGAATGATGTTAAGTTCCGTTAGTTGAATTGCGCAGGCGTCGCCTATGCTCAAACTCCCGCCCCCCATTTGGGCTCTAGTCTATGTTCTCTTCGTTGTAGCGATTAGCTGGTGGCTTGAATGGCCCAAATTGCCTGGATTCCCGCTTCCGCAGCTCGGTTTTATCCTGGTAATCGTTCCCTGGATTCTGCCGGTCTGGGCTATCATCGTGTTCCGCCGTGAGGACACCGAGGTCAATCCAACCTCACCCAGCAATCGCAAGCTTATCACCGACGGTCCATACCGTTTTACACGCAACCCCATGTACCTCGGACTGGTTATCGTCACCCTCGGCATCGCCGTATGGGTCGGCGCCTGGCCAATGTTCCTCGCGCCCATCGCCATCTTCGCCACTACAAACTGGGTCCACATCCCGTATGAAGAGGCTAAGATGCGCCACCAATTCGGAGCGACGTATGATGGCTACACTGGGCGGGTGCGGCGATGGGTATGATCCGCCTTACTATCGCATCAAAGCCGACCGGACACCGCCAGTATGAGCGTTGGTTCGCAGCCTTATCCAATGTCCTCAGACCAGCAAAAACGTTCAGAAGAAATGGATGATGCTCACGTCAATGGAATATCCCCATTGGATCATGGTCGTCGGAGGCGCTTTAATCGCCTTCGGCTTAATCGGCGTTGCGTCTAAGCGAAAAACAAACGGGACGCCGGTCAACGACGTTGAGATTGAACCGGAGGCAAAACCAGATGATAATTCAAGAAGCCCTAGAAAAATCGATTGGTCGCCCGCTCCTTCAGACCCGGGCGGGAAGCCAGAGAAGCCTGGTGGTAGGGTTGGGCAAGGGACTACCAAATAACCGCATCTTCGCTTCTTTCTTAGTCATGTTGTGCCTGTAAAATTAGGCTGCGACGTCCCAAAGCAACGGCGAGCCACGCACTAACATTCTTCGACCTCTGCTAGTCAATTGTAGTCGATCACCGTGAAGATCGATAATCATCTCGTTGTCGAGCAGTTGGTGCATCGCTGTACAGTTGACCGTCCGACCAGTTAGTCGAATTTCTATCAACGCTAACAGCTCGTGGCGCAACAATTCGTCTAGTTCCATTTTCGCTCCATCAACACGGAGTAAGCGATATAGACGAAAATCATGACGAAGCCCTGACAGATCAAACGAGGATGTTCACAATACGCTGACTATAACTCTGCCTATCGTCTCATCCCGGAGAGATGGTGAGCCCAGCATCGCGTTCTGGCGAAGGCAACCGAATCAGGTGCCGACGTTAACAAGCGAAACGAAACGAAATGTTACATGAAAACCACACACCCGAAGATTGTGCTACCGTACTTCGTGTTTTCGCAAAAGTTCATGATGAGAATTGCTGCGACGCAGATAGGCTTGCTCTGAGCTTGAGCACTAAGCGTGCTGCTTCCGCTGTGAAGGAGAGCAGAAATGCCAGCCTACATCCAGCACCGCCAGCACCACGAAGTTGAGCCATTTGCAATTGTCTGCCCGTGCTGCTTAAGGCTGCCTATGTATGTGGTGGAAGTTCAGCCTCATTGGAGCATGACGAAGCTCGACTTCATCTATGAGTGCTCTGACTGCGGCACCGAAGTGAAGAAGACCGTTATTAAGACAGAACTAGCAAACTGAGCTTAAGTTTACTCGGTGTTACCGCCCTGCCGGATCCATAGGTCGCCAGAACTCACCGATCAGCAGCACCTAATTTCCGACGTTCACTTAATCTGAACGCGAGTGACGTCCGAAGCCGCTTTGGTCGCTGTTCCGCAAAGGTCTTTTGACTGCTCAGTCAACGCTTTTAGTTGCGTTTGAAAGAACTCTGTCTGGATACGCAAGACATCTTGGAAATCTTTTGCGCGTAGCAGTTTATCCGAAAGCCCAAAACTCGCCGCTACACTCTGCTCCACACAGTTCCTGAAGGTCTTGGTCTGATCTGTCATGCCCAACGGCGAAGCTGAGATGCTCTTTTCGACAAACTGAAAATAGTTAGCAATTGCCCCATGGGCTTGCTCAAGATTTTTGGTCATCACTGAACCGTACTTGCTCAGCGGGCATTTCATTTTCAGCCATGGTCACCTCCGGGCAGAATAAGACCTGAACGCCCACGATTACACCTCTATTTCAGATTTTTCACAATAGGCTTGTTCGTTGCAGATGGTCAGTCGGCTTCGCCGCCGCAGCAATTTTTGAAGTCGTCAAAATTGAGCATTTTTGTGCAGTATCACAACCTACCTCTGGGCAGGTGTAACACTTTTAAAGTGAGGTAATAGCTTTTTGAAACATGAACGATGGCTATTCCGAGACGCTATAGTCATTTCCTGTTTGGACTGATCCAGTCCGATTTAACAACCGCCATTGCCTCAGCAATTGCCAGTGCTCCACTTATCCACAACGGGCTTTTGTCAGCCATTGGTTCAAGTCATGGATCTTGGCTTGGGCGATAATGATACCGTTTGTTCTGTTAGCTACTCCACTCATCCGCAAAGCCGTTGAAGCACTAACCGAATGATACTCTCCGAATTTGAAATCAAACGATGCGAGAAATTGGTCGCCGACTTCATTGAACGGCGTCGACCACCTGCCCGTCTTCGCAAGGACGTTGATCTTGCATTTCGGATGAAAGGGAAGAGCGTCGAGATTTTTGAAACTCGTGCAAATTGGAGAGGGAAAGGCAAACCAATCGAACATCGCATCGCAAAGGCGACCTACAACAAGAGCAACCGCTGTTGGAAGATTTTTTGGCTACGAGCCGATCTGAAATGGCATCGATACGATCCGCTCCCTGAAGTCGATGCGATCGAAGATTTCCTCCTGATCGTCGAAGAAGATGATCACGCTTGCTTCTTCGGCTAACTTCAATTCCATCCACACGAAGGCTTCAACCAAATCCTTGTTGAGAGCAATGATGCTTCCGACCCCTCGTTGGTTAGAAATATGATCGCTTATGTCGCCATTGCGTTCATCGCCACTGTGTTTCACTTGCGGCCAAATTAAGTACCTCAGTCGGGAGCCTTAAATAAAAACGGACTGACCGAAACTTGCATCTTCCCATCCGTCGTTTGTTCCACCCTAAATTCTATCTCCTTTTGAGCAGTCGTATCCGCAACCGTCACATCCAAATACCCAATGCAAGTAACGGCATGCTTTGTTCTGTCTCTTGATTTTATGCTTATCGTATCATCCAAGGAATAAACCGCACCTCGTCTCGCATTTTCCAAAATCGCCAATTTTTCAGCTTCCACGTTCGTATCGCCCACCATCGCCGCAACCGCATTCGAGTTTCTTACAGCGAAATTTACAAGCTTATTGTTACTATCATTCGCAATCGTTTCGACTATTGAATTGCGGGTATTCGAAGCACCACATTCAGGCCCCGCCTCTCCACAACCGCTCAGTGAAAGCAATGCAGAGACACACCCCACAATTAGGAACTGCTCTTTCCCAAACGGCTTCATCTAATGCATCCCTACGCCCGGCATGACTTGTAGGCACGCTCACACGCAGGCCGTACTGCTTCTGGCAATCCGAGCACTCTTTGCATCTGAAAATGCACTTTGTCGCTGCAGGCAGATGTGAACTGCTTCACACACCGATGTTTTTTGTTTATCGGAAAGTGACCAGCGAATATGTCGGTCAATCGTCGAATTCGCTATGGCATTCAGTGGTCAGCCGGAAAGGACGTCATTATGAAAACGTACGTCGCCTGTATTGGCGAAGAAACGGTATTGGCATTTCGTGCGGAGAATGACGATGATGCGCACGAAATGATCGATGACAAAGAAGGCAGCATTCGATCTGATCTGAGGGTGCTCGTCGGTGCGGACGACAAGCCGCTATGGGACGGGAAGTCCGCCATTCATTTGCGAGAGGCGACGGCGGCACAACATGCCGAATGGGAGCAGTCTCGAGACCAAGCAATCAGCGACGATGAAAATTGACCTGGATACTGGCGACGATCCCGATGAGTGGAGCGTCTATTTAACGAGCATTCCTCGAACGAAGTAATTTCAGCGTAGCGCAGCAAGATACCGCACAATAGCCCACAGCAAGCAGCGCCTATGGTTTTGGTTTATCTAATGCCAACACGTTCCGAACGTCAGATTGAGAGACGCCGAACTGCTTGGCAATTTTCGAGGGTCTGACACCCGCTTTGAAGGCGGCGCGAACTGCGCGCTTAATTTTCCAGGGGTCAACGAAACAGTTGCAGCCTCGACGGGACTTTTGCTTGGCGTCTTCGAATGCGAAGGAGGTTTTACCACGCCGCTGCTGCTCTGCGGTTACTGCAGCCAGCAACTGCTCAAGCTCCTGATCGTTGAGGTGTTTGATTGCAGTTGGCAGGTCGCTTGGCAGAACATGGCGTGGCGTTGAAGCGGCGTTATTGGTAATCGGTGTAGGTGGATTTGGCTGCAGCGAAGAGGGTTCTCGAGGCAATGCCGTCGAGAACAGGTCAGGTATCATCGGTGTAATTCGCCCGCTACCCATGCGACAATCATGCCGCTATCCTACCATGGTGGCAATGACTATGGACGCCTAGTCGATTGCCTTCGCTAATTAGCAAGGCGTTCCTTCGACTTCTCAGCAACCTGTGTAGCGAAGATCTGACCTTCGTGCAGGAAACGCAGGTAGGCTAAACCATAAAAGGTAAGTTCTTCGGCATCGCCGTGACCTGCGGATGAAAGCTTCGCTAGATATTGCCTGATTTTCATTCGAATTTCTTCACGCCCCAAACGTTCGAGCGCAGGCAAACTTTCGTAGGAAGACATTACTCGATCAACCGCGTCATTCATCGACCCCACTCCCAACACCGATGGTCAGATGCCGCATCGCACCATTGTTGGGCTGAAAAATGTCAAGACTACCTGCGCAACGCAGCTGCTGAGTTTTAGCTCAGCCCCACGGTCCATTCGCACACATGGCCACCATCACCGACATGTGAGACCTTCTCAGGTTTTGTTGTAAACGACCTACGATTCAATGTGTTATTGGAAATATGCATGATTTTTGTAGGGATGCTATTCATGACCCATATTCATGCAATTCATACGTTGTCCGCAGAATGGTTGCCCATTTCAATCGCGCCACCTGACGGAGAGCTCGAGGTCTGCGTCATCGACTACGATGGAATCGTCCATGCGCTAGTGTACCCGTGTCACAAAAGTGGAACCGAATGGGTCGATGCTTCAAATAAAAAGCACATCGATATTCAGCCGACGCATTGGCGCAAATGGACTGAACTGACCGAGAGACGGAGCAATCGCGTGCAGCAAGGTAGCGCTTAGGCTTTAACTCAGGCTCACGTTTCAGGCACATACAAGCATCACCGACCTGCGCGACCTTCTCTGGATTTGCGCAGTGGAATGCTCGGACATAACTGATTATGTGCTATCCGCCGTCCTCA
This sequence comes from uncultured Alphaproteobacteria bacterium, assembly GCA_963732455.1. Taxonomy (GTDB): domain Bacteria; phylum Pseudomonadota; class Alphaproteobacteria; order Rhizobiales; family Xanthobacteraceae; genus Bradyrhizobium. The sequence continues at coordinate 322,859 of CAVSZM010000004.1, read as the reverse complement.
ATTGCCATCCGATCCAAGAAATCTTCCAATGGATCCTTACCCACAGTCCTACCTTCCTTCAGGGACTGCGAATGCCCGCCTTTGCCTCTCAAGCAATGCCAGTTGCGATTAGGTAAGACCCGCCAGTGATAAGATCTTGTCAATTCGCCGCGACGCGGCACAAGGATATGGCTCGGCTCTTGCGAGAGGCGTGACCAGCTCTCTGCCTCAGCCATCCAAAGGGCTCTGTTGCTTGGTTCACGCTTAGCAAGCTGTCTGCATAGCGCAGCTCGCGAACTCAGCTCGAAGTGGCTTGTCATGATGACTGCCCCCTGCCAGAGGGTTCATATTTCCTCCTGCGCCTAAAACGGTCCCGATGCTTTGATCTACGTCAACTATTGGTATTGTTTCCCTTCCAGCGCCCGCAGCAAGGCCGCGCTTAGGTTTTTGGTCCACCACTGTTGGAGTACATGCCTGCAGAAGGCATTGACCTGCGCGACCGTCTCTCTGCCAGGCCGTCTTCACTTACTGAGCTTCGACCACACTTCACTTCCGCAAAGAGCACCGACGCATCCCTCGACTTTGAGCTTCATTGGGTCCTCAAGCGTCACGTTGCTGGAATATATTTTGCCGTCGTCAGCATTGTAGATCTGTCCTGACCATTTTCTCGGACCTTGCGGCTTCATGCCCAAAAAGAGCTGCAGTCCAATAATCGGACGTTTAGCTAACTTGGCGTTCGGATTCTTGTCGTCAATCTGCGGCTTGCCCGTAGTTCCGTCGATTGGAACTTTGAGCCACACGACCTTTCCGCAGATAGCCGAGCCACAGCGACTAACCGCAACCCTGGCATCACCCGCCTGAGTGAGCCAAATACCGGTTGGATTATCGGAGCTTGATGCGCCTGCGATTGATGTCACGAATGAGAAGCTTATTGCTACCGCAAGTGTTACGGCAATGGATATTCTCAATTTGCTCTCTCTGTTTGTACCCTCAGCAAACATTAGCGAGGATTGGGACCTTTGTGTGGTTCACGAAGATAAGCTACGCCGCACTCGATTAGTCGGTCCGGCTCTACCGACCGTCACAAAGCCATCACAACTGCATGCCAATGGTTTTACTGACGACCGAACCGACTTGTTCGACCAGTCGGTTTTGAAAATCACAATCTTATGAATCGCTTTCGCCGATGTTGGGTGCAGCATCGAGGCGTGGGCTTTCACTCACAGGAGATGTAAAATGAGCAACGTAGAACAAATTCAGCAGGCTACTAAAGACTTCGGTGATGCGGCAACGACATCGGCAAATACCTTGGCAGCTTCTCTTCAGACAATTGCGAGTGCCCAATTGGACTTCGCCAAGAAGTTAATGCAGCACGGTTCTGAGTTCATTTCGCAACTGACGAGTGTTAAAGAGCCGGCCAAGTTGATCGAGCTCCAAAGCGAATACGCAAGGAACTCATATGAAACGTTCGTAGCCGAAGCGAAAAGGATCTCTGAACTCTATGCTGACCTCTTCAAGCAGACGACGAAGCCGTTGGAAGATTTGATAGCGAAGAACAAAGCGGCTTGATTATGACGATAAGGGGAGCGGCTAGAAGGTCGCTCTCCTTTCACGTTGGCGCTTTCTATGCCTCTAAGGAATACCCGGTCAGGAGCTTGGCAAATTCTTCGTCGCCAACCTAGCTGCATCGAAGATTTTTGACTAAGTATGTTCCGACCGAGCTGAACCACCATGCCAGCAAACCGTCGGGACGATGATGACGACGAGGTTGGCGCCGATTTCTGCGGCGACCTTGGCGATTTCACGTCCGGCTTCTCCGATGCTAAGCTTTGCCGTTGGTGAGAACCCCATGGCCTTAAGCCGCTCAACACCTTCCGCAAGGATTTTTTCGTAAGGTTCAACCTGTTCGGTAATCGGGGTCACAAACCCTCCCTCCAAGCCTACGGTCCCCGCTGAAACTTCCGCAACCGCTAGCAGGAATACCTCAGCATCGCAGAGTTGAGCGATCCTCGCTCCCTCCCTCAATGCCCGCCGTCCTTCGATTGAGCCGTCATAGGCGAGAAGAACTTTCTTATACAAGGACCGCTCCCTTTCGATTTTCCGGGTTGGGAAAGGCAATCGTCTATTTGGGCCGCGCAATACCCTTGGCCTGCCTCGCCAACTGAGGTGGCCTAATCGAACGCGATACCGATCCGACGCGCCTTTCGCCAGACAACGTGACAATGGTGATTGCTGTGCTCTGTGTCGATAACCAAGTCGAATGAGTTGGGAATGCCGATTTGGCTTTCAACCTCGAGATTTGCGCCTTCGCCCGACATTTTGCGGACCAGGCAGTCAATTCCAGAGCCATCAAACGAGATCGTTCCAGCCTTTAGGACCTGCTGGCGCTGGCTGCCTTGCTTTTCGTCTAGTCGAGGCATGTGCTCTCCCGCGAGATTTTGAAGGCAGCATTTGCCCAATCGAGCAGGCTGGCAACTATCGTTCTGCTGTATTTGTGCCCTGCAACATATCCGGACAATGGACGGTGATGGCCTCGCCCAAAAGAAACGGCCCCAGCACGGGGGCGAGCTGAGGCCATCACTTCATCGGATGCCTGGCGCTGCTTGGATATTAACTTCGAGCTCCGCACGTCCCTGATGAAACCCATCCCGCCAGAGCCCCTCGCGAAGGAACTTACCTGTGCCTACTTTCCTTCCACATACCCGCGAATTGACTCGCGCTTGAAATCCCTGGAGGCGCATACTTACCAAATCACCGCTCCGCCTCCTCGGCATTACCGGTGACAGAGAGTGTTGCGCTCCCGCCTATTCGAGGGAAGCATCATGCCCCAGTCTCAACGCCTGTCGTCAGTCATTCCATTCGTTGCAATTGAGCGCCCCGCCTGTCCGAAGTGCAAGGCCCCGATGATGCTCGTCAGCATCGAGCCAGCGGGCGCCCGGGGCGTCGACTTGCATACGTTTGAATGCGCTATCTGCAATCGCGTACTTGAGACCTTTGCCGCGTATGAGGACCCCATGAAGTCCAAGGGTCTTGGACGCTGGCTTCAAGGCGATTTGCACCCACCGAAGTAAGGCTCGCCGGCGTGAACCGGCGGGCTTGATGGCAACCGAGGCAAATCACGCGGCCTTCGCTGCGGGGCCTCTCCATAATAAGGAGGTTGGTCGTGAGCGGTAATATTTTCAACAGCAATGGCGTCCACGTAGCCGTGGTGAACGACGGGGGCGTCTTCGACCTCGACGGCCGGAAACTCTACGATCTAAAAGGGATCAACATCTATCGACTGTCCGGTGAGCTGGTCGGACACCTGAACAACGGGCAAGGCAGTGAGAAGCGGCTCGATCGCTCCACCGACAAGCTGTTCCCTGCCAGAGGGAGATCTCGCCAAATCTGATTGCTGAAGGCGCAGGGGAAATGATCCCGATCAAATCTGCCCAGCGAACGATAACCGAAATGCAAGACCTGGAAGCAATGGCCGCGAAGTTGCTGGAGACTGCCCGCAAGCTCCCTGCGGGGCCGATACGCCGCGACATTCTTAAGGAGATTGGGAAATTCCGCGCGCGCATCAACGCGCTGAAGGCGAAGGGGAAATGACCGGACCTCATCCAGCGGGCCGACCTTGGACGCTTACGGACGACGATATGTTGCGCAAGCTACTGGCTTCGGGAATGAAGCCACGGCTGATTGCTCAAAAGATGAAACGCTCCATCGGAGCCATCCAATCGCGAATTTACCTCTTTAAAAAGCTGAAGCGGTCGGCACCTAGCGCCTGATTTGCAAGCCCTCAGTGCGGCTTCGCGCGGTCCGACCTGGACCTCACTGGTGCCCCATTTGGCTTGAACTAGTCTGCCATCGGCGCATATTCGCAGGATGGCCAAATCCCCACGCGCCAAGCGGGACACCTGACGTCAATTGAGATATTCAAGCGAACTGTCGAACGATCGACATGAACGCTGGCGAGTTTGAACGCCGAAACAACCTTACCATCATGGCCACCAGCACCAGTATCGCCAAGAAAGCTCGCTCCAAGGCCGAGGCGGATTTTGCCACTTGGCTTATGATGGCTAAGCTCGGCGGTTTCGATGAGCTTCCATCAAACGCACAGAACTTTCTGACTAACTATCGAACCCAACTCGAGGCGATGAGCGAAGCCGAGTCCACGCTGCTGGCCGTTCGCGAGGTCTACAGCGCCTATTACAGCGAGATGGGAGGCGTGGGTGCGGCGCCGGAACCCCAAGTTCGCAAACCAACGACGGAGCGCAACGTCGTGCGGTTCAAGAGGCCGCTTAAAGCTCAGTCCGCTCCATCAGCTGCGCGCAATTCGACCGGGCCAATGATCTCAAAATCCCTCCGGGCCCTGCTGATTTTCGCGAGCATGGTGGCTCTGATTGTCGCATATAGATTTCTGACGCACTGACCTATCAACGTCCACGGATTGTGGGCTTTGGGGCGCCTTTTTGCTGCGACGTCGCGCCCTTGTGTGTACCGAAAACCCTATCCGGGCTGTCCGCGCCATGATCGTGAGATCGCCCTCTCCCTCGCGAACGGCATGACATCCCCCGAGCTTGCCCGATGCGTCGAGATGGTGATCAACGGAGCCAAATCGCTGCACCCCGGGATGTAGCGCCGTTGCTCCATTCCCGAAATCGCGTCCGGCAAAAACGCAAGAGCACTTATGCGCTGTTTCCTGCGGCGCTGCCGTCGCCGACATTCATAGTGGGTCAGTGATCACGGGCTTTTCTTCGCCAGCCATTCCCTATAGCGCGCGCGACAAAGTCCGGGACCACGGCGGCGATGTCCGGCGAGCCGAGGTAGCCCGACAGGATCATTTGCGCCGTATCGACCGCGCCGCGCTCCTCGATCCCGAGCAGCAGATCGGCGACCAGTTGCGCATCGAGCACCCGGCCGCGGATGGTCGGGTAGCCCGGCCAATTGCTCAACAGCGTGGTCGGCACGGCTGTGACGTCGATGCCGTGCATCTGCATGGGAAAGACCGCGGCGCTGATGCCGACATGGCTGTAAGCGACCTGCGACTGAATTGAAATCACGTTCATGTGGTTAAGTCTGGAGAATATCTGATTTACCGAAGCGGGAACCTTCCGAGGTTAACACATTGGTTATTTATTTGCGGTCATTTCCATAAGCTCATTCAACAGGGAGGCACCATGTCTGACGTCACCATTCCCGGCGGCCGAATTCGTTCTTTCGTCGAGCGGATCGAGAGCCTGGACACCGAAATGCAGGAACTGAGCGAGCAGAAGAAAGAGGTCTTTTCGGAGGCCAAGGGCGAGGGGTTTGATGTGAAGATCCTTAAGGAGATCATCAAGCTGAGGAAGCAGGACGAGGAAGAGCGCGACGAGCGCGAAAGCCTGCTCGATCTCTACATGCGGGCGATAGAAACGGCGCCGCCGGAAAAGGAAGCGAAGGCGGCCTGAAGGATGTCCGTGGGTTCGTTATTCCCGGACCAGCACGGGGCAAGGCGGCGGTGGCCGGTAGGCCCTCTCAGCGCCCCATCTGAGAGTCACGGGGCGGCATCCCTGTTAACGCCCGGTCCCGGCTGTGGCACATTCAATTTCTTTGTCGTGAAAGCAGGTCCAGTGCGGTAGGGTGAGGCGCGATCAGCGAAGCGAGGACAGCATGACGGCACAGTCGCTCAAAGACCGGGTGGCGAAGCGGCTCAAGGCCGCGGGGCAACCCAAGCGCCGGAGAGCGGACCGCTACAGCAAGCCGTTCCGCAGCAAGCCCAAGCCGGAAGGCTATGTGTTCGGCAGACCGACACTATACCAGCCGGAATACTGTCAGCGCGCAATCGAGTTCATGGGACAGGGCTATTCGGTCACGGCACTGGCTGGGCATCTGGGGATGTCAAAGGACGCGATTTACGATTGGATCAACCTCTACCCGGACTTCTGCCACGCCGTAAACATGGGCCGCGCGGCTCGTGTTGCAGCCCTCGAGGCCAAGCTCCTCACCACATCGCAAGGTGTTGGCGTGACGGCTGCAATCTTTGCGCTCAAGAACGCCGATCCCGACGAATGGCAAGATCGGTACAACACCGAGAGCACTGTGAACGTCCGCGTCGAACGCATTCCCGATCATGAGCTGATGCGCATTGCGTCCACCGCTCGTGCGCCGCTACTAATCGAAGGCGAGGTCAATCCTGATTTGGGGACTGAATTGGGGACTGATTGCAAGCGAGAGTAAGATAAGCCTTATTTCATTGGGCTTCTCGCATTGCGTGTCGGATGTTCGCTCCGCCGAACCATGTACGCGATACGCTGGCGTCTCGAGCACCTCGAGCGCCTGAGCACCTCGAGCTGGCGCCAGGTGATCGCCGGCCCGAGGGCCGGTGGAGGGGGAAAACGTTTTATTTCGACATCAGCCCCCGCATCCGCCGCTCCCAAAGCACCCCCTGTTTCCGCCCCCCGATTGTCGTGGGTGTAGAAAAAGTCGCGATCTGTCTGGAATTGGCTCCGGGAACTGGCCCGACCCACACTCTTGTCACGCGCGGCTTGGCTGGGCTGCACTTCAAACATGCCGTTGAGACAGCGGCCGCTGACCCGGCTACCCGGGCAGGTGTGGTCGTGACGCATGACGCATTCTGACGTGTTTTTCCATTGACCGCGCATACGCGCGCGCGCACGTAAGAGGGGTAAACCGGAAAATGCGTCCAAACGCGTCATGCGTCATGGGACTGGTTCCTCGCATTGTTGAAATCGAAGGGGTCTGTCAGTTTCAATCGAACGCCGCGAAACACCCGCACGCCCTTGATGCCGGTCGGCTTCGAAGCCCCGCTTTTGCATCGACATGCCGAATGATTTCTTGGTTCCCGGATGTTCACCGGCCTTCTGGGCGTATTCGGTCCAGCTATCGAACAGATCGGCGGACCGGTCCCAGATGTCGCGATTTCCAAGGCGGACATCGCAGCAGTCCTCGATCCACTGCCCGAGCAGGTCCTGGTCGGAAAAGTAGGATTCCGTTGCCGCCTTCACGCTCGCGGGCCTGGCCAGGCCGTTCTTCTGCCAGTCGAGGCAGCCCGTCGATCATCCACTTCAGGATACCGCCAGCCTCGCGCATCAGCTTGGCTTCAAGCTCATTGTCCACTTTCTCGGGCTTCAGCAGGAAGGGCACGATGTTGAAGCGACGCCGGGCTGCTTCGTCAACGTTATGCAGTACCGGCCTGTGATTTCCTACAATGGTCAGCTTGAACTGTGGCGTGAAGGTAAAGTTGTCCTGCCGCATGAAGTGCGCGGTGATGCGATCGCCGCCGGTCATCTGCTTGATGCGAGCCTCGGCCCAGGCCCGGCCTTCCTCGGTTTCGGAGGCGGTGACCAGCCGCGCGCCGCAAAGCATGGCAAGGTCGGTCGGATGCTTGTCCGAGTTGGAAGCCGTGAACGTGTCCATCGCCGCCGTGACCGCGTAGTCCTTCATGATGGTCTGGATCACGTTGAGGAAGACGCTCTTGCCGTTCCCGCCCGGCCCGTAGACGAACACCAGCGCGTGTTCCCGCGTCAGCCCCGTCAGGCCGTACCCGCACCATTGCTGCAGAAACTTGATCAAGCCGGCGTCTTTGCCGGTTGCCTCGTTCAGGAACTGGATCCAGCGCGGACAGGGCTCGTCGAGCGGCGCCACACTGGTCATTTTCGTGATGCAGTCTTCGCGGCGGCTTTCCCGAAGCTCGCCGGTTCGCAAGTCCACCGTTCCGCCCGGCGTTCCCAGCAACATCGGGTCGCTGTTCCAGCCGTCCGCAATCATGACCAGTCTCGGATCGTGCTGGGCGAACTTCTCGACACCGTTCGCGAACGCCGCCCGGCCGAGGTTCTTGCGGGTTGCGGCGTTTTGATCTTCGCCCAGGCGGCTCGAAAGCTGGCCGGCCCAATGGTAGGCGACGCCACGCTCATCCCTGATCCAGATGACGCCGTTCCAGAAAAACCACTGCCTGGCGGACCGGCAGTAGCGAAACTGGTCGCCGTGCTCGTCGGCAAACTGCCGGGCAGCGCTCTGCTCGGTGACGATGTCGTTTGATAGCGGGCTGCTTGTAGCCGGTCGCCTGTGCCGTCGTCGCTGGTCGAGCCGCGATACTCCAGCCATTCCGCGACCTGCTTGGCGACTTCCTTGCCGAAGGTTTTGCTGAGCAGCGGGATATCCGCGCGCAGGCTTACCGGCGTGAAATGCCTGTGCCGCGTCCTCGGCCGTATTCTTCCGGTCCTGATGTTCCGGATCGCCTGCCGTGCGCGCGATGGCCTCGACCAGGTACTTGACCTGCGGCGTCTTCAGCCCGGCGCGGGCCAGGAACCCTCCGAGAGACAGTGCCGCGTCATGACGCGCTCCACTGCCGGGCCAGTAGCGGGCTAACAGGCAGATCGAGGCCAGCAGCCGGGCGCGCTTCAGCAGGTCGTCGTTATCGACCTTGGCCGGATCGCCGGATTCGTCCCAGCGAATTTCCTCGTCGGTCTCGTGAACCGATCCGGGAAACACGGTCTGCGCGCCTTTCTCGCCGCCGACGCGAACCTCCAGCAGCATTGCTTCGTCGGCCTGTCGCGTCGGGTCTTTGAACTGGAATGGTCGCCTTTTCGTCCTCTGATGTGGCCGCGAGTTTGCTGTAATAGAGCCAGTGGGATGCCGGGGCCGAATTGCGGCCGAAGATCGCGCCGGTCTTTGGCAATACGTGCGGCGCGAGTTCGATGGCTTCCCGGCAGTCGAGGTCGACATCGGTCAGGCCGCTCGACGTGGGGCCGAGAACGACGCCGACGTTTTGTGGCTTGCCGTTAAAATATCTGGGCAGGTCTTGCTCGCCGATCACGCGCTTCTGCCAGCCTGTATCAGCGGGAATTTTTGATTTGAACGGCAGCGGCAGCGGATTCCATTTACGCGCGACGTACTCCCGTGCGGCTTGCAGGGCACTGCTCATAGCTGGCTCTTCAGGGAAATGAAGCTGGCGTGTCGCCTTCGCAGTGTGGCCTCGTCGCGGAAGTTCAGGATATTGTCCGCCCCGGAATGCCACCCCTTGCGCCGCGGCGCCGAGTGTCGTCGTCACGACATCCCAGAGCCCGAGGTCGTGACGAACGATGAGCACGACGTTGGGCGGCACGCCGACCTTGAGGAAGCCGCGTGCGGTGTCGCGAAGCGGGTCGTCGCTGATACACATCCTCCGGCCGTCGCAGTAGACGCAGAACCGGCCGTGACAGCGCACACCGGCCTCTTCATGGAGCGGCCGAATAGTGATGTAGATCGGACGCCCGGCGTCCGGCGCCTTCATCTCGCGTCCTCCAGGCGATCGACGGTCGCCCCCAGGATCGACGCAGACTCACCGGAGCCGCCGCGCGTGACAGCGTGCCGGATCGTCTCGATGGGCGCGCCATGCTGCAGGGCGAGGCTCAAAACCACGGCGGCGTCCCGGGCCGTGCTCTGGATGTCCTGCCCGGTCTTGCCGCCGTCGATGAAGACCTCACCGATCATGCCGTCTGGATAGCGCCCGACGGTGACGGTGAAGTTCTGACTCCAGAACCGCAGGTCGAAGGTTTCGCTCGCGCGGCGTTGAGGAAGGGTCCGCCGGATCATGCCGCGCTCCCTTCGTCCTGGAAGGCCGTTTCCTGCTCAAAATCCCCGTCGGAGCGGCGGGTTTTTTCGAGCTTCCACGATCCAGGGGTGCCTACCTGCCCGGAAGGGCCACAACGGGCATTTGACCGCCTCGCAGAGCCGAACCTCGCTGATCTGGTAGCAGGAGCAATCGAGGCATTTGGCGCGGATCGCGCGGAGAGGACTTTGCGGCTTGTGTCCGGCCTCGCGCGCAACGGCTGATGTCGGCGGCCAGATGGCGGCCAGTTCGGTGCGGGTTTTCGTCATGATCGGCCTCCCAGTTGGTGGAAGGCCGACGCGCGGGCTTGGCGAATGCGTTGATCGGAACTATAATCGGGGTTCCGATGCCCCACACGTTTCCTGGCCGGCGCCTGTCCAAGGGCGTCGGCTTTTCTATTCGCTCAGCGTTTCGAGAAATTCTTGCAGGTCGCGGCGCAGAACCAAGCGCCGCCGCCCAAGCCGACGCGTTTTCAGGGCGCGTGAGCCAATGAGCTCATAAATCTTCGTTTTGCCGAGGCCCGAAACCGTGCAGGCCTGTTCGATGCTAAGGGCTTCCGGTTCTAGTGAGACGTCGGGTTTCATTTGATCCTCCGCGCGGTTCAACGAACACGGGCGGAGGGTATTGATCTAAGACGGCGCGTTCGTCCGAAAACCGTCGGAAACGGTCGAAAACCAGGTTTCCGACTTTCGGTCGATCTCGGCGAGCCATTGATTGAGGTGCTTTTTCAAGGACGAAGTCGGCGGATGTTGATCGAACCGTTTGCTCCATTCCGTCTGTATGATCTCAATCAACTGCGCCTTGCTGGGCAGGCGCTTGTTATTCCTGCCTGGCTTGCCGAGAGCTCTGATCTTCTCAAGCGCAAACGCCTTGATGGCGTCCCAATCGTATTCGGGAGGGTCGTCCTCCCTTGTTAATCACGGGGGAAGTTGCAATTTCGGTCAAAACCTTGTCGAAGAATTTGCGATCAAAGAAAACGGGGCGCGGCTTACCCTTGATGATCGTTTTTGGTCCGGATTGGAGTTCGTGTGGTCCGACAAGGTTGCTAGCTATTCCTGTTTCAAATGCGTCCATCGAAGCCCATTTGTGACGACTTAATCTAAAAACCTGTCCGGTATCCGGGTCGCTGATCAATGCGGTGAGGATCCCCTGAGTAATTCGTTCTCGCAGCCACTCGTTTGCAAACCGTTGGGCTTCATCGTAGGTGCGCCCTGCTTCCCGGTACGCGCGATCCTTGTCGTGCTGCTCTTGGAACTCGTCATAGTACGGTGAGGCCGGGTTCAATCGTTCTTCGAGATTTTGCCAATCAGGGTTTAGAACCCGATACACCACCTCAAACGCGTCGCGAAAGAAGATCGTATCCTCGGGGATCCGCGTGGGGATCGGATCGTCGGCGTCTTTCATTGCCCTTCCGCCGGAGCATGCCGCATGGTGGCGACGCGGCAGGCTGATGCGGATCAGCTTTTCGGGAGCTACCCTAGCCGCGCTGAGGATGATCTTAGCGCGCAACTCCGGGGCGTGCCACAAGCGGGATGATCTTACCTCGCGATCCCGGCTCGCAATAATTGGCCCAAGCCTCCATCAGATCGCGCCGCTTTTCCAAGGCATCGCTGCGCCGATAGGCTTGCTCGGCCTTGTCGCCGATGACATGCGCGAGCGCGGTTTCGATCAACTCGCGCGGATAGCCGGTTTCGTTCCCGGCCCAATCGCGGAAACTGGATCGGAAGCCGTGAACAGTCGCGTTTTCGATTTTCATGCGGCGTAAGACCATTTCCCCGCATCACTGCGTTGGAAGGACAAAGATCTGGCCGGGATAAATCAGGTTGGGATTGCGTATCTGCTCCCGGTTGGCCCTGTAAATGACTGCATAGCGAGTTCCCGCCCCGTAGGTGAGGCGGCTGAGACGCCAGAGGTTGTCGCCGCGGGAGACGGTGGTGGTCGCGATCTTCGGCACGACCACGGTGGAAGGCGAGCCTCCGTCTGGCAGAACGGTCGCCACGGCGGCCGCCAGTTGCGGCTGCGTGCAGGGCAATGTCCGGCCGCTTGGACGCTGTGGCCTGCGCCGGCACGGACGCCGTGACCACCGTGTCGGGAACGTTGAACGGCACCTCGGCGCGTGCGCGCACCGCGCCGGAATTGGGCTCCACCTCGTCCAGCCTGACGCGGTAGCCGCCGGGCGCGACCCCTTCATTGATCGTGACCGCAAAACGTCCATCCGCGCCGGCCGTTACTGACGCAACAAAGGTGTCGTTGAGATAAAGCCTCACCGCGGCGCCGGGGCGCGCGTGGCCGCTCGCATGGAACTTGCCGCCTGGCTCGATCTCGACCGCCTCCACAACCACTGCCCCGGCCATCGGCTTTGGCGCTGCCGGCTGCGACAGCACGACGGTGGGTTTGCCCGGCGTCATCAGCGCCACGACCGGCCGGTCGGTCGGAATCGGCTCAAGCGCCACCGCCACGCTCTGCTTGGACGTGGCCTGCTTGCCGTCCGGCTGTCTCGGAGCGCAACGTCAGATCGTACGTGCCTGAGGGAAGCCGGGGCGGGACCATAACGAATTGTCCGGATTGATCCGCGACCGCGCGATCATGGAGCTCGCCGTTGCGTAGCAGTTCCACCGTTGCGCCCGGCGTCGCCCGGCCCGCGATCACCGCTTCGCCCGTCGGCTCGATGCGGGCAACGTCGAACGTCGGCACGCCGTCGTCGCTGTCCGGCGGTAGGGCGATCCGGCCAGCGCGGCCGCCTCGGCGTCTGCTTTTGCTTGCGCCGCTGCGAGGGCGGCCGGACCCTGATCTTGCGCGCCCGATGCCGGCTTTGGGACCGCCGGCACGTCGGTTGCGGCCTTGGTGTCCACCGGCGGCTCGCGGCGGACGTGCTGGATCGCGAAGACAAGCGCCATTCCACAGGCCGCAACAAACGCCATGGACGGCAGGACCATTCGGCTCATCGACGTGGCGGTCATGACGTTCGTCCCTCGGCCGGAGCGTTAGCTCGTCGGCATTATACTGCGTTTTCCAGCGAAGTGGGCGCTTTTAGCGTCGGGTTTTCATCGGTCCGTTGCCCGCCGGATCGTTACGACGTTGCTTTTGGCTCTTGGCTCGCAATATGCCGCCCACGCCTCCATTAACTTGCGTCGCTTCTCCAAAGCATCGCTCCGCCGGTAGGCTTGTTCGGCCTTGTCGCCTATGACATGGGCGAGAGCGGTCTCGACGACCTCGCGTGGGAAGTTAGAGACGTTACCCGCCCAATCGCGAAAACTGGATCGGAAGCCGTGGACAGTGGCGTCTTCGATCTTCATCCGGCGCAGCACCATTTCCATCGCCATGTTCGAGAGCGGCTTGTTGCGAGCCTGGCCGGGAAACACAAAATCCCCGCCTTCCGCTTCTCAAGTTTGCGAAGAATAGCGACGGCGCGCGGCGACAAGGGTACGCGATGCTCTCGACCGGCTTTCATTCGATCGGCAGGCACCGTCCAGATTTTCTTGTCCAGATCGATTTCGGGCCAGCGCATTCCCAGGATTTCGCCGGACCGGGCGGCGGTGAGGATGCACAGTTCTAGCGCCAGCGCCGAAGCGGCTTCCCGCTCCCTAAGCTTTGCGATGAAGGCGGCCACCTCCTCGTAGGGCATAGCAGCGTGATGGCCCGCGCGCCAGCTTCGATGGTCGCGGTAACAGGTGATCCAGATGGCCGCGCCAGCGGGCGGGGTTCTCGCCGTCCCGGAAGCCCTTGGCCTTGGCCGCGTCTAACACCTTTTCAATCCGCCCGCGCACCCGCGAGGCGGTCTCGGCCTTCGTCGTCCAGATCGGCTTGAGGACCGCCAGCACGTCATCGGTGGCGATGGTGTCCACCGGCTTGGCGCGCAAAGGAGCGGCGTAGGTCTCAAGCGTCGATTTCCATTGGGCCTTGTGCTTTTCGTTCCGGAAACCGGCAGAAAGGGCTTCCCGCACGTCATCGGCTATCTCGCCAAACGTCGGAATGCCGCCGTCGCGCTTGCGCTCGTCAATGGGGTTGAGGCCTTGGGCAATCTTCCGTCGCGCACTGGCGGCCTTCTCGCGGGCGTCCGATAGGGGAACACTGGCGGCGCTGCCAAGTCCCATCTCCTTCGCCCGGCCGCGCCATGTGAAGCGCAGCACCCATTTGCGGGAGCCTGCTTCTGAAACAATCAAATAGAGGTTGCCACCGTCGCTGTATTTGCCAGGTCTGGCGGTTTCGACTTTGCGTGCAGTGAGCTTGCTGGCCATGTCCGTCCCCCCAATCCGGTCCCCAACTCAGTCCCCAAAAATAACACGGCTTGGGGCGGGCAGGAATAGACAGTAACGAACGTTAGCGAAAGAAATCCCCATATTTATTGGATATTACAAATCGATGGTGGGCAGTGGCGAACGGCAGCGGGCAATAGTTCGTCGGACTCCGTCTCCGCCAAATACCGCAATAACATATTGATCTACTTAACTTATTATTTCGTGAGTAACCATCAACGTACATTTCAACGTACATTCTAAAATGGATTGAAAGAGCGCCAATAGAGGGCCCCATATATAAAGAGTGTCCCTTGGCAGGCGGGAAAAGGCCGACAGAGCGCCTGCCAAAAGACCTGTTCGTCCGAGAGAAATTCACCCGAGAGCGCACGGCCGCTAGAAAGCTGGCCGCCGAATATTTCGAACGCTTCCCGAAAGACCGCTACCAAACCGAAGTCGAGAGCTGGCGCGAACTGCAATCGCAGAACATTGAATTTACGATGAAGCGGCAGCGGAGCCTATCCACGACTCCGATTCGTAAATTCGTCCTCAAGAGTTCGCGCTTGTCGTGCCCACCGATCATATTCGTCGGTCCTGGCTCATGATATGGCACAAGGAACGACGTATTGGCGTAGCGTCAATTAGAGCGGTCGGGCGATAGATTGATCGGTCCTAGTCCAACCGCGCGGAAAACACTGCGTCCCGCTCCGAAGCCATCCGCCGCCTGGTCGAGATCGGGCTCAAGGCGAAGAAATGACTGATGGTCGGCCATGGACCGAAGACGACATTCGCCGACTTAAGCTTTTGGCAGGTGAAGGTATCAGCGCACAATCAATTGCAAAGTCGCTAAAGCGCACCATTCCCTCTGTTATGCGGAAGGCAGAAAGCTTGAAACTGACCTTAGCTCGGCGACCGAAGGCTAAGGGGAAATGACGGATCGCGACATTCTCACCGTGCTTGGCATTTTCGCCTGCGTACTGGCAGCAACAGTACTCACTTGGTGGCTTGCAGAGAGAGCATTCGAATATTTCCTTTACGGCTAAAGGCGAAGAAATGACGGTCGAGTTCAGCAAGCGATCAATCATCATTTTCATTATCGTCATGATCGCGGCGACGGTCCTAACGGTTGAGGGAACGTATTATGCCCTTAAGATCTTCGTGCTGGACAATCCGAATGATCCGATAACGACAGCGGGTGGACTGACACCGGGCCAGAAGGAATTGGGGAAGGCGAAGTGAAAATGCGTAATGCACCAAAGCCCTGGACACGAAAGGAAGAAGAAGAACTCTGAGCATTGATACTTAGTGGGAAGAGCGTTGAGGCCATCGCGATGAAGCTCGGGCGCACGCCCCCTTCCATCCGGAAGAAGGCGCACAAGCTGAAGCTTCTCTTGAAAATAATTTATTAGACGACCGCAGAGACCTGAAATGACTCAAATCAGCGAGCTAGTCGGAAGCGGGAAAATCCTTATCGATAAAATGCCCAGAGGATCTGTTGAATATTGGATCACGGTTCATCGAGCCGACGATGACACGACAAGCGGCCAAGGTTCAATCCACGGCATAGAATACGTTTTGGTCGAAGCCGAGAACTCGGGTGACGTGCAGCTTGCATTAGAGACCGGCTTCTCGATCGCAATTATCATATTGAGAACAGCCGGCGGGAGTGCCGGCGTAAGAATGATAAGCGCGCCAGGGCCCCTTGTCCCCTAGATGCCCTTAAGCCGCGCGGCTTGTGGAAGCGGGGCTACGCGGCATGCCCGCGTTGGGCGGAGAGCGCCTGCACGAACGCGATGGTGTGATCAGATTCCAACACCGGCGGAAAATCAGCTCTATTCTTATTCGGAACACAGTTGTGCCCACCGCCGCTCGCACGAGACCGGGAAGCTGTTTGGCGATTGAGGGGCCAAACGAAAACTCAGAGTTGTTATGAGTATCATCCCCCTGGATGTTCAAAGACGGTGCGAACGGCGGCGGGCCGCTCGATTTTCCCGGCCAGCGGAATTGGTCGCACCTCGAAACCAGCGGCCGGAGAGTGAGAGAACGCCGCTTCCAGCCGCGATCATCCCTCACGACGCTGACCGACCCCCGAAACCATCACCCTCCGTGTCAGAGGCGACCTATGTTCATACTCAGTCCGATGGGCTTTGGCATGTTTGTCGAACAACATCGATACACGCTGATCAGCATGGGCATAATAATAGTCGTCGCGCTTCTTACGCATAGGGGCGAGGGCATCCAACAAACTAGAGCAATGATCTGGTCATTCGCCACGGTGCTGATTTTGCTAGGCATCATTGCTGACCACTCGTAAGGCGTCAATTGGTGGCATCAGAGATTGGTTCCCGCCCGAAGCACCGTCCCGCGTTGCTGGTGGTCGGAGGAGCGCAGGGACCGCGCAGGCCGTGCTGCGTGCGTGCGCTGCGCGGCCAGACTTACTAAATAGGCTCCTCTGTTGAGCGTTCCCGCGACATCGCGACATGTTGACCGACGACGAAATCCTCACCCTCCGCGCCACCGTAATCGGCGGCAAGCGCTGGCCCGACGACTACACGGTGATTTGGCGAACGCTGCCCATCGGGCGGATCATGCTCGCACCGGGATTGCCGCCGCACGTCCCGCAATGGCGCTGGACCTGCAACTTCTACGGCAAACCCGGAGGTGGCGGCAGCGGATCAGGAGATGATCTCGATGATTGCAAGCGTCAGTTCCGCGAGGCATGGGCAACACTGCGCGCTGATCTGACCGACGCCGACATCGCCTTGGCTCGCCAGATGCAGCGGTGATCTAGGAGCACGGCCCCGCCTTGGGCTTTGGGGGCTGGGTGTAAGGCAGGACCGTGCCGGACCACGGACCAGCGCGGTTGACGTGGCCCAATTGCGATAACGGGGACAGCGCGAAGGTGGTTCCTCCGCAGCGATTAAAACGCACCGGCGGGGCGGAACTCTCGGTGGCTGCGGCGGTTTAGGTTTTGTCGGCTGGAGGCCAACGGGAGAGTTCCCGATGGACAAGCAGACGAAGACGGAAATTTGGGACCTGGCCGCCGGCACGTTCATCGTCGTTTCGGTTGTTAGCGGCATGGCATTCATCATTGCAAACGCTATTCACTAGCCTTGAAGAATTCCTTTAGCCTCGGGCGACGCGATAGACATCGGCGACCGAAGCCGGGAGTCTGATGCTTGGTGATGGCACCGTCATTCGAGCGCCCTTACGCGCCGGGATTAGCGTGCTGGTTTGGCTGGTGGGTTCTTCGCAAGGTCTCTGAGAAAGTCGTTGGTCTGTGCGGACAGGCCATTTTGCTGGGTGCGCGGCGAGATGTACGGCGCGCTAATCCTGGTTGGCGACGAGCGTCTGTTATCGGCAAGGGAGATTATGATGATGGCCAATATCGACAATCCTCCACTGAGCAGAAGAACGACCGAAACGCCATAAAACAGATTTTCAAAGAAGCTTCAGAGTACCTGGCGCGAGGTAAAGAAAGAAGGTTGTTACACCCCGCGACTCGACGCGCCAACTCAACGCGATCGCGCAGCGTTGAAACGGGCTGCCCGCCGCCACCGCGTTCGCTGAGATTATCGAGGCGCAGCCACAGCGCGGCGTTGCCGCCGACCACGACGCCGCACTTTCCGCGCTCGCACGAGTGTCCTAACCGCGACGCGCAATCTAGATCGGCTCGACATCACCACCCCGATTCCTGTTACGCGCTGCTTCACCGAGGGTCATGGCTGAAACCCTCCACGAACCCGTTGTCTCACCGACCGCGAACGCACACTGTGTGCTAGTTCACATATCGAGAAAAATTGAACTGGCTCCACTATTCTCCGCAGTCCCGCCATAGTCTCCAAATGTTGACTTCAAACACTCGTTTGACCCAGTGCATGAGCCTTGCAACGAGTTGACCAGAGGATCAACGTCACTCGTGCGGAATTAATGGGCCGGGGATATACGTTTCTGAGGAGGTTCGAAATGTACACACGCGTTTTGGGACTCACGATATCTGCTCTCATTCTGGCGTATGGCGCTGTCGGTGCGATTGCACAGGACCGAATGACACAACCAGATCAGCAACAAATGCAATCCTATCCTATGGGCCAGGAAGACGCGGGCACGATGGGGCATGGCCGTATGACGTGGCGCGACATGATGGGAGAACATATGACGGGGCGCGGTCGAACAATGCCTTCGGCTTTTTTTTGGCGAGTTGGACACCGTACAGACGGAACCAGCAGTACGGTAGTATTGAAATAGCAGGAACCCTAGGGAGTTAAGGGGGCAATGATCGAGTTCTTTGAAATTGCGATAGCGTTTTGCGCAGTTTGGATCATCACGTCCGCAATCATGCGCCGATCTCGCCAATGACAAGCTGCCCTCGCTCAATCGGACGCACGAGGTAAAGAAGGCGAAGGGAAAATGACCGGTCCACGTCCAGCAGGCCGCCGTTGGACGCTAACGGACGACGATATGCTGCGGAAATTACTAATTTCGGGATTGAAGCCACGGCTGATTGCCCCAAAGATGAAACGCTCTATCGGAGCCGTGCAAGCACGAATTTACCTTCTAAAAAAGCCTCGTAAGCGACAAGAGAGCGGGAAATGACCACACTCGCCCTGCGCTCAATTGGCCGAGCCACAACCACCCAAATAGCCGCCCCAAGCGACGATTGATTTGATCGCAGGCGTGCGGCTTGAAAAATTGATTAGTGCAGAGCCTTGTTCTGTCGACTTGCCGCCGGCCGACGCTGCATCTGCTGCAACTTCTCCTCTAACAGGACGCTTTCTATTAGTACCGCGCGCAATGCGCGTCGGATGTCGCCACTGGTGAAGGCCAAAATCTCGTCGATTGCCGCATCAAAGGTATCGCGTTCCATCTCGAACACTCCTTTGCGGAGGATAACGCCGGAAGGAACCTGTAGTTTCACTACGGCAAAATTGCTGGGTATTTATGGAGCTTGCGTTCGGTCGGAAGAAGGAAAATCAGCCCGCTGAACAGAAAGGCCATACCACCGACTATCATCGCAACGCCAATCGTATCCATGTCGAAAGCTCAAAAGAATATCGTAGCGGCAGTTTCGAAGATCGCAAACGTCGAATTCGAAATTGCCGCCCGTTCATTCTGGCGGGCTTTTTCGTGTCTGATGTCGCCGCAGGCTATGATCTTCAACCATTCCGCGCAGTCGCCGGTCGCTCCGTTCTAGAGCCGGCAGGTCGTGGGTAGTGCTATAATAGCCGGATTTGTACGTGGGTATTGCGGAGCGGCGGCGCTTTTTTATGCGGGATCTCGACGTGTCGACGCGCGCCGCGAATGGAGCGCAACAACCCGGTCGGGAGGTGGTGCACCAAGGCGGGGCTTCGAAAGTTAACCGAAGCGACGCCGATGGCCTTGCCGGACATGTCAATGATCGGCGATCCGGACATTCCGGGTTCAAAGAATGCTTCCGGGGTGAAGGCCAGCCAACCGCCTCTGCGCACGACGCGACCGTCGCGCCAGTGGCCATCCAGCGACAGCACTCGTGCTTCGCCTTCGGCCGCCTTGTGGTCGCGTTGTATGGGTGCTTCGGCGACCGCCAGCGGGTGCGCTGAAGCCATGAGCGCCTCATAAGTGTCGGCCTGCTCTGACAGCACCTGCCCATCTGGTGCACCAAGCACGGCAATGTCGGCAACCGGGTCGACGAACAGTATGTGCGCCCACACCGTCGGCTCCGTTCCCAATGGACCAAGCAACCGTCGGTAAGTCAGTTCCTCCAAATAGGCGCAGGGATGCGGTGGCGGCAAATCCGGCAGGCAGTGCGCAGCGGTTATGACGATGCAATCGTGGTGGCGCTTGACCAGGAAACCCCGGCCTTCGCCGACCCTCAGAACAGCAGACAGCAGTAGACGATTTGGATGCATGGCTGCCCCGACTCGAAGTACCGAGTTCTGATGCCTCACGGTCCACAACGCAAGGGAGAGGCGCTTTTCGCTCCCCACATACACAGACCAACTAAAACATATCAGCGATTCGCAACGTCTCTCGTTTGGCCGCGATCATTCCATGTCCGAAAGGTGCCATGTGTCGACGGCTCCGGGTTGGCAAGAGAAATCTTCACGTCGCAGGCTTGGTCGGTGCTGCCATGTGTTCGGCCTGTAGAAGCGGCTCACATGACCGCTGGCCATAATGCCCTCCGCGGATCAGGTCCCGGTCAAAAGCCCGCATTCGACAATGCGCTGGCACAAATGGGTTGTCCTGATCGCCGGATCGACCGGCTCTGCATTACGTGCTGTTCGCCCTCCCAACCTTCACGTCACGCCGATTGACCGGCGCGATCTCGTTTACGCCGCAAGTGCGACCGGTTGCTTGTACCGCTCGCCCTTGGCCATCATGGCCCAGGCCATCCGTGCGATCTTGTTGGCGAGCGCGATGGCGGCGACCTTGGTTGGGCGTCGGCTTAGCAACGCCATAAGCCAGCGCCGATGCCCGGTGCCATGGATCTTGGCATAGCGGATGACGGCGAGTGCTCCGGCGACGAACAGGCTGCGCAGGTAGCGGTCACCCTGTTTACTGATGCTGCCGAGCCTGTCCTTGCCTCCACTCGAGTGCTGCTTCGGTACGAGCCCAATCCAGGCCGAGAAGTTACGCCCTGATCGGAAGGTCCTGGGGTCAGCAACACTTGCGACCAGAGCGGTCGCCAGCATCGGACCGACCCCGGGGATGTAATGAAGGCGCTTGCTCGTCTGGTTCGACCGGTGCCAAGCCATGATCAACCGGTCGAACTCCAAAATCTGCTCCTTGAGACTGAGCAGTTGAGTGCCGAGCGCGGCAAGGCACGCGCGGGCAACCTCTGGCACCCGCTTGTCGCTCGGGTCCGCCACAACATGCAGCAGTTCCGTAACCCCTTTGCGCCCGACCGGCGCGACAATGCCGAACTCGGCTAGATGCGCCCGGATCGAATTAATCACCGCGGTCTGCTGGCGGATGAACAGATGACGTGTGCGGTGAAGCATCAGACAGCTCTGCTGCTCAGGCGTCTTTGTTGGCACGAACCGCATGTTGGCTCTGGTGACTGCTTCGCAAATCGCCTCGGCGTCGGCCATGTCGTTCTTCTGCCGTTTGACATAGGGCTTCACGTAAGCCGGCGGCATCAGCCGAACGGTATGACCGATCGCCTGAAGTTCGCGCGACCAATGATGAGACGAGGCGGGCCTGTCCTTCGGGATCGCTGTCGGCCAAGCCGAGCAGCACGCCGATGCGCCTCTACCGCTCAGCCTGCTGCGACCGTGCCGCAATCGGAAGCGCCGCCGCCAAGCCCCCCAGACCAACAATGAATTCCCGACGTCTCATGTCCGTTCTCTAGCTCAGTGGATGGCATCCTAACGGTCCAATCGAACTTCAAGGAAGAGTCAAAAGGGCCCGCGCGCGAAGCAGATGTTTTCCGCTTTACCCACTGATACTGTTGCAAAAGTCGAAAATCGAACAACCCCAAAAATCTCGCAAAAGCTGATCTTTGGACTTCTCTGCGACTTCATAGCTTTTCAAAGCCGCCAGGAAGGTCCGTGGTCGATTTTGGAAGAAGCGATACGGGTCCCTCACGTCACCACGCGTAAAACGCATCAGCGGTTCTAAGAATTTTCGTTCGACACCCCAAAAAGACTTTTGCAACACAATCCCCCCAACAACAGACATTTGCGCCTTGAGCGAACACTTCCGTTTCGTGCCATAACCGGAAATGGAGCATCAGCACCCGGCGTGGGCCGCAGGCGCGTCAGCAGGGCTTTGTGGAACTTGATCCAAGTCAATGGAGCCGAGGTAACTTTGCATAAAGTTTAGTGCAGGAGCATCAAACATGTCGGTGATGTTCGTGGGGGCAATTCTCGCCTTAATCGTTCTAGTGACGGCCCTCGCGAACGACGACCGCAGCCCCCCGCCCGGCCGCACGCCATGTGCAGCCAGATCAGGAAAAGGAGCGCGTCAAGAGTAAGATTGGAGGTGGGTGCATGGGAACGGTAGCACAGAAACACCTCGACTGGATCGAGCGGGCACCGGTCTCGTTCTCCGGGTCGGTGACGACGACGGCTTCGCCACAGGCGGTCTTCGCTATCCTCGCAGACCACGAGCGCTGGCCGGACTGGTTCCCCCTCCTGAAGAAGCCTGGGAGCCCGGCCAGCGGCTTGCGTTCACCGCCACCGCGGTTAGCCCGGGGATTGTGCGCGCCCTGATTGACGACTGCCGCATAGAAGCGGCCCCCAGCGGCACCTGTGTCACCTACACCACTTACCTCGAGCCGGTGTCGGTGTTCCGCCCGCTCATGGGTCTGATGAAGGGGCTGATGGGAAAGCAACTCGACAAGGGCATGCGAGCCCTCGCCGCACGCGCTGAGGGGCGCTGAACGGTCCTACGCTCCGGGCGAGGCGCTGATCGAAACATTGTCGAACCCGAACGCCTGCGTTCCTCCGCCTGCGGTGGTGGTCCAATAGCCTCGAGCACCCGTCGTGAGCTGCGCTCCCGAACTGGAGCGCGGGTCACGGCGGACCGATCTGCCCGTATCAATCGAAGACCGGATTGGGTCCAACCGGAAAAGCTCAACGCGAGCATATGTTTTCCGCTGTTCATCCATCTCAACTCGGACATCATTCCATGTCCGAAAGGTGCCAACAGCGGAAGTCGCGAATCTGGATCGTCAACACGAAAGTGCACTCAGCAATTCTCGGTGGCGAAACACTTGCTACCTCGCGCCCTGCTGCCGCGAACAAGACAAGAATGGCTTAACCTATGGGGTACTTCAGCGGCCGGCCTTACGTTCGATCTCGAGTCGCTGTTCAGCATCGTTGCGCAGTGAGGCGAGCTGTTCGAGGAATCCTTCCGGATCAACCAGCGGGTTGAGTTCGCCCGGCTTGCGCGCCGGCAACCTGTAGCCAACCTCTGTCATTCCATTTGAAAAGCCGTGGGTGGTAAGGTGAACCGTGAGAGGCTGGTTCGGCTGCTTTGCCATTCCGCCGAGCCGATCGAGGCTCGCAATGAAGCCTTCGACCTGCTTTGAATTTTTGATGGCATTAAGACCAAGTCCTCCGACAGTGATGGCCCGGTAGGTGCTGGTGCCGTCCTTCACGTCGAAGGTATAGGACGCGGTGCCGGGCGTATGTCCCGGGGTCTCGAGCACGCCGAAGCTGTTGCCGCCCAGCCGGATGACGTCGCCGTCTTTCACAACGACATCCTGCGGGAGCATCGACCAGCGCAGGGGCGTCGACTCTGATGCCTTTGCCGACTCCATTGCTTCGTCCCAGCCGGTTTGCGTCATCATGAACTTCGCGTTGCTTACAAGCGGCCTGAGCTTGGCGGCACCACCGACGTGGTCGAAATGGCCATGCGTCATCAGCACGTATTTGATGTCGGAGAGATTGATGCCGACCTTGCCCAGATTTGCGATCAGCTGATCGACATGTGGCTCGTGCAAGGTGTCGATCAGTACCACGCCCTCGCTGGTCTGGATTGCCCAGGCCGACACCCAGCACACGCCGACATAATGGACGTTGTCGAATGCCTTCCAGGGTTCGGCATACTGCGCTTTGGGATCGCGCACCCAGGTACGCCAGGCAACCGTGGGCGGCTTACCAACGCTAGCGAAATCGTTGAATGCCGCCAAAATTTCCTTGGAAGGACAGCCCTCAAATGGCTGAGCTGCTAGCGGATTGGTCAACCCGGACACGAGCAGCACCGTAAGCGCAAATGACATGATCCGCTCGGAAAGGGTCAGGCGAGGCATGAACTATCTCCAGGTTGTTGGATGCCGGACGCTTGTGCAGGCCGCCACGCGGCTGGTCATCTTGAAATGATGCGCTTTGTAAACGCAAAAGCATACACATTTGAGCGCGACCGCGAACGCAGGGTGCCGTAACCCGCTTCCGACGCTGACGGGCCCCGATGTCCGAAGCGGGTCAAACCCGGAAGCTCAATGCGAGCATATGTTTTCCGCTGTTCAGCCAAGAACGGACATACCAAGATACTTCGGTATATCCGTTCGGTGCCAATAGGCGACATCGAGCGCGGGCTATTCGATCACTTCATCGGCGCGGGCGAGTAAGGCGGGGGAAATTGTTAGTCCGATTGCCTTCGCTGTATTGAGATTAATTGCCAGCTCATACTTCGTCGGCGTCTGAACCGGCAATACGGCCGGCTTCTCGCCCTTGAGAATGCGATCAAGATAGATCGCCGCGCCTCGCCATTGATCGATCTGGTCTGGCCCGTAGGTGATGAGCCCTCCGTCTCTCGCAAAATATCGATAGGGATAGACTGCCGGCGTGCGATAGCGGGCCGCCAGGGAATTGATTAAACGCCGGTTTGCAATGGTCCAGGGGTGTGGGAAAACGAGCAGACCGCGATCCGGCTGTTCCGCATAGGCTGTGATGGCGCGCTCAATTTCGCCTTCAATATTGACGACGGTCACTGTCATGCCGAGCGATGGCGCGACGTGCTGGGCGGACTGCAGGAACTGAGCGTGGGCCGCTGCATCCCGGCTGAACAGTGCACCGGCATGCTTCAGATGCGGAGCCGCGTCCTTCAACACCTCCAGCCACTTGCCGCCGATAGCCGGTTCGAAGTTCTGAAAGCCAGTCATATTGCCGCCGGGTCGAGCGAGGCTGGCAACGATGCCGCTTTCTACAGGCTCGGAAGTTTGCGTGAAGATTATGGGGATTTCGCTTGTCAGCCTGTGAAGCTGCGCGACCACGGGGTCGCTCGTGGCGACGATGACATCCGGTGCGGACTGCGTCAGTTCCCCCGCGAGCCTAATATTTTCCTCAGTGTCGCCTCCGCCCCACCGATAATCGATGTGGAGATTGCGCCCATCTTCCCAGCCGAATTCGCGCAACGTAGTGAGGAAAATTTTAATGCGCGC
Organism: uncultured Alphaproteobacteria bacterium; assembly: GCA_963732455.1. Taxonomy (GTDB): domain Bacteria; phylum Pseudomonadota; class Alphaproteobacteria; order Rhizobiales; family Xanthobacteraceae; genus Bradyrhizobium. The sequence continues at coordinate 298,204 of CAVSZM010000004.1, read as the reverse complement.
CTGGCCCGCTTGATCAGCGGCGGTGTACGAGCCAAGCAGGACGCTAACACGTCGAGCACGCTCGATAAGCTGGGCGTGGGCAGCGAACGGCCATGCCGCAGCCCCGCCGGCAAGTTTGATGAAGTCCCGTCGCCTCATGGCGCGTCCACATCCAGCCCTCTATCACCCTAACGGGTCCACATGCCCTTCGAAAGAGGTCGTTGTGGGACAAACGATCAATGTCGCTGATGGGTCAAAACCGGAAAAGCTCAACGCGAGCATATGTTTTCCGCTGTTCATCCAATAGCGGACTCAACTCAAACATCATTCCATGTCCGAAACGAATAACGGAAGTCGGATCACGTTAGCGATGTACGGACTAAAGCGCCCTCTGCGCGGCACTGTTGCCGGACATCCATCATCGAAGGCATCCGGCGGTTAGGATTTTTCGGTATCATTCGAAGCTGCTTTTGCAACATTCGAATCGTGCCGATCATTGAATTTCGCAACCGGTAGCCGCCAGCCTCGCCTGATTGCCATCACGCGGAGCCAGAAACAGAGGATCAATGCTACCGCGGTCACCGGAGCGGCTGGCAACTGTAGCGTGTGCCCGATCACCACCACCGCCGCTCCGGCAAGCGCGGCAACCGCATAAAGTTCTGCGCGCAACACAGTTGGAATTTCGGCCAGCAATACGTCGCGGACCATGCCGCCGCCGATCCCGGTCACCATGCCGAGAACTGTCGCCATGACCGGATTTAGTCCGTATGCAAGTGCCTTTGACGAACCAGCCACGGCGAATAATGCGAGCCCTGCCGCATCGAACAAAAGGACCGGATTCCACATCCGCACGATCAACGGCGAGAAGTAGAATGTGGTCACTCCAGCGACGAGCGACACGCTGAGATAACGCCAATCATTGACCGCGCCGGGAGGAATAGCACCTATCAGCACGTCCCGCGTGATGCCTCCCGAGTTCCCCGCCGCGAACGACAATACCAGAACGCCGAACAAATCGAGTTTTCGCTTGACCCCCGCCAACGCCCCGCTAAGCGCGAAGACGAAGGTGCCCATAAGATCGAGCACAAGCGGGAGCTTATCCATGATACGGCCTTCTGGCGGATAGAGAGGGAAACATGCCTGAGATAGATAAACTCCCCGAATGGTACGGTTTCTACACCGGCAGCCAGGCATGGGTCGCCACCACCAGTGTCTCGACACCGATTCCCAACGTGGGATGGAGAACGGGTGCAAATTTCGGGCTGTGGTTCACAGGAAGTTCGTTGAGCCGGTTTGCTTCCTTCGCCTTGGCATAGACTTCCGGATCCGTGCCGCCCACAAACCAGAAAACCGAAGGGACGTGCCATTCGGCTCCGAACGAACCGAAATCCTCGCTGGCTGGCGCGGGGCCGGTTTCCCTGACGCGCTCTGCGCCGAAATGTCCCCGAAATGCGTCGACCACGCGTTTGGTGGCATCCCGATTGTTCACATTGAGGGGATATTGATCGATGGTTGTGATCTCCGGTGGCCGGGGCGCGCCCGAGGCGGCCGCCTCGGCGTTGGCGATCCGCTCGATCGCAGCCAAAACGCGCGTACGCACTCCGGCATCGAAGGTCCGCACATTCAACTTGATGATAGCCTCGTCCGGAATGACATTTTCTTTGGTGCCTGCCTGCAGGACGCCCACGGTTAAAACAGCGGCTTCGGTGGCAGCCACCTCGCGTGACACCACGGTTTGAAGCCGCATTACAGTGGATGCTGCCATCACCACGGGATCAATACTTGCCTGCGGCATCGAGCCATGCGCGCCACGTCCGAACAGGCGGATTTGTAGACTGTCCGCCGCCGAAGTGATGGCACCCGCGCGCCCGGCAACGGTACCCGACGGTCCCACCATGACATGCTGGCCAAGGATCACGTCGGGCTTTGGAAAACGTTTGAACAGACCGTCGTCGATCATGGCCTGGGCGCCTTCCCCTGTTTCTTCCGCGGGTTGGAAGACCGCCATCAAGGTGCCCCGCCAGGAGGCTCGCGTGTTCGCAAACAGCTTGGCGGCGCCCACGAGCCAGGTGACATGCATATCGTGGCCGCACATGTGCGACACAGGGACCGTATTGCCCTCTCGATCGGTGGCCGTCGCCTTGCTGGCATAGGGAAGGCCGGTCGCTTCCTGGATAGGCAGTGCGTCCATGTCGGCGCGCAGCATGACGGTCGGGCCGTCGCCGTTCCGAAGCAGGCCGACCACGCCGGTCTTGCCGACGCCCGTCGTTACTTCATAGCCGGCCGCACGAAGACGGTCCGCAGCGAGTTTGGCCGTCCGCGTCTCCTGCATCGACAGCTCGGGGTGTGAATGCACATCCTTGTAGAACTCAGCCAAATCGGGAAGCAGGCCTTCAAGATCACGTAACGCCAGATCGGAAGCGTTGGCTTCGTTCGTGCTCATGGACGTCTCCGCCCCCCTATAAGGACCACGCCTTGCGCAATCTCTAGAGCCTAGCATTTTGTGGCTGGTAGCGAGTGAGAAATGACGAATATCTGGCCAAACATGCTGATCGGCCAGATGTCCGTTGTGGGTCAAAACCGAAAAAGCTCACCCCGAGCAAATGTTGTCCGCTGTTCATCCAATAACGGACTCAAGTCGGACATCGCCGATGTCGTGCCAACAACGGAAGTGCCCGGTTATTCGATCACTTCGTCGGCGCGCTGCTGGAGATGGAAAGGCACGTCCAGTCCGAGCGCCTTGGCGGTCTTTAGGTTGATGATAAACTCGAATTTGGTCGGTTGCTCGATAGGGATGTCGGCGGGCTTCGTACCACGCAAAATCTTATCGACCATCTCAGCGGCGCGTCGATACATGTCTGAAACATTTGGTCCATAGGACATGAGGCCACCCGCATCAACATTTTCCCGCTCACCAAAAACAGTCGGCATCCGTGCACTTAGCGCCGACGTAACGATAGGAATGCGATTGGCGTTGATAAGCGGGTCAGCACAGACATAAAGCGCGTCCGCGCGGTTCTTCAGCATCGCAATTGCGGGTGCGATTTGGTCACTCGTTCCGATTTCGAGCGAGACTGCCTCAAGACCAAGTGTGCTGGCGGTTGCTTGAGTTTTTTGCATCTCCAGCATTGCGCCAGCGGCACCGCTATTGGCCATAATCGCTAAGCGGGTGAAACCGGCAACAATCCCACGCAAAAGTTCGAGGCGTTTGGCAGCAAGATCGGTCCCCATGTACGACAGGCCGGTGGTACTTCCGCCTGGCCGCGCCAGAGTGGTGACAAGGCCGGTACCAACGGGGTCGGTGGCTATTGCAAACACGATTGGAATAAGTTGTGTCACCTGCCTCACCGCCGACACCGGCCCGGCTCCTGCTGTAACGATTACGTTGACCTTGAGCCTAACGAACTCCGCGGCGATCTCGGCTACACGTTCGGCACGACCCTCCGACCAACGGAATTCTATTGCGACCGTGCGACCGTTGTTCCAACCGAGTTCGCCGAACCGTTTTATAAAGGCATCAACTCGTGGCTGCTCACTTGATGGTGTGGAGTTGAGTAGTCCGACCATCGGTACCGGCTGCTGCGCACGGGCGATGAGCGGCCAAGCAGCCGCTCCGCCGACGAGACCGATGAACTCGCGCCGCTGCATGACTACCCCCAGATCAGAATGCCACAGTCTAGCTGCCCAGACTCGACACTTGGAAGACTGTTGGGGCCGGTGAAGTGAAATATGTTGGGGCCGCCGACGTCCGTTGCGGGTCAAAACCGGAAAAGCTCAATGCGAGCATATGTTTTCCGCTGTTCTCCCAACAACGGACATTGCGCAACGCGGTCTGCATGTCCGTTTCGTGCGAGAAGCGGCCGAACCGGATTTGAGGCTCGCGCTCGCCAAGCCGCGCTTTCGTTGATTACGATCCCACGTAATCCAGCGCGCGGCTACAGTTCTGAGCGTTACCTCAACGCGCGCTGAAGGTGAGGCCGGCGCGCTCCTTCAGACGCTTGCGCAACGGTGGACCCATCAGCGCGCCGGGCGTCCAGATGCCGCCCTCGCCCTGCACGTCGCGTACGAGGCAGAGAGCGCTCTCGGCGATTATCTTGCTGGTCGAGCCGTAGCCCGGATCGCGGTCGCCCGTGACTACCGCCTCGACCCGTCCACCATCCGGCAACTCGCCCAGGAAGAGGATGTCGTAGAAGCCCTTCTCGCGCTCTTCCCGAGTGGGGCCTGCGCCGGGTTTGAGAACGCCGGTCCCGAATAAGGAAACCAACGTGGCGAACGTCTCCGTCGTCACGCGAGCGATTTCCCCAAATCCCGGCGCGACCATCATCTCGTCGTAAGCGAAGTCCGTGCCGTAGGGATGACCCAACAGGAAATTCGTCCGGTGCACGTTCTTGGTGTTGATCGGCGCCATTGGGAACGGCACGAGCCAGACGTTCATGCTCGGGTCGTATCGGGGGATGAGGCCCGACGGCTGCGACGGGCCGGTGAACCCCGGCGTCAACGCGAAGGGATCGGTCAGCAGCCGGATCAGGGCCGGGTCGCGCGCGGCGGCGGCCAGGGTCGCTTGAGCGCTTGCCGCGGTGCCGCCAGACATGCCGCCTTTCACGTTACGCAGGCGAGCTTTGACCCGCCGCGCCGGGCGTCCGAATTTCTCCCGCGCCTTCTCCTGCAACGTGAGCACGCCGAGATCGAACGGGATGGAATCGAAGCCGCAGGAGAAGACGATGCGCGCGCCGGTCCGTCTCGCCTCTTCGTGATGGGCGTCGATCATGCGCCGCATCCAAGCCGGTTCGCCGCACAGATCAACATAGGCCGTGCCCGTGGCCGCGCACGCCGCCACAAGCTCGGGACCGTGGAGCTGATAAGGCCCGACCGTCGTGATGATCACGGCCGCACGCTCGCACATCGAACGCAGGCTGGCCGGCTCGGTGGCGTCCGCCTTCACCAAAGGCAAATCGTCTGGTGCGCCGATGTCGGCACGTACCTTCTGGAGCTTGTCGGTCGAGCGTCCCGCGATCGCCCAGGACGGAGCATCGTCGCCGCGATAGGATGTTGCCAGATATTCGGCGATGAGACGGCCGGTGTAACCTGTCGCGCCGTAGACGATAAGGTCGAAGTCTCGCTTCACGACGTTGGTACTCCTCGAGACGCGGGAGAGCTATCTTTAGATCCGTGTGCAATCGCTCTGTACGCTTCGCGGCCACTGTCGCCAGGGGCCACGCAAAATTCGCTGCCAAGCGGGCGCTACCCCTTACTCGGACCGGTCTTCCACCGGCGGCATCGCACCAGCTTGCCTAGCGCACTCATTCGATCACCTCGTCGGCCCGCGCGAGTAGCGTGGGAGGCACGGCGAGGCCGAGTGCTCTCGCCGTCTTGAGATTGATAACGAGTTCATATTTGTTCGGCTGTTCAACCGGCAGATCGGAAGGCTTGGTGCCTTTGAGAATCTTATCAACGTAGCCGCCTGCACGAAAAAACAAATCGGGTATATCGGGGCTGTAGGACATCAATCCGCCTGTGGTGGCGAACAGTCGGCCAAAATAAATCGCGGGCAGACGATGTTTCGCCGCCAGCGCGGTAACTCGTGGGGCGTTGTTAAAGGTCAAAGCATCGCCAAAAACATTTATTGCATCGGGGTGCTGGGCTGCGGCCTCGGCAAAGGCGATGTCGAGTTCCTCCGCCGTGGTCGCCTCTACTACGGGGATTGCCACGCCTAGGTTCCGGGCAATTTGGGGTAGCTCCTCGGCGACTATCAGCCTGTGAATTGGACTGCCTGGATTGACCAAGACCGCAATCTTCGAGGCGGTAGGAACCATTTCTCGTAATATTTCTATCTCTTTGCCGGTAAATCCGAGGTCGATGCTCGCCAGACCCGTTAGGTTGCCGTCCGGCCGCGATAGGCTTTGCACGAGGCCAATCCCGACGGGATCGGCCACAGCCACGAATACAATCGGAATGGTAGCAGTTGCCGATTTCAGGGCTACGGCAGCTTGCGGACCCGGAGCAATTATCAAATCGGGAGTTAAGGCCACCAACTCGGCGGCTAAAGCTGGCAGCTGATCCCGGGCATAACGATATTCGACAAGCAGGTTCTTGCCCTCGATCCAACCCTTCTCGCGCAAGCCGCTGAGCCATGCGGCGGCATGAACTGGATCGCGAGCCGGCTCATCCGCCCAAGCGATCAGGAAACCAATTCGCCGAAGCGTCCCCTGCGCCCACGAACGCATTGGCGAAACGAGCAGTGCCGCAGTTCCCGCTATGAACTCCCGCCGCTTCATTCGATCCTCATCGCAGTTTGAGGACAACGGGACGCAGAGTATCACGTCTCGATTGTGGCCGCATTCACTGCGGGTGCAAATGCTGCGTCGCAAATGCCGCGCGTGGCGCAAGACGGTTATGGGTCAAAATCGGAAGTGGCGAGTCGTTCGCGGAGAGTCCGCTCTACCCCGCATAACGGACATGCAGGGACTACTGCAGTATGTCCGTTCGGTGCCATTTCCGAACTCATGCAGCGCAGCAATGCCTAACCTACTCGCCGCGCCAACAAATCAGCTATCGATAGATGCGTCTAACACCCCCGGCAAATCCCCGTGAACGTGCTGACCTGTGGCCGACCTCCCCTACCATGGTATAGTTCCTTTTATCCCTTCTCATGCCCTGCGCTTACGCTCGTACAATTGGCCGACGGCGAGAGATTCTCATACTCGCGGTACTCCAAAACGGTTGCACAGCCCGTGCACGATTGTGTCGCGACATGTGGCAATCGCACTGTGTACACGACTTGTGACGCGAAGGAGCAGGATCATGACGACGGCTGCGGACCAGTTCGACGATACTCTGTCGCCAACCGACCTCCAGTTCAGCTATCTGGCGAATAGCCTAGCCCAACTTCTTGAGACAGCGAGACGTGAGTTCGAGCGTGATCGGGAGGCGGCCAAGGCGTCGCTGGTCACAGCATCGCACACCTGCGAGCGGAGATCGAGCGCTGTTCGGACGCTAACGGCTCCATAAGGGGCGGTCTGGCGGCTTGGCAGATCGCTCGCGTGCGAGCTTACATTGACAGCAATTTACACCGCACCATTCACATCCGGGATCTCAGTGCTGTCGCGCGTCGGAGCCCGGCGCACTTCTCACGGAAGTTCAAACTGGCTGTTGGCGACTCGCCACATGCCTACGTGGTGAGAAGGCGTCTGGAGAGAGCCTGCCACCTGATGATGACCAGTGCGGAACCACTGAGCGAAATAGCCTTGAACGTAGGCTTTTCGGATCAAGCACATCTATGCAGGCTGTTCAGACAGGCCTTTGGCCAAAGTCCGGCCAACTGGAGGCGCGACCTTGAGCCAACGGGTGGGGTTGGAGACCCTGTAAGGGAAACACCGGCGCGGATGAGGACCATCCAATAATGGGCGGTCAGAGCAGTAAAGTCACGGGAGGACATTGGTCTGCCAATAGGCGACATCGAATGGCTAACCAGTCGGCCTTCGACTATGTCAGCCGCGTCTCATCCTTCAGATACTGCGCCACGCTCGTCCGCGCTGCGGAGTGCTCGAAATTCTGTGCGGTGTCCATCAAGAATGCGAGGAAGCTCGGCGTCAGAGCCTGATGATTGTAGGGGCCGTAATCTTCTGGCGACAGAATGTAATTCCTGAAGAGCGAAATAAACACTCGGATCATATGCTCCCAATTTTTCTCACGCTTCAGGTCCATCGCCAGATAAAGCTCCTGCATCGCGAAGGACATAAGCGTGAAGAGCGTTCGATAGCGACGATAGCGCGGGATATCCTTCTTCAACTCCGCAAACGATGTTGGATTTGACCCCAAGTAGAGTATGTCGCTATTTTTTAGAAAAGCGTCCAGCATCTCTCGATAGTGGTTCTTCGCTATCATTACGGCATTGATCTGCCGATTGCTCCTCAATTGTACCCGCGCTGCCAAAATGCCACCCACGATGGAGGCGGCTGGTGCGAGTTTCAAAAGGAAGTCGATGATTTCGGTCCAGCTCACTCCGAACAGCCCTGTAGCCATGCCAACCTCCCGAAATGCGGTGCGTCCGACGGCAGGATGCTAAATTTTGCTAGCCGCGACTACGGGTGACGCGGCAACGGCCTAACCTACTCGCCGCGCTAACAAATCAGCTATCGATAGATGCGTCTAACACCTCCCGGCAAATCCCGTGACGTGCTGACCTGTGGCCGACCTCCCCTACCATGGTATAGTTCCTTTTATCCCTTCTCGTGCCCTGCGCTTACGTTCGTACAATTGGCCGACGGCGAGAAATTCTCATACTCGCGGTACTCCAAAACGGTTGCACAGCTCGTGCACGTTTGTGTCGCGACGTGTGGCAATCGCACTGTGTACACGACTTGTGACGCGAAGGAGCAGGATCATGACGACGGCTGCGGACCAGTTCGACGATACTCTGTCGCCAACCGACCTCCAGTTCGGCTATCTGGCGAATAGCCTAGCCCAACTTCTTGAGACAGCGAGACGTGAGTTCGAGCGTGATAGTGAGGCAGCGAAAGCATCGCTGGTCACAGCGTCGCACATCCTGCAAGCGGAGATCGAGCGCGCTAACGGCTCCACAAGGGGTGGTCTGGCTGCTTGGCAGATCGCTCGCGTGCGAGCTTACATTGACAGCAATTTACACCGCACCATTCACATCCGGGATCTCAGTGCTGTCGCGCGTCGGAGCCCGGCGCACTTCTCACGGAAGTTCAAACTGGCTGTTGGCGACTCGCCACATGCCTACCTGGTGAGAAGGCGTCTGGAGAGAGCCTGCCACCTGATGATGACCGGTGCGGAACCACTGAGCGAAATAGCCTTGAGCGTAGGCTTTTCGGATCAAGCACATCTATGCAGGCTGTTCAGACAGGCCTTTGGCCAAACTCCGGCCAACTGGAGGCGCGACCTTGAGCCAACGGTGGGGTTGGAGACCCTGTAAGGGAAACACCGGCGCGGATGAGGACCATCCAATAATGGGCGGTCAGCGCAGTAAAGTCACGGGAGGACATTGGTCTGCTCCGGGTCAAAAGGCGAAATGCTCGCCGCGAGCAGATGTTTTCCGCTTTGCCCCTGAAAGCGGACTCAAGTCGGACATCGCACCATGTCCGAAAAGTGCCAACAGGCGACATTGATGGCACCATGCCATCGCCGTACACCAACTCAGCGCTCATCAAGGATTCTTGACTTCGAAGGCCAACAGGACGTTGCCTGGCAGACCGCCCCATTGCGCGTAGCCTGAATTCACGTAGAGCATACCATCGACGATTGTAGGGCCGGGTCCGTCCATGGCACCCCCATGGGCCGAAACGCCATTCACTGTGGGATAGTCGCGCGCCGTGTCGACCTCCCAAAGCAGCCGTGCGTCGTCAGTAGCATAAGCGCGCAGGTATCCGCTCACCCCACCCGAGAAAACAACACCGGGAATGGCGCTGACCGCTGCGGAGAGTGCAGGGCTGCACTGGCTGCGGCTACCGCACGAGACCGGCGGCACCTGCATAGAAATCTTCCCGGTGGCAAGCTCGAGCGCGAACAGACCTCCACCTGCATTCGGATCCAGAGTTTTGTAGCCGCTAAACCACATGTCAGAGTTTGCGACATAGACATGGTCCTGATCTGCGGCAGAGCCCCACATGATCCCTCCCAGCGGACCACCTTTGCCGACCCGCGTCTGCCAAAGGATTTTGCCCTCCTGGTCGGGATCCAGCGCGTGGACGACGCCGGATTTCTGCCCGACAACCAACACACGCTGTCCGCTGCGCAAACTTACCAGGATAGGCGATTGACCAAAGTCGTGGTCTGGACCAGCGCTTTCCGGACAGTTGGTCCTGTCGGCACTCAAGCAAGACGTGATGTAGCTGTCCTTTGCGGTGGCCTGCCAATGCCAGAGCATCCGACCGGTCGCAAGGTCAAACGCAAGAATCGCATCGCTCGTTTCCGAGGGAGGGTCGGAATAGTTGTCCCCGGTCGCGACATAGAGCGCCTGACGCTGGACATCGATGGTCGGCGCGGACCACACCGACGCGCCCGACGGACCATAGAGTTGGGTCCCCACGGCATTCCGCTTTGTCGGACGCGGCGCCTCAGGGACGGTGTAGGCCTTCCAGATCTGCTTGCCAGTCGCAATATCCAGCGCGACGACACTGCCGCGAAAGGTGCAGCATTGGTAGGCGGACGGCGACCCGGTGACTTCCTCGATCGACGAAACCGGCACATACAGAATGCCGGAATACAGGGTTGGCGCACCGGTGATCCGGGCCGCAGGATGATCCTCGACCTTCGTCTTCCAGACCAATGCGCCCGTGGTCGCATTCACGGCGTAGGCATTGGCCCGCACATCGCCAAAAAACACAGCAAACTGATCGGTGCCGGAGATCGGGGCAAAACTGATCGCGGTTCGAACGACCGCCTCCGTTTTGAACGTCCAACGGGTGCATCCGCTTTTTGCGTCAAGAGCGTAGACCTCGCGATCGCCGCCCCCCACAAATACCAGACCGCCGACAATGGTTGGCTGGGCAACTGCGGCAGACCTGCCAAGAAATCCGAACGCCCATTTCAACCGCAACAGCGGCACCTGGTCTTGCGTCAATCCGGCCATCGCTGCTGGCTGAAACCGGCTGTTACTGAGATCCGCCCCCCAGCCATTCCAACGCGGCCCATCGAGCCGCTGGGGAAAGCCGACCGGATTCTGCGCGCACTGCCCGGAAATGTCGGTCGAGGCAGGCGGAGCTTCCGAGCCGTTCCCAGCTATGAATGCTGCAATTGCCGTCCGCTCGGCATTCGTCCGCTCTTGTGCGATGGATGCCATGCTCCCTGTGCTGAGCGTTCTTAGGACCTCCTCGGGCTTCATCGACTGGAGCACGCTTAGGCTTGGCGCGCGACTGTTGGCAGCGTCGTGACACTGCGAACAGTATTGGGAGTAAAGGGCGGCACCGTTCTGCTGTGCAATCGAGGGAACAGCCTGCTGCGCGTGCGCCGCGAGCGACCATGCCGCCGCTCCACCAACAAGCCCGATAAATTCCCGCCGCCTCATGTATGCCCCCAAGGGTTAGAAAGCAGCAGTGTAACTGTCGGGACCTGGTAGTTGGAAGACGTTGGGGCGGGTCGATTAAGTATATTTCGGGGACTTCTAATGTCTCAGTTGGGTCAAAGTCGGAAGTGGAGGCGTTTCCACACGATGTCTGCCCTACCCCCGCGAACGGACATCGCGCAGCACCAAGGCTGTGTCCGAAACGTGCCTTGCTAAGAGCTGATTCATTCATGCACCGCAGCAAACAGCATCACTCGATCACCTTGTCGGCGCGACCGAGCAGTGAGAGCGGGACGGTAAGGCCGAGTGCCTTGGCGGTCTTCATGTTGAGAACCAATTGCAATTTCGTGACCTGCTCCACGGGTAAATCGGCCGGCTTCTCGCCCTTGAGAATGCGCCCTGTGTAGACGCCGACTGTGTGCTGGGTAGCGGCAAGGTCCGCGCCGTAGCACATAAGCCCGCCGGCTGCCCCTTGTTCGAGGAAGCCATATGATGTCGGGACCGCATGGCGGGCCGCCAGCGCCACGAGTTGATCGGTCCGGCTGACGTAGAAAACGTCGCTGTTGATCAGGAGCGCTCCGGCCTGCTGCTGGACTAGTGCGGCGAAAGTTGCATCGATTTCGTCCGAATTGCTTGCCTTCAGGACCAGCAAATCTACACCAAGCGCGCGCGCCGCCTGTTGCGCCTCTTTCGCTTCGGCCTCGGCAAGACCGGGGTTGCCCGGGTTCACGAGCATGGCGATCGAGCTGGCTGTCGGCACTAGTTCATGCAGTAATTCGAGGCGCTTGCCGGTCACGGCGGTTTGCTGCATGGTTACGCCGGTGACGTTCTTTCCAGGATGACTGAGGGTTGCGACGAGGCCCATCGCGACCGGATCGCTTCCGATGTTGAAGACAATCGGAATTGTCTGCGTGGCCGCTTTGGCGGCAAGCACCGATCCGGTGTTATTCGGTATGGCGATCACGGCGACCCGACGCCGAACCAGATCGGCGACCATTTCCTGAAGCCGATCATTGTGCCCTTCCAACCAACGGTATTCGATCGCCACGTTCCGCCCCTCGACGAAGCCGGTTTCGGCGAGGCCTCGCCGGAAGTTGGCGAGAACTTCGACCGAGTCTTCGGGCGTCCTCGCGCTCAGATATCCGATCGCCGGCATAGACTGCTGCTGCTGCGCGAACGCGGCGAACGGCCAAGCTGCCGCACCACCAACGAGACCAATGAACTTCCGCCGCCTCATGCCCGCCACCAAGGATCAGAATGCGGCAATGTAACTGTCTAAGCTCGACACTGGAAAGACGCAGGGGACGATCCAACCAGATATCTTTGGTGGTTGTCGACGACCGTTGTGGGTCAATCTCGGAAGTGGCGGCGTTCGCCAACCATGTCTGTTCTACCCCCAACAACAGACATTTGCGCTTTGAGCGAACACTTCCGTTTCGTGCCAATAACGGAAGTCGCGCTTATTCGATCACCTGCTCGCCGCAATCCTTTAGCGTGGGATTGAGTTGCCGCAGCCGAGCCGCTGCCTTGTGTGCTTGCTCCGGCCGTCCAGCCATTGCGTTGCTTGGTGGCAGCACCGCCATTACCGTTTCGTGCCAGAACCCGACATTCTGCGAGAGATTGCATGCGCCCGGTGCACGTACTCTCGTCAGACGGGATCAGCCGCCGACGTCAGCATCGATAATTTCGCCGAACCGCTCCCACGTCTCGCCTTTGAACCTCATCATCTGCACCTGGGAAATGGGGGCGAAGTCGGTCGCAGACGTATTGATCTTGATACCGGGCAAAAGGCCGCCCAACTCGAGATCCCTCATGTTGGCCGCCTGTTTCATGACATTCTCGCGCGTGAGGTCGTCGCCGCAGGCCCTCAGAACGTACTCTAGGGTCTGAGCCACCGTATAGGCGTAGACGACCGCACCATCGGCACGGTTGGCGTCCCGATAGTATTTGTCCAGGAACTCATTCCAGGCCTTCATGCCGCGGTCGTTCTTCCACTGCGGGTCCGTCGGATCCTTAATATAGGCCGAGGAGATGGCCCCCTGCGCCGCCTCAATTCCGGCCGGCCTCATGACGACGCCAACCGAGACGGAGACGCCGCTGAGGATGTGCAGCGGCTTCCAGCCGATTTCGGCCGCCTTCTTAATGGCCTGCGCCGCGAATTTCGGCGAAGTAGCATCGACGAATACATCGACGTGTACCGTCTTCATCTTGACGATATGTGAGTCGATTGTCGGCTCGGTCACATCATAAGCTTCCTCGGCAACAATGACCGATGCAGCCTTGTCACCTAGCCCATCCTTCAGGCCTTTGAGATAATCCTTTCCGAAGTCGTCATTCTGGTAAAGGACGGCGATCCTGGCATCAGGCTTTTCCTTCAGAATATACTTTGCGTAGATCCGTGCCTCGTTCTGGAAGTTGGGCTGCCAGCCCATGGTCCAGGGAAAGTTCTGCGGATCGTTCCATCTCGCCGCACCGGTCGAAACAAAAAGCTGCGGCACCTTCCTGGTGTTCATGTATTTCTGGATCGCCGCATTGGTCACCGTTCCTAACGACTGAAAGATAAACAGCACCTCGTCACTCTCCACAAGCTTACGCGCCTGCTCGACCGTCTTCGGCGGGCTAAAGCTGTCATCATAGGAAATGAAGTTGATCTTGCGGCCGTTGATACCGCCTTCCGCGTTGATTTTGCGAAAATACGCGGCCTCGGTCATGCCGATGACGCCGTAGGCCGACAAAGGCCCGCTGTACGGCATGATGTTGCCGATCTTAATCTCGGTATCGGTTGCGCCGGTATCGTATTTTTTCTGGGCAAACGCGCTGCTTCCAGTGGCAGCGAACAAGATTATGGCGGTCGAAAACGCCGCCAATCGTCGCGCGACGAACGACATTTCGTTTCTCCCTGATGAATCAATAAATGTGTCTGTTTGTATTTGAGACCTCTCGCGGGTCTCCGGACAGTGAACACCCTTCGTGACGCGATGTCGATCCCACGAACACACGCGCGCTTTTGTCGTCAACTAATGCGATCAGTCAAGGTGGCTGACCCTAATTGCCGGGAGTCTCTTGTCTCGCGTCTCGTTCGGCATAATGACAGGTGCGCTTGGTAGGCCCAAGTACGCACAAGGCCGTGGGAGAACATCGACAAGACTTCCGCTAATGGGATGGTCCGGCCGTGCTCCTGTCCCCACCAGCAATAGAATGCTGGGAAGGGGCGCCAAAGACAAGGAGCACGCTATGTCTCAGACATTCAACGCCGCAGTTTCCGTGGTTGGCATCGATATCGGCAAGAACTCGTTCCATATTGTCGGCCACGATAAGCGTGGTGCCATCGTGCTGCGGCAGAAGTGGTCGCGTGGCCAAGTAGAAGCACGCTTTGCCAACATGCCGCCGTGCCTGGTCGGCATGGAAGCCTGCGTCGGCGCGCATCATCTCAGCCGCAAACTTAGGGCACTTGGCCACGATGCCCGGCTGATGCCGGCGAAGTATGTTCGTCCCTATTCCAAGGGACAGAAGAATGACTTCCGCGATGCCGAGGCAATCGCCGAGGCGGTGCAGCGACCGACGATGAAGTTCGTGGCGACGAAGACCGCCGATCAGCTGGACCTGCAGGCGCTGCACCGGGTACGGGAGCGGTTGGTCAGCCAGCGCACCGGCGTCATCAATCAAATCCGCGCCTTCCTGCTGGAACGCGGCATTGCGGTGCGCCAGGGGTTACGGTTTTTACGCAGCGAGCTGCCGCGCCTATTGACGACACCCCCGGACGTTCTGTCACCCCGCATGGTCCGGATCGTCGAAGACCTGGCCGGCGATTGGCGTCGGCTCGACGAGCGGGTCGAGCGGCTATCGGACGAGATCGAAGCGATCGCGCGCCAGGATGCCAGTTGCGAGCGGCTGATGAGCGTGCCCGGTGTTGGGCCGATCATCTCCAGCGCGATGGTAGCCGCGATCGGCACTGGGGATGTGTTCACGAAGGGCCGCGACTTCGCCGCCTGGCTGGGGCTCGTGCCAAAGCAGATCTCGACCGGGGACCGTACCATCCTCGGCAAGATATCCAGGCGCGGCAATCGCTACCTGCGGGTTCTGTTCGTGCAGGCGGCATGGGTGGTGCTGATCAAACCGAAAATCTGGGAGCGCCACGGGCTAAAGCCCTGGATCGAGGCGGCCAGGAAGCGGCTGCATCACAATGTGCTGGCGATCGCACTCGCCAACAAGCTCGCCCGCATCGCCTGGAGCGTTCTGGCGCACGGTCGCTCATTCGAAGCCGGATCACCGAAAACATTGCAAGGACAAGCGATAATGTAATCACAAACCCTTTCCCGCCGAGGTCTGCGAGAGGAAAAGAAGAGATGGAGGATCGGTCTTCCCGGCGCATGCGAACACTGGTGACCCAGATGGCCCGTTGAGGCCTGTCCGCTAATGAGGTCGCACGCGCGCTGATATCCATGATGGTCCGGAGCAAAACAGCTCCAAGCAGAGACCGGATACATTGATGCAAGACCGCTGAACGCCAGCTCGACGAAAACCTCTTGCAACGCACGGCCGGACCATACATCAGGGTCAATCGCTACCGAAATGGGCTGTCAGCACCATGTCCGCTATTGCCCCGATAGCGACCGAACTGCGGACACCGCGCCATGTCGCAAACGTGCCATGAACGAAAGTCGCGCATTTATGAGACACACTAGATCCGTTGCCTCGATCCGGGTCTCTCACCGCCCTCGCTGTATTCGAACAGCTCGTCAAGGGTGACACCACGCTGGGTTTTCGGATCAGTGGGACAAAGGACCGCCAAACGCATGTCCTCCGCGGGCGGGATCACATCTGTCAGTAGCGTTTTCATGCGCTCGCCCGCCGCCATCACTCCATAACGTAAGGCGTCTGCCCCGTGCGATGCCCAATCGTGACGGGGCTTGTCCTTCCAGCAGCCGCGATCTTCGTCCCACTCTCGCCTGTAGGCCCTCAGCGCCTTCAAACCCTCAGCGCAACCGTTCTCGTCGAATTCCATGCGGGAAAAGCTCATGCGCACCCCGTTGATGCCATCCTGGACCTCATGCCTCGGCACCCGCGAAGGACGCACGCCCAACGCAATGAGTTGCTCAAGGCGCGTCTTGTTGGTTCCCCATTCCGTTACCGCGACATCGTGCGGAAGAAAATGATAGCCGTAGGCCGGCCAGCGATGGCTAAGCTGTTTGATTTTGGCTGCGTAGTGCTCGGCTCCTTCGCCGGACATCTCATAGTAGTGCAGAAAACGTAATCGTCCGCTGTCGCTGAGAAACTGGAAAAACCAAATCGCGGTCGAGTCAGACACGCCAATGTCCCAGGCCGAATTTATCGCAAACCGCGGATCTGGCGCGAAGTGGCCGATACGACCCTCCATCTCGGCCCGGGCAATCTGGTCTGCGAAATATGCGCCCTCAATCGAACTCTCGAAAGCCTCAGCAGGCGTGGTCGGAAACTCGCGCTTCATGTCGTCAAGCTGCGTCTCGGCCTTCGCGACATACCAGGCCTTTTGCCCGGCGCTCAGCTCAATGCCGTGCTGAAAGCTTCAGTTTATCAAAATACTCGGCGTGGGCTGGTGGGATCTCGCAGGGCTCAGCGACATAACAGGGATCGGACTGCCATGGGAGGAAATGAAAACGGGTCTCCATATTCGAAAGCTTGGCACCCATGCGCTGCTTTGTTTGGGCAGTCGCGCACATTTCATAAAAGCGGCCCTCCTTGCCCTCGGCCGTCGACTCGATGAACGACATCGACCCCGTCGCCAATGTGTTGAGCGAGCCGGTGATCACTTCACGCGCCCGATCCGGGAAGCGCGAGCAAATTTTTCCAAATTCGGAAACATGCAAGAGGTTCAAGGTGGCAGACCGCATGCTAGTGGCGATCCGGAGGCTCGAATTATTGCTCAACAACAGCTCATCGGAGGCATCATTAAGGGCCGCACGCGCGATGCGCAGTTGTTCGGGCAGGTTTTCGTAAGCGTATTTCACCTTGTCTCTAAAGAGGCCCTTGGCACTCGGAAGGTCATGCGCAACCGTGCCGGCCCGAATATCGGACTTAAACAAACACCTATCCAACATGAACAACGCGACGAACGTGCTCACGCCCAACTGGCGCGCCTTCAAAATGACGTTGTGATAATGGAGGTTTCGGTAGAGCTCGGCCTGCGCCCAATTGAACTGGAAACGGACGCGCTTGCCGTCCTTGTTCACAATCCAGTATAAATTATTCAGCCGCCAGGCGGGATCCGCGAACTGCGCGGCGCTGAACTTCAATGCTTCGTGTCCGATTTGCTCGGTCGAATGTCGGCCTCTTCAAACCGAGTATCAAACATCCCAGCAACTGGCAGCGGTCCCTTATCGGCGGCTTCGATCTCGCGCATTAACTTCTCAAGGTCCGAAACGGTGCCATGAGTAACCGCCGTGGCCTGCAACCGCGGATGACGATATGGTGCCAGCGCTTCACCAGCCTCCTGCGCCAGTTTGAGATACTCGCCAATTTTCTCACCGTCACCCAAATCCCCAAGCGCTATTTCTTCGCATGCCAGCGCGTCATAGTGCTCCATGCGACGCTGAAATACCTCGAGCGGCGAGAGTCGCCCCTCCTCGTTGAGCTGCTTTCCAGCTTGGCGCTTGCTGAGCTTCTTCTTCATTTCTTTCTGGGCTCGCCGATCACATGCGACTTTGGCGTACCGGCCATGCCCCGGCCTCCACACGGTCCCGAAGGCCCGGAGAGTTGCTTTCCGTGTCCAGGCTGCTCATGCCGCGGCCTCCTCACGGGCAGCGCGGGCTAGCTCACGCAGGACCATACGCCGGGCAATACCGGCCCGTGTCACACCCTCGCTCCTGGCGATGGCATCCAAACGCGCGGCCAGATCACTAGGAAATTTGAACGCAACCACGATCTGAGGGCTCGATTCCATTTCGTCGTGCGTAGGTGTGTCTCCGAAGTATTCTGACACAAAGTAACTGAATTGAGCCTTTGGGCACATAGCATTTGTACGTAGCTCGTTACGTAGTGAGAACGGTTGATAAAATAATGCAGTTTTCAGCCGCCAAACCCGTTCTCAGGCGGAACAAGTCTCCGCCAACCCCAAACGAACGAGAGAAAAGAGATCCACGAAAGCGGTTCGTGAATGGAAACCTCTGTGACGGATATGCCGGATCTACAAAATATCCGTCACTCAAGAAACCCGCGTCTTTATTGAGTTTGTGCCACTTATGCCAGATATGACCCTTTTGAGAGAGAGAGTAATAAAAGATACTCACGTATTCTGGCATGTGTATTCCCATAAAGACTTGGAGCTCCAAATCCGACATATCCGGCATATGCGTCACAAACCCTACAGCCGCAGGCATAACTTGAGTGACGGATTTCGAAATATCTGGCACTTCAGGCCGTCCAATCGGTCATTTCGAGGGGCCAGACTGTACCTGGATAGCGTTTTGCCCAATTGGCGCGGCATTCGGACAGTTGGGGGAACTGCCATCCTTTTGCGTAGGAGGTGCGGTGGCGCACTGCGCCCTTTGACTCTATGAAACGGGCGAGCACGGCGTCGCCGGTGATGTGGAGGGCTGGGGATCGCATCCTGGCGTCGGCAAAGAGCGCACCCGAATAGGCGCAGCGGGGGAAGTTTGTCCATGCGCCTGGCAGCACGCCATCGCGCAGCACGAGGCTCCACCACTGTTCTTCGGGGGGAAGTCCGGCTTCGATTTGCCTGATGAGGCCGGTTGTTTTGGGAGGGTTGCGCGGGTGGAATTTTCCGAGTGGCATTTCGAGCAGGTCGTGCAGCATTGCGGCGCAACCGCCGTTTTCCATTTGGTTGCACAATTTGGCGAAATATTCGGCGTCGCTGCGCTTGCTGTCCGAGACGTCGAGCACGAAATAGCGTCGCTCGTCGTGGGTTGCCGGGACGAACCATTCGGCGTTGGCGGCCAGCATCAGATGCAGGTAGTTTTTGGTCTGGAACAGGCCGAAGCCTTTTGGTTCGATTGTGATTGAGGCCTCGGTGATCAGCGACTTGAGGGTGGCGTCGTGCTGGAGGTTGTTTTGGGCGAACGCTTCGTCACAAAACAAAAATACGCAATCCCAAAGGTGTTGGTTAAAATTGCCGACGACGTGCCGTGCGTTTGAGATGTAGAGGTAATGCTGGCCGAACAACCGGCCGAAGTATTTTCCGAGCAGTCCCTTGCCGACTCCTTTGAGGCCGCGCAGCGCGACGGCGGCCTCGGCGAGTTTATTGGGGTTTTGCACTGCCCATGCGAGCCACCTGGTCAGATAGTCGGCATATTCTTTATTGCCGCTGCAGAGCACATTTTCCACGTGCCATTGCATCAGCGACCAATCGCCGGCCGCTGGCGCGATGCCGAAACCCTGCCACAGGTTGAAATGATCATTTATGATTTTTTCCGCGCCAGGCTGGAACAGCACGCCCTCATACTGCCGACGGCCGGGGCGGTCGGTGCGAAACCAGAAACTGCCGAGCGGTTCGGGTTTTGATTTGTCGCGAAGAACGTACTTGAATGCGTAGCCTGCCTTGAACTCTGCGGGCGTTTGAAAACATGGTGTCATACGGTCTTCGCCGAGCGGCGAGCGCTGCATATGCATGACGGCGCATTTTCCGCCATAGTTGCGGATGACGACAAACTTCGTGTCGATCTGCTCGAGATCGCCTGTTCCGGCCTCGTTCGAGGCGATATCTTCTTCCGGCTGCTCCCGCTTTTGTTCCTGCTGGTTTGCTTGTTTTATGCCTTCGACGAAACCTTCGTCGATGGTCTTGTCGACCAGCGCCTGTTTGATGTTCTTGATTCTGGCGTGACTATTGCGGGCGAATGCGTTGCGGCATTCGGTTTTTGCGAACTCCCTGTCGAGATCGTAATCGACAAAGAGTTTTCCGACATCGATTGCCAGGTCGCGAAGCTTTTTAATGAATTCGTCCTTGACGCTCGCATACTTGGCACATCGATTGCGGAGCGCTGCCGAGCCTTCGTCGACAAACTCGGTGAAATTGTAAACGCTCATTGGGCTGCCTGTTGGTGCTGCGCCATGATGGCATCGTTGATATCGGAGCCGATCTCGGATCGAACGATGCGCACCCGCCGATCAGCCCGCCGCCAGCGGCGACCGCAGATTTTAATAGCGCGCGCGCTCGGCTCACCGGCTTCAGCGAGAATGGTCAGTTCGGCAACGTCATCGATGACGGGGAAAAACGAAATCGCGCCGACTGAGCCCAGCGCCCATGCAGGGCCAAGCCCGAGCTGGATCGCGGCCACGCAGGTTTCGAGACCTTCGCCAATTGTCAGCTTGTCGCCGGTCTGGTTGAGCTTGATTGCTGCACGATGCACCACACCGAACATCCGGCGTTCGGTTTTGGGCCAGCGCGCCGGCTGATCGAGCCGGATGCGATGAATGGCCGTGATGATGTTGTCATCAACCGATCGAAAGGCCGCGATCAAGCATGGAATACGGTCGGTGCGGCCGGTGTTTTCGTTGCGCCAGGGGCACTTTGGATGGAAGCGCAACACGCTGCCGGCAAGTTCATCGGTGAGAGCGAGGGCCCGCGATTTCAGATAATTTTCGACGATTGGCCGCCGCGGGTCCACAGCCTTATTCCACAAGGCCTGTGCGCGCTCGATGCGGATGAGATCGTCCTCGGTTCGAAGGCGTTTCTCGGCTTGAGTGTTGACGACACCGAAATCCCATTTTTCGACGAAGCTCGGTGGAATGGTCCGGTGCTGTTCATCGCCGGGCTGCCAGGCTGGTAAGCCGAGCCGGGCTCGAACGTGGTCGCGGCAACAGCGCCAGTCGTCGCCGCTATGAGAATAAATTACAAAACCATCTGGTGCATTCGCATCAAGACGAACCGCCAATGAGCGATCCTGCGATGAATGGTTGGGCCCGGGCGCCAGCACCTGCCGTCCGGAAACTTCCCCGCCGAGGGCGTGGGCAATTCCGCGGAGACTAATCATGATGCCACCGGGGAATAATGCGGGGCACGATGTCACTGCCGTGACCGGCCGCGAGCTCGCGGGCTTCCTCGAGGGCGGCGGTCAGATTCGTATGCGCCCAGCCGTAGCTGCGATATATGACGTAGAAAACAGGCTCTTCGCGAATAATCCGGACGGTGGGTTCTCGCGAGGCCATCATGACGTGGCCCCGTCACTCGCCGGCTTTACTTGTTCAACCGAAACGCATCGCAAACCATATGTTCTAAGCAGTCGCTTCAGCGCGGCACGCAAAGCGCGCATCGGATCGACGATGTATTGGGGACGGGCGATCATGACGCCTCCCCAACGGGGAGTGGGGAAATGGACGGCTGCCACTTTCCTTCCTGCCAGGCCTCGACTTCGTCCTGCCACCAAATGACGGCCTGGCCGTCCGGATCCATCCGATGACTTTGGGGAAAGCGGCCTTCGGCCATTTTTCGGTAAATGGTCGGCGTCGACCAACCTATCGCCTGCTTGACGCCAGAAAGGCGAAGCGCCTTGCGTAATGCCATTTCGTTTCTCCAAGCAGTTCGGTGGAATTGCCTGAGAAATAGAAGAATGGCGGTCGCTTCGCAGCAAAAGCCTATTGCAAATAATAAACCGAATTTATGTAATTGTTTTGGCGGGGATTTTCTTCCAAAAGCGGGCCCGTTTTTTAGCTTCTTTCTTTTCCCACTTGCCGCTGATCAGGTCATAGATCGTTCGCGGGCTATCCATGTTGAGCAAAAATTGGTGCCAATTACGATGCTTTTGCGCGTGCTCCTGAAACTCCGCCGCAACAGCCTTGACCGCGTCGTTCTTTTTGGGAAACGCCTCCCGGTCGACCTTGGCAAAAGTCAATTTTGCAATGGCTTCCTTGATGCTTTTTCGGATGGGGCTGTCAGGTGGCCGCGCCATCGTCAGGCCCTGAGCGCCCGCACGTTGTCACCGCCAACGGCTTTGCTCTCGCAATAGGTGGCCCAGTCCTGCATCAGCCGGCAGCGCTTTTCCCGTAAGTCGCCGCGGCGATACGCTTGCTCGACTTTGCTACCGATCGTGTGCGCCATCGCCATTTCGCTGAGCTCGTTGGCGTAAGAGGTCTGCTCGCTTGCCCAATCCTTGAAGGCACTGCGGAACCCGTGAACGGTCGCGACGTCGCCGCCGTAGCCCATTTCCTTCAGCGTTTCGGCCATCGCCATGTTCGAGAGCCCTGCGCCTTCTTTTGCGCCGGGGAAGATGAATTCACCCTCGCGGGGAAGATCCCCCAACAGCGTCATGGCTCGATCCGAGAGTGGAATGACGTGGTCGGGCCGGCGCTTGCCTTTCTTGCCCTTCAGCAGCGTGCCCTTGATCGTCCAGGTTCGGTCCGTCTCATCGATCTGGGACCAGGTCGCTCCGATCGTGTTTGCGGTGCGAGTGATGTTGAGAATCGTGAATTCCAGAGCCCGCGCGCTGATGCTGTCCCGGGCGCGAAGCTTCGCCATGAAATCCGGCAGCTGCCGATAAGGAAGGGCGGCGAAATGCCCTACCGGGGAGACTTGCGACTTCGGCGCGAGAAGCTGGTCTAGCCCGCCAATCCATCGGGCCGGGTTCTCGCCGTCACGAAGCCCGATCGCCCTGGCGCGGTCCAGTATCTTTTCGATGCGACCGCGGACCCGGCTCGCGGTCTCGGTCCTGGTTGTCCAGATCGGCTCGAGGATTTTCAGGACATGGTTGCGATCGACCAATGCCACCGGCAGCGAGCCGATCACCGGAAAAGCGTAGGTCTCGAGCGTCGCCGCCCATTGGCTGCCGTGCTTGGCGCTTTTCCAGCCCGGCTGATGCGCCTTGATGTAGTCTTCGGCACATTGCCGGAAGGTCGTCGCCTTGGCCTTGGCGGCTTCGCTACCGGCCACCAGCGCGATCCTGCGGGCGTTGCGCTCCTCGATAGGGTCGATGCCATCGACCACCAGCAGGCGCTTCGCCTGGGCCAGCTTGCGGGCATCCTTGAGGCTCACGTGATCGATGTCACCGAGCCCCATCTTTCGGGGCCGGCCACGGATCATGAACCGGAATATCCAAGCCTTGGTATTACGATTGCTGACTTGGAGATAAAGGCCGTTGCCATCACCGTAGAGACCCGGAGGAATATCGGACTTCTTTATCCATTTATCCGAAAGCTGATTGACTGGCCGCCCCATGGTTCCCCCTGTACGAATAGAGCTACGTACAAAACAGAATGAGAACCTACGATAACGCGTGATAGCTGCCTAGAATGCTTGACCGGAAAAAAGACAGTATTCACAGGTAATTATGAGCGCTGTTGAGCCTCTATGAGAAATAGAAAAGTATCCCTCCGTCTCCGCCAGTTCCGCGTTGGCGATCCGGCGAGCCGCGGTCCGCACCCTTCCTGGGTTATAGCTCCTGCTGCCTATATATAGAGACCAATACAGGTAAAGAGACCGAGGCCACAACCCTTGGGGGCCGTCTCAACGACTGTGTGGTTCTAGTGCGACGTCATCCAGGCCCGGGCCTCGCGCTGGGCCATGGCGATTTCGACTTCGGACATCAGCTCGGCGACCTCGCGCCGCAGCCGGATGGCATCGACCCGGCCTTTAAGCGCGGCGAAGTTGAACCACTTATGCGCCGCGACGAGATTGACGACGCCGGAACGACCGCTCGCCCAATACAAGCCGCGCTCGAACAGCCTGTCCGGGATCGCGCTTGCTTCCGCCGGCGTTGCCGTATCCAGATCGATGTGCCCCTGAAACATCCGAGATATCCTTTTTGATTTTTTTGCCGCCCTGTCCTGAGCGCGGCTCCTGTCCAACTGCAAAAACGTCCCGTTATTCCCCACGCCGTTTGCCGGCTTGTTGGGATGATCATGACAGATCAAATTTGAAGGGCAGTTTAAGCATCGCAATGAATCGAAAGTGAACGCGTTGCCGGGGCCAACCCCTGCGAAATTGCAGAAGTCCTTATTTCACAGGGGTTTTCGTTCGTTCGAGAAATTCGGTTTACCCTGCCGCTTGGCAAAACGATAACCATTGGCGCAACGAAGGACATCGTGTCCCGGTCGCGCTGCGCTGCTGGCGTCATACTCCGCGAAGACAAGGTACGTCGCAGCCGCGCGAATGATCATGGAGGCTTCGGAATACGGAATGGCCCGCTGGAGCCCGTTCATCGGGCACCGCGTTCCGCCGACCAGGTGGCGGGCGATCGGGCGGCCTGCCAACAATTCAAAGAGGAAACGCCCCCGCCATCGTACCGCGGTCAGATCATTTGCTCTACGGGATTTGGAAAACCGGAACGCCGGGCGTCTGCGCCGGCTTGGAGAACGAGGGCGTCGGCGAACACGTCAGGACCAGATTTCACTTGGGCTTAAGACCGCCGGTGAAATTGCGGACCGGAGATCCGCACCGAACGAAGAAAACTTGTTTCTTCTGCCGGACCGATTTTCATAAAGAGCGAACTCTTCGAAAGTGCGATCCAGCCGTTTGACCTGATGTCTCGCCGACACCCTCTTTCGTCGACCAGAGCTATCAGTTTTGAAATCTGCTTCGAGAAGCAAATCTTCCTGAAGGCTCTCGTGACGTGCCGGCATCAAGCCGCCGGCAATCTTCTAGAAGCGAGATTTACTTCTTCTTCTTGGCGACCTTGCGGGTCTTCTTCGCAGTCTTCTTCACCGCGCTCTTCGCTTTCTTTGCCTTCTTAGCTTTCTTGGCCATGTTGCCCTCCTAATGTAGTGAGATGGCTTAATCGCTGCGTGCACTCGGGAATCGAAATGCACTGCATCCCGAATACACCAACACATTGAAAAAAACAGCGTCCTGCTTAAGGAAGTGTTGACGCGTCTGCGCGAGGACGCGCAACGCGCGCTCGTCGGCAGCATCGAAATGCATCGGCGCAACAACGTGAGGTTCGCGCGAAAATGCGGTGCTTGCGATTGCCAATATCGCAGGAAGCGCCTGTGCCGCAGGTGTTTTCGTATTTCATGAAATCAGCGATCGCCGCGCAATCGATGTCGCCGCAACTCGACGGCAGCGCGGAACGCTTGTTGCGTGGACTCTGAGTCGCGGTTTTTGGCAATAAAAAAATTTTCTTGCTCACCGGCTTCGCGCCTCATCGTCGCCCGCCAAATCCGGCTTTTTGCGCGAATCGCCGCGGCTGATTCGCGGATGATTTTTCTTTCGCATCGTGCGATGCATTGCCGCTTATGGTGAACGATTGGTGCACGCGCGCCCGCGCATGAAGCGACGCAGACGATGATGCAGGTGTCACCTCATTGAAATTCAAAGACCGAGTTTGGACTTGAGCAGATCGTTCACCGACTGCGGATTGGCTTTGCCACCGGATGACTTCATCACCTGACCGACGAACCAGCCGATCATCGCTGGCTTCGCCTTCGCCTGCGCGACCTTGTCGGGATTTGCGGCGATGATGTCATCGACGGCCTTCTCGATCGCACCGAGATCGGTGACCTGCTTCATGCCGCGCGCCTCGACCAGCGCACGCGGGTCGCCACCCTCCTGCCAGACGATCTCGAACAGGTCCTTGGCGATCTTGCCGGAGATCGTACCCTCGCCGATCAAATCCACGATCGTCCCAAGCTGTATGGCCGTGACCGGCGACCCCGCGATGTTCCGGCCTTCCTTGTTGAGACGCCCGAACAGTTCGTTGATCACCCAGTTGGCGGCGAGCTTGCCGTCGCGAGCCTCGTCCGCGAGTTTCGCCAGCACGGTTTCGTAGAAGTCCGCACTCGCGCGTTCGGCCACCAGCACGCTGGCGTCGTACGGCGTCAGTCCGAAGTCGGCGATGAAGCGAGCTTTCTTCTGGTCCGGCAATTCCGGCAGATCGGCTTTGAGATCGGCGACATAGGTTTCGCCAAACTCCAGCGGCAGCAGATCGGGATCCGGGAAATAACGATAATCGTGCGCCTCTTCCTTGGAACGCATCGAGCGGGTCTCGCCCTTGTTCGGATCGAACAGCCGGGTCTCCTGATCGATCGCGCCGCCATCTTCGAGAATTCCGATCTGACGGCGCGCCTCGTATTCAATGGCCTGGCCGATGAAATTGATCGAGTTCATATTCTTGATCTCGCAGCGGGTGCCGAGCGGTCCCCCCGGTTTGCGCACGGAGACATTGACATCGGCACGCAAGGAACCCTTCTCCATGTCGCCGTCGCAGGTGCCGAGATAGCGCAGGATCGAGCGCAGTTTTGCCACATACGCTTTCGCCTGCTCGGACGAACGGATATCTGGCTTGGAGACGATCTCCATCAAGGCGACGCCAGAGCGGTTGAGATCCACGAAGGACATTGTCGGATTCTGGTCGTGCAGCAACTTGCCTGCGTCCTGCTCCAGATGCAGCCGCTCGATGCCAACGGCGACGCTCTCGCCATTAGCCAACTCGACGATGACTTCGCCCTCGCCCACGATCGGCGACTTGTACTGGCTGATCTGGTAGCCCTGCGGCGAATCCGGATAGAAATAGTTTTTGCGATCGAATACCGAACGCAGATTGATCTGCGCGTTCAGGCCGAGACCGGTGCGAACCGCCTGCTTGATGCAGGCTTCATTGATAACCGGCAGCATGCCCGGCATCGCCGCATCGACCAGCGAGACATGGGTGTTGGCCTCGCCACCGAATTCCGTCGAGGCGCCGGAGAACAGCTTTGAGTTCGAGGTGACCTGCGCGTGGACCTCCAGCCCGATCACCATTTCCCAGTCGCCGGTGGCGCCCTTGATCAGTTTCGAGGTTGTCGCACTCATGCGTTTCCACTCCCGAGCAGCGCCGAAACCATCCGCTCCCATTCTGTTTCGAGCGAACCGGTCGCAACCGGTTTTCCGGCCTGGCGGTACCAATAACCGGCGTTGGCAGCATCGCCTTCGACGCGATGAAGATAGGCATGGACCCACGCTGAGTCAGCGGTGTCTTGGTCCTGAGCGATCTTGTGCGCCTCGTGCCAGTTGCCTTTGGCGGCCCACCACAAGGCGGCGAGCGGCGCGTCGAGACCGGGCGCGGGCGCAGCGCGCGATAAGCTGGCTTTGAAGTCGGCCATGCTCACCACCACCTCGGTGGCGTGAACCGCCCTGCCGCCTGCTCGACCACTTCGCCGAGCGAGAACAGCGTCTCTTCATCGAACGGCCGGCCGATCAGTTGCAGACCGAGCGGCAAGCTTTGAGAATCCTTGCCGGCGGGAACCGCGATGCCCGGCAACCCCGCCATATTCACTGTCACCGTGAAGATGTCGTTGAGATACATCTCGACGGGGTCGGCGCCCTTTTCGCCGATGCCGAATGCGGCCGACGGCGTCGCCGGGGTCAGGATCGCGTTCACGCCTATGGCGAAACAGTCCTCAAAGTCCTTCTTGATCAGGGTACGCACCTTCTGCGCGCGCAGGTAATAGGCGTCATAATAGCCGGCCGATAGCACATAGGTCCCGATCATGACACGGCGGCGGACTTCGGCGCCAAATCCTTCCGCGCGGGTGCTCTCGTACATCTCGCCGACGCTGCGGCCGGAGACGCGCAATCCATAACGCACGCCGTCATAGCGCGCGAGGTTCGACGAGGCTTCCGCGGGCGCGACGATGTAGTATGCCGGCAAGGCATATTTGGTGTGCGGCAGCGAAACCTCGACCAGTTCCGCGCCCGCTGCTTTCAGCCACGCCGCGCCCTCGGTCCAGAGCTTTTCGATTTCAGCGGGCATGCCGTCGAGACGATATTCCCGGGGTATGCCGATCTTCATGCCCTTGACGGATTTTCCGATCGCAGCCTCGTAATCCGGCACCGCGCGATCGACCGACGTGGTGTCCTTGGGGTCGTGACCGGCCATCGAACGCATCAGGATCGCGGCATCCCGCACCGTCCGCGCAATCGGCCCGGCCTGATCGAGCGAGGACGCGAACGCAACGATGCCCCAGCGTGAACAGCGGCCATAGGTCGGCTTCATGCCGACGGTCGCGGTGAACGCCGCCGGCTGGCGGATCGAGCCGCCGGTATCTGTTGCGGTCGCCCCCATGCACAATAGCGCCGCCACCGCCGACGCCGAGCCGCCCGACGAGCCGCCGGGCACCAGCGTGGTGTTGGCGCCATCGCGCCGCCATGGATTGACTACCGGGCCGAAGCACGAGGTCTCGTTCGACGAGCCCATCGCGAACTCGTCATTGTTGAGCTTGCCAAGCATGACCGCGCCATCGCGCCATAGCTGCGATGTGACGGTCGATTCGTAAGTCGGCACGAAGTTGCCGAGGATTTTTGAACACGCGGTCGTGCGCACGTCTTTTGTGGCGAACAGATCCTTGATGCCAAGCGGAATACCGGCGAGCGGGCCGCCCTGCGCTTTCACGATCTTCGCATCCGCCTCGCGCGCCATGGCGCGGGCCTGATCCGGCGTTTCCATTACAAAGGCGTTGAGCGCGCGCGCTGCCTCGATCGCCTTGAGGTGGGCATCGGTCAGCTCAAGCGACGTGAAGGATTTGTCCGCGAGGCCACTTCTGGCCTCGGCGAGCGTCAGCGATGTCAAATCGGTCATTTATCAACCGGGCTGCAGAAGAACGGCGACAGCGTTTTGTCGTTGGCCGGGTCGTCGCGCAAATTCCTGTTTGGGTTTGCCTTGTCGGCCGCTTCGAGCTGATCGAGCAAGGCATCCATCGCCTTGTCGGGATCGGCGACCTTGCCTTGACGCTCCATCGCGTCGAGATAATTCATGTAGGCCTGATAGGCCTTTTCATCGTCGCAGAGGAGACACATCGGATTTGACCCACAAAACGCTATGACCTATTCGACGACTTTCGGCACAACAAAGAAATGGACTTCGGTGGCCGGCGCGTTCCTGACGACGTCATCGGCGATCTCGCCATCATTGACCACGTCCGGCCGTTTCTTCATTTCCATCGGCATTACCGAGGTCATCGGTTCGACGCCGTCGACGTTCACTTCACTTAGCTGCTCGACGAAGGCCAGCATCGCGTTCAGCTCACCCTGCAGATGCGGAACCTCGGTCTCAGCGACAGCGATCCGCGCGAGATGCGCGATACGGCGAACGGTGGCGGCATCGACGGACATTATATAGGCCTTTGCGCGGCAAATTGAGCCCGCCGTATAGCAGAGGGTGCTTTTGCGCTGCAACCGCGAGCGCCCCCTTATTAGCCCGCCAGATGGCTCATGCGCGCCAGCGCCGCGCCGGCCAATGCCCGGGTCAGCTCGGTGGCCGGCATCTCACGGCCGAGCCGCACGGCCTGACCGGCCCAAAGATTGGTGAAATCGACCCGGCCGAGCTTTTCGGCAGCCGCCTTCAGGGGCGCCAAGCTGGTCGCGGCATGCGGAAATGCGGGCGCATCCGGCGAAATCGGACCAACCTCGCGCATCACCCGGTTGGCAACCCCCCGCGCCGGGCGGCCGGTCATGACGTTGGTGATGACGGTGGAATCGTCCCGCGCCTGGGCGAGCGCAGATCGTGCCGGAGCAATCACCCTTGATTCAGGGCACCGCAGATAGGCGCTGCCGATCTGTACGCCCGCGGCACCCAGCGCGAACGCGGCCGCGATGCCCCGCCCGTCGGCGATGCCACCCGCCGCGATCACGGGGACTTTCACAGCGTCGACCACTTGGGGCACCAGCGCAAAGGTGCCGGGCTGCTCCGCGATATTTTCGGTCAGGAACATGCCGCGATGGCCGCCCGCTTCGGCTCCTTGCGCGATGATGGCGTCGACGCCGTTCTCCTCGAGCCAGATCGCCTCCTTCACAATGGTCGCTGATGAGATCACGACGCAACCGGCCGCCTTGACCCGCATCAGCAGTCCCCGATCCGGCAGGCCGAAATGGAAACTCACGACCTCGGGTTTCAACTCCTCGACGAGTTCGCACATCGCGGCATCGAACGGCGCGCGATTGGCGGGGTTGATCGGAGCCGCCGGATCGAGCCCCAACTCCTTGTAATATGCTGCAAGCCGCAGCTTCCATCCGGCCTCGCGCTGCGGATCGGCTTCGACCGCTTTGTGACAAAAGAAATTCATGTTGACCGGCGCTGACACACGCTGCCTGATGATACTGACCTGTTCGCGTGCCTTCTCCACCGACAACATCGCACACGGCAACGATCCCAGCGCCCCACCCTGCGCCGCCGCGATCACCAGGTCCGCGTCCATGGCGCCTGCCATCGGCGCGAGAACGATGGGAAATTCAGTTTTGAAAAGTTCGAGAAGTCGGCGGTCTGGCCACATAGTCTGCTCGTTTGGCGAGTTGGGGGATTGGCATTGGCATCGTTGCCGCGGTTAATCGAAGATTAGCACTCCATGACGGCGGCGAGCTATGCATTCAAGCGCCGCCTGACGCACAAGCGCCGCAGCGCAACTCCTGCCCAGGCCGTCTCGATGGTCAGCCGGTCTGCTGTCAGCTGCGTTTGCCGCTTTGCACGCGGCGCATGCGGCGTGTTATGCGGAGCCATGCCTGCCCTCATTCTACCGCTGACCGACGCTGTAGCGCACTGGCCTGAACGCGGCGCGCTGGTCGGCCTCGATTTGGGCACCAAGACCATTGGGGTCGCGGTATCCGACCCCGATCGCAGGCTCGCGACCGGCGTCGAGACCATCCAGCGCAAGGCCTTCAAGTCAGACGCCGCACGCCTGCTGGCCATCGCCGGTGAGCGCAACGCCGTAGGCTTCGTGCTTGGCCTGCCCGTCAACATGGACGCCAGCGAGGGACCGCGCGCGCAATCGACCCGCGCTTTCGCCCGCAACTTCTCGAAGCTCACTGAACTTGCCATCGCCCTGTGGGACGAGCGGCTCTCCACCGCAGCCGTCGAACGCGAATTGATCGATATGGACATGAGCCGCGCCCGGCGCGCTGAAGTGATCGACGAGCACGCCGCGATCTTCATCCTGCAGGGCGCACTCGATCGGCTGGCAAACTTGCGCGAAACGCGCTGAAGCATCATTGCCCGGCAAGCCAGATGCTTTGTATCACCGCGGCGAGATTATTGAGGCCGTGCACGAACACCGTCAGCCACGTCGAATTGCCGCGGTAGCGGAGGTACCCGAGCAAAAGGCCGATCGAAAACACTTCGCCGAAAAAGAACCAGTCGTATTGCAGATGCAGCGCCGTCCACACCAGCGACGAAAGGACGATGGCACCGGCGGGCCCGAGAAACGTCTCGGACCAGCCGCGGTAGAGAAAGCCGCGCGCGAAGAATTCCTCCGAGACCGGAGCGGCGACGCAGAACGCGATCACCAGAAGCCATAGCGAACCATCGGCGCGCGCCGATTGCAGCACCTCTCCCATGAATCCGGGCGTGACCTCCCGTCCCGCCGCGCGCGACAGCATGTCCCATCCCATGATCAAGACGAACAGAGCGACGACGCCGATCAGAAAATTGGTCCGTGAGGTCCAGCGCAGCGCGAGGTAATCGGCGAAGGGCGTGCGTGAGCTGCGTATGGCGATCCAAAGCGCGGCAAGAACGGCGGGCAGCCCCATAATCACGGAGAGCGAAATCGTCAGGCCGCCGCCGACCACGTGGATCGCCGCGGCCAAATCAATCGGCCCTTCCCGCCATAAAACAAACCAGGCCACCACGGCAATTTGTCCCGCAAACATCGCGGCGAAGATGAACAGGCCCCACAGGACAGTGCCCCAGAACTTCCAGATTTGGGGTGGGCGTTGGGTGCGGATGACCGGAGTAGGCGCGGCGGAACTTGCGGAATCGAGGGAATCCATCAACTGGCTTTCAACTAGTGGAAATCAAGGCAGCGCCCGCTCTAACAAACCCCTGGCATCGTCGTTGGCGAGATCGACGGCGCCGTACATGCTGGCGTGATTCCCGGCAAGCCGCGTCGCCGCGAACAACCCGGCGTGACGTGGCGACGCCTTGTTAAGGGCAGCCACGGCCGCAAGCAACGCAAGCTTCTCGACGGCTAGTCGCGCCACCCGCTCGCTGTCCGGCCTGCGGAATGCCTTGCCGATGAACACCGCCGCCTCGGATGCGCCGGGCAATCCCCTGGTTTCCTCGACGAGTGCCTGCAAAACGGCTTGGGCTGCTTCCGCCTCGCGCGACAACGCCCGCAGCACATCCAGGCACATCACGTTGCCGGAGCCTTCCCAGATCGCATTGACGGGGGATTCGCGGTAGTGTCGCGCCAGAATGCCCTCTTCCACATAGCCATTGCCGCCCAGGCACTCCATCGCCTCGTACAGAAATCCCGGCGCGCTCTTGCAGACCCAGTATTTGATCGCGGGCGTGAGCAGCCGCATGAATGCCGCTTCGTTTGGATCGTGCGGCGCCTGATCGAACGACCGGCACAACCGCATCACCAGCGCGATGGAAGCTTCGACATGCAGCGCCATGTCTGAAAGAACGGCCTGCATCAGCGGCTGATCGGCGAGGTGTTTCTGGAACACGCTACGATGCCTCGCATGATGCAACGCATGCGCAAGTCCTGATCGCATCAGGCCGGCGGAGGCAATGGCGCAATCCTGCCGCGTTAGCTGCACCATCTGGATGATGGTTCTGATGCCCTTGCCCTCGTCGCCGACGCGCTCCGCGTAGGTATCGGCGAATTCCACCTCAGAAGATGCGTTGGAGCGGTTGCCGAGCTTGTCCTTGAGGCGCTGGAACTGCAGCGCATTGACCGATCCATCCGGTTTGAAGCGCGGCATGAAGAAGCAGGTCAGCCCTTCGTCGGCCTGCGCCAGCACCAGGAACGCGTCGCACATCGGCGCCGACATGAACCATTTGTGACCGGTGATGCGATAAGCGTCGCCGTCGCGGCTCGCGCGCGTCTGGTTCGAACGTACGTCGGTGCCGCCCTGCTTCTCGGTCATGCCCATGCCGAGCGTCATGCCGCGCTTGGTCCACCACGGCGCGAAGGTGGGATCGTAGGCGCGGGTCGCGATCACGGGCATCGTCTTCGACAGCAGGTCGGGCTGGGCCGCCAATGCCGCCACCGAAGCGCGCGTCATGGTGACCGGGCACAAATGGCCGGTCTCGACTTGGGCGGCCATATAGAATTTCGCGGCACGCACGACTTCGGCCGCGCCGCCGGCCGGTTTGCCGAGCGCCGTCCAGGTCGAATTGTGAATGCCCGCATGGGCGCTACGCGCCATCAGCTCGTGATAGGCGGGGTGAAATTCGACTTCGTCGCGCCTGACGCCGCGCGAATCGAACGTCCGCAGTTTCGGCGTGTTCTCATTGGCGACGCGGCCTCGCGCCGCCATCGCAGCCGAACCCCAGTGCTGCCCGAACTCGGACAATTCCTTTTTCGCCGAAGCGCCACCATTGGCCGCAACCGCTTCCGCTAGCGGGCGGTCCAGCGCAAACAGATCGACATCTTCAAACGGCGGCGACTGGTTGAGCACTTCGTGGGTCGCGAATGAAACCTGGGTCATCGAACTTTCCTGAGCTGAAGGGATAATCCTAGCACACCGGGAGATCGCTCAACTCGCACACTTCGTTCTACCTCATCCGCGGGGTTATCGGAAAATCATACGCCGGCCGTCCCGCGCCCGGCAGCGAAAAGTGCCACCACTCCTTCGAATAGTTGACGAAGCCTTTCCGCGCCATCGCCGCAACCAGTTCATTCCGCCATCGGCGCTGGGCCGCTGTGATGGAGCTCGCCGCGGTGTGCGACTTTACGTCGGTACAGTCATAGCCCGTACCCATGTCAACGCTTCCTTCGGGTGCGCGAGCGCTCTCAGGCGCGGTGCAATCGGCATAGGCGTTGCCTGGATCGAAGCGGGCGGAATTGTCGGCCTTCAAATCGACCAGCGTCAGGTCGACGGCGGCGCCGGTGGAATGGCCGGAGCGTTCGGCGATGTAACCCAGTCGGAACAGGTCCTTTTTGCTGAACACCGGGTTGTAGCGCCTTTCGGCCGGCGTTTCCCGGCCGTTATGCGCCCAAACCACCATATCGCGCACCGCCCGCACCGGCCGGTAGCAATCAAGCATTTTCAGCGACAGCTCTCGCGGCGCGAGCTGTTGCTGGATGCTTTTCAGCGCCAATCCGAGGTCGCGTTTCACCACGCATTCGGCAGCGCCGTAACCCGCGAGCGGCCGGCCGATGAAGTTATTCGGCCCGGCATAGCGGATGTCCTGTATGATGGTCGGATCGATATCGCTGAGGAAAACGAAGCCGCCGGGCAAGGTTTGTGAGCAAGCCGGACTGGCGAATTCCATCGCCGTTAACAGGATCGGGGCAAACCAATTCAAATAGCGCATATCGGATGGTTGGCGATCCAATCGCGGCGACTTTACGGCGTCAGCGTTTACCCTGCTTCCGACAGACCGGGGGATAACTCGCAAGCCAATTATTCGCCCTTGCCCCGCGTTCCCTTCCTGCCTATAGCTCTCGTTTTAATGACCCCTGTATCGAAATCGACCTTCGTCCTCGGTCACCGGCACCTGCTGGGAATCGAGGGGCTTTCCGCTGCCGATATCACCGGCCTCCTCGACCTCTCCGAGGAATATGTCGAGCTTAACCGTCAGGTCGACAAGAAGCGCACCAGCCTTCGCGGCCGCACCCAGGTCAACCTCTTCTTCGAAGCCTCGACCCGCACCCAATCCTCGTTCGAAATCGCGGGCAAACGACTAGGCGCCGACGTCATGAACATGTCGGTGTCCTCTTCCTCGATGCGCAAGGGGGAAACCCTTGTTGATACCGCGGTGACCCTGAACGCCATGCACCCGGACATTCTGGTGGTCAGGCACCATGCCTCGGGCGCGGTCGAGTTGCTGGCGCGCAAGGTCGACGGCTCCGTGATCAACGCCGGCGACGGCGCCCACGAACATCCCACGCAGGCGCTGCTCGACGCGCTCACCATCCGCCGCAACAAGGGCCGGCTCGAAGGGCTGGTGATCGCGATCTGCGGCGACGTGATGCATTCGCGCGTTGCGCGCTCCAATATCCTGCTGCTCAACACCATGGGCGCCCGCGTGCGCGTGGTCGCGCCCTCCACGCTGCTGCCGCGCGGTATCGAGCGGATGGGCGTCGAGGTTGCCCGCGACATGCGCGAGGGTCTCAACGGCGCCGATATTGTCATGATGCTGCGGCTGCAGCGCGAGCGCATGAACGGCTCGTTCGTGCCGTCTACCGGGGAATACTTCCACTATTTCGGCCTCGACCAGAAGAAGCTGGCCTACGCCAAATCAGATGCGCTGGTGATGCATCCCGGTCCGATGAATCGCGGCGTCGAAATCGACTCGATCGTGGCTGATGGCGCGCAATCGCTGATCCGCGAGCAGGTGGAAATGGGAGTGGCGGTGCGAATGGCGGTGCTCGAAGCACTCGCTCGCAACCTGCCGAACGCCTGATGTTAACCGATCGCCGCCCGATCCTGCTCGCCAACGCCCGCCTGATCGACCCCTCGCGCGATTTCGACGGCACCGGCGACGTGCTGATCGCCGACGGTGTGATCCGCGATAGCAGGCGCGGCATCGGCGCCGCCGGCGTGCCCGAAGGCACCGACATCGTCAATTGCGCCGGCAAAATCGTCGCCCCCGGGTTGATCGACATGCGCGCCTTTGTCGGCGAGCCCGGCGCCAGCCACCGCGAGACATTTGCATCCGCGAGCCAGGCGGCTGCGACCGGCGGCATCACCACCATCATCTGCCAGCCCGATACCTCGCCCGTCATCGACAATTCCGCGACAGTGGATTTCGTGCTGCGCCGCGCGCGCGACACCGCCATCGTCAACATCCATCCGATGGCGGCGCTGACCAAGGGCATGCGCGGCGAGGAGATGACCGAAATCGGCCTGTTGAAAGCCGCGGGCGCGGTAGCTTTCACCGATGGGGACCGCAGCGTTACCAATGCGCAGGTGATGCGGCGCGCGCTGACCTACGCGCGGGACTTCGACGCCCTGATCGTGCACCATACCGAAGACCCCAATCTGGTCGGCGAAGGCGTCATGAACGAGGGCGAGTTCGCGACCAGGCTGGGGTTGATCGGCATACCCAACGCTGCCGAGGCCGTCATGCTGGAGCGTGACATGCGCCTCGTCGCTTTGACCGGCGGGCGCTATCACGCGGCCTCGCTGAGCTGCATCGAATCGCTGGATATTCTCAAGCGCGCGCGCGATGCCGGGCTTCCGGTCAGCGCCTCGGTCTCGATCAATCATGTGACGCTGAACGAAAACGACATCGGCCCGTACCGCACCTTCCTGAAGCTATCGCCGCCGCTGCGCACCGAGGACGACCGCCTCGCGCTGGTCGCCGCCGTCGCCTCCGGATTGATCGACGTTATTATGTCCGATCACAATCCGCAGGACGTCGAGGTGAAGCGGCTGCCGTTTGCGGAAGCCGCTGCCGGCGCGATCGGCCTGCAGACCATGCTTCCGGCGGCGCTGCGGCTGATCCACAATGGCGAGATGGATTTCAAGACGCTGATCCGCGCAATATCGACGCGCCCCTCCGAACTGCTGGGGCTGCCGGGCGGAACGCTGCGGGCCGGCTCCCCCGCCGACGTCGTCGTGATCGATGCCGACACGCCATGGGTGCTCGATCCCGCTGATCTGAAATCGCAATGCAAGAACACGCCATTCGACGAAGCGCGGTTCTCGGGCCGTGTCGTGCGCACCATCGTCGGCGGGCGAACGGTCTATGAGCATGTCTGATGCGTGCGGGTTACACCCTCAAGGGAGGATCGGCGATGTCTCCTGAAGCATTTCTGCCGGTGGCACTTGTCCTCGGCTATTTGCTCGGCTCGATTCCGTTCGGGCTGATCCTGACAAGACTGGCGGGGACGCAGGATCTGCGCTCGATCGGCTCCGGCAATATCGGCGCCACCAACGTGCTTCGCACCGGGCACAAGGGCCTCGCCGCGGCGACGCTGCTCTGCGACATGCTGAAGGGCACGCTCGCGGTGGTGATATCAGGCTATTACGGCGGACCCAACGCCGCGATGCTGGCGGCGCTTGGCGCCTTTCTCGGCCACCTGTTTCCGGTGTGGCTTAATTTCAAGGGCGGCAAAGGCGTCGCGGTTTATATCGGCGTGCTGATCGGATTATTCTGGCCGGCGGCGGTAATTTTCTGCGTGCTGTGGATCGCAACCGCAGCGACCTCGCGTTACTCCTCGCTCTCCGCACTGGTTGCGAGCTTTGTCACCCCGATTTTCCTGTGGTGGTTCGGCCATCCCGCACTGGCCTCCTTGTTCGTCGTACTGACTTTGCTGTTGTTCTACGTGCACCGCGAAAATATCAAGCGGCTGCAGGCCGGGACTGAAGGCAGGATCGGGGAGCAGACGTAGAATCGTCATTCCGGGGCGATGCAAAGCATCCAGAAATGACATTCTGCTCACCGCGCAAGCGCCTCTTCAACGAACCGTGCGGCCTCAAGCGCGCCAGTGTCGTCGCCAAATCTCGCGATTACCTGCACACCCACGGGTAGCCCACCTTCGGCGACGGTCGCGGGGATGTTGACGCAGGGGGCGCCCATCAGCGTCCAGAGTCGGTTGAAACGGGGATC
Source organism: uncultured Alphaproteobacteria bacterium (assembly GCA_963732455.1). GTDB lineage: Bacteria > Pseudomonadota > Alphaproteobacteria > Rhizobiales > Xanthobacteraceae > Bradyrhizobium. Next base: position 260,803 of record CAVSZM010000004.1, on the reverse strand, counting down.
GCCGGTCCAATCGAGTCCCTTCGGGGCGACGCCCGGCGCGGAGAAGGTCAGCAAGACGTCGACTTCGTCAAAGGCCTTGGCCAATGCCTTGCGGGCCCGGTTCGCGATCCTGCGCGCCGCATCGTAGTCGGCGGGCAGCAGGCCCACGGTTTCGTCGAGCTTGGCGCGCAACAGCGGCGCCATGGCATCGTAATGCGTCCGGTATTCCCAGGCCAGCGCCCGATGCGCCTCGAATTCCTGCACAGTCGGCTGAACCTGCCACGCCTCTGCGACAATCTCCGGCAGCGCGAGCGTACGAACGGAAGCGCCGGCCCGCTCGGCGGCAAGCGCTGCGATCCGCAACGCCTCCCCGCTCGTTGCTTCCGGCAGGCCCGCGAAATCCTGCGTCACGACACCGATGCGCGGCGCCTGCATCGCAGCACCTGGCAGCAGTTCGGGCCGGTTGGTCATTGCCGAAAGCCCGTGCGCGAGGTCTTCGACCCCGGCTGCGAAAAGCCCGACGGTGTCCAGCGTCCACGAATAGCACTTCACGCCGACCGTCGGCAGTAGCCTGAACGACGGCTTGATCGCTGCCACCCCGCAGAACGAGGCGGGCCGGATCACCGAACCGCCGGTCTGCGTCCCCAGCGCCAGCGGAATCATGCCGGCCGCTACCGCCGCTGCGGAGCCCGATGACGATCCACCCGGCGTATGATCGGGGTTGCGCGGGTTAAGCGTCGCCGTCGGGTCGCGCGACGCGAATGCCGTCGTGGTGGTCTTGCCGACGATGGTCGCCCCCGCCTGCTTCAGCATGGCCACAACAGGCGCATCCGCTCGCGGCCGCCAACCCCTGTAGATCGGCGAGCCCATCTCAGTCGGAAAGTCCGACGTATCGATGATGTCCTTGATACCGACGGCTATGCCGCGCAGCGGCCCGGCGCTTGCCACGCGAACGGTCTCGGCACGGCAGACGAAGGCGCCGATGGTTTTGTCATGAGCGCTGATCGCCGCACACGACTGATCGACCGCCGCGGCGGCCGAAAGATCGCCGGAATCGATACGGCGCTTTAGTTCGGCGAGCGAGATCATCGGCATGGTTTCCCCTGAGGCGACCGACAGCTTTTACGGACAGCGTCGGGATGGGGCAAGCGGATGAGAGAACCCGGCAAACCGTCATTCCGGGGTCCGAGTGAAACAAGCGAGCCTAAAATCCATAACTACACGGCGAGCATGAATTCCGGGCCGGCGCCAAGAGGCGCATGCCGGAATGACGCCACGTTTAAATCCCGTTGCCCACAACATCAGGTTGAGCCATGTTGCGCCCGTTGGAGAACAGCGTGAACAGCAGCAATATTTCACACCCCGCACACTTAAGTGACGAGCAGCGGATCGACTGGCTGCGGCTGATCCGTTCCGACCGCGTCGGGCCGCACACCTTCCGTTCACTCATCAATCATTTCGGCAGTGCGCGGACGGCGCTGGAGCGCCTGCCCGACCTGGCACGGCGCGGCGGCGCGGCACGTCCCGGCCGGATTTGCAGCGAGGACGACGCGCGCGCTGAACTTGCCGCGGGCAAACAACTCGGCGTCATGCTGGTCGCACCTGGAGAAGCCGGTTATCCGCCGCGGCTGGCCGTGCTTGACGATGCGCCTCCGCTGCTCGGCGTGCGCGGCGCGCATGACGTACTGATGCGGCCTGTCATCGCGATCGTCGGCTCACGCAACGCTTCCGGCGCCGGTCTCAAATTCGCGGCTTCGCTGGCGCACGATCTCGCGGATGCCGGTTTCGTTATCGCGTCAGGACTGGCGCGCGGCGTCGATCAGGCGGCGCATCGCGCCAGCATCGGCGGTGGCACCGTGGCGGTGCTGGCCGGCGGTCACGATCGGATCTATCCGCCCGAACACGAGGATCTGCTGGCGACGATCATCGAATCCGGCGGCGCTGCGATTTCCGAAATGCCGCTCGGCCATGTGCCGCGCGCCCGCGATTTTCCACGGCGCAATCGTCTGATTTCAGGTGCCGCGCTCGGCGTCGTCGTGGTGGAGGCGGCACTTCGCTCGGGCTCGCTGATCACGGCGCGCATCGCCGCCGAACAGGGCCGCGAGGTGTTCGCCGTGCCGGGCTCACCACTCGATCCGCGTGCCGCCGGCACCAACGATCTGATCAAGCAGGGTGCGACGCTCACCACGGAGGCCGCCGACGTCATCAACGCCGTCGAACCGATTATGGGGCGGCCTATCGAACTGCGCGAACCCGACGATGAGCCGCTGGCAAATGAACCCGATGCCGGCGATCGCGCGCGCATCGTCGGTCTGCTCGGGCCAAGTCCTGTTCTGCTTGACGATCTGATCCGGATGGCCGGAACCTCGCCTGCGGCGGTCCGCACCGTGCTGCTTGAACTCGAACTCGCGGGACGGCTTGAACGCCACGGCGGCGGGCTGGTGTCATTAATATGAAATGCGGGCGAACCCGGTCAGTACCACACGCCGGGCATACCGAAGAGAATAGCGACCAGGGAGGCCAAGAGGCCAATTCCGGAAAACAGCGCGATGGAAACGAGCGCGTTGCCATCGGATTTCTCTGAGGATGCTGATGATGCTGATACTGTCATCGGTGCGGAGATGCGAACGGCTTTCGACATGTCATGATCTCCAGTGAACGATCAAAATCCCTGCCTGCTGAGATGTCTGGCGTACCAACACCAAGGTTCAACGAAATCAGAAAATACCTCCATTGGATGACGGAACCGAAGAGCACAACTGAGGTGCGACTTTTTGGTCAAATCGTGCTCCCGGCTATCCGCGATAGATCGGCGCGCCTGCCGGGGAACCGGTCGACCCGCCATCGACGAAAATTTCCGCGCCTTGAATGTTTGAAGCGTCGTCCGAAGCAAGGAACAGCACGGTCCTCGCAATTTCCTCGGCTTCGCCGAGCCGCCCGAGCGGGATGGCGCGGGAAATTCGCTTGTCCAGGGCAGCGAATGCTTCAGCCGTGGGAGCGGCACCTTTCCAGATCGGCGTTCGCGCGGCGCCGGGCGAGACCACATTGACCCTGATCCCCCTCGGTGAAAGCTCCGATGCCATCACCCGAGCCATCGCCCGCACCCCGGCCTTGCTCGCCGCATAGGCGGAGTAACCGGGATTGCCGAGCACGGAAATCACCGAGCCGTTCAGGATGATCGACGCGCCGTCGTTCAAATGCGGCACTGCTGCCTGCACGGTGAAGAACACCGCGGTGATGTTGGTCCCGATAACAGATTCAAATGAGGCGAGCGTGGTTCCGCCGATCGGCGTGTTGCCGGGAATGCCCGCGTTGGCGAACACCACGTCGAGTTTGCCGAATTTTTCGACCGTCTGCTTGATCGCCTGTTCGGTCGCCGCGATATCGGTTGCGTCGGCCGTGACCGCCAGCGCGTTGGATCCCAGTTCCCTGGCGGCAGCATCCAGCGTCGCCTGATTTCGTCCTGTGATGGCGACCCGCGCGCCCTCGGCCACAAACAGCCGCGCGGTCGCAAGACCGATGCCGCTGTTGCCGCCTGTAATAAACGCCGTCTTGTTTGCAAGCCGCATCGTCGTCTCCTGTCCAACCAGTTGCATAATTAAACCACGTTGCCATCTAGAGCGTTTGGTTTCATAATGCAACTACACAACGCTGTGATCGGCGCGTGACCGATCCGGAGGATGCCATGGTGAAACGCACAAGCTTTGAAAGCGCGGAATGCCCGATCGCGAGATCGCTGGACGCGATCGGCGATTGGTGGTCGCTTCTGATCATCCGCGACGCCCTGATGGGGATTCGCCGCTTCAGCGAATTTCAGAAAAACCTCGGCCTTGCGAAGAACATCCTGACGGTGCGGCTGCGTGCGCTGGTTGACCACGGCATCCTGAAGACAGCGCCCGCTTCCGACGGCAGCGCCTATCTGGAATATGTGCTGACGCCGAAAGGCCGCGGAGTTTTTCCGGTGCTGGTCGCGCTGCGGCAATGGGGCGAGCAGTTTTCCGGCGAACGCGACGGCTTCGCTACCCAGCTTGTCGATCGCCATAAAGGCCGGCCGGTGCGAAGACTAGAACTTCGCGCCCAGGATGGTCGGCTGCTCGACGATGGGGATACCGAAGTGAAGCCCAATCCTGAACTGAAGCGCCGACGGCGCCTTGTCTGAGCGGCGCCAATTCAGAAACGTGTGATAATATGATGATACACTTTTTGAGATTACAACCCTGAGGATGTATTTTACAACTTTGAGGAAGCAGACTCTGGGCCGCTGGGCCCCTCTTCAATATCTGTCGATTTGACAGGGGGCCTCTGTGCACCCATGTTCGGAACGAAACGGCCGACGCGAATCTCGCGGAACCGGCCTTTATTTTTCCCGTAAGCCATTGGAATGACATGAATATCGTCATTGTCGAGTCGCCGGCGAAAGCCAAGACGATCAACAAATATTTAGGCTCGTCCTACGAGGTTCTGGCCTCATTCGGCCATGTCCGCGACCTCCCGGCCAAGAACGGATCGGTCGATCCGGAGTCCAACTTCCAGATGATCTGGGAAGTCGACCCCAAAGCGGCGGGCCGGCTCAACGACATCGCGCGCGCCCTGAAGGGTGCCGATAAGCTGATCCTGGCAACCGACCCCGATCGCGAGGGCGAGGCCATTTCATGGCACGTGCTGGAGGTCTTGAAGGAAAAGCGGGCGCTCAAGGACCACAAAATCGAGCGCGTGGTGTTCAATGCCATCACCAAGCAGGCGGTGTCCGAGGCAATGAAGCACCCGCGCCAGATCGATGGCGCGCTGGTGGATGCCTATATGGCGCGCCGCGCGCTGGATTACCTGGTCGGCTTCACGCTCTCGCCGGTCTTGTGGCGCAAATTGCCGGGCGCGCGCTCCGCAGGCCGTGTGCAGTCGGTGGCGCTGCGGCTGGTATGCGACCGCGAACTCGAGATCGAGAAATTCATTCCACGGGAATACTGGTCGTTGGTAGCGACATTGACCACGCCACGCGGCGAGGCCTTCGAGGCGCGTCTGGTCGGCGCCGACGGCAAGAAAATACAACGTCTCGACATCGGCACCGGCGCGGAAGCGGAAGATTTCAAGAAGGCGATCGAGGCCGCCAACTTCACGGTATCAACGGTTGAAGCCAAGCCTGCCCGCCGCAATCCACAGGCACCGTTCACCACCTCGACGCTGCAGCAGGAAGCCAGCCGAAAATTGGGCTTTGCGCCGGCACACACCATGCGGATCGCACAGCGTCTGTATGAAGGCATCGATATCGGCGGCGAGACCACCGGTCTCATTACTTATATGCGAACCGACGGCGTGCAGATTGCGAACGAGGCGATTACGCAGGCGCGCAAGGTGATCGGCGAGGATTACGGCAATGCCTATGTGCCCGACACACCGCGCCAGTACCAGACCAAGGCCAAGAACGCGCAGGAAGCGCACGAAGCCGTTCGTCCGACCGATTTGTCGCGCCGCCCGGCCGAGATGCGCCGGCGCCTCGATACCGATCAGGCACGGCTCTATGAATTGATCTGGATCCGCACCATCGCGAGCCAGATGGAATCGGCTGAACTTGAACGTACTACCGTCGATATTGCCGCCAAGGCAGGCGCTCGCGTGCTGGAACTGCGCGCCACCGGACAGGTCATCAAGTTCGACGGCTTCCTTGCACTATATCAGGAAGGCCGCGACGACGACGGCGACGACGAGGACAGCCGCCGCCTTCCCGCCATGAGCGAAGGCGAAGCGCTGAAACGCCAGAACCTCGCCGTCACCCAGCACTTCACCGAACCGCCGCCGCGCTTCTCTGAAGCATCGTTGGTCAAGCGCATGGAAGAGCTCGGCATCGGCCGGCCCTCGACCTATGCCTCGATCCTGCAGGTGCTGAAGGACCGCGGCTACGTCAAGCTTGAGAAGAAGCGCTTGCATGGTGAGGACAAGGGCCGCGTCGTCGTCGCGTTCCTGGAAAACTTCTTTGCGCGCTACGTCGAATACGATTTCACGGCGGCGCTGGAAGAGCAGCTCGACCGTATCTCCAACAACGAGATTTCATGGCAGCAGGTGCTGCGGGATTTCTGGGGCGATTTCATCGGCGCCGTCAACGAGATCAAGGATCTCCGCGTCACGCAGGTACTGGATGCCCTCGACGACATGCTGGGGCCGCACATCTACGCGCCGCGCGAGGACGGCGGCGATCCCAGGCAGTGCCCGACCTGCGGCACCGGCAAGCTCAACCTCAAGGCCGGAAAATTCGGCGCGTTCGTCGGTTGCACCAACTATCCCGAGTGCCGTTACACCCGCCCGCTCGCAGCCGACAGCGAAGCGAGCGCCGATCGCATCCTCGGCAGGGATCCGGTTTCCGATCTCGAAGTCGTGGTGAAGGCCGGCCGGTTCGGCCCCTACATCCAGCTCGGCGAGCCCAAGGATTACGCCGAGGGAAAAAAGCCGAAGCGTGCGGGCATTCCCAAGAACATGTCGCCCGGCGACATCGAACTCGATATGGCTCTGAAATTGTTGTCGCTGCCGCGCGAAATCGGCAAGCATCCGGAGACCGGTGAGCCGATCACGGCGGGTCTCGGCCGCTTCGGCCCGTTTGTACGCCACGAGAAGACCTATGCCAGCCTCGAGGCCGGCGACGAGGTGTTCGACATTGGGCTCAACCGGGCGGTGACGCTGATAGCCGAGAAGATTGCGAAGGGCCCGAGCGGCCGCCGCTTCGGCGCCGATCCCGGCAAGCCCCTGGGCGATCATCCGACGCTTGGCGTCGTCGTGGTCAAGAGCGGACGCTACGGCGCCTATGTCGCGGCCGGGGGTGTCAACGCCACGATCCCGGGCGAAAAGACACCGGACACCATCACGCTGCCGGAAGCGATCGCGTTGATCGACGAACGCGTGGCGAAGGGTGGCGGCAAGCCGAGGCGGGGCGTCAAGAAAGCCAAGGCGGCGAAGCCGGCCAAAGCAGACCTGGATGCCGAGGCACGCAAGCCGGTCAAGAAGGTGGCTGCGAAAAAATCCGCGGCCAAGCCCAAATCGGAGGCCGTCAGCAAGGCGCGGGCGCCGGTGACGCCAGCCGCCAAGACATCTCCTGCAAAGGCAGCGCCAGCCTCCAAAACCGCCGCGAAGAAAAGCGCCGGCAAGGCCCGCGGGTAAAGTGGCGAAACCGCGCGACAGCGGCTTTCCCTCCCGGGACGCCATCGTCGCCTTTATCCGCGCGCACTCAGGAGAAGTCGGGACACGCGAAATCGCCCGCGAGTTCGGCCTGAAGAACGCCGATCGCGCCGAGTTGAAACGCATGTTGCGCGAATTGGCCGACGAAGGCGCGCTCGCAAAACGCGGCAAAAAGATAAGCGAGCCCGCAACGCTGCCGGCGACCTTGATGGCCGACATCACCGGACGCGACAGCGACGGCGAACTGATCGCCACGCCTGCCGAATGGGATGAGGTGGAGAGCGGCGAACCGCCGAAAATCCGCATCCACATTCCCAGACGTCCGCAGCCGGGCACGGCCGCAGGTGTCGGCGACCGCGCGCTGCTGCGCATCGAGAAGCCTGACGACAGCGAAGACCCGGTCTATCGCGGGCGCGTCATCAAGGTGATCGATCACGCCAAGACCCGCGTGCTCGGCATCTTCCGCGCCCTGCCCGCTGGCGGCGGACGGCTCATTCCCGTCGACAAGAAGCAGGCCGGCCGCGAATTGAACATCGCCAAGGCCGACAGCAACGGCGCCGAGGATGGCGATCTCGTCAGCGTCGATCTGGTGCGCTCGCGCGGTTTCGGTCTTCCCTCCGGCAAGGTCAAGGAGCGGTTGGGATCGCTGGCATCGGAGAAAGCGGTCAGCCTGATCGCCATTCACTCTCACGAAATTCCGCAGGCGTTCTCGCCTGCCGCGTTGCGCGAGGCCGAAGAGGCGAAGCCCGCGACGCTCGGAGGACGCGAGGACTGGCGCGACGTGCCGCTGGTCACGATCGATCCGCCTGACGCAAAGGACCATGACGACGCGGTTCACGCCGAATCTGATCCCGACCCGAATAACAAGGGCGGTTACATCGTCAATGTAGCAATCGCAGATGTCGCATTCTATGTGCGACCGGGCTCGGCGCTGGACCGCGACGCGCTGACGCGGGGCAATTCGGTGTACTTTCCGGATCGCGTGGTGCCGATGCTGCCGGAGCGTATCTCCAACGATCTCTGCTCGCTGGTGCCGGGCGAGCCTCGCGGCGCCCTGGCGGTGCGGATGGTGATCGGCAACGACGGCCGCAAGCGCTCGCACAGCTTTCATCGTATCCTGATGCGCTCGGCCGCCAAGCTGAATTACGCGCAGGCTCAGGCGGCCGTCGACGGACGGCCCGACGATCTAACCGGGCCCCTGCTCGATCCGATCCTGAAACCGCTTTACGACGCCTATGCGATTGTGAAGCGCGCGCGCGACGAGCGCGATCCACTCGATCTCGACATTCCCGAACGCAAGATCCTGCTAAAACCCGACGGCACCGTGGATCGCGTCGTCGTTCCAGAGCGGCTGGATGCGCACAAACTGATCGAAGAATTCATGATCCTGGCCAACGTCGCCGCGGCCGAAATGCTTGAAAGAAGGGCGCTGCCGCTTATCTATCGGGTGCACGATGAACCCACGCTAGAGAAGGTTCATAACCTGCAGGAATTCCTGAAGACGCTAGATCTGCCATTCGCGAAAAGCGGAGCGTTGCGCCCCGCCCTGTTCAATCGCGTGCTGGCGCAGGTCAAGGGACACGATTCCGAACCGCTGGTGAATGAAGTGGTGTTGCGCTCGCAAGCCCAGGCCGAATATGCCGCCGAGAATTACGGTCATTTCGGCCTCAACCTGCGCCGCTACGCGCATTTCACTTCGCCGATCCGCCGTTACGCCGATCTCGTCGTGCATCGGGCATTGATCCGCGGCCTCGGGCTTGGCGAAGGCGCGTTGCCCGATGATGAGACGGTGGAAACGCTGACCGAGGTCGCAGCGCAGATTTCCGTCACCGAGCGACGCGCCATGAAGGCCGAGCGCGAAACCGCGGACCGCCTGATCGCGCATTTTCTCGCCGACCGGATCGGGGCCACCTTTCAGGGCCGCATCTCCGGTGTCACCCGCGCCGGGCTGTTCGTCAAACTCAGCGATACCGGCGCGGATGGGCTGATCCCGATCCGCACGCTGGGGACTGAATATTTCAATTACGACGAGACGCGTCACGCGCTGATTGGCACGCGCAGCGGTGCCATGCACAGGCTGGGTGACGTTGTCGATGTCCGTCTGGTAGAAGCGGCTCCTGTCGCCGGCGCGTTGCGGTTCGAACTGTTGTCGGAAGGCCGGGTCAGCCCGCGCGGACGCAAACGGCAGGATGTTTCCAGGCCGCAGGCCAAAACGCAGCCGGGCCGCAGTCCGCGCAAGAAAGATCGCAGGCCGGGCAAAGGCAAGCCCGGCAAATCGAAGAAGGGCAAATCATGGAAACCGTGAGCGCACACGCCAACGTCTGGCCGCCGGATTCGGCGCCGGCGGCCAAGCGCAACGTGTGGACCGCATTGAAACGCGGATTGCGCAGCCGCTGTCCCCGCTGCGGCGAGGGCAAATTGTTTCGCGCCTTCCTGAAGGTCGACGATCACTGTTCGGTTTGCGGCCTGGACTTCACGCCACATCGCGCCGACGATCTTCCGGCCTATCTCGTTATCGTCATCGTCGGTCACATCGTAGTGCCGCTGATCCTGTGGATCGAAACGAACTATTCGCCTTCAGTGGCGCTGCAGCTTGCGATCTATCTGCCGCTCACGTTGATTCTGTCATTGCTGCTGCTGCAACCGGTGAAGGGCGCCGTCGTCGGGATTCAATGGGCATTGCGCATGCACGGATTTGACGAACAAAATCCTGAGAAATAGATCAGACGATCTCACAGCAAGAAAACTCGTGGGTTGGCGGGAATGAAATGAGCGAAACTGAAAAAATAGAGAAAGAGGCCGATCATCACCCCTATCGCCGCCCCGTGGACGCCGCCACGCTGATCCTGGTCGATCGTACCGCCACCACCCCGAAGGTTCTGGTCGGCAAACGCCATGACAAGGTGGTGTTCATGCCCGGCAAATTCGTCTTTCCGGGCGGGCGAGTCGACAAATCCGACAGCCGCGTTCCGGTTGCCGCGCCTATTCCGAAGGCGCTTGAAGCCAATCTGCTGAAGGGCAGTCCCAAAATCACGCCGGTTCGTGCGCGTTCGCTGGCGATCGCGGCGATCCGCGAAGCCTGCGAAGAAACCGGTCTCTGTCTTGGAAGCAGGAGCGCGGCGCCGAAGCTCGAGGGCGAGTGGAAGCCGTTTACCGACGCCGGCCTCCTGCCCGATCCGTCCGGACTATTCCTGATCGCGCGCGCGATCACTCCTCCGGGCCGGGTACGGCGCTTCGATACCAGGTTTTTCACCGCGGACGCTTCAACCATCGCCCATCGCGTCGAGGGCGTGATCCATGCCGATGCGGAACTGGTGGAATTGGTCTGGGTCGAGATCGGATCGAAGCCGCTGGCGGACCTGCACACCATGACCAAGAATGTTCTGAACGAACTCGAAAAGCGTCTTGCCACTGGTCCACTAAGCCACGATGCGGCGGTACCGTTCTTCCATTTCTACGGCGGCAGGATGCACAGGGATGTTCTGGGCGGCGCCTGAATGCTTTCGTCATTCCGGGGCGCGAACAGTGCGAACCCGGAATCTCGAGCCTTTAATTTCGGGATTCCTGGCCTGCGCCTGAAGGCGCATCCCGGAATGACCATGTAGGGATCGATCAATGGCAAAACGTCAGTTGCGGCTTGGTGCGTTCATGCGGCCGGTCAGCATTCACACCGGCGCATGGCGCTATCCCGGCGCATGGCCGGACGCCAATTTCAATTTTGCGCACATCAAGCGTCTGATCCGGAAACTCGAAGCCGGCAAATTCGACGCCTTCTTCATGGCCGACCATCTGGCCGTGCTGAACATGCCGATATCGGCGCTGAAGCGCAGCCACACCGTCACTTCGTTCGAGCCGTTCACGCTGCTGTCGGCGCTGGCCGGCGCCACCGAACATATCGGCCTGATCGCGACAGGCTCGACCACCTTCGACGAGCCTTATCATGTCGCCCGCCGCTTCGCTTCGCTCGATCACATCAGCGGCGGCCGGGCTGGGTGGAACATTGTGACTACGTCAAATCCTGACGCGGCGCTGAACTTCGGGCTTGAAGATCACATGGAGCACGCCGAGCGCTACAAGCGGGCGCGCGAATTCTACGATGTGGTCACGGGCTTGTGGGATTCCTTCGCCGACGATGCCTTCGTACGCGATGTCAAAGCGGGCCTCTATTTCGATCCCGGCAAGATGCACGTCCTGAATCACAAGGGAAAATATCTCAGCGTGCGCGGGCCGCTCAACATCGCCCGCCCGGTGCAGGGCTGGCCTGTGATCGTGCAGGCCGGCGCCTCGGAGGACGGCAGGCAGCTTGCGGCCGAGACCGCCGAGGCCGTGTTCACCGGCGGCGGCAGCCTCAGCGACGGGCAAAAGCTCTATGCCGACATCAAGGGCCGCATGGACAGGCTTGGCCGCGAGCGAGATAGCTTGAAGATTTTGCCGGGCGCCTTTGTCGTGGTCGGCGACAGCGTCGAGGAAGCCCGCGAGAAGCGCGCCCTGCTCGACAGCATGGTGCATTACGACAGTGCGATCGCGTCGCTCTCGGTCGTGCTGGGGACCGATGCCTCCGGCTTCGATCCCGACGGCCAGTTACCCCCGATCCCCGAGACCAATGCGTCGAAGAGCGGCCGTCAGCGTCTGGTTGACGTCGCCGCGCGCGACAAACTCACCGTCCGCCAGCTCGCGCAGCGCGTCGGCGGCTATGGCGGGCTCTCCTTTGTCGGTACGCCCGCTGTTATCGCCGATCAGATGGAGGAGTGGCTGACCAGTTACGGTTGCGACGGTTTCAACATCATGTTCCCGTACCTGCCCGCAGGGCTCGATGACTTCGTCGATAAGGTCGTGCCGGAACTGCAAAAGCGCGGGATTTTCCGTACGCAATATGAAGGCAGGACGCTGCGGGAAAATCTCGGCCTCCCCCGGCCAAAAAACCGGTTCTTTGAGGCCTAATCGTTCGGAATCGTGCGGGTTTCTACCCGCAAAACCTTGACTTTGGGCTGTCAGAAGCTAGGTTGCCCGGCAAATGCGGGCCGATTGGCCGGCGACCGATTCATCTACATTTGAGGTTCTGAACATGGCCAAAGCGGTCACCATCAAGGTCAAGCTCGTTTCCTCCGCGGATACCGGCTTCTATTACGTCGCCAAGAAGAATTCGCGCACCATGACCGACAAGCTGGTCAAGAAGAAGTACGATCCGGTCGCGCGCAAGCACGTCGAATTCAAGGAATCCAAGATCAAGTAAGCTTCGCAGAAGCTGTTGAGCTGATTTGAGCGGGGCCTTGCGGCCCCGTTTTGATTCCGATGCTACGCCGTCCTTAACAAAGGCGGCTGCGACGGCCGTATCAGCGCGAAAGCGACCTGGATGATGCCTCCCGCCAGGCCCAGCGCGACGCCAATGCGCCAGGCCAGGGTGTAGGAGCCGAGCGTGTCGTACAGAAGCCCTCCTCCATAGGCGCCGAGGAAACTGCCGAGTTGATGGCTCATGAATGCGAGTCCCTGGATCATCGCCTGCCATTGCAGCCCGAACATCTCGGCGACGGCGCCGGCCACCAGCGGCCCGACGCCCATCCACAGGAATCCCATCAGCGCGCCGAACAATAGCGTCGTTGCCGGCGACGGTGGCAGCATGAAGTACCATGCCAGCACCAGCGACCTCGCAATGTAGATCCCGCCAAGCAACGCCAGCTTGTTCCAACGCCCGCCGGCCCAGCCGAAAAACAAACTTCCGAGTACGTTGAAGCCACCTATCATGCCTAGCGTCTGCGCGCTCAGCATCGGATCCATGCCGCAGATCGCGAGGTAAGATGGCAGATGCGTCGTAAGGAAGACGAGCTGCATGCCACAGACGAAATAGGCGCAGGTCATCACCGCGAACGACGCATTGCCAAAGGCGATTTTTACCGCCGCCCCGGCCGAGGAGTCGCCGATGTCATCGGACGTCCGCGGCGGCAGCGGAATGCTGTCGACCTTGCCCGCGAACCAGGCCGCCGGAAGCATCGCCACCGACAAAATCACAAAGCCCCACATGCCCGTTCGCCAGCCGTAACCTTCATTCAGAAGCTGTCCGATCGGCGCCGATAACAATGCGCCGAGCGATCCCGCCGCCGAAACGATTCCCAACACGGTGCTGCGTACCGTCCCAGGCACCGCGCGCGCCGCGACCGACATCGCGATCGCAGCGGCGGTACAAGCCAAAGAAGTTCCAATCAGCACGCCCCCGCCGATCATGACACTGAGAAGTCCCTGCGCGCTCGCCATCAACGCTAGCCCCACGATGTAGAGCACCGCGCCGACCATCATGATCGAACGAAAGCCGTATCGTACCGTCATCGCGCCCGCGAGCGGCTGCAAGATTCCCCAGGCAAGGTTCTGCATGGCGAGCGCAAGGGTGAAATCGGAAACGGATATGTGGATGTCATGCGTCAGCGGCTGCAGGAAGATGCCGAGGCTCTGCCGCAAGCCCATGCTCAGCGTGAGCATCAAGGAAGCGCCGATCAGGATCGGAAGCGTTGGGCGGAGGATCTGCAGCAGGCGCATTGTTTTTCTTCTTCGTTGGATCGCCGGCTGGAAACCCTCGGCCTGCCGTCTCATAAGGCTTGATTACACCGATCTGTGTAAGTAACATGCAGCCTGATGGCGCTGTCGTCAAGGGCGGAAGAACACAGGTCTGTGTAAAGATGTCCCGACCCGAAAAGCCTGCGATGAAGGAGCGGATCCTCGAAACCTCCGACCGGTTGTTCTATCTGCGTGGCATTCGCGCCGTGGGCGTCGACACCATCGCCGCCGAAATCGGCATCAGCAAGCGCACTCTCTATAATCATTTTCCCTCGAAAGCCGCATTGATCTCGGCCTATCTTGCGCGCCGCTTCAGGCAGGTTCCGCCGTCCGACAAGCCGCCTGCCGAACAGATTCTGGCCACGTTCGATTCGCTGGAACGGCGCTTCGCCAGCAAGGGCTTTCGCGGTTGCCCGTTTGTCAACGCGGTGGCCGAACTCGGCACTGGGGATCAGGCCGTCAGGAAGATCGCGATTGCTTTCAAGGAAAGCCGCCGCGTCTGGTTTCGCGATCTGCTGAAGCAGCTCGAAGTATCCAACGCGGAGGATCTCGCGACACAACTCACGCTGCTCGTCGATGGTTCGATCGCGCAGGATCTGGTTCGGAACGATCCTTCAATGGCACGCGCAGCAAAGGAAGCGGCGCGCGTGCTGTTGACGAATGCGGGTGTTGAGGTTGGGCAGGAGGCAGCAAAGCCCCGGCAGATTGCGAAGAAGCGCACCTCCGTATAGGAACAGCCGACTATGCCGCCGTCGCTACCACGCGATTGCGGCCGTCGTGCTTGGCCCGGTAGAGCGCGGTGTCGGCTCGCTTCAGCGCGTCGGCGACGGCTTCGCCCTTGAGTTCAAGGGTCGACAGGCCTATCGAGATCGTGACTTCGATGCGCTTGGTTCCCTTGTTGACCACGAAGGGTTCGCCGGCGATCGAACGTCGCAGCCGTTCCGCCACCATGCCCGCGACATGCAGGTCGGTCTCGGGCATCACGATCACGAATTCCTCGCCGCCGTAGCGGCAGGCCAGATCGATGCCGCGGATCGACTTGCGCACCCGGACCGCGAATTCGCGCAGCACGTCGTCGCCGGCGTCGTGGCCGTAATTGTCGTTGATCGATTTGAAAAAATCGATGTCGAGCATCATCAGCGCCAGCGGTTTGCCGCGACTTGAAGCCTGCTCGGCGAGCGTCCCCAGATGGCTTTCCATGTAGCGGCGGTTATGCAGGCCGGTCAGCGCATCGGTAATCGCCATCTCGATGGAGTTCTGCACATTGTCGCGCAGATGATCGGTATAGCGGCGCTTGCGAATCTGGGTGCGGGCGCGAGCCAGCAGCTCGTTCTTGTCGACCGGGCGCAGCAGATAATCGTTGACGCCGATTTCGAGGCCACGCAGCAGCCGGGCGTTGTTGTCGGCGTCGGCGATGGCGAGAATAGGCATCTGCCGGGTCCGCTCCAGCGACCGCGCCTGGCTGCACAGCCTCAGGCCGTCGAAGTTATCGAGGCCGAGCGAGACGATCAGAAGATCGTAATTGCCCTCGGCGGCGTGAAACAACGCTTCAGCCGGGTTGGTTTCGACGTCGACGGTGTGCTCGGTGCTTAGCTCCGGCGCCAGCCGTTGATAGGACGACGGCCGGTCGTCGACCAGCAGGATGCGTCCGCCCTTTCCGGTGTCGGCCACCGCGCCGCGCTCCGGCGCCTGCACGCCGATCTCCAGCGAGGTGATGGCGCGCATGCGCAGCTCATCGGTCATCATCTTCAGCCGTGTCAGCGAGCGTACGCGCGCGATCAGCACGATGTCGGACACCGGCTTGGTCAGGAAATCGTCGGCACCGGCCTCGAGGCCACGCACGCGATCGGCCGGACTATCCAGCGCCGTGATCATGACCACCGGAATGAAATGCGTTGCCGGATTCGATTTCAGCCGGCGGCAAACCTCAAAACCGTCGATGTCGGGCATCATCACGTCGAGCAGGATGATGTCGCATTCGGCGCGCGCGCAGATGGCAAGCGCTTCGGTTCCGCTGGAGGCAGTCAGCACGTCGAAATACTCGGCCGACAGCCGCGCTTCCAGAAGCTTGACGTTGGCCGGGACGTCGTCGACGACAAGAATGCGCGCGGACATCGAAACTTCCTCTATCCGATAAACCGTCGGACGGTATCAATGAATTTTCCGACCGAGATCGGCTTGGAGAGATAGGCCTCGCAACCGCCCTCTCGGATACGTTCCTCGTCGCCCTTCATCGCAAACGCGGTGACCGCAACCACGGGAATCGCGCGCAACTCCGGATCGTCCTTGATCCAGCGAGTCACTTCGAGGCCGGACACCTGGGGAAGCTGAATATCCATGAGGATGAGATCGGGACGAAGCTTGCGGACGAGATCAAGCGCCTCGAAACCATTGCTGGTGCCCGAGGTCTGATAGCCATGCGCTTCCAACAGATCGCGAAAGAGCTTCATATTCAGCTCGTTGTCCTCCACGATCAGGACGGTTTTTGCCATCCCGCCCCTCCCAATCCCTGGAGACAGACCCCTGTGCTGTGCATCAAGCACCGCCGCCGGGCATGTCGAAAAGTGAGTTCAAACTAGCGCCAGATTCGCTCTAACCCGTTAAGCTGGAGTGCCATCTTTATGCGAAGTGGTTTCCGCTTGCTTGAACAGGTTCCGCAGACTCGGGCATGATGGTCACAAAGTAGAGACCATAACTTACGGAAAGGCAAACATTGCCGTTGAAAAAGCCTGTTAACAATCCCCGTGAAGTAGCTGAAATCGTTGCGGTTCAGGCGCTCTCTTTTGTCGCCGGCGACCCTGAGCGTCTTGGCCTTTTCCTCGCCGAAAGTGGAATCGGTCCGGAGACGCTGCGCACGGCCGTCGCCGACCCGCATTTTCTCGCGCATGTGCTCGATTTCGTGATGCGGGATGACGCCACCGTAAAGGCGTTCGCAAGCGCATCGCAGCTTCAACCCACCAACATCGCCGCGGCCCGTCAGGCGCTGGGTGACCCGCATTGGGAGCGCGATGTGCCGTGAGACAAGGCGCGCCAGAGCTTTCCGGCCCCACCTGCTTTTGCCGGGACTGCCTTGGCGATCTGGACATCGCGGCCGGTCGATGCGGCAACTGCGGCTCCCCTCGCCTCGTTCGTCACCATGCGTTGCCCTCGCTTACCCTTGCCCACATCGATTGCGATGCCTTCTACGCGACGGTCGAGAAACGCGACAATCCTGAACTCGCTGACAAGCCTGTCATCATCGGAGGCGGCAAGCGCGGCGTGGTCTCGGCGGCGTGCTACATCTCACGTACCTTCGGCGTGCGCTCCGCGATGCCGATGTTCAAGGCGTTGGCACTGTGCCCGTCTGCAATCGTGATCCGTCCGGACATGGCAAAATATGTCAGGGTCGGCCGCGAGGTGCGACATGCCATGCAGGCGCTGACGCCGCTGGTCGAGCCGCTTTCGATCGACGAGGCGTTTCTGGATCTCGCGGGGACCCAGCGCGTTCACGGCATGATCCCGGCAAAGGTTCTGGCGCGCTTCGCCCGCGAAGTCGAGCGCGACATCGGCATTACGGTTTCTGTCGGATTATCCTGCAACAAATTCCTCGCCAAGATCGCATCCGATATGGACAAGCCGCGCGGTTTTGCAGCGCTCGATCAGGTTGAAGCCCGCACGATGCTTGCGGAAAAGCCGGTCGGATTCATTTTTGGCGTGGGGCCCGCGACCCAGGAGCGGCTGTCGCAGCGCGGCTACCGCACCATCGCCGATTTGCAGCGCGCCGACGAAATCGAACTGATGAAGCAATTTTCGATGGAGGGCCGCAGGCTATGGCGGCTGGCGCGCGGCATCGACGATCGCCACGTGGTGCCCGATCGCGGCGCCAAGACCATTTCCAGCGAGACCACCTTCGAGAATGATATCCGCGAGTTTGCGACCCTTGAAAAGACGCTGTGGCGGCTGTCGGAGAAGGTATCTTCACGCCTCAAGAACGGCGATCTTGCGGGATCGACCATTACGCTGAAACTGAAGACGGCCGATTTCAGGCAGCGCACCCGCTCGCAATCGATTCACGCACCGACGCAACTGGCGGCAAAGATTTTCGCGGTTACCCGGGAAATGCTGGCGAAGGAGATCGACGGCACCGCCTTCCGGCTCATGGGTGCCGGCGTCAGCGCGCTGCGCCCGGGATCGGAGGCCGACGACACGGATATGCTCGATCGCCGCTCAGCCCATGCCGAACGCGCAATCGACGATCTGCGCAAGAAATTCGGCAATACGGCCGTGATCAGGGGCATTGCCTATGACGGGCCGGAGAAGCCGGAGTAGGAAGGCGCTCATCAATCGTCATTGCCGGTCGGGTCGAGCCCGCGCATGACGGTCAAGGCATGCGGCCGCGCTCACTTACAAGGCTTGGAATCCTTGACGTCGAATTTGCCGAGCGCGCCGGAAATCACGAAATCATTGTAGTCGAGCACCAGCGCCCGTGAGACGCCGTTCTCGAACAACTCGAACGACATCGCGTAGACCGGGGTCTGCTCGCCGTCTCTCGCCTTGGCGTCGCGGTCGTAATAGCTCACGGTCACCGGCCACCGCGTCAGCGATTTCATCACCTGGTTCGCGGTGGAGGGATCTGGTGTTGCAATGGTCCGGTCGCCCGGAATCGGCTGCCCAATCACCGAAAGCGTATTATAGACTTTTTCGCCATTGTCCGATCCATCGTAGACCGTCAGTTCAAGCACGGATTTTCCTTCCCGCGCGGCGGCGACAATGCGCTGGATCTGCTCGGTCGGGAATACCGTGCTGCCATCGAGCGTGAACGTCTTGGACTCCGGCTGGTTCAGTTTCACCGTGATGTGATCGCCGGTCCGCTCCGCGACCCCATCGACCGGGCTCGCGCCGGCGTCATTCATCCGCGTATCGATCTTGAAACGATAACTCTTGCCCGCGCCATCTTCCCATGAAGTCGAGCGCAGGTCGCTCAGCGTTACCCTGCCCTCGCCGCTGTCCAACTCCGAAACCTGCCTGAATTCCGATGTGTAACCCTCGCAGGCACTGCCGGAAAAATTGTAGAGGATGCGTCCACGCGCGCTGTTGATCGAGTTGGAGCCGCGCGACTTCAGCAGGCTGAGCTCATAAAGCGCCTGATGCGGGAGAAACACGCCGCTGGCCGCGGCGCCGGCCTGCCCGGCGGCAAAACCCGATCCAGCGGCGGCTACGGCAATTGTCAGCACCAGCGATCGATTGGGCAAATTCCGGAACCAGCCAGCCATATGTTCTCCTCGGGGAAGAATCCGTCGTAAATCGTCACATTAATGACCCCACTATTGCGCCGCAACTGGGGCCGCCGCACAGAAAAGTACAAATTAGCGCCGAAGTGCCCCGTTTTTTGGCATGTTCCGCGAAAAAATTATTGCCGGCAGCCGCCGCTTTCCCCTCGCTTGCATGTAACTGCGCGATGCGCGAAACAAAGCGGTCCGATCCGTATGGATCGGGTGCTGGGCAATCAAACGGGGATGAGACATGGCGGGCACGGTCGAGCAGAAACTTGCGGCACAGGGCGTGGTTTTGCATGAACCCCCAAGCCCGGTGGCGAATTACGTGGGCTTTGTGCGCACCGGAAATCTGCTGTTCGTGTCGGGTCAGGTATGCGTCAACCCGGAGGGCAAGCTCATCGCCAAGGGCAAGCTGGGCGCAGGCGTCACGGTGGAGCAAGGCAACGCTGCGGCGCGCGGTTGCGCCATCAACCTCCTGGCCCAGATCAAGGCCGCGCTCGGAGACCTCGATAAGGTGGTCCGCGTGGTCCGGCTGGGCGGCTTCGTCAATTCTGCGCCCGATTTTCTCGACGGGCCGAAAGTGCTGAACGGCGCTTCCGACCTGATGGTTGCGGCGTTCGGCGACAAGGGCCGCCATGCCCGCACCACGGTCGGCGTTGCTTCCCTGCCCGCCGATGCGGCGGTGGAGGTCGAAGGAATATTCGAGGTCTCATAGCGGAGCCGTCGGGTGCGCGCACCTGACTGGCTGACGGCGCGGCCGGTGGCCCATCGCGGCCTGCACGACGGCGCGCGCGGCATCGTCGAAAACATGCCGGGCGCTGCCCAGGCTGCGATCGATGGAAATTTCGCCATCGAATGCGATATCCAGCTCACCTCCGATGGCGAGGCAATGGTACATCATGACGATGCGCTTGGCCGCCTCACCGAAGGTAGCGGCGCCCTGCTTGGCATGACCGCCGCACAGCTCAAGGCGGTTAAATTCAAAGGCACGCCGGAGCGGATGATGTCGCTTGGCGACCTCTGTGCGCTGGTTGCCGGCCGTGTACCGATAGTGATCGAAGTGAAGAGCCATTTTGACGGCGATCGCAAACTGGTGACGCGGATGTCGGAAGTACTCGCCACTTATCGCGGACCCGCGGTCGGAATGTCGTTCGACCCCGATCAGGTGCTGGCGTTGCGCGAAACGATGCCGGAGCTTCCCCGCGGCATTATTGCCCAGCCCAACTATGATGACGATTACTGGAAAAAACTGACGCCGGAGCAGCGCCAAGGCATGCTGCACCTCCGCCACGCGTTCCGCACCCGGCCGCATTTCGTCGCGTATTGGGTCAACCAGTTGCCTGCGCCGGCGCCCTGGATCGCGCGCAACATTTTCGGCTTGCCCCTGCTGACCTGGACGGTGCGAACGTCGGAGCAGCGCGAGCGGGCGGCCCGATACGCGGATCAAATGATCTTTGAAGGTTTTCGGCCGGGAACCTGACATATGCCCGACCCTTGAAGTCACCAGCGCAATGCACGATCTTTGGAACTGGTCACCATGCGCGATGGCTGATCGTAACGCGTGACCGGTCCTGACAGTCGATGGCGTCATCCGAAATAACTCTCGAAGCGGTGTCGTCTGTCAGCCAGATTCCGGCTGAGGATTGGGATGCCTGCGCTAATCCGGCATCCGCGCCGGATACCCTCGATGGCCTCGACACACTAGCTTCGCCAAGCGACTACTGTAGTAATTTAATATCTCACTATAACCCATTTATTTCACACGCATTTTTTTCGTCGCTGGAAGGATCTGGATCGGCCTGTGCCCGGACCGGCTGGGGACCGCGCCATCTGCTGGCCCGGCTCGAAGGCACGATTGCCGGCATAGTCCCCTGCTATCTGAAATCGCATTCGCAAGGCGAATACGTTTTCGACCGCGGCTGGGCGGATGCCTATGAACGCGCGGGAGGACGCTATTATCCGAAACTACAGGCCTCGGTTCCATTTACGCCGGCCGCCGGACCCCGTCTGCTGATCCGCGGCGGCGCGGATCACGAGCGCATCGCCACCGCGCTCGCGAGCGGACTGGTGGCTCTCTGCGGTGTCAGCAAAGCATCATCGGTTCACGTGACGTTTGCGCGCGAGGCGGAATGGAAGCTTCTCGCCGCGCACGGATTCCTGCAACGTACCGACCAGCAGTTTCACTGGCACAACCAGGGTTACGGCAGTTTCGAGGATTTCCTTGCCACCCTCAACTCGCGTCACCGCAAGGCGATCAGGCGGGAACGGCGCGAGGCGCTCGCGGAAGGCATTACCATTCACCCGCTGACAGGCAGCGACATCACCGAAGACGCGTGGAACGCTTTCTTCGCCTTCTATATGGAAACCGGCTCGCGCAAATGGGGCCGGCCCTATCTCACCCGTGCTTTCTTCTCGCTGATCGGCGAGAGCATGGCCAAGGACGTGCTGCTGGTCATGGCCAGGCGCAATGGGCGCTGGATCGCCGGCGCCATCAATTTCATCGGCTCCGATACGCTGTTTGGCCGCAACTGGGGTGCAATCGAACATCATCCGTTTCTGCATTTCGAGGTCTGTTATTATCAGGCCATCGACTTCGCAATCCGGCGTGGCCTGAAAACGGTCGAGGCCGGTGCGCAAGGCGAGCACAAGATCGCGCGCGGTTATCTTCCGCAAACAACCTACTCCGCGCACTACATCGCCGACCCCGATCTGCGCCGCGCGATATCGGATTATCTCAGGCATGAACGAGCCTATGTGGCGGAAGCCGCGCGCGAACTGACGCACGCCGGACCGTTTCGTAAAACCGCCGATGAGCCGTTTTGACCGCAGGGGTTGAATTTCGAAAGTAGATAGATCAGGAGCCGCCATGACCGCCTATGACGCCAACAATCCGTTCGCTAAAATCCTGCGCGGCGAATTCCCCTGCCACAAGGTTTACGAGGACGACCATGTGTTGGCCTTTCTCGACATCATGCCGCGGTGTCCCGGGCATACGCTGGTGATTCCGAAGGCTCCTGCCCGCAACATCCTCGATATTGCCCAAGAAGATTTCGCCCATGTTGCGCGCGGCGCCCACAAAATTGCGCGTGCCGCGATGACGGCGTTCAAGGCCGACGGGATCACGGTGCAGCAGTTCAACGAACCCGCCGGCGGACAGGTGGTGTTTCATCTGCACATGCATGTGATGCCGCGCCGTAACGGCGTCGCGCTATTGCCGCCGGCGAGCCGCAAGGAAGATGGAAAAGCGCTGGAAGAGCACGCGGCCAGGCTGATCGCAGCGCTGAAGGGAGCGTGAGCAGTAGGTACGGTCATTCCATTGGCGGATCGAAGATGCGATGCCGGAATGACAATACTCTCTCACTCCGTCTCGAAGTCGCCGGCTTGCTGCTGCGCCAGCGGCGTGAATTCGCAGCGGTCGGGTTTGATGTCCAGCAATGGCGTCTCGTCGAGGCAATCGAGACCGCGCACCAGAACGACATTGCCCTCAATGCCGACCAGTTTAACGATGGAAGTGCCGATCGGGTTCGGCCGCACCGGCGAGCGCAGCGAGAACGTACCGCGGGTCGACTTGTTGTTCTTCGGGCTTTGCAGCACCAGATCGCGGCGCGATTGATGCAGCCAGTAGATCACTTCCAGATTGGAGTAGAAATCGACCCCCTTCAGCGCCGGCACCCATGGCTCGAAAATCTCGAGCCGGCAGACCGGACCGTCGTGACGTCCCTGCCGTGGCGTATCGAGACGCGAGATCCAGGGCGTGCGGATGCGGCCGATAAAGACCAGACCGGCATCGCGCGCCGGCGGCATCTCGACCGCGAACTCTCCTTCGCGCACTTCACTTTTTCCAACCATATTTCAATCCAATGAAATGTTCAGCGACTTGATCACGCCCGACCACCGCGCGGTGTCGGCATCGATGAATTCGGCTATTGCGGCTGCACTGCGCGGACGAAACACCGGAAAGCCGATCTTTTCCAGCGAAGCGCGAAACGCGTCGTCATTCAGAGCCCGGTCAAGGCTGGCGCCTATCTTCAGCGCGATATCGTCCGGCAGCTTTGCGGGCGCGGCGATACCATACCACACGCTGACACGGTAATCGGGATAACCGCTCTCGGCGATGGTCGGCACGTCAGGAAGATCGGGGCTTCGCTGCGTCGAACTCACTCCCAGCGCCCGCACCAAGCCGGATTTTACCGGCGGCAACGCAGTGCCCAGCGTGTCGAACATCACCTGTATGTTGCCGGACAACAGATCGGTCAATGCGGGGCCCGCTCCCTTGTAGGGTACGTGGGTCATGTCAATGCCGGCCATCTGTTTGAACATCTCGCCGGCAAGGTGAATGGTGCCGCCGGTGCCGGCCGACCCAAAATTGATCTTGCCGGGATTTTGTTTGGCCCAGGCGACGAACTCCGCGACCGTCTTGGCCGGCACCGACGGATGAATCTCCATCACCACGGGCAAGTCGGTGACCAGCGCCAGCATCCGAAAATCCCTTACGGGATCGTAAGGCAGTTTCTTGTAAAGCATCGGATTGAGCACGATGATCGATGCAGCCGTCACAAACAGCGTGTAACCGTCAGGCTCGGAACGGGCCACGGATTCGGCGCCGATGGCTCCCTGCGCACCGGCCTTGTTCTCGACGAATACCGCCTGCTTCAAATCCCTGCCGAGAAATTCAGCCACCAATCGGCCAAGAACATCCGTCGGGCCGCCCGCGGCATAGGGAACGACAAGTTTGATCGGACGCGCCGGATACTCCGCGGCCGTGCCGCCTGGAGCTGCAACGAACTCTGCAACGACGACGAGGCAAATGACCAAGGCGGAGCTTGCAAGCTTGTTCATTTCATTTCCCGTCATTTCTGGGTCGCCGACCCTAACGGAATATGGCGCGGCCGCAAAGCTCACCCCACGATCGAGCCTCTATCAGCCAAGCCACCACTTGCCAGCAAGCATCACGAGTTCGCCGCAGATCACGCCGGCAAAAATCGACCGCCGCGTCAAGATAAAGGCTGCGAATCCGGCAGCTACCGCCGCGTAGCGCAACCATCCCGGAACGCTCGCCAGCGCGCCCGGCGGAGCTACCAGAATTTGCGCGATGACGCCTGCGAGGATCGCGGTTGCCACTGCCCGCACCCAAACCAGCAGTTCGGAACTCTCGTCGACGCCGCCGCCAAGCCAAAGTCCGAGCATCCGCCAGGCCTCATTGGGCAGGAAGCCCGCGAGCAACAGCACCAGCAGTGCATTCCAGTCGCCGAAGAAATCGCTCATCCGCGCTCCCGCAACCAGTGAACGCCATAGGCGATGGTGCCGGCCGACACGCCGCTAATCAAAATGTCCACGCCGGTATGCAGCATGGACACGAGTGGAAACAGCGCCAGCCCCAGAACCAGCGCCAGGATATCGGCGAGCTGCCTGCAGTTTCCCGCGGTGGAGAGCAGAAAGGCCAGCGGGGTCAGCAGCAGGATCGCGGCGCCGAACAGTTGCGGGAGATTGGCTGCGAGAGCGTAGCCGATCGCGGTCGCGACGAGGCAGGCGGAGAAGAGACCGATGCCCAGACCATGCGTGAAGGCGATCCGTCGCTCGCGCGGCACCTGTGGCAGCAGACGAAAGCATTCGACCCACATGGTGACCGCGATAAAATGGGTCGCCAGCACCAGATGGCGCCGCTTCGTGTCCGGCATGCGCATCATGGGCAATACCGATACCACCATCGGAAAAAGCCTGATGGCGCTGACAGTCACGGCGATGGCCGCCTGCACGATCGTCGCACCGGAACCCAATGTCGAAATCAGGATGATCTGCGCAGGGCCGGCCCAAACCAGCGCCGTGCTCGCGAGCACCCATCCCAGGCTGAAATGCGTGTCATGCGCCAGCGCACCGATGCCGATATAGGTCGCAAACAGCACGAATGTGAGGACCGTCGAGGTGACCGACCGCATTCCCCATGCGAACGCCCGCATGGTACCTTGCCATCTCGGTGAGTCCTGAGCTGGAAGCGGCACGGGCTACCTGACAATTGAGTCGCGTCGCGCATAACGCTTGCGAAACCGGCCAGCGTCAAGCGAACCGCGGATCAAACCAGCCATCCGATCGAAGGATCAACCTCTGACGAACATGTTTCGCAGCACAAAACAGGCGCCGCCGGCGCGCCGGATGCGGTTGCAGAGATCGTCGGCAGCGGGGCGCGTGTCGGCGCCGATCCGCACCTGATAGAACGTACGGCTGCCCCGGTTGCGCAAAACCGCGCTCAGCAAGCTCGGCTCCTGATCCCCTATAACAGCGCTCAACCGCTTCATCGCGCGCGCATACATGGCAAGCGCCTGATCGCGGTCGAAGCCGCCGGCGAGCTGCACTCCCCACAACCGAGCTGCGCCCAGCTTCACATGCTGTTCGAGTTGCGTGACGAAGGGATTGGGCGCGCGCTTGAGTAATGCCATCAACTCGCGGCAACTGGAGTTCAGCGCGCGGTCGGGCAACTTGCTATTCTTGCCGGCGCCGGCCCAGTCATCGACGGTTGCGCCGGTAATGGCGGCAACATAATTGCGCGTCTCCTGCGGCATGGGGCCGGTACCGGCGAGCCATTCCTGCACCCGCCGCGGTCCAGCATTGTAGGCGGCCGCGGCGAGCCCGAGATTGCCGAACTGGCGGTGCAATTCGCTCAGGAACTCCGCGGATTTCGGCAGCGCCTGCACCGGGTCGAACGGATCGAGCAGTCGGCGCTCGTTGGCGGTGCCCGGCATGAATTGCGCGATGCCCTGGGCGCGCTGGCCGCTGCGCGTCACGGGTCCAACGGCATCGGATTGAAAGCGGCTTTCCTGCCAGATCACCCGGGCGAAAAACTCCAGCGGCAAGCCGTTTGCCTTCGCCGCCGACTCGATCATCAGGCACATCGCCTCGCGCGTATCGCTATCGCGCGCAGTTTCGGCAGGCTTTTGCACCCCGACCTTGTTTTCATCGCTGGGAATGGCGAGTTCTTCGATGCTCGGCCTCGCGATCCCGCCGCCGGTTATCGCAGCTAACGGCTCCTCAGCGATAGCCCCCGCCACCGGCATCAAAATCATGACGACAACAAAGCAAAGTGCAGCACGCAGACCGATGACCGTTTGCACCGCCATATCTCGTTCCCGTGAGAGCCGTGCTTGACACGTCCGGAGGACGGTCTAGCTATCTAGTAATGATGGCGCGCGTGTGGGAGCGCAAGATATGACCGTACCTTCAGGCGACCGACTTGGCTTCGCGCCCGACGACGACGCGCCGATCCAGTATATGGCGCGAACCCGCGAATATTATCAGGCGATCGGTTACACCACGCCCTATCGCTGGGCGCACTATGTCGATGCGCCGTTCCAGCGCTTGCGAAAGCCGCTCGGCCAATCTCGCGTCACCATCGTCACCACGGCGGCGCCATTCGATCCGGCGAAGGGCGATCAGGGCCCAGGCGCCAAATACAATGGGGGCGCCAAATTCTACCAGGTCTATGATGGCGATACGTCGAAGACGCACGACTTGCGGATTTCTCATATCGCCTATGATCGCGTACACACGTCGGCCGACGACAGCGGAACCTGGTTTCCGCTGCCGCAATTGCAGCGGCTCGCGCGCGAGGGTCGAGTCGGAGAAATAGCACCGCGTTTCTTCGGCGCGCCGACCAACCGCAGCCATCGCGTCACCATCGAGACCGATGCGCCCGAAATCCTCGCGCGCTGCCAGGCTGACAAGGTGGATGTGGCGGTGCTGGTGCCGAACTGTCCGGTTTGCCACCAGACCATAAGCCTGGTCGCTCGACACCTCGAGGCCAACGGCATTTCCACCGTGGTGATGGGCTGCGCCAAAGACATCGTCGAGCACGCCGCGGTGCCGCGGTTTCTGTTCAGCGATTTTCCGCTCGGCAACTCGGCAGGCAAGCCCCATGATCAGG
The DNA here is from genome assembly GCA_963732455.1 of uncultured Alphaproteobacteria bacterium. Taxonomy (GTDB): domain Bacteria; phylum Pseudomonadota; class Alphaproteobacteria; order Rhizobiales; family Xanthobacteraceae; genus Bradyrhizobium. The sequence continues at coordinate 233,947 of CAVSZM010000004.1, read as the reverse complement.
ACTCCCAGGCCATCACGCTGGAGCTCGCATTGCGCGTGCTGGAAGCGGCGCCCGCCGCCCAAACGACCGTGCAATCGCCGCTGCACTGGAGCGCGGACGCCTCCTGGAAGCGCGACTATAACAATATTGCGCTCCTGAGCGCCGAGGAGCTGGCGCGGCGGCGGCGCGAATTCGACGCCCAGAAGGAAATCGCGCGGGGTTGCGCGAAACCGCGGCATAAGACCCGCAAACCCCTGAAATCAGGGCTTCCCGGCCAAGATCAATTTACGTTAACGCAGCATTTTGCCGGCCGCGGTCTTTTGTACGTGGCGAAGTGGCGTAAGGTTCTCCTCCTTATTGGGAGATTATTCGATGCCGGATCGACGCCAGAGTGTGCGCGACAAGGTCATTTATGGCGGCGTCGCCGAGATCGACGAACGCGGCGTGACCAGGGATTGCGTTGTCCGCAATATCTCCGAAAGCGGCGCCAACCTCGAATTCAGCAACGTCATCAAGCTCCCTAAAGAGAGAATATCGCTGACGATCGCGCGAAAGGGCCGCTCCTTCCTCGCCAGGGTTGTCTGGTGGCGCGACAATCTTGTCGGCATTGCTTTCAGCTCGGATACCTCGTCCGAACTGCCGGTCTCCGATCTTGAGGAGCGGCTGCGCCAGAGCGAAAAGAAAAAGCGGCAACTGCAGCGCCGCATCAAAGAACTTTTGGGCGACGGCTGAACGCGATCGACGCTTGATCGGGGCGTGGATACATAAAGTCCATAGGCAACACTCGGCCGATGTCGGCTTTCCTGCCGGCGGCCCTACCCGCTATCCGGCCCTTCATCATTTCTCTGCCTCCAGCGGCGGCAGCTTCCATTGACCCGTCATCGCCGCCTTGTTCGGACCGTAGACGCGCGCGACCAGGCTGCACTTCGCCGCCGGTGCTGGCAGCCAGTTGCTCTCCTTGTCCTTGCCGGGCGAGGCATTGCTTACATAGATCGTCAATGAGCCGTCCTTGCCGTAGACGAGCCCCTTGGTGCGGTCGCCGATCGAATAACGGTTGAGCGGGTTGGCATAAAGGAACCGGTCGGGAAGCGTGTACATGGTCATGGACCAGAAGAACTCTGCCGGCGGCAGGTTGGCTTTCGTGAAATGAACCTGTGATGTCTTGGTGCCGTCGCAGACGTAACCGCCATACCATGCTTCTTCGAGCGAATTGCCGTAGAGTCCCTTCATCGCGCCGACGTCGCGCTCCAGATAATTGGTTTTCAATTGCGCGCGCGAGCCGAACAGGCCGTTGGTGCTGAAGGTTTTGGCCGCGAGCGCATCAATCTCCGCCTGCCCTTCCTTCACCCCCGCATCGATGGCCGCAAGAGTGGCGGGGTCGATTTTCGAGGCGTCCCAGGGCTTGCCCGGGCCGATGCCGATTTTTTCGAAGCGCTTGCGGATGGCGACTTCGCTAGGATACGGCGGCTCGGCGAATTGCAGCAGGAAATTCAGATAACCGATGAAGTCATGAGACCGCGCGCTGGCCTTGTCATAGGGTGGGAATGAAATCGCTGGCGACACCGGCGGCGCGGACTTATCAAGATATGCACTCAGTGGCTGAAGCTTGTATTGCGCCTGCAGTGCCTTGACGTTAGGGACGTCATCGGGCCCTTGCAGGGCGGTCCGCGTCAGCGTTCCCACGATGTCGGTTTCTGCCTTGAATACCTGCTTGATCCCGGCGGGCTTGCTACCCTTCCATTTCGGGCCGGCGATCAGGTAGTTGCCAGCGCCGAAGCCTGTGGCGCGCACGCCGATATAGGCGAAGTTTTGCGTGAACAGGTCGATCCATTGCATGACGTAGTACCGGTCCTTTGGCACTGCCGGCACGCTAACCACCATCGGCTCGGCACGCAGATCGAGCCATGCCCAAGAGTACGGCGTGTCGTTGTTCGGGGTAACAATGTCCTTGTTATCTGGTGTGAACGGTTCCGAATAATGCCGGAACACGTTGAAGCCGCCAACATATCCATTGGCGGTTTTGTCGACGGCTTGCGTGCGCCAGGTCTGATAACTCTCCATCATCGCGTATGAATAAATGTAAGCGTCCTTGGCAATCGCCTGCGCCTCGGCTGGCGAAACATTTTGCGCCGATGAAGCCGTTGGCGCGGTGGAAATCGTCAAGCCAACAATTAACGGCGCAAGCATTCGTATGTGCATTTTCCTTGCCTCCTACCTTACCGGCTGTACCGCGGGCGATTTCCATTTGTCGTCCAGAAGCTCGGGCTTCGGCCAGTAATAGCGTGCGGCCATCATGAACGGCCCCTTAAGGCGAGCTGGTTGAAGAACTCGAGCGACTTGCTCTGTTCGGCCGGCACCATCGGCTTGATCCAATTCACTTCGGGCCCGGGCGGCGGTGCCGGCTTGCCGAGGTATTCGGACAATGGACGTAGCTTGTAGCCGGCCTGGATTTTCCTGACGTTGTCGAGATCGCCTGGATTAAAGAGTTGCGTACGGCCGACCACATTCACAAGCTGGGTTTCGGAGCGGATGACCTTGGCGATGCCTTTCGGAACCGGACCCTTCCAGTTCGGCCCAACAATAAGGTAGTCGCCGCCATTATTGCCGGTGGTTCGCGAGCCGACATAATCAAAATTGAACGTGTAGAGATCCATCATTTGGAACACGAAGTAGCGGTTCTTCTCCATCGCCGGAACCGTCAGGACCATCGGCTCGGCCCTGAGGTCAGGCCCGATGAAGGTGTAAGGTGTGTCCGAATTTGGCGTGACGAACGCGGTATCATCAGGCGTGAATACGCGGGCGACGTTCAAGATGGAATTGAACGGACCCTTGTATTGCGGGTTGCCCTTGTCGACCGAGAATGCGTACAGCGTCGAGTACACCGTCACCATCGGAACGCCGTAGATGTAGGCTTCCCTGGCGATCTGCTGCGCCTCCTTGTCCGAGACGGCCTTCGCGGACGACGCCGTTGGGGTCGCCAACAGCCCTAAAGCGAAAAAGAGCAACGGAGGCCATTTTGCCATTTTCGTCTCCGATGGTTGGATTTTTAGGCTGAACGGTTTGCTGGCAAAATTCAATCCGCGCCCAATCGCGGTGGGGATTTAATGTCATTGGCGTGGCGGGCAGAGTTAAGGCAGCGGCAAGCTTTGACCATGCACAATTTGCCAAAAAAAGAATGTCATAAATACGCTATCGGCGGGCCAATAAACGGAGCACTATTCTAGCGCATGAGAGAAGGAACCATCTCAGCTACAGCGCGCGACGAACTTTTTTCCTCGTCAAGATACGTATCAATTGGTCGCCGCGCATTCAATTTGACAAAAATATATGTCGAAAAATGCACGTCGCGAAAACGCCATCACCGATTCCAGGCTCGATGAATGGGGTCACGATCCATCGCGCGATGAGGCCGTTCAATTTCGCGCGGTCGATCAGGCTCAGGTTGGCTGGCTGTTTGGCGACCACCAAAGATTTGGCATAGCATTCTCCAAAAACGGTTTGAAGTTGGCTCACGCAGCCGCGATCAGCGAATTAGAGGGAGGTCTCCAATGAATCCAAACAAGGCACTTTGGGAAAAAGGCGATTTTACGCGCATTGCGCAAAGTATGAGGGAGAGCGGAGAGGCACTCGTCAAGAGCCTCGGAATCACAAAAGGGCTCAAGGTTCTGGATCTCGGATGCGGCGATGGAACTACGGCACTGCCCGAGGCGAGGCTCGGAGCCGATGTGTTGGGCGTCGATATTGCGAAGAACCTCGTCGAGGCCGGCAACAAGCGCGCCAAGGAAATGGGTCTCACCAATTGCAAGTTTCAGGAAGGGGATGCATCCGGCTTGCACGAGCTGAAAGATCAATCTTTCGACCTCGTCGTGAGCATCTTTGGAGCGATGTTCGCGCCGAAGCCATTTGATGTCGCCAAGGAGATGGTGCGCGTGGCCCGGCCTAGCGGCCGGATCGTTATGGGCAATTGGATTCCGAACGATCCAACACTGGTAGCGCAAATCCTGAAGATCAGCTCCTCATACTCTCCCCCTCCCCCGGAAGGCTTCATCAGCCCCATGACCTGGGGAATCGAAAGCAACGTGATCGAGCGATTTGGCGCCGCCGGGGTTCCAAAAGAGAAGATATCGTTCGCCAGAGACACTTATGTTTTCAACTTTCCCAGCGCGCCCTCAAAGCTCGTTGATGAATTCGCAAAATACTACGGCCCAACAATGAATGCATTTGAGGCAGCAGAGAAAAACGGCCGAGCCGGCGATCTGAAGAAGGAGCTCGACGTCTTGTTCCTTAACCAGAACAAGAGCAAGGGCAAGGATACGACCTCCATTCCCGCGACCTTCTTGCGCGTGACTGTCGCGCGTTGATAGCCAGCAGCCCGCGAAACAAGTCGCAACCCAATCCTTGGGGGTGTCAGCGCCGAGAACACCGGTGGGAGATTAATCCGCTGCCCGTAAAACGCATCATCGCAGGCTCGCTGATCGGTGCAACCGACCAGCAGCCATACACGTGTCGGAAGAGTGATCCCGCGGGCGGATAGAGGGGAAGCGCGGGTTCAATGTACGCTTGGCGGCGAAGTGGACGACCTGACCTGCCAGAACCTGAGCAACCGGCGCGCATTTTCAGTTGTCATTTTGGCGAATTGGCCTTTGGCTTTAGCCAATTCATGCGGCCCCATGGAGCCAGTCGAAAAGCGGCTTTCCAGCACCGCAACCACCGTCTCCCAGCTCAGCTCCGCCACTTTACACGGAATGAGGAGGCCGTCGTCGCGAGGGCTTTGCATCAACGAACGGATTACCTCGACGGTGGATTGCGACAGCACGGCAAGTGCCGCGACCGTCTCCTCATATTTTCGCTGTTTAGCGAACCCGAACAAGGCCGCTTCATTGAGTTCGCCGTTGCTGTTTAGCAGCGCCACGAAGCGCTTGGCCGCGGCAAAGTCGCGAACCCTGGACATTTCGCGGCTTACTTCCGACGAGACGGCCGCAATGGCGCTTCGGATTTCCTCGAAAATGTGAGGCGGTGCACGTGACAACAACCGCGATCGGACTGTTTCCGTCGCGCTGCGCAGGAGCTGATTACGAAGCCGCGACGGCAAATCAACCCGGATGCCGGTTTCGACGGCAAGTTCGGGATCGGATTCAGCTTGCGCTACGACAATTGCAAATCCGCCAGCGGAAACTCGCGCGCCGGGATTGTTGACTATCCGGCGACTAACGCTTGGGTACCGGCGGGCCAATAGCGCGTCGGTGACGACCTCCTTCAGCCACCAGCGCCCCGAGACGGCCAACAGGTGCTGCTCGCCTTTTGTTTCCGCGATTTCGACCAGATCCTCTGAACTCAGACGGGCCGATTCCTGCAAAACCGGTCCAGCGACCGTGATCTCGTCGTTCCTTGCCAGCCGGCGGACGACAGAAGGAGGCGCTTGGGCAATAGGAGCAAGTTGCATGCTCATTTCAGCAAGCGCTATGCGAGCGCTTACATCTGCGATTGCGCGAATCTCAATCGTTTTGATGAGCCGTTCAAGGACATCGTCAAACAGTTCGACTTGCTCGTTATTGAAGTTGCCGGCGGACGACAGAAAGAGATCTGTAACACGCTTGATCGTTTCCAAGCGCTTTTCCGCCGACCCCGTATTTATCGCCGCTTCGACTTCGTCGACGATGGATAACTCTGCATTGAGCATCGCTCATCCTGAGCGTTTTGGAGTGCTGTTCTAGGACCAATGATTTTCATATTGGGAATACCTAAATGTTTCGTAAAATTGGAACTTTAACCACCATCGGAAACGAAATTCAGCGAATTGGCGGGCCGGGTGACTCGCCAAGTGTTCAAGCCGAACCCCGGTAGACGCCGGCTCGGTCAGGCTGTGCGAGGTCCATTTCGGCCTTCTGCCGGGCAAACGGACATGACGAGGACGACGGTTGCCTCTTACTTGCAAGTTCGAGCGTTACCAGCCTGGCGAGTAACGTCGCGGGATAGAGTTGGCCAAATATTGATTTCAGATCGCAAAGCCTGCGCGCTATCGGGTGTACCGGAAAAATATCGCCGTAACCCGTTGTGGTCAGCGTCGTGAAATTAAATAGATCAGACTGCTGGCGGGCGCCGGACCGTCTCTCCCGCCACCGCCGCCACTTCCGCCACGAACGTCAATGACGTTGTCGTGGGAAGCGGCGCCGGCCTAGGTCCAATCAAAGCTGACAGGCATTTCGGAATATCAGACTCGAGACACGCACCGAAATCCAACATGACTGGTGGACGTATCGATCGGTTCCGCGTGTCGCGCAGCCGGCCGATAGCGGCGGCAGTAATTTGGCGCGCATAGGTGAGATCCGCCCTTCAATACCTTGCGGGGGATTTTTACCTGCGGCTGGCAATGATCGTAACTGTCTTGCTCGCGCGCACCTCGAGGATTTTGCGGAATGCAGCAGGCCTTTGCTGCATCGGCCTCATGTTTGGGCGCGTAGAAGTCACTGGTCCATTCCCAGACATTTCCGATCATATCGTACAGGCCATAGCCATTGGGCGGAAAGGTTGTAACCGGCGATGTCCGCGCGAATCCGTCGTCGCAATTGTTTTGATGCGGAAAGTTTCCTTGCCAGGTGTTCGCGAGGTGTTTGCCGCCCGGCGTGAATTGGTCGCCCCAGGCAAATTCGGCGTCGTCCAACCCGCCGCGGGCAGCGAACTCCCATTCCGCTTCGGTCGGCAGGCCTTTTCCAACCCAATGCGCGTAGGCAAGCGCATCGGTATAAGCAACATGAACCACCGGATGATCTTCGAGACCCTTGATGCTGCTTTTCGGCCCGTAGGGGTGTCGCCAGTCGGCGCCCTTGAGGAAGGTCCACCATTCGCTCCAGTTGCTGAGATCGACAGGATGCGCCGGCGGTGAGAATACCAGCGAGCCAGCGTAAAGCATGTGCGGCAAGGCACCGGGATAGTCATTTGGATCGGGGGGAATCTCCGCGAAGGTGACGTAACTTGTCGCGCGAACGAATTCATCAAACTGACGGTTGGTCACTGGTGTCGTGTCGATCCTGAAAGCATCGATGCTGACGCGGTGCACCGGCGCTTCCTCGGGATAATGCTTGTTGGATCCCATGCGAAAGGTTCCACCAGGGATCAGAACCGTTCTAGAATCGCCGCCCTCCTCAGCGGGTCCGTTTCGCTGCATCGGCGCTTCGGTTTCCGACATAGCAATCTCCGCTGAATTAGGCCCTCACCGGCCGCGTCGGGCGACATGCCTGACAGAACTAAAGCGGCTCGCGGCGAGGTTTTCAAGGTTTTCTATGCCGCAGCGATCAGGTCGGGATGGACCTAAGTCCAACAGGGTGACCCAATTGCCTTCGTCGCACGCGCTGGGAACCTCTTGGCAAACCCTTGGATTGGGTGGACCTAGGTCCAACTCGACTGCGCGCATTCCAAGCGTTGTAATTGTGAGAAGGCTGGCAATCCCAGCGGAACATCACAACAGGGTTTCATCGACAGGTACCGCAAATCTTGTGATCGAGACCTTGGACCCAAAAATGACCAGACCTGCATAACTCGAATCTGAATTTCTGAAGCAGTCGTTGGCAGACGAATTGCCTGCAAATCGAGCCGCAGTCTCGGAGCTAATGAAACAACTCAACGCATAATCAAAATGGAGAGATCGCCATGGCCGCAAGTCTCGTATCCGTAGTGATGCAATTCCTGACCCCTGACCTGATCGCAAAGATCGCTTCCGGCCTGGGTCTTGACCGCAGCGTCGCGCAAAAAGCGATTGGTGGCGCGGTTCCCACGCTCCTTTCGAGCCTCGCCGACGTGGTTACCAACCCCAATGGTGCGCGCCAACTCACCAATATTGTAACCAGCAGCAACAGGGCTCGCTCGATACTTTCAAAAGCCTTATCGGGGGTTCGGACCAGAACAGGCTGGCGGAGACCGGATCGAGCACGCTGTCGGGTCTGTTTGGGAGCTCGGCGCTGGACACGATGGCGCAATCCATCGGCAAGTTCGCCGAAGTCGACGCGAGTTCCATCAAGTCGCTACTTGGTATGCTTGGCCCGGTGGTCCTGGGAACCTTGGGTCAACAGCAGCGCAGTGCGGGCCTGGATGCAAGCGGGCTGGCGTCCCTTCTCACCTCGCAAAAGGGGCAAATCGCCGCGGCCATTCCGTCCGGCTTGGCCGATCAGTTGAGCGCGGCTGGCCTTCTCGACAAAGCAGAAGGAGCCTCGCGCAGCGGCACGGCGGCGCCTTCTGCTTCCGGGAGCCGAATTGTCAGCGCCGCGGAACGGACAGCTGCCGGGACAAGTCAGGCGGCTTACGCGTCATCCAGTGCGGGCCCGTCGCAGTGGCCTTATTGGCTGGTCGCGCTAGCGATATTAGGTGGGTTTGTCTGGTTCATCTTTGGTCGTCCGGGAGCCGAGAAGGTTGCCGAGTTGCCGCGCCCGGCCACCACGCAAACCACGACCGGAACGGTCGGCATGGCTCCAGCAGATCTGACGGTTGGAGGAGTGAATCTGGCGAACCAGGTCAACTCGTCCGTCAACGTCTTGAGGTCCGTGCTTCCGGGCATCACGGACGTCGCCTCGGCTGAGGCAGCCCTGCCCAAGCTTCGGGACGCAACGGCGCAATTGAGCGAGGTCAGGAACCTCGCCGCGAAGCTCACTCCGGAAGGGAAAAGCGCGCTCGCCAAATTGATTGCCGCGGCGACGCCGGCGATCAACCAGATGTTCGACAAGGTGCTGGCGACCCCCGGAGTGGGAGCTATCGCGAAGTCGTCAATCGATGAGCTTCGCGGAAGCCTCGATACGCTATCGCGGAGCTGAGTTCCGGATTCCGCAGCGCGGTCCGCATGAGACGGACTGCGCCGCGGGACTGCCTGCAGGGCAAGTGCGCACGCGCAGGCCGCGGCGAGTTGATGCCGAACAGTCAGATAGGCACGAGGAGGAATTTCGATGGCCGACAAAACGACTTTCACGAAGGATGAATGGACGCTGCTTTTAAAGAGCCCCATGATCGCTGGAATGGCCATCTCCGCGGCCGATCCCGGCGGGCTTTGGGGTCTTTTGAAAGAATCGTTCGCGGGCGGCGCTGCGCTGACACAAGCCGCCGCCGACCCCAACGCGAACGCCCTCGTCAAGGCTGTGGTTGCAGATTTCTCCACCAGCGAGGGGCGAAGCGCTGCACGCGATGGCCTCAAGGCAGAATTCGCTGACGGAAAGCCCGCGGACATCAAAACCAAATCGATCGAATCCTTGCGGCAGGTTTCGTCCCTGCTGACAGCGAAGGCCCCCGGTGATGCCGCCGCATTCAAGGATTGGTTGCGCCGAATCAGTCAAAGCACTGCCGAAGCAGCCACCGAAGGCGGCGGTCTGTTCGGCGGAGGGGTTCAGGTGAGCGACGCCGAAAAGGCAACTCTTGGCGAGATATCGAGTGCGCTCGGCATTTGACCTTTCAAACCCGGGCAAATCCATGGAAAGAACTGCATCACAAAATATCAGCAACACGCCATAGAGGCCAAACTCAACATGCTCTTGGGTGCAGAAGAGTATGAGCGTCATCGCGGCGGCTGCGGTAACTCGCTCGCCTTCGACGGTTTATGCCAATTTATCTTGCCTTAAAGAAGAATTCCTGCGCTGAGAGTTGGCCATAAGTGAATGGCTCCTGTTGCTGACCGGTACTGGCGTAAACGTCGTCATGCACAAGACGGAATAGCTGGCTAATTTCGAGCCCAGGTGTGGAAATCCGTTTGACCAGCGACGCCGCAAACGGACTATTCTCGCCGGTACCGTCTGTTGCGAGGTGACCGTGCTTGGTTGCAAATGCGACCAGGGTCCCGCTTTCCGGTTCAATTCGGGCAAGACCGCGCCCTGCCGCGGATACAGCCTTGCCTTTCATTTCTGCGACAAAAGGATTTTCCCGGCAGGCATCCAATATGACCAGGCGCAATTTGCTGGCCGCGCCCACTGCATTCAGGATTTGGTCAAGCGCGATGCTTTCCTTCGGAATATCGTCGTCATTTTCATATTTGACGTCGGTCGGGACCAGATAATTGCTGCCGTCGACCTCGATACCGTGACCTGCGAAATAGACCAAAGCCCAATCGGCACCCGCCGCATCGGCAGCGAAGGCCTTCAGGGCGGCCGCCAGACTTTCGCGCGTGGCGTCAATCAGCAGCTGCACTTTTTCAAAACCAGCGCGTTTGAGCGCATCTGCGACCAACTTGGCGTCGCGCTCGGGATTAGCCAGGGGATCGACGTCCTTGTAGTGCGAATTGCCGATCACCAACGCGATCCGAGCGCCCGAATGGTCCTTAACGGGAGCCGGCCCGCCGGTCAGGGCGGCGATCTTTGCTTCGATGCGTTCACTGCCCGCGATTGCAACGCCGTTGGAAGGCTCAAGACCCAGAATGGTTTGAAAATCAGTGCGAGCCTCTTTCAGGTTTCGCGACAGCTCATAGGCTCGCGCCCGCTGAATCAGCGCAAAAACGTTCTGTGGCTGAAGACGGATGGCTTCGTTGAAATCCTTGATGGCGGCGTCATAGTCACCCTTACCAAGAAAGATGCGTCCGCGGGAAATGTAACTGCGAGCGATCCTTGGGGCGAGCAAGATCAAGTCGTTAAAATCAGCGAGCGCCAGTTCGTTATTGCCGAGGCCCAAATAGGCGACCCCCCGATTGAAAAGATTACCGAACGAATGAGGGTTTAGTTGATTGGCTTTATTGAGAACTGCGAGGGCCTTCTCATACTGCTGCAACTTCGTATAGATAAAACCAAGGGTACCGTAACCCGGCCCGTAATTCGGATTTATTTCCAAGGCCTTGTTTACCTCGTCGAGCGCGCGCTTCTGCTCACCCATTGACGAGTAGACCGTGGCGCGGAAGGAAAAAGGTCCTGGGGCTGAAGGATCAATAGCACCGGCAGCGTTGTAGTCGGCGAGTGCTCGACCGTTGTCGCCGGACATAAAGTACGCGTAGCCCCGCGTCAGAAAAGCGAAGGTATTTTTCGGTTCAAGCTGCAATGCCTGACTGCAATCTTCGATAGCTTCGGAAAACAGGCCGATGCGGTTGCTTGCGAAACCTCGCCAAACGAATGCTTTGGCAGATTTCCGGTCCGCTTTGATAGCAGCGTCAAGTTCGGTAATAGCCGCTGGATATTTTCCCTGCTTGATCAGTTGAGTTGCGCGCCCTACTGCAGGATCGGCGGGAGAACGGCTTGCGTTCTCGTTGTTAGCGCCCGGACGATTGGCAGCCGCGCCCGAACGTTGTTGCTGAGCCGCTGTTGACTGAATCGAGAACAGGGATGCGCCAACTGCAGCGAGGATCACAAAACGCTTGACGTGAATATCCATGCCACCAATCCGACGATTGCGCTCTCAGGGAGCTGCCTCGAATGTAAATATCGATCATAAATTCCTGTAACTGAGCTTTTCCCCTTCGCGTCCTTTCCAGATTCCAGCTTTTCACCACTCCCGAAAATACGAGCCCGGGGGGCCGACAAATGTTCCGGTTTCCATGCAACCGGCTCGGCTCGATTGGCACTTGGCCGCCAACTCCGGCTGCCGCAAGACAGAAGCGAAAAGAGGTTCGGCGGTCGGTTCGCCGTGGTTAAAGCATTACGACACCAGAACCGGGCTCTCGATTACGGAGCGACTTTGAGCGAAAAGATCTTGGCTACCGGTCGGCCATCGGTATCCCTCAATTCGACCCGAAGATCGTATTCGCCAGCCGGTGACTCCGCTTCCGGCATATCTATGCCATCAACCTGAGCAAACGGTTTTACGCGGGGCGTAAGATCAACTTCTGGTGTCTTGAGGAGGGTTACGTGAAGAGTATCCAGATCAATCTTGGCGCCACCGAAGGCTTGAAATTTGAGTTGCAGATGGATCGGAGAATGTACTCCCAATTCAGTAAGAAGCGCGATACGAGGCCCCCTGGTAATGCCTCGCGAATCGAACTTCGTGCCTTTAGCCGGCGGTAGCTTAGCTTCCTGCTCTGTTATGAGAACTTCGGACGCGGACGCCGACCATGAAAGGGCAATGGAAAATACCGCGCCGATGGCCAAAGAAATGATTTGGCGAAGGTTTTGCATCCCCAAACGCCCCTAAAGCTCTGCGATAACAATCGTCGTCCGAATTCAATGCCTTGGACGGGAAAAGATCAAGCTGGGATAGAAAGCATGGAATGGGTTGGCGCGAAATCCGGCTGCCGAGAGGCGACAAGTATCCAATCGAGACGAGCGGACGGCGCGTGTCTTCCGACGCGCCATCTTTTTAATCCGCAGCGTCCGCCCCTCACACCTTGACTAGCGGACCTCGCGAGGCCGGGCCCTTCGATCCGCCGCTGGGACCGCTGGGCTTAGGCTTGCGAGGCACGGTGCGCTTGCGCGCGCCGGGCAGTTTCTCCGGCTTCGGCGTGACAGGCCCTTCGACATATTCGAAGCCGATCTTTTCCTGATTGGCCTCCGTGTTCGCCTCGTCCTTTACCAGCACGACGCGAACGTGACCGCCGCCCTTGAGCTTGCCGAACAGCACCTCGTCCGCCAACGGTTTCTTGATGTGCTCCTGAATCACGCGCGCCATCGGCCGCGCGCCCATTTGCTCGTCGTAACCGTGCTGTACCAGCCAGGCCTTGGCCGGCTCCGACAGTTCGATCGTGACATCGCGATCGGCAAGCTGCGCCTCGAGCTGCAGCACGAACTTCTCGACCACCATGCCGATCACATCGGCATTGAGATGTGCGAATGAGACGATTGCGTCCAGCCGGTTGCGGAATTCAGGCGCAAACTGGCGATTGATCGCTTCGTGATCGTCGCCTTCCCTCTTGTTGCGGGTGAAGCCGAATGCCTGGCGCGCCAGGTCGGCGGCACCCGCATTGGTAGTCATGATCAGGATGACGTTACGGAAATTGACCTGCTTGCCGTTATGGTCGGTCAGCCGGCCATGATCCATGATCTGCAGCAGCACATTGTACAGATCCGGATGCGCCTTCTCGATTTCGTCGAGCAACACCACGCAGTGCGGGTGCTGATCCACACCATCGGTGAGCAGGCCGCCCTGGTCGAAGCCGACATAGCCCGGAGGCGCGCCGATCAGACGCGACACGGTGTGCCGCTCCATATATTCCGACATATCGAACCGGATCAATTCGACTCCAAGCGACGCCGCGAGCTGCTTTGCCACCTCGGTCTTGCCGACGCCCGTCGGGCCCGAGAACAGATACGAGCCGATCGGCTTTTCCGGCTCGCGCAAACCGGCACGCGCCAGCTTGATCGAGGCCGCCAGGGCGTCGATCGCCTTGTCCTGGCCGAACACCACGCGCTTGAGCGTCTGTTCGAGATGCTTGAGAACCTCGGCATCGTCCTTCGACACGCTCTTGGGCGGAATCCGCGCCATCGTCGCGATCGTTGTCTCGATTTCCTTGATACCGATGGTTTTCTTGCGCTTGTTCTCCGCGACCAGCATCTGCGCCGCGCCGGATTCATCGATCACGTCGATCGCCTTGTCCGGCAGCTTGCGGTCGTGGATGTAACGCGACGACAGCTGAACCGCGGCCTCAATGGCCTCGTTGGTGTACTTCAGCCTGTGGTAGTCCTCGAAATAGGGTTTCAGACCCTTGAGGATCGCGATCGCATCCTCCACCGTCGGCTCGTTGATATCGATCTTCTGGAACCGGCGCACCAGTGCGCGATCCTTTTCGAAATGCTGGCGATATTCCTTGTAAGTGGTCGAGCCCATGCAGCGGATGGTGCCCGATGCGAGCGCCGGCTTCAGAAGATTGGACGCGTCCATCGCGCCGCCGGAAGTGGCGCCGGCGCCGATAACGGTATGAATTTCATCGATGAACAGGATGGCGTTCGGATGCGCCTCAAGTTCCTTGAGGACCTGCTTGAGTCGCTCCTCGAAATCGCCCCGGTAGCGCGTGCCCGCAAGCAAGGTGCCCATATCGAGCGAGAACACCGTCGCGGCCGACAATACTTCCGGCACTTCGCTGTCGACGATACGCTTGGCGAGCCCCTCCGCGATCGCGGTCTTGCCTACGCCGGCTTCGCCGACGAACAGCGGATTATTCTTCTGCCGGCGGCAAAGTACCTGGATGGCGCGGTTAATCTCGGAGTTCCGTCCGATTACCGGATCGATCTTGCCGTCGCGCGCCTTTTTGTTGAGGTTCACGCAGTAGGTATCGAGCGCCTCGCCCTTCTTCTTTGAATCCTCGTTACCCTTGGTCTCGGTCTCTTCGTCGACACCGCGCACGGGGCGCGCCTCCGACACCCCGGGCCGCTTGGCGATGCCGTGGCTGATGTAATTGACCGCGTCGTAGCGCGTCATGTCCTGCTCCTGCAGGAAATAGGCGGCATGGCTCTCGCGCTCCGCGAAGATCGCGATCAGCACGTTGGCGCCGGTTACTTCCTCGCGGCCGGATGACTGGACGTGGATTACCGCGCGCTGGATCACGCGCTGAAAGCCAGCGGTCGGCTTGGCGTCGTCGGCGCCGTCCGTAACCAGATTCTCGAATTCGGTTTCGAGGTAGTTGACGAGACTGGTGCGCAGCTTGTCGAGATCGACGCTGCAGGCACGCATCACCGCGGCCGCATCGGAGTCATCGATCAGCGACAGCAGAAGGTGTTCAAGCGTCGCATATTGATGATGACGCTCGTTTGCGATCGCCAACGCTCGATGCAGGGATTGTTCTAGGCTTTGGGAAAAAGTCGGCATTCGCGTCCTCTGTGGCTCCCGCCATCATGATCGCCGTTACCGGGTCAGGCAACAACAACCTTTGTCATATATAGTTACACCCAATCACGGCAAAAGACCGGTTCCCGCGACTCGTTTAACGCACCGACCCCAAATTTACGTCCGGAAACGGGCGCAGCGCCCCGGGAAAGGCGTACGCTTGTCCAATCCATCGGCATTTTTGATGCAAAACCCGTTCCTATTTTGGCGGATTTCGCGCGCCGCTATTTTTTTTCCATCACGCACTGCAGGGGGTGTTGGTGCTTGCGCGCAAAATCCATCACTTGCGTCACCTTGGTCTCGGCGATCTCGTAGGTGAACACCCCGCACTCCCCGATTCCATGATGATGAACGTGGAGCATGATCTTGGTCGCGGCCTCGACATCCTTCTGGAAGAACTTCTCCAGGACGTGAACGACAAATTCCATTGGCGTGTAATCGTCGTTCAATATCAGGACACGATAGAGATTCGGGCGCTTTGTCTTCGGCTTGACCTTGGCAATAACGGACGTGGCGGGTCCGCCGGCTCCCCCAGTGCGGTTGTCGTCGTTGCCCATTCGAGGAGCGGATGCGGCAACGGCGGCTGACGCAGACGAATCGGATCTGGAAGTTAATTGTAACATGGCACAGGCGTTCGAAATCCCCACAGGAAACCGGAAAACGACCGGGTGATGTTCTCCAGCCGGAGCCATCTTAAAGAGTTCCCAGACACGCTTTCCAGGTCGCCGCTCCCGTCCGGCCCGACCCATCAGCTGAATCGACCAGCTTGGAATATGGGTCGGGCTTCGGCTCACCGCAAGCGCGCAAATATCGATCAAATGCGCCCCGCGGCCGGCCTGATTCCCGGCTCGGCGATACCGCCAAGGTTAATCAATCCTGCCGGATTTGACAAAATAAAGCCGCCGGCAATTTAGCGGCCATTGACGATAGCAACCGCCTTTGGCGACGGATTGGCGATTACTCGGCAATTGACCCGATTTTCTTAGGACGAATTTACCACCTGTTCAGTCGCAACAACTGAATTGGCGGCAGCAACCTAACTAAGGTGACAGTCATGTCCGATGCATCCGTAACGCGTCATGTCAGCAAAGCGGCGAGCCGCTTCGCCGCAGCCAACCAGGGCAATCTCGCGGTGATCTTTGCCATCGCGCTCGTGCCCCTCATCAGCTTCATCGGCGCGGCGATAGACTACAGCCGCGCCAATAGGGCGCGCTCGTCCATGCAGTCCGCGCTCGACTCGACCGCACTGATGGTCTCGAAGGATCTTTCCCAGGGTACGATCACGACATCCGAGGTCAATACCAAGGCTCAGGCCTACTTCACCGCGCTTTTCACCAACACCGAGGCCCAGTCGGTCCAGATCGGCGCGACCTATACGGCCGATAGCGGCACAGGCTCGACCATACAGATTAACGGTTCTGGATCGATCACAACCGACTTCATGAAGGTCGCCGGCTTCCCGCAACTCAACTTCAATACCTCTTCGACCGCCGCCTGGGGCAACGTGCGTATGCGCGTAGCGATGGCACTCGATAATACGGGATCGATGGCCCAGGACGGAAAAATAGCGGCGTTGCGGACCGCCGCCAGCAATTTGATCGATCAGCTCAGTGCGCTCGCCAAGAACCAGGGCGATGTCTACGTCTCGGTCGTTCCATTTGCCAAGGATGTGAATGTCGGCGCCAGCAATTTCAATCAGACCTGGATCGACTGGACAGACTGGAATGCAGCCAACGGCAGCTGCAGCAAATCGTCTTACACATCGCAAAGCGCTTGTGTGACCGCCGGCAAGACCTGGACGCCGGCCAACCACAACACGTGGACCGGTTGCGTGACCGACCGGACCCAGCCCTACGACACCCAGAACACCGCGCCGGCGATAGCGAATGTCGCGACGTTGTTTCCGGCCGACGAGTATTATGAGAACAGCCAAAAATACTGCAAGCCCGGCAACAATCCGCCGTTGCAGCAAATCGCTCCGCTGAGCTACGACTGGACATCTCTGAAGACGATGATCAACGCGATGCAACCGACCGGCGGCACCAACCAGCCGATCGGGATGGCTTGGGCCTGGCAAACGCTTCAGCAGACAGCGCCAATGAACGCACCCGCTGAAGATCCGAATTTCAGCTACTCGAAGGCGATCATTCTGTTGTCAGACGGTCTCAACACCGAGGATCGGTGGCCCGCTTACGGCAACGGAAGTACCCAATTCGGGGGCCAGATCGACGCCCGGCAGAAGATCTTGTGCGACAACATCAAGGCGCAGGGCGTCACGATCTATACCATCCAGGTCAATACCAGCAGCCCGCCGGACCCGACATCAAGCGTGCTGCAATATTGCGCGAGCGGACCGCAGAATTTCTATCTGCTGTATTCCGCAAGCCAGGTGATTTCCGCCTTCAACTCGATCGGAACGTCGCTGTCGAAGCTGCGTGTCGCGCGATAAATCCTGCAAATCCAGGAACAAGAAAAGCCCGGCCGTTACGGCCGGGCTTTTGATTTTCGAAAACAGCGTTGAAGCTTAGACGGTCGCCGCCGGGGTGAACTTCGCGACCATACCTTCGAACGGCTTGTAGGTCTGCTTGGCGAGATCGGTGTACAGCGCCGCGATCTTCTGCGACTCGGCCACGAAGCTTTCATACGCGGACTTGGCGAATTCGGTCTGCACTTCGAGTGCCTTGTCGATCGACTTTACGCCGGACAGCTTCTCGACGAATGACTTGGTGTCTTCAAACGACTTCTTGGTGTAATCGCCATAGGCGCTGGCGATTGCCTGAAGGCCGTGCTGAACGGTGGTCGCGGATGCGACGACCGTCTCAAGCTGTTCTTTTCCGTACTGCTGCATGTCTTCAACTTTGATCATGATGGAGTCCTTCCCAGACTGCTGTGTGAACGGCCGGGAGATCCCGGCTCCGTAATGTTGTTCATATATAGTGCAACGCACAATAAAGTCAACAATTTTTGTGCGACGCACAAATGCGGGGGATTTAGCCGCAAATGGCAGGGGATAGAGCAAAGGTTGCTTAATCTTTTGGAAACTCCGGCCCCCTAACCTGTTTTCCGGACTTGTCCGCGCACCGGACGATCCACCGAAAAATTGTTTGCGTACAGTCTCTTAGCCAAAATTGCGGTCTGAACGGCCATCCGGCCCGAAGTGCTCCGCCGAATTGAGCAGTTTGAGCAGGGGGAAACGTCGCCGCTGTTGGGCATAATTTGGCCTCACGAACCGGTGATCAAGTCAGAAATTGGGACGGGGAAAGTTTATGCATCGCACATCCTTGGCTTCGTCCCGTGTTATTCGGGTTTGCCTTTTCGGGCTGGTCACGATCACCGCTGCGGTCCTTTTCACAAACGACACCGCCGACGCGCGCCGCAGCCGGCATCGGTATTATGCGCATCATGTGCGTCACCACGAGGCGGGCGAGAGCTATAGCCCGGCGTTCTCCTCCATCATCGTGGATGGAAACTCCGGCGCCACCCTCTCAGCCAACAATCCCGACGCCAGCCGCCATCCCGCCTCGCTCACCAAGATTATGACGCTTTATCTGCTGTTCGAGCGCCTCGATGCCGGCAAGATGAAACTCGACGGCGAAATGGAGGTCTCCGAACACGCCTCCGAGCAAGCTCCCACCAAACTCGGCCTGCGCCCGGGTCAAACCATTCGCGTCGAGGACGCCATCAAGGGGCTGGTCACGCGCTCCGCCAACGACGCTGCTGTCGTGATCGCGGAAGCCATCGCCGGCGATGAACGCGATTTCGCTGGGTTGATGACCCGCAAGGCGCGCGCGCTCGGCATGGTCAGGACGGTTTACCGCAATGCGTCCGGCCTGCCCGACGACGAACAGGTGACGACGGCGCGAGATCAATCGACCCTCGGCCGGGCTATCCAGGACCGCTTCCCGCGCTATTACCGCTACTTTTCAACGACCGCGTTTAACTACCACGGCCATTCCATCCGCAACCACAATCGCCTCCTCGGCAACGTCGAAGGCGTCGACGGAATCAAGACCGGCTACACCCGTGCTTCCGGCTTCAATCTGGTGACCTCAATGCGCCGCGGCAATCGCCATTTGGTCGGCGTGGTGCTGGGAGGCCGCAGCGGCGGTTCGCGCGACGCCATCATGCGCAATCTGCTCGCTGAAAATCTCGATAAAGCCGCGACCAAACGTACCGTTGCCGCGATCGCCGAGCGCAGCGCTTCGGACGCCAATGCAGATGTTGCGGAAGCCGATGCCGAGTCACAGCCGACGCAGATGGTCCAGACCCAGGGCGCCATTCAGGTGGCGTCGGCATCACCCGATCCGGTCGCGGCGCCCCCGGCGCGTTCAACTGTACCGGCTTCACGATCGATCGCCGCCGCTGCAGCCGCTTCTGTGCCTTCGCCGAAGGCCGAGCTCGCCCCGCTCACCAATGGCGTGATCCAGACTCAAGCCATCGCCGCAATTCCCGGTTCGTCCGAACCGATGAAGCCCGTCAAGGTGAAGACCGTCCAGGTCAAAGCCGGTCAGTTGAAGCTGGCCTCGGCAGGTTCGTCCCAGCCGGCCACACCTGTCGCCAGTACAATACCGCCGGCACGTCCGGAAGTTCCGGAGACATCAAGCGCCGTCGTGGCCAAAGCCGAAACTAACAAACCGGAGGTGGCCAAGACTGAAATTGCCAGGACTGAAAACACCAGGTCTGAAATGCCGCCGCAGCCGGCAAACCACGGCACCGGAAACGGATTGCTCGGTGTTCTACCGGCGTCGAGCCTGCCACCCTCTTCCGCCACGCAGGCGATGGCCTACGCCGATCCTAGCCCCCGCGCCCAACCCCAGCCGCAGACCATTCAGCAAAACGGCGCGATCAAGCCGGTCGCAGCCCGCACAGGATGGATGATTCAGGTCGGCGCGCTTGAGAGCGAAAGCGAAGCGCGGCAACGGATCGACGCGGCGCGCAGTCAGGCCCGTGGCCTGCTTGCGAAGGCCGATCCGTTTACCGAACCGGTCGTCGCCAAAGGCGACAAGAAGCTGTTCCGGGCCCGCTTCGCCGGCCTGGACCACGATCAGGCTGAAGCAGTATGCCGGACGTTGAAACGTTCCGACATCTCCTGCATCACCGTTCATAACTAATCCATAGGACTTCCGTGGCCGGGCGATCGCAGTCTGCCCTGCGCAGATTACGTTAACTTTTCCGCGCTTCCGGCCGTGACGACGTTTTGCGCTTTCTTGTCATTGCCCAAGCGCAAAATCTGCGGCCCCGCAACGTCTCGTCAAGAATTTGAGGTTAGAACTGTGGGATGAACGATCGACCATGCCGGACAACGGCGGGCGGCAACGGGGCGTCAGCCGGAGATTTGAGCAGAAGCAACTCGCGGTAAGTAGCGTTTGGTAGCGTTGCCCGGAGTTAGCTGTGATGCGCGCGAAGCAAAGTATCCTTGGCCTCGTTTACACGGGCCGCGAGGTACGTCGACCCCCCCTGGTCGGGATGCAGTTTCTTCATGAGAGCGCGGTGGGCTCGTCCGATCTCGTCACGCCCCGCCCCCGGTTGCAGGCCAAGGATCTGATAAGCCTCCTCGTCCGTCATTTTGCCGCTCGCCGCCGGGCGGCTTTGCCCCCCTGCCGCATTTCCCTGCGCGTCCTGACGCCAGGCGGGAAACCTGCGGTCCAGATAGCTTTCAAGTAGCGACACGCTTTCCGCGTCGAAGCCCGGAATCATCGCCGTCAACTGCGCGAGATCGAATTCACCCAGGAAATGGCCGGCATATGGCCCGGCCATGATCTGGCCCGAGAGTTCGCCGCTGTCGTGATCGAGGCTCATGTCGAGAAACTCCGAGCGGACGCGTGAGGTCTGTCCCGGCGAGCGTTGCGTCCCCGAGCCTCCAAATATCCCGCTGAGATTGCCGAACCCCGACGCACCGAAGGGCGACCAGCCCAGCAGCCCGGCGCCAAAGATGCCAAGCGGGATGGCGACCGCAAGTTCGCCTTTGATGCCGGTAAAGGCGGCGATCGCGAGCGCCACGACGCCGCCGCCTATCTTGATCACTCGCGCAAGCACGACCGGATTGGCCGCGCGGAACATCTGCAGCAGGGAGTAAAGAAGAATAACGGCGACGACGCCGGCAATCAGAGTGGGCATGGGTTCAATATAGCGGGATCAGAGACAAAATGCATGCCCGCGCGCCGATTCCGTGGTTTGCAGGCATTCGCGACATCCTGCGATACGAACTTCACGATCAATGGAGCACGAGCAAGTTCGTGATCGCCGTGCGGCTTTGAATTCGAGGTCGCCATGACCAGATTGCCGCGAAACCGAAGGAAACTTCAAAATCAACACGCTAGTCGCCGCCGCCCGAAATCTGAAGCCGGGATCACTTCATCTGCCCGAGCAGCTTGGCGGCGCCGCTTCCGGTCTTGGACAACCGCAGCAGCGCCTCGCGCCCGCCGGCGGCATAGGCCGCCGCCGCGCGCAGCAGCTCGCGCAATTGCGCCGCGGCGCCGGGATCGAACCTGCACCACGCGCCCCCGGTCAGACGCGCAATTTCCCGGAACGCCTGCTCGGCGACGCCGTCATGGCCCTCCTGAAACATGAACACCGGCACCTTGAGCAGGCCGAGTTCGCCTGCCTTGGCGCAGAGCTCGTCGATCAACTCCTCCATGGCGTCGCCGACGAAGACCACCGCACGCACGGCGGAGGTGACTGCCTCGCGTCGGGCTTCGGACAACACCTTGCCAATCTGGGTATTGCCGCCGCGGCATTCGATCTTGCCCATCAACTTCGCCAGCTGCGCGCTGTCGGAAATCCAGTTGCTGGCGCGGCACTCGTTGAGGCCGCGATAATAGACGAGGCGAATGTCGAGACTGCCGAGCGCCGCCGCCTCGCGAAACATGTCGGCCTGCAGCGCGCAGGCCATATCCCAGGTCGGCTGCCGGCTCATGGTGGCGTCGAGCGCGAAAACGAGCCGGCCCTTGGCGCCCGCGGCATGCGGCGACATCGCGCGCGCCCTGGCGACAAAGGCGGCAATGTCCTCCGAGGCGGACGACTTCGCCTCCGGTAAGGAACCCGCTTTGCCTGAGGCGGAGTTTTTCACCGAGGACACTTCGCCCGCAGATTTCGGTTTGATCGGTTCGCCAGACATCGGTGCTCGCAAATTGCAGCAAGCCTTATGTGGGCCGGGATCAGGGAGCGGTCAATGCGCGATCGACGCGCCGACCTTTCACGGCCGGAACATTCGAGGCTTTGACCGATGCGCGATGCCCGTCCTCAATTCTTGGACGGCGCGTAGAGCGCGACCGGCCCCGGTTCGGTCATCGCCGGCGGTGTTTTTGTCTCGGCCGGCGTGAGCTTGCTGTCGTCTTCCAGGAATTTGTCAAGCATGCCCCGGATCGATGCCTTTGCCTCATCGGGACCGGTATCGCGCATGTCGTTGTGTTGGAAGCCGGTATTGACGACGGTAATCCCAGCCTTCTCGCACTCTTCCTCGGCCGGAATGACGCCGGGATCGGTCTTGAAGACGGGATCCTTGGAACGGAACGAAAGGATCTTGAATCTGCCATTGGTCACAAACGGCACGCGCAGATTATCGAGGGTTACGACCTTCTTGATCTGATCCGGATGCAGCTTGGCGAAATACATCGAGATGTCGGCGCCGGCGGAATGTCCCACCATGGTCAGATGGTCATAATCGGCGTTCGGCTGGACGGTCTTCATCTCCTCGATGGCAAACCTTATGTTGGCAATGCCGCGCAGATACTGCGGCTGACGGCCGACATAGAGTTCGCCGACTTTCGTCACCATCGGCGGATCGGTCGGCAGATCGTGCTGGATGCTGATCACTATATAGCCGCGGGCGGCAAAGGCGTTCGCCAGGAACGAGTATTCGGTGAACTTGACGGTGTTGCCGTGGTTGAGGATCGCCACCGGCAGCGTGATCATGCCGGCGTTCGCCTGCATTTCCTTGTCCCGCCGCACGGCGATGTCGACCGCGACCGGACGGTTGTCGCGCGCCGGATCGTAGAATGTCAGCGTTTCGTGACGGATCGCCCATTTGCTCGCGGTGAAGTATCCGACCGCAAGCAACACGGTAAGCGAAGCCAGAACGGCAATTCCACGCTTCATGTTCGTCCTCGACGCAAGCCCCCCAGCAGACCGGACTCCAATCTGGAAATTCTAGGCTTCGCTAAGCCCTAATATATGTCACGTCGACGTGACAGGAAGACTAAATGTTGTGAATTGACCGCCCCATCATTGTGCGATGCACCCTCATTTTTATGCAAATGCACAGCCAAAAAGCGCTGCGGAAGACCCCACGATGGAACGCCAAAAAACAGCGTTCGGTTCGAAACTCGGGGGTAACTCGATAACCCGACCCGGGAAGGGCACTGGGCACCCGCCTTGCGGTCAGGTTGCCTCATCGACGCCAGCGCCGGAGTTCCACCGATAGTAACCCCTTACCACAACGTCTCAGGCGCCGAGGATGTCGTGGACTTCGAGCGGCTTGTCAACCTGGTTGAACCACTCAGCCCGATTCGCGGCCCGGCGGCGGCCACGCTCATCGAGCGGAAGTTTCAACTGGCGCAGCAGGCTCGTCACCTCCTCGCGCGCGGTGACATGACCCAGGCTCGGGCGGGTGCCAAGTGTTGTCTCGTCGAGGTCGTCCAGCGCGGTCAGCCCGCGCGGAAAAAATTCGCGGTAAACCACCCGCTCGGCGAACCCGTCGATCGAGCGGAAGCCGAGCCGGAACGACAAATCGTTTAGGCTATCGGCGACAAGCTGCTTGTTACGCGAACCCAACATCGACAACCGGTTGCGGACCACGATCCAGTCGGTGCTGGCGCCGTCGAGCTGGCGGCGCTTGCGCCTGGCATCCCGCACCATTTCGGCATAGTGGCTCTCGCCGGTCACCGAATAGGTCGCGGGGTCGACCGTCCCCAGCACGTCGAAATCGAGAAAGCTGTCGTTGATCGGCGTCACCAGCGTATCGGCCATCGAATGCGCCAGGCGCATCAGATAACTGTCCGACCCTGGCGTATCGATCACGATGAAATCGAACGTCCGCTCGACCGCGCTCACGGCGTCTATGAATTGCTGGAATTCGGAAGTTTCGTTGTCGGCGATCTGCATGGTCTCGCCAAGCTTGATGCAGCAATGCACCGGAAGTTCGAGATCCAGGCCGGTGCGGCGCGCCCAGGCGCCTCGGTTGTTGATGTAGCGGGTGAAACTTTGCTGGCGGCAATCGAGATCGATGGTGGCGACACGCTGGCCGGCTTTCAGCAAAGCAACGGCGATATGCAAGGCGGTGGTGGATTTTCCCGAACCGCCCTTCTCATTACCGAGCACAACGACATGCGCCGAGCCCGATTGCCCCTGACTTGTCTGCACCAACATTGATTTCTGTCCCTTTGCATATCTTCAATTTACGCGCGAGCCCGGTCAAGTGAAATGCGCAATAGCATCCTCAAATCGTTGATCGTGTGCCTTAATGATGAATCGCATGCACAGCGCGGCCATGCTGGCGTATCGATGCTGCTCTCGATCGGGTGCATCACCCGGATTTGCCGGCAGCCGAATCACCGACCGCGCTTGGCTGTCAATTATCGGCCTTGATAAAGTCGGCATGACAGCCGCACCAGATCGAGTCCAGATGTCGCGAAGCCCCATGATCGTCCGCACGGTCCCTGCTTTGCGACGCGCTCTCGATGGCATCATCGCGAGAAAGTCCACGACCGCGCTGGTGCCGACCATGGGAGCGCTCCACGACGGCCATCTGGCGCTGATTCGCCTGGCGAAACGTCGCGCCACGAAGGTCATCGTCTCGATCTTCGTTAACCCCACGCAGTTCGCGCCATCGGAGGATTTCAGTTCGTACCCGCGCACCTGGAAGGCCGACGTCGCCAAACTGACCGCCGAGAATGTGGACCTGATCTGGAATCCGGACGTCAAGACCATGTACCCGGACGGCTTTGCCACCAGGATCCTGACCGATGGGCCGGCCGCCGCCGGTCTGGAGGATCGCTTCCGGCCACATTTCTTCGGCGGCGTCACCACCGTGGTGGGCAAGCTGTTTACGCAGTGCCGGCCGGATTTTGCGATGTTCGGCGAAAAGGATTTCCAGCAGTTGCAGGTCGTAACGCGGATGGCCGGGGATCTCGACCTCGGCGTCAGGGTGATCGGCTCGCGGACGGTGCGCGAGCGCGACGGCCTCGCGATGTCTTCGCGGAACGTCAATCTGTCGCCGGAGCAGCGCCGCGTTGCGCCTGAACTATCGTGCACTGAATGAAAGCGCCCGGCGCTTGCGTGCAGGCGACGAAATCGAGGCCGCGATGGCCGGCGGCGCGGAACTGGTCGTCGGCGCCGGCTTCACCCTGGATTATTTCGAGGTCCGGCACGCCAGGACGCTGGCGCCAATCGCCTCGGCTAATGATGGACCGATGCGGATCCTGGCTGCGGCCAGTATCGGGAAAACGCGGCTGATCGATAATATTGCGGTCTAAAGCAGCCCGAGATCGCGCAATTCGCGGCGCAACGGCTCGGGCATTGCCGCGACGCCGGCGCCCGCGGATTTCAGATCCGGCGGCACGTCGCTTTCGGCGAAATAGCGCCAGCCCTGGAACGCCCGCATCGGTCGCGGCATAACCGCGATCACTTTGGGCTGCATCACCAGCCGGCACCGCCCGATACCATCGCGATCGCGGAACGGTTCGATCGCGATGATTTTTTCGCGGGCGGCGATTTCACCCCGGATAACCCAGTAAAGCGAGCCGCCCGCGAGCAGTTCTTCGACGCGTTTCGGCGTCATCCGGGTGATGTGAACATGATGAAGCGGCAGGCCCTTTTTCTTTGCGGTTTTCATCCGCTCCGCGACCCAGCTCTTGAGCTCCTTTACTGAATCGCAGCCGACGGCAAGCTTGATGAGATGAAGCGACATGAATCGACGTTAGCGACCGGCGATGGCTTTTGAAAGGATCAATCATTCGACGCTGCCGGAGCAGGCGCGGCGGGAGCTGGCGATGCGGCAGCCGGCGCCGCCGGCGCAAGCTGGACAGGTGCCGGCGCGCGCGGTGGCTTCGGCGCGGGCTGCTTTTTGGCTGCCGCCAGCGCGGGCGCTGCCGTCGCCGGGGTTGCAGTCGATGTCGGGCGCGACGAGGGCAACGCATTCGACGCTGGCGAGCGCGGCGAAGATGGCGACGTTGCTGCGAGCGGCTCCGGCGTCATGATGCTGACGGCCGGGGTCGAGGCTGCAGTGGGAAAGTCAGCATTGGTGGGTTTGCCTGTCGGCATCGACGGCGAAGCAAGGGCAGCGACCGATCCTGTTGCCGCCGCGGGTACGTTCCACAACGGCAAGTAACGCGCGATCACGCCCTCGTATACCCGCGCATCCATGTTAGCCGCGATCTGGTGGCGATCCGTCAATGCCCGGAAAGCTGTGCAGTCCTGCGGCGTACAATGGTCCCGCGCGCTCAGCACTTGCGCCATCAATCCATACCGGTCTCGCTCGACCGCGTGGCGCAGCGCTTTTAACTCGGGTGTCGGGTTCCTGCTTGCGGCAGCGACATCGCCTAACGCGGTCAGCCGCGCGATCTGGGACGCCGCATAGGAGACGGCTGCTGCGGTAGACTCAGGGGAACCGAACAATGCCCTTTCGCAAGCCGCCATCACGATATCGCCGGCCAGATCGTCGATGCATGACAAGGCCGGCAGCGCAGCGCTCATCGGCTGAGGCGGCCGGGTCTCCCCGGACGCGCTGCGGCCGCCTGGACCAAATCCGCGAATCGTGGCGGCGACCGCGATGCCGATCGCCAGCAACGTGATTACCGTCAGCGCTCCATTGGCAACCGATTTCTCGGCGCGCAACAGCGTGATCAGAACGATGACCGCGAAGAAACCCGCCGCGGCCAATGTCAGCCACATCGGAAAGGTCGGCGAACGCCAGAGTTGGTCGAGCGATGTGGCCCAGGCCCAGTTCATGCGCGATGTCCCTTAGCGCAGCATAAGACGCACTCAACGATAGCCGAATGCCCTTTTGCACTCAGCCCGCGCAGAATGGTTCTTCGAACCGGGCCTTTTGACGGCAGGCGAGACGAAACCCGCCAGCCGCACCCGCGATCCCCTTTAGGAAATGTCGAGCTGACTTTCCTTGGCCACCCGTTCGAAAGCCTCGGTCGAGCTTTTGATCCGATACTGGCAGTCATCGCCGTCGGTCGGGAGCAGCCGGATCACCTCATAGGTGCCGCTGGCGGCCGGACGCGCGACATTGCTGGCAGTAAAATAGACAGTCTCTCCAACGGTGAATTTGTGCTTCAACGCCCTCTCCATCACGCAAAAACGTCGGCCGTGCCTACGGTCCCACTGCAATGGCCGACGGTAACCCGGCGGATTCTATAGCACGGCGCCGACCGCGTTGGCCAGTTACATCGGGACATAGCAAATACGCGGATTTTGCAGGTTTTTCAGTGCGCTAAAGGCGTATTTGCCGGTTCCAGTCCAATTGACACCGGGGGCCCTTCGGAACCGTGCATGCGGCCTCAGGCCGTATGCGGGAGCTTCCCGTTCGGACTGGCGTGGTCCACGGCCGCGGGAAGCAGTTGCGCCAAAACCTTGGCGAGCTGATCGACCGGAATATTGAACCGCGCGGCCAATTGTTTGACGATGTCGCTGCCCAGCACCTGTTGCAATTGCTCGGCCGTAATCGGCAGATTCTGACCGTTTCCGATCCAGGATTTGACCTGATCGCCCAAGCCTGCCTGCTGGAGCTTGGCGACGATCGCGGAGAGCCCGCCCTGACCACCCTTGCCGAGAACTTCGCCGAGCACGGCCGGGACCACAGCCGCCTCAAGCTGGCCGAGCGCAGCCCTGAACTCGGGCGAATTTTCCAACGAATTGAGAATTCCCATGGCCAAACCCTTCGCTAAATGCGGTTCCGGTAAGGGATTCAGGCTGCTTTCGCGGACCTCGTCAATCCGCGATCGCGATCACGTCGTCTCGAACTTCTCGATAACCAGGGTTTCGGCAATGCCCGCGCTGGTCCACTCCTGGAACGCCGGCAACGACATCATCGCATCCATATAATGCCGCACAGCGGGCGTCACCTCGATCGCGTAGGTGCGAAAGCGATGTACCACCGGCGCAAACATGGCGTCGGCGCCACCAAAGGCTCCGAACAGGAACGCTCCAGGCTTTCCGTAGCGCTCGCGGCATTCGATCCAGATCTGCTGAACGCGGGCAATGTCGGCGCGCGCATCGGCCGATAGAGCGATCGCGCGGACTGGCCGATGCAGGTTCATCCCGCATTCGTTGCGCAGCGCCGCGAAACCCGAATGCATCTCCGCCGAAATCGAGCGTGCGTGAGCCCGCCGGGCGCGATCCTCAGGCCACAGCCGCGTTTCCGGAAACCGTTCGGCGAGGTATTCGATGATGGCAAGGGAATCCCAAATCGTGACGTCGCCATCGATCAGCGCCGGCACCTTGCCCGAATGCGTGAAACTCAAAATCCGTTTTTTGTCGGCGTCGCCGGTATAGAGCGGAATGAACACCTCTTCGAACGCGATGTTGTTGGCCTTGAGCGCCATCCACGGCCGCATCGACCACGACGAATAGTTCTTGTTTCCGATCACGAGCTTCAAGGCCATCGAACGGTTCCCGTTTCCAGTTTTTCATCCTGCCATGGCGCGGCGGAAGCATTCAACCCGCTGCCGCACCATCGTGCCGGTTGCCGCGCTTGATCATGCATGGCAGCATTCACCGGGGGATGCGGTATGGGTGCATATTCGGTCGATATTCTGGCGGTCGGCTTCTTCATCCTCGAATGGACGGTATACGCCGTCACGCTGGAGCATACGGCATACGGACGCGACAGCCTGTCCGCCCGCATGAATGTCTACCGCGAAGTCTGGATCCGGCGCCTGCTCGATCGCGAGACCCGCATGGTCGACATGCAGATCATGGCGTCGCTGCAAAACGGCACGGCCTTCTTTGCATCCACCAGTCTGCTCGCGGTCGGCGGCGGGTTGGCACTGCTGCGGTCAACCAACGAAGCGTTGGGCGTGCTGCGCGCCCTGCCGGTCGATCTCAGTCCCTCGCCGGCGCTCTGGGAAATCAAGTGCGTCGGGCTGATCCTGATTTTCGTCTATGCCTTCTTCAAGTTTGCCTGGGCATACCGGCTGTTCAATTACGTTGCCATCCTGCTCGGGGCGATGCCGCCCGCCCAGAAACGCGACACCCCCGAAGCGGAAGCGCATGTCATCAGGACGACGAGATTGTTCGAAGCGGCGGGCCGCCATTTCAATCGCGGGCAACGCGCGTTCTTCTTTGCGCTCGGCTATCTCGGCTGGTTCGTCAGCCCGTGGGTGCTGTTCATCACAACGGCGGCGGTCGTGATCGTGACCTGGCGCAGGCAGTTCGCCTCGAATGCCTGGCGCGCGATGGGGAGCTAGTCTAGGAGGACCCCTCGAAATCCAGTGGCGTGAAGCTGAGATCGAGCATTTTCCACTCGCCGTATCTTTCCGCCGGCAACATCGCATAGGGTTGGCAGGCCGCCAGTGCATCGATTGCGCTTCGCATCAGCGCCGGTCCCTTTGCGGACGCGCTGGCCTCGATCAGCACAGGCTCGGTCGCGAGCCTGCCGTCGGGCCTCATGAACACCCGCAGCTTGATCTTGATCGGGTCGGAGGGCGCGATCGATCTCGGCAGCCTGGCGCAGGTCTTGAGGTGACGCCGAAATTCTGCGACGAGGCTGGATGCGACGTCGGCCGTCTGCGACGCCGGGGCGTCAAAACCGTCGCCGGGTTTGTCCTGTGGCAGACCTTGGGGCAGATCCGGGGGCAGACCGAACATGACGTGATATTTGATGGAAAGATCGGGCTCCGGAGGGACGAAGGCGGGCGATGGAGATGTCGATGGCGGCTGCGCAGCACTTGCCTGCTGCCTGTTGGAACTCAGCGCCGGCAGCAGCGCCTGCTGCTGCGGCCACGCGGCGGGCTCCTCCGCGGCAGGCGCGGCCGGCGGACTCGAAGCCGCGGATTTCGAGGAAAGGTCGAAGGCGTCGGAAGGCTGCGCTTTCGCCGGAAGCTGCTCTTCCTTCTTCGGCGGCGTGGCCTCGGCCGACGTAACAAGATCGACCGTGATCGGCTCGGCGGTAACCCGGCCGAACGGATGCACCTCGGCGAAGACAAGGATCATCGTCAGAACCGACAGATGGCCCGCAGCCGATGCCGCAATACCCGAACGTATGAATCGCCTTGGTTCCACCGTATTCGAACAACGTTTTGGAAATCGCCCATCGCCAGCATAGCGGGCATTGGCGCGGCGCGGTTCACTTTATTGCGGGCCTTGCGCCGATTTTCGGTCGACTGTGGCGATCGGCCGGCTTCAATCCCATTTCGGCGCGAAACCGAAATCGGTGAGCCGGCCCCTGGCGCTTCCCATCTGTGAGATCCGGAGCATCTCATCGTCGGACAGCGCGAAGTCGAAGATATCGATATTTTCCGACAGCCGTTCGATCCGCGACGTCCGCGGTATCGCCGAAACATTCTGCTGCACGAGCCATCGCAGGCAAACCTGGGCCGCGGTCTTGCGGTATGTCTGCCCGATCCGCGCCAGCGTCTGGTCGTTCTTGATGCGGCCCTTCGCAACCGGACTATAGGCGACGACAGCCATGCCGTGTCGCGCGCACGCTTCCCTCACCTTGGTCTGGTCGAGATAGGGGTGGTATTCGACCTGGTCGCATGCCAGAGGCTCCGGGCATGCCGCGACGGCCTGCTCGATCAAGGCCACGGTAAAGTTCGAAACGCCGATGTGCCTGCTCAAGCCGAGGCGCCTGACATGCCCCAGCGCGCCCAGCGTCTCCGAGAGCGGCACTTGCGGATTTGGCCAATGCAGCAACAACAGGTCGACTTCGGAAAGACGCAGCTTTGCCAGGCTCTCCTTTGTCGATCGCTCGAGATCGTTGGGCGCGAAATGGGTGGTCCAGACTTTGGTCGTCACGAAAACGTCGTCGCGCCTGACCCCCGAAGCGCGCAGGCCCTCGCCGACCTCGCGTTCGTTCTCATAGACCTGCGCGGTGTCGATGTGGCGATAGCCGAGCTTCAACGCCTGCTCGACCAGACGTGCGCAGGTTCGTCCGCGCAGTTCCCAGGTGCCCAGCCCGATCGCGGGGATCCTGGCGCCATTGGCCTCGACGAATTGCATTTGCGCCTTCTCTGACAAGCCGAGCCCTTTATGTCGCGCCGCTGTGGCGCTGCCAACTATGCCGGAAGGGCGTCGTGCTCAGAGCGCAACTGCGCCGGGTGCAAGAGCGGCAAACACCGTTTCCGGGGCATGGGCGATCACGGCCAGGAGCGCCCGCGCCGGACCGCGCGGCATGCGTTTGCCCTGCTCCCAGTTTCTGATGGTCTCTACCGGCACGCCGAGCCGCGCGGCGAATTGCTGCTGCGTCAGCCGCGCGCGCCGGCGAAGGTCGCGTACCGCCGGAGACCTCG
Source organism: uncultured Alphaproteobacteria bacterium (assembly GCA_963732455.1). Taxonomy (GTDB): domain Bacteria; phylum Pseudomonadota; class Alphaproteobacteria; order Rhizobiales; family Xanthobacteraceae; genus Bradyrhizobium. Next base: position 202,808 of record CAVSZM010000004.1, on the reverse strand, counting down.
CCACCACCACCGGGGCGGCGATAGGCGCCAAAGGCGCGAGCGGAAACTCCTGCCCATCCCGCAGTTCGACGATCCGTCCGTCCGCTTTCAGCCGCAAGCGCCGCATGCCCGACTCCACCACGGGAATAATCGGTGATGCACGTTAACGTTTGTTTAACGATAATGCGGCCCGGGCCGCGTGGCCGTACGGTCTATTTCAGGCCGAACCAAAGCGTCGCGATGCCGAGAAACGAAAAGAAGCCGACCACGTCCGTGATCGTCGTAACGAACGTGCCCGACGCCACCGCGGGATCGGCGCGCACCCGCTCCAGCACCATCGGAATCAGAATGCCGCCGAGTGCGCCGGCAACGAGATTGCATATGATCGCAAGGCCGATCACGACGCCAAGCCCGGGGATCTTGAACCAGGCCACCGCGGCAATGCCCGTGATGACCGCAAATGCGAGGCCGTTGACAAGGCCGACCAGGCCCTCCCGGAGCACTACGCGAAACGCGTTGCTCGGGCCGAGCTCGCGGGTGGCCAATGCACGCACCGCGACCGTCATGGTCTGGGTCGCGGCATTGCCGCCCTGACTGGCGACGATCGGGGCCAGCACCGCCAGCGCCACCATTTTTTCCAACTGACCTTCGAACAGACCGAGTACCGAGGATGCCAGGAAGGCGGTGGCAAGATTGACCAGGAGCCAGTTGAAACGGCCCTTGGCGATGGTCCAGACGCTGTCGGACAATTCTTCGTGGCTGGTAACGCCGCCCAGCGCCTTCAGGTCCTCGTCCGCCTCTTCCTCGATCACGTCGACCACGTCGTCGATGGTGATGACGCCGACCAGCCGATTTGCGGTATCGACGACGGGAGCCGCGACCAGATTGTACTTGCCGAACAGCCGCGCCACTTCTTCCTGATCGTCCATGACCGAGACGCGGCGGCGGTCTTCATCGATCAGGTCGGCCAGCGGCACCGGCCGGCGCGAGCGCAGCAGCGCATCCAGCGACACCGCACCCTGCCAGTGCTGCGCGTTATCGACCGCATAGATTTCGTAAAAACGATCCGGCAGGTTCGGCGTATCGCGCATATAGTCGATCGCCTGTCCCACGGTCCAGTCCGGCGGCACCGAGATGAATTCGGTCTGCATCCGCCGTCCGGCGGAATTTTCCGGATAAAGCAGACTGCGCTCGAGCGCGTCGCGCTCGGACGGCGGCAGCTTTTCGAGGATTTCTTCCTGGTCCTCCTCGTCTAGTCCCTCAAGCAATTCGACGGCGTCGTCGGATTCCAGTTCGCGGACGCCTTCCGCGACCGTCTCGGGTTCAAGCTCCTCAAGGATTTCCTCGCGGACGGAGTTGTCGACCTCGTTCAGGGCCGAGAAGTCGAAATCCGTACCCGTGAGTTCCACAAGGCTCACGCGGTCGTCCGGTTCGAGCGCCGCGATCAGATCGCCAAGATCGGCCTCATGGAGTTCCGCGACCACCGCGCGGAGAAACGGCTTTTCCGCCGCATGTATCGCGCGCGCGATTTCTTCGACGAATTGCTGGCGGATTTCGCCATCTTCGGCGCGCATCGGTAGACGGTCGAGCACCGACCCATCGGCGGGCTGGACAACGTCCGTATCCTCGGCCATGCCACGCCTCGCTGGTTTGACAGAATTGCTCAACTCGTCTGAATTGCGCCTCACGCATTACCCAAAAGGCAACACCAAGCGCAATGCTAAATATGCGTCGGCAAAAACGGGATCGGAAGTTCATGAAGGCGCCGGTGGCTGCCCTGATCGCCGCGATGGCGTGGACAGGGTCGGCGCTGGCGGCGGGCTGTCCGCGCCCGGGAACGCTAGGTACTTCACGCATTCTTGGCGTCGATGCCGCCACCACTCCGCAGGTGGGGCTGAAAAACTTTCCGCAGACGTTGCCGCTTGGGGATCACGAGGTCGTGCTGACGTTCGATGACGGCCCATGGCCCCCGACGACGCCGCTTGTGCTGGCGGCGCTGGCCCGTGAATGCGTGCGGGCGACGTTCTTCCTGATCGGCAAGCCCGCCTCCGAACACCCTGAACTGGTGCGACGGATCGCAGCCGAGGGCCACACCATCGGGCACCACACCTGGCTGCACCGCAGCCTGAAACAGATCAAGCCGAGCGAAACCACCGAGGAAATCGACCGGGGCATCGCCGCCGTTGAAATGGCGCTTCACGGTAAAGCGACCACCGTTCCAAGCACGCCGTTCTTTCGCTTTCCCGGCTTTGAATCGACGCCGGCGACACTTGAGCTGTTGCGATCGCGCGGCATCGTCGTGTTCGATACCGACCTTTGGGCCAGCGACTGGGATTCAATGACCCCGCAGGAGGAATTGAAGCTGATCACCGACCGGCTCGAAATCGCCCGCAGGGGGATAATCCTGTTCCACGATCCCAAGGCACGAACCGCGACCATGCTGCCGGCTTTTTTGCGCTATCTGCGGGACAATCACTATCGCGTGGTCCATCTGGTTCCGGCTTCGCCCGGCGTCCATTTTAGCGGTGCCCACTGACCCCCGGGAATGCCCCCTGAAATCATGTGCGGAAGACAAACATTAAGGCGCCGTTCATCGCGCCGCACGTAACTATCTGCCTTGTAAAAGGGAATGCAGACGGTGCCTGGATGATCGGTGATGTATTGGTTGGCGTTTGGACACGGCAATGGGCCTGCTTGTGCCTCGGATTATTTACCTGCATCGCCGCGCAGGCTGCATCGGCCGCTGATTGTCTCGGCCATCCCGACGCGCTCGGCACCTCGCGAACCCTGGTTGTCGATCCGCGGGAACATCCCCGCATCGGCACCATGCAATATGCCCAAACGCTGCCGCTCGGGGATCACGAGGTGGTGCTGACGTTCGACGACGGGCCGTTGCCGCGCTACAGCAATCAGATTCTGGATATTCTCGCCTCGCAATGCGTGAAGGCGACTTTCTTCATCATCGGCCGCATGGCCCAAGCCTATCCGCAAGGCGTCCGCAAGCTCAGCGACGCCGGCCATAGCATCGGCACCCACAGCCAGGATCATCCACTGAGCATGAACCGGATGTCGCTCGAACGCGCAAAGCAGGAGATCGACGACGGAATCGCGTCAACCGCGGCGGCGCTCGGCGATCCCACCATGCTTGCCCCGTTCTTCCGGATTCCCGGCTTGCTGCGCGCCGAGGGCGTCGAGGATTACCTGGCGTCGCGGGGCATCCAGATCTGGAGCGCGGATTTTCCCGCGGACGACTGGCGGCATGTTTCGTCCTCGCGGGTTTACGACCTCGCGATGATGCGGCTCGAGGCCAAGGGAAAAGGCATTCTGTTGTTGCACGACATCCAGGCCAGGACGGTCGCGGCCTTGCCGAGAATCCTGCACGAGCTGAAAGCGCGCGGATATCGCATCGTCCATGTCGTGCCCGCAACATTGCAGAATCCGGGTACGCCGACGGAGCCGCAGCAATGGCAGCTGCATCCGACTTCGGAAACGGTCGCGATCTCGCACTGGCCAAAGATCCCTAATTTTGTTTATGCCGACGCCGGCACGCTTCCCGCCCCCGCGCTGTCGGATTCCGGCTGGCACGACGGACAGTTGATTCCGCTTGCCGAGCCATTCGATCGCGCCAGGCCGCTTGCGCGCGGCGTTGTTCCATTGCCACGGGAAGCACCCTGGCCCCGGCAATCGCCGCCGCCGCTGGACGGCGCCGCCACCGCCCTGCCCGTCCCCGCACCGAGCATTTTCGAGATCCAGGAAAAGGAGCGCGCGACCACGCAGACCGCCGCACCTTCAGCGCATCACGCGGAGCAAAAGGTCCGGACCGAACTTCAAACGGACTAGCATCGAGCGCCTATCCGGATCGCAACCGGCACCCAACGCCGCGGAACAGGCGCTGGCGTCGTTTCAACTTCTCTGCGATTCCGCGGATATTCATGAATTTACCCGACCGGTGTTTCACGGTCTTCACTTCATTTCGAGCGCTACTTTCAATCAGAAGCGAGCGTCATAAAGTCCAACCCTACATTTTTCGATTTCCTCGGCGTCTCCGCCCCTGGCCGCGTCGGCACTCGCCGTTTCCCATTGCCAAACACTGAACTGCGCGGCCGCCTGATATGACTCGACGTTATCAGCATGTTCACTTGGCGATTGCACGTGGGCCGGGCCATTAGCCCGAGAATTCGCGACGTTACGCGCGATGTCCGCGTCCTGGGCCGATGAACGCTTGGTTTCTCGCGCTTGACCTCGCAAACGATCGGCATCGACGACGTCACCATCGGCTGCGCGGTAGGCTGACTCGGCCGCTTCTCGCGCGGTCCAGTTCTTCAGGTCGGGCGCTTTTTTCCACGCTTCATCGGCGGCTTTCCAATGCCGAGCTGCGTTCTCCCGCATCTCTTTCGCTCTGGCATAATTGCTATTTGAGAGCGCTAAGGCCGCCGGTCGCAAAATCGCGACCTGCTGCTCCAACGACGAAATGCTTTTTCCTTTTTCTTGCCCTGACAAAGGGGTGTCAGCCTGCGCGGCCGACAGCTCACGCTTCGCAGCCAGGTACGCTCCAACCGCCTTGCGAGCGTCCTTCTCCGCGGGTGTCGTCGTCGGTAACAGTTTGGGCGACGCCTCAACCGGCGGAAGCGTTACAGGTGGTGATTTAATGTTGGCTGAGCCTGATTTTTCCTCGGGCGGGGGATTTGTCTCGGCGAACATGCTCCTGATCAGGCCAACTGGATCATATGGCGAAATCATCTCTCATCCTTCCCAAAACTCGCCGCGCCCGGTTTTTCACAGCTACGGAGCGCAACCTGGTACGTCGCTGCAAGCATTGCGGAGCCCTGTCCTACATTTTTCAATTTCCTCGGCGTCTCCGCGCTTTTCCGCGTCATGAAGCGCGTCTTGCCATAGCGAAACACGTTTCAGCGCGGCATCCTCATACGCCGGCCAGTGTCCGGGGCTCGTGCGCGCCAGATTAAGCGCGACTCGCGCAGGTTCGTCCGCGTCTTCCGCGAAGGAACGCATGGTTTCTCTCGCTTGACCTCGCAAACGATCGGCTTTGTCGAGGTCACCATCTATCTCGGCATTAAGTCCAATCAGTGCAGTAACCGCTGCGTTCTCCTCCGCTCTCACATAATAATTATTTGTGAGCAGTAAGGCCATCGGTTGCAGAATTGCGACCTTTTGCTCCCACAACGAACCATGCCGCAAAGTGGTGTCCGCCTCCCGGGCCGACAACTCGGCCTTCGCATCCAGGAACGCCTTGACCGCTGCGACTGCGCTATCCCCCACGGCTTTCATGTTCTGATTTGGCAAAGGTGCGGGCGAACGGCCCGCCTCCGCAGGAGCCGGCGTGAGCAGACTGGGCGGTGTTTCAATATGACCTGAGCCTGCTTTGCCCTTCGGAGTGGGCGTGCTGCCCGAGCCCGCTGTCGGGTTGGGAGGCGACTGGTCATCGCTCCCGGTAATGATCGGTTGCTCTGCGTTGCCTGAACGTTCAACTTGTCCACTCATCTCTCATCCTTCCCAAGACTCGCCGCGCAATCGCGGGCCGGTTCGAGCACGACCGATGTCGCGCACCTGCTTTCGCTATCACTGTCGTGGGGACGGTGGTGTGCTCCATGTGACAGCGCCGGGAGATTTTCATGCGGCCCAATGGCCGGTCACTTATCCCGCGGCGGCCGTGGAGCCCGGTCTGCAGCGCCAAGGCACTAGAACCTGCACAAAGAGCAACCCTGCTAAAATGGGCTTAACTTCTGCGCCGGCCGAACATCCGGTGTTTCGGATTTGGCTAAACAATCGATGGGCGTGCAGCGGGACCGAACGATTTTTCCGAACTCATCAAAGCTGAAAGACACCCGGATAAGCTTGCGGTCATGGCTTCGATAAGCCAGCGAGGTTTCGACCGGGTCGTCCCAGACTCTCTCCAGCTCGAACAGCTTCGGCGATGGGTCGGCCAGCTTCGGCTGCCAATAGGCTTGAAGCTCGCTCCGACCGGTAAAAATAACGGTGTCGCAGCAAGCGCATTCGAGCGTGGCGTCTTCAGCGTAAAAATCGATGACGTCGTCCAGATCGCGTGACTTGCAGGCATCGAGCCAATCGATCGCAGCAACCACAGGGTCGAACTGTTGGGCGGGAAGCATTGCCACCTCGCATCGTCTTGGCTCACTAATGGATAGGTCTTGTTATCGCGCCGAAGGTTCAATGCGGTGAAACCGGGGACGAGGGTCAGCATTTAACTCGCCCGCTTTATCATCGTCGCGCACGGCGTGTACTCTGGGGTCCGCGAGCGGACGAAACGGGAATTGCGCCGCTTCATCCATCGCCATCTTGCTCCCGGGCTCGTCTATGTGAGCTACAACGCGATGCCGGGCTGGACGAATGAAACGGCATTTCAGCATGCGCTGCTTGGAGATTTCAAAGCCGATTTTTCGAGATGGTGCGCTCGGAGGGACTCGAACCCCCACGATGTTACTCACTGCCACCTCAACAAGGTGGATGGAAGTAATCAGAACAATAGATTACAGACCGTGCCGACAGGAAATGAGTAGACATCTACCTCTAGTTGAGTCATAAAGGATATAAGCGTCATCTAATCGGAGACGTGAATGTCTTTCTTCTATGGCTACGTGGCTGGGGCAGCGACCATCCTGTGCATTTTTCTTCTCTTGAACTCGATGGGTCAGATGCTTAGTAAAGCTTCCGACGAATAAAGAAAAACCCAGGGCTTCCACCCTGGGTTATTTTTATGTACAGCCCTACTCGGCCATTTGGAGAGAGGAAGATGATTTCAACTATCGGTATTGTCGCTGTCGTCATTCACTTCTGGGCCGACCTTGAGAAAGCCAAGTCCCTGAAATGGTACGCCGCAGGGATCTGCTCACTCGTTATCGTCCTGGAGATGATGGGTAAGAACTAGTCCCTAATATTCTTTTCGAACGTCGTGCTGATCACCTTGCCTTGTTCCTTGAACGTCTTGGTGACGGCTGTCGCCAGACCATCCCAGAACCCTTCCTTGGGAGCCTTAGGATCAACGCCCATAGCCGTCGCGATCTTCAGCAGCTGGGGACCAACCGGTTCCTTATCCTTACCCAGGACGGCTGAAAAACTCCTCAGACCGGTATTCGACTACATTCGCCCGTTATTCCTCTTCTCTGTTCTGTCTGGCGTCCGTCTGTCTAATGCCATCGGGCTGAAGAAGGACATGGTTGATTGGTCTGAGCGGCTCATCGCCTTCCGTGGTAAGTCCCGGAAGCCTGGTGGCAAGATGTACATTGTCCCGATTACCGGGATGATTGAAAGGCATCCTTCGCGATGAGTGGGACAACCACATCGAGTACGTCTTTACCTTCCGAGCCAGGACCAACTCCAGGTGGGGTTACAAGAAGGGGATGCGGTACCCACTCACCAAGCCTCTCGTCCGTTGCTATTGGGAGAAGCTGGATCTGGAGAAGCGATGGCACGACCTACGCCATACCTTCGGAACAAGGCTGTATCGAGAGACGAAGGACATCCACCTCGTACAGCGGGCCATGAATCACTCAGACGTCCAGACGACGATGCGATACGTCCATACGGACCATTCTGACGTCCAAGAAGCGATGGAAAAGCTGCACAATAAAGTAGCAAACCTACATCAAATTGAACAGATGAAGAACAAGGAAGATCCGAAATTCCTTCGTTGAATCAATGTGGTGCGCTCGAAAGGACTCGAACCTTCACGAATTTCTTCACTGCCACCTCAAGGCAGCGCGTCTACCAATTCCGCCACGAGCGCTTGGGAGATCGGCACGGGACTTGCGCCGGACCCGATCAAGACCGGGTCAACGGCGCGGATGTAACAAATCAGGGATGGAGGGACAAGGCCCGCGGCGAGGGCGATTCAGGCAAACTTCGGACAGAAGACCGCCTTACCGGCTGCCCGGCGATCGCGGCAGCATTTGCTTGACTTCGACGGCAATACGGTTGCGATCGACCAGCACGACACCGCTGGCGATCGGAAGGTTGTTGGCGAGGATCTTGACCTCGTCCGCCTCGGTAGCGTCCAGTTCGATGATGGCGCCGCGGCTCAGCCGCATGACCTGGTGAATCGGCATCGATGTGGTCCCGAGGACCACCATGAGATCGACGGTGACTTTATCGAGGGTTGGCACTGGGGACCCGGACTGACATATGCAAAATTGCGTGGTTTGAGATCACCACGTTATGGTTAGCCAATGGTTAAAGATCGCCAAAGCCTTGATTTGACGCTGCTCTCGCGGGCCTCCGGCGGCGGCGCGGTCGAATGGCTGATCTCCGACACGCCGGTGCCATATCCCGAGGCCATAGCGGTCATGGAAGCCCGTGTGGCCGGTATCGCGGCGCATGAGGCGCCCGAGCTGGTCTGGCTATTGGAACACCCCCCGCTCTATACCTCCGGCACCAGCGGCAAGGCCGGAGATCTTCTCGACCCCCGCTTTCCCATGTTCACGACGGGGCGCGGTGGACAGCTCACCTATCACGGCCCCGGCCAGCGGGTGGCCTATGTGATGCTCGACCTGAAGCGGCGGCAGCCCGACGTGCGGGCCTTTGTCGCCAGCCTCGAGGAATGGATCATCCGGACACTGCTTGCCTTCAACGTGCGCGGCGAGCGGCGCGAGGATCGCGTCGGCGTCTGGGTAAGCCGACCGGACAAGGGCGAAGGCTTTGAAGACAAGATCGCCGCGATCGGCGTGCGGCTGCGGCGCTGGGTGTCGTTCCACGGCATCGCGATCAATGTGGAGCCCGACCTCAGGCATTTCGATGCGATCGTGCCTTGCGGCGTGGCCGATCCGCGCTACGGCGTCACCAGCCTGGTCGACCTCGGCCTCCCCGTGACCTTGGCGGACGTCGATATCGCGCTCCGGCAGGCATTTGAGGAAGTGTTCGGCTCCGCGGGATTGCGTCTGCCGGAAGCGACCGTCTAAACGCCGTCAAATCGTCGGCAGCATCGAAAACCGCTCGCCCGGCCAGCGCAAGTTCAGCGCATCGGCGTTCGCCGGTTCGTCCCGAACATCATCCACCCGCGCCGATGACGGGCCGCGCCGGCACCGTTCGATCAGACCGGCAACGACATCCTCCGGTCCCGCGAACAGCGCCTCGACGCTGCCGTCCCGGCGGTTACGCACCCAGCCCTCGAGATCGTGCGCGCTTGCCCGATGCTCGACCCAGGCGCGGTAGCCGACGCCCTGCACCCGGCCCCGGATCGTCACCTGACGGATCACGCCGCACATGTGGCACTTCTATCGCTTGAGTCCGAGAAATTCCGCGCTGCGCGCTTTCACGTCGGCGTCGCGCGTAACCCGTCCCGTCAGCTCGGATGATGCAAGGCCCTTCAACGCCTTCGGCGGCAACCCTTCACGTAGTGCTTTAAGCGTCTCATAAACCGCTTGCGTCGCCGCGGCGAAAGGCGCGTGGCCCTGCAGTGCGATCCGCACCCGCCGGCTGGCGAGATAATCCAGGTCGCTCATGTCCTCGGGCGCCCCGCCGAGCACGATCGGCACTTTCGTCGCGCCGGCTATGGCCTCCAGTTCCCCGCGGCTTTTTATGCCGGTGAAGAATAACGCATCGACACCGGTGGCCTCGTAAGCCCTGGCGCGCACGATCGTATCATCGAGACCGGAGATCGATGCCGCTCCCGTTCGGGCCATGATGACAAGCGAGCGATCGCCGCGTCCGTCCAGCGCCGCCCTCATCTTGCCGACACCTTCCTCGAGCGGAATGAGTTGTGTCTTCGACTGCCCAAAAGCCTGCGGCAGCAAGGTGTCCTCGATGGTAAGTCCGGCGGCGCCTGCGGTCTCCAGTTCCTGCACCGTGCGGCGGACATTCAGCGCGTTGCCGTAGCCGTGGTCGGCATCGACCAGCACCGGCAACGAGGCGGCGCGCGACATCCGCCGCATCTGTTCGGCAATCTCGGTCAGCGTGATCAGCGCGACATCGGGGTCTCCGAGCACCGCGAGCGACGCCACCGATCCGCCGAACATGCCGAGCTCGAAACCGAGGTCCTCGGCAATGCGGATCGAAATTGCGTCATAGACCGAACCTGGGCGAATGCACGACGATCCCGACAGGATCGAGCGCAACGCATCGCGGCGCTTTCGGAAAGCCATCGCGGGCCTCTAGGCGAATTCGAGGATGAGCGCGTCTACCGCCAGCGTCGCGCCGGCGGCAGCATGAATTTTCTTGACCGTACCGTCGCGCTCGGCGCGCAGCACGTTCTGCATTTTCATCGCCTCCACCACGGCCAGCGTTTCGCCTGATTTGACCTCCTGGCCTTCGCTCACGGCGATCGACACCACCAGCCCGGGCATCGGGCACAGCAGTTTCTTGCCGGTATCGGTCGCGCTCGCCACCGGCATCAGCCGCGCCGCAGTGGCCTCGGATTCGGTGAACACGTTGACTGCGACCTCATATCCCTGATGCGCCAGCCGAAAGCCGTTGGGAATCGGCCGCACCTGCATCGCCACCCATTGGCCGTCGATGGTTCCCTGCCACACCGGATCGCCCGGCGTCCACGGCGATAGCAGTTGATGCGGATTGCCTGTTCTGCCGTCGGCACCGACGAAACGCACCGCAAGACAATCGGCCTCGCGCGCAATATCGAGCGCGATTTCATTGCGGTCCAGCCATACCGCGCGGCGGCGCTCGCGTTGCACCAGCCGGCCGTTCATCTGGCCGGATATCCGCCGCTTGCGTTCGCCGAGCACATGATCGATCGCAGCTCCAACCGCAGCCAACCGGCGCGCGATCTCGCCTTCCGGAACCCGGACTGCAAATCCTTTCGGAAATTCCTCCGCGATGAAGCCGGTGGAAAGATTGCCTCCGCGCCAGCGCGGATGATTCATCAGCGCCGACAGGAACGGAATGTTGTGGCGGATGCCGTCGATGTAGAATGAATCGAGCGCGGTCGACTGCGCCTCGATGGCGGCAGCTCGCGACGATGCATGGGTCACAAGCTTGGCGATCATCGGGTCGTAATAGATCGAGATCTCGCCGCCCTCCTGCACGCCGGTATCGTTGCGAACGGTGATGCCGCCGACGCTGCTTTCGAGCGGCGGACGGTATTTCACCAGCCGCCCGATCGAGGGCAGGAAGTTGCGGAACGGGTCTTCCGCATAGACCCGCGATTCCACCGCCCATCCCGTCAGCGTGACATCCTTCTGCCCCAGCGACAGCTTCTCGCCCGCGGCCACCCGGATCATCTGTTCGACCAGATCGATGCCGGTGATCAATTCGGTCACGGGATGCTCGACCTGCAGCCGCGTATTCATCTCCAGGAAATAGAAGCTCTTGTCCTGGCCGGCGACAAATTCGACCGTGCCGGCGGAATCGTAATTGACGGCCTTGGCGAGCGCGACCGCCTGTTCGCCCATCTTGCGGCGGGTGGTCTCGTCCAGCAGCGGCGACGGCGCTTCCTCGATCACCTTCTGATTGCGACGCTGGATCGAGCATTCGCGCTCGCCGAGATAAATCACGTTGCCGTGCTTGTCGCCGAGCACCTGAATCTCGATGTGGCGGGGATCGACGATGAATTTTTCGATGAAAACGCGGTCATCGCCGAACGATGCCTTGGCTTCAGCCTTGGCGAGACCAAACCCTTCGGCGACTTCGGAAGTGGAATGCGCGATCCGCATCCCCTTGCCGCCGCCGCCCGCGGAGGCCTTGATCATCACGGGATAGCCGATGGCGTCGGCGATCTTCACCGCATGTCTTTCGTCGGTGATGACGCCAAGGAAGCCCGGCACGGTCGAGACGTCAGCCTTCGCGGCAGCCTTTTTGGACTCGATCTTGTCGCCCATGGCGGCGATGGCGCCGGGGTTGGGCCCGATGAAGACGATGCCGGCATCCGCCAGCGCGCGCGGAAAGGCTTCGCGCTCCGACAGGAATCCGTAGCCGGGATGCACGGCTTGCGCGCCGGTCTTGCGGCAGGCCTCGACGATCTTCTCCATCAGGAGATAGCTTTCGGCGGCGGCCGGCGGTCCGATCAGAACGGCGTCGTCCGCCATCTCGACGTGGAGCGCGTCCCGGTCGGCCTCGGAATAGACGGCCACGGTTTCTATTCCCATGCGGCGGGCCGTCTTGATGACCCGGCAGGCGATCTCGCCGCGATTTGCGATCAGAATTCGTTTGAACATGAGTTCGCTTGCTTGCAACCTTCAAGGGGGGTCCAGCCTCGCGGGCGGGGCCGCAATCTGGCACGCGGGGGCGGATGTAACAATTCCGTCGTACAGTAAAACCAAACGGAGGCAACGGCTGATATGCCGGAATTTGCCTCTTATGGATAGATTTTGACCTTGCGCGCGGGCATTGCCTCACATCGGACGGCGTTGCCATGACGGAAGTTCGGGCGCTTGCGCTTTACAAAATCCGCGCCGCCGCCGCGGCCGGCACCCGGAGTTAGTTGCAACAATTGCACGCATTACGAACTGAGGCAGAGCATCAAGCCATGTCCGAAACGTGCGAACATCGGAAGTGGGCGATCTCATTCGATCACCGCATCGGCGCGGGCGATCAGCGCGCTCCGGGGCGTTCAGCGCTGGCGCTTCGCCGGTCAGGCCGGCAGGCCCGCCTTGAGGAGGCCAGCCTTGTGGCGCTCGCGGTCGGCTTCGCGCTTGTAGTGCTGGGTGGCGAGATAGGCGGCCACCGAGAATTTCGGCTCCCGCTTCAAGACCTCTGCCGCGTGAGCAGCGGACGCGACCGCGTTACCCATCTGCGCAAACGTAGCGGCAAGAAAGGCTTGATGCGTGTGATCGGGCCGCGTGATCCTCGAAAAAGCCTCGGTGGCTTCGGCGTATCTCTCGGCGCAGTAGCAGGCGCGCCCGAGGTGGCTCCAGAAGCGCTCCGGGTGATACGGATTAAGGCGCATCGCCTTCTTGATCCAGTCGATGCCCTCCTCGGGCCGCCCTAGCCAGGTTAGAAGCTCGCCTTGCTGCACCACAATGAGGTCGTAGTTGGGGTTGAGCGCAAGCGCCCGTTCCTGATGATACGCGGCCTTTTCATGATCATCGTGGGTCAGGTTCACCGCGGCGAGGATGCGGTGCACGTCGCTATCGTTGTCATCGAGCGCCAGCGCGGTCCCCAACTCCGCGGCCACCTGCTCGAAGGTGGCGTCGCGATCGGCGCACCACGCGTAAATCCACGACTGACCCAGCACGCATGCCTTCCAGGCGTGAGCGTGGGCATAGTTGGGGTCGAGCGCGAGGGCGCGATCGAGCAGGCGCTGCGCCTCGGCGTTGTCCTCCCGGATCGCGCGGTGGTGCAACACTTTGGCGGTCAATACGCACTCATAAGCCGCCATATTATCGGTCGGCTTGCGCTTCGCACGGTCTTGCGTGGCGGCCTCGACACGGCCGGGAAGCGTTGCGACGATAGCGCAGGTCATTTCGTCCTGGATGGCGAAGATGTCCTCAAGCTTGCGGTCGTAGCGCTCGGCCCAAATGTGCCTGTCGGTTTCTGCGTCGATTAGCTGCACCGTGACGCGGATGCGATCGGCCGCCTTTCGCACGCTCCCCTCAAGGACGTAATCGACACCGAATTCACGCGCGACCTCCTGGACCTTCACCGCCTTGCCCTTGTGCACGAAGGTCGAATTGCGCGAAATAACGAGCAGGTCTCGGAAGCGCGACAGCTCCGTAATAATGTCCTCGGTCAGGCCGTCCGCGAAAAACTCCTGCTCCGGATCGCCGCTCATGTTGACGAGCGGTAGTACTGCAATGGACGGTTTCTTGGAGGTTGCCGTGGCTGCTTCAGCGTCCTTTGCGTCCTCCAGCGCGGCCTGCTCAAGCCGGACCCGAAATACCCGGATTGGACGGGTGATATTCTTGACGCTCTGGTCACCGAGATCCTCGAACGCGATGTCGTCCAGCCGCTGGCCGACCTGATCGCGCACCGCACCCGAAACACAGATGCCGCCCGGCTCGGCAAGCACTTCGAGACGCGCCGCCACGTTGACCCCGTCGCCAAAGATGTCGTTTTCCTCGACGATCACGTCGCCCAGATTGATGCCGATGCGGAACTGTATCCACTGCGCCGGCGGGACGTCCGCGTTGCGTCGGGCCATCCGGCGCTGGATTTCGGCGGCGCATAGCACCGCGTCGGCGACGCTGTGGAACTCGACCAGTATGCCGTCGCCGGTGGTCTTGATAATGCGGCCGCGGTTCCTCGCGATGGCGGGATCGATGAGTTCGATCCGATGGGTCTTCAGACGCGCAAGTGTTCCCGTCTCGTCGACCTCCATCAGCCGACTGTAGCCGACCATGTCGGCCGCTAGGACCGCTGCCAGCCTGCGCTCTGTACCAGGCACATCCATCTCTTCGTTCCTTCAGCAAGCAGTCTAGGCGCGCCGGCGGCGCTCTAAATAATAGCACAGCATCCCTGTCTTGTTGCCTGGCGATTACGGAGTGACAAGCAAGAAAACCTGACGATCTGACATTTACCGGTTTAGGGCGTGCGCCTATTTTGGGCCATCACCAGTCTTCCCCAGAGGGCAGTACATTGACTGATCAGGACATTACCACGGCATTCATCGCGACGATCCGGGCTACGATGAAGCCCGCAAACTCTATAACGGCATGATCGACAAACGGCCTCGGCTTATCGTGCGTTGCGCTGATGCCGCTGATGCTGTGGCCGGCATCCGGAGGTAGTTGTAACAATTCCGTCGTACAGCAAAATTAAACAGAGGCGACGGCCCAGGCCGGAATTGCTTTCTTATGGGAGATTTTGATGCGCCGCTCGATCACGATACTATTCGCCGCTGGCCTCACCGCGCTGTCCGCCGGCATGGCGTCCGCTGAGAACAGCACCCCCCGCAATCTCATCCTGTTCGTACCGGACGGATTGCGCGGGCGGATTGTCACTCCGCAGACCGCGCCTGCCATGGCGGAAGTCCGCGACAAGGGCGTCAATTTCAGGAACTCGCACTCATTGTTCCCGACCTTCACCATGGCGAACGGGTCGGCCATGGCGTCCGGGCATTATCTCGGCGATACCGGAACTTTCAGCAACACTATCTATACCGGTTTTGCATCCGCACCCGCAGGCGATACCGTCGTCCCCTTCATCGAAAACGATGCGGTGCTGGGCGACGTCGATGAGCATTTCGGGGGCGACTATCTGAACGAGGAAACCGTGCTGAAAATGGCGCGCGCCAAAGGCTACAGCACGGCAGCCATGGGTAAACTCGGTCCTACGCTGATCTTCGACCATACCGACAAGCCGGGGGCCGACGGCCTGCATTCGATCGTGATCGACGATGCCACCGGCGGCAAGAACGGCGTTCCGCTTTCGGATGAAATGAAGACCGCCTTGACCAAGGCCAATCTTCCGCTGGCGACGCCCTCGCGCGGCGACAACGGCAAAGCCGGCGACGCCAAGACGCCGGGTACATTGGTGCCGAACACCGCACAGCAGGCCTATTTCGCCGATGTCGCCACCAAGGTCCTGTTGCCGATGTTCAAGGCGCGCAACAAGCCGTTCGTGCTGGTGTTCTGGTCGCGCGATCCCGATGGCAGCCAGCACAACACCGGCGACAGTCTCAATACGGTGACGCCCGGTATCAACGGTCCCACTTCCCTCGCCGGCATCAAGAACGCCGACGACAACCTGGCGCAATTGCGCAGGGCACTCGACGATCTCGGTCTTGCGGCCAATACCAACATTATCATCTCCTCCGATCACGGCTTCTCGACGATTTCGAAGGAGAGCAAGACCAGTCCTTCCGCGAAAGTCGGCTATGAGGACACGCCGAAGGATTTCCTCCCGATGGGCTTTCTCGCGATCGATCTGGCGAAAGCGCTCAACCTGCCGCTGTTCGATCCCAACAACAAGAACGAGCGCGTTGCCGATAATGCCCATCCCAAGGCCGGAAACGGCCTGCTGGGGCGGGATCCCGCCAAGCCCGATGTGGTGGTTGCCACCAACGGCGGATCCGATCTGGTCTACCTTCCGAACCAGGATCGGAAGCTGGCGAAACGCACGGTGAAGGCGCTGCTCGAACAGGACTATGTCAGCGGCATCTTCGTTGACGACAACCTCGGGCGCTTCGCGGGCACGCTGCCGATGTCGCAGCTCGGGCTGAAGGGCAAGGCGGTGACGCCTACTCCCTCGATCGTGGTCAATTTCCGTTCCTATGTCGCGGGATGCGATGAACCCACCAACTGCTCGGTCGAGGTCGCCGATACGGTGCTGCGGCAAGGCCAGGGCATGCACGGAAGCTTCGGACGCGGCGACACCATGAATTTCATGGCGGCGATCGGGCCGGACTTCAAAGCCGGTTATGTCGATGCGTTACCGGTGAGCAATGCCGATGTCGGCGCCACCGCGGTACGCCTGCTCGGCCTCACGCTAAAGCCGAAAGGCAATTTGATCGGGCGGGTGATGACGGAATCGATGCCTAACGGCGCCACGCCACAGGCGTTTTCCGGGACAATCAAGTCGCAAGCCTCAGCCAACGGTCTGCGCACCGTGCTGAATTTTCAGCGCGTGCAGACGCAACGCTATTTCGACGCGGCGGGATTTCCAGGACGAACCGTTGGACTCGATGCGGAAGGCGGCAAACAGAAAACGGCGGGGAAATGACCCCGCCGTGTGAACCGGCTACAATCCGATGTCGAACACGTTCGGCAACTGCGCGAGCGGCAGCGTCGCCGCGCCGACGATCGTGGCCACCAGCGACAACAGGGTCCGGTTGCTGCGGCGCTTGCCGCGCATCTGGCTTGCGATCCACTCCAGCACTTCGGTATCGACGCTGGCGGCCTGAGCGGGCGCCCAGCTTTCGATCGCGGTTTCCGGCGACAGCGCAACGGTACGCGGCGGCACCGGCAGACCGGACGCGGAGGCCGCATGATGCACGACCGCCTTAGCCAACAGATCGTCGAAACGTCCGTCGTCGCTGCGTTCGGCGGCCGCGTCGTTGATCTCAAACAGCGCTTCGGCTTCCGCCCGGCTGACCGGCTGATGCTCGACCGCGGAAGCTGTCAGGATGCGCGCACACCAGGCGGTGTCGTCGGCGTCCAGCGCACGGGAAAAATGAACGCGGCCTCGGGTAGTGGGACCTTCTCCTGTGATCACCCCATCGCGCACAACAGTCAGCGCTTGGGCAGCCGTACTGCGGCAGGAAATCATCGATGGTTCGAGGGCGCCGATCGGTTCGGCCGCTTTGGCGGTAGAGGCAGGCATTGGTACACTTCTCATTTTCTTTTTCTGGGCCAGCATTTCCATGCAGGCGTAAACGAGCGGTTAACGATTCGAAACTTGGGTCACATGCATTTTAATGGGTTGCTGATTTGTCGCAGACAGGTCAGGCAGGGTTCGGGGGGTTCGCAGTCCGGTCCGGCGGTGATGCGGCGCACAAGCGGCAGTATCGAGGCATTAGCCTTTGGAAACTGCCGTGTTTTTTTGCCGCAGGGGCGCGCGGGTTAAAAGAAGATGCTACGAGTTCTCCGGACCTGAGAAGGATATTCCCTTTTGCAGGCAGCCGTTCACTTAAGCAAGTCCGTCTCCTATGCTAGAAGCAACAAATTCACCTGTAACTTGAATGACATGAGGTCGTAACATGGCTCTACAGATAGGCGCTGTGGCCCCGGATTTCGAGGCCGAAACCACCGACGGAAAAATCAAATTCCATGACTGGATCGGCAGCAGCTGGGCGCTGCTGTTCTCGCATCCGAAAGATTTCACCCCGGTTTGCACCACCGAACTTGGCGCACTGGCCAAGATGAAACCGGAATTCGACAAGCGCGGCGTCAAGCTGATGGGGCTCAGCGTCGACCCTGTCGACAAGCACGCGAAATGGTCCGAAGACATCAGGGAAACGCAGGGCGCGGCGCCGAATTACCCGATGATCGGCGACACCGACTTCAAGGTATCGAAGCTGTATGACATGCTGCCAGCCTCTACCTCAGGCGACGCCGCCACGCGCACCGCCGCTGACAACCAGACGGTTCGCAACGTCTTCATCATCGGGCCTGACAAGAAGATCAAGCTGGTGCTGGTCTATCCGATGACGACGGGCCGCAATTTCCAGGAAATCCTGCGCGTGATCGATTCATTGCAAATGACGGCGAAGCATCGCGTCGCAACACCCTCCGACTGGAAACAGGGCGAAGACGTCATCATCGCCGGTTCGGTCAGCGACGACGAGGCCAAGACGATCTACCCGCAGGGCTGGAAATCGCCGAAGCCCTATATCCGCATCGTGCCGCAGCCGAAATAAAGGTTGCTATTGCTTCAACGGGCCGGCGTAAGGCGCCGCCCGATAGACAGGCTCAGCGAGGCAATCCGCCCGAGGTGCGGACGGGGTTGCTTCGCAGCTGTTGCTGGCAGCGACCGGAAAAAAGCCGGACCGCGAGCCCGCTCAGAGTTCCGGCGCGAGCCAGTTGCCCTCGGGTGAAAGCCCCGGAGGCTTCTGTTTTTTGAGACGCAGCCTCAGTCTCGCGCGCGGCGATTGACCAGAAACACCGCGGCGGCGCAGGCAACCATGCCTGATATCGCGATTGCATCGAGCCGCTCGCCGAACAGAACATAGGCCATGACGGCGGTCACCGCCGGCACCAGGTAGAACAGGCTTGCCACAGAGGTGGCCGCGGAGCGCCGGATCAGCCAGTACAATAGCCCGATCGATCCGATCGACAGCACCACCGCGAGCCACATCAGCGACAGCACGAACTCACCGGTCCAGTGCACGACATTGCTTTCGAATAGCCATGCGCCGGCGGCGAAGAAAAACGTCACCGCGATGTACTGCACGAGATTGCCCGCACGCCAGTCGATCCGCCCGCAGTAGCGCCTTTGATACAGCGTTCCCAGGGTGATGCTGACGAGCGACACGCCCGAGGCAAGCCAACCCAAGCCCGCCTCTCCGCTCATCGGACGATCATGCAGGATCAACACCACGCCGCCGAGCCCGAGCAATAGCCCGGCCCATTGCACCGGCGTGACGCGCTCGCCAAGCCAACGGTTCGCGAGCGTCGAGGTCAGGATAGGCTGCAGACCCGGAATAAGCGCCGAGAGCCCGGCGGGGATTGAATGCGCGATCGCGATCGCAGTCCCACCCAGATAGAATCCATGCACGAGAATTCCTGCGGCGACGCTGTGGGCAATGCCGACGCGATCCGGCCATCGCGGCCGGGCGATCGCGACGATGATCGCCATCAACCCCACCACCACAGCCATGCGAATGGCGAGATAGGTCAGCGGCTCGGCATTGTGCAGCACGTACTTGGTGCCGATAAAACCGGTACTCCAGAGCACGACAAAAATCGCCGGCACCGCGCGCGCGGCAAATTTTTCAAAGTCACGATTCATTTGCCGCCCGGCCAGTGTCCCGATTCCAGGGTTCGCATCCCATCGCTGCGAATATCAAAACCATCGCACTGGTGCCCGATCATATGCTATGCGGCAACGGCTGATCGCGCGGGTCGCTTGCGCGATATGACATAGCGAAAAATCGAGAACGAGGAATTGCCATCGATCCGATAATTACGCATGTGATGCCGCTTAACGAGATCGACAACGCGTTCGAACTGATGACGCGCGGCGAGTCCCTTCGCGGCACGCACGTGGCGACAATCCTGGGAATGACGAGCTAAAACTCTTCCGGACAGGGGTCGACGATCTTCCAGAGATCTTTGCCGTTCACTATTTTCTTCATCTCGCTGGTCAGCCCGCCGTTGCGTTGGATCCAGTCCTTCACCGTCTGCGGATAATAGGACATCAGATCCGACGTACCGCCGGAGCTGGTGGTGACCTTGATCCCGAAGGTAAACGCCTTGTCGTAGTAGGCCTGGTGGAAGCCGAGGCTGGCGCGTGGCGTCACGCACACCTTGTTCATCGGCACGATGCCGAAGACAAGGGTACAGGCAGAATTGCAGATGCCGTCGATGATCACGCGTTCTCTGCGGTCGCGGATGCGTTCGTACTTCGCCTTGTATTCCGTGACATAGCCGCCGTGATCCCGCGTGATATGCAGATCGGCACGCGCCGGCGTGGCAGCCAGGAGCGAGAGCGACGGCAGGAGCAGGAGCGTGATGCGCATCGATCGATCTGGAGCCCCGGTAGAACCTGTCGGGGACGCGGGAAAACCGGTCCTTAACCCAGACCAGACGGCATAACTCTGGCTATACTGTGTTGGAATTTCGTTAGGCATACCCGGAGGGGAGAGCTGAAAATCCGGGTTCTGTTGCCAGTTTTCCGCACTTTTCGGCTATTCCGCTCTGGATAGGCATCGCTTTTGCCCTAAAATGTCTTGTCTCACCTCAGGAGAATCCAGATGACAAAACTGAAGCTCCTCTCAGCCGCCGCCATACTGGCCGCGCTGGCCGCAACGCCGAGCCTGGCGCAGGCGCGGAGCCATCTCCGGTATTATTCGCTGCCCTACGAAATCAGCTACAATCACAATTACGGGCCGGGCCTCGTACCCGGCACTTTCGCGTACTACGATGGTCCTTCGACCAATGCGTGTGCGCAGAGCGCGGCGACCTATATCGGCCAGGACCGCCGCAGACACCCCTGCAACTGAGCGGTCGCTACGGTGCGCCCTCCCGCGGTTGCAGGCTGCTGGCCCTATCCAGCCAAGTCTGGTAATCGAGCCAACGCACGCGCTCGTAGCTCAGCTGGATAGAGCATCGGACTTCGAATCCGAGGGTCGGGAGTTCGAATCTCTCCGAGCGCGCCACTACTTAAGCCTATAAAATAAGGGTTTCTTGCAGTATCGGCTTCGTTCTTTCGGTCAATTTCGTGTTGCAAGCCGCTGCGGGCCGGTACAAGGGAAATCAACGGCTTACCAAGTCCTACCAATCACTCCACGCAACACGGACGCAACACGGCTCTTCACGGTTCGTTCGCGTTGCGGCTCCGCGAAAATGGCCTCCGCTTGCGGGCCGTCGCGTGCAGGGCTTTGATACCGACATGCCCGCCCTCACCCGCAAGCAAATCAATGAACAACCGGAACGCTGGCAGATTCATTATGCCGGGCTGGAAAGTCGATGGGGCGTTGTCCTCTTTCGATCCGCAATCTTCGCGTCACCAGTTGCGCTGAATCAAACTGCCCTGCCCAAAGTCCGATAAGTATGCAGGTCGAGCGGACCTTTAAAGGACCGCGCGCGTTAAGACCTTGACCCGGGGGGCGACCGCGAACCCGGAGCTTTGGTTATGAGCAGTATTCCTCTGGACCTTGAAAGAAGGTGCGAGCAGCGGTGGGCCGCCAGCTTTTCGGCCGCGCGCGCCCTCCAAGAGCAGCATCGCCTTGAAAAGCAGCAACATCAACAACTCACCGCGCCCGACAACAGCAAAAGCAAAGCCCGTCGCGTTGAGTTGGCGGGCTTGACGTTCTGTCCTTATCGGCCGACGTGAGCCGGCGGGCGCGTAGGCGCGGGCCATCGAACAGTCGGACAACTCGGCTAGGGAAGATGCCACAACACGCAGGAGGGCCGCCATGCACCTTCAAACATACCGGGACGAAGGCCGCTCCTGGCATCTCGACCTGATCGGTGGACGTGGGCATCCCTGGTCAATCGATCTGGTCGTACTAATAGCTTCGGGCATCTTGTTGATCGGCCTCGCCTGCGCCTTCGCTGCATTGCTGATCCGCTAGCCGACGGCACCGCCGCGACCCCCGGCATCGTGCCTCGCGCGGCCGCTTCGCCTTCTCAGGCGAATAGTCGGCACCGGCCTCGGTGCGCCCAGCTACTATAGTGCGCCTACAAAGGCCAGTACGATCAAGATTGCCCATCCTATTGCTAGGATCATCACGTCGCCTGTTACGCGCGGCTTCGCAGATTGGGTCATGGCTGAAACCCTCCACGGAGCCATTGTCTAACCGACCGCGATCACACACTGTGTGCTAGTTCACATATCGACAAAAATTGATTGATAAAACGGCCTTGCGCCACTCGGCGGACCGGCTCCGCTACATGGATGAAAATCGCAGAGCAAGCGAAGGAAATCAGCGATTAGCGCCACGGGATTCGCAATTTTGCTCCAGTCGCCTATTTCTCCCAGATGCGTAAAACAAACGCGGGAGCCGGGCCAATGACGCTCAAAAAAACTCTTGAAGAGATGCAAGGCGGCCTGTTGCTGATTATGGATGCCGTGAAAAAAGGTAACACCCAAGAGGCCGAACGCCTTCTCCTAATCGTCGGCGGCCTTTTGGATCGTGCTCTCAGAGCCGAGCGGTTGAAATGACCTCTGCCGACAGCGAACTGGCGTGGCGGGCCGCTTGTTTTTCAAGTTTGAAAAGCGTAATACTATATAATGAAAAAAGCAATACGAAAATCTAGGGGTGGAAAACGGCCGGGGGCAGGCCGCAAACCGACCGGTACCGATCCGACTCGCACTTTCCGCCTGTCCGATGAGTTTATCGCGAGGGTTGATGCCTGGGCTGCCGATCAGCCCGACTTGCCCGTCCGTTCCGAAGCTATCCGCAGGCTTGTAGAGCTGGGGCTGAAAGCGAGGGGGAAATGAAACATACACGAATGCTCTGGACGCGCGAGGAAGAAGAACAACTCCGAGCATTGATACTTAGTGGGAAGAGCAAAGAGGCCGTCGCCAAGAAATTAAATCGCACGCCGACGGCAATACAGACCAAGGCAGGCAAGCTGAGGCTTCCCTTAAGACGACCGCAGAGACGTGAAATGACTCAAATCAGCGAGCTAGTCGGAGGCGGGAAAATCCTGATCCGATAAAATGCCCAGAGGATCTGTTGAATATTGGATCACGGTTCATCGCGCCGACGATGACACGACGAGCGGCCAAGGTTCAATCCACGACCAATATAGCCATCCGGCGCGTATCGTCGCCGATCGCCCGACTGGATCAAGGTGAAGAACCGAAGTCGTCCGGTCATCGATAGGGTCAAGGAAGCGTTCGCATGACGAAGAAACCGCCGGCACCCTCGTTTTCCGTATGCACCTCAAAAGCACAACGCCGCCTGAGCGGAATATGATCGCTCCGGCGGCGTCGGTTAAGTACTGGGCCCTCAAATTCCCCAGCAAGAGAAATAACCACGTTTAAGGTGGGCGTGTCGGTGATTTATATCACAAGTTTAACGATTTTAAGTGCCTCGTTGCCACGCTCTCAAACCGACGGCTTCCGAATCGGCCCCCAGAGCCGTGCGCTGCACTGAATATCGGCTTGAAGATTGGCATCGCCTGGCCGCATATTTTGCGGGATGTCCGATAAGCTCCCCATTTTCAAGGTAAGAGAAGGCAACCCCGGATCCGGCTGGGTGGTGGATATTGGTTGGCCTGGTGAACCGTCCGAAGAGATCAAGGGGTTCGCGACCGGATGCCATCGATTGGGTCGCTAAAGTTTCTAAGAGGCTGACAGAAGAGAAATGAAAAACCCGCCAGCGTGAACCGGCGGGCAATAATTCGACAGTCATTGAGCCGTCAAACGTTGTCGCCGTCGATTGGACTTCCAGATGGGTCCGGTAATCCTTCATCGCCGCCACCGCCGGGTTCGCTCAAACGAACTGCCTCCGAGATGAAATCATCGAATATAGGCACGGCGTCTTTGATCCTATGGCAACAGAAGCCGTCGACAGATCTTTTCGTGCTGTGATCGAACAGATCCAGCCAAAACAGCGCCGGCACTCCGCCAAAATCGACCTCGGGTCCCCGAAACATGCGGATTTCGCAGTTCCCAATCGAGGCGAGCGAAACCGACGCCTCTGGACCATCCTCCAGAATAGAAGAGAGTTTGACGAAAGCTCTCGCAATTCTCAATTCGGTAAGCGAGCTTTCAGAGTTGTCGTAGCCCGTCAAACCACAAATCCTAAAATGCGCTGTGAGGAAAATGCAGGTGCGGCGAATGCACAATCGAGCCGCCGCAAACGGCGCAGCAAGATTGTTCACCTTCGATAAGCCGGAAGCTGCAAGCGCAGACGGATATAGCAAGACAGGTCAGAATGCGCCTGTCAGGACCCGCCAATTATTTGCTGTTTCGCGCCAGCATCGAGGCTGAGCCGGCGGGCTTTTCCAGCTCAAACGTGGTCCGTTTTAGGCCACGGCCGCGCTCGGCAGCGACGGAAAATACGGCGCGCATCCGCGTGTACGCGATAATGCAGGTGTCAATGAGTTGACACCTGATGCCCGTGTCACCGGCAAAGACGGCAAGACGCGCCCACCTCGCAATCTGCGAAGCGGACAAGAAAAAACCCGCCAGGGTAAGCCGGCGGGCTTAAGCAATATCAGGACTGCGCGGCTAGTCGTTCTCTGCTGCCGTCAATTTTGTGTCGTGAGGAAGCAAAGTGATAGCGGTGTTGACGTTTCTTAATATCTCAAGCACCGGACCCTCGCCCAGGACGGGTGCCGACGCATCGCCCTGGCAAGAGAAAATCGTGACGCATATGCCGAGTAATTCCTGCGCCAGCAACGCGCTGCGTGGTGTGACACCGGCTAACATATTTTCAATGTCCCGCATTTTAAAAAGCGGATTCGTGTCCAATCCGATATCGTCGTCAGGAAAACTGCCCCATCCGGTCTGCAATTCGTCCATGGCCCAATTGATTTGCTGTTGCGCTCGCAGCACTCGCCACCTCGCGCACGCCTCGATGTAACAGGCGTCGTCGCCGTAATGCGTTCTTAGCGCCGCTCTGACTGCTGC
Organism: uncultured Alphaproteobacteria bacterium; assembly: GCA_963732455.1. Taxonomy (GTDB): domain Bacteria; phylum Pseudomonadota; class Alphaproteobacteria; order Rhizobiales; family Xanthobacteraceae; genus Bradyrhizobium. The sequence continues at coordinate 178,223 of CAVSZM010000004.1, read as the reverse complement.
TGCCCGCTCCTTAGGTTGTCGCGACAGCGGCTTGGTCGGAAATTGGGTTATATTCTCGGTCATCGCGCACCTTACAGACAAAAGGCCCGCGCTCTCCCCGGCTGGCCGATGGGGCGCGCGTTATCGTTTTTTCCGGAATAGGAGGCCCAAGTGTCCCCGACGGATCTCTCTTATGGACTATCATTCGAGGAATCGCTGGGCGCTCACTAAAAAAAGCGAGATGCAGATTCCCACTGGGGGTCACGCCCCCGATTGCACCATCCGCGTGAATAACGGCGAAAAAGATTGCTTTTGATATACTCGAAAGCTATTTCCGGAGCGTTACTAAGCTTGAGAGTGGTTGCGGTCTTTGATCTTTTCGCCACTTATTTCTCCTACTGTGAACACAAATCGGCGTAGTCAGCTGAGGAGGGGTGCGACTCAACGATAGTGTTTGTCGAAACCTTGGCCTTTCAACCAGGCGGTCGTCATTTTTAGCAAATTTCCAGAATCGGCCTTCTTAATTGGATTTGCACCTGTGATTTTTCTCAGCGCAACAAACCAATGATTTGGCGACGATTCGAGTTCCGCAAGTAAATACGGCGGCGCGGCCAAGTACGGAATGCACGCCCTACGCCATGCCTGCGCTTCCCTGTGGATTGAGAACGGCATGAATGCCAAGCGCATTCAGAAACTGATGGGGCATAGTACGATACAGATGACATTCGACGTGTACGGCCATCTGTTTACCGACGGTGACGCCGATCAGTGCGCCGCCGAAGATATTCAATTAAAGCTGCTCGGGAAGTAGCCGCAACACCGTTGCAACACGAAGCGGCTAAGTCGTTGATATAACAACGGACACAAACGACTTCGAATCCGGGGGTCGGGAGTTCGAATCTCTCCGAGCGCGCCACTACTTAAGGGTCCGTTCCGGACACATGGGTTACGGTTTATACCGAAGACATGGGTAACACTTTTGGCCAGCAGCGCTTTGATAGCGCGATGCCCGCCCTCACCCGCAAGCAAATCAATGAACAACCGGAACGCTGGCAAATTCTTTATGCCGGGGTCGCATCGGCCTGATCCAGCAGCGATCCGGCGCCCCGGCATCGTCAGATCAGTGGGAATGGCATTACGGATTGACTGACGAAACCATTTTCCTGGTTCGGCGAAGTCACCCGGAAACGAACCGGTGCTCCCATGACCAGTCCCTTTGCGCCGCCCTCCCCGGCATCGCTAGGCAGGGAGGAAAGCTCGGAAGGCTTTCGCCATGTTTCGCCTCCTGTCGATTTTCGCCTTTACTGCGCTTTGCATCCTTCCGGATCGAGCATCCGCTGATCAGTTGAAGCCGCATGAAAGTTTGGCATCCGAGATCAGTTCCAGGCAACGGTGCGCCTGCACATGGCGTGGTCCGACCCACATTATTCATCACAGGCGCTACTTAGCAATTGGCTATAATCCCCTGCCGTACCGCTTCGGCTCAACATGGGTATGGGAGCCGCCCTATCGGTATTATTGGCGCTAGCACTTACAAGGAAAACCCGCAGCGTGAACCAGCGGGCTTTGATCGTCACAGGCGGTAAAGCAGAGGCCGCCCGCGCTATCGGCGGCCTTTACCTCCCCCTTGAGATGCAAGACTGGGCATGTGGCCGCCGCCCATCAAGTTGGAGGAAGTTGAAAAATCAACACCCTCGCTCGCGTGTCGATTGTGAATGGAGCGATGGCGTTGACTACGGGGAAGGCTAGTAGCATCTCACCTGTAGATGAAACGCCAGCAGGCACGCTGCGGATAGTATGCCGACCAATCCGCACCTCCCTGATGAGAAGGGTTGGCAGGGTGCGGATTGTGCCGTCCGCCATCTTGAAGCGACCAGCTTCCTGCCGAACTCCATAACCATCGCGTACAATTCTGGCAGCGATAGCCTCTGAAATAAGACACGTTGTCGCACCAGTATCCAACAGCATCCTGAGCGGCTGGATGCCCAATACCACATCTATCATTGCCGATGTGCCATTGTTAGTTGGATAGATCGGCACGCTGTCCGCTACCGGAGCCGATGCAGTAGGTGCGGCGACAGTAGGTGCGGCGACAGGGGTAATGGCAGCCTCGAGCACCGAATACCACTGGGCTTTGTTGGCTACGTAAAACACCGCGCCCAAAACGGCTGCGATCATGGAGAGGCGATAGAAGATGGTGTCAGTCACAGGCGACCGTTCGCTCCCGGTGCGCTGTCTGAGGACACTGCGCACTAGGAAGAAAAAGACTGCCAGCGCCAGGAAGACGATGCTGTAAGTATCCACCTTGACCATTGTCCGCCTAGTCTAGGCCTTCCCCTCATTCTCCGTCCATTGCCTTTCGAGTCGGTTTGGTCATAACGGTTTCACCCTTGTAAATGGCGCGCCGGCATGGACAAACCGATCGCTAACCAGAACCGATCCTACAATTGATCGCCCCGAGGCCATCCGCCAGCTAGTCGAGCTTGGGCTAAAGGCTAAGGGGAAGTAATTCAGGCCGCCCGTCGAACATTTGCCGCAGCGGTCCTGCCGTCGCGGCCGCGACCGATATCATAGGCGAGCCGTTCGCCCGTCAGGATCGACGCCGAAGCCAAGCAATGCTGTGATGTGCATAAAGGTATCCTCATAGCCATCGTCGGAATTGATGAATCCAAAACCGCGCCAGACGATGAGAAACTTCGAAGAGGTGCCATTATTTTTACGCCCGCCAGAGCAGTCATCCTAAGCACCTTCTGTGTCGGCACCGCAACAGCTCCATTGTTCCTCGCACTGAACAGAACCTTTGACTTGCCAATGCCCACCTACTTTGAATAATCTTTGAAAACCGGGGCTGAGTAGGCGTTTCTGATCGAATGAAATTTTGAGCCCGGCGGGCCGCTGGGCATATTACCAGCGGCCTTTTCGTTGGGCATCGCGTTGCCTGAAGCGAGCGATCCGAGCGCCGCCGTCATCTGATCGGTGGGAGTGGCACCGCGGCTTTTACCCAGGGAGCAATCCGGAGAACCACGATCCGGCACGGCAGCGACGTTCGATGCTAAGCGAGCCGCGTTCGAGATCGCGTGGCAGGAATTTGCAGCAGCCGTGCGAATCCGACTTCGAGGAATGGCGACGCGATGCGACCCTTGGAATAGTCGACAAATCAGCCAGAGGTCGTGTGAGTTCTAGCCAGCCGATCGCGTTCGTTGATTATAGTTGCGAAATAGAACATCGATAATGGCCACCGTCACTGCGAACGCGATGAACGCCAACACCAGCAGCACGCCGCGTGGCATGACCGCCGGCTCCGGCTTTCGTTCGATGATGGACTGCGGCACCTGCGCGAAATCGACCCAGCGCGCATCGATGAGCGACGGCCCGACTTCTGCCCGGAGATCTACCGGGGGTGCCTGCACGGGTTCATTGGGCAACATTGTCTGTGTCTGATTAGGCGACATTGCCGACATCGCGTCACGCCACTTGGGTTGATCAATTTTCCGCTGAACTCTGTGGGCAATCTGATGGTGCCCTCGAGTTGATGTCGCGTCCCAGCAATGATCCGGGCCATGCCAATAGATGTGGACCGAACCGAAATGCTGGCGCGCTTCGGTCTTGCTCATGCAGGACTTTGAAGCCTCTGATGGCGTGGCTACCACCAATATCGACACAACGATCATCGCGACGCGCATGGGTCGCTCCGTCTTAACAAAATAAATACAGGCGTCCTCTCAATTATCCCAAAGTCTAAAAAGCCAAGATCTTCAAATTATGGCGGAAATTAAAGAACAACACTTCCCGGCGGTTCGCTTGGTAACCTACCATAACTAGGGTCTCCGACACCCGAATACACAATAGCCAGCGTTTGGCCACCCGCCCGCGCACTCCAAGAACAATTTGTGGTAGGTTTTACTTGAGGTCCCGGACCACGTTGTGCGGAGTAACTCAACATGAGTGATCAAGAACTGGCCATTCAAGCCCTCACCGATGCTCAACGTATTCTCGAAGAATACCTTGAACCCGGACACCACGATCACGAAGACCTTTTGGATGGGCTCGTAGAGGTGTTCGAGCGCCCGCTCGTCGAGCTGAGGGTGGAGAAATGATCGGCTTGCGACTTGCTGTTCCGGCCGTTCTAGTCGCCGCAGCCCTGGCAGGCTGCTTCACCTATTTCGTCACCACGCCACCGCCCCCATCAGTCGAAGCTGATCGGCGATTGACGCCGACCGCGCCTGCTATGACAGGTCCCGACACGGGGACACTGACGAATATTGACCAGCGTACAACTGCGGAAGAGCAAGCCGCAGCAGCCTTCCAGCGAGCCGCCGCGGCGATCCTAAGGCAAGCACCGGATGCACAGGCGTCCGCCGGTACCCAAGAGCCGCCAATCACCGGGCATATCCCGTTGCCAAAGAGGCGCCCAATCCCGCGCCAATGACTTAGCGAAGAAAGAACGGGTCGCAAGAATTGGCGACCCGTTCAATGATGGAACGGACCTGCAATCGCAATCGCCGGAATAGTGTCTCTCACTTTGGCTATGACGGAAGCTCAACAGGCGACTCTGCGGCTCCGGCCATGACAGGCGAAATCCCCGAGTTGTAAACAACTAGTAAATCCGCGAAAAATAATCCCAGAGACTCTCAAGGTAGAATTGCCGGATGTTCTCACCGCCATGGGAACGTCCCTCAAGACCTCCGGCGAGCGATTACGCATCGCGCTCCTGGTAGCGCTACTGGCGGCGTGCGCGACAAATTTGACGCTGATATGCTCGTGGCTTTAGCCCCAAGGCATTTAGTCTTCCTGGGGCCGCCCGGCCGGCGGGCGCTTCGCCCCGTAGTCCGCGCTGGGCTGCGTGTTGCGAACGGCGTCGGCCAGCATCTGGCGTAGCTCCGCCTTCGACTTCGGCGGCTCGCGGGTGAAGGTAGATTTTTGAAATTGAACCATACCTTATACATGGGGATGCCGGAGGAGGAATTAAACCCCACAAAATCGGCCTCTGTAGATATCATCCATTTGAGTATAACCCACCGCGATATCATCGCTCAATAAAGAACCGACGGCAGATAGGCGCCGGTGGGCTCATTGTAGAGACCGATCGTCATCAAGGTCATTTGGTGCACGAGGCGGAGGTCGTTCTGCAGGCACCAGCGGAACAGATCGCCATTGCGGGTCGGCACCAGAAAGCCGCCACCGGGGAAGCCCGTGGCCGCACCAATTAGCGCCTTCAGACCCCGATTGTTCTCGGCAACGGCATGGGCGAAGAACCCGACATCTGTCGCGTAGGCGGTGATCTCGCCAAAATGCTCCACGACTTGCGCCTTCCCTGCCCTTATAGAATTGTCGAGTTCGCCGCCACGGTGATGGCCGTGAATCCGCTGGCACAATGCGTTACAGGCCGCCAGATCGGCCGCACGCGCCGGACGCACCTCGTACCCAGGCAATGTAAGACCCAACGGTGTCCCGTTCATTTTCGAGACCGTCTCGCGGGTGTCGAAGCCGAGCTTGGTGTACAGGCACAAGGAACGATTGTGAAAGGCGGATTGCAGCAGCCTGACTCCCGCGACGCGCCGTTGGCTCGCGCGGTCGAGTACAGCCTCCATCAACCGGCGCCCGATCGTCCCGTTCTGCGACGCCGGATCAACCGTGATCGGCCCGATTCCCGCAATCGGTCCGCGTTCGTCGAGAAAGTTGCTGCCGATGACATTCCCGTCCTTCTCGGCGACCACCGAATAGAACCCGGGATTGGACAACAGCATCGCCAAGACGTCCGTGGCCACCGCCGCCGACGGAAAATCCCACGGGAAATTGTGGTCGTCGTCGATTGCCTTGAACGCCTCAAAGCAGATTGGGCCGCAAACAGCGGCATCCCGCGGCGTGCCGGGTCGCAGCACGATGCCCATCTTCGCCCCTCCCCGTGCGAATTTTTCGCTTTTATTCTAAACAGATATTTCCCGGAATCTCCAGCGCTGTGGCGCGGCACACGCCCTTTGTGCCGTCGCCCGGTTTTGCGGAAAACGCGTGGGACATGATTGCCTGCGACGCGCCTCGAATCTGGAGGTCATGGGCAGGACTGCGCTGTAGCCGTTCAACTTGGCGACGGAGCCTCGCGATGAATATCACTCCGCGGGCGCTGCAAGGGGCATCTCCGGGTGCGAAAAGGAGTTGCTGCTGGTACCTAGTCTGCCCAACGCGAAAAACCCGGCCGCCACGACCGCATAGGCCAGCGCGACAGCGGGCGTCACGCCCAATCCACCGCCGATGCCTACCGCTTCGCCGTGCATGAAACCGAAATAGGTGAGCACCGCACCGGAGAAGGCGAAAGCCGACGCCTTCACGAAATCGCGCTCGATCACGAATACACCCATCGCACCGAGCACGAGGCCAGCGAGGATTGAGCCACCGCCCAAGACTTCCAGCCCGTGATAGAACACACCTTGTTGAGGCAACGAGGCAATGGCCGCGGTCTTGACCGCGCTCACCTTGTCGGGCGCCAGAGCGCCCACCGTCTGGGCGGCGCCAAGAGTCGCTGCCAGCATGGTGTCGATCTGCAGTTTTGCCCACGCGGCGAGATGCGGGGTCAAGGCGAGCACGATCGCCGGCGCGTGCTTGATCGGCGTAGTTTGGAACGCCTGCGCGCCGATCAGCATGCCGATATAAAGCAGGATCGGCGAGATCGCGACCACCGGCACCAGCGCCAATAGCACCGAGATGATGCCGAACCACGACAGCACGACCACCATAATCCCGGTTGCGGCCGAATAGCCGATCCGGCCGCCCATCGCCTTCCAGCCGGGATGGCCGATATAAACGGCGTTGATGAACGGATTACCCATCAGGCAGCCGATCAGGCTGACGACGCCATCGGCTGTCAATACGCGCGTGGTCGGATATTCGTCGCCCGCGGCCTCGGCGCTTTCGACGTTGTCCATCGCTTCGACGAGATCGTAGATGCCGAACGGGATAGCCGTCACCAAAATAATGCCGAGGAATTCGAAGCCCGAGAAGACCTGGCCGAGCGCCGGCAGCGGCACGGAGAAGCCGAAATTCGCGAAGGCATCGCCGACGCCCTTTACGCTCAACCCGCCAAGCCCGAGACCGAAAAGGTTCGAGCCCCACGCGATGATCATGCCGACCGCGATAGCAACGAGCCCGGCCGGAATTCCCTTGGGATACTTCACACCGCCGAACCAGCTGATCAGAATGATGGCAAAGCAGACCAGACCGATCTGCGGCGTCATGTACATTTCGAGCGCCGGTCTCATCGCGATGAATGTCACGGAAACGCCGGCGAGCGTGCCAAGCAGCGCGGCGCGCGGCGTAATTCTTCGAATGTATGGCGCGATGAATCCGCCGATCATCAGAATGAAGCTCTGGAAGAATACCCAGACGAGACCGGCGGACCAGCCCTTCATGGGATCACCGGTCTTGATGGTGATCGGCAGCATGATCACGAAGGTAACGATGAACATATGCGGCACGCTGACACCGGAAGGGAGCGCGCAGACGTCGGTACGGCCGGTCTTCTGCGCCAGCCGATAGGCGAGCCACGCATAATAAAATGTGGAGAGACACATCATCAGGCCGAGCGCCGGCAGGATGCGGCCGAACACCAGCGAGTCCGGCATCTTCAGCACGAAGCGCAAGAGCCCCGTCAGCACCAGCATATTGACCAGAATGTTGGTGCCGAAACCGAAAAACGCATTCCAGTCTCCCGGCGTCCACAATACAGGCTTGAAATCGGCCTTTCCGGCGGTCCCCGTCATGCTCGTGCTCATCGTGATGCTCCCGCTGCCAACGTGATTGAATTATCCGGTGTCATTGCCTTGAGAACCGCGGCCGAGTTGCTGACCCAGCCGAAGATGCCACCCTGGGCCTTGATCATCTTCAGGCCCATTTCGTGGAATTCGGGGAAATAGGACGCGCAGCCATCGGCCAGCACCACGCAGCGATAGCCGCGGTCGTTGGCCTCGCGCACCGTGGTGTTGACGCACACTTCTGTGGTCACGCCGCACACCAGCAAATTCTCGATGCCGTACTTCTGCAAGATATCGCCGAGCTCGGTCGCGTAGAACGCGCCCTTGCCCGGCTTGTCGATGACAATCTCGTTGGCGAGCGGATATAGCGCGGGAATGATGTCGTGGCCGGCTTCGCCGCGGATCAAAATTCTTCCCATCGGGCCGGGATCGCCGATGCGAAGACTTGGCGCGCCGCGCTCAATCTTCGCCGGCGGCGCGTCGGACAGATCGGGCAGATGGCCCTCGCGGGTGTGCACGACGAGCATCCCGAGATCGCGCGCTGCGGCGAGTACCGCCGCGATCGGCTTCACCGCACGCGCAAGCTGCGAGACATCGTTGCCCAGCGTCTCGCCGAAGCCGCCGGGCTCCATGAAATCGCGCTGCATGTCGATGATGACGAGTGCCGTGGCCGACCAGTCGAGATTGATCGGCTCTGGTTCGGCGGCGAGCGTGCCGCTTGACGGCTGCTTTGAGTTCGACATGAAGTACGCGCCCCATGCGAGAAATCTCTCAGATCGAACGAAGCAAGGCCCGTGCCATTGTGTACAACGCCTTTATCTGTCGTTACGATTGGGAATCTTTCGTATTTTCAGTTAGTTGGATTTTCCGCCAGCGTTTGCTTATTCTCTGTGCGCAAGTCTTGTGACGCGCATTTGCTTATTCATTGAGCGAAAGGTTCCAAGCGAAGCTGGCACAGTTGTTGCTGCCCATAGTTTGAGCCGATTAAGGGGAGCGTTCGATGGCAACCATCACCACCGCCGCGGCAGTTGCGAGAAAGCCGTTGTATACCTCACTGTTTGTTCAGGTCCTTGTGGCGCTCCTGCTGGGGATTGTGCTGGGAATGGCCGTTCCCGATTTTGCCATCGGCCTCAAGATTTTCAGCGACGCCTTTCTAAAGCTGATTTCGATGATCGTTGCGCCGATCGTTTTCTGCGTGGTCGTGCACGGCATCGCGGGCGCCGGCGACCTCAAAAAGGTCGGGAGAGTAGGCGTCAAGGCGCTGATCTATTTCGAGGTGATGACGACGGTGGCACTGGTCGTCGGCCTGCTGCTGGCCTATTTGTTCGGTCCGGGCCACGGCATGAACATCGATCCGGTGACGCTCGATGCCAAGGCGCTCAACACCTATGCCGACAACGCGCACAAGCTGCAGGGCGGCGGTATCGGCAGCTTCCTCCTGAATATCATCCCGACGACCTCATTCGACGCGCTGGCGCGCAACGACGTGCTGCAGGTGCTGTTTTTCGCAATCCTGTTCGGCATCAGTCTCTCCCTTGTCGGCGGCGAAAAGGGCGAGCGCATCGGTTCGTTGATCGAAGCCGTATCGACGGTGCTGTTCCGGGCGATGGGGCTGATCGTTCGCCTCGCACCGCTTGGCGTGCTCGGTGCGGTCGCCTATACGGTCGGAAAATACGGCGTCGGTTCGCTCAAGCAACTGATATCGCTGGTTGTCTTGTTCTACGTCTCGGTCGCGATCTTCGTCCTCGGCGTGCTCGGCGGGGTGATGGCGCTCGCCGGACTGAACATCTTCAAGTTCCTGGCCTATTTGCGTGAGGAATTGACGATCGTTCTGGCGACCGCTTCTTCAGACGCGGTGCTTCCACAAATCATGCGCAAACTTGAACGGCTCGGCGTGAAGGATTCGGTTGTCGGGTTGGTGATCCCCACCGGCTATTCGTTCAACCTTGATGCGTTCTCGATCTATCTGACGCTGGCCGTCGTCTTTATCGCGCAGGCGACCAACACGCCATTGTCGTTCGGCGATCTGTTGCTGGTGCTCGGGGTGTCCCTGGTCACGTCCAAGGGCGCACACGGCGTTCCCGGTTCAGCCATCGTGATCCTTGCGGCAACCTTGAATGCGGTGCCCAGCATTCCCGCGATCGGGCTTGTGTTGGTGCTGTCGGTCGATTGGTTTATCGGGATGGCTCGGGCGCTCGGCAATCTGATCGGCAACTGCGTCGCCACCGTCGTCGTTGCGGCATGGGAAGGCGACCTTGACCGCGACAAGGCCATGCACGTTCTTGATGGCGAAGAGCTCGTGGACGTGACGGCGGGTTAGCTACCCGGTTGAACCGCGCGGACGGAAGTTTTCGATCAGTCGCAGCAACACGCGCGCGCCTGCATCGGCGTCGGCCAGGTCCACATGCTCGTCCGGATGATGGCTGATGCCGCCACGGCAACGTACGAACACCATGCCGACATCGGCGATATCGATCATCGCCATGCCGTCATGCCCTGCCCCGCTCGGCAGCTCGAAGACGCGATAGCCCTCATTTGCAATGGCCTCCGAGACCTGGCTCTTGAGCCACGGCGCGCAGGGCACGGTGCGGTTCTCGTGGGTGACATCGACTTGCAACTGCAGCTTTCGGCGCTTGGCGATATCTTCGATCCGACGAACGATATCGGCGACAGCGAGCTTGCGGTGCGCATCGGGTGAGGCGCGGATATCGATGGTGAACGATACCTGCCCCGGAATGACGTTGGTCGCGCCAGGCATCGCATGGATGTATCCGACGGTACCGACCAGCCCAGCTTGGTCGGTCCGGCAGAACTCCTCGATCGCGACGATGCATTCAGCGGCGCCCGCCAGCGCATCGCGCCGCAGCAGCATCGGCACGGTCCCGGCATGGCCGGCCATACCGGTTAGACTGGCCGCCAGCCGTGTGGCGCCCGAAATCGCAGTCACCACTCCAGCCGGCAGATTTTGGGCTTCAAGCACCGGTCCCTGTTCGATGTGCAGTTCGACATAGGCAAGCAATTCGCCACGGGCTCTTGCAGCAGCCCCGATATTGTCGGGATCCAGACCGAATTGGGAAAGTGCATCGCGCATCGAAATCCCGGCGCTGTCCTTCGCACCGAGCACACTCCGATCGAACGTACCTGCGACTGCGCGACTGCCCAGCAGCGTGGAGGCGAACCGAACCCCTTCCTCGTCGGCGAACCCGGTTATCTCGATGGCGAATGGTAATCGCCGTCCTCCTTTGTGCAAATCCGCCACGCAGGAAATCGCCGTGATCAGTCCAAGCGGACCGTCCCATTTTCCGGCGTCGCGGACGGTGTCGTAGTGCGAGCCGAGCATGAGGCAAGGCAAACCCGGACGCTCGCCTTCATAACGGCCACAGACGTTTCCGATCGCATCGAGATGCGCGAGCATTCCCGCATCGCGCATCCAGGTCAGGATGAGGTCTGCGGCCGCACGGTGCTCCCTGGTGAGGAAGATGCGAGCGAGATGCTCCGATGTTTCGGAGATCGCAGCCAATTGGTTGATCCGGCCGACGATCTCATCGCCGAGGGATGAGTTTTGTGGCCCGACGGTTGCCTCCTTCATCTCACTCATGCTTTTCCAATGACGAGGTGCGGCCGGTGCGAACGCTTCTCGATCGATCGCCATCGATACAATTCGGTGCCGGCGGCCGGCAAATCCACGGTCACCAAAACGTTCTGACTGGTACCAGCCTAAGCCTGCTTGGCCAGCCCGCAAATAATCGGATTCGGCGACTGGCACGGCTTGGCGGCGCCGATCGGAGTTAAGAATTGCTTAACTCCCTTGCATACAATCCAAAAATGTCGCTGAAATTTTAGGCCTTCCCGAGCCTGCCCAAGTTTTAAACCTCATTTTAGACTTCAAAATACTCGATATATTTCAATGAGATAAATGGAAATGCTCACCAAAAAAGCTCTGGCATGAAGATTGCGACATAGCCTTTCGGGCTCCGCCGGATCGGCGAAGCCGCGAATTAGCGGCGGTCCATCCGCCAAAGGGAGCAACCAATGGATTTTGGCAGGATTTCACGACGGCACCTCTTGCAAGGAAGCGCCGCGCTGACGCTCGGCACCGCCTTCGGCGCCCGTTCCGCCGCTGCGGCGGATACCACGATCGGCTTTATCTATGTCGGGTCGCGAGACGACTACGGCTACAACCAGGCTCATGCGCAAGGCGCCGCGGCGCTCAAGAAGATGCCCGGCCTCAAGGTCGTCGAGGAAGAAAAAGTTGCGGAAACCGACGCCGTCGAAAAGACCATGGAGTCGATGATCAACCTGGACGGCGCTTCGCTGCTCTTCCCGACATCGTTCGGATATTACAATCCGCACATGATCAAGATGGCCAACAAGTTTCCAAAACTTCACTTCGAGCACTGCGGCGGCCTATGGACCGACAAGGATCCGAAGAACGCCGGCAGCTATTTTGGCTACATCGACGAGGCGCAGTACATTTCCGGCATCGTCGCCGGCTACTCCACCAAGAGCAACAAGCTCGGCTTCGTTGCCGCCAAGCCGATCCCCCAGGTGTTGCGCAACATCAACGCCTTCACCCTCGGCGCCAAATTAGCCAACCCGAAAGCGACCACGCAGGTGATTTTCACCGGCGACTGGTCGATGCCCGTCAAGGAGGCCGAAGCGACCAACAGCCTCATCGATCAGGGTGTGGATGTTCTGACCTGCCATGTCGACGGACCGAAGACGATGGTCGAGAACGCGGCTCGCCGCGGGGCGATGGTATGCGGCTATCACGTCAATCAATCGCCGCTGGCGCCGAAGGCCTATTTGACCGGCGCGGAGTGGAACTGGGAAGCGCTCTATCCGAAGTTCGTGAAAATGATCGCCGCCGGCGAAGCCATCCCGAATTTCTATCGCGGCGGCCTGAAGGAAGAGATCGTCAAGGTCTCGCCCTATGGCGAAGCGGTCTCGGCGGAAGCGCGCAAGCACGCCGACGATATCAAGGCGAAGCTTACGGCCGGCGACTACGTCATCTTCAAAGGCCCGATCATGGACAACAAGGGCAAGACCGTGATTTCGGCCGGAACCGATCGCGGCCAGAAGGATCCCGAACTTGAAAAGATGGACTATCTGGTCGAGGGCGTCATCGGAGCGACTTCGTGACATCAGGCGTCGCGGATCCCGCTGAAGCAGTTGCGATTTCTCCGGCCGCCGATCCGGGATTTCTCCAGCGCTATGGCGGGACCATCGAATACATCCTCATTCCGGGCGCGGCGCTGGTCGGCGCGCTCGGCGTGTTCGGGATATTCGTCGCCCTGTTCGGCAAAAGTCCGCTCGATCTTTATTTCTACATGTACCAGGGCGCGTTCGGCACCTGGTTTTCCTGGCAGAACACGCTGACGCGCGCCGCACCCCTGATACTGACCGCCCTGTGCACCGCGTTGCCGGCCCAACTCGGCATGGTCATCATCGGCGGCGAAGGCGCGCTCCTGATCGGTGCGCTTGCCGCCACCAGCATGGCACTGGCGATGCAATCGGCGCCACCGCTGATAGTGCAGTTGGCGATGGTGTGCGCCGGCATGATCGGCGGTGGGCTCTGGATCATGCTGGCGGGTGGCCTTCGTCAATATCGCGGCGTCAATGAAACGATTTCGAGCCTGCTCCTCGTCTACATCGCGCTGGCGATCCTCAACCATCTGGTGGAAGGCGCGATGCGCGACCCCGCCAGCCTCAACAAGCCGTCGACCCGCGAGATCGGCGCCGCCAACATGCTGGGATCGATACCCGGCACCGATGTACATTGGGGGCTGGTATTTGGTGTCGTCGCCGCCATCGCATCGTACATCCTGATCTATCACACCGTGTTCGGCTTCGCCGCGCGCGTCGCCGGCGGCAACATTCGCGCGGCCAAGATCGTGGGCCTGAGTGTCGGCAAGCTGATTTTGACAATCTGCTTTCTGGCAGGCGCATCGGCCGGCCTTGCGGGAATGGTCGAAGTCGCAGCCGTTCAAGGCCGGACCAACGCCAATCTTGCAGCGGGCTATGGCTTCACGGGTATCCTCGTCGCCTTCCTGGCACGGCAAAATCCGCTGGCGATTATTCCCGTTGCGATTCTTCTGGGTGGAATCAGCGCAAGCGGCGGCCTGCTGCAGCGCAGGCTCGGCCTGCCTGACGCCTCGGTTCAGGTGCTGCAGGGAATTATCTTCGTCGCCGTTCTGGCAAGCGACGCCCTCTACGGACGAATTGGCTTTCTAAGGGGCAAATCCTGACATGGCGGATGGAACGATAGGCCTTTGGACGGTTCCGCTCGCGGTGTTTGGTGGCGCGATCCGCGTCAGCACGCCATTTCTGTTCGTCAGCCTCGGCGAATGCATCACCGAGCGCAGCGGACGCATTAACCTCGGGCTTGAAGGCACCCTTGTGATGGGCGCGATGAGCGCGTACGGCATCTCCTACCTCACGGGCTCGCCCTGGCTCGGAGTATTCGCCGCCGGCATGACCGGTACCCTGCTCGGCGCGCTCCATGCCGGAATTTGCTCGCTGCCCCGTGTAAACGACGTCGCCGTCGGCATCGCGCTCATGCTGTTCGGGACGGGCCTGGCATTCTACCTCGGCAAGCCCCTGATCGAGCCTACCGCGCCGCGGTTGCCCGCGATCGATTTCGGGTGGTGGAGCGATGTCGCGCAGGTCCGCGCGGCGCTGCGGATCAACGTGTTGTTTTTGATCGGCGTGGTGCTGGCGCCGATCTTGTACTGGGCATTTCGAACGACGCGTTGGGGGCTACTGATCCGCACCGCCGGCGAGAGCTCGGACGCCGCGCGGGCGATGGGATATTCCGTTCTTTTAATACGCCTGCGGGCAACGATGGTCGGCGGTTTTCTTGCCGGGATCGGCGGTTCGTTCCTGTCGCTGTTCTATCCCGGCAGCTGGAACGAAGGCCTCTCCAGCGGACAAGGCATCACCGCGGTCGCGCTGGTGATCTTTGCACGATGGGATCCGATGCTGTGCCTGTGGGCGTCGCTTGCGTTCGGCGGCGCGGCGGCGCTAGGGCCGGCGCTGCAGTCGGTCGGCGTGACCTCGGGATATCACCTGTTTAACGCCGCTCCTTACATTCTGACGCTGGCGATCATGATTATCACATGCTCGCCGAAACGCACGCTGACCGGTGCACCGGCCGAACTTTCAATTACCCGATGAACCTGTTCCGATAGACGAGATTGTGATATGGCCGAGCGCTATCTGAAGTCCGAGCCCTATGCGTGGCCCTACAATGGCGATCTGCGTACGGAAAACACCGCGCTCATCGTCATCGACATGCAGACCGACTTCTGCGGCATCGGTGGGTATGTCGACAAGATGGGATACGACCTGTCGCTGACGCGCGCGCCGATCGAGCCGATCAAGCGGCTGCTCGCCGTGATGCGCGGCCAGGGCTTCCATATCATCCATACCCGCGAGGGCCATCGCCCCGACCTCACTGACCTGCCCGCAAACAAGCGCTGGCGGTCGCGGCAGATCGGCGCGGGGATCGGAGACCCCGGTCCATGCGGTCGCGTGCTGGTCCGCGGCGAGGCCGGTTGGGAGATCATTCCCGACCTGGCGCCGCTGCCTGGAGAACCCATCATCGACAAGCCCGGCAAGGGATCGTTCTGCGCTACCGATCTGGAACTGATGCTGCGGCTGCGCGGTATCGAGAACATCGTTCTTACCGGCATCACCACTGATGTCTGCGTCCATACCACCATGCGGGAAGCGAACGACCGCGGCTTCGAATGCGTTCTGATCGAGGATTGCTGCGCCGCCACCGACAAGAGCAATCACGACCACGCGCTGAAGATGATCAAGATGCAGGGCGGCGTGTTCGGCGCCGTCGCTACCTCCAGGGCACTGATCGGAGCCTTGTCATGATTGTCGGCGAAACGCCTCTGCCGAGCGGCGCGCTAGGCGTCGACGCCGTCGCCATGACCATGCGCTTTGGTGAATTCGTTGCCCTGGACAACGTACAGCTAAAGGTGCGGCCCGGTTCGTTCCATGCGCTGCTCGGCGAAAACGGCGCCGGCAAGAGCACGCTGGTGAAGTGCATCATGGGCTATTATCACCCGACCGAGGGGGATGTGCTGGTCGGCGGCCGCGAACAGTCGATCGCCAATCCGAAGGACGCCCACGCGCTCGGCCTCGGCATGGTCTATCAGCATTTCACGCTGGTCCCGGCAATGACGGTAGCCGAAAACCTGGTGCTCGCGCGTGACGATGTCCCGCCTGTCATCGACTGGGCCAACGAAAAGAAGGAGCTGGAAGCGTTTCTGGCGCGCATGCCGTTCAAGGTGCCGCTCAACGCCAGGGTCTCCGATATTTCCGCCGGCGAACGGCAAAAATGCGAAATCCTCAAGCAGCTTTACCTTAAGCGGAGATTTCTCATTCTCGACGAGCCGACGTCGGTGCTGACGCCCGGCGAAGCGGACGAAGTACTGGGTATGCTGCGCGCCATGGTCGTCAACGGCGAGCTGACGATTTTGATGATCACGCACAAATTCCGCGAGGTGATGGCGTTCGCCGATGAAGTGACCATCCTGCGCCGGGGCAAGCTGGCCGGTCATGGCCGGGTTGCCGATCTTACGCCGGACGATATGGCTCGCACCATGATCGGCGCGGAAGAATTGACCCTGCAGCCGGCGCGGGTCGGAGAAGTGGGCACGACCAGGCTCGAACTGAGCAAACTCAACGCGCTCGACGATGCCGGTGCGGTCGCGGTGCACGACGTTTCGCTCGCCGTCCGCGGCGGCGAAATCGTCGGCATCGCCGGCGTTTCCGGGAACGGCCAGCGGCAGCTTGTCGAGGTGCTTGCCGGTCAGCGCGAAGCCGAAAGCGGTGAAATTCGCGTCGCCGGCGATATCTATCGCGCCAGCCGGGAGGAAATGCGGCGGCACAAGATGTCGCTTCTGCCTGAAGAGCCGCTGAAGAACGCCTGCGTCGGCGGCATGAGTGTCGCCGACAATATCGCGTTCCGAGAATTCGACCGCGTCCCGTTTGCAAGCGGCGGCTGGTGGCTCAACCGCGTTGCGTTTCGCGACGACGCCGACAAGAAGATCGCACAGTACAAGATCAAGACCCG
This sequence comes from uncultured Alphaproteobacteria bacterium, assembly GCA_963732455.1. Lineage (GTDB taxonomy): Bacteria > Pseudomonadota > Alphaproteobacteria > Rhizobiales > Xanthobacteraceae > Bradyrhizobium. The sequence goes on along the minus strand of CAVSZM010000004.1, from coordinate 161,408 downwards.
CACGCCCGATACGCCGATCTCGGCGCTATCCGGCGGCAATGTGCAGCGCGCGGTGCTGGCGCGCGAATTGGGAGGGGATGTTGAGGTTCTGATCGCCGCCAATCCCTGCTTCGGTCTGGATTTCGCCGCGGTGGCGCAAATTCATGCCGAGATCATGGCCGCGAGAAATCGCGGCGCCGCGGTGCTGCTGGTGAGCGAAGACCTCGACGAGTTGCTCGAACTGTCAGATCGTCTGGTGGTGATGTTTCACGGCCAATTCGTCTATGAAGCCCGCGCCAGCGAAGCCGATCTCACGGAAATCGGGCGGCATATGGCGGGACACTGATCCGTTCGCTTGCTTGTCACACCCGCCGTCTGCATGATGGACCTGTCGGCAGGAACCGCAATGGACAGCAATTCGAACAACACGCTCGAACTGGACGAGCATTTTTTACGCCGATCGTTCGAGGTCGCCCGCCGCGCCCTGACGCACGGCAACCATCCCTTCGGCGCCATTCTCGTCGATCGAGATCGCAACGTGCTGATCGAGGCCGAGAACGGCTACATGCCGGCGCATGACGGGACCGCTCATGCCGAACGCCTGCTCGCGACGCAGGCCTGCACGACCCTCACCCCGGTTGTGCTCGGCAACGCCACGCTATATTCGTCCGCCGAACCCTGTGCGATGTGCGCCGGCGCGATTTACTGGGCGGGAATTGGCCGCCTGGTCTACGGCTTGAGCGAACATCGACTGCGAGCCGTTACCGGCAATCACCCGGAAAACCCCACGCTCGACCTGCCCTGCCGCGAGGTGTTCAAGAGCGGACAGCGAGCGACTGAAGTCCTCGGACCGCTGCTTGAGGACGAGGCCGAAGCGCTGCACGCCGGCGTCTGGAAGAAATAGCCGCCGAAACAGAAATGGCGCCGCGGGGTCATCGCGGCGCCATCATCTTCACCGAAGTTCTCAGCCGGTTAGAACTTTACCGTGATACCTGAGTAGAGCGACGATTCGGTGCAGGAATTGGTGCTCACTCCCGCCACCGTGCAGACACCGGGGGCGGCGTTGTGGTCGAGGCCGAATTTGTTCTGCCAGTAGCGATAGGCGACCCACACATCCACGAAGTGCGAATATTTCGGACCCCAAATGGCCTTGCTGGCGTCAAGCGTCAGACGGATAGGTTCGCCGTTGAATTCCACCGCCGTGCCTGTTCCGCCGCTGGCAACCCCAAGCGGAGAGTTCTGGTTGCCTTTGGTTCCGTACCACGCGGCGCGGCCGCTGATGGAGAAGACCTGCATCGAGGGGGGTAAAAAGCCTAAATCCATGTAGTAATTCGTCTCAACCGCCCATGTTCCCTTGTAGTCGGTGTTCGCGTCGGAGAGGCAAGTCACTCCTGGAATATTCGGATTCCAACCGGCACCGCACTGAAGGAAGGAATTGTGATTGATTTCCTTATAGTACAACGGCGCCACGTTGAAGTAGCCCTTGTAGGGAAGGTCGAAGGCGAACTGCAGACCGGCTACGAGATCACGCTTGGCAGGCGCAAGATAAGTGTTTTCCGAGTTGGCGTCGGCGCCGATCTCAAATGACACGTTGTGCAGCGGGCCCATGCTGAAGGACTTGGTGTTGAAGATTTCGTTGAAGCCGAACGTGCTGCGGAACAGGCCGTAGATCTCCGTTGCGCCGGCGCAGTCAGCCGCTACCGTCGCAAAACCGGCGGCCGGGCTGGTGATTACTCCCGAACCCGTGCAAGGCGCAGCGGAATCGAGGTGACCCGACTTGAACATCGAAATGGTGAAGAAGTTGGTGCCGTATGCCCAGGCATCGAAATGCGTGAACGAATAGACCTGCTTCGGGGTTGTGCCGTTATAGGTGCCGTTGGGATTCCGGGTGTACATCCCCGGATCCGTGCCGTTGAAAATGTAGGAAAAGGTAACCCGGTTATCGATTACGAAAAAGAACGGCACATCGACGATGGGTTTTGCCTTGGCCGGAAGATCCGCCGCGCGGGCGAAGCCGGCCGGAGCCAGCATGGCGAGTGACAGCGCCGCCGCTGCAATTGATTTGTTAAGGTAGGACATCCTGAATACCCCCGAGTTGACGACCGATTGACTAGGCCCTTGAGGCGACACTTGCGCCGTTCGCCGGGCGTGAGAAGCCTCAACTTTCTCCAGGGCTTGCCGCATGTTTGATCAAGAACGGCCCATACATCAGCAGGTTACACGTCGATAGCGACCCGCTGCACCGTACCTGGCAACTTAAAGGGGACGGTCGGCTGCGCGGTTATGCCCGATTTTATTGGCTTATTGCGGTGATCCGGCGGGATGCATGCACGCGCGCCGTTCGCGCAAATTCATATCCGCCGAACCTGCACACGATGGAATGATGCTGCTCATATTCGCAGCAACCTTAAACTGGCGGTTCCGATTTGTCTCAACCGTCACAATTTTGCAACAGAGCATTCTCCGGTCCGAGAGGAGATCGACCGCTGCGGGGGCGTCCCGAGCAGCAAAGACCAAGGAAACCCCAAGTGATTCGCAACGAGTGCCCGATGCCAAAGAGTTGGGCAAACGCTGGCGCTTTTTCCCTACTTACGCCGAAGTGTAAACTAGCCCAGTATTGAGGCAGCAATTCCTCACATGCGTGACATCGAATGTTAGATCCGACGCCTACCGGCCTGCATTCCGGCGAGACGCCGTTGCTTCGGACGGTCGGTTTGACCAAGCGCTACGGCAATTTTCTCGCAAACGAGTTGATCGATATCGATATCTGGCCGCAGCAGATCCATGCCCTTCTCGGCGAGAACGGTGCGGGAAAATCGACCCTGGTCAAAACTATCTACGGATTGATTCAGCCGAGCGACGGCGAGATGCGCTGGCAAGGGGAGAAAATGGTTCTCTCTGGACCATCGGAAGCTCGCGCGCGCGGCATCGGCATGGTGTTCCAGCATTTCTCGCTGTTTGACAATCTCACTGTCGCCGAGAACGTGGCGCTTGGGCTCGACGGCAAGGAATTGTTCAAGGATATGTCCGCACGCCTGCAGGAAGTGTCTCATGTTTACGGGCTTCCGCTCGATCCAAAGCGGGAAGTGTGGCAATTGTCGGTGGGTGAGCGCCAGCGCATCGAGATCGTCCGGGCGCTGATGCAAAATCCCAAATTCCTGATCCTCGATGAGCCGACGGCCGTGCTGACCCCGCAGGAAGCCGATCAGCTTTTCGTCGTGCTGGATCGCCTGAAAGCCGAAGGCCGAGCGGTTCTCTACATCAGCCACAAACTGGAAGAGGTGAAACGGCTTTGCGACACGGCGACAATCCTGCGCGGCGGCAAAAAGATCTCAACCTGCAACCCGCAGGCGGAAACCGCCGCATCGCTGGCGCGCATGATGGTGGGTGCCGACATCAAGGAGGTCAAGGCCACTGCCGGCCGGCAAACCACGGTGCCGCGTCTTGTCGTCAACGATCTCAGCCTGGAGCCCGATGATCCTCACGGAGTGAGGCTCAAACACATTTCGTTCGAGCTGAAGGGTGGTGAAATCTTGGGCATCGCCGGCGTCGCCGGCAACGGACAGGATGAACTTTTCGCGGCGCTCTCGGGCGAGAGGCTAGCCCAGGACCCCGGCACGGTGGTGATCGACGGTGTTGCCGCGGGACATTTTTCCATCACGCAGCGACGCAAGCTTGGCGCGGCATTCGTGCCCGAAGAGCGTCTGGGTCACGGCACCGCGCCTCGGATGAAGCTTTCCGAAAATGCCCTGCTGACCGGCCACGCCGCCAGCGGAATGGTTCGGCATGGCTTCGTCAACACCGCCGCGACGTTATCGACGGTCGACCGTGCGACCGAGGCGTTCGACGTGCGCAAGGCAAAGCGCGACCCCGAAGCTGCAAGCCTGTCCGGCGGCAATCTGCAAAAGTTCATCGTCGGCCGCGAAATACTGCGCAACCCCGCCGTCCTTGTTGTCAGTCAGCCGACCTGGGGCGTCGACGCGGGCGCGGCTGCGGTCATCCGGCAGGCTCTGCTCGATCTCGCAGCAAACGGCGCCGCCGTGCTGGTGACGAGCCAGGACCTCGATGAACTCACCGAGATCACCGACCGGATCGCCGTGATGTTCCACGGCCGCCTCTCGGAGCCGCTGGCGACTGCGGACGCCGACCGCCAGAAGCTCGGTCTCCTGATGGGTGGAAGCAGTCTGGAGCAGAAGGAAGCGGCTCATGCAGTTAGTGCTTGAAAAACGAGCCGAGCGATCAAACATGATCGCGCTGGTTTCGCCGCTGATCGCAATCGGTTTGACGATTGTGACCATGAGCATACTGTTTGCCATTCTTGGCAAAAATCCGATCTCTGCGCTTGGCGTCTACTTCATCGATCCGCTGACGGACAGCTATTCGCTGCAGGAGATCGCCGTGAAGGCGACTCCGCTCGTCATGATCGCGATCGGTTTGTCGCTCTGCTATCTCGCCAACGCCTGGAATATCGGAGCTGAGGGACAGTTTCTGGTCGGCGCCGTTGCCGGCAGCTGGCTCGCCGTGAAGACCCAGGGCACCGACGCCGGACACTGGGTGATGCCGGCAATGCTGCTGCTCGGCGCGGCGGCAGGCGCGTTGTATGCGCTGATACCGGCGATCTGCAAAGTCAGATTCGGCGCCAGCGAGATTCTCACCAGTCTGATGTTGGTGTATGTGGCGGACCTTTTTCTCGATTATCTCGTGCGCGGCCCGTGGCGCGATCCGGCCGGGTTCAATTTCCCGACCACCGCCGAATTCGATCCGGTCGCAACCGTGCCGGTTCTGATTGAAGGCGGAAGGCTGCACCTCGGCGCGATCATTACGCTTGTGGTCGTCGCCGCCGCGACTGTGCTGCTTGGGCGCACGATAAAAGGCTTTGAAATTCGCGTGGTCGGCGCAGCGCCCCGCGCCGCGCGCTTTGGCGGCTTCAATTCCAACCAGTTGATACTCCTGACGTTCGCCATTTCGGGCGCCCTGGCCGGACTTGCCGGAATCATCGAGGTTGCGGGACCGGTAGGACACCTTCAGCCGGGCATTTCACCCGGTTATGGCTTCACCGCGATCATCGTCGCATTTCTCGGACGCTTGAACCCAATTGGAATATTAATTGCAGGCCTTTTCCTCGCACTCACCTTCATCGGCGGCGAGCAGGCCCAGATCGCAATGAAAATCCCGTTGGACGTCACAAAGGTTTTTCAGGGCATTCTGCTGTTCTACGTGCTTGCGTGCGACTCTCTCATTCTCTACCGCTTCCGGCTTGTGTTCGCATCACGACAGGTGCCCAGTGGAACTGGTTGAAGCGATCATTCTTTCAGTGCTCGCCGCTTCAACTCCTCTGTTGATCGCGGCCACCGGCGAACTGGTGACCGAGCGCGCCGGCGTGCTCAATCTGGGCGTTGAGGGCATGATGATCGTCGGAGCCGCCTGCGGATTCGGAGGCGCCTGGTTGACCGGCTCGACCATCATCGGGGCGCTCTGCGGAATTATCGCGGGTACGCTGCTATCCCTGATCTTTGCGATGATGACGCTGGGACTCGCGGTCAACCAGGTTGCCACGGGTCTTGCGCTGACCATTCTTGGGATCGGACTATCGGGCCTGATCGGCGCTGGCTTCGTGGGGGAGAAAATTACACCGGCTCCGCATCTCCACATCCCCGGCCTTACCGATATTCCGCTGGTAGGGCGTATCCTCTTCGGCGAGGACGCTTTCATTTATCTCTCGCTGGCGCTGGTCATCGGAGTTCTGGCTGTTTCTCTACCGGACGCGGGCGGGACTGGTGTTGCGGGCCGTAGGCGACAATCACGTTTCGGCACACGCGCTGGGCTATCCCGTGCTCAGGATTAGAATGCTGGCGGTGATGTTCGGCGGGGCATGCGCGGGCCTCGCCGGGGCTTATCTGCCCTTGGCCTATACACCGTTCTTCATCCCGGGCATGACTGCCGGCCGCGGCTGGATTGCGCTGGCACTCGTGGTGTTTTCGTCATGGCGCCCGGCTCGCCTCGTGGTCGGCGCGTATCTGTTCGGCGCCGTGACGATCCTGCAGTTGCACGCGCAGGGCGCGGGCCTCGGTATCCCGTCGCAGTTCATGTCGGCATTGCCCTATCTCGCAACCGTCATCGTTCTTGTTCTGATTTCGCGCGCAAGAACCGGTGGCTCGACGGCACCCGCGGCCTTGGGGACCGTGTTCGTACCCGACCGATAAATACCCGAAGCGCGCGCGATGGGGCGCGTGCGCATCGGGATAGTTAGTCCACCCCTTAGTAACCGGAGAAACCCATGAGAAAGATTCTCATTGCTGCAACGGCAGTGATACTTACTGCCGGAGCAAGCCTGTTCGGCGCGTCCGCCGCCGAAAAACTGAAAGTCGGATTTATTTATCTCGGCCCGATCGGAGATCTGGGTTGGACCTACCAGCATGAACTGGCGCGCCAGGCCGTGGTCAAGGAATTCGGCGACAAGGTCGAGACGACCTATCTCGAGAACGTCAGCGAAGGTCCGGATTCCGAACGCTCGATCGAGCAACTCGTACGCGCCGGCAACAAGCTGATCTTCACGACGTCGTTTGGCTACATGGAGCCGACGCTGAAGGTTGCCAAGAAATATCCCAACGTGCATTTCGAGCACGCGACCGGCTACAAGCGCGACAAGAACATGTCGACCTATTCCGGCCGCTTCTACGAAGGCCGCTACATTCAGGGCATCATCGCGGCCAAGATGTCCAAAGCCGGCGTGCTGGGCTATATCGGCTCGTTCCCCATCCCGGAAGTCATCTCGGGCATCAACGCCACGATCCTCGGCGCGCAGACGATCAATCCCAACATCAAGGTCAAGATCATCTGGGCGAACTCGTGGTTCGATCCCGGCAAGGAGGCTGACGCGGCGAAGGCACTGCTCGATCAAGGCGCCGACGTGATCATGCAGCACACCGACAGCCCGGCGGCGATGCAGATCGCATCGGAGCGCGGCAAGCTGGCATTCGGCCAGGATTCCGAAATGATCAAATTCGGGCCGAAGGCGCAACTCACATCGATCATGGATAACTGGGCGCCCTACTACATCGACCGCGTCAGGGCCGAGCTCGATGGCAAGTGGACGTCGGAAGACACCTGGGGCGGCCTGAAATCGAAAATGGTCGTGATGGCGCCCTACACCAACATGCCCGACGACGTGAAGAAACTGGCGATGGATACCGAAGCCGCCATCACTGAAGGCAAGCTGTTCCCGTTCAAATGCCCGGTTGTGGGTCAGGATGGCAAGGAAGTTGAGTGCAAGGGCGGCGATCATCTTGCCGACGGTCAGGTCCTTGGCATGAACTTCTATGTCAAGGGCATCGACGACAAGATTCCCGGCGGCAAGTAAGGTCCGCGACAAACACGTTCCCTCCCCCCTTGTGGGGGAGGGTCAGGGAGGGGGCAGGTCGCGCCTCGTCCCTCCTCTGAACGAAGAAAATCACCCCGCCTGCATGGCGCGCGCCGCGGCGCTATGGCGCCGGATCAGATCGGGCAGGTCAAGCCCGGGGATGACGCCATCGGTCACCACCCAATTTCCGCCGACCATCACCCGGTCTGCGCGATGCGCACCGCACAGAACCAGCGCCGCCAGCGGATCGCCGTGACCGGAGAAACGCAATTCGTCGAGCTTGAACAACGCCAGATCGGCGGCTTTGCCTGCGGCGATCTCGCCGAGTTCCGGGCGGCCGACGCAGGCGGCCGATCCCTTCGTAACCCACCGCAAGGCGTCCTTGTGGCTGACGCGGCCGACGCCATAGCGCGCACGCTGCAACAGGAATGCCGCCCGAACCTCCCGCATCAGATTGGATTCGTCGTTCGACGCCGAGCCGTCGACTCCGAGGCCGATTGCGACCCCCGCGTCTTCCATGTCGCAGACCGGACAGCAACCGGACGCGAGAGCCTGGTTGCTGCAGGCGCAATGGCTGATCGTCGTTCCGGCTTTCCCCAGGCGCTTCATTTCCTGGGCGTTGAAATGAATGCCGTGCGCGAGCCATGTCCGCGCATTGAGCCAGCCGCACTGCTCGAGATAATCGAGCGGCCGGCAGCCATGCATCTGCTCGCAGAATTTGTTCTCGTCCTCGGTCTCCGCCAGATGGGTATGCAGGCGAACGTCGAGCCTCGTGGCGAGCGCTGCGGTCGCGCTCATCAGCGATGTCGTCACCGAAAACGGCGAGCACGGCGCCAGCGCAATTTGCACCATGGCGTCCTCGCCGCGCTGATGATGCCTCGCTACGACGTGTTCGCTGTCGGCGAGGATGGTGTCTTCGTCCTGCACGACGCTATCCGGCGGCAATCCACCGTCCCGCTGCGAACGGTTCATGGAGCCGCGCGTGAGCAATACCCGAACCCCGAGTCGTCTAGCGACCGCGACTTCGATGTCGACGGCGTCCTCCAGCCCGGCAGGAAAAACGTAATGATGATCGGTCGTGGTGGTGCAGCCGGAGAGCAGCAATTCCGACATCGCCACGGTGACCCCGAGATCCAGCGATTCCGGCGTCAGCCGCGCCCACACCGGGTAGAGCGCCTGCAGCCACGGAAATAGCTCGCGGTCCAACGCCGCCGGCAATGCCCGGGTCAGCGTCTGATAGAAATGATGGTGCGTATTGATCAGCCCCGGCAGAACCACATGATTGGCCGCGTCAAAGATCGCCGCCGACGTCTTCGGCTGGCCTCCCCTCGGCACCAGTTCGACAATCCTGCCGTCCTGGACGACGATGCCGCGTTCCGCCCCGTCGGCGAGAATGGCTAAGGGATCCTTGATCCAGATCGCCTGCTTTGGGTCCATAATCTTGCTTCTCCAGGAGATCGGAATTGCAAAACGACTCTCGCCACGCCATCCCTGCAATTCAAAGACCAGCCCAATCCGTGAGAGAGTTGGCGTCGGTCTTGCAAGACTTCTTACAGGGAGATGCATCTCGTTGAAAGCACTAGCGTATCCATGGATTTGAACACCATCACCGAGGTTGCTCGCCCGCAATCACGGGCGCAGCTGCCCGTTTGGACGGCAGGCGATGCTTGGCTCGCGGGCGGGACCTGGCTGTTCTCGGAGCCCCAGGTCCATCTGAGGCGGCTGATCGATCTCACCGATCTCAAATGGCCGGCGCTGTCGATCGGCGACACCGCGCTCACGATCGCGGCGACCTGCACGGTTGCGCAACTCGACGCCCTCGCATGCCCGCCCGAATGGCTCGCCGCGCCGCTGATCGATCGGTGTTGCCGAGCGTTTCTGGCATCCTTCAAGATATGGAAGACCGCCACCGTCGGCGGCAATCTCTGCATGTCGTTGCCGGCCGGGCCAATGATCTCGCTGACCGCGGCGCTCGATGGCGTCTGCACGATCTGGAAGAGAGATGGCGGCGAGCAAAGGATCAAAATCGCCGACTTCGTCACCGGTGACCAGCGCAACGTGCTGGCCGCGGGCGAGTTGCTGCGGCAGATCGATATTCCGCTCGCGGCGCTGAAGCGGCGCTCCGCGTTTCGCCAGATTTCGCTGACCCCGCTGGGGCGGTCGGCGGCATTGCTGATCGGCAGCATCAGCAGTGAGGGCATCATGGCACTAACGGTGACGGCATCGACGGCGCGGCCCGTTCAGATATCCTTTGCCGGGATCCCGCGCGCGGAGGATCTGCGCGAGGCCCTTCTGCATCGCATCCCCGACGGGCTCTACCACAACGACGTTCACGGCAAGCCGACGTGGCGAAAGCACATGACGCTGCGCCTTGCCGAAGAAATTCGCTGCGAACTGCAAGGCCCGGCGCGATCATGACCTATCAGATCAACGGCAAGGAGTTCTCGCAGCGCCCGCACCCCGGACAATGCCTGCGAACCTTTCTTCGCGAACTCGAGCATTTCGGCGTCAAGAAAGGCTGCGACGCCGGCGACTGCGGCGCCTGCACCGTGCTGATCGATGGCGAGCCGGTGCACAGCTGCCTGATCCCCGCCTTCCGCGCCGATGGCCATGCCGTGACGACCATTGAAGGCCTCGCGCCGGACGGCGGGACGCATCCGATGCAGCAGGCGTTTCTCGATGCGCAGGCCTTTCAATGCGGGTTCTGCACCTCGGGCATGATCTTGACTTGCGCATCGCTCAACCAGGCGCAGCGGCAGGATCTCGGCGCCTCGCTGAAAGGCAATTTGTGCCGCTGCACCGGATATCGCGCGATCGAAGACGCGCTCAACGGCAAAAAGAATATCGAAGAAGCCGCCGCGGGCACCGCGTTCGGCCGCAGCCTGCCCGCGCCCGCCGGACCGCAGCTGGTGCGGGGTGCCGCTCCCTACACCTTCGATACCGCCATGGAAGGTTTGTTGCACATCAAGATGCTGCGCTCGCCGCATCCCCATGCAAAAATCGTCTCGATCGACAAGACTGCTGCGCTGAACGTTGCAGGTGTGCATGCGGTGCTGACCTTCGAGGACGCGCCGGATCGCCTGTTCTCCACCGCGCGGCACGAGAAGACCTGGATGGATCCGGACGACACCCGCGTGCTGGATGATGTCGTCCGCTTCATCGGGCAAAAGGTCGCAGCCGTGGTTGCGGAGTCCGAGGCCGCCGCCGAGGAAGCCTGCCGACGTCTCAAGGTCGACTACGAAATTTTACCCGATGTGGTTGATCCGGAGCGGGCGATTGCACCGGGCGCTCCCGCGATTCATGCCGGCAAGACAAGGCAGCAGCGCGTCGCGAATGCACAGCGCAACATCGTGGCGGAAACCCGCGGCGAGTTCGGCAATGTCGCAAGCGCCCTCGCCCAGGCCGCGGTCACCTATGAGGGAACGTTCACCACCCAGCGTGTCCAGCACGCCGCGCTGGAAACCCATGGCGGCCTCGCCTGGGTCGATCCCTCCGGCATCCTGAACGTTCGCTCCAGCACCCAGACGCCGTTCCTGACGCGGCGCGCGCTGGCGGATATTTTTAATCTCGCACCGGACAAGGTTCGGGTGTTTTGCGAACGCGTCGGCGGTGGCTTCGGCGGCAAGCAGGAAATGTTCGTCGAGGATATTCTCGCGCTTGCCGCCCTCAGGACCGGACGCCCGGTCAAGCTTGAACTTACCCGCGAAGAACAATTTATCTCGACCTCCACGCGGCACCCGATGCGCATCACCGTCAAGGCGGGCGCCGACAGGAGCGGAAAACTGACGGCGCTGCAGCTCGACGTGCTCTCGAACACCGGCGCCTACGGCAATCATGCCGGTCCGGTGCTGTCCCATGCCTGCGGCGAGTCGATCGGCGTCTATAACTGCCCAAACAAGAAGGTCGATGCGGTCGTCACCTATACCAACACGGTGCCGTCGGGCGCGTTTCGGGGCTATGGCTTGCCGCAAACGCTGTTCGCGGTGGAAGCCGCGATCGATGAACTGGCCAGGCGACTTGGCATCAGTCCCTTCGAGATTCGCCGCCGCAATATCGTGAAACCGGGCGATCCGATGCTGTCGCCTCCGGGCTCGGGACATACCGACGTGCTCTATGGCAGCTACGGCCTCGATCAGTGCCTCGATCTGGTCGAGCGTGCGATGCAGGCCGAGGGACCGAACATCGAACTTTCCGCTGACTGGCTGGTTGGCGAGGGTATCGCGCTTACCATGATCGATACGGTGCCGCCCGACGGGCATATCGCCGATGCCAGCATTTCCCTGCGTGAGGACGGCGGGTTTGAACTGAAAGTCGGAACGGCGGAATTCGGTAACGGCACCAGCACCGTGCATCGCCAGATCGCCGCGACTGTACTCAAGACCACCGTCGATCAAATCCACCTGCTGCAATCCGACACGGCTCATGGCGGCCACGACACCGGCGCATATGGAAGCACCGGCACGTTTGTCGCCGGACGCGCAACGCAAGCCGCGGCGGAAAATCTGGCCGGAGAGCTCAAGTCCCTTGCTTCGCACACGACAGGGACGGATCCCGCTTCGTGCGTCCTTGAAAACGATTCCGTGATTTGCGGCAGGCAGCGCCGGTCATTCGCGCAACTTGCGGAGGCAGCGCGCGGACAGGGAACAACACTTCGCGCCAGCGGCACCTCGGAAGGCACGCCGCGCTCGGTCGCGTTCAATGTCCAGGGGTTTCGCGTCGCCGTGAACAAACACACAGGCGAAATCAAGATCCTGAAAAGCGTGCATGCCGCGGATGCCGGCCGGGTCGTCAATCCGATGCAGTGCCGCGGACAGGTCGAGGGCGGCGTGGCGCAATCGCTCGGCGCAACGTTGTACGAGGAAATGGTGATCGATGGGCGCGGCCGCGTCGTGAATCCCAGATTTCGCGACTATCACTTGCCGTCGTTTGCGGATATTCCGCGCACCGAGGTGTTCTTCGCGGACACCACCGACACGCTGGGACCGATGGGCGCAAAATCGATGAGCGAAAGCCCTTACAATCCGGTGGCTGCAGCGCTCGGCAATGCGCTCGCCGATGCCACCGGCATCCGTTTCACGGCTGTGCCGTTCAAGCCGGACCGGTTGTTTCCGCTGCTGCAGGAGAAGTTTGGGTCGTAGCGGCCCCTCGTCATCTGCGGGCGGGCTTGACGCATTTGGACAGGCGACATTCAACCCCGGCCCACGGTGCATTCAATCTGGCCGTGCGGCTCATCGGTCGGCAGAAAAACGTCGTTGTTGTTATCAAGCCCAAACGTCGAAAGGTTCATCGAGATAAAGTGCATGTTCGGGCAAGCCATGCTGATCTCGGAAATCTCCGGCACCGCCGATAGCGCCGCCTCGCCCATCCTGTACAGGCTGTCCTGCACGCTCGCGCTATAGGTCGTACTGAACACCTCCAGCAGCGTATCGAGAATCTTCGCATTCGTCGCCGGATAGCTCGCAGGCTTCGACGACCATTTCCAGGACGCCACCATGCTGGTGGCGCACATCCGGTCGTTGGTCGGAGGGATCGTCGTGTAGGCATCCCTAACGTAGCCCTCCCAGCCCGATTGGGTCGATTTCATGAACGTAAAACCATCAATGCCCGAAATAAGCGCCGATCCCTCACGTGTTGCCGTCACTTCGACTGACGGCTTGCCGTTGCTGTCGAGAATAAAACTGTGGGGGTGCGGCTTGCCGCCGAAACTCAGCCTCGCCCATTTCGTTTCATGCGCCGTCACGGCGACCGAGGTCACCTGCGGATAGCTGTCGAGATATTTCTTTGCCAGAACCTGGCAAAATTCCTCGGCGCAGAGTCCGGTATTTTCGCGGGCGACGATGTTGACCACGTTCTTGATGGTATCCGTCGACACCGACGTCGAGTTGTCGGCGTCCGTATAGGCGCGGGCGAAATCGCCCTCGACCATCGCCTTGATGTTGAGCTGGCTGACCTCGTGCCGACCGCCTTCGCGATGAATTCGCATGACGCGGACCCGGCCCTTTCCATATCTATTCTTGATGAGCGGCACGCGCGGACCTCCCGTTAAACCGGCGAATTCGCCGGGGCTTCGATCGCGCCGGCCTGGGCCAATAATGAGCAACGTTTGTGCCATCGGGCAATCTATTGAGAAACAGGACCGCCTGGCACGGGCCTTGTATTGGCTCAATCTTGCCGACCGTACCGGGCATGCCGTTCCAGAAGGGCCAGTTCATGAGTACCGAAATCCATCCGGTCGACCAGATGTTGCCGACTCCCCGCCTGCTGGCGCTTGGCCTGCAGCATGTTCTGGTGATGTATGCCGGCGCGGTGGCCGTTCCCCTGATCATCGGGCGAGCGCTGAAGCTGGCGCCGGAAGACGTTGCTTTCCTCATTAGCGCTGACTTATTCGCCTGCGGACTTGCCACACTGGTGCAATGTATCGGGTTCCCCAGCGTCGGCATTCGGCTCCCGGTGATGATGGGCGTCACCTTCGCCTCGGTCGGCCCGATGCTGTCGATGGCCGCGGCGCCGGAAATCGGGTTGCTCGGTATCTATGGCTCGGTCATTGCTGCCGGAATATTCGGCATCCTTGCCGCGCCTTTCATCAGCCGGCTGCTGCCATTGTTTCCGCCCGTCGTGACGGGGACGATCATTTTGGTGATCGGAATCTCGCTGATGCGGGTTGGTATCAATTGGGCTGGCGGCGGTTTGCCCACTTTGACCAAGCTGGTCGACGGCATTCCCGGTGCATTTCCCAATCCGGGTTACGGCCAGCTTCAGGGCCTCGGCATCGCGCTGTTCGTGCTGCTGGTCGTTCTCGGCCTGATCAAATGGGGCTCTGGCTTCGTCGCCAACGTCTCGGTTTTACTCGGCATTATCGCCGGCGCAATTCTGGCGAGCGTGCTCGGCGTCATGCATTTCGAGAAAGTCGCGGCGGCGTCATGGGGCGCTATCGTGATCCCGTTTCGCTTCGGGATTCCGCAGTTCCATCTGGTTCCGATCATCACCATGTGCATCGTGATGATCGTGGTGATGATCGAATTGCTCGGGATGTTTCTCGCCCTGGGCGAAATCACCGGCAAGACCATCGACCGCGACGCGCTGACCCGCGGGCTGCGCGCCGACGGCGTCGGCACGTTGCTCGGCGGTATATTCAATACGTTTCCCTATACGTCATTTTCACAGAACGTCGGGCTTGTCAGCGTTACCGGCGTACGCTCGCGCTGGGTGACCGTTGCCGGCGGAGCAATCATGCTGCTGCTCGGCTTGCTGCCGAAGCTGGCGGCACTGGTCGAAGCCGTGCCGCTCGTCGTGCTTGGCGGCGCGGGCCTCGTGATGTTCGGCATGGTCGCCGCCACAGGCGCGCGAATTCTCACCGCGGTCGACTTCAAGAACAATCGCTATAACCTGTTCGTGGTCGCGATTTCAGTCGGCTTCGGTTTGATCCCGCTCGCCGCGCCAAACTTCTTCCGCAACCTGCCGCACAATCTGCAGCCGCTGCTGGAATCCGGCATCCTGCTCTGCGCGTTCGTTGCGGTCATGCTGAATGCATTTTTCAACGGCATCAGTAGCAAGGCTGCCGCGGAAGCCGACGCCGCTGCGGTTGCCTCATCGGCGCAGCATGTGTGAAGCGCGATCCACCCTCACCATGGGGAGCGCGCTCTTGCGTGCGTCTCGCATCCTTCCATGAGGGTCTATGGCCTCGCCATGTGGAGACACATTCAGCTTCCCCGATACGTTGCGTAACTCCAGGGCGTGACCAGGAGCGGTACGTGGAGGTGGCCTTCGGGCTCGCTTATCGAAAACCGCAATGGAATCAGATCGAGAAACGGCGGATTCGACATCGTCACTTGCCGGCCGGCAAAGTATTTCCCGACGCTGAAAGTCAGTTCATAGCGGCCGATCGGTAGCGGCCGGCCGTAAATCAGCGGCCGATCGGTCCGGCCGTCCGCGTTGGTGATCGCGCGCGTCACGACACGGCTCGCGCCGAGGTCGGATAGTTCAACCAGTTCGACCGCTATCCCCGCCGCCGGTCTGCCGCTGTGGGTATCGAGCACGTGGGTCGATAAACGCCCGTGCACCTCCAGTCGATCGTCCGACGCCACAAGCTGATCGACCCGCAATGCCGCGATCCGGCAAATTTCATCGATCGACTTCTGCATTTCGGTGTTTGCATTGTTCGGCAGGCGACGCTCGAAATCGCGCAGGATGGAATCCCTGGTGTGGCGAAGGACGCAAACAATATAGGGAAAACCGAACTTGGAGCGGTAGGCGTTGTTGATGCGCTCGAATGCTTCATATTCGGCATCCGATAGTCGATCGAGGCCGACGCTGTTCTGCTCGGCGCTGGATTCCGCGGTAAGCCCCGCGGCGCGCTGTGTCTTGTTGGCGAGATCCGGATGCGCCTTGATCAGGGCAAGCCGGAGTTCGGATGGCGCACGATCGACCGCCACCTTCATCGCCTCGAACAACGGTCTCACCCCAGCGAACGGCCGGGCCGACGCGACCCGCTCGGCGATCCATGGCGAGTACTCGAAAATATTCGCAAGAGCAGCGACGAAATCCTCCTTGCTGCATGCGTTCAAATCGGGGAGCGCTATCTGCGACATTCCGCCTGACCTACCCGACGCCTGGCGCGTTCGCAGCGAGGTGCGCGAGGTTGGCATGCCAATGCTGCGCGATCTGCAGCCGCGTCGGCACCCATACCTTTTCATGAGACATGATGTAGTCCAGAAAGCGCATCAGCGAAGCCGCGCGTCCGGGACGTCCGACTACCCGACAATGCAAGCCCACCGACATCATCTTCGGCACCGTTTCGCCTTCCGCATAAAGCACGTCGAAGCTGTCCTTGAGGTAGGTGAAGAACTGATCGCCGCCGCCAAACCCTTGCGCATTGACAAAACGCATGTCGTTGGCATCGAGGCTGTAGGGAATAATCAGATGCGGCCCCGCCGGCCCTTTGATCCAGTATGGCAGATCGTCGGCGTAGGAGTTCGCAGGAATAGAGGAAACCGCCGGCTTCCATCACCAGCCTCACTGTGTTGATGGAGGTCCGCCCGGTGTACCAGCCGAGCGGACGTTGCCCGGTAACTTCGGTATGAAGCCGAATGGCGTCGGCGATTTCCACCCGCTCCTCCGCCTCAGACATGTCCTTGTGCTCGACCCACTTCAGACTATGGCTGGCGATATCCCAACCTGCTTCTTTCATCGCGGCGACGACTTGCGGATTTCGCTTCAGCGCCGTCGCAACTCCGAATACCGTCGTCGGCAGCTTGCGCTCGGTAAAAATCCGCCAAAGCCGCCAGAAGCCGGCGCGCGAACCATATTCGAACATTGATTCGATATTGGCATGGCGTTGCCCCGGCCACGGCTGCGCACCCAGTACATCGGACAGAAACGCTTCCGACGCGCGGTCACCATGCAAAATGTTGTTTTCACCGCCCTCTTCGAAATTCACCACGAACTGGACGGCGACCCGCGCATTGCCGGGCCAGCGTGGATGGGGCGGGTTCCGCCCATAGCCGTGGAGATCGCGGGGGTACCCGGCTTCGGCCATTTACACAGCCTCGAAGCGGACTTTCTGCGCGCCCTTCCACAGCACGGTCTTTCCCAGAGCAGGCAAACTCTCAAGGTTTGAGGTCAGCGTGATGAAGTGGTTGCCCGCGAGTTGCCCCATCTTGCTGGCGAAGTGGACGCCGCCATAAGCCAGCAGAATCTCGGTTTCGCTGATACCGCCGGGATACAGAATGATCTGGCCCGGCGCGGGATAGCTGGTGTGGTTCTCGTAGGAGACGCCGAAATCCAGATCGCCGAGCGGCATCCAGACCCCCTCGCCGCTCCAGCGTACATGAATGGCCTGGCTCTCGAACGGCATCGCCCGGCGGAAAGCCGCGCAGGTCTTGGGCGCCAGTTGTTCCTCAAAACGGGCCTGGAACGTGAAGTCGCCGGCGTGGACAATGAGTTGGCTCATTCATGATACTCGTGTTTATCGGGGAATAACGCCTTGGCGAAATAGATTGCAGCCGAAGATATCGGAAGCAAGGAACATTCCACTCCCCGGGCGAAATTCTAAGGCCTTTTACGGCGCTCGGCAAAGGCCGCCCCTGTTTGTGGCTAGCAAGCCTTGCATCCGCCTGGAAGCGATGGGCCTATTCGCCCGGCTTCTTTCTTTCATAGGACAGACCGAAAATCCCGCTCCGTTGAACCTCCGGCTCCGGAGCCGGCGCATCCCTGGTTTCAGCCTGTGGCGGCGGAGGCGTCGGTACAGGTAAATTCTCGCACTTCATTGAATAGACCAGCTTGCCGTCTTCGGTGCGGCCTATCGGCGCACAATTGTCCACGCGCGCGGTCGCGCTCTTGGGTAACAATTTCGTTTGCGCCCAAGCGGGCGACGAGATCAAGAGAATTGCAAATACGAGCTTCTTCATCACTCTCTCTCGCAGGACACGCGCCGCTCGACCCCATTGAAGCGGATCGGCTAAAAGAAGTCCATAAAGTTGTGAGGCTTCGAGCGAGACACGGTCAGTCAGCTTGCCTGCCAAATATTTAGCCGAAAACTTTCCTTGACCAACAAATTGGCTCGCCGTTTCGTGATCGGGAGGATCGTAAAAATCCGCCGCACCGCTCGTTATGTGAATAACGAAGGCGCTGAGATAGCGAAACGTTCTTTACCCCGCAGCCAAGCGTCGCAACAAGGGAGATTTACGATGCGAAAGATAGTCCCGGCGATTCTCGGCGCGGCCTTGCTTGCTGCTTCGACGGTCCAGATCGCCACGGCCGCCGAGCACCACAAGACCCGAAAGGCGGACCGCGCCCCGGCACCAACAAGCGAACCATTCCGCAACTCCAATGCTTCTGCCTGGCCCTCCCCGTCGGCAGAACCCGATTGGTCGCGCTACGAAGGCGGCGGGATCTCGGCGCCCGCCGGCCGCTGAACACGCAAGGTTGGATTTAGAAGCCGGTCGCGCGTCGCGACCGGCTTTTCCTTTGCAGCATCGCCGGATTTCAATGCCCGGCCATATCGCCGCAATGAACGATATTGCGATGGATCAACCGACGGTCTTCGAACCGATTTACGAGCCCAGGGAGTGAAGAACCTTGTTCCCGGGGCCAGTATCGTGGTTCTCTGGAGCGGTATTTGAGGCAATTGCGCGATGATGTGGGAATCCATACTGACGGAGTGGGCAAGCCTGATCCTCCGTTGGCTGCACGTGGTGGCTGCGATCGGATGGATCGGAAGCTCGTTTTATTTCATTCATCTCGACCTAAGTCTGCAACCGCGCAACGATCTGCCTCCGGGCGTCTACGGTGATGCGTGGCAGGTTCACGGCGGCGGCTTCTACCGGATCATGAAATATCTCGTCGCGCCCGCAAAAATGCCTGACGAACTGACGTGGTTCAAATGGGAAGCCTATACGACCTGGTTGTCCGGCTTCGCCCTCATGGTCGTTGTGTATTATCTCGATGCCGAACTGTTCCTGGTCGACAAATCGAACTTCGACCTGACGCCGCTGCAGGCGGGGTTGTTCAGCCTTGGCAGTCTTGTTTTGGCATGGCTGCTTTATGAAGGTGCTTGCCGGTCGAACCTGGCGCGGCACGAGCTATCCTTCGCGATCGGCGGTTACCTCTTCCTTGTCGGCCTCACCTACGCATTTACCCACGTCTTGAGCGGGCGCGGCGCTTTCAACCAGATCGGCGCGATCATCGGAACCATTATGGTCGCCAATGTATTTGCGGTGATCATTCCCAACCAGAAGAAGATCGTCGCTGCGCTGTTGTCCGGCCGCTCGCCCGACCCCGAACTCGGCATACAGAGCAAACAACGATCGGTTCACAACAATTATTTGACGTTGCCGGTGATCGTGCTGATGATCAGCAATCACTATCCCCTGCTATTTGCTACCCGTTACAATTGGCTGATCGTTGCGATCGTGCTGGCGCTTGGTCCCGTCATCCGGCATTTCTTCAATGAACGGCACGCCGGACGGAAATCACCGTGGTGGGTATGGGGTGTCGCAGGTAGCGGCATGGTCGCGATCGCAATGCTGTCCGCAGCCGGTCCCCGCGATATCAAGACCGGATCGCTGTCGGCGCCACCTACCTTCGCCACGATCGAGGAGATAGTTTTATCGCGATGTAGCATGTGTCACAGCGCTGAGCCGGTCTGGACATCTATCGTTACCGCGCCGAAAGCCATTCTACTCGACGATCCCGGTCATATCCGTCGCAACGCCCGGCTGATCGGGCGCAACGCCGCGTGGTCGAACGCAATGCCACCGGGAAACGTAACCGAGATGACCGGCGACGAGCGAGCATTGATCGCGGCCTGGCTCGCGGCCCAGGGTAAATCTTTCTGAAGAGAGTGCGGCCCTGCGCAGGTGGAGAGCCGTTCGAGCGCTCCTGCCCCAGCGCAAAGCCGGCGGATCAACTGGTGCGTCCTCAAAGGGGCATCCGAGGAAGGGTGCTTAACTGCCTTGAGACAACGCGTTTGAGTAGATCGTCATGCTGCCGATGGTGATGGTGACTATTCCGACAACCCCTTGGAGGCTGCGATTGGCCCAGGTGAGCCACCGTGCAGAGGCTGCGAGCGGCACCGCAATGACCATAGACAGGGCGCCCATTCCGAGCATCGAACCGATGCCAAACAACAGGACGTAGAACACTCCATACGCGGGATTTGCGAGCTGCGAAATCGCGAGAACAAGCAGCGCGGCCGAGCCGGCCATTCCATGCATCAGACCGACGAGCAGCGAGCGCCACCGGAAACCATGTTGATGCACGTGAGTACTTTTCTGGTGCGGGATTGTTTCATTCACGTGACTGTGGACATGGATGTGTTCCTTGCCATCGCCATGTCCATGCAGATGAAAATGCACGCGGTCGCGCCATACCCGCCATAATACGTTTGCGCCAAGACCCACCAGCATGATCCCGACCGCCGTCTCAAGCGGTCGCGAGAGATGCTCCGGGATCGCATGGCCCAGCAGAATCGCGGCGCCAGCGAAGGCGAAGAGCGTCAGTGCATGACCGAGCCCCCACGTCAGTCCGTGTTTGACGATATCGCGCACGTCCGACCTGCGGGCGGCTATGCTGGAAACCGCAGCAATATGGTCGGCTTCCAGCGCATGCTGCATCCCGAGCAAAAAACCGAGACCCAAAACTCCGAACATATGCTCCCCGATTTCAAACGCTCTGTTGCCAGTGTGTTGCCGTCTGTCGCGCCATTGCGGCAGCCGTCAGCCATCTGATGCTGTAAGCTGATTGAAAACTATTCGTCTTCCTCAATCCATCGATAGATTTCCGACGACCCGATTTGGCGTCGCTTCGGCAGGTGCGGATTCAAGGTGCCCGCTGTAACCCTTAGTCCGTTGGACAACATTGCTTTCGCAAATTGTTTCGCCTCAATCTCAGTGCGAAATGATTTTGTTTGTCGGGAAGTCGGCGCCCGCGATGACGTAGGCTGCCATTGGCTCGCCGCTACAACTGAAACATACCAATGATTTGTAATGACCGTATGTCTGGCCATGTTGGCCGCCGCGAACCGCTTGAAGACATCAAAATGTATCAAGGTCGAACGGATCGAGCGTGATTTAGATCAAAGCTCGCCAGGATGAGTCGACAAGGGCGCCGCCGGAATTGTCCCCCGCCTCTCATCGTCCGGGTGGTGCCGGCCGCCAGGAGAGGTCATCGGACCACAGATAAATCGCAATCGCCGCCAGGCACAGCACAACGCCGATCCAGAAGACCGGCGAGTGGTGAATGGGTCGGCTGTCGCGTGTCGCAGGCTTCATTGGGTCTGGCCCTTGCTCTTTTCGGTATTATTGGCAGACAACCTTCCCGTCGTGCTGCGTGCAGAACTCGACTTTCCCTGTCCAGCGGTCGAGCCGGTGTACGCCGATTGACGATGAGACGATATGCCACCTGAAAAGCATCGCCAACGAGATCACGATGAGCACGGTGGCGACAATGACGGTTGCGGGGATACGGGAGTTCATCGCTGGAATATGCCTCCGCCACCGGCAAATTCAAAGCCAAATCGGCTTCTAGGACCTCATCCTTGCTTCAACTGGCATGGCCCAATTCTTCGGCGCACAAGCAGCGCCGATCGGCGAGCCACTCGCGATCACCAAAGCAATCCCGACCACGTTCGAATCCGTTTGCGGCAGAGGACGAGGCTAGGGTTGGGGTGCTCATCCCTGTCCTTGAATAGCAAACACTTTTTCATTCCCGGAGGAGTCGCCTCGGCAACCATCGAGTCGCTTGCCGCTACTCGCATCCGAGATGGAATCTATTCCCGCTGGCGCTGCAATCTCAGTTGGCGACGGATTGCGATCGGTGATCCATGACTCAGGCGCCGAGGGACGCGGAAAAACAAAAATTTGAAACGATCCTGATCCTAAAATTGAAATCTTTTCGTTAAGGCGTATTTAATTCCGCAGTTCTATTTTAAAGGCCCGAGCGGTTTCGGTGCTGAACTTTCGCAATGCGAAAATCCACAGGAGGCATTATTGAAGCAGATCTGGCTGAACTTTTTATTGGAAGAATCGGGAG
Source organism: uncultured Alphaproteobacteria bacterium (assembly GCA_963732455.1). Classification (GTDB taxonomy): domain Bacteria; phylum Pseudomonadota; class Alphaproteobacteria; order Rhizobiales; family Xanthobacteraceae; genus Bradyrhizobium. Next base: position 139,540 of record CAVSZM010000004.1, on the reverse strand, counting down.
CTACCGCAATTGAATACGGCCTGATCGCGGCCGGTATCGCGCTCGCCATTATCGCCGTGGTTAACGGTATAGGAACCAACCTCAATACACAGTTCACGGCTATCAACACTTCCCTGAAGTAAACTTCAGTCTCCTTTTCAGAGGGAGCATCCGAAACTCCCTAAGAACTGGCCCGGTGGATTCCATTCGCCGGGTTTTTTATTTGCGCAAACGAGCTGCCTGTTTTGAAAACGGGTGGCCTCAAGCGGCCGGCACCAGCCCGGACTCACGATGCTCGCAGGCAGTCGTCTCCTCGCTGAAATTGGCCGACTTGCGCGCGAGTCATTTATCTGACGTCACCGAACTGGAGCCGTGACATCCACTTTCTTCCAGGTTTGATCGGGGTTGAACGATGTCATGCGCTCCGCGAGTTTCGTCGTGCGTTCCCCAAGGTCCTTCTGGAAAACGGTGCCGGCGTAATTGACCAGGAACGTCATCACACCGGAATTGCCGTAGTCGGCTGGATAGGCCACTAATGCGAACCCGCCGATCATCTTGCCGCGCACGATATAGTCCACGGCGCCGCCCGCAGCCATCGAACCCTGGCTCGTCAATACCTTGAAGTAGTAACCGTGGAAGGGGGTGCGGCTTCCGACGGCGTAACCCTCATTCGTTGCCTGGGCGACGAGCTCGCCGAGCGGACTTGTCTCTTCACCCTGCGCCGCGGACCAATACAGCCCGTCCTTCTTGCCGGGGCGGCTGACGATGCGTTGCGCATAGTTGGCGCCGCCGGCGCCGGTGCGATCCTTGGCGGCGTATTCGTTTTGCGCATCGACATAGGCGAGGCTGGCCTGGATCGCTGCGAGCTCGTTACGGCCAATTCGCCGATACAAAATCTCAAGGCGGCCGGCAGCCGTGTCGAACTGCCAGGCAGCGCCCTTGCGCGTGAGCGGGATCGGAAACGGATAATCCTCCGGCCCGATGACCATGACGGCTTTGTTGTCGCCTTCCATGGTTATCTGATGTTTCGCATCGTAGGCCGCAAGAAATTTCTGGCGAGCGGCTTCGTCGGCAACCGCGTCGCCCGAAGAGACAATATCATTGCTGTCCGGTCCGAGCACGGTGACCACGCCTTTCGGCCAATTATCCTTCGTGGCGCTCACAAGAGCCGCCACCGCGTCGTCGGGTGATTTGAACGACTGCTGCGCGCTGGCCGCGGTTGCCGACACAAGGACGACAGTTACGGCTGTCCAGCAGACCAATTTGGCAAACGACGAGAAGATCTGGGTCATGACGATCTCACCAATAATTCAATTGCGTGCGGCGTATTCCGGCAGTGGACGGAATCCGCGCACCCGAGGCAACCCAGCGGTCGTAGGTCTCGAATTTTAACCCGAGCTTCTCGTAGAAAACGCGCAGGTATCCATCCGGACCACGTACGACCGCATCCGGCATTACTGCCTGCACTTCCTGCGCGATCACGCCGACATAGGCCTTGTTGCTGCCGTTATAACTGTAGCGATAAAAGCCAAGCCCATTGTCGAGCCGGCCAATCAGCGTGATGTCGTGCTTAGAGCTGATGTCCGAGCGACGTCCGCCTCCGCCACCACGGCCGCCGCCACCGCCGCCGCCAACACGCCCTCCTCCACCGCCGCCGCCGCCGACGCGTGCACCACCACCGCCGCCGGCACCGACACGCGCTCCACCACCACCGTGGGTCACTCGCGCTCCGCCGCCACCACCGCCGAGGCTTGCTTTTCCTCGTGCGGCCTGCGCGTTGGCTGCTTTACCGGATTGGATATTGCCCATGGCGCTATCCCGCTTGGGCCCGCCGGCCGCAGGACGTTTTGCTGGCTTCGCGCCTGATGAAGGTCGGTTACCGGCATCCGGCCGCTTGCCGGCATCTGGCCTATTGCCGGGAGTACGGTCGGCAACGTTGGGACGGTTAGCCGCCGCACCGGCGCCGGCGCCGCCAGGCTTGATCACCTGGTCGCCGCCGCGACCACGGAAATCCATACGATCCTGACTTCCCGCCCGAATGTTGTTGTTGCTGAACTTCTGCTGCACGTTCGTGTTGTTGTACTTCACACCCTGACGGTGGACGGGATTGTGCTGCCAGTTGTTGCTGTTGATATTGACGTTGTTGACGTTGACCGGGCGATTGACGTTGATGTTGCCGCGGCCCCAGTTGACGCCGCCGCCCCAGTAATTCCCGCCCGACGCCCAGCGCCCGACGGCGTAGCCCGCGCCAAAAGCAATCCCCGTGGCCAGAACCGCGCCCGGCACATAGCCGAGCGGCGGCGGGAAGTAGTATGGCGGATAGGCAGGATATGGCCAGCCACCGTAAACGACGGCGGGATCGTAATACGGCACGTAAACCGTGTCGGGTACCGCCGGTTCAATGACGATGACTTGCTTGTTCTCTTGCTGCGCTACCGAGACTTTCTGCTCCTTGGTCGAGGTCAATTTGTTGTTTGCCTGGGCTTTCGTTCGCAAACGCTGGACGGCATCCATGACATCCGGTTGTTGCGCAAGAACGGCGTCGCCCAGTTTTTGCGTCCAGTCGAGCTTTGTGCTCATCATCGCGAGCACCGACGGCGTCGGAACCAGAGACTTCACGCTTTCGTCCCAGCTTTGCTTGTCCACTGCAGCCTTCAATTGATCTCCCTTGAGAGCCTTGTTCTCGGTCGCCCAACGATCGGCCTGCACGACCTCCAGCGGATAGGTCGACGCCATCAGCACCTCGGCAAGAAGCGCATCCGGGTAAAGCGCGATCGGCGCGACCAATTGATCGAGCTCCTCGGCCTTTAGCAACTGTTGCGACTGATCAGCGGGAGGCGATGCGGGAGCAGGCGGTGTCGGCGTCTGCGCGGGCGCCGTCGCGATTTGGAGCAACGTTGCCAACAGTGCCGCAATGATTGACCGCGTCGTAGACATATTCATGTACCTCTCCGCGTCGAAAAATATCTACTTCACTATGTCCGCGGAGGGCGCCGCGTATCGATGTGGATCAAAATCGGTAGTTTAGTCATTCCGACAATTCACACCATTTGATGCTCTTGTTCAAGCCTCGGCGATTTGTGCAATGCCCGCACGTGCTTCGGCGAGGATACCTCGCCAAATCTGCTGCTGCTATCAGATCATATTTGATCCGCGTTGCAGCTCGAGTGCACCAAAATGGTCGGCTGGCGTAACCTCAACCCAGTGGAGGTTTGGCGGGTCCAAAACCGAAGCGAGGCCGGCGGCGCCGGATCGCTATCCCGCATTCACGACAATAGCTGTTTCTCGATTTCATGGACCGGCATCTTGACGAGGTCCTTGCCGAGCTCCGCATGAAGTGCCTTGCGAACCGCAGCGGAATAATCCGACCTGATCATTCCGAGCGCGCGCGGCGAGGCAACCATCGTCAGCGCCGTGGTTTCTCCGGTTGTAACAGCCAGATTGAGCCGCTCGGCAAGGGTCTTCAGGAACGCTCGTTCGGATTCATCGTGCCAATCCGTCTGCTCAACCGAGCTTCGCGCGCTACCCATGGACTGGTGCACCCTGCCCGGCGCATCGCTTCCTTGCGCGCTCGTGGAAGCGTCCGGTTGTTCGTGGACTTCTCTTGTGTGCAGGTTCGGAAACATGCGATCTCCGAGATTCTCCAGGATAAGTGCCTTTCGACCGTCGCAAACAACGATCCAGTCGCCAGTGCCGATTTTCATTTTGGTCATCGGGATGCTCCGCTCGGTTTCCGTTTGAGAATGGATCAAAGATGCTCTTCAAAATCCTCAAAGGACTTTCCGAACTGCGATAGGGCCTCCGCCAGATAGTCCGCAAGCATTGGCGTCCCGATCAGATAAGATGCCGTACGGTTGTTGTGGGCACGCTCCGCCTCCGAGCGGAGATCGCGCCAGTTGTCGAGATCGCCGTCGCCCCGGCCAAGCCACATCAGCGCGACGAGGTCGATTTGCTCGTCCACATTCAACTCTCGAATAAATCCGGAAAGCTCGGAGCGATCCGTATCTTTGCTGTGATGCTCAAACCTGTCTCCCACATCGTCGTCGCTCAAATCGGAGGTTAGGTCCGAACTCTGTAGCCTTGATGTCGGATTGACGTGATTTTGTGATGATGAAAAACACCTTTTCCGGCGAGATTGACAGGTTCGGAATTTTTCGCATGCCAGATACCTCCCGAGGGCAGGCGCAAGCCCTCTTCCAACCACATGGCCTGAATCTATAGACTTCCGGTGAAGTGCACATTGCGCAAGATCAAAAAGGGGCGAAGCCCGGTGGGTTCGCCATTTCACAGCGTTTCAATCGATCCCGACCCTTACTGGCTCACCAAGTATTGTTGGCAAAAAAGAAGCCAAATCGCGGTTGTTGCGCGACCAGCATCGTCGGCCGGCTTACGCGGCTTTTTGCAATCTTACGTTTTCTTTGCAGCTTGGGTTCCGGCGTTCTTGCATCGGATAATTGAGTTGGTTTTGAATCGGACGGTTGTAACTGCGCATATGCGTCCCGCACACGCGCCTTTGCCGAGGTGTCGGCAACCGTCGAGGCCGGGACAGCCGCCTCTGCCTTGAGAGTCGGCACGGCGGTGAACGCCGAGGTGCTGGTATCGAAAACAACGCGCTCCGGCCATTTCCGGTCGGAATTTATCCGGATGACCGGCATATCGACCGCCGCGTCCGTCTTGTCCGCGACCGGCAAACTCGGCAGAACTGCATCCACGACAAATAGTAACGCGAGCAGAACTCCGCCGATAACCAGAAAATATCGCGCCAGGGGCATCGCACCGTTGCTCCGTCCGCGCGACTGCACGACGCACGGACCATCTGGTCAACTGGGGATGGCGCGATTGGTTCCTAGGGTTGCCGTGCAGTGTTAACGACAAAGTTACCGCTGCTCCGCGGTCGGGCGGCGCTATACGCGGCTGGCTGCGACCAGCGAGCATTTCGCTTGACCAGCGTTGATATTGACAAAGCCAATGTGCAAGCGGGCAAAGGTTCGCCGGCTCTTCATGTTGACGGTGTCATGAATGGTGCGGGTACGGTCGGTCATATGAGTTCCGTCCCTGCGGGCGAAGGCGCAGGAAATCTCGATGTCCTTGACCGCGTAATCGTTGCCGTTGCGAAGCGTGAACGTGACCAGGGCGTTGGACCCGAGCCCGCCCCTTCGCCAGAATTGCGATGAAATCTTGAGCCCATCGACCGGCGCCGCTTCGGCAGGCACGGTCACGTCTGCGGGCGTGGTCATCGTATCAACCGAGGCGCCGTTCTTCGCGCCGTCCGCAACGGGAGATTCCGCCGGTTCAGTCGTCGCGGCAGCGGCCAGGCCCACCGGTTCGCTTTCTCCGATTTTGCCTGAATTGCCGGACAGCAATACCCATGCCCCGAGGCCGCCAATCAGGACGGCCAGCAACCAGAAAACGATTGGCTTACGGTATTTGAACGCCGTTTTCTCTGACCAGCCTGAAAATGTGTCGCTGAGCCCGGGGAGCTTCGCGAGCCTGGTCAATTCGATCCGATACAGCCCGATGTCCATTTGTCATGCCATCGCAGGCGGCGAAACGGACAGTACCTGTTGCACCGCACAGTGGAAAAGCCGCGGGGGGCGTCGGTCAACCGAAGAGCCCGAAAATAGTTGCATCCAAAAGCAACAATATTGGGACGCAACCGCGATCCGGTTCAGTTTACGGGATCAGGGGATGGCCACGTCAGCGCGCGGCCGCTAAAATTGAGTTGCTGCTTCATGCCGCAGCCAGGGCAATGCGTCGTGAACGGGCGACGCCTGAGCAAGCCAATGGGAGACCGAAGATGCCGATAGTCACTTGGGATCATGTTCACTTGCGCAGCCCCGATCCGGAGGCGACGGCGGCCTGGCTCGAGAATATTCTGGGCGGCGTGATCATTCGCGGCCCCGGACGGATTGACGTCAAGCTCGGCGGCGCCAATGTGTTCATCGCCCCGGTCACGGCGGGCGACGGCGTCAACACGCCGCCCGTGACCCCCTATCAAGGCCTCGATCATTTCGGGCTGACGGTGAAGGACATCGATGCAGTGGCCGCCGAGATCAGGGCAAAAGGGGTAGAATTCACCAAAGAGCCGACGACAATTCGGCCGGGCGTCCGGATCTGCTTCATCCGCGGACCGCAGGGCATCTCGATCGAGTTGTTGGAGCGCGACAAGAAATATGCCTGAGGAAAAGCCGCGCGAGCACGCAATCGGGCCGCGGCGTTGCCTATGAACGGGTGGCTTTCGGTTGCCATATTTATAGGCACGCAGATCGCCGCGGCGGTGTCCCTCGTACGTCTCGCGGCGCGGCGATGGTGGATATCTGCCGGACGCGATCTGGTCCGATGGCAGCGAAAGCAAGGAGCAGATTATCTATGCAAGTGCTGCAAGCACGATCCTGCTTCCGCTAATCGTGTTGGCGTTCGCGGTCTATTTTCTAAAACAAGCCTGGCGCGTCCTTGGCGCAGACAAGCACGACGCGGGCTAAGTCATGCTGCCTGGCATGAAGCAACGGATTGTGAGCCCGAGATAGCCCCGTATCGGCCACACCATGGTTCGGCCGATGCGGTTCGGTTCGGTGATCACGGCCTCGTCGGGTACGTCAACCCATTCGCCATCGAGCCGCACCCGATAGTGTCCGTTGCCGGATTGCCAATCGACGTCGCTGAGCGCGGTGCCGTCGGCGTCGGAGCAACACGGCCCCTTCCCGCTCTTCAGACCTTCGAACCACGCCTTCACTTCGGGATTGGCGTTGGTAAATTGGCCGCGGTCGCGGGCATGTCCGAGATCAGGGGCCAGCCCCAGCAGTAGCGCGAACCCGATTGTCAGCGGCGCCTTAAGACGCCTCGCGCTGCGGAGTTGCGAAGCCTCCCCGTTGCCGTCAGCAAATAAACACGGCGCATCGCCGCCGGAATCGATCCAGTCGCTCACCTGTCTCCTGCTCCAGTACCCGAACCGGTTCGCGCCGGCGCAAAGTTGGCGCCGGTTTTGCGAATAGAATACGCGCACGTTACTGGGTCAGGAGCATTTCCGGAGTAACCGACTTGGCCGGAAGTGCTCCTGCAGTCATACCAAAGCATTTCGCGTGCCAACTTTCCGGTCGGCTGGGCCACTGTCCATCATACGGGAGGAGTGGTTTCCGGCGCGTCTGCGTGCGGAAACAATGCCCGCGATCGCCCGTCGCGTTGACGCTGCGTACCCCGCTTTGGCATAACGACAAGTCATGCGGTGACGGATGTCGTAATCGGCCATATTATGAAGAACGGTCTATACTCGATCCATGTCAGCCTGCAGGATGGGCGAACAGGCAAGGGCAGCGGCGTGATAATGTTCCGGGACGGCAAAATCCTCGGCGGCGATGCCTATCTGTATTACACCGGCAGCTACACGGCGAAGGGGGATGCCTTCAAGGGCGAGGTTCTGGTCCAGCGCCATACCAGCAGTTCCGATGTCAATCCTTTGTTCGGCGGGCCGAGCCCGGTCGGCATCGGCGTCACCGGCACGTTTACCGATAAGGCGGCCGTCATGAGCGGGACGGCGCTTGTGGGCAAGGCCAGCCAGATCTTCAAGGCGACCTTACGGAAACTCGCCGAGATCGATTAGGCAAGCCGGGTCGCTACTCGGCAGCCAGTTCAAGCGGCGCAAGCCGCGGCAGGATAATCTGGATCCGGGTGCCTCCGCCGGGCTCGGAATCGAGGTCGAGCCGGCCGCCCAAGCGGTTCGTCACGATGCTGTACACGATATGCAGGCCCAGGCCGGTGCCGCCCTGGTCGCGGCGCGTCGTGAAGAATGGATCGAACGCGCGGCGGCGGACATCGAGGCTCATGCCGCATCCATTGTCGGAAAAAATGATCTCGACATTATCCTTGCCGGACTCCCGCACCTGAATATCGACTTCGCCGCGCTTGCCGTCCGGAAAGGCGTGGGCAACCGAATTGAGGAACAAGTTCGTGAGCACCTGTCCGTAGGGCCCGGGATAGCTGTTCATGATGAGGTTGGGCTGGCAATCGACATTGAGGGACAGATTGTGCTTACGCAGGCCCGGCCGCAGGCTCATGACGACCTGCTCGGTCAGGTCGCCGAGATCGAAGGTCCGCTGGTCCGAGTAATTGCGGTCCGCCGCGACCTGCTTGAACGACTGGATCAGTTCTGCCGCGCGATTGAGATTGGCCACCAACTGCGAAGATGCATCGCGACAGTTTTCAAGAAATTCACTAAGGCTGGATCGCTTGAGTTCGCCGCGCGAAACTTCGGCGGCGAACAATGCGGTCTTGCGCTCCAGCGACGAGGCAACCGTCAGGCTGATGCCGACCGGATTGTTGACCTCGTGGGCGACACCAGCCACCAGGCGTCCCAGGGCGGCAAGTTTTTCCGCCTCTATCAATGAATTCTGGGTTTCCCGCAGATTCCGCAACGCCGCCTCGGCCGCATCCTTGGCCTTGCGCATTTCCAGTTCGCCGCGCTTGCGCTCACCTATATCGAGCGCGACGGTGACGATGTTTTCGATCTCGCCGTCTGCGTCGAGCAGCGGAAGCTTGTTCACCATCCATTGCCGCAAATGGCCGGAGGAATCCATATATTCCTCTTCGTAAAATCCCAACTCCTTGCGCGCCTCAAGCACGCGCTTGTCGTTCTGGTCGGTCTTTTGCGCGCCGTAGCGCGACATCAGATCGCTCGTGGTGCGCCCGATCGCCTCCGCGGGCTCGATTCCGAAAATGCCGGCCATATAGCGATTCATCAGAACATAGCGCAGCTGTTTGTCCTTGACGTTAATCACCGCCGGCACGGTGTCGATTACCTGCTGCAGCCGCCGCCGGCCTTCGGCAATCGCATCCTCGGCGCGCTTCTGATCGGTGATGTCGCGCACCGTTCCTTCATAGCGGATGACCTCGCCGGCTTCGTTGCGCACTGCCGTGGCGCTGTCGGAAAGCCAGAGGATCGTACCGTCGCGCGCGCGTACCTGATATTCGAACTCACGGACCGTACCGTGGCGCTGCATCAGCGACTTGTACTCCGCGCGGTCCGCCGGATGAACGTAAATCATAGCGGCAACGTCGCCGATGCTGTTGATCAAATCCTGCGGCGCGTCGTAACCCATTATTCGCGCCAGTGCCGGGTTGGCGTTGAGAAGCGCGCCGCCGGGTGTTGTCACATAAATCCCGTCGACCGAGCCTTCGAACAGCTTGCGATAGCTTTCCTCGGCGAGGCGCTGCTCGGCCAACGCGTGCACTGCCGCCTCGCGTGCGGCGTCGGCGTCGACAAGCGTGTGGCGGAACACTTCGGCGGCACGGGCAATATCGCCGATCTCGTTGTTCACATCGGTCGCGGGAATCGACGCTTCCTTCTGGCCGGCGGCCAAAGCGCGTATCGAGGCCGCGATCGACGCAAGCGGACGCACAGTACGGCGAACCACGAACAGCGCCGCGAAAAGCCCGATCAGCACGCCGGCCGAGCCGAGTATGATGCTCTGCCACTTGGTTTCGGCGAGCGTCCGGGCAAATTCCTGCGATAACACCCGTCCCCGTCGCGCGCTGAGTTCGCGCAGTAACTCGGTGACCTGTCCGATCAACCGGCCTTGGGTACCCAGAACTTCCTTGTCGAGCTTGGCGATCTCGCGTTCCGCCCCCGAAATCGAAGTGATCGCCGCGGCATAGGCGTCGGCCGCGGACCGAAGCGAGGGATCATCGATCGGCAGCGCCCGCATGCTCTCTGCCGTTTGTTCGGCGCCCGCGGGATCGTGCGCCAGCAAGGCCGCGGCAATCCGATTCTGTGCCCGGACCAGGCTCCCGGCCGTGGCGCGGTCGGGAACTGCGGCAATCGCCGATTCGAACCGTTCGCGGATCGGCGGTAATGCCGCGACCAGTTCCGCGCGACGCGCAATCAAAACAGTGACGCGCTCGATTCCGTCGCTGTAGTTCGCAAGCCGCTGGGTAACGCGGTCGATCATGTCCTGTTGCTCGGGCGCGAGCTCCAGCCGCGTCTTTTTCAGGAGCACGCCTAATTCAGACGCGGCCTGTCCGACCAGATCGGATCGGGCGCCCGGGTCGGTTACGAAATCGCGGGCCGCGAGCCGCAGTTCGTTCATGCGGCGGTCGATCTCCTCGGCCAGATCGCCGACGCTTTGCAGCCGCTGTAGCTCGGCAAAGGTTGCATCGACGTGACGAAGGGCTAAGACGCTGGCCATACTGGTCGCCGTAATGACTGCCAGCAACAGCAGGAAGCTGCCAAAGGTCAATTGACCGATCGAGAGCGAGAACGACCGTATCCGTCGGACGATTGCGGCAAAGGGCATGGATTTCGTAACCGGCTCCGAGCAGTCCACCTTTTATTTATACGCCGGAATCTGCGCCAAGTGGAACGTGGCAGCAACCTCGACACCGGTAAGAAAGCCCAGATGGTAGCTGTAAAATAATGATTCGGCGTCCCTGACGAAGTTCCCGTGCGGGTGCGCGAACGGAGCGGCCCTCGACCGGCAAACCGCCCTGTTCCGAACTCAATCCGCCGCAATGCCGGCGTCCTTGACGACTTTCGTCCAGAGCGTGACATCGGCCTTGATGATGTCGGCGAACTGCGCCGGTGGCGCTCCCTTCGGCTTGCATCCCGCAATGTCGAGCTTCTGCTGCACGTCCGCCGTAGCGAGTGCGACTTCCCGCGCCTTGCTGATGCGATCGACGATTAGCGGTGCTGTTCCAGCCGGTACGACGATGCCGAACCACGGCGTCAGCTGTGCCTCGGCAAAGCCCCGCTTTGCCATGGTCGGCACGTCCGGGAAATATTTCGAGCGGCCATCGTTGATCGCGGCGATGATCCTGATGGAACCGGTCTCGATACAAGGCGGAACATTACATGGCTGCGAGCAACGATACGTTGCTCCGTGTCGAAGTGTGCTGGAAGCCGCCATGTGAGACGGCGAAACCGTTACGCAGGTGGATGACGTCCCGGTCACACCGTGCCGACTTCAAACACCTCGCCGTCGTAGCCGGCATCGGCCGGGATACGAAGTTGTCGGCCGCCGTTCAATCTTGTCATGACCGGCATTACCGTAACGATCGGCTTTCCCCTGCTGTCGTCGATTGCGGCTTGCACGCCTGACTGCTTGCCAAGCTTGATCAGGTTACGGGTGGTCGGAAACGGCAGCTTGAACCGTCCGCTCTCGCCGCCCGCCAGTGCCTCGCGCGGCGACACCCAGATCGAATCCGTGGATTCCTTGCCGTCGTGGGCGCCGGCCTGCTCCGGCGGCGCGGCAGCAAGAAAGAACCAGGTATCGAACCGCTTCGGCATACCCTCCGGCGTGATCCAGTGCGCATAGGGCACCAGCTCGTCCAGCGCCAGCGAAACTCCGTTATCGGTGAGAACCTTCAGGAATGTCGTCTTGGCCTCGCACAATGCGGTGCGGCTGGCAGCTTCGATCTCGCCCGCCCGTTTCGCATCAATCAAGGTCGCCGAGCCGCGCGGCCGCGCCAGCAAGATGCCGCTTTCCTCGAATGTCTCGCGGATCGCGGCGATCCGGAAACTCAAGGTAGCGGCGTCCAGCCCCTCACCGCCGGAATAAAGCTCGGGCCTGCTGATGATTTCCTGATCGCCCTTGTCGACGCTGCCGCCGGGAAACACCAGCGCTCCGGAGTTAAAGTCGATCTCATAATGGCGCACCATCATGAAGACCTCGATCTCGCCGCCCGCGCCGTCGCGAAGCAGCAGGATGGTGGACGCGGGACGCGGGACGGCGGCTTCGGTAGACATCAATTACCTCTCCTAAGTCTCCTCATCCGGAGGAGCGGCCCCTTGGCCGCGTCTCGAGGGATGAGAGATATATCGGCTCACGGTTCGAGGCGCGTTGAAGACGCGCGCCTTACCATGAGATTTGTCTAGCCCGCCGCGCTGGATTGCGGCTGAAGGTTTGCGCGCTTGTCGACCCGCGCGACCCGGGAAAGCAGATAATCCACCTCGGCTTTTGCGGTTGATGTGATGCTTGAACCAGGCTTACGTTGCGCGCTCGAAGCGATCACGCCACGTTTTTGCAGCACATATTTGCGCACGGCCAGTCCCGCACCAAGTTGCTGCTCATAGCGGATCAGCGGCAAATGGGCATCGAACAGATCGTGCGCGGCGTCGCGGCGGCCTTCCCTGGATAGTCGCACCACGTCAATCAGCAATTCCGGGAACGCGTAACCGGTCATCGCGCCGTCGGCGCCGCGCTCCATCTCGAAATCGAGAAACAGCCCGCCGTTGCCGGTCAGGATCGACAGCGGCCGCAGCGAGCCATCTTTCTGAAATGCGCGGAGCGCGGAAATCTTTTCCAGTCCGGGCCAGTCCTCGTGCTTGAGCATCACGCAGGACGGGCTATCCATCACGATCTTCCGGATCACGGCGGGGGTCATGACCACCGTCAGCGTCAACGGATAGTCTTGCAGCACCCAGGGGATGTCGCCACCGATCGCCTCCACCGCCTGCTTGAAATATCCGGTGATCTGCTCGTCGGTGCGCAAATGCGGCGCCGGCGCGATCATTACGCCGGCCGCGCCGGCATCCATCGATGCGCGAGCCAAAGAGCGCATCGCGGCAAATCCAGGCGCGGAGACGCCGACGATGATCTGCATGTTCTTCGCCCGCTTCACAAAGCGCTTTGCGACTTCTTCTGCTTCCGAGCCTTCCAGCTTCGGAGCTTCACCCAAAATGCCGAGCACCGTGACGCCATCGCAGCCGACCTCGGCATAGAAGTCGGTCAGCCGATCGATGGATTTCTCGTCGATGCGGCCGTCTTCATGGAAGGGTGTCGGCGCAATGGCGAAGGTGCCTGCCGCCTTGTGGGTGAGTTTCATGATCGGTCCTCTTGTCTGGGTCATTCCGGGATGGTCCGATGAACCGGAACCGGAATCTCGAGATTCCGGTTCGCGCTGCCGCGCGCCCCGGAATGACGCTTGGATTAAAACCGCCGCGCGCCCATCTTGATCTCTTCCTCGGAAAAGAAAATCTCCTTGGCGTGTTCGACAATATCCTGGGGTTTCCAGCCCTGGTGCGGCGGCTTCCAGCCCGGCTTTTCCATCATCCGCATTTCCCGCACGCCGCGGGGACCGGAGACGCCGAGAACCTTGCCGGTCTGATCTCCGGAGAGTTCGCTGACCATGTATAGCACGGCGGGCGCGATGCCATCAGGTCCAAGGGCTAAGCCGGGGTTTTCGATATAGCGGGGCAAATCCGCGGTCATCCGCGTCAGCGCGCCCGGTGCAAGGCACCACAGCCGGATATTGTATTTGCGGCCTTCGATCGCAAGCACATTGGTCAGGCCGAAAATGCCGCCCTTTGCGGCACCGTAGTTGGTCTGGCCGAAATTGCCGATCAGACCTGAGGTCGATGAGGTATTGACGATGACGCCGCCGCCGTTCTCGCGCATCCAGCGGAACACCGGCTGCGTGACGCAGAATGTGCCCTTGAGATGCACCTTCAAAACCTTGTCCCAGGCTGCCTCGGTCGCCTTTGAAAAGGTCTGGTCGAGCAGGATACCGGCGTTGTTGACGAGGATGTCGGCACGGCCGAAATTCTTGATGGCATCGTCGAACACCGACTGTCCGCCCGTCATGGTCGATATATCAGCGCCGTTGGCGACGGCGCGGCCACCCTCGGCCTTGATCGCATCGACCACCTTCTGCGCCATCGATTTGTCGCCGCCGCTGCCGTCACGGGGACCGCCGAGGTCGTTGACCACGACAGCCGCGCCTTCGCGCGCGAACAATTTGGCATAGGCCTCGCCAAGTCCACCCCCCGCGCCGGTGATCAGCGCAACCTTGCCGTCGAGTAGTCCCATGGTGTGTTGCTCCCTGTTATTACCGTCATTCCGGGGCAGCCCGCAGGGCCGAACCCGGAATCCGGAGATTGTCAGCTCGAGATTCCGGGTTCGCGCTCCGCGCCCGCCGGAATAACGGGAATCTTAGGCCAGCACCGTCTTGCCGCTTTTGATGACAGCGACGTTGCGCGCCTTCACCTTTGCCTCGAACGAAATCACGTTGCCGTCCTTCCACAAATCCATCGTCACGGTCTCGCCGGGATAAACTGGCGACGAGAACCGCGCGACATGCTGTTTGAAGGCGGATGCATCGTAGTCGGCGTAGGTCTGCAAGACACCGCGACAGGTGATGCCGTAGGTGCACATCCCATGCAGGATCGGCCGCGGAAAACCGGCGCGCTTGGCAAAATCGGGATCGCTGTGCAGCGGATTGCGATCGCCGCAGAGTTGATAAACCAGCGCCTGATCCGGGCGCGTGGCGATATCGATCGACCTGTCCGGCGCGCGGGTCGGCACCTTGTGCGGATCGGGCTGGCCTTCCGACGGCCCGCCGAAGCCGCCATCGCCGCGCGCAAAGCGCGAAGCGACAAGCGTCGCCAGCTCCTCGCCCTTCTCGTTCCTGAGCACCGTCTTGTGCCGGATCACAGCACCCTTGTCCTTGCCCTTGTCGAAGACGTCGAGAACGGTCGAATTGGCGGTGATGTGGGCAGCCACGGAAAGCGGCCTGTGGAAAGTGATGTCACGTTCGCCATCGACCACCATCAGGCGGTTAAGATTCATTTCACCGGGTCCGGCTCCCCACGCCGCGACGGAGGCAAATGTCGGGACAACCTTCAGGGCGCGCGGCGTGGCAACGGCCTCGTTGACGAAAGCCAGCTCCTTCTCGTCCATCGGGTCCGCGCCCATCCCGATGCCATAAGCGTACAGCATCACCTCACGATCGGTATAAGCATATTTCTGGCCGAGATTTTTCAGCGCCATCAGCTCATCGTACTTGATCGGCATCTTGAGTATCGTCCTCCAACTTTTTTCTTACCGGCACCCGTTGCCGTGCCTCTCCCCTTGTGGAGGGGAGAACCAAGAATCATCACACCGGCGTAAAGAACGGCAGCGGCGCGCCGTCGGTCGTCTTGAACACCACCTTGACCTTCTGGCCGATCTTCAGCTTGTCCATGTCGCAGTCGACGAAATTGGTCAGCAGCGAGGGACCTTCCTTCAGCGTGACGTAACCGATCGCGTAAGGCCCACTGGCGGATTTACGCATCAGGCTGAAGCTATAGATCTCGCCTTCGCCCGAGCTTTCCTCCCACACGGTCTTCCCGGAGAAGCAGAACGGGCACAGCGTGCGCGGAAAGTAATGCGGTTCGCCGCAAGCCGTGCAACGCTTGATCAGCAACTTGCCTTCGACGGTTGCGTCCCAGAACACTTTTGTTTCCGGATTTCCAAGCGGCGTCGGGTATTTCACTGTGCTGTCCATTACGCGCGCTCCAGAATGCAGGTCGATGCGGCGTGTCGAACGCCGAGCAGGCCACCGGTGCCGTGGGCCAAAGCGAGGTTGCAGTTCGGTACCTGTACTTTCGGATGCGCCTCGCCGCGCAATTGCCGCACCGCTTCGATGATCTTGGTCATGCCGCCGCGGTTGACCGGATGATTGTTGCACAGGCCCCCGCCGTCGGTATTGAAGGGCAGCTTGCCGACGCCGGAAATCAAATTGCCGTCGGCGACGAACTTGCCGCCCTCGCCCTTCTTGCAAAAGCCGAGATCCTCGATCTGCATCAGCACCGTGATGGTAAAACTATCGTAGATCGAGGCGTATTTGATGTCCTTCGGCGTCACGCCGGCCTCCTCGAACGCCCGCGGCCCCGACCAGACGCCGGCG
The DNA here is from genome assembly GCA_963732455.1 of uncultured Alphaproteobacteria bacterium. Lineage (GTDB taxonomy): Bacteria > Pseudomonadota > Alphaproteobacteria > Rhizobiales > Xanthobacteraceae > Bradyrhizobium. The sequence continues at coordinate 123,907 of CAVSZM010000004.1, read as the reverse complement.
GAATAGGTCAGGTTCAGATCCTTGCCGCCGCGCGGTCCCTTTAGCGCTTCGCCGTGCCCGATCATCCGCACCAGCGGCTTCTTCAGGCTGCGAGCGATCGCTTCAGTTGTAACAATCAGCGCGCCACCGCCATCGGTGACGACGCAGCAATCCATCCGGTGTAGCGGATCGGAAATCATCGGCGAGTTCAGAACATCCTCGACGGTGACGACGTCCTTCAACATCGCATGCGGATTGTATTGGGCGTGATGGGACGCCGCGACCTTGATCCAGGCCAGTTGCTCGCTGGTGGTGCCGAACTCATGCATATGGCGCATGGCGCACATGCCGTAGATGTTGTGCGTGGTGGCGCCGTAGGCGGCCTCGAAATCGACCTCGGCGCCGGTGGCGCGCGGCGGCATCGCCCCGGTGCGCGGCTTGCCGGCCAGCGTGATCAGCGCAATCGAGCATTTGCCGGCCGCGATCGCCTCGGCGGCATGGCCGAGATGGACCAGATAAGAACAACCGCCGGTATCGGTGGAATCGAAATGACGGACCTTGAGGCCCAGGTAATCGGCCATCGCCATCACGCCGCCCGGGGCGTCGCCGGCGCAGAAATAGCCGTCGATATCGGCCTTGGTCAGCCCGGCGTCTTCCAATGCGCCTTTGGCCACCTCGGCATGAAGCTGTGCCGTGGATTTATCGGGTGCATGCCGGGTCGGATGCTCGTAAATCCCGGCGAGATAGGCCTTGCCTTTGATACTCAATATGGCGCTCCGCTGGCGTTTCCTCTTCCCAGCGGTTTTCTCGCCTTTCAGGGCAGCCTTGGCAAGCACCCCGTCGCCTAAATCGCGCAGACCTATCCCGCGACACGGAATGATACCTTCATCCCGAGGTGCCGCCACACACGCAAGTATATGGCCGGGGCCTCATGGTTCGAGACGCGCGCAGACGCGTTCCTCGCAATGAGGATTACTCCGCCGCGATCTGCCTCGGCGCGGGCGGCGGATTGACCAGGTCGTTGGCAAGCTGCGCATATCTCGCCTTCGCATCCTGCATCGACTTTTCCTTCACCGGCCCGTAGCCGCGGATGCGATCGGGCAGCGAGAGAAGTTCGATTGCGGTATCCAGCGTCAGCGGCGTAAGCACGCCGAGCACGTGTGCGACGTCCTTCTCGTAGCCGGCGATGAGGTCGCGTTCGAGGTGGCGGTCAGGGCTGTTGGCAAACAGATCGAACGGCGTGCCGCGCAGCACGCGCATTTTCGCCAGCAAACGAAACACCGGCAGCATCCATGGGCCGAACGCGCGCTTGCGCGGTCGCCCCAATGCGTTGGGACGGCCGCCGAGCATCGGCGGCGCCAGGTTGAAGCTGATCTTGAAGTCGCCGTCGAACTGATCGCGGATCTGCTTTTCGAACCGGCCATCGGTGTAAAGCCGCGCGACCTCGTACTCGTCCTTGTAGGCGAGCAGCTTGGCATAGTTGATCGCAACCGCCCGCGGCAACTCGTCGCCAAAGCCGCCATTATCCGCGGCGTTACGCACCTGCGTCACCATATTGCGGTAGCGGGCGGCGAGCTTTTCGTTCTGGTAATCGGTCAGCAACGCACTGCGGTGCGCGATGATCTCGTCCAGCGACATCGCCTCAAGGGTCTTCGGCGCAACCGTTGCATCCTGGCCCTTCATCATCGCAGCAAGCCGCGCCGGATCGGCCGCCGCCAAACGCCCAAGCTGGAAAGCCTGGGTGTTCATCTTGATCGCAACACCGTTGATCTCGATCGCCTGCTCGATCGAGGCGGCGGACAGCGGCAACAGCCCCTTTTGATAGGCATAACCCATCATCATCATGTTGGTGGCGATGGAATCGCCAAGCAGGACTTCGGCGGGCTTGGTGAAATCGAAAAACGACGAGTCCTTGCGCAACGCCGTTTCCAGCACCGCGTTGACCTTGCGACTCTGGAAATTGAAATCGCGGTTCATGATGAAATCCGCGATCGGAATGAGGTGGGTGTTGATGACGCCGCAGGTACGGCTGGATTCGCAAAGCGAAATCGTGTCTTTCGCAACCGCCACCACTTCGTCGGCGGCGATCACGAGATCGGCGGTGCCGGTCACAATGCGCGAACAGGTGACATCGGCGGTATGCTCGGACAACCGGACGTGGCTCAACACCGCGCCGCCCTTTTGCGCAAGGCCGGACATATCGAGGATCATGCTGGCCTTGCCCTCGATATGCGCGGCCATGCCGAGCAGCGCACCGATGGTCAGCACCCCGGTGCCGCCGACGCCGCCGACCGCTACGTTGTAGGGGCGATCGAGCGAGGGCCGCGATGCCGGGTCCGGCAGATCGCCGATATTGCCGAAATCGACCGGGGCGCGGCGGCGCAGCTTGCCGCCGTCCACAGTGACAAAGGACGGACAAAAGCCCTTGAGGCAGGAGTAATCCTTGTTGCAGGTCGATTGATTGATGGTGCGCTTGCGCCCCAGCTCGGTTTCCAGCGGCTCGACCGATATGCAGTTCGATTGCACCGAACAATCGCCGCAGCCTTCGCACACCTCGGAATTGATGACGACGCGGCGCTGCGGATCTTCCAGCGTTCCCCGTTTGCGGCGGCGGCGCTTTTCGGCGGCGCAGGTCTGCACGAATACGATGGCGGACGCGCCTTTGACCTGGCGCAGCGTTTTCATGACCGCGTCGAGTTCGTCGCGATGCGCGGTCTTGGTGCCGGGGGCAATATCGGAGGCCGGATAGGCGTCGGGATTTTCCGACACGAGGTAGATGTCGCGGATACCTTCCGAGTGCAGCTGGAAGGTGATCTGCTGTGGCGACAGCTCGCCGTCGACGTGCTGGCCGCCGGTCATCGCGGTCGCATCGTTATAGAGTATTTTATAGGTGATATTGGCTTTGGACGCGACCGCCTGACGGATCGCAAGACTACCCGAATGGAAATAGGTGCCATCGCCGATGTTTGCGAAGACGTGCTTTTCGTCGGTAAAGGGCGCCACACCCACCCACGGCACCCCCTCGCCGCCCATATGGGTGAAGGTTTCGGTGTTGCGGTCCATCCACAGCGCCATGAAGTGGCAGCCGATGCCTGCAAAGGCGCGGCTGCCATCCGGCACCCTGGTTGAGGTGTTGTGCGGACAGCCCGAGCAGAAATAGGGCGTGCGGGTGATCGGCGCCACCGCCTGCATCTGGGTGGCTTGACGGCCGTTGAACCAGTCGGCCTTGGCGCGCAGCATGGCCGCTATTTCGGGATTGAGGTTCAGCCGCAACAGCCGCTCGGTGAGCGAGCTTGCCAGCGAGGCCACGCTGAGTTCCTCGGCGAAGGGGAGGAAACGCTTGTCGTGTTCATCCATCTTGCCGACGATGCGCGGACGCACATCGTCGCGCCAGTTAAACAGCTCCTGCTTGACCTGGTTCTCGACGATCTCACGGCGCTCCTCGATGATGAAAATTTCCTCGAGTCCGACCGCGAATTCGCGCACACCTTCCGGCTCCAGCGGCCACGGCATGCCGATCTTGTAGAGCCTGAGCCCAATCTTGGCGGCGACTTCAGGCGTCACTCCGAGTTCGCGCAGCGCCTGTCTGATATCCTCGTAGCTCTTGCCCGAGGCCATGATGCCGAAGCGCGCGTTCGGCGAATCCATGGTGATGCGGTTGACTTTATTGGCGCGCGCAAATGCGATCGCGGCGAAACCCTTGTAGTCCTGCAGGCGCCGGTCCTGGTCGTAGCGGTCATCGGGCCAGCGCAGGTTAAGCCCGCCCGGCGGCATTTCGAAATCGGCGGGGATGATGAAAGGCTTCATCTCATCGGTGAGGTCGATCTCCGCCGTGGTCTCCACGGTCTCCGTGATCACCTTCATGCCGACCCAGCACCCGGAATATCGCGACATCGCGATCCCGAGCAGGCCCATCTCGATCATTTCGTGAATGCTGGACGGATAAAGATACGGCATCAGCGCCGAGATGAAGGCATGGTCCGACTGATGCGGCACGGTCGAGGACTTGGCGCCGTGGTCGTCGCCGGCGAGGCAGAGCACGCCGCCGTTTTTCGCCGAACCCGCGGCGTTGCCGTGGCGGAATACGTCGCCGCAGCGGTCGACGCCCGGACCCTTGCCGTACCAGATGGCGACCACGCCATCATGCCGGGCACCCTGCGAAAGATTGAGTTGTTGGGAGCCCCAGATTGCAGTGGCCGCGAGGTCCTCATTTACGCCGGGCTGGAATTTGATGTTGTATTGCTCAAGGTGTTTCCGCGCCGCCGCCAGTTGCTGGTCGTAACCACCCAGCGGCGAACCCCGATATCCCGTAACAAACCCCGCGGTATTGAGGCCCGAGGCGCGATCGCGGCGGATCTGGGCCATGGGCAGGCGAACAAGCGCCTGAATTCCGGTCAGGAAGACGTGGCCGGTCCCCTGGGTGTATTTCTGATCGAGACTGATCGGACCTTGGTTGATTCCCATTCCACCCTCTTAAGCCTTTGGCCCCGACCGCTCTTTTTAGCTAATCATGCCGCTCGTCAAAGCTAGTCTATGTCGGTTTTTGCGGCGGACGCACCACAAATCTTGGCATTGGAGCCCCGCATCCTCGAATCGCAATTTCATGCTGAAGCGGTCCGCCCCGTTTTCGGGTTGTGTCGCCGTCACGGGTCGCCACGAAACGACGTGGCGCTCTCGCGGGCAAGGTTTTGCGCTATAAGGCTCCCCAGAGAGACAAATTGGTGCAGGGGCGATATTGCGCAATGCGAGCGATTCTCGCGACCATACTTTTGTGCACCGCATTCACCATCGGCAGAGCGCAGGGCGAGCCATCGGCGGAGACCATCGCCAGGGGCAAGGCACTCACGGTTGCAGCCGATTGTGCGGGTTGCCATACCGCCGATCCCTCAAAGCCATTCGCGGGCGGCAAGCGAATCGACACCCCGTTCGGCGGAATTTATTCACCGAATCTCACGCCTGATCGCGAGACCGGACTCGGCGCCTGGAGCGACGAAGAATTCTATCGCGCCCTGCATGACGGTGTGGCGCGCGACGGCTCGCGCTATTACCCGGCGTTCCCCTATCCAAACTTCACGAAAATCACCCGCGACGACGTCCTCGCAATCCGGGCGTATCTCGCGACCCTCACGCCATTCCGCAATATCAAGCCGCCGCCGGAATTGCGCTGGCCGCTGAACTATCGCGTGGTGATGCGCGGCTGGGACCTGCTGTTTTTCCGGCCGGGCACGTTTGAGGTAAATCCCAACAAGAGCGAGGAATGGAATCGTGGCGCCTATCTGGTCGAGGGCGCGGCGCATTGCGGCGGATGCCACACGCCCAAGAACATGTTCGGAGCCGACAAGCGAGGCCAACCCTATGGCGGCGGCCGTGTGCAGGGCTGGTTCGCCCCGCGGCTCGACAGCGCCGATCGTGGCGGGCTGAAATCGTGGAGCGCCGACGACATCGTCGAATATCTGCAGAGCGGCCGCAACGGCCGGAGCCACGCCGGCAAACTGATGGCGGAAGTCGTGGTCAATTCGACCTCGAAGATGAGCGACGCCGATGTCCGCGCTATCGCGGTCTATCTCAAGGATCTCCCCGCAGGCGCGCCGGAGCCGGCGGTGACCCCGCCGCCGCAAGCGGAAATGGCCGCCGGTGCTGCGGTTTACGCCCGCGCCTGCATTGCCTGCCACGAGGCCGATGGCAGCGGCGCGCCGCGGATCTATCCGCCGCTGCCCGGGAATGCCAATCTGCAGTCGGACGATCCCTCCAGCACGCTTCGCATTATTCTCGACGGTGCGCAGACGGTAACTACGCCCCGTGCGCCGAATACCGGATCGATGCCGGCCTACGCCAGGGAACTGTCGGATCAGCAAATTGCAGACGTCGCGAATTACATCAGGAACTCGTGGGGCAATGCCGCTCCCCTGGTAACACCGGCGCAGGTGGCGAAGGCGAGGCGGATGTAGGCCGGGCCGGTCTCTGACTCGCGGGTCCGCGTTGCATGTAGCGGCGGGTTCCCTGCTCTACGAAACCGGCTCCACTCCTCCGTTCGGTCAGAAAGGTGAGGTCTGGTCGGGAACCGCCGCTGCCACCGGCAATTGTCATGGGTACAACGGAGGAACCATTCATGGCCTACGAACGCAATCCGAACGATCCCTATAGTTCCCCTGACGATCCCTATCGTCCCAATCTCACCGACGACCTTGGCCGCCCGACACGCCTCGAAAATGAGTTGCAGCTGGATCCCGAACTCGCGGAGGGCCCGGCCAGCGCCGGCAAAATTGCCATGTTCGCTATCGCCATCGCCTTGGTGCTAGGCGCGGTTTTCTACGGCCTGAACAATTCATCAGTCAATCACGCCGGTACGTCTTCGACCGCCCAGAACACCGCGCCGAGCGCGCCTTCCTCACCTCCCGCCGCACCTCCGGGTATGCGTGACGTGACCCCTCACTCCAACTCCGATCAGGGAATGACGACCGGTGCGGCTCCAGCGCGCCCGCAGGCGCCACCGACTGCGGCGCCATCAGGCCAGGACATGAACCGCTCGGGCAATTCGTCAGCCAATAATCCCGGCAAATAAAGGTCGATTCGCTGCCGATCTGAACCACCAGCGCAGCGGGGATGCACTTGTCCGCTGCGCTTCTCTTGTGTGTTCAGCTGAACATCTTGTTCAGTTCGCCGCCGGAATATCCATTGCCCAACTCGGTGAACGTTCCCTTCTCCGCCATCTCGCGTGCTGCGCGCATGAAACCGCTCCACGCCGTCCGCGCCAGCGAACCGCCGACACTGATGCGGCGAACGCCGAGATCGGCGGCCTCCGCGACGCTGAGGCCGGACGCACCGATCAGCAGATTGACCGGTTTTGGATGCATGGCCTTCACGACCGCGGAGATCTGCTCCTTCGTTTTGATACCCGGCGCATAGAGGCAATCCGCACCGGCTTCCGAATAGGCCTGCAGTCTGTCAACCACCATGGTCAGATCGGCCTGCCCGACCAGAAATCCCTCGCAGCGCCCCGTCAACAATGCGCCGCTGTTGTCCGCATTGATGGCTGCCCGCGCCGCCTTGATGCGCTCGACCGCAAACGCGCGCTCGTAGAGCGGCTTTGCGGCATCGCCCGTGGAATCCTCGATCGACAATCCGGCGATGCCGGTCTTGGTCGCGAGCGCGACATTGGCCGCTACTTTCTCGGCCTTGTGCGCAAAGCCACCCTCGAAATCGGCATTGACGGGCAGATCGCACGCGCCGCACAGCGCAGTGAGATGCCGCAGCACGTCCTCAAGCATAACGCGATTGTCGGCCTTGCCGATCGACCACGCAAAGCCAGCGCTGGTCGAGGCAATTGCCTTGAAGCCCAGATGCTGCAGCGCCCGCGCACTGCCGATATCCCAGGGGTTAGGCAGCACAAAGCAGCCGGACTCGTGCATCCCGCGGAATGTGGCGCGTTTTTCCGCTGTGGTCATCGGCATGACGGCTTTCCTCCTTCATGATCTGGCGCATGGGATGTGCCCCCCGATACGCGCAACAACGTCAACTCTTATTCGTTCCCCTTCGCCTCGGCATCTGCCGCCCTTTCGTCACTTGCAGATACGGTACCCAAACTGCGCCATCTCCGCGCCCGTCATCACGTGGTATTCAGAGCGGCGCAAATAGCCGTGACCGTCTAAGTAGGCAACGAGCGCCGGCTTGAAATTGGCGCGCAAATGATTGGTGAGGCTCTCCACCGGAGTTTTTAGGGGATCGGACATCAGACGCGCCGCATGGAACCACAGAACCGCATCGTGATCGACACAGACGTTGCGAATACCAAGAAACAACGTGCAAGAAGACTTGCAGTACCCAACGATGCGAAACTCCTCTCCGCTCGCATTATATTTTGCAACAATGGGATCATAATCGGCGAAAGGACCGCCGCCGCCCATAGCGGCAGAAGTTCCGGCGGCCAACGCGACCGATCCCGAAATCAGCAATGAAACGGCAATTGCCGAAGCCATTGTCGCATTTTTCGTTTTCCTCAATGCCTTCATGTGGGACCCATTAGCCGACGATTCAACTTGAGGTTATCCGGCCAGAAGGCCCGAGACAAGACGGCGTCATGCACCACACGGCTGTCCTTTGGGCCTGCTGGCGATGGTTCATGCCATAGTTACGGATCACGTCCGTGGTAGTAGATGAAGACGGTGATGGCGGCCACGGCAAACCTCCGGCTCTGCTTCCCCGATATAAACCCTTGCTCGACATCAATGCTTCGGTCATGATCGAACTATGAAAGCAGGCCCCGATATCGCCATGATCGCCGCACTGGTCGGCGATCCCGCGCGTTCCAACATGCTGACCGCGCTGATGACCGGCCGCGCGCTGACTGCGAGCGAACTGGCGCACCAGGCCGGAATCATGCCGCAGACCGCGAGTTCCCATCTGGCGAAACTGGAAGCCGGCGGCCTGATCGAGCCGGAGAAGCAGGGCCGCCACCGCTACTATCGCCTCACCGGCCCCGACGTCGCAGGCGTGCTCGAGGGCCTCGCAGGTCTTGCCGCTCGCGCCGGCCATATGCGCGTGCGCACCGGGCCGAAGGATCCGGCGTTGCGGCGCGCGCGGATTTGCTACGATCATCTCGCCGGCGATCTCGGCGTGCAGATGCTCGACAGCATGAAAAAGCAGCGGCTGGTGCGCCAAAGCAAGCAGACGATCGAACTGACCGCCGAAGGCAAGCGGTTCATGGCCAAGACACTGCAGATATCGGCCGAAACGCTCGCCCATCCGCGCCGACCGGTGTGCAAGGCCTGCCTCGACTGGAGCGAGCGACGCCATCATCTTGCGGGCACACTGGGTGCGGCCATGATGACGCGATTCACCGAGCTGAAATGGGCCGCGCGCGATACCGCGCCCGGCAGCCGTGTCGTCAATTTCAGCCGTAACGGCGAGAAGCGGTTCGCGGCGCTATTCGGCAATAGCGAATGACAAGACCGCCTTACCAGTAACGGCGGTGCCAAAGGCGGCGATGCCAGCCCCAGTGGTGGCGACGCGCAGCGGTCCACTTCCCGCCTACGTCATCCCGGGCATCACGCGCAGAGATTTCAACGCGCGCCCGGGAATGACTTGTTCATCCCGTCTCGAATTCCTCCGCGAGCACGAGAAGCTCGCGCGTGCGCGCAACTTCCGGCCAGCAGCGGTCGAATTCTGCAACCAGTGTCTTCAGCGCATCGCTGCTCAAGGCGCGATCGAGCGCAGCCTGATCGGCGAACTCGTACATAGCCACATGCAGCGTCGGATCGCTCACGCTCCAGAACCGCCGCGCCTTCTTCACACCAAACGCCTTTGCGGCGTCGGGCAGATGCTCCCCATGATACCACTCATCGAACGCCCTACGTTTGGTCGGATCGGAGACGGTGGCGCGAACGACGAAAAAGGCTGCTGGCATAGACATTCTCCACATAAGTCGGTTCAGACATGTAGCGCCGAAAGGGCAATTCGGGACGAGGCCTAAACCCATCCGCCGCGCGCCATGATCGCGGCACAGAGCAGGATGAGGACGATGCTCAAGAGTTCACCGTGAATGACCGCGGTAATCAACCTCAGTTTCTTGGCGCCGATTGCAGGCACTTGGCTTGCCTCCAACGCTCCGCGCCACGAAAGAAACTCGATGGTCGGAATGATCGATATCAGGCCGATTACGATGAAGATCGAGAACTTGGCGATGAACGCGTAGCTGTGCAAATAATAGTCCGCGCCTTTTTCAAAGAGGAACACCCGCGATAGCCCGATGATGAGCAGCGCGCCCGCCGCGATGCCGAGCACCATGTCGGTGACCTGAAGCCTTCGCGCCGACGCAAGCGTCAATTCCTGACGGATCAAGGTGAACTCGATGGCAACCGCGGACACCAGCGTGAAGGCGCAGACGTGGTGCAGGAAGGCGAACAGCGTGGACATCGCGCGGGCTCCCATTTCGGCGGAATGTAGAGGCCGGGGAAATGGATGCAAGCCCGTGATATTCACAGCGCGGACACACACACAGGGCGAAGCCGTAACCCGTCGAAGAAAAGTCGGTGACGAAACGACGGCGACTTGCGCTGATCTGCTCCATTCATTCCGCGTTCACGTCGTGGACGCTAGAGACTCATCAATAGTGTTTGGCGTGTACGTCGAACCAAGCGTCATGAATCATTGGTCGGGCGCCGCGGTGTGACCCAACAAAACGGAGGAGACATGAAGACCCTTTTCGCAGCAGCAGTCTTGCTTGCCGGCTCGGTCGCCGGCTTCAGTGCAGCGAACGCTGCCGATGGATGTGGCCCCGGCCTCCATCGCGGACCCTACGGCGGTTGCCGGGTCAATGGTGGCGTTGTCATGGTTGCTCCGCCGGTCGTGGTCGAGCGTCCCGCAGTCGTGGTTGTGCCGCGCGGTCGCATCTGTCCCTATGGCTTCGTCTGGCGTTATGGACGCTGCCGCCCGATCTGAGATCGGTATTTCAAACCGACGACATTCATATGGCGGGTAAGGGGGAACCGTAACCCGCGCGGAGGATTTAGAAATATCGATGGCGGATTACGCTGCGCTAATCCTTCCCACGCGCCCGAACTTGGGCTCTTCCTCACAGCGGCAAATTATCGTGCTTCTTCATGGGCACCTCGACATGCTTGTCCCTTAGCATTGCCAACGCCCGGGCAATCCTTCGCCGCGTCGAGTGCGGCATGATGACGTCGTCAATATAGCCGCGCTCGGCTGCGACGAACGGCGACAGGAAGCGATCCTCATATTCCCTGGTGCGGGCGGCGATTTTCTCGGTGTCGCCGATATCGCTCCGGAAGATGATCTCGACTGCGCCCTTGGCTCCCATCACCGCGATCTGCGCGGTCGGCCAAGCATAATTCATGTCGGCGCCGATTTCCTTCGAGGCCATCACGTCGAACGCACCGCCATAGGCCTTGCGCGTGATGACCGTAACCAGCGGCACTGTGCATTGCGAATAGGCGAACAACAGTTTCGCGCCGTGCTTGATCAGCCCGCCATATTCCTGCGCGGTGCCAGGCAAAAAGCCCGGCACGTCGACGAAGGTGACGATCGGAATGTTGAAGGCGTCGCAGAATCGCACGAAGCGCGCCGCCTTGCGTGAGGCGTCACTGTCGAGCACACCCGCCAGCACCATCGGCTGGTTGGCGACGAAGCCGACCGTACGCCCGGCGATGCGGCCGAAACCGGTGACGATATTTTTCGCGAACGCTTCGGAGATTTCGAAGAAGTCGCCCTCGTCCACCACCTTCTGGATCAGTTCCTTCATGTCGTAGGGCTTGTTCGGATGGTCGGGAATCAACGTGTCCAATGACATGTCGACCCGCCCGATATCGTCGAAGCTCGGCCATTCCGGCACGCCGTCGGTGTTATTGCTGGGCAGAAAGTCGATCAGCCGGCGCATCTGCAAAAGCGTCTCGACGTCATTCTCGAAGGCGCCGTCCGCGATCGAGGAGCGCGTGGCATGCACGGATGCCCCGCCGAGCTCTTCGGCGGTGACGACCTCATTGGTGACGGTCTTCACCACGTCGGGTCCGGTGACGAACATGTAGCTTGTATTCTTCACCATGAAGATGAAGTCGGTCATGGCCGGCGAATAGACATCGCCACCGGCGCAGGGTCCCATGATGACCGAAATCTGCGGGATCACGCCTGAGGCAATGACGTTACGGCGGAATACATAGGAATAACCCGCGAGCGCCGCGACGCCTTCCTGGATGCGCGCGCCGCCGGCGTCATAGAGCCCGATGATCGGCGCCCTCGCCTTCATCGCCATGTCCTGGATTTTGACGATCTTCTGCGCGTGAGTCTCGGAAAGAGACCCACCGAACACGGTAAAATCCTTGGCAAAGACAAAGGTCTTGCGGCCGTTCACAGTACCCCAGCCGGTGACGACGCCGTCGCCCGGTACCTTGGTCTTCTCCATGCCGAATTCCACCGAGCGATGCTCGACGAACATGTCGAATTCCTCGAACGAGCCCTTGTCGAGCAAAAGCTCGATACGCTCCCGCGCTGTCAGCTTGCCGCGGGCGTGCTGCGCCTCGACGCGCTTCTCGCCGCCGCCGAGTCTTGCGCCGGCGCGCCGTTCCTCAAGGGTATCCAGGATCTCTTTCATCTGCTCCCGTCCGTATTTGCCGCTAGATTTCTACGGGTTCTAACACGGCATTTTCCCGGCGGGAAACCGGCTTTCCCTCACCGAACGTCGCCCATTGGGCGATACAAGGGGTACAATCATCAGGGGGTATTCGAGGGAGCTGCCGATGAACGGAGCGATCGCAACCGAAACCGCCGGCGCCGTGTCCGGGGGATTGCGAACCCTGCTACGGCTGGAGGGCCTGACGCTGTTTGCAGGCATGACGCTGCTTTATGCGACCTGGGGCGGATCGTGGTGGATATACGCCATCCTGTTTCTGGCGCCCGATCTAAGCTTCGCGGGCTACCTCGCAGGGCCCCGGATTGGCGCCATCGCCTATAATGCCGCTCACAGCTACATGGCGCCGATGGCGCTTGTGGTCGGCGGGTTTTCGATCGGCTCGCCCCTGGTGCTTTCCATCGCGATGATCTGGCTCGCGCATATCGGCATCGACCGTGCGCTCGGCTACGGGCTGAAATACAGTACGGGATTTGGCTTCACCCATCTCGGGCGGATCGGCAAAGACGTCATCAGGACGCCTTGATCGTCGGCGGGTTACGCGCCAGCCGAATGACCGATCGTCAGCCGGGATCAAATCGCGCCGATATCGGCCAGGCATTGTTGCGCCAGCTTAATGCGATCGGCGATGTGACGGGGTTCGCGAACGTCGAGATTGAGCGCAAAAACCGTCTGCTCGTTGCCCTTCTCGGCCCAGCCCACCAGCCAGCCGAGGGACGGCTTGCCGAGCTCGGCGCCCAACAGCCCGGTCTTGGCACGGATGATGGAATCGCCTGATTTCGTAACCGGGAGGATATCGCGAACCATCTCCTGGCTGCGTTTCGAGACCGGCAGCGCACCGCGCCGCAGCCGATCGACAAAATCCACCTGCTGGATCGGGTCGATACGCAGATTGCCGGTGAGCCAGAACTGGTCGATGCCGCCGCCGATATCGCGGTTGCCATATTCAAACAGATCGACGTATTTCTGCATTCGTTCCGTGCCGATGCGCCGGGCGATTTCCTGATAGACCGGCACGGCGGAGGCGGCGATCGCCGAGCGAAGGGTGTGGTCGCGATTCCAGGCCTCGATGCTACGCGTAACGCCGTCCCATTGGAAAACGTCCTTGTCGGGATCGCCGACCACGCCGGTCTCCAGCGCGATCACCGAATTCGGAATCTTGAAGGTCGAGGCCGGCAGCTTCGCTTCTCCCGAACGATCGTTGTCGCTGGCGATAACAAGGTAGTCATCGGTCTTGTAACCGACGAAAGTGCCGACCGTTCCCTCATCGGTAAAATGCCTGGCCAGGTCCTCGCGAATCTCGCTGCGCTGGGGCGCGACATTGGCAAAGCCGCGCGACGGCAAAATGCTCGCGGCAGCAAGAAGACCGAGCGCATGGCGACGATTGATCAAGGCAACATCCGGTACAATCAAGGACGGCGGTGACGATGCTGCTGACATCGTGGTAAAACGATGACAATCCGCCGAAGGCTAGCGAATACGGCCCGACAGCCGCAATACAAACACCAGCACTTCCGCGACCGCCTTGTAAAGCTCCGCCGGAATTTCATCGCCGAGTTCAACGTTGGAGAGCGCTCCGGCCAGTACTTCGTTCTCTTCGATGTGAATGTCATGGGCCTTGGCGATTTCGATGATCTTCTCGCCGATGCTTCCCCTGCCCTTCGCGACGACTCGCGGCGCACCGGTCTTGTCATAGTGCAGCGCGACGGCAAGCTGGTTCTTTGCTTCCACACTCACAGCGCGCGGTCCAGGAAAAGTCCCGCGCGCGCCGGCGCAGACGTTGGGGGCGAGCCATGCCGGATCACAATGTCGCCCGGCCGAAGCTCGGCCTTGCTGAGAGCCTGGCTAAGTTGCGCCGCACCAGCGCGCAATTGCGCCGCGGTCGCAGGTCGCTCCGCCCACATCCGTACCGAAGTTCTGTCGCCGCTTAGCGAAACCAGCGCATGAACCGGACCGGCCGGCTCGACGTCGAGCGAGAACCGGGCCCGCCAAATTCGCTTTGCGGCGCCAACCTCGGTGCCGCCTCCGTCACGCGAAATTTCGAATTGCGCCATCGCTGTCCCCTGCGGCACCGCAAACGGGATTTCGAAATTCCATCGCGGGGTAGCCGGATCGATCCGTACGCCTGCGGTATCGACGCGATCCGGCAGTGACGCCACCTGCAGCAATGTCTGACGCGCAATGGCGGCGTCGGCATCGCCGAGCAGATGATGCGCGGTTGTCGCAAGCGGTGCATTGGAAGAAATCGACGGCGAGGCGACCGGCTGCGCCGAAGGCGACGCACCTCGAAACGGCGGAGGCGGCGTATTGGTATGAAAGGTGATGTCGTCGTTCCATCCATCGTTCAGCGTTGCGGTCGCCGGCGATGCGCTGCCAACTTCCCGCGGGATCTCCTGCCGGGTCTCCTGCAGCAGATTCAACGCCGCGCCAGTTGCCCCCGCGCGTGGTCCGGCGCTCAGCAATGTTGCCGAGAGCGCGAATTGGTCGGTGCCGGCAGAGTCGAAGAACTCTTCAGCGACCGGCACACGGGCCAGCGGCAGGACGACCTCTTGCACGTCGATGTCGGGAGATAGCGACGGGACAAGCGTCGACGTCGCCGCAGCATGCGGCGGAGACGTAACATCGCTAGCCGAACCATCAGGGGTCGCCGACAAAACAGGCTGCGCAGCCGTCGCTGACGCCGCGGGGTTTTCAGCGGCTCCGGCTGTGCCGAGCGAAGACAAAAGTGTCTGGCGAAGCACAATCAGTGCTGCCTTCAGATCGGGTATTCCGGCCACCGGTGAAGCCGATCCCGAGGCGAGCGAAGCCTCGAGAAAAAGCCCGGATTTTTGAAAGGCAATTTTGACGTCGCTGCCGGTCAGATTTTGATCGAGGCTCGACCGCTGCGCCAGCACCTGTATCGCCGCCTGTTGCAGCGCTGGCGGGAGGCCGCCGGAAGCCGCAGCGACCTGGAGATTTGCAAACAACGGCGCCTGGCTTCCCTGCCGGGCGGCGGCGGTCTGCACTGCCGCGGAGAGCGCCAGTCTCTCAAGCGGCGTCATGATGTTCTTGGGCTGAGCGGCACCGAGCGCGGGGCTCGCCGCGGCATCGGCAATCGCATTCGGTGCAAGGGTTACCGTATCCGAGGATGCGCCTGCCGCAGCGCCCGAGGCGGGCCCCGCCACCGTTAGCTTGATACCGTCTTGCGTCTGCGATACCGCGAGCTGCAGGGCTTGGCCGGCTTGAAGCGGAATTTCCGAGAGAACATCGAGCGAAACACCCGATATCGCGATCCGCACCAGATTGTCAGAGAGAACTTTCAGCACAAGGGCATCGATCGCGGTTCCCGGCTGCAGCACGAGATCGGGCGATGCGCCCTGGGCGACAATCACCGGAAGGACCGGATTGACCGAGATCGACATCTTGCATCCTCGCTGGGCTGTGGAAATTAGCCCAGCGTCGTAAACCTCTCGTTAATATAAGGACGTGTTGAGCGCCATTAGGAAGCGCCGGGCGCGACGGCAACAGCACCGCGGAGGATCAGGGGGCGAGCCGATTGGGCGATGGACATGCGCGGGGGCTGCGTTCAGGTCCGGCCGCTGGTTCTGTAGCCGGCCGCACTATAAGGGAATGATCAACGAGTGCCGAGGCCGTTCGCGACCGGTGCGACAGCGAGAGCATCGAATTTTGGGGCCGGTGCGGGTTTCGGTTGTTTGACAACCGCCTCTGAAGCATCCTTCTCGGAATCCGCCGGGACGTTCATTGCCGCGGCCATTTCATCAAGCACCGCCTTGTATTCACCCGTGGCTTCCTGCAAGCGCGCGCCTTTTTTTCTTCGAGCCGCTTTCTGTGCACGTACAGGCTCTATCGCCCTGTGATCGAACCGCACCCGCTCAAGCTTCTCGCCAACAAACCAGAAGCAAAGTACGCCCGTGATCTTGTTGTCATCAAAAATATCCGTGTTGACCGTATCCACGGTCATGGTCGGGCCGCCGGATTTCAGCACCACCAGATCGCCCGACTTGATAGCGGTCATTCTAAAATCCATCGTCAATTGAACGAATCGTTCCCGGTTGCGCCGCAACAATAACAAATCGTCAGCACTTCATCACCTGAACTGGGTATCTGGACGGCGGCTCTCCTGGGGACGATGACGCCGTCGCCGTTTCAGGGCGTGCTGGCACGCTGCAAGGCCGCGCGTTACTTCAAAAGGGTGAGAACGCCGAGTTTTCCCACGTCACAACAATGGATAACGCAACGATTCTGACGGACATGATCTGGCGACAGGAACCGCTTCAATCTGCATTGCCGCGTACGCCTTAGAAAAGGCACAAAACCGGAAACGGCGCGCAAAATGTTCAAAAATCTAGTGCGCTTCCGTTACATTAATATATTTTGAAGCAAGTTATCACACCGCGTCGATTCGCGGCACGAACATTGCTTTGAGTAATCTGGCTGGAAAACTTGGGAGCTGGCAATGAAACGCCTCGTCCTCGGTACAGCGTTCGGTTGCTTGATGAGCGTAGCGAATGCCCGCGACGTGGGGCAATGGGAATCCGTAAATCCAGGGGTGCGCGAGTGGTATCAAGCCCTGATGCAGCCCGACAATCCCGCCGCGTCATGTTGCGGCGAAGCTGACGCCTATTGGGCGGATTCATTTGAAGTCGATGGCGACAAATACGTCGCCATCATCACCGACTCCAGACCCGATGAGCCGCTGCGCCGCAAGCATGTCGATGTCGGGACAAGGATTGTGGTGCCGAACCACAAGCTGAAATACGACCAATCGAATCCGACGGGTCACGGTATCATTTTCTTGAGCAGGGGCGATTATGTGTACTGCTACGTAGCGCCAGGCGGGGTTTGATTTTGCGCAAGTCTTATTCGTCGTGCCCGCTCGTTGCGGCGCTTCGCTGATCGTTTCCCAGGCGAATTCAGTCCGCAGCCCGCATCTGGCGTATCGTGAATTCGATCCGACCGTCCGGAAGCTGCCGCCAGTTTTCGACGACCGCCGTGTATCCGGTCTGCGGAAATTGATTGATGATTTCGCGGGCTTTGAGACGAGCTGCATCGATCGGCAGCGTGAATATCTCAGGCTGCGACATGCCGGACATTCGGTCGGCAATTTCCCGCGGACGAACCAGCATGTCGCACCTCCACAGCTCATGCCTGATCGCGCCGATCATGGGGTCTTAAGCCTGAAATTAAAGACCGGGTGCCACATTATCCCCGCTAATCACCGGGGTTCCCCGCGGGAACCGCGGCGGCCACGGCCTCTTCCCGTGGCAGCCCGGCCTGCCCATCAGCCGGACGGGGGATTCAGGGCTCTGAGAATGCTCGCGGCGGCCCTGAAATCGACCAACCGCGCTGCGCGCCGCGCGGCGACCTCCTCATCCCCGCCCCATTTGTCGATGTTCCAGTCCTCGTCGACATGGGCGGCGGCCCAGACCTGATCCTGGTCGAGCACGCCGCGCGTCAGAGCCAAGGCGAGCAGTGCCGACCCCGTCAGCGTCGTCACCACATGCAGGGCCGCGATCGACCAGGGATCAACAGGCAGTGCCGCACGCGCGGCCTTTATCGCCTGATCGGGCTGGCGCACATGCACGATCCCTTCGGCCAGAATGAAATGGGCGCCGAGCGCATCGGCTGCCCAAAACAACACGGGATCCCAATGCGCGGCTTCCCGCGCGACCAGTGCCTCCGGGTAGCCGGCGCGATAGAACAGAAGATCGGACTCAAGATATTTCGCGACATCATCGGCGACCGCCTCGACCCGGTCGACCACGGCATCGACGACGCTGTTTGCGAACCGGGTCAACGGCATCGTCAGCGGATTTATGGTCTCTTGCTGGACCTCCCATTCCGCGACGATCGCCTCGGCAATCTCGCGGGTCGGCGCGACTACCGAACGGCCGGAAGGTGTGCGGACTGGCTTGCCGTCCAGCGTTATCGCAAAGCCGTCCGCCACTTCGAGCATACCGGCACGGGCGTAAAAGCGTTTCCGGCTCGGGCCCCGCGTCGTGCGCCTGACTGCTTCCTGCGGATCGAGCGGCGATTTCCCGAATGCTTCATCGAACAATTCACGCATTTGGTTTTCGGCTTCTGTCCGTCAGCGGTAATTTGAAGCGAAAGCGTATGATAAGGATGGGCCTAAATAAAGCTAACCCGACGATGGCGAAGATCTTTGGAGTGTCGCAGGTCCCGTTTGTGACAAATCTACTGCTACGATGCGTAGCATTAAATGGGTTCGGCTGCAGCGCACTCAACGAAATTCCATGGTCTTCCGGTAAGCGAACTTTGACCTTTGGTACCAGTAATCAATTAGGAATGCGCGGCGGTGGCCCCCAATTTCCTGCCGCGACCGACCGCAAACTGACCGACTGGGCCCTCGATGTGGAATTCGATCGCTGTCATCTTCGCGAACAGGTCGATATTGGTGCTTCCGATCGCACATCCACCCAGCCCCATATCGGTCGCCACCATGTAGAGTGTTTGGATCAAAACACCGACATCCTTCAAGATGAGCGCATAGGCGATTGAGGTGTACTTCCAGGCAGTCCGGCCAAAGCGCGCAGCTATCGTGATCAGGATCTGGGGCGCGGCGGGCGCATCCATTGCAAATTTGGCTGCCACCAGCATTGCTTCGAGCTCTTGCGCCCGCACCTCAATCGGCACCAGCGCGTGTCGGTCGGCGTCATAATGATAGAATCCGCGTGCGAGTCCTTCGCAATTGGCGACGGCCAGATAGAGCTCGAGTTCGTAGGCCCCCCCTCCCGAGGGATATGGCCTGGCGGCGTACTCGACATCGGGTCCGCCATCGCCAAAATCGACCCGGCTTTTCCATTTCGACCGGACGCGCGCGGTGCCATCGAGAAATCGTGAAAGCTCGGCAAGCGTGATCGGTTGCTGGTCGTCGAAGTCCCGTGTCGAATGACGTTCACTCAGGGTCGCTGTGACCGGCGAAGCGGTCTGCGAAGGCGCCGGAAATTTTCGCAGATCGATTTTCTTTCCGGGCCAGCGCGGCCGTACCGCCGGAAGCGGTGATATGAGGCCAGCGTAGGGATAGAGCCCGCCCAACGGATTGGCCTGCCGGCCCTCGGTGCTGTGGGTATGGAACAGGAGATCGTGAAAATCCCAGAGAACGAGATTGTCGTCGCCCTCGGCTGGCCGCAGACCATCGCCGCTGGCAGCGTCAATCTTGAAAAGAATCTGGCAATCCACCAACAGAGCAAGAAGCTCCATCCCCGGAAAGCCCTCCTGGCGCCGGAGGCGGCTGATTTTCTGCGGTGCCGACAGCACTGCGACGACGGCCGCAATCTTCGGGTCGCAAATTCTGAATAGTGCGCCGGCGCGCGGCGACTCCAGGACCATCTCATTGCCGCGCCGTCGCAGGTACGCGAATCGCGACAGGACGATAATTTCGGTATCGCCGAGCTTAGGCGTTCGCGGCCAATAATCGGGAACCTGCGGTTCGATGACGACCGCGTCCTTATCGTCACGCGAATGCCCAAAGCGGTACTCCAGGAGACCGCGCCGGGCCAGTCGACGGACCAACAGATCGATTTCCTTTTCGACCGCGCGGCCGTCCGGCGCAAGCGAGCCGAGTGGCAGACCGGTGCGCAGATCTTGCGCCCTATCTGCTGCGCCGGCGCTGAACATTCCCAGGCCGACCGAATGGCCATCGAAGCACGCAAAGATATTTCCGTCCGGGAGCGCTTCGAGCGCGATGTGAGGGCTCAGTCGGGCGGAAATGATTGGTGGCGCGATCCGCCGCCCTTTCTTTTTTTCGGGAGCGCGCACGCCGGCATGACCCTCAGGTATGGGGGAGAAACGGAGTGAGTTCGTTTTCCAAAAGCGGCCGATCTCGCAATCCGAGTTTCACCGGAACATCGTAAAGTCGGCCCGGTCCGAAACGGCGATAGAAATGCCGAAGTCCGGGAACGATCACCCTGACGACCGGGACCTCGACGTCGGGCCGCGTCTGATCGAGGACGAGGAAATCGAGGCCCGCGCGCCTGGCGATGTCGACGCAGGCGTCGACCTGCTGGCGCGTGTTGCCGAGAGGGCCGAACTTCGAGTCGGAGTCCGGCTGGATCTTCGGATGGCCACTCGGCGTCAAAAAGGGATAGCTCTGCAGCCGCAATGGGGTGGAGCCGTCGAGGCTCGATTTCTCGCCGCTTCCGCCGCCCATGAGGCCGACCGAAAGGAACTGGTTCAGCTCGGTCAATGCGCGCAGCAGCGCAATCCGCTTATCGAAGTGCGCGCCGGAACCGAACTCGATATTTTCTTGGCCGTTTTGCATCCAATGCAAGATCGCCACATAGGAGGGAACGCCGAGATCGCTGGTGACGTCGAGCACCCAAAGCCGCCGCCCGGTTTCGGCAAGCTGGGCGTGCAGATCGCGAACGTAGGAGTTGTCGAAACCGCTTAAGTCCACTTCCGCCCGTTGTACTCGATTGTACCACCAGATTGCGTATGAATCCCGTTCCACCAGTTCGAGGAAGCCCTGCACGATTGCCTCCTCAAGCGTGTTGCCAGCCGCGCAGCCGTTGGAATCCGCATAGAAGGCGGCAGGGCCGCCGTAGAAAAAATACAACAGGCTGGTCGGAAGATATTTGAAGCGCTCGTCGCGCAGCGACCAGACCGGCGACCACTCAATCCTGGCCGATGAATCCGTCGGGTCCGGGACCGGCTGCGAATCGTCGGACTCATGTGCCGGGGTTTGCCGTGCCCGGTATTGCGCGTCGCTGTACAGCAAGACCTCGTTGGGAAGGATGGCATCGCCCGGCGCGAAATCCGTGAACCGCCGTTTCACCCTGACCTCGTCGCCTTGAAAAATCCCCGAATAACGCTCGATCGCTTCCATCAGCGCGCTCGCTTCACCCTGTTCGGCAGTGCTGCCTTTGCCGAAGCTTCCGCCGCTCAGTCCCGACCTGAGCTGATCAACGCTTTGGGCTGGCGCCGAAAAATTATGAGCCGCATAAAAGTTGGTGTTCATCGGCAAATCGGCTTCGATCCGCTCGAGCCGCGTGACCACGCCGGTGAGCGGGCTCACATGCTTTCGGAAACGGGCCACCGTGGTCCGCGACGACACAGTCCGGTATCCGCCGCTCGTCATGACGAGCTTGGCGCCGGGGCCAAGCACGATGGGTTGCGGCGCCCGGCGCGGGTTCTGCAGTTTCTTGCTTCCGCAGGTCGGACATTGCGGGCGTGCCGCCACGTAATGCTTCGCGATGGTCGAACCCAACAGCTCAAGGCTGACGATGTGATTGCACAACTCGGTACGAAAGTCGGTGGCAATGGCTTTCGCGATTTCGAGGGCCGCAAACTGAATGCCGCCTTGTCCGACGGTGTTGCGCACGAGAGGCGAGGTGGCGACAGGACGCGCAGCTCCGCGGTCGAGAAACCCCTTGACCTCCCGATTCCGGATCATGCGATCAAACAGGCAGGTCCAGCAGGCGCCTTTGCCTGGGCTGAATACGGGTCCCACCAGGGGGAAAGCGCCGGAAGGCTGGACGAGCAGCCAACGCGAATGGTCCGACACATGCTGCCGGTTCAGTTCGGCCAGCCGTCGTTCGAGATAGTCGCTTACCAGCGTGACCGTCAGGTCGGGGGAACGCTTTACGACGCGAACGCCCAGCTCGCTCAGGGCAGCGCTGAGTTCGGTCGCACCTTGCACGTCGATCGATTGAATGCGCACGCGACAATTGCCGAGATTCTTCCCGGCGATCTCGGGCGGCAGGCCGAGGCTTGCCCAATAGCCGGCCACGGCGTTAACGGGAGAATGCGACGCCGGGACGACATAGCGGCGTTCAGTCAGCCGCTTGAGGGCTTCCTCGATTTTGTCGGCGGGAAAATCCTGCTCCAGCTCACGAACCAGCTCCCGAAGGCTCTTTCCGCCTTCAGCTATCGCAGACGCAAGGGCACAATAGAGTTCGCCGTGAAGAAAGAACTTGCGGTCCTCGGAATAGAGACATACGACGTCGGGCGGCAGCACATAGACGGTGAAATTCGGCGCGAACTGCGGAACGTCCTTGTTTGCGTGCCGTTTAGAGCTGACCCTGCGATCGTCCTTCATGATGTCAGCACGTGCACATAGTCCAATACGCAGGTTCGCGGTGCAAAGGATACATGGATTGGCCGGGCCGACCTTGTCGAACCCGGCCATAATGACCTGCGTTTGTCAATGCGGCAGGAAAGGAGCCTGGCCTAGCACCAGCGGCAACGTCCCCACGACTGGCAGCAGCCTCCGCAGGCAACTGCGCAGCTAGCAACTGCGCAGCCAACAACTGCACAGCCAACACCGCATCGGCAGCCTCCGCAGGCTCGGCAGGCTCGGCAGGCCCTGCAGCCTCGGCAGCCACCGCAGCCGCGCCAAGCAATCTGTACGCCATTCCGAGCTGCTGCCGTATTCTCCTTGTCAAAGACATAGAATGTAGCCAGGCTGACGTCGGCGATTTCCTCTTCACCAAGCGTGATTTCATGACTCGGTGCAATGTTCGGCTTCGGCGGAACGTCCGATGTCGGCACGGCCGATGCCGATGCGCCCCCCGCTAGTGAAAAAGTCAACCCGGCAGCGCCCAACACCGGTACAGCTTTCGTCACATGTTTTCGCTTCGAAGCTTTCTTCACTCCCGGCATAGTCGCATCCTCCATACCTGTAGAAAAACGTGTCGAGTCCAGCGCCCGAAATAGTACGCTTCGCAGCTGTACCGTGCAAGGTTGGTTGGTGCGTTGACATGCCATGCGTGCCGGATTTCATGTTCATGAACGATCTGTTTATGAACGACGTCGGCGCACGTCCCCGAAATTCGCGCAATCGTGAACCCGTCTGTCAAGCAATTCATAAACTAACAGGCCAAGTCCTTCGGCGGGGCCAGGCCCGAGATCGGCTCAATGCGGTGCCGCGACCGTTCCTCGGCTCGAAAGGAGAAACCAACATGATGGAACGCCATGGAAGTTTTGTCTGGTACGAGCTTATGACGACCGACATGGCGGCCGCCGCGACCTTTTACGCCAACGTCGTGGGCTGGGGCGCGCAGCAGGCGTCGACGCCGGATCTGGCCTACACCCTGTTTACCGCCGGAAGCATTTCGCTAGGCGGCCTCATGGAGTTACCCGAGGACGCGCGGAAAATGGGCGCCACGCCGCGGTGGATGGGTTATGTCGGCGTCAACGACGTGGACGCTGCGGCCGAGCGGACCAAGCGTCTCGGCGGCGACGTGTACGTCCCGCCGACAAACAGCAACATCGGCCGCATTTCGGTCGTCGCCGACCCGCAAACGGCGATACTTGCGCTGGTCACGGGGCTAAAACCCAGTCAACAGCAGTCGACCGACCTAAACGAACCGAAGCGCGTGGGCTGGCATGAGTTGCTCGCCGCCGACGGGGAGAAGGCGTTTGCTTTCTACGGCGAGCTTTTCGGCTGGCAGAAAGTGGACTCCGAACTCGGTCCGACGGAAACGTATCAGTTGTTCTCCACCAGCGGGCAGACGATCGGCGGCATGTTCACAAAACGTCCGGTAGAGCAGGTCCCATACTGGCTTTATTACTTCAATATCGGCGATATCGACGCAGCCGCGGAACGTGTGAAGACCGGCGGCGGCCGGATCTTCGAGGGGCCATTTGAAGTGCCGGACGGCTGGATCGTCCGATGCATAGACCCTCAAGGCGCCATCTTCGCACTGCAGGGAAAGCGGAGCCGGGATAGTGGGGGACGAGCGCCCGCCTCGGAAGTCAGCTGGTTTACCGAGTGGGGCGGGATTTCATCGAGAGGCAGGTTGATCACCAAGCCTCGCGGTTAGGCGACCAATTTCGGATTCGGGGCAGCGTGACCGACCAGCCGGAATTGACCGGCCTTGGCCGCGTCGCCTTGAGCATCGTGGGCGAGCTTGACGAAAGAGTTGCTGCAACGGGGGCGTTGCATCTTCTCATCAACGCGGGATACGCTTCAAAATGATCCGATCACCCGTTTAGTCCGAGCCGCCGGGGGCGACATGAATTGCCCTTTTGTCTCTGTTGAGTGATCCGGGCAGCCTCTATCAGATGAGGACCGCAAATGATAACCGGTGGATGCCTGTGCGGTGCCGTGAGATATCAGAGCGGCGGTCAACCTCTCGTCGGCTTGCGGTGCTATTGCCGGGACTGCCAGCGCGCCTCCGGCTCAACCGGCGTACCGGTGATGATAGTCGACAAAAAGCAGTTCAAGGTGACCGGTAAGACCGGGATTAGCGCCGTCACCGGCGGAAGCGGTCGAAAGGCGATCCGGCATTTCTGTCCAGACTGCGGTAGCCTGCTGTTCGGAACTCCCGAGGTGGCCCCGGAAATCGTTACCATTTACGTCGGCAGCCTCGACGATCCCTCGATATTCAAACCGGCCTTCGCCCAATTCACCCGCGACCGTCCCGCCTGGGACCAGCGTCGCGATCTGCCGGAATTTGAAACCAGGCCCCCACCCCCCGGACTCGCAAGCTGAACGATACCCGACCCGGATCCGAGAAATGATCGCGCGATGAGCACAAGGCTGTCAGTCTGCTCACGTTCGCACTCACGGGCCGCCTCCGTCGAGCCGGCCTCACCCCATTCGATATTTCGGCGTCAATGTGCCAATTACCGGGGGTGAATCAGAGATTACTGGACCGCCTTTTATGAGGACAATCCTCACGGCAATTCGGGGCCAGCGGTACTTGATGGTATTGATGTTGGTATCTGCCATCCAACTTTCAGTTACGTCGGTAAAAACAGCTGGTTATGATAGAAACGGATTCCGTTCGCCGGAATCGCTTGTCAGGAATGTCTACGCCTATTACGGCGACCGGTCGTCGGATCTGTCGAGCGGGCTGCCGCGCGACTCCGCCACGGCGCGCCAGTTCTTCGATCCGAGTCTGCGCCAAGCATGGATTACTCTCAAGAACCAGCCTTACGATTTCCTTGTCCAGAGCCCGACGTGGAAGATCGGCGCCGTCTCGATATCGATCCTGCGCAAGCAATTCGACAAGACCTATGTCGCTGCCGCCTTTGATAACAACGGCCGCCGGGTCACGCTGAATTTCATCGTCGTGAATGGACCCGACGGCTGGGTGATCGCGGATGTCGAGAGCCCGCATGATTCACTGCGCATGTTTCTCGAGCAACACGGAAATTGAGGAGAAACCCTTTCCGGTCACTGATTGGCGCAGGAGCGCGAGTAAGCGGCGCGCTCGCCAGGGCCGAGCCCGGCCGCCGCCCCTTGATCGAGACACCTGGTAATCCGGTCGCTGAAAGAAGGCAGTGGCGGGGACTGATAGTTCTGGCTTAGTGGCGCGTCCATTTGCGGCACCACCGGCGCTTCGATTTTGGGCGGTGGCGGTGGGGGAGGCAGAGGCGGATTAAACTGCGATGCGCCGGGAGGAAGCACCTGCATCTGCGCCAACGCGGCATCCGCCGCGAGCAGCGCCGCCAAGACCACACAAACGAAGACCGATATCCGTTTCATCGAGGATATGTCGTGATCCCCCGCGCAAACTGCAAATAAATTATTCCTCGGGTGCGTTCTCGATGGGGTCGAATTCTGTCGGCCTCAAGGCCCAGCAGATTCCATGATTGCAGCATATGCGGGGGCAGCGGCGCGGTTGCGTCGATAAACCCGCCGCGCGGATGCGGAATCACGATCCGGCGCGCCAACAGATGCAGCCGCTTCTGCAGGCCGCCGGGCAGTTCCCAATTTTCCTTGTTGAAATATTTGGGGTCACCGACAATGGCGTGGTCGATATGCGCCATATGCGCACGCAATTGGTGGGTCCGTCCGGTAACCGGCTTCAGCGATACCCATGCGAGCTTCTGAGCCGACGTCTCCACCACCGCATAATAAGTCACGGCATGGCTGGCGCCTTCGTCACCGTGAGCCGCGATCCGCATGATGGTATCGTCCTCACTCTCTTCCTTGGCGAGGTAGGTCGAAATGCGGCCCTGCTTCGGCTTTGGTACGCCCGCAACCAGCGCCCAGTAAATCTTGCGCGCCGAACGATGACGGAACGATCCGGTCAGCGCGGTGGCGGCGAAACGCGTTTTCGCGACCAGCAGGCAACCCGCCGTCTCCTTGTCGAGCCGGTGAACCAGCCGGGGCTTCTGTCCTTTCGCATCGCGCATCACTTCCAGCATCTGATCGATGTGCCGCGTGGTGCCGGAGCCGCCCTGAACCGCGAGCCCGGCGGGCTTGTTCAGCACCATGACATCGGCATCCTCATACAGGATCATGTCCTTGAGGGACTGAAGCGTTTTCGTCGCCGCTTCGGAGAGGCTTCCGGCAACCCTGGGCGCATCGAGCTTCAGCGGCGGAATTCGAATGCTTTGCCCCTCCTCCAGCCGGTCCTTGCTGTCGGCGCGCTTGCCGTTCACGCGCAGCTCGCCTTTGCGGACGATGCGCTGGATGTGGGAAAATGACAGGCCGGGAAAGCGCGCCTCAAGAAAGCGGTCGACGCGCATATTATTCTCATCCGCGGTCACGACGACGGTTTGAACTTTTGCGGGTAGCTGCGGCTCCGCGACAATTTTCTCAGGCTCAGCGATAAAGGGTTTCGCGGTGCGGGGCGCGGAGGCCGAGAGCCGCGCAGGCGGTTTGCCGGGACGATGCGCCTGGGGACGCTGGGCCTGCGAGCCTCGATAGGGACGCGCACCCTTCGGGCGATCGCCAGAGGCGCGGGACTTCGCCAGTGGTCTCTTGACGCGACGGCTCATGATGATTTTCCGCTTCTCAGCTTGGCCCAATAATCCAGCCGTTTTCGAATCTCGCGCTCAAATCCGCGATCGGGCGGATCGTAGAAGGTCCGGCGTCCCATCGCTTCCGGGAAATAGTCCTGTCCTGAGAAGGCCTCGGGCGTGTCGTGGTCGTATTCGTAGCCGCTGCCATAGCCTTCCGACTTCATCAGCTTGGTCGGCGAATTCAGAATATGCTTCGGCGGCAGCAGCGAGCCGCCCTCCTTTGCCGCATGCATCGCCGCGCCAAACGCCTTGTAGGCGGCGTTCGATTTCGGCGCGGTGGCGAGATAGATGACGGCCTGTGCGATCGCGAGTTCGCCCTCGGGATGACCGAGGAAATCATAGGCGTCCTTGGCAGCGTTGCAGATTACGAGCGCCTGCGGATCGGCCAGACCGATGTCTTCGACCGCCATACGGACTACGCGCCGCGCCAGAAACAACGGATCTTCACCGGCGTCCATCATGCGCGCGAGATAATACAATGCGGCGTCTGGATCGGAGCCGCGCACCGATTTATGCAGCGCCGAGATGAGATTGTAATGTCCATCAGCCGACTTGTCGTAGATCGGCGCCCGGCGCTGCAGAATGTCCTGCAATTGTTCGGCGTTGAAGGTCTCGCCCGCGCGCGCGGCGCGCCAGACTTCTTCCGCAAGCGTCAGCGCGGCGCGCCCGTCGCCGTCGGCCATCCGCACCAGTACGGCGCGCGCCTGCTCGTCGAGCGGCAATTTCTTGCCTTCGATCCGTTCGGCATGAACGAACAGCTTTTCGATCGCCGCCGGGTCGAGCGAATGAAACACCAGCACGCGCGCCCGCGACAACAGCGCGGCGTTGAGTTCGAACGAGGGATTTTCGGTGGTCGCACCGACCAGCACAACGGTGCCGTCTTCCATCACCGGCAGAAATGAATCCTGCTGCGCGCGATTGAACCGATGCACTTCATCGACGAACAGCAGGGTTCCCTTGCCCATCTCGCGCCGCGCGCGCGCCGCGTCGAACGCCTTCTTCAAATCGGCAACGCCTGAAAACACCGCCGAGAGCTGCTCGAAGTGCAGTTCGGTCGCATCGGCCAGGAGCCGCGCAACCGTGGTCTTGCCGGTGCCCGGCGGTCCCCAGAAGATCAGCGAGCCCAGGGTGCGCGTTGCCAGCATGCGCGTCAGCGCGCCGTCCTTGCCCAGGATATGATCCTGTCCGACGACATCCGATAGCGTGCGCGGGCGCAATTTGTCCGGAAGCGGATGCGGCGCATCCTGTTCCATTCCCGCTGCAGCGAACAGGCTTGCAGCCTCGCGTGGGTGCTTCGGACTCATCCGCCGAGCGTAACGTTAATCTGCTGACCGCCGCGCACCACGGTGATGCGCCAGAGCCGGGCGGAATCGCGCGTCGCCTTCTCGAGATCACTGGTCTTGGCGATTTTCTGATTGTTCACCGCCAGGATGATATCGCCCTTCTGGAATCCGACACTGGCGGCCGTTCCGCCATCGGTCAGATCCGTCACCACGACACCTTCGGTGTCCGCATCCAGATGCAGTTCGTCAGCCACCGCCGGCGAGATGTTTGCGACCTTCGCTCCCTGGAACGGCGAGCGTCCGGTCAAGACGATTTCGTTGCGGCCGGTATCGGGCGCCGTCTCAAGCGGCACGGTCAGCTTCACCGTCTTCCCGGACCGCTGCACATCGACTTGCGACGTGCCGCCGAGCGGACGCGTCGCAAAGCGGTAGTCGAAGGCATTGGGATCGTCGACAGTCTGCCCGTCGATCGCGACAATCAGATCCGATGACTTCAGTCCGGCGCGCGCCGCCGGACTGTTCGCAACGACATTGGCCACCAGCGCTCCGCTCGGGAGCCGTAGCCCCAATGTCTCGGCGATCTCCGGCGTCACCGCCTGCAATCGCGCGCCAAGCCACGGCCGCTTGACGGCCTTGCCTCCGCTTTTCGCGGAAGCGACGACGACCCGCACCATGTTGGCGGGAATGGCGAAGCCGATGCCCTGCGATCCGCCGGAACGCGAGAAGATTGCGGTATTGACGCCAGCGAGCTTGCCGGTCATGTCGACGAGCGCGCCCCCCGAATTGCCCGGGTTGATGGCGGCATCTGTCTGAATGAAGAACTGGTAGTCGGTGATGCCGACTTGCGTACGCGCCAGCGCCGAAATGATTCCGTGCGTAACGGTCTGTCCGACCCCGAATGGATTGCCGATCGCGAGCACGACATCGCCCACCATCAATTCATCGGAATTCGCGAAATCGAGCGTCGGGAATTTCTCGTGCGAATCTTTCAGCCTGAGCACGGCGAGATCGGTACGGCTGTCCTTGAGCACGATCTCGGCCTCGAATTCGCGCTTGTCGGAAAGCGAAACCTTGACCTGATCGGCGCCTTCGATGACGTGGTTATTGGTCACGACCAGACCGGACGGATCGACCATCACGCCCGATCCCAGCGAGCGCTGCATCTGTTCCGGTTGCTGGCCGGGCACGCCGAAGAAACGGCGGAAGATCGGATCGTCGAGCAGCGGATTGCGGTTCTGTATCACCTTGGCGGCATAGACGTTGACCACCGCCGGTTGCACGCGCTGCACGATCGGTCCGTAGGACAGCCTGAGTTCCGCCGCCGAGGCTGGCACCCGCCGGTCTTGCGCGAGTGCCGGAACCGCGGCCAAAAGGACGAGCAATGCCGTGAGAGTACGAACAGCGGTCATGCATGGATTCCCAAGGGATTGGAGGTGGGAATATAAGCACCCGGGCTCGCGAATAGAAGTGATTGCAGGCCTCGGCGTGGCCCGCTAAGGCCGATTCGGTGGGGTAACCGCGCCCCCGCGAAAGGGCCCTTCCGCTCAATACTTGCAATTCCGCTGACGAAACGGCACGTAATGTCCGAACAAGGAGAACCGCCCAATGAAGGCCGTCGGATACAGGAAGTCCCTCCCCGTCGATGCCGCGGATGCACTGATTGATTTCGAGACCGCAAAACCGGAGCCGCGGGGTCGCGACATCCGCGTCGCCGTCAAGGCGATTTCGGCCAATCCGGTCGATTACAAGGTACGCAAGCGCGCCGCGCCGCCCGAGGGCGAAACCAAGATCCTGGGCTACGATGCCGCCGGCATTGTCGACGCGGTCGGCCCCGACGTGACGCTCTTCAAGGCCGGCGACGAGGTTTTCTATGCCGGCTCGATCCAGCGGCAGGGTACCAATTCGGAATTTCATCTGGTTGACGAGCGTATCGTCGGCCGCAAGCCGAAGACACTGTCCTTCGCCCAGGCCGCGGCGTTGCCGCTGACCTCGATCACCGCCTGGGAATTGCTGTTCGACCGCCTCGGCGCTGTCCCCGGCAAGAGCGTCGATCCGCGTACCCTGCTGATCGTCGGCGGAGCCGGCGGCGTCGGCTCGATCCTGATCCAGCTCGCCCGCCGTCTCACCGGCCTTACCGTCGTAGCCACCGCGACCCGGCCGGAGTCGCAAAAATGGTGTCTTGATCTCGGTGCCCATGCCGTCGTCGATCACGCCAAGCCGATGAAGGAGCAGATCGAAAAACTGAAGGTGCCGCCGGTCGCACTCGTCGCCAGCCTCACCTTCACGGACCAGCACTACAAGGCGATCGCAGATTTGATGGCACCGCAGGGGAAATTTGGACTGATCGACGATCCCCCGGAATTCACCGTCAGCGCCTTCAAGGGCAAGGCTGTCTCGATTCACTGGGAGTCGATGTTTACCCGCAGCTCGTTCCAGACACCGGACATGATCGCCCAGCACGCCCTGCTGAACGATGTTGCCGACCTGATCGACAAGGGCGTTCTGCGCACCACGCTCGATCAGACGTTTGGAACCATCAATGCCGCCAACCTCAAGCGGGCGCATGCGCTGCTGGAATCCGGCAAGTCGCGCGGCAAGATCGTGCTGGAGGGCTGGTAGGCAGTGCAGCGCAGGCGCCGCAATCGCGACGAAGCGCGACCAAAGCCCAACAAAAAAGCGGCGCACCGGGCGCCGCCTTTTGACAGACATTCAGTATTGAGACTTACGCGGCTTCCGCGGCCTTGTCCTGAGCGGGGCCGGAATCGAGGCCCTTGGCATCGACATCGCGGTCGACGAATTCGATCACGGCCATCGGCGCGTTATCGCCGTAGCGAAAGCCGGCCTTGATGATGCGGGTATAGCCGCCCTGCCGGTCCTTGTAGCGAGTGGCGAGAACATCGAACAATTTTCTGGTCTGATCGAGATCGCGCATTTCGCTGATCGCCTGCCGCCGCATGGCGAGACCGCCCTTCTTGCCGAGCGTCACCAGCTTCTCCACGATCGGGCGCAGTTCCTTCGCCTTCGGCAGGGTGGTGACGATCTGCTCGTGCTTGATCAGCGCCGCGCACATATTGGCAAACATCGCGCGCCGATGCTCGGCGGTGCGATTGAGCTTGCGGTGAACCTTGCCGTGACGCATGGCGTCTCTCCTACGTTTTCCTCGCCCCATCCTTCGAGACGCGGCCAAGGGGCCGCTCCTCAGGATAAGGAAC
This sequence comes from uncultured Alphaproteobacteria bacterium, assembly GCA_963732455.1. Taxonomy (GTDB): domain Bacteria; phylum Pseudomonadota; class Alphaproteobacteria; order Rhizobiales; family Xanthobacteraceae; genus Bradyrhizobium. The sequence continues at coordinate 92,576 of CAVSZM010000004.1, read as the reverse complement.
AAACCTCATGGCGAGGAGCGCGTTGGCGCGTCTCGAACCATGAGATTTAGTGAACTCAATAATGATCTTCGAAGCGCTTGGCCAGTTCGTCGATGTTCTCCGGCGGCCAGCCCGGCACTTCCATTCCCAAATGCAGTCCCATCTGGGCCAGCACTTCCTTGATCTCATTCAGCGACTTGCGGCCGAAGTTCGGGGTGCGCAGCATTTCCGCTTCCGACTTCTGCACGAGGTCGCCGATGTAGACGATGTTGTCGTTCTTCAGGCAGTTCGCCGAGCGCACCGACAGTTCGAGCTCGTCGACCTTCTTGAGGAACGCCGGGTTGAACGCGAGATCGGGAATGATCTCCTGCGCCACTTCCTTGCGCGGCTCTTCGAAGTTGACGAACACGTTGAGCTGATCCTGCAGAATGCGCGCGGCATAGGCCACCGCGTCATCCGGGCTGATCGCGCCGTTGGTCTCGATGGTCATCGTCAGCTTGTCGTAATCGAGGATCTGGCCCTCGCGGGTGTTCTCGACCTTGTACGAAACCTTGCGCACCGGAGAGAACAGGCTGTCGACCGGGATCAGGCCGATCGGCGCGTCTTCGGGACGGTTGCGCTCGGCGGCGACGTAGCCCTTGCCGGCGGCGACCGTGAATTCCATGCGGATTTCCGCGCCCTCATCGAGGGTGCAGATCTGCAGTTCGGGATTGAGCACCACGACATCGCCGACGGTCTGGATATCGCCGGCGGTGACGACGCCAGGGCCCTGCTTCTTCACGACCATGCGCTTGGGACCTTCGCCCTGCATCTTGATCGAGATGTCCTTGATGTTCAGCACGATGTCGGTGACGTCCTCGCGAACGCCCGCGATCGAGGAGAATTCGTGCAGCACGCCGTCGATATGCACCGACTGCACCGCCGCTCCTTGCAGCGACGACAACAGGATGCGGCGCAATGCGTTGCCGAGAGTCTGACCGAAGCCGCGCTCGAGCGGCTCTGCCACCAGGGTGGCATAACGGTTCGCGTCGGTGCCCGAAGTTACCTGGAGCTTGTTCGGGCGGATAAGTTCTTGCCAATTTTTCTGGATCGTCACTGTTTCACCCATGCCATCTGAATTACTGGCGTTGGAGATCGCGGATCAGTCCGCGCTTCAAATTTCTCAAAACCATCGCAGGCAGCGGAGCCACCCGCGGTCGAACGTCAAACCCGCCGGCGCTTGCGCGGACGGCAACCATTGTGCGGGATCGTCGTCACGTCGCGGATCGATGTGACGGTGAAGCCCGCGGCCTGCAGCGCGCGAAGCGCCGATTCGCGGCCCGAACCCGGACCGGCAACCTCAACCTCAAGCGTGCGCATGCCGTGTTCCTGCGCCTTCTTGGAGACGTCTTCCGCCGCGACCTGCGCGGCATAGGGTGTCGATTTCCGCGAACCCTTGAATCCCATCGTTCCGGCCGACGACCAGGCAATGGTGTTGCCCTGGGCATCGGTGATGGTGATGGTCGTGTTGTTGAACGACGAATTCACGTGCGCAACTCCGGACGCAATGTTCTTGCGCTCACGGCGGCGTACGCGGGTGGCTTCCTTGCCCATTCCAGAACCTTTCCTACGATCTCAACGCCGCCGTAATGCCAGCGGCTACACCTGAAACGCGAGTCGCGAATAGCGAGTAGCGAATAAAAGCTACTCGCCACTTCCTATTCGCCATTCGCCTCTTACTTCTTCTTGCCGGCGATCGACTTGGCCGGACCCTTGCGCGTACGCGCATTGGTGTGGGTGCGCTGGCCACGCACCGGCAGTCCGCGGCGATGACGCAGGCCGCGGTAGCAGCCGAGATCCATCAAACGCTTGATGTTCATCCCGGTCTCACGACGCAAGTCGCCCTCGACCATGTAGTCGCGGTCGATCACTTCACGAATTTGCAGCACTTCCTGATCGCTCAACTGCGAGACCCGGCGGTCATCAGGAATCTTGACCTTCTCCAGGATTTCGGCAGCATTCTTCTGGCCGATGCCATGGATGTACTGGAGCGCGATAAGAACGCGCTTGTTGGTCGGGATATTCACGCCTGCGATACGGGCCACGGACTTCTCTCCTGTCGCCGATCCCTCCGCGGGACGGCAGTGTTTTAGCTATCTCGGGCAGGTGTCCGCAAACGCGAACACGACGCCCTTCCCCTTGGATGTCCCGGGGGCCCGGCATCGTCTGAAAACTATCCGACTGGATACGGGGCTTATTAAAGGATTCAACTTCCTTTCGTCAACCGTCTCTATGCTTTAGCTCGCTTTTTCGTGACCTTTTTGGCAGCTTTTCTGGTCTTGCCGGCCGAACGGGCCTTGGAACCCGCGAGGGCCTTGCGGGATGACTTTTTGGCGCCTTTAGAGACCGTTTTCCCGGCCTTTCGGGCGCTCTTGGCGCCCTTTTTCGAGACACGGGCTCCCTTGCGAGCGGATTTGGATGCTTTCCCGGCGGGCGGTTTAGCCGCCCTTTTGGCGGCCGCGACGGTTCGCTTTCCCGAGGCTGCTTTCATCGCTGTCTTGGCCCCCACGGCACCGATCGCGGCCAGGATGCGGTTAATCTCCCGGGTGACGTGTTCGATGGTCATCATTCCATCGACCGTCAGCAGCTTGCGCCGTTCCGAATAGTAGTGAATCAGCGGTTCGGTCAGCGAACGGTAGCTCGCCAGGCGCTTCGTCAGCACCTCCGGGGTGTCGTCGATGCGTATCTCCTCGCCGCGCGACCGCATTTCCGCAGCACGCGTTTCGACACGTTGCAGCAACGCGCTTTCGTTGACGCGAAGTTCGACCACGGCATCGAGCCGCATGTGTTTTTTCTTCAGGAGATCATCCAGCGCTTCGGCCTGCGGGACGGTGCGCGGGAAGCCGTCGAGGATGAAGCCGTTCGCTGCGTCCGGCTGATCCAGCCGATCGGAGATGATGCCGATCACGATATCGTCCGGCACCAGACCACCGCTGGCCATGATGCCGTGCGCCTTGATGCCAACCGGCGTCTGCGCCGCCGCAGCAGCGCGCAGCATTTCGCCGGTCGAGAGTTGGACAATGCCGTGGCGCTGAACCAGCCGCTGGGCCTGGGTTCCCTTGCCCGACCCGGGCGGCCCGAGAAGAATAAGTCTCATCCGTTTTCGCCCCCCGGCTCGGTGCGAGAACGACCGCGCACCTGCGTTTCAAGATCCACAATCAGCGCTAGCCCGATCGGCGCCGAGCGCAGATGGTGAAAGCGATGCAACGCGCAAACTAGGGCGTCAGCGGCGACGCCCCCTCAACTTCGACTTCCTGATCAGCCCCTCGTACTGGTGGGCGAGCAGATAACCCTGAACCTGCGCCACCGTATCCATGGTCACACTGACGACGATCAATAGCGACGTTCCGCCAAAGTAGAATGGCACCGAGGCGTAGGAAATCAGAATCTCGGGAATCAGGCAGACGATCGCGAGATAAATCGCGCCAAGCACCGTGATGCGCGAAAGCACGTAATCGATGTATTCGGCGGTGCGCTCGCCAGGACGAATGCCCGGAATGAAGCCGCCATGCTTCTTGAGGTTATCGGCGGTCTCGGTCGGGTTGAACACGATCGCTGTATAGAAGAACGCGAAGAACACGATCAGCGCCAGATAGAGAATCAAGAACAGCGGGCGGCCGTGGCCGAGCTGCGTGGTAATCCATTGAAACCATTCCGGACCCCTGCCGGCGTTGAAATTTGCAACGGTCGTCGGCAGCAGCAGCAGCGAGGAAGCGAAGATCGGCGGAATCACGCCGGAAGTATTCAGTTTCAGCGGCAAATGCGAGGACTGGCCTTCGAACATCTTGTTGCCGACCTGGCGCTTCGGATATTGAATCAAAAGCCGCCGCTGCGCGCGCTCCATGAACACGATGAAAGCGATCACCGCGACCGCCATCACGATGACAACCAGGATGAGGCCGGTGGACAGCGCGCCTTGGCGGCCGAGTTCCAGCATGCTGGCGAGCGCCGAGGGCAATTCGGCGACGATGCCGGCAAGAATGATCAGCGAAATGCCGTTGCCGATGCCGCGCGAGGTGATCTGTTCGCCGAGCCACATCAGGAACATGGTGCCGCCGGTCAGCGTGATCGCGGTCGACAGACGGAAGAACATGCCGGGATCGCTGACGACATTGCCGGCGCCTTCAAGTCCGACCGCGATGCCGTAGGACTGGAACGCGGCCAGGATCACCGTGAGGTAGCGGGTGTACTGGTTCAGCGTCTTGCGGCCGGCCTCGCCTTCCTTCTTCAGCGCTTCGAGTTGCGGCGACACCGTGGTCAAGAGCTGGATAATAATCGAGGCCGAGATATACGGCATGATATTCAGCGCAAAGATCGCCATGCGGTGAATGCCGCCGCCTGCGAACATGTTGAACATGCCGAGAATGCCGCCGGCCTGGGAGCGGAACACCTGCTCCCAGATGTTGGGATCGATGCCGGGCAGCGGGATATAGGTGCCGAGCCGATAAACAAGCAGCGCACCCAGTGTGAACCAGATGCGCTTCTTCAGTTCTTCGGCCTTGCCGAGCGCCGAGAAATTGAGGTTTGCCGCCAGTTGTTCCGCTGCTGAGACCATGTTTGGCTTTCTCCCGCCGTCCTTGCGCTGTCGTGCCCGAAAGGCGGGACATTCAGCAGACGCCGGACATTATTTGGTGCTCGGCTTCGATAAGTCCATCGTCCTGTCGCGCAGATTGCCCGCTCGCGCGGGCGATGACGCAGATGTTACGCCGCCTCGCCTTCGTCCTTCTTTGCCGGCGCCAGGATTTTCACCGTGCCGCCCGCCTTCTCGACCGCCGCGATGGCGGATTTCGAAGCGCCGTGAACCTCGATATTCAGCTTGGCCTTGATTTCGCCACGGCCGAGCAGCCGCACGCCATCCTTCGAGCGCCGCAGAACGCGGGATTTCACCAGCGATTCGGCGTTGATGGTGCCCTTGGCGTCGAGCAGCTTGGCGTCGATCGCCTGCTGAATGCGATCGAGATTGATCTCGGCGAATTCGAGCCGGAAAATGTTGTTGAAGCCGCGCTTCGGCAGGCGCCGATGCAGCGGCATCTGGCCGCCTTCGAAGCCCTTGATGCGCACGCCGGAGCGCGCGGTCTGGCCCTTGCCGCCGCGGCCGGCGGTCTTGCCCTTGCCTGAGCCGATGCCACGGCCGACGCGCATGCGCTTCTTGCGCGAGCCGGCATTGTCGGCGATATCGCTGAGCTTCATCGTTCGCTTCCTTTATTCTTGGCGCATGATCTTGACCGAAAACCGGTTCCCGCTTTTCGGGATCATGCCCCCGTCTTATTTCTCGTCGACGACGCGGACGAGGTGTTGAACCTTTGCGATCATGCCGCGAATTGCAGGCGTGTCCTGCAGCTCGGTGACCCGACCGATCTTGTTGAGCTTGAGGCCGATCAGCGTCGCACGCTGCGAGTGGTGGCGGCGGATCGCGCTGCCGGTCTGCTCGACCTTGATCATCTTTGCGGCCTTGGCCATCGTCATAAACTCCAGATCGTCTTGCTGGGCATGATCTTTTCCGGATCGCGCCCTGGTTTATTCGGCCACCACCTCGGCGTCGCCGCCGACACGGCGCGACTGCAGCGTGGAAACCTTGATGTTGCGGCGCGCCGCAACCGAACGCGGCGAATCCTGATGCTTCAGCGCGTCGAACGTTGCGCGAACCATGTTGTAGGGATTCGACGAGCCGATCGACTTCGCCACCACGTCCTGGATGCCGAGCGTCTCGAACACCGCGCGCATCGGACCGCCCGCGATGATGCCGGTACCCGCCGGCGCCGCGCGCAGATAGACCCGGCCCGCGCCGTGGCGACCGGCGATATCGTGATGCAGCGTGCGGCCTTCGCGCAGCGCAACGCGCGTCAGGTTGCGCTTGGCCGATTCGGTCGCCTTGCGGATCGCTTCCGGAACTTCGCGCGCCTTGCCGTGGCCGAATCCGACCCGGCCCTTCTGATCGCCGATCACGACCAGCGCCGCAAAGCCGAAGCGCTTGCCGCCCTTGACGACCTTCGCCACACGATTGATGTGGACGAGCTTGTCGACGAACTCGCTGTCGCGCTCTTCCCGGCCGCCCCTGTGGCCGCCACCGCGTTCGCGTTCACCTGCCATGGTGTTTTCCGATCCTTAAAAGACTTGCCTTGAGAGGCTCGCGCCCCCGTCCGTGTGTCCGTTCAATTCCAAAACTTCGAACCAGCTCTTAGAAGCTCAATCCGCTTTCACGCGCCGCATCCGCCAGCGCCTTGACGCGGCCGTGATAGAGATAGCCGCCGCGATCGAACACCACTTCCGTGACGCCGTTCTTCACGGCGCGTTCCGCCAGCAGCTTGCCGACCGCCTTGGCCGCGTCGATGTTCGCGCCGGTGTTGCCGGTCTCGCGCATCGCCTTCTCCAGCGAAGAAGCCGAGGCCAGCGTCTCGCCCTTCAGGTCGTCGATGACCTGCGCATAGATGTGCTTCGACGAGCGGAACACCGACAAGCGCGGACGGCCGCTGGCGGTGCGGCGCAACGACAGCCTTACGCGTTGCTTGCGCCGGGCATTCGTAATCTTGAGTCTCGACATGACCGGCTCCGTTACTTCTTCTTGCCTTCCTTGCGGAAGATAAATTCATCTGAGTATTTCACGCCCTTGCCCTTGTAGGGCTCCGGCGGACGGTAGCTGCGGATCTCGGCGGCGACCTGGCCGACGCGCTGGATATCGTTGCCGGTGATGACGATCTCGGTCGGCTTCGGCACCGTGATCGCGATGCCTTCCGGGATCGCATAGACGACGTCGTGGCTGTAGCCGAGCGCGAGCTGCAGGTTCTTGCCCTGCAGCGCGGCGCGATAGCCGACGCCGGTGATCTCGAGCTTCTTCTCGAAACCCTTGGTGACGCCGGCGACCAGGTTTGCAACCTGCGCGCGCGCGGTGCCGTACAGCGCCTGCGCGCGGTTGGTCTCGACCCGCGGCGCAACCTTGACCACGCCGTTCTCGAACTTCACCTCGACGTCGTCATGCACGACGAACTGAAGCTGGCCTTTCGGCCCCTTCATCTTGACGGTCTGCCCCTCGACGGTCGCGGTGACGCCCGACGGAACCGTCACAGGCCGCTTGCCAATACGTGACATGACTGATCCTTTCCTCAGAACACCGTGAAGAGAATTTCGCCGCCCACATTCGCGTCACGCGCGTCGTGGTCAGCCATAATTCCCTTCGGCGTCGACAACACCGAAATTCCGAGACCGTTGTTCACGCGCGGCAGGTTCTTCACCGAGGCGTAAACGCGCCGACCCGGCTTCGATACCCGCTCGATCTCGCGAATTACCGGCTCGCCGTCGAAATACTTCAACTCGATCTCAAGCTCGCTGCGGCCGCGAGGCATGCTCGACGCTGGCATAGCCGCGGATGTAACCCTCGGCCTTGAGCACCTCGAGCACGTTGGCGCGCATCTTCGAGCCCGGGGTCGAGACCTTGGGCTTGGCGCGCATCTGCGCATTGCGGATGCGGGTGATGAGATCGCTGATCGGATCGTGCGTTGACATGTCCGACCCCCCTTACCAGCTCGACTTCACGAGCCCGGGAACCAGGCCCTTGGAGCCGAGTTCACGCAGCGCGATGCGGCTGAGCTTGTTCTTGCGATAGACCGAGCGCGGACGTCCGGTCATTTCGCAGCGATTGCGGATGCGGGTCGCCGACGAATTGCGCGGCAGCTCGGCGAGCTTCAGCGTCGCCGCGAACCGCTCTTCCATCGGCTTCTTCTTGTCGGCGATGATGGCCTTCAGCTTCGCGCGCTTGGGCGCGGCGTTCTTGGTCATCTGCTTGCGCCGGTTGTTCTTCTCGATCGAACTCTTCTTTGCCATGCTTGGCTCCTGGGTTTCCGCGTTTGAGAGGCTTGTCAGCGTCTCACTGCCGGAACGGGAAATTGAATGCGGTCAACAATGCCCGCGCCTCGTCATCGGTGCGCGCCGTGGTGCATACGGTGACGTCCATGCCCCACGTTTCCCCCATCTTGTCGAAGTCGATTTCGGGGAAAATGATGTGCTCCTTGATGCCGAGCGAGTAGTTGCCGCGGCCGTCGAAGCTCTTCGGATTGAGGCCGCGGAAATCTCGCACGCGCGGCAGCGCGACGTTCACGAGGCGATCGACGAACTCGTACATCTTGGCCTTGCGCAGCGTGACCTTGCAGCCGATCGGCTGGTTTTCACGCAGCTTGAAGGTCGCGATCGCGACGCGCGAATAGGTCACGATAGCCTTCTGGCCGGCGATCAGCGAAAGATCGGCCGCCGCCGTTTCCGCCTTCTTGCGGTCGTTGACCGCCTCGCCGACGCCCATGTTGAGCACGACCTTCTCAAGACGCGGCACCTGCATGACGTTGGCATAGCCGAACTGCTCCGTCAGCTTGCCGCGGATTTCCTTGTCGAACTGTTCGCGTAAACGCGGAACGTATGCGGTCTCAGCCATCGATCTCTGCTCCCGAGCGTTTGGCAATGCGTACCTTCTTGCCATCCGCATGAATCTTGAAGCCTACGCGGGTCGGCTTGCCGTCCTTGCCGACGATCGCGATGTTGGACAGGTGGATCGGCGACTCCTTCGAGATGATGCCGCCCTCCTGCGCCTGGGTCTGCTTCTGGTGGCGCTTGACGAGGTTGACGCCGCGGACCAGCGCCTTGTTGTCGTCGGGACGCACCTCGAACACCTCGCCGGTGCGGCCCTTGTCGCGGCCGTTCAGCACGATGACCTTGTCGCCCTTCCGGATCTTGGCAGCCATCACAGCACCTCCGGCGCGAGCGAAATGATCTTCATGTGGTTCTTGGCGCGCAGCTCGCGCGGCACCGGCCCGAAGATGCGGGTGCCGACCGGCTCCGACTGATTGTTGATCAGCACGGCGGCGTTGCGGTCGAAGCGGATGACGGAGCCGTCGGCGCGGCGGATGTCCTTGCGGACCCGCACCACGACAGCCTTCATCACGTCGCCCTTCTTCACCTTGCCGCGCGGAATGGCTTCCTTGATCGACACGACAATAACGTCGCCCACGGTGGCATAGCGGCGCTTGGAGCCCCCAAGCACCTTGATGCACATGACACGGCGTGCGCCTGAATTATCGGCCACGTCGAGGTTGGTCTGCATCTGAATCATTGATGCACCTCGTCCTCTTTCTGATGCGCAAAGTTGCGCCTAAAATATCCCGAAGTTTGGCTCGGCAAGACCGAGCTGACTTCAGGCAGTTTTCTTCTGTTCGCCCCGGACCACGGTCCAGCGCTTCAACTTCGAGATCGGCTTGCTTTCCTCGATCCACACCATGTCGCCCGGCTTGAACTCGTTGTTCTCGTCGTGCGCGTGATAGTTTTTCGAGCGGCGAATCGTCTTCTTGTAGATCGGATGGGTGAAGCGGCGATCGACGCGCACCACAACCGTCTTGGCTTGCTTGTCGCTGACGACCACGCCCTGAAGCGTACGTTTTGGCATTTTAAGCCCCTTACTTCTTCTTCGCGCGCTGCTGCGCGGCGATGGTCTTGATGCGGGCGATATCGCGGCGGGCTTCGCGCAGCCGCGAGGTGTTCTCCAGCTGCCCGGTGGCGCGCTGGAAACGCAGATTGAAACGCTCCTTCTTCAGATTGAGGACGGCGTCGTCCATCTGATCGGGGCTCATCGCGCGGATATCGGCGGTTTTCATCTCGGCCATGACCACTTCCTTACTCCGCGATGCGCGCGACGAAGCGCGTCTTGATCGGCAACTTGGCGGCGGCGAGCGACAGCGCTTCTTTCGCGGTCTGCACGGTCACGCCGTCGATTTCGAAAATCACGCGGCCGGGTTTCACCCGCGCCACCCACAATTCCGGCGTACCCTTGCCCGAGCCCATGCGCACTTCGGCGGGCTTCTTCGACACCGGCACATCCGGGAAGACCCGGATCCAGACGCGGCCGGCGCGCTTCATGTGACGGGTCAGCGCGCGGCGCGCGGCTTCGATCTGGCGTGCGGTGATGCGCTCGGGCGCCATCGCCTTCAGGCCGAACTGACCGAACGACAACGTCGCGCCCGAAGTCGCAGTGCCGTGGATCCGGCCCTTATGCGCCTTGCGGAACTTCGTCTTCTTTGGTTGCATCATGGCTTACGCCCTCAAACCTTCTCAAATATCGCTCAAGCAGCGTCGCGACGGGGCCGCGAACTGTCGCCTTCGGCCATCTTCTTGTCCTGGGCCATCGGGTCGTGCTCGAGGATTTCACCCTTGAAGATCCAGACCTTGACGCCGCAGGTGCCGAACGTGGTGAACGCGGTCGCCACGCCGTAATCGATATCGGCGCGCAGCGTATGCAGCGGCACGCGACCTTCGCGATACCATTCCATGCGCGCGATTTCGGCGCCGCCGAGACGGCCCGAGCAGTTGATACGAATGCCCTCGGCGCCGAGACGCATCGCCGACTGCACCGCGCGCTTCATGGCGCGGCGGAACGCGACGCGGCGCTCGAGCTGCTGCGCGATCGATTCGGCGACCAGCGTGGCGTCGAGCTCCGGCTTGCGGATTTCGACGATGTTGATGACGACGTCGGATGCGGTGATATCGGCAACCCGCTTGCGCAGCTTGTCGATGTCGGCGCCCTTCTTGCCGATCACGACGCCGGGACGCGCCGAGTGGATCGTCACGCGGCACTTCTTGTGCGGACGCTCGATCACGATCCTGGCGACGGCCGCCTGCTTCAGTTCCTTGTGCAGGATCTCGCGGATTTTGACATCCTCGTGCAGCAGCTTGCCGTACTCGTTCTTGCCGGCGAACCAGCGGGAATCCCACGTCCGGTTGATGCCGAGACGCAGCCCGATTGGATTGATCTTTTGACCCATCGTATTCTCCCGCGCTCTTTAAGCGCCCGCCTCGGCCTCGACCTGACGAACAACGATCGTCAGCTGCGAGAATGGTTTAAAAACACGGCCCGAACGGCCACGGCCGCGCGGTGCGAAACGCTTCATCACGATGCCATTGCCGACATGCGCCTCGGAGACGATCAGATCGTCGACATCGAGGTCGTGATTGTTCTCGGCATTGGCGATCGCCGACTCCAGGCACTTCTTGACGTCGACCGCGATCCGCTTGCGCGAAAACTGCAGATCGGCGAGCGCGGCCGAAGCCTTCCTGCCGCGGATCAGTTGCGCGACAAGATTAAGCTTCTGCGGGCTTACCCGCAGCATCCGGGCGATTGCCTTGGCCTCGTTGTCCGGGAGGCTCCGTTCGCGCTTTGGTTTGCTCATCGCTTAAGTCCTCAAGCCTTCTTGGCTTTCTTGTCGCCCGAATGGCCGTGGAAGGTCCGGGTCGGCGAGAACTCGCCGAACTTGTGACCCACCATTTCCTCGTTGACCGACACCGGCACATGCTTCTGGCCGTTGTAGACGCCGAACACCAGGCCGACGAACTGCGGCAGGATGGTCGAGCGGCGGCTCCAGATCTTGATCACGTCATGACGGCCGGACGCGCGCGCGGCATCTGCCTTCTTGAGCAGAGAGCCTTCGACGAACGGGCCTTTCCAGACTGAACGAACCATGTCCGGCGTTCCTTACTTCTTCCGCTTGTGGCGGCTGATGAGAATGAATTTGTTGGTCGATTTGTTCGAGCGGGTCTTCTTGCCCTTGGTCGGCTTGCCCCACGGGGTAACCGGATGACGGCCGCCCGAGGTGCGGCCTTCGCCGCCGCCGTGCGGATGATCTACCGGGTTCATGGAGACGCCGCGGTTATGAGGCTTGCGGCCGAGCCAGCGATTGCGACCGGCCTTGCCGATCGAAATGTTCATGTGATCCGGATTCGACACCGCGCCGATGGTTCCGGTGCAGCGGCCGTGAACCAGGCGCTGCTCGCCCGAGTTCAGACGAATGATCACGTAGTCATGGTCGCGGCCGACGAGCTGTGCGTAGGTGCCGGCGGAACGCGCGAGCTGGCCGCCCTTGCCGATCTTCAATTCCACATTGTGGATGATGGTGCCGATCGGCATGTTGCCGAGCGGCATCACGTTGCCCGGCTTCACGTCGACATGGTTGCCGGCGATCACGGTGTCGCCGACGGTGAGACGCTGCGGGGCCAGAATGTAGGACTGTGTGCCGTCGGTATATTTCAGCAGCGCAATAAAGGCGGTGCGGTTCGGATCGTATTCCAGACGCTCGACGGTCGCCGGCATATCGACCTTGGTGCGCTTGAAATCGACGATGCGATAGGACTGCTTGTGGCCGCCGCCGCGAAAGCGCACGACCATGCGGCCGGTATTGTTGCGACCGCCGCTGGATTGCTTGCCCTCGGTCAACGCCTTGACCGGCTTGCCCTTGTAGAGCGCCGAACGATCGACCATCACCAGCTGGCGCTGGCCTGGTGTCGTGGGGTTGAATTTTTTCAATGCCATCGTCGTATCGCCTTATAGACCGGTGGTGACGTCGATGCGGTGGCCCTCTTCGAGGGTCACGATCGCGCGCTTCACGTCCGACTGCGAACCGAACTGTGCCGCGGAAGACCTTGGTCTTGCCCTTGCGCACCAGCGTGTTCACGCTCTTCACCTTGACGTCGAACAGCTTCTCGACGGCTTCCTTGATTTGCGGCTTGGTGGCCTTGCTCGCGACCTTGAACACAACCTTGTTGTGCTCGGAGGCCATCGTCGCCTTTTCGGTCACGACCGGAGCGACGATGATGTCGTAATGGCGCGGATCGATATTCTTCATTTGAAGCGCGCCTCCAACGCATCGAGCGCCGCCTTGGTCAGCACCAGCTTCTGACGACGCAGAATGTCATAGACGTTGATGCCCTGGATCGGCAGCACGTCGATGTTCGGAATATTGCGGGCCGCGGTGGCGAAGCCGTTGTGGACCTCGGCGCCGTCGATGATCAGCGCATTGGTCAGGCCGAGACCCGAGAAATGTCCGATCAGCGCCTTGGTCTTGGCGGCCTCGAGCGTCGCCGACTTCGATCACGATCAGGCCGCCGTCCTTGGCTTTCGCGGAGAGCGCATGGCGAAGCGCCAGCGCGCGAACCTTCTTCGGCAGCGCGAACGCGTGCGAGCGCACCACGGGACCGAAAGCACGGCCGCCGCCGCGGAACTGCGGCACCCGGGCCGAGCCGTGACGCGCACCGCCGGTGCCCTTCTGCTTGTACATCTTCTTGCCGGTGCGCCAGACATCCGCGCGGCCCTGGGTCTTGTGGGTGCCGGCCTGACGCTTGGCGAGCTGCCAGTTGACGCAGCGCTGGATGATGTCCTTGCGCGGCTCCAGACCGAAAATCTCGTCCGAAAGCTGAACCGAGCCGGCCGCCTTGCCTTCAAGGGTTGTGACTTTCAATTCCATCTCACACGCCCTCCTGCTCGGCCGGCGCTGGAGCAGCCTGTTCGCCGCCGCCATCGGCCAGACGGAACTTGCCCGGCTTCGGCGCTTCCTTCGGCAACGCCTTCTTCACGGCATCGCGCACCGCGATCCAGCCGCCCTTGGAGCCGGGAACGGCGCCTTCGACGAGGATCAGGCCGCGCGCGACATCGGTCTGCACCACGCGCAGATTGAGCGTGGTGATGCGATCGACGCCCATGTGACCGGGCATCTTCTTGTTCTTGAAGGTCTTGCCGGGATCCTGACGTCCGCCGGTCGAACCGATCGAACGATGCGATACCGAGACACCGTGGGTGGCGCGCAAGCCGCCGAAATTCCAGCGCTTGATGCCGCCGGCAAAGCCCTTGCCGACCGAAGTGCCGGTGACGTCGACGAACTGGCCGACCACGAAATGGTCGGCCTGAATTTCGGCGCCGACCGGGATCAGCGCGTCTTCCGACACGCGGAATTCGGTGACCTTGCGCTTGGGCTCGACCTTGGAGACCGCGAACTGGCCGCGCTCCGCCTTCGGCAGATAGACGGTCTTGCGCGTGCCCGAACCGAGCTGCAGCGCGACATAACCGTTCTTCTCGGTCGTGCGGTGACCCAACACCTGGCAATTGCCCAGCTTCAGCACGGTCACGGGGATATGTTCGCCGGTCTCCGTAAAGACCCGCGTCATCCCGACCTTTTGTGCGATCACTCCGGAGCGCATCGGCGTGCTTCCTGTTCTTTCTGTCCGCTATCTTCGGACGGGATCTAAAAACTTAGAGCTTGATCTCGACGTCAACACCGGCCGCCAGATCGAGCTTCATCAGCGCGTCGACGGTCTGCGGTGTCGGATCGACAATGTCGAGAAGACGCTTGTGAGTGCGCATCTCGAATTGCTCGCGGCTCTTCTTGTCGACGTGCGGCGAACGGTTGACGGTGAACTTCTCGATGCGTGTCGGCAGCGGAATAGGTCCGCGAACCTGAGCACCGGTCCGTTTCGCCGTGTTCACGATCTCACGCGTCGACGAATCGAGAATTCGATGGTCGAACGCCTTGAGACGTATGCGAATATTCTGGCCGTTCATTGCCGTTGTCTTTCTTGGTCATCGTCCGCGCAGGCGGCCAATACAGTAGATTTCCGGCGAGTGGTGAGTAGCGAATAGCGAGTGGATACAACTACTCGCTATTCGCCATTCCCTGTTCGCTTATTCGATAATGCTTGCGACGACGCCGGCACCGACGGTGCGGCCGCCTTCGCGGATCGCAAAGCGCAGCTTTTCTTCCATCGCGATCGGCACGATCAGGTGCACTTCCATCGCGATGTTGTCGCCCGGCATCACCATCTCGGTGCCCTCGGGCAGATGCACGACGCCGGTCACGTCCGTGGTGCGGAAGTAGAACTGCGGCCGGTAGTTGGTGAAGAACGGGGTGTGACGGCCGCCCTCCTCCTTGGTCAGAATGTAGGCTTCGGCCTTGAACTTGGTGTGCGGCTTCACCGAACCCGGCTTGCACAGCACCTGACCGCGTTCGACTTCCTCGCGCTTGGTGCCGCGCAGCAGCGCACCGATGTTGTCGCCGGCCTGGCCCTGGTCGAGCAGCTTGCGGAACATCTCAACGCCGGTGACGATGGTCTTCTGGGTATCGCGCAGGCCGACGATCTCGATTTCCTCGCCGACCTTGATCACGCCGCGCTCGACGCGTCCGGTCACCACGGTGCCGCGGCCCGAGATCGAGAACACGTCTTCCACCGGCATCAGGAACGGCTGGTCGATCGGACGCTCCGGCTGCGGAATGTATTCGTCGACCGCCTTCATCAGCTCCAGGACCGCGTCATGGCCGAGCTTCTTGTCCTTGTCTTCAAGCGCCGCCAGCGCCGAGCCCTTGACGATCGGGATCTTGTCGCCGGGGAAATCGTACTTCGACAGCAATTCGCGGACTTCGAGTTCAACGAGCTCGAGCAGTTCCGGATCGTCCACCATGTCGCACTTGTTCAGGAACACCACCATCGCGGGAACGCCGACCTGCTTCGCCAGCAAGATGTGTTCGCGGGTCTGCGGCATCGGGCCGTCGGCCGCCGACACCACCAGGATCGCGCCATCCATCTGCGCTGCGCCCGTGATCATGTTCTTCACATAGTCGGCGTGGCCCGGGCAATCGACGTGAGCGTAATGCCGGTTCTTGGTCTCGTATTCGACATGCGCGGTCGAGATCGTAATGCCGCGCGCCTTCTCTTCGGGCGCCTTGTCGATCTGGTCGTAGGCGGTGAACGTCGCACCGCCGGTTTCCGCCAGTACCTTGGTGATCGCCGCTGTCAGCGACGTCTTGCCGTGGTCGACGTGACCGATCGTTCCGATGTTGCAATGCGGTTTATTACGTTCAAACTTTGCTTTGGCCATTTGACTTCTCCGTTCAGTCGTTAACTGCCGCTAACGACAATCAGGCAAACTTCTTCTGGACTTCCGCCGACACGTTCGCCGGCGCTTCCGCGTAGTGATCGAACTGCATCGTAAAGGTCGCGCGTCCCTGGCTCATCGAGCGCAGGTTATTCACGTAACCGAACATATTCATGAGCGGCACCATCGCATTGATGACGTTGGCATTGCCGCGCATGTCTTGACCCTGGATCTGCCCGCGCCGCGAATTCAGATCGCCGATCACGGAGCCGGTGTAATCTTCCGGCGTCACCACCTCGACCTTCATGATCGGCTCGAGCAATACCGACTTGCCCTTTTGCAGCGCGTCGCGGAACGCCGCGCGTGACGCAATTTCGAAGGCCAGCGCCGATGAGTCGACGTCGTGGTAGGCGCCGTCCACCAGCTGGACCTTGACGTCGACCACCGGGAATCCGGCGACCACGCCCGAGCCCAGCACGCTGTTGAGGCCCTTTTCGACGCCAGGGATGTATTCCTTCGGCACCGAACCGCCGACGATCTTGGATTCGAATTCGAATCCCTTGCCGGGCTCGTTGGGTTCAACGATGAACTTGACCCGCGCGAACTGACCCGTACCGCCGGTCTGCTTCTTGTGGGTGTAGTCGACTTCCGCGCGTTTGGTGACGCGTTCACGGAACGCCACCTGCGGCGCGCCGATATTGGCATCGACCTTGTAGGTGCGGCGCAGGATATCGACCTTGATGTCGAGATGAAGTTCGCCCATGCCCTTGAGAATGGTCTGGCCGGACTCCTGATCGGTCGAGACCCGGAACGACGGGTCCTCCGCGGCAAGCTTCGCCAATGCGACGCCGAGCTTTTCCTGATCGGCCTTCGACTTCGGCTCGATCGCGATTTCGATGACCGGTTCCGGAAATTCCATTTTTTCCAGAATGACCGGCTTGTTCGGATCGCACAGCGTGTCGCCGGTGCGAGCTTCCTTCAGGCCCGCCAGCGCGACGATGTCGCCGGCAAAGGCTTCCTTGATGTCTTCGCGGTTGTTGGCATGCATCAGCAACATGCGGCCGATGCGCTCCTTGCGGTCGCGCGTCGAATTGACGACGCCGGTGCCCGACAGCAGCGTACCGGAATAGATGCGGCAAAAGGTGATGGTGCCGACGAACGGGTCGTCCATGATCTTGAACGCAAGCAGCGCCAACGGCTCCTTGTCGTTCGGAAGGCGAACGATTTCGTTGCCGTCCTCATCGACGCCCTTGATGGCGGGAACATCAACCGGCGACGGCAGATAGTCCACGACCGCGTCGAGCAGCGGCTGCACGCCCTTGTTCTTGAAAGCCGAGCCACACAGCACCGGAAAGAACGCACCGGTCAGAACGGCCTTGCGGATGAGGCGCTTCAACGTTGCTTCATCCGGCTCCTTGCCGTCGAGATAAGCGGCGAGCGCGTCATCGTCGAGTTCGACGGCGGCTTCCAGCATCTTCTCGCGATATTCCTTGGCCTTGTCGACCAGATCAGCGGGAATATCGATGTCCTTGAAATTGGCGCCCAGCGCCTCGTCTTCCCAGATTACGCCCTTCATGCGGACGAGATCGACCAGACCCTTGAAGTTGTTCTCGGAACCGATCGGGAGCTGGATCGCGATCGGTTTGGCGCCGAGCCGGTCGACGATATCGTCGAGGCATTTATAGAAGTCCGCGCCGGTCTTATCCATTTTGTTGGCGAAAACGATGCGCGGAACCCGGTACTTGTCGCCTTGACGCCAGACTGTCTCGGTCTGCGGCTCAACGCCCTGATTGGAATCGAGCACGCACACCGCGCCGTCGAGCACGCGCAGCGAGCGTTCGACTTCGATGGTGAAGTCGACGTGGCCGGGAGTGTCGATGATGTTCAGACGCTTGCCGTTCCAGAACGCGGTCGTCGCGGCGGAGGTGATGGTGATGCCGCGCTCCTGCTCCTGCTCCATCCAGTCCATCGTCGCCGCGCCTTCGTGCACTTCGCCGATTTTGTGGCTCTTGCCGGTATAATAAAGGATGCGCTCGGTAGTCGTGGTCTTGCCGGCATCGATATGCGCCATGATACCGAAGTTGCGGTAGTCCTCTATGGCATGAACGCGGGGCATGGGTTGTTCCTTAAGTTCCGTTCGTTTCGCCGTTACCAGCGATAGTGAGAGAAGGCGCGGTTGGCTTCCGCCATCCGGTGCACGTCCTCACGCTTCTTGACGGCGTTTCCCCTGCCATTCGATGCGTCGAGCAACTCGGCCGAAAGTCGCTCCGTCATCGTTTTTTCATTGCGTTCGCGCGCGGCCGAAATCAGCCAGCGAATCCCCAGCGCCTGCCGGCGCACGGAACGGACTTCGACCGGCACCTGATAGGTGGCGCCGCCGACGCGGCGCGAACGTACTTCGATCGTCGGCATCACGTTCTCGAGCGCCTGCTCGAAAATCGGCAGCGGGCTCTGCTTGGTCTTGGCCTCGATCATGCCGAGAGCGCCGTAGACGATGCCTTCGGCGACCGACTTCTTCCCGGCGTACATCACCGAGTTCATGAATTTCGTAATGATGATGTTTCCGAACTTCGGATCCGGAAGCACTTCACGCTTTTCAGCAGAATGGCGGCGCGACATCGATTCTGTTCCCGATTATTTCGGACGCTTCGCGCCGTACTTCGAACGGCGCTGCTTACGGTTCTTGACGCCCTGGGTATCGAGGACGCCGCGGAGAATGTGGTAACGCACGCCGGGCAAATCCTTGACGCGACCGCCGCGGATCATGACCACGGAGTGCTCCTGAAGGTTGTGGCCTTCACCCGGAATGTAGCCGATCACCTCGAAGCCATTGGTCAGGCGCACCTTGGCGACCTTGCGGAGCGCCGAGTTCGGCTTCTTCGGGGTCGTGGTGTAGACGCGCGTGCAAACGCCGCGCTTCTGCGGCGACTGCTGCAGCGCCGGCACCTTCTTGCGCGACTTTTGTACGACGCGCGGACTTGCGATCAGCTGGTTGATCGTCGGCATGTCAGCCTTCACCCTTTAGTTCGCGCGAAACCACGATCGGTTCCGCAAAATTCATTCGGGACGATCAGTCCCATCCGGCCGCCGCGCGCGAATTGAACCGCGCAAAGCGAAATCGCGCCAACTGCTCATTGCTGAGCGGAAAGCGCTTCGACGCCACAGAGGACCGCGGTCGTGACCGGTCAGCGTACGCTGCTCAGTCGGGTACCGAGGTCATGCATCCGAAATCAATCTCAAGAGGACTTGCTCAAGAGAACCAAGATCGTCCTGGCATTGCCTAGCTATATTCGACAGCGTTTGAGCGGCATTCGTCGAGGTTGGTGCCCATCTCGATCCCGGGGAAATTGCCCGAAGATCGAAAGGGTGATCCGTTCCGACTTTGGCGTCGCTCACCGCCTGTCGTTAAGTGCGCGGGTTTTATCGGCGGTGGATAGCCAAGTCAAGGCGAAACGACACGGCAAGAAGCGCCTCTCGCGCCTGTAGAATTGGCGCTCCGCGCAGATGCACGAAGTTCGCCGCAAGCAAGCTTCGGATGGTCACGCCGCCGCTGGACGTCAGTTTTACCCGGGTAATATATGGTTCACCGGCGCACATTCAAGGCCGGCAGCTCAATCCTCATCATCATCGTCGTCGTCGTCGCTGTCGTCGTCAGCCTGATTTGCCGCTTTATGCGGTTTGTGGCTCTGATCGTCCCAGAGCTTTCGATACACGCCGTTGGCGGCGAGCAGCTTCGCGTGCGACCCGCGCTCGATCGCCCTGCCGCCCGATATCACGATGATCTCATCCATTTCGACCACCGATGTCAGCCGGTGGGTCGAGAAAATCATGGTTCTATCCTTTGCGACCTTGAGAAGCGTGCGGTTGATCGCCGCTTCGGTGGTCTGGTCAAGCGCCGAGGTCGCCTCATCGAGCAACAGGATCGACGGATCGCGAACGATTGCGCGGGCAATCGCAATGCGCTGGCGCTGTCCGCCCGACAGCGTATCGCCGCGCTCGCCGACCGCGGTATCGTATTTTTGCGGGAGGCTCATGATGTAGCGATGGATTTCGGCCTTGCGCGCCGCCTGCTCGACCTCTTCATCGGACGCGCCTTCCTTGCCAATCCGGATGTTTTCCCGGATCGACATGTTGAACAGCATGTTTTCCTGGAACACCACGGCCATGCTCCTGCGCAGCGACTCGCGGGTCACTCTGCGGATATCGACGCCGTCGATGGTGACGCGCCCTTCATCCGGCACGTAGAGGCGAAGGATCAGGTTGAGCAGCGTGCTCTTGCCGGAGCCGCTCGGCCCAACGATGGCGATGCTCTTGCCGACATTGAGTTTGAGACTGAGATTGTCGAGAACCGGCGTTTGGCTGCCTTCGTACTGGAACGTCACATGGTCGAAGGTGATGTCGTTGGTGATCCGCGGCAGGTCGGGCGCACCCGGACGATCGCCGCCGCGGATCGGTTCGTCGAGCAGTTCCTCAATATGGCGTACCGCCGCCGCCGACACGATCGACACCGGGATAAAATGCATCAGATGGGCGATGTTGTAAGACACCTCCCAGAACGCGCTCTCGAACGTCACAAAAGTCCCGATCGTGATTTGGCCCTTGGTGGCGAGATAGGCGCCGATCGCGAGCACCACGAGGTGCAGCAGCAACACGGAGATCGTGACCGTGCGTTCGACCATGGTCGACAAGAACGCCGCGGATGCAATTTTCCTGCGCGCGTCGTCATTGCGCATCTTGAACCAGCCGAAGGTCCGGCGCTGCAGGCTGAACGCCTTGACTACTGCCTGCGCCGCGACGTTTTCCTGCACCATGCCGAGAAGCGCGGATTCGTTGAGCTTCTGTTCGTAGTTCGCCTGCACCGCCTTGGGCGTCAAAATCCGCGGACCGATCAGCGTGATCGGAAACACCAGCAGCGCCACCGCGGCGAGCTGCCAGTTCAGGAACAACATCAGAATGATGCCCGCGATCAGTTCCATGAACGGCAACGCCGCACTGTTCGCAAAGCTCTTGACGGAGCTTTCGAAGGCCGACAGGTCGATGGAGAAGCGTGAGAGAATTTCACCGCGTTTGGTTCGCGCAAAATAGGCCGACGGCAAATTCTGCACGTGCTCGAACAGGCGCTCCCGCACATCCGAAATCAGCGATGCCGCCAGCCTGGCGTCCCATCGTTCGTACCAAACCGCGACGATCGAGGTGAAGATTCCCGCTGCGGCCAGCACCGAGAGAATCTTGACGAGCGCCTCGAAATCTTCTTCGCCGAGAGCATCGTCGATCAGGAATTTCAGGCTCAGGGGCATGAAGACATTGAACAGCGTCTCGACCGTGACGCCGAGGCCGACGAATGTCAGTGCCTTCTTGTAGTTCTTCAGAAATGGTTTGACGAACGCGTAGATCGTCGCCAGTGCGCCGGCGGCTTCCTTCGCGGTAAAAACGACGAGATCCTCGTCCTCTTCGTCGTCAATATTCAGTTCGTCATCATCATCTTCATCGTCGTCGGGCGGAGGCGAGGCAGCAGTCTTGATGCGATCTTCTTCTGCGTCAGTGTCGCCTTCAAGCTTCTCCTCAAGCTCTGGCGCGACCTGATCATCCGCGGAAGCGGGTATCTGATCATCCGGCGATGGAGGCTTGGACGCCATGAAACCAACCGATGCTGCACGGCCGGCATGACCGCAAAATCTGGGGAGGCGGCCGAGCGAACCACCCCGCCGATCCTATGCGATTGGCGCGCATTCAGCAAAATAATTGGGCGTACCAAAAGCAGCGCCTAGTCGTCGGCGGCGACCTTGTCAAAGAACGAGTAGCGCAGGCTGTCGGAGTCCGCATACCATTGACCCGGTCCCTTGTTGGCGGCCAAAGTTGCCGCCCAGAGCGCGTCCGTGCAGTCGCGGCGATGCATCGACAGGTCGAACCCGTTGCTGAAAAACAGCTCCGACCATTCCCACCAGGTACCGAGCTTCTTGACCCCGCGCAGCAGGTCGTATCGGTCGATCAGCGCCGGGGCCATATCCGATGTCACCGACCCGAACACGAGGCCGGTCCTTACAACGCGATTCAATTCGCGAACCGCACGCGGCACCTGCTTTTCCGCGACGTGGCATAGACTGGTCTCGAACACGAAATCGAACTCACGGTCCTTGAACGGCATATCGACGATCGATCCGAGCTTGTTAAACTTCTTCAGCGCCTTCGGCGTTCTGGCGTGGATCGCGCGGTTATTCTCAATGCCCCATGCATCCACCCCAAGAGCGCGCAGCGCTCCCACCAGCTCTCCGCTGGCGGACCCGGCGACCAGCAGCTTGTAGCCCCTGGCCCGGGTCCAGACGATCTTGATGAGATCCGTCAGATATGCGGGATCGGTAAACCTGCTCCAGACCTCGCTGTAGCGACCAAGCCCGCGATAATTCTCGAAATACCCGCGGTCGATCTTGTCGGACGAAGGCTTGCCGTCCTTGCCCCGCGCGCGACGCAACCGCATCATTTCGGTAACGATGATGTCGGTGGCGGCATCGGAGGAATCGAGCAGCCCGTTCAAGGTCGAGTCGAACAGATAATCGCCGACCACGACCAGGCCCGGATGTTGCTTCGGATCGGGCCGGTGATTTGTCATGACGTCGCGCGCCGGCATGCCGCCCGGGAGCGCGTTCACCGAGGAGAGCCAGCGATGGATCTTGCCCTCCACGAAATGCTCGCGCGCATCGCCGAGCGAGGCCGGCAGCGACTTCAATGCGGCGTCGATCAGTCCCTGGTCGTCGAGATTGGCGAAAGCCAGCGCGTCGCAACCGGCGATCAGCCAGTTCAAGACACCGTATTTGCCGATGTCATGACGCGCCCCTTCATTGTAAACGCAGCAGCCGCCGAACGCTTCGGACATGAACCATGCGCCCGGGATTTCTTCTCCCCAAAACGGTTCATCGAACAGGATCGAGACCCGCAGGTAATGCGCAGGGCGATCGAAATAGGCGATGTGCCTGACCATCGATTTGCGCAGTTGTTCGCCGTCCCAGCTCATGGTCGCGAGCCAGGAGTGCGGCAGACACATCACCACAAGATCGAAGTCCCTTGTCTCCGGTCCCTTGCCGTTCATCATGTTGAGCTGGTAGCGGCCAGTCGCGGTCTTGCCGACCGTGAGAACCCGGTGATTGAGCTGGATATCGGCGGCAACCTCGGACTGCAGGCAGTCGATCAGCTGCTCATTGCCGTTCTGGATCGAATACAGGCCGATGTAGCCGTCGACATCCATCACGAAGTTCTTCAGCGCATTGAGTCCGTTGGTGTTGTGGCTCTCGGTTGCGAGATCGGACCGCGCCATCACCTTGAAGAAGCGTTTGGCGGTGGGATCGTCGACTTCCTTGTCGAGCAACTCCTCGCAGGTGATGTAGGCCCATGGATGCTCGTTGTCGTGCGCACCGACGCCTTCGTAATATTCAATCGGAGACACCATCTCGGTGCAGCGCCTGCGGAACGCTTCGATCGCGGCGGCGGTTTTGGCGCCGTACTTGCGACGCATGCCTGGCACATCGTTGAGCAGTTCGCCATCGAGCTGCACTTGCTCGGCATCCATCGGGATCGTCTGCAGGCCGAAATGCTGAATTAGCTCGCGCAGCGGATCGGGGCCGATCATCGAGTAATCGTAAATCTCGGCCACGCCGGCCTCGTACATCGCGGGCGCTGAATCGAATTTACGTGTCAGGATCTTGCCGCCGACCCGGTCGGACGCCTCGTAGATGGTGACGCGACAAAGCTCGCCAAGCTTCTTTTTGAGATACCAGGCACTCATCAGGCCGCCGGGCCCGCCGCCAACGATTGCAAGATCCAGCATGTGCTTTCCGCGATCCCCGCCGCCCCTCTCGGGAGCGTCCGGTCTACCTCACCTAGCAAAAGCGCTTTTCACCCTGAAGGAAAGATGAACAAATGTAGTTCGAACGGCGGATAAAGCCAAATAACGGAGAAAAGGCCGGCTTTCGCCGGCCTTTTTCCTAATACATCATGAATCCGCGCGGTCTTATTCCGCGGGCGGTAGCGCCAGGGGCTCGACTTCCGGAGCCGCAGGCACGATCGTCGCCTGCTTCTCGCGCTCGTCGAGGATCAGCTTGTCGCGCTTCACTGCGACTTCGCGGATCTTGGCCATCGAGGCGCCGGTGCCCGCCGGGATCAGCCGGCCGACAATGACGTTCTCCTTGAGGCCTTCCAGCGGGTCCACCTTGCCGTTGACGGCGGCTTCGGTGAGCACCCGGGTAGTCTCCTGGAATGACGCCGCCGAGAAGAACGAGCGGGTCTGCAAGCTCGCCTTGGTAATGCCGAGCAGTACCGGCGTTCCCGTGGCGATCTTCTTGCCCTCTTCCTTGGCCTTGGCGTTGACCTGGTCGAACTCGATCTTGTCGATCTGCTCGCCCGAAATCATGTCGGTTTCGCCCTGGTCGGTGATCTCCACCTTCTGCAGCATCTGACGGACAATCACTTCGATGTGCTTGTCGTTGATCAGCACGCCCTGCAACCGGTAGACCTCCTGGATTTCGTTGACCAGATAGGCAGCGAGTTCCTCGATGCCCTTGATCGCCAGAATGTCGTGCGGCGCCGGATTGCCTTCGACGATGAAGTCGCCTTTTTCGACGATATCGCCGTCCTGCAGATGGATGTGCTTGCCCTTCGGAATCAGGTACTCGCGAGTCTCTTCGTTCTTGTCCATCGGCTCGATCGAGATGCGGCGCTTGTTCTTGTAGTCGCGGCCGAAGCGAATGGTGCCGGCGATTTCCGCGATGATCGCTGCGTCCTTCGGCTTGCGAGCCTCGAACAGTTCCGCAACCCGCGGCAGACCGCCGGTGATGTCGCGGGTCTTGGCGCTTTCCGTCGAGATACGCGCGAGGATATCGCCGGTCTTGACCTTCGCGCCGACGTCGACCGAAAGAATCGCGTCAACCGAAAGCATGTAGCGAGCCTCACCGCCACGCGCGAGCTTGAGGATTTTTCCGTCCTTGCCCTTGATGACGATGGCCGGGCGCAGATCCGCCCCGCCCCGCGACGTGCGCCAGTCAATGACGACGCGCTTGGCGATGCCGGTGGATTCGTCGAGCGTCTCCGAGATCGACTGTCCCTCGACCAGATCCTCGAACCCGATGGTGCCCTCGACCTCGGTCAGAACCGGCCGGGTGTAGGGATCCCATTCAGCGATGCGCTGGCCGCGCTTGACCATGTCGCCTTCATCGACCCGCATCCGCGCGCCGTACTGAATGCGGTGCGTCGCACGTTCGGTGCCATCGGCATCGGTCACAGCGACCACCATGTTGCGGACCATCGCAACCAGATGGCCTTCGCCATTCTTCGCGATCGCCTTGTTCTTGATCGTCACCTTGCCGTCGAAATTCGACTCGATGAACGACTGCTCGTTGATCTGCGCCGCGCCGCCGATGTGGAACGTGCGCATCGTCAGCTGGGTTCCGGGTTCGCCAATCGACTGTGCGGCGATGACGCCGACCGCTTCGCCGTGGTTGACCGGCGTGCCGCGGGCGAGATCGCGGCCGTAGCACTTGCCGCAGATGCCGTTGACGAGTTCGCAGGTCAGGGCCGAGCGGATTTTCACTTCCTGAATGCCGGCCTGCTGAATGGCGTCGACGTGAGTTTCCTCCATCAGCGTGCCACGCTTCACCACGATCTTGTTGGTCGCGGGATCGCGCAAATCCTCACCGTTGGTGCGGCCGAGAATGCGCGACGCGAGCGACGCGACGACCGTGCCGGCATCGATGATGGCGCGCATCTTGATGCCGAGCTTGGTGCCGCAGTCATCGGCCGTGATGATGCAGTCCTGCGCCACGTCGACGAGACGACGCGTCAGATAACCCGAGTTGGCCGTCTTCAACGCGGTATCCGCGAGACCCTTGCGGGCGCCGTGGGTCGAGTTGAAGTATTCGAGCACCGACAGGCCTTCCTTGAAGTTGGAAATGATCGGCGTCTCGATGATCTCACCCGACGGCTTCGCCATCAGCCCGCGCATGCCGGCAAGCTGGCGCATCTGGTCCTGGGAGCCGCGCGCGCCGGAGTTCGACATCATGAAGATCGAGTTGATCTGGGCCTCGCCGCCTTTTGGATTCTTCTTAACGGCGGAGATTTCCGTCATCATGTCTTCGGAGATCTTCTTGGTGCACTTCGACCAGGCGTCCACGACCTTGTTGTATTTCTCGCCGTGGGTGATCAGGCCGTCGTTGTATTGCTGCTCGAATTCCTTCGCCAGCGTGCGGGTCTCCTCGACGATTTTCCACTTCGACGCCGGCACCACCATGTCGTCCTTGCCGAACGAAATGCCGGCCTTGAACGCATTGTAGAAGCCCAGCGCCATGATGCGGTCGCAGAAGATCACCGTCTCCTTCTGGCCGCAGTGACGATAGACCTGATCGATGACGCCGGAGATTTCCTTCTTCGTCATCAGCTTGTTGACGACGTCGAACGGCATCTTCGGCGATTTCGGCAGCACCTGCCCGAGCATGGCGCGGCCGGCCGTGGTTTCGTACCAGCGGCTGATCGGCTTGCCGTTTTCGTCGACGCCCTGCCAGCGATATTTGATCTTGGTGTGGAGATGGATGACCTTGGAATGCAGCGCATGCTCGATCTCGGCCATTTCGCCGTAGAGCTTGCCTTCGCCCGGCAGGCCTTCGCGCAGGACCGACAGATAATACAGGCCGAGCACGATATCCTGCGACGGCACGATGATCGGCTGACCATTGGCCGGATGCAGGATGTTGTTGGTCGACATCATCAGCACGCGCGCCTCGAGTTGCGCTTCCAGCGACAGCGGAACGTGCACGGCCATCTGGTCGCCGTCGAAGTCGGCGTTGAACGCGGCGCAGACCAGCGGATGTAGCTGGATCGCCTTGCCTTCGATCAGCACCGGCTCGAACGCCTGAATGCCCAGACGATGCAGCGTCGGCGCGCGATTCAGCAGCACGGGATGCTCGCGGATCACCTCATCGAGAATATCCCAGACCTCGGGACGCTCTTTTTCGACGAGCTTCTTCGCCTGCTTCACCGTGGTGGACAGACCCTTGGCGTCGAGCCGCGAATAGATGAACGGCTTGAACAGTTCGAGCGCCATCTTTTTCGGCAGGCCGCACTGATGCAGCCGCAGTTCGGGACCGACCACGATGACCGAACGGCCGGAATAGTCGACCCGCTTGCCGAGCAAGTTCTGACGGAAGCGGCCCTGCTTGCCCTTCAGCATGTCGGCCAGCGACTTCAGCGGACGCTTGTTGGCGCCGGTGATGACGCGACCGCGGCGGCCGTTGTCGAACAATGCGTCGACGGCCTCCTGCAGCATGCGCTTTTCGTTACGGATGATGATGTCGGGAGCGCGCAATTCCATCAGCCGCTTCAGGCGATTGTTGCGGTTGATGACGCGGCGGTAGAGATCGTTGAGATCGGAGGTCGCGAAGCGGCCGCCATCAAGCGGAACCAGCGGCCGCAGGTCCGGCGGAATCACCGGCACCACCGTGAGGATCATCCACTCCGGCTTGTTGCCGGAATAGCGGAACGCCTCGACGATCTTCAGACGCTTGGCGAGCTTCTTGTGCTTGATGTCGGATTCGGTTTCCTGCATCTCCGCGCGCAAGGAAGCCTCGAGCTTTTCCAGCTCAAGTCCCTTCAGCAACTCGCGGATCGCTTCGGCGCCGATCATGGCGGTGAAGCTGTCCTGGCCGTATTCGTCCTGCGCCTTCAGGTACTCGTCTTCCGACAGCAACTGACGGTCCTTGAGCGCGGTGAGACCGGGCTCCAGAACGACGTAATATTCAAAGTACAGGATCCGCTCGAGATCCTTCAGCGTCATGTCGAGCAAAAGGCCGATGCGGGAGGGCAGCGACTTCAGGAACCAGATATGCGCAACCGGCGCGGCCAGCTCGATATGGCCCATCCGCTCGCGCCGGACCCGCGACAGCGTCACTTCGACCGAGCATTTTTCGCAGATGATGCCCTTGTACTTCATGCGCTTGTACTTGCCGCACAGGCACTCGTAATCCTTGATCGGCCCAAATATGCGCGCGCAGAACAAGCCGTCACGCTCGGGCTTGAAGGTGCGGTAGTTGATGGTCTCCGGCTTTTTGATTTCGCCGTAGGACCACGACAGAATCTTCTCCGGGGACGCGATTGAAATCCGGATCTGGTCAAAGACCTGAGCCGGCGTCGTCGGATTGAAGAGATTCATAATTTCTTGGTTCATGGTCTTCTCCTCGCTTGCCGATCGTCACCGGCAGCAAATTCGAAATTCTTTTATAGCCGCGCGCCCCGCTCAACGTCCGAGCGAAGCGCGGATGCCCGGCACAAGGCCGGGCATGACACTTCGAGTTACTCCGCCGCCTCGGACGTGGTGCCGCCGATCTTGGAATTGTGCAGGTCGACGTTGAGCCCCAGCGAACGCATTTCCTTGACCAGCACGTTGAACGATTCCGGAATACCCGCTTCGAACGTGTCGTCGCCGCGCACGATCGCCTCGTACACTTTGGTACGGCCGGCGACGTCGTCCGACTTCACGGTCAGCATTTCCTGAAGCGTGTATGCCGCGCCGTAAGCCTCGAGCGCCCACACTTCCATTTCGCCGAAACGCTGGCCGCCGAACTGCGCCTTGCCACCCAGCGGCTGCTGGGTCACGAGCGAGTACGGTCCGATCGAACGCGCGTGGATCTTGTCGTCCACAAGATGGTGCAGCTTGAGCATATAGATGTACCCAACCGTCACCTTGCGGTCGAACGCGTCGCCGGTCCGGCCGTCATAGACGGTCGATTGTCCGGATGCATCGAGACCTGCAAGCTTCAGCATCTCCTCGATGTCGGCCTCCTTGGCGCCGTCAAACACCGGCGTCGCGATCGGCACGCCATGACGCAGGTTGCCGCCAAGCTCCATCAGTTCGCTGTCGTTGAGCGATTTGATGGTTTCGTCGTCGCCGTAGATCTTCTTCAAGGTCTCCTTCAGCGGCCTGGTGTCCTGCTTTGCGCTCGCAAGATAGGCGTCGACCGTTTGGCCGATGCGTTTGCCGAGGCCCGCGCAGGCCCAGCCGAGATGCGTTTCGAGAATCTGCCCGACGTTCATCCGGCTCGGCACGCCCAACGGATTGAGCACGATATCGGCGTGCGTCCCGTCCTCAAGGAATGGCATGTCCTCGACCGGAACGATCTTCGACACCACGCCCTTGTTGCCGTGACGGCCCGCCATCTTGTCGCCGGGCTGAATCTTGCGCTTCACCGCGACGAAGACCTTGACCATCTTCATCACGCCGGGCGGCAATTCGTCGCCACGCTGCAGTTTCTCGACCTTGTCGAGGAAGCGCTGTTCAAGGCCCTTCTTCAATTCGTCGTACTGCTTCCGCATCGCCTCGATTTCAGCCATCAGCTTGTCGTTGGGAGACGCAAACATCCACCATTGCGAACGCGGATGCTCGTCGAGCACCGCGCGCGTGATCTTGGTGTCCTTCTTGAAACCTTTCGGACCGGCAATGCCCTGGCGGTTTTCCAGAAGTTCGGCCAGGCGGCTATAGACGTTGCGATCGAGAATCGCCTGCTCGTCGTCGCGGTCCTTGGCTAGACGCTCGATCTCTTCCCGCTCGATCGCCAGGGCGCGCTCATCCTTGTCGACGCCGTGCCGGTTGAACACGCGGACTTCCACGATCGTGCCCTGCACGCCCGGAGGCACGCGGAGCGAGGTATCGCGAACGTCCGATGCCTTTTCGCCGAAGATGGCGCGCAGCAGCTTCTCTTCCGGGGTCATCGGGCTTTCGCCCTTCGGCGTGATCTTGCCGACCAGAATGTCGCCGGCACGAACTTCCGCGCCGATGTAGACGATGCCGGCTTCGTCGAGGTTCTTCAGCGCTTCTTCCGAGACGTTCGGAATGTCGCGGGTGATTTCCTCGGGACCAAGCTTGGTATCGCGGGCCATCACCTCGAATTCCTCGATGTGGATCGAGGTGAAGACGTCGTCTTTCACGATCCGCTCGGAGAGCAGGATCGAAATCTTCGAAGTTGTAGCCGTTCCACGGCATGAACGCGACCAGCACGTTGCGGCCGAGCGCAAGCTCGCCGAGATCGGTCGAGGGACCGTCGGCGATGATGTCGCCCTTGCGCACGAGGTCGCCGACCTTCACCAGCGGGCGCTGGTTGATGCAGGTCGACTGGTTGGAGCGCTGGTACTTCATCAGCCGGTAGATATCGACGCCCGACTTGGTGGGATCGAGATCCTCGGTGGCGCGAATAACGATACGGGTGGCGTCGATCTGGTCGATCACGCCGGACCGGCGTGCCGCGATCGCAGCACCTGAGTCGCGCGCGACCACGCCTTCCATGCCGGTGCCGACAAACGGCGCTTCGGCACGTACCAGCGGCACGGCCTGACGCTGCATGTTCGAGCCCATCAGCGCCCGGTTGGCGTCGTCGTTCTCGAGGAACGGAATCAACGCCGCGGCTACCGAAACCAGCTGTTTCGGCGACACGTCCATATAGTCGACCTTATCCGGCGTGATCATCAGCACGTCGCCGGAGTGGCGGCAGACCACGAGGTCGTCGGTGAAGCGGCCGCGGTTATCGAGCGCGACGTTCGCCTGCGCGACGTGGTAGCGGCCCTCCTCCATCGCCGAGAGATAGACCACCTCGTCGGTGACGCGGCCGTCCTTGACCTTGCGATAGGGCGTTTCGACGAAGCCGTATTTGTTGACGCGCGCGAACGTCGCGAGCGAGTTGATCAGACCGATGTTCGGTCCTTCCGGGGTCTCGATCGGGCAGATCCGGCCGTAATGCGTCGGATGCACGTCGCGCACCTCGAAGCCGGCGCGCTCGCGGGTCAGGCCGCCCGGACCAAGCGCCGAGAGACGGCGCTTGTGGGTGATTTCCGACAACGGATTGGTCTGGTCCATAAACTGCGACAATTGCGACGAGCCGAAGAACTCGCGCACCGCGGCGGCCGCCGGCTTGGCGTTGATCAGGTCCTGCGGCATCACGGTGTCGATATCGACACTGGACATGCGCTCCTTGATCGCACGCTCCATGCGGAGCAGGCCGATACGATACTGGTTCTCCATCAACTCGCCGACCGAGCGAACGCGCCGGTTGCCGAGGTGATCGATGTCGTCGATTTCGCCCTTGCCGTCGCGCAGATCGACCAGCGTCTTGATGACGGCGAGAATGTCTTCCTTGCGCAGCGTGCGATGGGTGTCGGGCGCGTCGAGTTCGAGGCGCATGTTCATTTTCACGCGGCCGACCGCGGACAGGTCGTAACGCTCGCTGTCGAAGAACAGCGACTGGAACATGGTCTGGGCCGAATCGATGGTCGGCGGCTCACCGGGACGCATCACGCGATAGATGTCGAACAGCGCATCTTCACGCGTCATGTTCTTGTCGGCGTGCAGCGTGTTGCGGATATAGCCGCCGACGTTGACATGGTCGATGTCAAGCAGCGGCAATTCCTTGTAGCCGTGCTCGTTGAGCGCCTTCAGCGACTTCTCGGTGATTTCCTCGCCGGCTTCGGCGTAGATTTCACCGGTTTTCGGATTGACGAGATCTTCGGCGAGATAGTTGCCGACCAGTTCCTCGTCCGACAGGCGCAGCGCCTTCAGACCCTTTTCCTGGAGCTGGCGCGCGGCGCGCACGGTAAGCTTCTTGCCGGCCTCAAGCACAACCTTGCCGCTGTCGGCATCGACCAGGTCGTTGATCGTGCTGTAGCCTCGGAAACGGGTCGCGTCGAACGGTACGCGCCAGCCATCCTTGGCCCGCTTGTAGATGATCTTCTTGTAGAACGTGCTCAGGATGGTTTCGCCGTCGAGACCGAGCGCGAACATCAGCGAGGTCACCGGAATCTTGCGGCGACGGTCGATGCGCGCGAACACGATGTCCTTGGCGTCGAATTCGATATCGAGCCAGGAGCCGCGATATGGAATCACGCGCGCGGCAAACAGCAGTTTGCCGGACGAATGGGTTTTTCCCTTGTCGTGATCGAAGAACACGCCGGGCGAACGATGCATCTGCGAGACAATGACACGCTCGGTGCCGTTGACGACAAAGGTGCCGTTCATGGTCATGAGCGGAATGTCGCCCATGTAGACGTCCTGCTCCTTGATGTCCTTTACCGACTTCGCGCCGGTTTCTTCGTCGATATCGAACACGATCAGACGCAGCGTCACCTTCAGCGGCGCGGCGTAGGTCATGCCGCGCTGGCGGCACTCGTCGACGTCATACTTCGGCGGCTCGAATTCGTAGCGAACGAATTCCAGCATCGATGTGCCCGAGAAATCCGAGATCGGAAACACCGACCGGAACACCGCCTGCAAGCCTTCGTCCAGCCGCCCGCCCACGGGTTCATCGACCATCAAAAACTGATCATAGGATGCCTTCTGAACCTCGATGAGGTTCGGCATTTCTGCGACTTCCTTGATATGTCCGAAGAACTTGCGAACGCGTTTGCGACCGGTGAATGTCTGCTGCGCCATCGTGGCCTCTCATTTCGTCACCCGCCAGGGCGAACCTTCCGAAGCGCGATTGGCATCGCCCCCGGGTTGAATTTCGATTCGTTCCTAGATCTGGCGCCCTTGTCAGGATTTAAGTCCTGAATCCAACCACCAGACCTTTAGAACGCAAAACGACGCGCGGGCGCTTTACCGCACCCGCCCGTCACAACCATCTCTTCACGGACTGAAAAAGCCCGAAATTGCCTATCTCCCAACGGCTTGCGCAGAAACGCTGCTGTTCCCGCCGCCAACCGTGCTTTCGTGCTGCCGTCCCGATATGGGATGGCGATCGTGGAGATTCGAGGGGCAAGCCTTCGAATCCCCACACATTCTTGTGTACAACGCTTACTTCAACTCGACTTTGGCGCCGGCCTTTTCGAGCTGGGCCTTGATCTTGTCGGCTTCGTCCTTGTTCACGCTTTCCTTGACAGGCTTGGGCGCGCCCTCGACGAGGTCCTTGGCTTCCTTGAGGCCCAGGCCGGTGATGGCGCGGACTTCCTTGATGACTTCGATCTTCTTCTCGCCAGCGGCGGCGAGCACGACCGTGAATTCGGTCTTTTCTTCAGCGGGAGCAGCGGCGGCACCGCCACCTGCCGGACCGGCAACCGCGACGGCGGCAGCGGCGGACACGCCCCACTTTTCTTCGAGGAGCTTTGCGAGCTCGGCAGCTTCGAGCACAGTGAGGCTCGATAGGTCGTCAACAATCTTCTGTAAGTCAGCCATTGATCTGTTTCCTTAAGCGTATCGGTTCGAACCAGGTTTGATTTGCGAAGGGCGTCAGGCCGCTTCGCTCTTTGAGGCATAGGCCTGAACAACGCGCGCAAGCTTGGCCGCGGGCGCTGTGGTGAGCTGAGCGATCTTGGTCGCCGGCGCCACCAGGAGGCCGACGATCTTTCCACGCAACTCATCTAGCGACGGCAGGGCGGCAAGTGCCTTCACGCCATCGACATTCAGGACGGTTTTACCCATCGATCCGCCGAGAATGACGAACTGCTCGTTCGTCTTGGCGAATTCGATGGCAACCTTCGGCGCCGCTACCGGATCGTTTGAAGTCGCGATCACGGTCGGCCCCTTCAACAGGGAGCCGATGGCAACGACGTCTGTGCCTTCAAGAGCAATTTTGGCGAGACGGTTCTTCGAGACCTTCACCGATGCACCCGCCTGCTTCATCTGCATGCGCAGTTTCTGCATCTGGGCCACGGTGAGGCCGGAATAGTGGGCGACGACTGCAACACTGGTGGTCTTGAAAAGACCGTTCAGCGCCTCAACCGCGTCCTTTTTTGCCGCTCTTTCCACAGCAAGCTCTCTCCGGTTGGCGGTCTGTGCCCAAGGGCAGGACCGCCGGGTTGCACCCATCGTCCCGCCTGAACCTGACCTCGAGACATCTCATCTCCAGACACGTCACGCAGAACGACAATTGAAAAGCCTGCCCTCCCGGACCGAACGGGCCACGGGGTGTCGAGGTTCGAACCATATCCGCTGCCCGTCGCGGGAAGCGCGACGTAAAGCGAAATCCGGTCTTCACCCGTCTATGCAGGCCATGCGATTAAGCCTCTGAAGAAACTTGCGTTCCGTCGCGGGCGCCTGCAGTCTTGGACAGGATCGAGGCCATCCGGCAAGCCGAAAGACCCCTGCCACATCCCTCCAAGCGACGGGTTCCCTTCCTTTCGAGCAATCCAAGCGGATGTCCTGAAAGGAATGATCTCCTATCGTATCGGATTTTCGGAATGCGAGCACAGACGTGCCAGCAACAGCCAGCACGCCCGGAAGCGGTTCTTTAACGAGTTTTTTCCGGCTTGCCAAGGGCTAATTTCCGGCACTTTGGGCCCGACAGTGTGTCCAGGATTTTTCGACCTGGCCTGTCACATACGGCGTCCACCGCTCGTCTTTGGCGCGGGAGGTTATCAAACCCAGGAGAACGTCATGCGTAGTTGGATCGCACGCCGCATTCTGCGCGCAACGAGCAAGCGGTACGGTTATGACACGACTTATCTCGAAATGATGACAAACTGCGTCACGCCGGCAGACACACAGCACTGGGCCTTACTCGCGGGTCGCGTCAACGCACGGGATGAGCGAGCGGTTTCCCTGCAAAAAACGCCTCGAGATTGGCGATCACGCAGTCCTGCATCGCGACATGCGACTCGAGCGTATGGCCGCCGACATGCGGGGTCAGCACTACATTTGGAAACGCGGTCAGCGCGTCCGGCGCATGCGGCTCCTTCTCGTACACGTCGAGACCGGCGCCGGCGATTGCCTCCTCCGCGAGTGCCGCGACCAGCGCCTTCTGGTCGATCACCGAGCCGCGCGAGATATTGACGACATAGCCGTCCTTGCCGAGCTTTCGCAGGATATCGGCATCGACGGCGTGATGGGTATCGGCGCCGGCGCGAACCGCGATCATCAGTACGTTGCACCATTCCGCCAGCGCCTCCAAGCTCGGCAGATATTGATACGGCACGTCGTGCTTGCTGCGGCTGAAATAGGCCACGTCGGTCTCGAAGGCTGCGACGCGGGCCGCGATCTTGCGGCCGATCTCGCCCATGCCGTAGATGCCGACGCGGCGGCCGGGATTGCCTGCCTGCGGACGCATCAGCGGGGAAGGTTTTGCCGCCGCCCAGTTTCCGCTCCGGACATAATTGTCCGCCGGCAGCAGCCGCCGCGTCACTGCGAGCATCAGGGTGACGGCCAGATCGGCCACCGCGGAGGCATTCGCCGCCGGACTGTGGCCGACCGCGATTTTGCGCTGGGCGGCGGCGGCAAGATCGACGCCGTCGTAGCCGGTGCCGTAACAGACGATCGCCTTGAGTTTCGGCATCGTATCCATCATGGTCCCACCCAGCGGCGTCCCGCCCGCCGTGATCATCGCGCGAATGCCGGAAAGGTGTTCCGCCGTGAAAACCTCGCTCGGACGCTTTCCGGCGGCATCCATCAACTCGAACCGCTCGCCAATGCGCACCATCATCGCCTTGGGGAAACGCGAATAGATCAGGACTTTGTCGGGCATCGGCTGATTTCCCTGGGGTCAAAGATAAAGGGCGGATCGGTCTCCCCGTCCCGCCCTTGAATTTATTGTCGCCGCACGATCCGCTTCAGTCGTGCAGGCTTCCGGGCTCAACCTTCACGCCCGGCCCCATGGTGGAGGAAACCGCCACGCGCTGAATGTAGGTGCCCTTGGCGCCGGCAGGCTTTGCTTTCGCAACCGCATCGGCAAGCGCCTTGACGTTCTGCACCAGTTTCTCTTCCGAGAACGACGCCTTGCCGATGCCGGCCTGCACGATGCCGGCCTTCTCGACGCGGAATTCGACCGAACCGCCCTTGGCGCCCTTCACGGCGTTGGCGACGTCCATCGTCACCGTGCCGATCTTCGGGTTCGGCATCATGCCGCGCGGTCCCAGCACCTTACCGAGCCGGCCGACCAGCGGCATCATGTCGGGAGTCGCGATGCAACGATCGAAATCGATCTGACCGCCCTGCACCTTCTCGACCAGGTCCTCGGCGCCGACCACGTCAGCACCTGCCGCCTTGGCCTCTTCGGCCTTGGCGCCGCGCGCAAACACGCCGACGCGCAAGGTGCGGCCGGTACCGTTCGGCAGCGTCACCACGCCGCGCACCATCTGATCGGCGTGACGCGGATCGACGCCGAGATTGATCGCAATCTCGACCGTCTCGTCGAACTTCGACTTGGCGCGCTCCTTGACCATCTTGATGGCATCGGCGAGCCGATAAAGCTTTTCGCGATCAACGCCCTCGCGGGCCTTCTTCAAACGTTTTCCGATTGCCATGACCGTTACCCCGCAACTTCAAGACCCATCGAACGGGCGGAGCCCTCGACCATCCTCATGGCCGACTCGATGGTATCGCAATTGAGATCCTTCATCTTCTTCTCGGCGATCTCGCGCACCTGCGCTTTGGTCACCTTGCCGGCCTTGTCGCGGCCCGGAGCTTTCGACCCGGACTGGATTTTAGCGGCCTGCTTGAGAAAGAACGACATCGGGGGCGTCTTCATTTCGAAGGTGAACGAACGATCGGCGTAGATCGTGATCACCACCGGAATGGGGGTGTTCTTTTCTTCCTTCTGCGTCTGCGCGTTGAACGCCTTGCAGAATTCCATGATGTTGAGGCCGCGCTGACCAAGCGCGGGTCCGATCGGGGGCGAAGGATTCGCCGCACCGGCCGGCACCTGCAATTTCAGGTATCCGGTCACTTTCTTTGCCATATGTCACTCCTGTTGTGCCGATTGAAATCGGCTGTTTCAGGTTTCGTGGTTCGGGTCAAAACGGTTGGCGACCGCTCCTCACCTCCCACGACCTCTCTCACGCGAAGACGCGCTTCGCGCTTTTCCTCGATCAGACCTTTTCGACCTGAGCGAATTCCAGTTCGACCGGCGTTGCACGCCCGAAGATCGACACCGCGACCTTCACGCGCGACCGCGCCTCGTCGATTTCCTCGACCACGCCGGAGAACGACGCGAAAGGCCCATCGGCCACGCGCACATTCTCGCCGATTTCGAACGACACCGACGCCTTCGGGCGTTCCACGCCTTCCTGCACCTGATGCAGGATCCGCATGGCTTCGGCCTCCGAGATCGGCATCGGCTTGTTTTCCGCGCCGAGGAAGCCCGTCACCTTCGGGGTATTCTTGATGAGGTGGAAGGCTTCGTCGGTCAGTTTCATCTTGACCAGGACATAGCCCGGGAAAAACTTGCGCTCGGCGTCGACCTTGCGGCCGCGACGCACTTCGGTGACCTTTTCGGTCGGAACCAGCACCTGCTCGAACAGCTCCTCAAGCCCGCGCTGCTTCGATTGCTCGCGGATCGACTCCGCGACTTTCTTTTCGAAATTCGAATAGGCGTGAACGATGTACCAGCGCTTGTCCATCGTCTGAGTTCCGGCGCTTGTCATTAGTGTATGCCGAGCAAAAAGGTGACGAGATAACGGATGATCTGATCCGAGGCGAAGAAGAAGATTGAAGCCAGCGCAACCATCACGAACACCATGATGGTGGTGATCGTCGTCTCACGGCGGGTCGGCCAGGTGACCTTGGCGGTCTCCGAGCGCACTTCCTGCAGGAATTTGAACGGGCTGAAAGCCATCGTTTATTTGTTCCGCGTCGTAAGACGATTTCCAGGTTTAAGGGAATCCGAACAGCCCTCTAGCGCCCAGCCCTCTCTTGAAGGATGAGCCGGCAAGCGGGCTCGATTGTTCGGGGGATTTCAAAGCCGCGCCGGATATCCGTCAAAACGGGCCGGCAGCAGGTGCGGCTATGTACTGCGGGCACGGCCAAAGGTCAAGGTAGCGAGAACCGGGGCTCGGGTATCTGTTCGCACGCACCCGGATTGGATCGGTCAAAATCAAGGGCTTAGGCTGGCAGGAGTGGCAGGGCTCGAACCTGCGACCCCCGGTTTTGGAGAAGGGTACAAAGCGTTACCCCGCGTTTGTTCTTTTCCTTTTTTCGCCTTTTCCGTCAGAGGGCTATCTGCATTTCCTGTACTAAATGTTCGTTCTCTTACTTTGTCCTTCTCGGGCGTTTCCGGCCATTTTGGTTGCAGAATGGTTGCCGACGTTCGCGCTCCGTCCCAGCCGGAACGGAAGAGACCGTCATGCAGATGCAGGATATCGCGTGTTCAGTTCCGGGCAGCAGATCATCGCGCCGATCATTTCCAAATAACCGGCACCGCGCAGCAACGGACTATCCGCGGCCTCCCATCCGGACATCGGCGCGAACGTCGAGCGTGACGTCGCTATCCCTGATCGCACGGATGCCGATCAGATGAACCAGCGCCAAGTACGCGCTCCGTATCGGATCCGCGATCGACCCGGCCACCTTCGGATCATGAGGAAGGTCATATATCCTGACGATCATTTCGCGTTGCGCACGAGATAGCAGGACGCCCCGGCCACGATCAGGTCCGACCGGGACGCGCGTGTACTCCTCGATCCAATCCCGACAACTCTAGCCTCGGTCAGCACTCGACGTCCTCGATATGGCATTTCGATTTGCCCCGAAAGAGGGGGTACAAGCAGGGCCACCCCGAAATAACGCACCACGGACCCGCCTAGCCGGTTGAGCTCCGACACCTTGCCCGTATTGCGAGAGACTTGACGTCTTTCGCCGATCGGCGCCGTTCGGCATCCCACCGCCTGATGATCGCGACCGGGATGCCGGCCCATCGATAGAGCGCCTTCTGCGCAGCAAGACCTTCGATCCAAGACGCGAAGGTGTCACCGGGGTTTTTGTGCCCGATGCAATACGAGAAGCCCGGCTTCTGCGCTTGCTCGTAACGCTCGCGCCACCCCGGCATTAGCTCGGCGAGCTCGGCTTCCGATAGTTCGCCACGATCGTATAACCTTTCGGTCTCTGTTCCGGTCGCGGCATCTGCTTCTGGTATTGCCACCATTCGTGCGGTCTTGAACCGGGATACGCCAGCTGCATCATGGTTTCGCGGTGTCGTAACCAACGTTCGATCGAGATCGGCCCGCGTTCCCAAGGCCTCGGCAGATCGTCCTTCGGTGCTTTGATTCTGCGTTCGCTCATAGCTCTAACCCCAGCGCCTTGATGCCGGCCAACCACGCCTGGCGCGCATCACGTTCAACGGCCAGTAGCGGGTGCACCTTTGTCTGACCATCACGGCCCGTAACAACCATGCCCTCGACCAGGACAACCTCGCGAGCCTCTCTGGCGCGTTGATGGGCCTCCAGCGCCGTGGCAAGCACCGCGATCGAGGCGCCAGTTGCCAGCGTGTAATCTGCAAATACGCCGGCCCAGATCCGTTGTTCGGGCTCGCCGAGATGATCAGGTGGTTGCGGCGGATCAAATGCCGGACGCGGTTGATGACCTGCCGGTTCGGCGCGGATGATTTCCAATGATGCGGCACTCTTGCGGCCTCTTTGCATGCAAGGAATTTACCACATTTGGCCTGTTTCGAGTATCGATGTTGAAAGGCGCAGGGCATGTTTAGCTAAGGAAAGTGAAGCCGACGCTCCGTCCTCTAAATGACAGAAAATATAGACTCCCCCCCGCCAGCCCCTCATCGCGAGGGCTTGTTATCTCCTGCGCGACTATGCGCTGCCCGAAACGCCTCGGATCTGGTCCATCCTCTAACACAGCGCGGTTTTCCCTGACAGTGTGGCAAGCATAAAGTGTGTGATCCTCAGCTTCGGGTCTTCGAGAAGGCGAAACTCTCCAAAGCCCGGCAGCTTGTCGAGGTGGCTGTCGCGAGAGCCAAACCTGCTCGAAAGCCGCTTCAGACCTGGCAACTCGGAAGCGGTGCATCGCGACAGGCGCAACGTCAGCCTCAATTCACGCAGCGCATGAAATACATCTAGTCGCAATCGGCAGCGCCTTTAGACGTTTGGGGTCAATATCCGCACCGCACTGGACGCAGACACCGTAAGTACCTCCAGCGATGCGCTTTAGTGCCCCTTGAATCTGATGGACCGTAATTCAGGCCGGCTGCTGCATCCTTGGGAATGACACCGATCTGCATGGCAAGAGGAGCGACCATGGCGAGCGTCAGGTAACCATGCGCGATCGGACCGCGAAAAGGGCTCTCTCGTTTCGCCCTTTCGACGTCGACATGGATCCATTGATGATCGCCGGTGCAGGACGCAAAGGTGTCGATGCGTGGCTGGTCTATCGTAACCCAATCGGAAAGGCCGAGCTCATGCCCGATCCGTGCGTCCAGGCCAGCTAGTGTAAGGTCACTCATACGTGCCTCCCTGAAGCTCGACCCAAAAGGTCAAACAGCGATTGTCGCTGAATGTCTTTGCGCAGTTATTGTTTGATCGAAGTCTTCCACCTCGCTGAGTCATTTCACAAAACGAAGTCGGTCTACCTAGGAACCTCTTGGTCGCGCAACTCGCGACGTAGGATTTTGCCAACGTTTGACTTCGGTAGCGCATCGATGAACTGCACAATCTTTGGCGTCTTGTACGCCGTCATTTCTTTACGACAGTGCGTTACAAGGTCTTCATTTGTGAGCGTAGCGTTTGGCGCCTTGACGACAAACAGCTTGACCGCTTCACCGGTTTTGTCGTCGGGCACGCCGATGCAGGCGCATTCCATTACGCCCGGGCACGCTGTCGCCACGGCTTCCACTT
The DNA here is from genome assembly GCA_963732455.1 of uncultured Alphaproteobacteria bacterium. Taxonomy (GTDB): domain Bacteria; phylum Pseudomonadota; class Alphaproteobacteria; order Rhizobiales; family Xanthobacteraceae; genus Bradyrhizobium. Next base: position 52,321 of record CAVSZM010000004.1, on the reverse strand, counting down.
CGTTGGGGTAGACGTTGAAACCGGAGACAATGATCATGTCCTTCTTTCGGTCGACGATCTTCAGGAAACCCTTCTCGTCGAATACTCCGATATCCCCCGTGCGGAAATATCCGTCGGCGGTGAATGCCGCAGCATTGGCTTCCGGCTTTTCCCAATAGCCGGTCATCACCTGTGGCCCCTTAGCGCAGATTTCACCAGCCTCGCCGAGCCCGACCTCACGGCCGTCATCGTTTAAAAGCTTGATGTCTGTTGAAGGCATCGGCAATCCAGTGGTCCCAGAGAATTCTGTCAAATACCACGGGTTAAATGACAGGACGGGGCTCGTCTCCGAGAGGCCGTAGCCCTCGCGGATGATTTGACCTGTGATCTCACGCCACTTTGCAGATGTAGCGGCAATCACAGCGGTACCGCCGCCACCCGACAAGCGAAGGTTGGAAAAGTCCACCTCTGTGATTTTCGGATGGGCAACCAGCCCCGCATACAGCGTGTTTACGCCCATGAATACCGTAGGTTTGGCTTGGTTCAACGTCTGAACAAAACCGTCCATGTCGCGCGGGTTGGCGACCAACCAATTGTCCGCACCGACCGAAAAATAGGTGATGAAATTCACCATCAGCGCGAAGATGTGATAGAGCGGAATTGCAGTGACGATCACGTCATCAGCAGAAGGCGGTGCGCTACCCATTGCGGCCTTGAACTGCTCGGTGTTGGCGACCAGATTGCGATGCGACAGCGAGGCGCCCTTGGAGAGCCCCGTCGTTCCACCCGTATATTGCAGGAACAAGAGATCGTCGCCATTCAGAACCACTGGATCAAAGACGAGCTTGGCGCCCTCTGCTAGAGCGTCGGCAAATGCAATAGCGCCACTCAGCCGCGAATCCACCGGCGGGCTGGGAAGCTTAGTCGCGCTGCCATCTCCAGGTCCGACCGTGATGACCGTCTCAAGCGGGGTTGAGGCTATAACGTCCGCTACCGTCGCCGAGGAGCCGGCGAATACGACCATAACCTTGACGCCTGCGTCCTTGAGCTGGTGCTCAAGCTCACGCGGCGTATACAGCGGATTCACATTGACCTGCGCGGCGCCAGCCCGAATGATACCCAGGAAGGCTATCGGAAATGCAAGCAGGTTGGGCGTCATCACCGCGATACGATCGCCCTTCTTCACCCTGAGCTTTTTCTGCAGATAGGCCGCAAAATTGTGCGACTGCCGATCGACGTCGGCATAAGTCAAAGTCTGTCCGAAGGATCTGAACGCGGGCTTGTCTGCGTATTTCTTCATTGCTTGTTCAAGCATATGAACGACCGAACGGTGCGCATCCGGATTGATTTCAGCCGGAATCCCGCATTCACTGTACGTTGCAAACCATGGTCTTTGAGTCATTTCGAAACCCCTTCATGAAATACCTTGCCGATCGATCGATATCGACGCCATCACTGAAAGTGCCAGCCATCGATTTCCGGGTGGACTCGCGGGGCTTCAGGCATCCTCGCGAATCATGTCGGCGGCTCGTTCCCCGATCATGATCGCCGGCGCATTGGTATTACCCCCTACCACCGTGGGCATTATCGAGGCATCCGCTACTCGCAGGCAGTCGATGCCCTTGACACGGAGACGAGCATCGACCACCGCCATCGGATCGCTCTCTGGGCCCATCTTGCAGGTTCCGACAGGGTGGTACTGAGTATCAGCACGGCTACGAATATCCCTTTCCATACCGGCGGGATCGTCGATCCTCGTTGGGTAAAGCATCTTGCCGCGCATTGAATCAAACGGTTTGGATTCCATGATGCGCTGCTGAACTTGCGCTCCCTTGAGTAATAGCTTCATGTCGCGCTCGTCGGACAAGAATTGCGGATCGATTATAGGCGTATCGCGCGGATCGTTGCTGTTCAGTCTCACAGTTCCTCGGCTATAGGGTCGCAACACTTCGACATGGCATGAGATGCCATGACCCATGTGGAGCTTGCGTGCATGATCGTCGACAAGGGCGATTACGAACACCAATTGCAGATCGGGCACCAAGACATCCGGCGACGATCGGAAAAACGCACCGGCAGTAGCGTAGGTGGTGGTGATGAGGCCGGAACGTTTGTTCCTCCATTCGAACATCGCGCTTGTGATCTTGGCAGCCCCTCGGAGCGACGCGCCAACCGTTTCAGTGTTGCTGGGCACGCGCCACGATTGAACATAGTCGATGTGATCCTGCAAATTCTTTCCGACCCCAGGAAGTTCATTCACGACCGGAATGCCAAGCTTTTTCAGTTCCTCGCCAGCACCAATGCCGGAAAGTTGCAGAACCTGCGGTGAGCCAAAGGCTCCACCCGCCAAAATCACTTCCCGTCGAGCTCGCACTTCCTTCAGCTCTTCCCTTTGGTAGTAAGACACAGCGCATGCACGACGATTTTCGATCACCACCTTTGCTGAGACGGCATGGATCAGAATCTCGAGATTTTTGCGCGACAGATTGGGGGTGAGGTAAGCTTTGGCTGCGCTGCAGCGTTCGCCGTTCTTGTGGGTGACCTGGTATTCGAAGGCACCCTCTTGTTCGGCTCCATTGTAATCGGGATTTAACCGAATCTGATGCAGGGCCGCGGCATCTAGGAACAGTTTGGTGCATGGGCTCTCGTGACGCGGATAGGTAACGTTCAATGGGCCGCCCTGCCCGTGGAAGCCATCCTTGAACTGTTCGTTGTTTTCAGCGCGCTTGAACAGCGGCAACACGTCGTCGTACGACCAGCCAGGATTACCTAGCGAGGCCCAGTGGTCGTAGTCCCACTTGTTGCCACGCACATAAAGCATCGCATTGATCGAGCTCGAGCCACCAAGGGTCTTGCCGCGTGGTTGATAGCCGCGACGGCCATTCAGGCCGGGCTGAGGCACCGTTTGGTACGCATAGTTATTGATTTTGGTCGGCACCATCGCGACGACGCCCGCCGGCGCATGAATCAGAACGCTCTTGTCGCGCCCGCCGGCTTCCAGCAGACAGACGGAGACGTTCGCGTCTTCTGTCAGACGGGACGCCACCACGCACCCAGCGGAGCCTGCACCGACCACGATATAGTCGAATTCTCGATTGCTCATGGAAACCCTCGATAGGCCAGGTGATGGGTCCTTATTTCAGTGAGCGATCACCCGTTCCAAGGAACATCTTTAACGACAACTGCTGGGCAAGATTGCCGTAGGGAGGATAGAAAAGGCCGATGGGAAAGAAACGGTGACGCTTGAACACGGTCTTGGCGTGCGACAGTTCGCGGAAGCCTTCCACCCCGTGATAAGTACCCATGCCGGAATTTCCCACCCCGCCAAAGGGCGCGTCATGGTTCACAACGTGCCATCCCCAGTCGTTGATGGTGACTCCACCAGCATGAGTGCGTTGGAGTAGCAACTGGCGTTGAGCCGCGTCGTGGCTGAAACAGTACATCGCCAGCGGGCGGTCACCGGCATTGATGAACTGGATGGCGTCTTCCAAGGTGTCGTAGGGCACCACCGGCAGAATGGGGCCGAACAATTCCTCTTTCATAACCCGCATTTCAGCAGTGCAATTGGCGACGATGTGCAGGGGCATCTGACGGGCGTTGCGGCTGACGTCATAGTCGGCGCAGGGAATGACCGTGGCGCCCTTTTCGCGGGCATCCTTCAGCAAGGCGCTGACGCGCGCGAAGTGACGGTCGTTCACAACCCAGGTGTAGTCGCGGCTTCCATCGACGTGGGACCCGAACATTTTGAGGAAACTCGACTTAACCTCGCTGATGAAATCGCCGACGCGCTCGCGCGGTACCAATCCGTAGTCGGGTGAGACGCAAATCTGGCCACAGTTGGTGGTTTTACCGTGGGTGATCCGCTTGGCGGCGTCGCCCAGAGGATAATCGCGCATGACGACCGCCGGCGATTTTCCGCCGAGTTCCAAGGTCACAGGTGTCAAGTTTTCAGCGGCCGTTCGCATGACAACCTTGCCGACGCCGGGCGAGCCCGTGAATACAATGTGATCGAAGGGCAGCGAGGTGAAAGCGTTCGGATCCGTCAATTCTTCTCCGACCACCGCGACTTCATCCTCCTGGAAGATTTCACCAAGCAGGCGGGTCAAAACAGCATTTGTAGCCGGAGTGATCTCCGACATCTTGATCATCACTCGATTGCCCGCCGCCAAAGCAGCAATGAGGGGGCCGACAGCGAGATAAATAGGAAAATTCCAGGGCACTATGACGCCGACGACGCCCTTCGGCTGGTAGGTTACCGACAGGCTGTTGGTAAGAAACAGCAACTCAGTCGAACGCCTGCTCGGCTTCATCCAGCGTTTGAGATGAGCTACAGCGTGGTTCGCCTCGAGCATTGATCCGAGCAGGTCGAGCATTTTTGACTCTGTCGGTGCTCGAAAGCCGAAGTCCTTGCTCATGGCGTCGGCCAGCACATCTTGATAGCGGCCAAGTTGCCGTTTTAGCGCCTTGATTTTGAGTCGGCGCGGCTCGGCCAAGGGATAGGGATCAGCCTTGAAAGCTGTGCGCTGCGATGCAAACACCTTCCTGACGCGAAGTGCGGCACCGTCCATGGAGTTTCCGGACACATTCATCCAAGCACTCCTCCCGCGGACTTTTTTTGACTCCCTTCAGCCCGATCAAGTCACGAACAGACCGGACCGCTTTGGGCTGGGGGTACAATGCGTTCTCCCCAGCCGTACTGTAGCTTGCTATGGCGTCACGATGTTGAACCAAAAATACTGGTTCAGATCGACGAGGTAGCTCATGAACTCGACGAACTTCGCCGGGTTACCGGTGAACTTGACCAGCCCAGTTTTGACCGCGTCCTCGAACGACAGCTGCTTGGTCAGGACCTTGGTCAAGGTAGCACGATCCGCGGTTACGGTGACATCGGCCTTGGCGTCGTTGTAATCAGGCCAATGATTGAGCACGGAGTTCTCGAGGAAGAGCGCGTGTTTCTCATTGATGTCGGGGAATACCCAGTTGACCGCGAGCGTCTTGCCATCCGCCTTCTTGGCGTCTAGCTGCACGCCCATGTAACCGAACAGCAAATCCGACGACATGTTGGCAATAATGTCGGCACTCGCGGGAGTGCCTGTCGCCAGCTTTCCAACGCCATGTCGAAGTTCGTCGGCGCCGGTCAAGTAGAAGCCGCGCCAAGGGCCGGATTCCGCCTGATACCCCATCTGTTCCAGGATGTCCGCCTGAAGGTTTTTCGCCTCCTGATTGTCAGGCTGGGCGAATACCAGGTGATTTACCAATTCGGCGCCCCAGCGGTAATCGCCCTTCTGGAGTGCCTCGCGACCGAGTTTTAGAACCGCGTCGGGACCGCCCAGAGCTGCTACGTACTTGCCTCCGACTTCAACGGGCGGCAGCGGGTTCAAAGTCGCCGGGTTGCCGTCGAAATATCCCAGGTAGAAGTTATAAACTGCTCGGACGTCGTGGCTCTGGGTGCCGTAATAGCCTCGGCTCGCCCACTGGTTCGCAAGTGACTGCGGAAGCGTCACGAGGCCTGGCAGTTCGTCCATGGTGTAACCCATGTTCGCGTAGTGCAGGGTCTGGTCGTGCATGAACTTGTAGGTATCGCGCTGCACCTTGATCAGCTGGGTAACCTCCGCATTCCCCCAGGTGGGCCAGTGGTGCATCGTGATCTGCACCGCGTAATTGTCGCCCCACATCTGAATGGCCTGGTTCAGGTACATCGGCCACAAGCGCGCGTCGCGAGTCTTGGCGCCGCGCAACGTGTAGAGATTGTGCATCGTATGTGTGGCGTCCTCGGCCGTATTGATAAGCTTGAACTTCGGCAGATACCACATCATCTCCGACGGAGCTTCGGACCCGGGCGCCATCAAGAACTCGTACTCGATGCCGTCGATGACCCGTTTCTCACCCGTTTTGGTAATGAGGTCGGTCGGCGGAATGAGGGTGACCGTACCGTCGGACGTCGTGACCCCGAGACCTGCGGTAACCGTGCCCTGCGGGCCTGGAGCAAGCAGATTGCCGTACATGTAGGCCGCACGGCGACCCATTGCGGTGCCTGCGAAGACATTCTCGGCGATGAAGTTCTCGAGAAAACCCTCCGGCGCATAGATTTTGACCTTGCCCGACTTCACATCCGCCTCGTCCACGACGCCTCGGACGCCCCCGGCATGATCGATGTGCGAGTGCGTATAGATCACGGCCACGACGGGTTTTTTCGGCCGGTTCTGGTAGTACAGATCGAGCGCCGCGCGAGCTGTTTCCGCTGAGATCAACGGGTCATAGACGGTAATACCCTGCTCACCCTCCACGATGGTCAGGTTCGACAAGTCCGCCCCACGCACTTGGTAGACGCCGGGAACCACCTCATAAAGGCCGGCGTCCATCAGCAACTGCGACATGCGCCAGAGGCTCGGGTTGACGGTGTCGGGAGCGGCCGAGCCATCCTTGATGAAACCGGTGTACCTTGACAGGTCCCACACGACCTTGCCGTTCTTGTCCTTGATCACACCGTTATCCGGCAACCGCGCGATAAGGCCCCGCTTGGCGTTTGCGAAATCCGCCTTGTCCGACCATGGGAGTGAGGCCGTCGAGTTCTTGTTGAACTCCAGGGTGGATGGTGACGCAGGCTTGGGTTCGCCGGCAGTCTGCGCCTGAGCGACCGTCACCACTAGCGCCAAGGCAAGCCCTGCGGCCATGAAGCGGAATGAACATTGTGTGGGAGCGCCTAGCAGCGATCGCCGGTTCGTAAGAACGGAATGTGTCAACGTAAATTCTCCATTCTTTGCGGTAGTTTACAAGATGGATTCGGAAGTAACTATCAGCGACAGAGCGGGCGCCATTGACGAAGGCAACTAGCGCCACGGCGACAGGTCGTAAGCACTGAGACCCGCGCCTCGCAGCCACCGTTCAGGTTATCTCGTATCTTTTTCAATTCAATTATCGCATACCGACGAGGTCGCGCTATGCAATTTCGGCGACTTACAATTTCGGCGACTTACGTGCAGTTCAATCAGAGTGCGCTGCAGCATGAGAATTGTTGCGAAGCATCCGCTTCTTACTTGACGGGATCGTGATGAAGCGTATTGCAAGCAACGAACGGATTCGTGACGAGCGTGAACACGATACCGACGCGCACTCTGGCGTGGGTAGCACGGCGGGCAGTGAAACGTTGCGGACCTCGCCGGCCCAGCTGCGCTTCATCACGATCCCGTCGAGACTCCGGGACCAGAGGATACAACTGGCACCGTTAGACGGCGATGTCCTTCGGAGACTTCATTCTCGCAGTCCTGCAGATCTAACATGAAGAGCCGCCGACACGACGGCGATGTCCGTTTTGTCCCGACAGGCGACATCGCGATGTTATTCAATCACCTCGTCGGCAGCAACGAGCAGGGCGGCCGGAACGGCAAGACCAAGTGGTTTCGCGGTCCTGAGGTTGATAACGAACTCAAATTTGGTCGGTTGTTGGATCGGTAAATCGGCGGGGTGGCGGCCTGCCTGTGCATCTCTGCGTAATTCGGCCCCTAGGACATCAGACCGCCGGCATCGACCAACTCCCGATAAGCATACACGCCGGGAAGGCGTTGCTGGCCTGCGAAGCTGACGCAGCATGCCCCGCCGAGATGACGCAAACCGTGTCCTTCGCCGCGCCCATAGTGTCGGCCGGCCCGATCTTCGCCGGCGAACATACCTCAGCTTTCGCAGCCACGTGGCCCGCACAAGCAAGCACGTCAAATCCGTTTCATAGTTCTGTCACTAACCACTTGAAGGTCGATCCCGTCGATCAGATCCGAACGGAGCACCTCGGCAGCGTTCATGGCGGCTATCGTCTGTCGCAACGTGCTGACGTTCGATCCGAGCGACACGATGCCGCCCAGCACCGCGGCAATCGACCCGATGGCGGCGACCTGATTGGACCCGACGAGGCCGAGCATCATGACGAGCAGTAATGCGACGCCGATGGCGATCGCCGTCTTCGAAACTAGAATGATCTTTCGGCATCGCTCGGCAACCTCGGCAAGCTCCTCGAGCCGAGCTTCGATCCGTGAAATCTCATCGATTGGGTTGTCCTCAGCCATCAGATTCAAGATCGAGTTCCGCAAGGGTCGAAGTGGAGGCAGGTTTGCTCATGGCCGCCTCCCCAATAACAGATATCCATCAGGATCGACGGGACGTCCGCTAAATGTTGCACTACAGGATCGAAAGATCATTGACTATCCGATGCCTTAGGGACCTTTAATGCAAGGACGACGCAAATCCAGCCGAAGAAACCATTTTAGGCCCCTGACGCAGTCGTTCTGAAACAGTCGCCGGGTACTGACCCATCAAGACGGCTGCAAGGATGGTACAGGGAAGCTCCGTTGGAAAGCCGATGGCTGTTTCCAGTGGGGGGCTCGATCGCTCGCCAGTCGGAGAAATCCGTCATGACGAGCATAGAAAATGACCGCACAGAAGGTCGGGATCCTGCCCTTTGGGCGATTGGCATCGTAGTTCGTGCGGACGATCGTTTGTCTGAGTTGAGCGGTGGCTCGCTACTTCCCGCAGGAGCCTATCAAAAAGGATACGACCCATGTCGGACTACGATCGAAATGCAGCTGCGCCCGACTTCTCCGCAAACGGCGCCACCGCGATAGACGTCGGCCTTCGCGCTTTCATGCTGCGCGTATATAATTACATGGCCGCCGGCGTTGGCTTGACCGGCGTTGCCGCGTTTTTGACCTACCAGTTCACCGGCCCTGAATTGCTTCAAAGCCCGCTAATGTGGGTGTTCATGCTGGCGCCACTGGGATTGGTGTTTTTTATCAGTGCCCGAATCAACACGTTGTCGGTGGAAGCTGCGCGAGGATTGTTTTTCCTCTATGCGGCCCTGGTCGGGATTTCATTGTCGACCATCTTCCACATCTACACGCAGTCCTCGATCACGCGGGTGTTCTTTATCTCGGCGGCGGCCTTCGGCGCGCTCAGCATATGGGGTTACACTACCCAGCGAAACTTGTCGGGATTCGGAACCTTCCTGTTCATGGGCTTGATCGGCATCATTATCGCAAGCCTGGTCAATCTGTTTCTGAGATCGAGCGGGCTAGATTGGATGATTTCCATTATTGGCGTCGGCGTCTTCGCGGGCCTGACCGCTTACGATACCCAGCGGATCAAGGGGATGTACGACCGCAGCGACGACGCCACTTCGGCCGGCCGTAAGGCCGTGATGGGCGCGCTGTCGCTCTATCTCAACTTCATCAACCTGTTCATGATGATGTTGCGCCTGATGGGCGGCCGACGCTAGAGTACGCGCGTGACCCGCTCACCACCGGGCGATGTCTGCTTCACCCCCCCTTAAGCCGACATTCACCACGGCTGCTTTGATATCTGCTTGATGTGCCAATTCCAGACCTCAGCGCATCTTCCGGAAAGCAATCAACTGACGTAGCTTGATTCAACCCACTAGAAAAACCAGCTTGCCGCGAAAGTGGCGGGATTCGCTTACCTTGTGCGCGGCCACGGCTTCGCTGAGCTGATAACGTGTCACTTCCAAGGGACGAATGGCCCCTAGCGCAACCAGCGCCACGATGCGCTCGAGATGTTGCCGATCACGTCCGACGCTGGGCCGCAGAGCAACGACGTCACTGCGGTCCGGCTTCGGTGCCTGTGCTCCAGAGGCAATAAACGCCGCCCGGCCGCCTGATTTCAGCACACTGAACGATCGCTGCGCGACGTCTCCACCGACGGTATCGAAGACGGCGTCGCAGTCTCTCACGACCTTAGTGAAATCCACCGCATTGTAGTCGATGATCTCATCGGCCCCCATTTTTCGCAGATAATTATGGTTCGACGCGCTGGCGGTCGTGATAACGCGAGCACCCAGATGTTTTGCCAACTGTATGGCAAAACTCGCGACACCGCCCGCTCCTCCCTGGATCAGGATCGTCTCACCCGCCTTTAGCTCTAATGTGTCTTCGATTGCGCAAATCGCCGTCAACCCAGCAAGCGCCAGCGCAGCGGCATCGACATGTGACAGGCAATCAGTTTTCTTTGCGACGATGGCTGCCTTGATCGCAATCTTCTCGGCATAGGCACCCTCCTGGCCAACGTCGCAGACGGCGAAGACCTCATCGCCGATACCGATATCCCTGACACCTTCCCCAACCGCCGAAACGACACCGGAGAAATCCCGTCCAAGAATGTAGGGGAATTTCGAAAGCTGGCCCGATTTTCCCTCGCGGACCTTCCAGTCCGCGCCGTTGACGCTGGCGGCGACAATATCGACCACGACCTCGCCGGATGCGGCCACCGGATCCAGCATCTCGCCGAATTTTAGAACTTCCGGTCCGCCGTGTCGTTCGATGAAGGCAGCTTTCATTGTCATTTCCCGCGCTGGCGGACCAAGGTCGCATTTTTCATCGACGCATTCAAATTCGATGCCCGGGCTTCTCCCGGAGGCGGACACTGACACGACGCCATGCCCGGAAAGTGGAAGACACCCTAAATATGGCCGAGCAAATCGAGCTTTAATCGTCGACCACCGGCATCACGCGAATGGTCGCTTACGCACCCGATATGGCCATTCCTAGCCAATCAGAGACTGGATGGAATGCGAACGACCGCTTTGCGCCGGAAGCGGTCATTCCCAATAGAGAGAGTGCGACGTCACCATTGTTCGCATGACACTACCCCAGCTCAAAGGTGGTGACGCCGAATACCCGCTCCAGCCGCAACGGCGGGATCGCGCCGGTATACATACGCGCAGTCTCGAACACTGGCACGAGCCCCAGGTCTTGCGCCAACGCGACCGCGTTGCGGTTGATGCTAGGAACGTCGAGGAAGATCTCCCCGCCGCCGACGCTGGCCAGCAAAGCCGACAGGACCACCTCGGCGGTGGCGCGGTCGTCGGCCACCAGCGGGCCGATCTTGCGGCCCTTGCGGCATGGACGGATCACGCCCCAGCCGACAAGCCCGCTATCGCGCATTAGGGCGCAACCGACATGCCCGGGCGAGCCGATCCAGGCACGCAGGAACGCGGGGCGCGGAGCCGGAAACACCGTCGCATCGTACGCCTCTACAGCCGCCAATGGGACTTCGGCCAGCGCCATGAGACCAGCCTGCGGTGCATCCGGGGCCGCGACGATGCCGCCGTAACGGACGTTGGCATAAGCGAGCTCGAACCCGGACTTTCTGTAGTTCTGCTGCTGTGCCACCACGCCATCGAGCCCGATCACGCGTGGCCCGGCGTGCGCAATGGCCGCATCCCAAATGCACAGTCCATAACCACGCCCGCGCAAGTCTTCTCGCACGATGTAGAAGCCGAGGAACGCGAAGCTTGCGCTGTAGTTGACGCAGGAGACGGTCGCGGCCGGTACGCCGTTGAGTTCGCCGATCAAGAAGCCTTCTGGATCGACCGCAGCGAAGCAGGCATCGTCGGCGAGGCCGGGGTTCCAGCCTTCGGCTGCGGCCCATTTCACCGCTATCGAGATTTCGTCCGGCCGCATCGTCCGGATGCTTAGATCGTTCATGGCGGGCGATTGTACAAATGGACTCATGAAACCAAGACTACCGCCAGTGAGCCGTTGCCGGCAAACAATAGAACGCTCTGGCGCGGCGCTGTCGTTAGATATTTTCTTCGATCCAAGCTCGAAACTAAACACGAGGGAACGCTCACGACTGGCGCAAGGCTAAAACATTACGGCTGGGGGCGCGAAGGCGAAGGCATGAGCGCGGAGGAGCGAAAGTTTGTGCTCGGCCGCACCGAGTGAAATTTGCAACTGACGAATTCGACACGATCGCTGTTCCGGGCCTTGACGATCTCTCCTTGCGAGAACCACGCGTGGTGCCGCCGGCCTCAGTTGCCCCTTTTGCGCGACCGACCGCTATGATCGCGTCGCGCACACCTACGGCAAAGTATCCGGATTACGTCAGGGCAATGCTTGGCGATTACAATTATGCGCCCGACGTTGTGGCCTGGCGTACCGCTGGAGCTTTGTCGGTATGTCGACGGCAAGCCGTCGCCGGCACGCCGCGCAGAGATCGCTCTAATCGTCGCCGACATCCGCCGCCGCGTCGATCATCGACGTCGCCATCACAGGCGACCGGGACGAAGCGAATTTCGTGGAGGGCAAAGACGTGCTGCAGCATGCAATTCATCTCCATCTTACAGTGCGTAGCCTGAGGTGTCATGGACCTTGCCTGTACGCCGAAAAGATGACCCCATCGCAACGCTGACGAAATAGAAGAAAAGCCGCGAAGGCGGGCTTCCGCGTCTGATCGCTCGCCGCGCAATTTAAATGTTATGACATAAGTCGGCCATCGACTTATCTTTGCGGCAGGTGCTCTGGAATAGCTCGGCTGTTGTTGTTTCGATTAAAATCTTGTCAAGTTGCGAAACTTGACGACCATTGAGCCTGAACAATGGGCCAAGCTTGTAGTCGATTTTACGGATAGAACCATTTGCAACCGTAATAAAACCATCCCCACGCCAGACACGGGTCAAGAGCGGGAGGATTGGCTGGAGGCGGCAGTGGATCACCTGCCAGAAGACGATCAATCATGCCGTTGACGGCGGCCATCTGCTTGCCGCGCTTAGTGTGATAATTTGAATTAGTATAGCCCCACCAATCCCAACACTCGTAAGGATTACCAGGGCCTGATTTCACCTGAGGGTACAGAATGATGATATTGTTGGACTCAGCCCATTCGTTGTAACCGGTGTGTGTGTAAAACTGATCGCCGATCTTGTCTTCACCCTGTAAACATCCTTCGAGGGCAACGTGCAGCTTGCAGGAAGCCCCTTCGCTGCAAGCTTTAGGGACATAAACGTGGCCATGCTCGTCCATTTGGGCGCTCACGTCTCCTGCGAAGAATACCGTTTGATCGAACGCCTTTAAGCTCTCGTTGGACGCGGTGCCAGGTTGCTTCAATGGGCCATAGATTTGCTCCAGGATACGCCCGGCAACATCGAGGCCACATTTGTTTATGTATGGCGAATTGGATGAACTACAGCTGTTTCCATAGTTCCTTGTGACCATCCCGTGGCCGGCAGGTACGCCATAATCTGTTTTGATGTTGTTCGGATCGACCCCTAGCTTTGTGTAAAACAATTCAACGGCTTTGACGATTGGTTGGGGCACTTTGGTGTCATTTGTTCCAGAGAAGAGATAGATCTTTGCCGTTCTGATACCTGCAGGGTCGTCAATTTGGTCCTCACTGAACGCCTTCTTTGTATCCGATACGAGGGACTCAACATAGTCAGGGGTCGGAGGCCCGTTGTACGGTTGTCCGAACTCCGCTCCTGTTTTGCTGCAGTATTGCAAAGCCTTATAAACATCGTCTTTCGCGCAGTGATACGGTGATGCAGCCAGTAGACCAACCCCGTGGATTTTCGAGGAATACGCAACGTGGAGTTGGTGCGCGAGATCGGCTCCGGAGGATACTCCCGAGACCGAAACGCTATCTGGCTGGATGTTATATCTCTGAGGAGATTGCGCCTGGCAAACGTAGGGGCTGGATGCAGCTACAATCGCCACACCCACTGTTGCTCGGACATATTTCATTTGTAAGGGCTCCGCTTGCGGCAAATGCCGCCGGTCCCGTCAAGCAGCGTACCTCTGAACGGCCGCCATGTTGGACATTTCATACAGGATCCCACCGCCTCCGCGCGTGAACGTGTTCACACGACATGCAATCGAGGTGCACATTCTATTAAGCGCGAACGGAAACGCGAGGCCAAGCCAAAGTCGTCTGACGGCTAGAAGCGGAAGTGTCGGTGCCCTGGCGCGCTCGTCTTTCCCGGAGACGAGGGCGCCGTTAAATAAGAGAAAGTTGCTGGTCATCAACTATCGCAACAGGTCCGCTCCCGGAAATGCGCGATACGCTAAAGGGCTTTCGAAGATCAAAGTGACGCCGATTGACTATCAAAATGTCGCGCGCTTCGACGTGACGTTGACTTATCCCCTCAAAGATGGGGTTATCGGCCGGCTCAGCTTGTGGATAGCTGAAGATTTTGGGCGCTGCGCTTCAGGAAGCAGCCGTTCAGTCGGAAACCGAGCCTACAATGAAAGATTGGCTTCTGACGACTGGCAAGCTGCTACCCGATTTGCCTCATCCAATGATTTGACCCGGATCTCGAAAGGTTAGCCGCGTGCTTGCTGGCTCAACCGCTTGTCGAGACCGAGCAGCGCTGGCCCGTACGTGACGGCGAAGCCGAGGAAAGCAGCGGCCCAGGCACCGGCAGCGACGTGCAGCAGCACCTCGCTCCGCGACGGTTCGATTACGGCGCAGATGCGGGCCAACACCGCGACGACTGCGGCAACATAGATCGCCTGCGTCGTCACCGAGGCGGTCGAGGGCTGACCGGTGTGACCGAGGGTTGCCCGCGTCATCACCGCCAGCGTCATGATTCCCGCGGATCCTGCCATCCAGGCGTGCAGTCCCGCGCTTGGAGGAAGCAAACCGAACGCAGACGCCGCGACAAACAGAAAGCCGAGCGGCACGAAGGCATAACCGACGTGCAGAATCAGTACCAGGCGCTCGCCAAAGGTTCGGTCGCCGGCCCAGCGGCCGAGCCGCACCAGATGCAACAATCCTGCAACGGCGAGCGTGGTGCCAACCAACGCGCCTTCCTGCCGAACAATCCAAATCAACAGTATTACGGCGGTGATTGCCACGATCGCCACGTCGAGGCGGCCGAACGGCGCCGGAAGGCGGCCCGGTTTTTCCCGGGCCAGCCAGTTGCGAGTGAAGCTCGGAATGATCCGGCCGCCAATCAATGAGATCAGCAGAACGACCGTCGCAATGCCGATCCTTATGCTGACGTCGGCGGTGCCTTTCAGATGGGCTTCAATATGGAAGGCAACATTGCCGGCCAGGAGCAGCGTGATCAGCACGACGACCTTAAGATTGCGCCAGTTCTTGCCGGCGAGGATTTCCCGCGTCGCAGCGGCCGCGACCAGCGCGAGGAAGCTGGCGTCAATCAGGAACGCCGCCAGCCATCCGGTCTCGGCGGAGACCGTCACCACGACGCGGCCGGCTATCCAGACCAGAACCAGCGTCAGCAGCGGCCCGCCCTGAATCGGCAACCGACCGGTCCAGTTCGGAATCGCCGTGAACAGGAAGCCGGTGATCACCGCTGGCAGGTAGCCGAACAGCATTTCATGGACGTGCCAGTCGCGGGGCTGGAAAGCCGTGGTCAGCGTGAGTTCCCCCATGAAGACCGGCAGCCAGACCAGGATCGCCAATCCCGCATAGATGGAGCCCAGCAGAAAGAACGGGCGGAAGCCATAGGAAAACAATGGCCAGCCGTCATGCGCTGGTTTGCGCGAAATCGAGTTCACGGTGGTTTCTCCCGCCACGAGAAATCTTAGCTCTCCACTCGCACTTCGGGCATTCGCCCCGTCAGCCGAGGTCTCAAAGCGAATGTGAATGCTCGCACTCATTCTGCCGCTAGCGCGATCGAGATCGAGGTCCTGATGCGGCGCTCGCTGCGCCGGCGCCATGTTCGGCACCCGAAGCGAGGTCGACCCGGTTGCGCATCTCATCGGCACGGCCATCGGATGGGGCGGAAATCCAAGTACGCCGCAGTGTACGACAGCGTCTATCCGAAAGAAAACGATGGCAAGAGCGTTCATGGTCTCGATCCGCTTACTTACCTCGTTCGAGCGAAGATGCGCAACGATGCCAACAAGAGACATCCGCCCGCGGCACCGCCCTTGGCATGACCATCGACAAGCACCGCGGCATTCATCGCCCCCGCCGACGTGCCGGAAATGCCATCAATTCCAAGCCACGGCTCCTCGAGCAGACGATCGAGCACGCCCCAAGTAAATGCCCCAATGCGAGCCACCGCCCTGCAACGCAAGGTCGACCAGGATGGGATCGCGAATGATGGTTGCTTTAACAGCGTCGTTGGCCATTAGATCTCTCCTCGCAAAAGTTGCACTCGTGCCGGCAACCGACCAACGGTTAAATATGATTGGTGCAACCGCGATTGCGAACAGCCGCAAGTCAGTTTCTATTCAAAGCCCATTTTCAGTTTGAAAACTGAGCAATATTGCTCATCAGGGCGCTGCGGCTCTTCGCCGAACCTAGGGAACCAGCGGAAACCTCAAGTGTCGATTGATTGACGGCTGGAAGACCAAAGGTGATCAGGTCCAATATGTCGGGTTGCTCACCCCGAGCAAATGTCGTCCGCTGTTCACTCAATAACGGAATCGATTCGGACATCGCGCCATGTCTAAAAAATGGCATAACCGGATTCTGCCCGCTGTTGCCAAACGCCTTCTCTGCCATCCAAGGCCCATCGCGGACTTAGCGGGCGCAACTGTTTCAATGAAACGCGTTCCGGCACCAGGCTTCGGCAGCTTGACTAGCGGCCTCCCACTCGCGCGCATGACGCGATTGAGGCCGATCAAGACTGAGTGAGAGCTGGCGTATCGATGTCACAGCTTGGGCACGAGCAGAGTTCAAGTTTTGAAGCGATTTCAGGTCATGCAACAGCTCGTTGATCAACTTGGACGCCACATCCTCTTCTGCGAAGCGAGCTTCGCGCAGTACCAGCTTTGCGTAAGGAGCCTCCACGTATTCGCTCATCGAAACCTCCCATGCAAACGTCGTCATCAGGACGGCCTGGAAAAACTGTTCAGCCAACTCTTCACCAAATGAGCCTTAAACACTTTGGTAGGCCTGACGGAAGCCGGCCCGATCGAAGG
This sequence comes from uncultured Alphaproteobacteria bacterium, assembly GCA_963732455.1. Lineage (GTDB taxonomy): Bacteria > Pseudomonadota > Alphaproteobacteria > Rhizobiales > Xanthobacteraceae > Bradyrhizobium. Next base: position 35,669 of record CAVSZM010000004.1, on the reverse strand, counting down.
CGAACCGTGATCCACTTCGTCGAACTCGGCGGAGAAGCATGCGCAAGCGCGCGGACACGGCCGGTTCGGTTCTCTCGCCGCAGGTTACATTGGCGGAGGGGTTCCGTCTTTGCCGACGGAAGCTTGTCGGACTTTTCGGCCACCGTTCCGTTGGTCATGCTGCTCTTTGGAGCCACCGTTCCATTGGTCATGCTACTCTTTGGAGTAAGATCCCACGCGCGGTCACCTTCGCCGGTCCCACGCATCAACTCGGGGAAAATATGGACTTCGATGGCCTGCAGCTTGCCATCCGTTCCTGGAGTTGCCGCAGTGCCAATAAAGCTTCCCGGCTTGATATCGGTTAATGACGCGTTGGCAACCGACACGATTTTCGCATTGTCTGCCAGGTGAATCTTAGCGACCCCACCGTCGCGCTCCTTGATGTCGATAGTATTGCCATCGACCTGCGCAATCGTGCCTCTGACGTTCATTGCGCGTGTCCCAAAAATTGGTGAGGCGCGTCCACTTTCCGCCAGCCCGTAGCGAGGTGGCGGCACGAAACGGACATACCAAGTGAAAAGGCAAAACTGCTTGCAGATGTTTTTCCGCTGTTCACTCAACAACGGACATTCGCTCAATTGGGTCGCCATGTCCGTTCGGTGCTGCCGGCTCAACCGGTCGACGCAACACAGGCGTTAAATCTCTCTGCTGGGGGTTTCAAATTGCAAGGTCTCTCGTGGTCGTTCGTTGAGCTGACGCGCCACTTTGTTCAGATAGGCTTGCGAATGCAGCGGTGGCAACGGACGGCTTCAAAAATGTATCAGCCGTCCCGCGCCGTCGGTATGCCCGCCAGAAGCGGGCGTTTTGCCCCAACCCAGCTTTTGATCCTTCACCCATCAACGATCTGTCCGCCGTCATAACCGCAAGCGATCCGTCCGAGCGCCTCACGAAATCGTTCGGTATTGACTGTGGACGCTAGCGCTGTGAAGTCGTCGGGCTTTGCTATTCGGCGGGCGCGAGCCAAGAGCGAGGTTATGAGGGTTGAATTGAGATAAGGAAGGCTCGCCCAAAATCCGCGCGCAAGATCTTGCGCCAACGCATGATCGGGATGTTGCTTATTTTCCGGGGCACGACCTATCTCGTGCATGTGACGAACCACGTGCCACGGCGCCCGCTCAAACGGAAGGCGCGCCATTATCTCATGATGTTCTTGCGCGACATAGAAACGGTTGAGTGTGTCGAACAGAACGAAGCAGTAGCCCTGTGCAATAAGAAATGGTTCCCAGTCCTGCCATGAAGGCTCAGACGCCATGGGCGTCACCGCTTCAACGACGATCACCTTGGGTCGAAAGCGCTTCCAATCGCCGCCGAACAGAACATCGCCTTCGCCGCCTTCGACGTCGATTTTGAGGAAGTCGATAGAGCCGAGGTCGTGCGTTTCGCATAAGTTTGCCAGCGTGGTCACAGGCATGCGAACGGTCTGATAGTCGACACCGAAGGCTTTTGCTTTTTGCGCAAAGCCTTCCACTGTCGTTGAGAGCCCATGCAAACGTTCGACCACATGAAAGTCGATTTCGCCACAATGACGTCCGACCAGGCCACGAATCGCGAGATCGCGTGGACGCAGCCGCTGGTACAGCGCGGCAAGTTCAGACTGCGGCTCGACCACAATGCCTTGCCAGCCACGCTCATAAAACCAGAACGACACGTTGTCGGCGATCGGATGTCCTGCACCCACATCGATATAGGTCCCAGTGGTCTGTCCCGCGAAGGCAAGCGAGAGATGATAGTCTTCGAGATTCTGTGAGTAGGATAGCTCCATTCGCGTCCCCGTTTCTCCCCGTCTTGCTGGCGCTCCTCTGCCGACAGCCAGCGCGCAGAGGGGCACGCCTGTATTCTGTCCGTTCATTCATTGAACTTGGTATCAATGAAACGGACGTCGGACCGGCGGGCAGCCAGTACCAGGAGGCGCCACCAGCCGAACATCACCGAAGTGCCGAATCTCCGCTTTTGGCCATACGCGGACTTGTTGCTGGCGTCAATTATTGACGAACCGGCTTCGAGGACGCGATACAATCGATCGCTACTCAAGAAAGACACGTGTTTAGAAACCTATAATTAGCCCGACATCCATCAGGAGACGATTTAGCTTTTTGACTGCTGTTCCGTTTTCACAACTGTAGAAAAGGCCAGCGCACCTGCGCAGCATTGCCCTCTGTTCCGAAAAGCTCAGATCCAGCGGAATACCCGCTGCCTCCAACGTAACTATTGGAAGATACGGCGCATCAAGCCGGTCAAGAGCTGACGCGACGGTGGCCGGCGCGAAATTTACCGCGTCGATCGCGTAGTAAGTCGTCAGGTAACGCGGGTCGGACGCTTCCACCCGCTTCACAAGGTCTTCCTTGCCAAGAGAACGATCGATTAGGCCGGCGCCAAATTGGGGCTGATGATCGCCATAACGGACAATGAGAAAGGATTCAGCTGGAAATTTCTGGGCCAGCGTCTCCAGTAATTTTCGGTAGTCCCCGGCGGTCATGGTCTGCCGACGAATGTATTCGTCGACATCAGGAGCGTTGCCAAGGTCGCGCCAATAGGAGGTCAGCTCGGGACGCAGCGACCTATCCCAGGGAAAATGATTGGCGACCGTATAAACGTACAGGAATAACGGCCCGTTGCGGCGTTCTCGCTCGATCAGATCGACCGCCCGGTCAAAATAGAAGCTGTCGGCTTCGAAGTCGCGGGTGCCGAGATCGCGCATGTCCAGATAGTGCGAAATACCCGTGGTTGTCTGGAAAGCGCGCGAACCGAGAAAGGAGCCGTAAAACGGATAAAGGCTAAAGGTCTGGTAATCGCACTGGTCCAGCAACCGAGGCAGGCCGCGACGGACATGACCGGCCGCGATCCGCGTCACAGAGGTAGCAAAGCGGCCGAACGATCGAACCGAAAGCCCCGTGAGCACGTTGTATTCGGTGAACCAGCTTGGTCCGCCAACCCCCTCCACAACAAGCTTGCGTTCCCGGCCGTCGAACGATCGAAAATGATCACCATATCCGCTCGGCACCTTGACCCCGGGGGCCGCGGTTATGTCGAAGCTGAACTCATCGTGCAGCAGAATGATGTGCGGAAGCTTGCGCGTTGGATGGCAGACGAAGCTTCCCGCTCCCGTCAGCCTTCCACTGGTGTCATTGGCCGCTTCCAAATATCCGCGAGAGGATAGCTCATGGATCGTTTCAACGGCTGTTCTCGCAAATTTTGAGACATAGCTTTGGCTGATGAAATCTTCGCGCAGGTCGGTTGGGCATGACAGCGATATGGCTATGAGCGCCAGGGCGGATATTGAGAAGCCCGCGAGGCTCGCGCGCCGGCTTACACGGTAGCTGTCCAGCCGCCACGCGACGATAACCGCGGCTACTGTGGCCGCGGCAGATAACAGGATCCACCAGCGCAGGGCCGGAAACGTCGCGAGCAAAAACGCCGACGTGTCCCGATCGACGATCATCACATCGACAAAGTCGATGGTCATCCAGAGCTTATCGTATTTGAAACGCGAAAGCAGCACCAGCGCGACGAGGAGTTCAAGCGATATAAGCGCCGCCACACTCGACCGACGAACAAGAGCGAGCCAGAGGCAGTTCAGCATGGCCCATACGAGCAGGAACACGGCCATACCCAACGGGCTGGCCTCGGTCGCCCCTATGAGGATGATCGCGAGCCCGTGCAGGGAGAGAACGAGCCAGAATGCGACCGGCCCGCCACGCGCGACCGTCTTTGCGGCGAACGCGTCGGAAGGAGCGTTGGATGTCCCGTACGACATCGTCAGCGCACTGCAAATTCAGCGCCGAGTGCTTGCATCCGCCAGCCGGACGAGCCCACTACATCACCAACCATTGAACTTTGGTCACAAAACGTTCTGCAAATATAGCGTCACTATACCCTATCCTAGGCAACCTTTGAGGCTGCCGGTTATTCCAGCCCGGAGCACCATATTTTCGGAAGACAAGCGGATCATCAACAACCGGGAGGTTTTTGCATGCGCGTCCTTTCAGCAATCGGCACATTGGCCATCGTGGTCGGTATCGGCTGTGCCGTCTACTTCTTCGGTGGCTTCTACAGTGTTGCTGGGACCGCCGAGGATCCAGCAGCCGTCACCTGGGCACTGACCCGCGTACGGACCTCCTCGATCGATCGTCACGCCAACGACACGCCGCCGTCCTCATTGAGCGATACTGCGATGGTGCAGGCCGGCGCCAAGGCTTACGCCACGTTTGGCTGCGCGAATTGCCATGGAGCACCTGGCGTCAAATGGCAGAAATTTTCCGAGGGGCTTCATCCTGACCCGCCGGATTTGAAGGATGTTGCCGGCGAGCTGTCGCCCGCCCAGTTGTTCTGGGTCATCAAGAACGGCATCAACATGACCGGCATGCCAAGCTTCGAGCAGGCAGGCGCGAAGGACGACGATATCTGGTCGATCGTCGCGTTCGTCAAGAAGCTGCCGGGCGTTTCAGAAGGCGACTACAAGATTTGGACAGCATCGACTGAGCCGACAAGTCCGGCGAAGCAATAGTCGGTCCTCCCGCCAGGAGCTCAGGTCTCGGCTGGGCGCTCTCGTCTGCCAGAAGCCATAACGACAGCGCCGGCAATGGCTGCCAGCACTGCCCAGTAGGCGTACCGAAAGTCGGAGGCGACGCCGACAAAAAGGAAAGTCGTGACGTAGATCGTCGCAGACCCGCAGACCCCTAGCACGAAGGCGCCTTCGCGCGTACCGCTCCGTCGCCGACCAAGGCAGCACAAGGCGATACAAACCAGCAGCCACGATCCAGCACGAAGTAAAGGCGTCGGCTTGAGCATATTGTGAATCGAGACCAAAGCCGCGAAGGCCCCGCGATCAGGGAAGACTTGCTGCATGGGATGATCAACATCGGCCAGCCACATCGTCAGATTGTCTGCGGCGAGAAAATTCCACATGAAAGCGAGGCGATGCTGTAGGTAGGCGAGCGGATGCCGCAAAATGGCAAGATGCCACGCCTTCGGTATGGCGGACGTACCGAACAGAGCTTTTTCGCGCTCAATTTTTCCCATCACGAAATCGCAAGGCTCGAGCCGCCAATAGATGTCCCATTGAGTCGGCTGGTAGCAGGTGTTCAACAGCATCGCGTTCTCGGAACCGCTCCAGTCGACCGGGTACTGATTCTCCTTCGCAAAATGGCTGATGCCACCGAGGTCGAATACCATGATCGACTGTAGCGGGTGCTGCCGTGTCGCGCCCAGCGCGCCGTAATAGACAAGCTGGACGACAGCAAAGAAGCCGACTGCCGCCGGGACGAACAGGGTGGCGGTCCGGCTGAGGGAAAATCGGGTCGGCCAAGCGGCATAGGCGATGAGAATTGGAGCGGCGAGCAGAGTATTCGGCCGCAGCAAGACACCCACGGCAACCAGTACAAGCGCGAGCATTTGGGCTGGCACCTTGATAGGGGATGGACGTTCGGAAACGGCAAAAACGACACTTGCGGCCAACAGCCAGCAGGCCGCAAGCAACACGTCCCGCCAGATGATCCCGACGAACGCGAATGCGGGCGGCATGAGAGCCAGAATTGGCAGCAACAGCGCACCGCGCTTGACGTGCGTCGCAAGAGCAAGCGACAGGATACCGAAGCCCAGCCAATAGGACGTGGCGATCAGGAGGAACATGCTGCCCGGACCGGGAGCCATCGGGTCTATCAGGCCCCATAGCCGCGTCATGACCGGAGATTGCCAATCGCCCAGCGTGTCTTTGGCGATGTCTTCGTAGACGAACTTGGCATCGTAGGTCATGACGCCGGGATAAAAAATCCACAGCGTCAAACCGTAGCCGACGGCGATCAGTGCGGCAGCGGCGCCGAAGAGAAGACACCACGACGGAACCTGACGTTCAGTCTGCGATGGCATAAACGTCCCCGGAGTTGGCTGACTGCGGCAGCTCCATCAGCCAACGGACGATATCGTCGGCGTTCGCCCAATCGCCTACGAGGATCTGGCTTTCTCCAAGCGCGGCGTTGAAGCGTGTATAACCCAGGACCTTGCAGCGCTCGATGCAGGCTAGGGCGATCTCACGCTGGATCGTCGTAAACTCGAACGACAGCGCACGTACCGATCGCGCCATTCCTTGCAGCGCCTCCGCCTCGAAGCCTTCCACATCAAGCTTAATGAATGCCGGACAGCCATGCTTGGCGATCAACGCATCGAGTGTTGTGACGGCGACTTCTGCGGCCCTTGTCCAACGCTGCGTTTCCCAGCCGGGCGCATCCCGCGCGGCATCAACAAAAGCCGTTGATACCGATGACACCGTGGGGTTATCGGAGTTGATCAGCATGCGAGCCCTGCCCGGCTCGCGTCCGACTGCCACTTCTTCGATCGCGACCGCACGGCTGAAGCGATACAGAAGCCTGAGGACCCGAGCCATTGCGTGCTGCGGTTCAACCGCGACAACCCGCGCGCCAAGTCGCCGGAATGAGGCTACGCGATCGCCGACGTGAGCGCCGACGTCGAATACGAGGTCACCAGGCTGGATGAAAACGCCATACAGCCGGTCCATTGCCGCGGCGCGCGCCCTGTTTCCGTAGTAGATACGCAACGACCGGACGGTGGCGCGCACGGTCCTGACGGCGTCCAGCACCGCTACACCGAGCCTGGCTGGACCGCCGGCCGGATGGCGGGCAACGACAACAGCAGCAATTCCTCCGGTGTCGCAGTCTCCTCCGGCAGCCGGCCAATGCCAATGGCAATGGCAAGCCTGCCAAGCGGAGCCCATGCTGTCACCATCGCGAACGGCACCGCAAGGGCCGGCCCGCCTGCGAGAAAAAGAACATATGGCAGCGCCGCCGGCTGCGTTGCCGATACCAGGCCGATGGCGATCCATCCGATGAGGGTCTGCGGCCACAAGCTGGAGAGTGCCAACCTGAAGGATACAGCGTGGTCGTCGCGTACTTGCCCGATCCAGCCGATCTCGCGATCGAAAAGCAGGCCGGCGAGAAAGATGGTGTGGCTGATCCAGAGGATCGGACACAGCACGGTCGAATATACGGTTTCGATGACAAAATTGACGACGATACGTCTGCCCCCCCCGAATCCACGGCGGGCTTCCGGACGAAGCAGAAGGTCGATGAAGCTCGCGATCTTCGGCGCGAACCACATTACAAGCACCCACGCGAAGAGCATGTTTCCGACATCGGAACGGATGAAGCGGGCGGGACTGTCAAACGATGCCAGCATGACCGTAGCAAGCAAGAGCAACCCGATCCAGGCGGGAGAGCCGATAAACATCACGATGGCAAGCATCAACTGATACCGGCTCACAGGCTTGAGATTGGCAAGCGAAAGAAGCCGAAAGTACTGCATATTTCCCTGGCACCAACGTAGATCGCGGCGCATGAATTCGAGCAATGTCGGCGGATTCTCCTCCCATCCCAGATCCTCCTGCGCCACCACGCGCACATGGTAGCCAGCGGATCGCATCAGCGCCGCCTCGATCTGGTCGTGGCTGAGGATATGGCGCTCCCTTTCTCCGTTGTTCAGAACAGGAAGCTCACAATATCTAGTAAAGGGCTCGAGGCGCAGGACTGCGTTATGGCCCCAGTAAGGTCCGCAATCGGATTGCCACCATGCACTGCCAATGGTGTAAGAACGCATGCCGAGCCGCATCCCGAACTGGAAGATGCGAGCGAACAGGCTCGTCGACGGCAGCCCCACGACCAGTCCCTGCAGGATGCCAAGCCTTGGATCCGCCTGCATGATACGCACCAGACGGAGCATGGCATCGGCGGTCATGAAGCTGTCGGCATCAAGCGTAACGGCGAATTCGTGACGACCGCCCCAGCGTTCGCAAAATTCCCGGATGTTGCCGGCTTTGTAACCTGAATTGATCGTGCGGCGCCTATAGGTGATCGCGACACGATCACGCCAACGCCGGGCCAGGTCGGAAAAATGCGTCTCCTCCTTCAGAGCCAGATCAGCATCATTGGTATCGCTGAGGACGTAGAGATGGAAACGTTCGCCGTAACCTGAAGCGACGATGCCTGCCAGCGTCGGCTCAAGGTTTCGAATGATCCGGGCCGGCAGCTCGTTACGAACACACAAAAGGATCGCCGTCGACACCGTCACGGTCTCGTCGTCCCGCACACGCGCGGTTATCGGCAAGACCGCCATTGCCGGATCGGCCGTAAAGCGCATGACGATGAAGCCGATCACGGCATTCCAGAATCCTGCTACCATCCAGGGCAAAGTCGCGGCAAACAGGACAAGCGCGGCCAGATCGAGGATTCCGAACCCTCCCGGTGCCAGCGCAATCACCGCGAGCCACAACGACGCGGCCAGCGTAACAACAAATAGCGCCGCGAAAGTCAGCCGCCGAGCGATCACGCTCTCCTCGGCCAGACAAGCTTGCATCATTTGGGGTGGGGTATGCTCCAGCACGAGATGTGACGACTTCTCATTTATCGGCAGGCAGTGCAGACTATTGCTTATAACACGTCAACCCGCCAGCAATTCCAGTCCGAGATTGAGGAAAATGGCTGTTAGCGAAAGCACCGATATCGCCTCGGCCCTTTGGTATAGCGGGCCGGGTCAGGTCGAGATCCGTCGGGAAGCCATTGCTGCGCCCAAGGGGAATGAAGTACGCGTCCGTACCCTCTATAGCGCGATCAGCCGCGGCACGGAGGCGCTCGTATTTGGTGGAAGGATACCCAGAACCGAGTTTGAGAGGATGCGCGCGCCATTTATGGCGGGCGATTTTCCCTTTCCAGTAAAGTATGGCTACGCCACAGTCGGGTGGGTCGAGAGCGGCGCCGAGCGACTGCGGGGCAAACGCGTCTTTGCACTCCATCCGCACCAGAGCGTTTTCAATATCGCCGCAAGCGCCATCGCAGAACTGCCGGAGGCTTTGCCTCCGCAACGGGCCGTGCTCGCCGCCAACATGGAAACCGCGCTCAATGCCGTATGGGACGCGGCGCCGGGGCCATCCGACCGCATCGCCATTGTGGGTGCGGGCGTCGTGGGATCTCTGGTGGCTTTTCTTTGCGGGCACTTTCCAGGCGCAGACGTTACCCTTGTCGACATCAATCCTCGCCGTGCGGAATTAGCGAAAGCACTCGGGGTTGGTTTTGCAAGGCCTGCGGATGCGAAAGGGGATTGCGACGTCGTCGTTCATGCCAGCGGCTCTCCTGAAGGGCTCTGCACGGCCATTGAACTGGCCGGCGAAGAGGCAACGGTGCTTGAAATGAGTTGGTATGGCGATACGACCGTGACCGCGATGCTTGGAGGCTCCTTTCACAGCCGCCGGCTTCGACTGGTCTCGAGCCAAGTCGGAAAGATCGCCCCGTCGCACCGGCCACGCTGGACGCACGGCCGCCGCCTCGCTGCTGCAGTCGCGCTGCTCCAGGACCCGCGGCTCGACGCGTTGCTTGCACCCGCGATCAATTTCGAGGACCTCGCCAAACGAATGCCGGAAATCCTTGATGCCGGAAGCGGGATACTCTGCCAACCCATCGCCTACCCCTAAGGAGCCGTCTTGTTCACAGTCGAAGTTCGCGACCACATCATGATCGCTCATTCCTTCCAAGGTGCGGTGTTCGGGCCCGCACAAAAACTTCACGGCGCGACATTTGTTGTCGATGCCGCCTTCATTGCCGAAACCCTCGACGCCAATGGTATTGTCATCGACATAGGCCGGGCGCACGATTCGCTGAAAGCGGTGCTGTCTCCCTTGAACTATCGCAATCTCGACGACGCGCCGGAATTCAAGGGCATCAACACCACAACTGAATTCATCTCTAAATATATCTTTGACGGTTTGGCGAAGCCCGCTCGCGCCGGAGAGCTGGGCCGCAACGGCCGGGAGCTCAAGGCCATCCGCGTGACGATTTCGGAGTCCCATGTTGCGCGCGCGCAATACGAGGCGCCCTTGTGGTGAAGCGTGCTGCTTTCGCCGTGCCGGGAAGTCTTGAGACCCCGACCGGCGGCTACGCCTACGATCGGCGCATCATCTACGAACTCGAACGTTTGGGATGGCATATCGAGTGTGTTGATGTTGGCGAGGGATTTCCGTGGCCGACTGAAGCAACCCTATCCACTGCGCACGCACGGCTCTTGAAGGTGCCGGCCGGTCAGCCGATCATCATCGACGGCCTGGCGCTGGGCGTCCTGCCGGAAGTCGCATCGGAGCTTGCCAACCACAATCCGTTGCTCGCCCTGGTGCATCATCCGCTGGCGCTGGAATGGGGATTGTCCGCCGATCAGGCAGACATCCTGCGTCGCAGCGAACGTGCCGCGCTCGCTTCAACTCAAGGAGTGGTCGTGACAAGTTCTGCTACGGCACGGATTGTCGCATCCGACTACGGCGTGCCGGCCGATCGCATCACGGTGGCGAGGCCTGGCAATGACCCTGTCCCGCGCGCGCGGGGAAGCCGAGATGTTGGCATGCCTCACCTTCTATCGGTCGGCGCTGTGGTGCCACGCAAGGGATTTGACGTATTGGTCGCGGCGCTTGCGACACTTTCCAGTCTTCCTTGGAAGCTGACGATCGCCGGCGATCTCACGCGCGACGCGACGGCCGCCGCGAGGCTCCATTCGGAGATAGCGCGCCACGGATTGACCGACCGAATAGCGGTGCTCGGAGCCGTATCGTCCGAACAGCTTGCCACGCTCTATGACACAGCCGACCTGTTCGTCCTCGCCTCCTATTTTGAAGGGTACGGAATGGCCTATTCGGAGGCCCTGGCATATGGCCTGCCGGTGATCGGCACAAAGGCAGGAGCGATAGCGGAAACGGTCCCGCGCGAAGCCGGCCTGCTGGTCACTGCGGGCGATACAGCGGTCTTGGCGGAAGTCCTGCGCCGCGCCCTCAGTGATTCCGGCCTGCGGCTACGGCTGGCGGCGGCGGCGTTTGTCGCGGCGCGGCAATTACCGACCTGGTCGCAATCCGGAGTGATTTTCGCGAGCGCACTAGAGAGGTTGGCATGAGCCGGTTTACCGCCGATTGGCTGACGTTGCGAGAGCGTCATGATTTGGCCGCGCGGAACTCGAACGTTCTTGCCGCGGTCGCCGCTTCGCTCAAATCACATCCTTCGGTGCACGTCGTCGATCTCGCCTGCGGTTTGGGCTCGACCACGCGTGCGCTCCATGCGCACCTTCCGGCCCGGCAACATTGGGATTTGGTTGACAACGACCCCGATCTCCTGACCGTCGCGGTCAACGGTGACCTTGGCAAAGGCGCCACGCTGAATGCCGTCCAGCTCGACCTCAGTCGCAATTTTGAGGCGCCACTCGGAAGCACGATCGATTTAATCGCGATCTCGGCGTTGCTTGATCTGGTCTCCGAGACCTGGTTGCATCAATTCTTGCGCGCCGTTGCAACGCATGCCTTACCGGTTTACGCAGCGCTGACCTATGACGGGCGCACCGACTTGTCGCCGGCACATCAGCTCGATGCCGCCATTGTTTTCGCCGTGAACGCGCATCAGCGCACTGACAAGGGTTTTGGGCCGGCGCTTGGTCCATCAGCGGCGAGTGCGGCCATCGCCGGCTTCAAGTGGCTCGGATACTCGGTCGTTAGCGGCGAATCCGATTGGATCATCGGCCCGGACGATCGAGCGATGCAGAACGAATTACTTGCAGGTTGGGCAAACGCCGCGCGCGACTTGGGAACGATACCGGACGCCGAAATCGCCTCCTGGCACACGCAGCGCAAAGCCGCAGTCAGCGAAGGTCTCTCATCGATGCGTATCGGTCACGTGGATTTCTTCGCATTTCCGAGCTCGACGCGCTGAGCCGTTAGATCGCAGTCGAACAGCACATCGCCCTCCATCTTGTGAACACGTACAGGCATACGTGGCGCGTGGTCGGCGCGCTCGCGCGGCGGCAGGATTATTCCAGGACCTCCGGTGCCCAGCATGACGGGTGCGACGGTCACGTGCAGCCGGTCGAGACAGCGCGCCGCCAGAAAGCGCGAAACGGTGTCGGCACCACCCTCGACTAGTATCCTGCGCATCCCAGCACGCGCCAGCGCGCCAACAATGGCCGACGGCTCGATATTCCCCTCCTGTGCAGGCAGGGCAACAATCTCGACACCCGGGGGCGGCGTGCAGCACGTCCCTTCGGCAGTGATCAACAACCGACGAATGCCATCGTCGGCGAACATCCTGGCGGTGGCTCCGAGACGCCCCCTCGGATCAATCACCGCGCGCACCGGCTGAGGACCCACGACCCGCCTGACCGTCAATTGCGAATCGTCAGCGAGGGCTGTTCCGACTCCGATGACGACGATGTCGACCAGCGCACGCAGCCGATGAAGGTGCTCGATACCCGCAGGGCAATTAATATACTTCGAATGGCCGGAAGCTGTCGCGATCCGACCGTCAAGCGATTGGCCGAGCTGGCCCACGATCACCAGATCATCTACGGCTCCGTTGCGCAGGGGACCGAACAGATCTGCCCAAACTTGGGGAAGAGACTGCTGTCCGTTACGAAATAGATGGACAAAGTCTTCCCAATGATCGCTGGGCTTGAATTTGCTGGTGGGGAGGTTGCTGAGCTGCACGGTTGAAAATCAAAGACGGGTTTGATCCGATATCAACGCCACTGTCGGCCAATCTGGCAGAAAAGTCATCCGATTTCGACCGGAATGATTTGGGACTAGCGGTGTTTGTAAGAGCGCGCCCAGTGAAAGAGGTTTCGTGAATGAGCGCCGCGCATTCGTCGTCGAGTTCTGCCTTGTTCGGCAGCCGGGAGTACACCAGCGTCACGCGCGCCTTGGGAGAGCTGGAGGCCCGGTGGCCGGTCCAGATCAACGTTCCCGGCGAGACGCTGCTCATTTTACCGGTGGAGGGACTTGATAGTCAGCGGCTGACCGAATTCGCGTCATCTGGTGGCCGAGAGGAAGAGCGATTCGTGGATGGAGGCCAGCGCTGCGAGTTCCGCCGCCGCGGCGGCGATCCAACTCGTCAAGCTGTCCCGCGGACTGCCTGCGGTACTCGCCGCTAGCATGACCGTGATGTCGGACTGGACTATTCGATCGTCGGCGTCGACGTGGAAGCGGTCGATCGCTTTGCCATCGATGCCGTAAATTCGCTGGTCGTCGCCAGCGAGGCTCTGGTTCCGCTCGCGTCCGGCACGGCACGCTTTATTGTGTTTCGCGACGCAACGGGCGCCGATCGGGTCGCCATCACTGTCGGCAAGCCTGATTTTGCCCAGCCGGTTCCTGTACGGCTTCATTCGGCCGGCTTGACCGGAGACGAGTTCGGCTCAAGGCGATGCGATTGCGGCGACCAGCTCGCGCTCGCGGTTGAAGAACTTGGTGGCGGTGTCATTCTGTACCTCCCCCAGGAAGGCCGCGGCCTCGGCCTCACAAACAAGATGAGGACCTACCAATTGCAGGACGCAGGTCTCGATACCTTCGATGTTGGTTTCGATAACGACGAACGCGTATGGCGTTGCCGCGCGCATGCTTGAGATGCTGGACTGCTCACAAATCTATTGCTCACCAACAATCCAGCCAAGCGCGATGGTCTCACGCGGCGGGGATCGGGATCGCAGCCCGCATCCCGCTGGAGACCACGATCAATTCCCACAACAAGCGTTATCTGACTACAAAAGCAGCGCGTTCGGGGCACCAGCTATTCAACCTGAAGACCCTCGCCGCTGAAAAGTCCTAGTGACCGCTGACTAAAGGCTGCCTTCCATACCCAGGGGCGTTGCGGTAAGGGGCCAATGCCCCATTCGCACGAGCGGCATCGCGGCTCGCGCTGAAGGTCACTGACATGTCAGGTCCCGCGCCCCTCGTCGACACTCGGGTCTTACGGCTTCTGGTCGTTGGCAGCGGTTTGGGCTGGTCGGTCGCATTTGTCGCCATCGCCCTCCACTATCAGCTGGAGCTTTACGGCGATGGCGCGATGTTTTCGTATGCGGTGGCGGTCCAGGATGTCTGGGCATTCCATTGGCACAACATCTCCGGCCGGTCATCAGTCTTCTTCCTCGATCTACTGCCGGCCGAGACAATGGTCGGCGTTACTGGCAGACCGTGGGTAGGAATTATCACTTACGGGCTACTCTTCTATATTTCTCCGTTGATTGGGTTGATTTCAACGTTCGTAGCCGATCGCTCGCGTCGCCGGACTATCTTCTACTACGCCTGCTGTTCAACCGCCCTGCTCTGCCCACTCATCTTCGGCTTTCCAACCGAGATGTGGCTGGCCCATGCGATATTCTGGCCTGCGTTGGCGATCAGTCATTACGCCAAGCGCACGAATGTCGGAGCAATTCTTGTATTCGCCGCACAACTTGTGCTTGCCTTCGCGCATGAGGGAGCTTTGGTATTGTTGTTTGCCATTGTGGCAACGCTGGCCCCACGCGGCTTGCGAAGCTTCCAGTTCGTGCGCGCGATGATTGGTCTGATTGCAATCCTGATATTGGCCGCTGCCTCGAAATTCGTGCTTCCGCCCGACGACTACTATTCGGGCGTGCTATTGCGGGCCGCTTTGCATTTCTTTGATCTTGAGATCTTCAAGGTTGAGGTCGTCCTGCTATTGTTGGCGGCGCTGACAGCCTATGGCTCGATCCTCATAGTAATCTCTATGTTGTCTCCGAAGCGGGCATGGATCTATTCGCTGGGAATTGTGCTGGTGGCGCTTTCCGTCTACTGGCTCCAATTCGACCATTCCGTCCACGCAAGTAGTCGGTACTATCTGCGCACTGCACTGGTTCTACTCACCCCCTTGTTCGGTGCGGCGGCGGCTTTTTCAGCGATGGCTGGAGATGAAATCACCTTTCGTCCATTAGCCACGATGCAGCACTTCCTGATCTCACCCAGTCACGGGGCAATTTGCACATTCGCCGGGGCATTTGCCATCGTGACGCTGATACATGCGGTCGAAACCGAAAAGTTCGTCAGTGCTTGGATGGGCTACCGCAACGCGATTGCAGCGCTGGCAACGGGTCAAGAGGCGGATCCATCGCTGGGAAATTCGCATTTCGTTTCGTCAAAGCGAATTTTACCGAATCTCGGTTCTCTATCCTGGTTCTCAACCATACCTTACTTATCGGTGCTCCTTGCGAACTTCTCGCCAACTCGGCTGGTCATTGACCCTGCGGGAAACTACTTTTGGCTGTCTTGCGCGACCGCAACGCAAAACAGGGACGCCCAGCGCGCGGTTCCGACGCAAGCACGGGAGCTTGTTCGCATCTATTCATGCCTTCACCGGTAAGGCTTCATTACTTGCAATCTGTATCTTACAAACAGCCGATGAGAACATCCGAGGAGCGTCTTAACGCTGCCATCAATCGAATTCTGCGGACTTGGGCACTGATTAAGATGGTGCCCGAGCACCGGCTGTCGATGCTCCGTTTGTCTCTCGCGGAAAGGCTCTCTGAACAAGGTCACATGACCGAGGATGAGCTCGTCGTTCTGGGACTCAAATATCTACATCAAGAGGGACGAGGCGCGCCGTGAAATCAGCCCTGTCCGATCAGGACAGCTGCTTATTGCGAGCATCAATCACGATGGGAAATAGAGTGAAGCTGATTATTTTCGACTTCGACGGCACACTGGTGGATAGCCGCTCCCTGATTTTGGAGAGCCATCGAATCGTCTTCTCTGAATTTCGCCTGCCGGTTCCCTCGCCGGCAGACAGTCTTGCTTTGGTCGGCAAGACACTCGATCTAATTCTGGCACAACTGGCCGGCTCGACAGCGCCGATCCGCGATATGGTGAAAGCCTATGACCTTCTGCTTCCACAGCTGAGAGCCGATCCGGCTTTAGCCGAAAAACCGTTTGATGGAATAGCCGACCTTCTGCGTGAGCTGAGCTCGAGTCCCAATATTGTGCTCGGATTGGCCACTGGGCACACGTCGGTAACCGTTGCTCCGGCACTGGCTGCACTTCAATGGAGCGATTTTTTTCGAACTATCCAGGCGACCGACACGGCGCCTTCCAAGCCACATCCTGCGATGCTTCTCCAGGCGCTTGAGGCAACGGGTGTGAAACCGGAGAACGCGCTTTTCATCGGCGACACAACGTATGACATGGAAATGGCCCAAGCGGCGAAAGTGCCATCGATGGGCGTCAGCTGGGGATATCACAAGGCGGAGCGGCTTGCCGCCGCAGGGGCGCAACGCGTTGCTTCCACCGTCGACGAGCTTCGAGATCAACTGCAGATCCTGCTGGCTGATTAATCGGGGAGATCGTCGATCCGCCGGCCACGGAGATATCAGCTCCGCTGAAAGCGGATGGATCGTCGAGATCCGCGTTCCGCACTTGGCCAACATCTCCAATTTATCCAATGTCCGCTTTGCGTCGCGAACGCGAACTCCATCCGTGCTGACAGGATGTTTACCGTACCCGGCGCGCAGCCTGTTGCGCTGGACTCGCATCTCGGCCCGTTGGATGCGGTCTAAATCACCAGACAAGTGCGCGCCACTGCCAGCCGAGCGCGTTTGCCAGCGCCGCCGCCGTGGCAGTAGCAGGTTGACTGGCCTCGCATTTTCGCTGCCCTGCAGGTTTCGCCAAGACGGTTGTCGCCGAGCATTTAGGCATCAGCCGCCTGGGACCATCGCTGAACCCGGAGACACGTCCGGTCCGCGCGTCCCGCGAGCCAGGCGGAGTTCTCATGTTGCATTTTCCCAGCGAGGAACCCTGCCCGAACATATCATGACATCAGCGCCGGTGCAGTCCTGGTCTACTCGACGACGATCTAGGCCGGCGGTTAACCCTGTTGGCAAACGCCCTGTACGTGGGTCGGGTTGTTACGTGAGCCGCCGTCAAGTTGCCTCATTAGATCGGAGAATTTTCGCCGGCACTATTTAAGTCGGAGGAGCATCATGCTGAGAATGGGGTTGTTGGGCCTCCTCATCCCATTGGGTGTAGGATTTCTAGCGGCAATGGAACTCAGAACTCCACCGCGTAGTGCAGTCGCGGTCGTCCAGCCCCTTGCCGAGACGACCGTAGGCATTTCCGATTCACATGGTGCGTTGGCGAAGGCTGATCGACTGGAAATTGCCGCTGCGAGCAGCGCAACGCCAGCGCAGCCTCCTCTAGTCGACGAACGCATTTCTCCGTCGGAAGGCATGAGTATCGGTTCCTCGGAGCCCTCGAGGGTGATCAACCACCATCGGCACCATCCCAAATCAAAGAAGGTTGCTGCTGCCCTTCCTAAGTCGAAGCCAAAGGAAACCGATATCAAGCCAACTACCATTTCCGAGCGTTTAAAGGCTGCCGGCGACACCGAGCCCTGTCGGCTCAGCGCGTTTGGTGGTTTGCGTAAGGCTTTGAACTCAATCGACTGCGAAATCTGATTCAGCGAGCGACAGCCCGGTTCAGGTCAAAGTCTGAATGCTCCGCACGAGTAGGATCAGGCACTTTGTCGCCAATATGCCATTTGGTGCATAGCCGCCGTCATTGCAGTGTCCTGTATTCTATAACTGGTAACCGTTCAAAAGCTCTATATAGCGCGCAGCCGATCGTTCCACGGCGCGCGCGCCTTCGCTCGTCACCTGGCGTCCAGGAAAGGCGCCGTAAATCCGATCGAATTTCCAAGCTGCCAGCGTGTTGGCAATGCGCCCGACGGTCGCTGCCGATAGCGGCATCATGTTGGGATAGCTCCAAAGGAACGAGACTCGGCTCAGGTCAGCCGCCACCTGCACGATATCCCCGCTCAGGATCGCGCCGCGTCCCTCCGCGCCATCTGACCAATGAAGCACGGTGCCGCCGGGAAAGTGGCCGCCGAGTCTGATCAGCGTCACGCCTTGCACGATATCCAATGTCTCGCCATGCCAATGACGAAGCCCGGGATCGGGACGCATGATCCATTCCGAGTCGGCGGCGTGCAGATGGACCGGGCAGTCAAATCTGCGCGCCCAGTCCGTCATGCAGGTATAATAATGAGGGTGCGAGATAGCGATCGCACGAAGACCACCAAGTCCACGAATGAGCGCCTCGGTCGTTTCGTCCAGCAAGGCAATACAGTCCCACAGCACGTTGCCTTGATCTGTCTGCAACAATAGCGCGCGCTGACCGATGCCGAAATGTGGACGGGTGTGAACTTCGAACAGGCCCGTTTCCAATTGCCGCCACGTGTTAACGTGTCCGCGGGCAAGTTCTTCCCGAGTTGTCCAAGCCTGTCCGCCGGAAGACACGAACTGACGTTCATCCTCGCAGATCGGACAGTGCGAAGGCGGCTCGGCTGCATCCGGGTAGGAAGTACCGCAAGTGCTGCAGATTTGTATTGGCATCGAAAACTCCTTCGTCGCGGGCATGGTACAAAGCGGTAGCTTGGAAGCATGGCTCCCGAATTAGATCGAGGTTTGCTTTGTACTAGTGCTGGGAACGTTATCGAATAGCGAGCCTCCGCTTTTGCGCCAATACTGGGCGTTTGCCCAAGAGCGCTTCTGACCAAGTTGGTGCCTACAACCAAGTTTGGAAGGGTTCGCTGGGAATGCAACTATCCGACGATCAACAGCCGAGCGGTGCTCGCCAGCTGCACCCCGGGACGGGGACCGAGCGGAAATTTCGCCTCGCAGATGCGACAGGCCCGCACTATTCAAAAGCTTTCCGCGTGAGTGACTATCACTGGCATCGATAATATTGCCATTTGCTAGAAGCAGGAACCTATGAACCTGCGACTCTCATTTGCTTTTCTCGCTTGAAGAATTTCGATGAGCGTCCAGCCAACGACGATCTAGCCGCGATGGTGTCGGTGCCTGATCACGCCCCTCGGACGAACACTTGGATTGTGGTAGGATCTGAAAAACGATCAGCCCGTCTTTGAACCGGTTGGAAATCCGGCAGCGACAGGACGTCAATGGGAGACATACGAGATGACTAACTATGCCCCGCTGACCCTCCATGTTCCCGAACCGGCGGTTCGGCCTGGCGGCACCCCCGATTTTTCGAGTGTCGGGGTTCCAAGAGCGGGATCTGTGGAGCGGCCGGATGTGAACGCCGATCCGGAATCGATCCGCGACCTCGCCTATTCGATCATCCGCGTTCTTAACCGCGACGGTAAGGCGATCGGTCCGTGGGGCGGCCTCTTGAGCGATGAAGAACTGCTCGAGGGTCTGCGTCACATGATGATTTTGCGCACGTTCGACGCACGGATGCTGATGGCGCAGCGGCAAGGCAAAACATCGTTCTATATGCAGCACATGGGAGAAGAGGCCGTCAGCTGCGCTTTCCGCAAGGCACTCCTGCCGGGCGACATGAATTTTCCGACCTATCGTCAGGCAGGACTGCTGATCGCCGCCGGCCATTCGCTGGGCGATATGATGTGCCAGATCTACTCCAACGAGCGGGATCCGCTGAAAGGCCGTCAGATGCCGGTTCCCGCCCGCAACGCCGCCCATGCCGCTTTGAACTGAAGTTTGCAATCATCGAGGTCATCGCCTGATCCACTGCCGCCACCGGGCTTGCCGTAGATGTTGCAGGTCCATCGCCATTGCGGAACGTGCGGCGGCAATCCGGGCGCAAGCATGATCCTGCCGATCGGAAGGCTGCGCCAGATCACCGTGTAGTCGTCAGGCCATTTTTGCCGCCGATTATGGTGGCGCGGAGGGTGAGGATTTCGTCGTCGGTCTTCCCGCGCTTCACATACGGTTTGACGTAAGCAGCGGCATCAGCCGCACCTCATGACCGAGCTTGATCAGCTCACGCGCCCAGTAATGCGACGTGCCGCACGCCTCGATGCCGACCAGGCAAGGAGGCAATTTGGCAAAAAATGGCAGCATCTGCGCCCGCCGAAGCGACTTGCGAACCACAGCCTGGATCAGGAGATAATGCGTTTATCGGGCAAAAAAGAAAGAGGCCGCCGATAGGGCGACCTCTGGGGTAAACCGGAGAAGCTCTTCTAATTGAAGGGGGTCAGTCTTGCCGCTCCGGTGTGCAGCTAATCTAACACGAATTGCGCCGCGCCGCTTTTGATACAGATCAATCTGCAAACCCGATGATCTAGATCAGGCAGCCATCAATGCTGGCTTTGACTTCCGACGATACGCCATGAAGCCAATGCCAGCGAAGCCGAGCAGCACGCCCATGTTGAGGGTTCAGGGACTGCCGTGATCAAGATTTGCGCTGGAAGACCACGCTCCCCATTGAATACGTCATCGGCATAGTTAGCCTCGTAATTCGGCCGCGACCGTGCGCCTTAATGTTGTCATTTAAAGTGGGATCAAAGATTTCGACGGTCCGGCTTAATTTTATTGACGAAGCCGGGTCGAATACTGTTACTGTTGAATGGATTTACTAGAGGCGTATCAAACGAGCGGGGGGTGTTTCAATTGAAAACATGCGTAGGGGCGCGTAGCTATGTCCGTCATTGTTTTAATTGAGAAGAGGTTATTACTTCGAAATTGCTTGCATGATTGCTTCGACAGATCGTACCCCGATCACGAGATAGTTGGATTTGGCACCTTGGCGGAGTGGTGTGACTATATTGAAGAAAAAACACTAAATCCGGCAGTTGTCATTTATTTCGCCTCGGCTGGAATCAGCCCGATATTAAAGAGCGAATTTGGGCGCATCCAAGCTCTTTCTCCTAACACCCGCATTATCGCTATTTCGGATGCCACAGGCTCCGACGAAATCAATCAGGTCATCGGCTACGGTGCGCGGGGCTACATCCCAACAAGTATGCCGTACAGTCTTGCCGTCGAGGCCGTGCGCTTCGTCGAGGGTGGAGGCATATTCGTGCCAGCAGCAGGCAACCTCCTTCCCAGTGGCGGTTCGCACGACCCGCAGGCGACTGTTAAAACTCTGACAGAGCAACAAATGAAGGTGGTCGAGGCAGTCGGTCATGGATTCGCCAACAAGCAAATCGCCCGCAGGCTCAACTTGAGCGAGAACACGGTAAAAGTGCATCTCCGGCACATCATGAAAAAGCTGAACGTGAGAAACAGGACGCAGCTTGCAGTATGGACGCGAAGCATGGCGAGAGCGGGTCAGTCTATACCGGGGCAGTTGCCTGGGAACGACTGACAGCTAGTGGCGTTTTTCCGCCAGTGGAACGCGGTTTCACGGAAACGGGCACGGGAGGATCTGTAAGGCGGATTCCTTCACCCTTCGCCGCCGCAGCGAACCGAAATTTGTCTGACCTATATCAGACCTGACCTGTTGCTTCGCACAACTCTACTAAGACTTGAGGCTGAATACGGACTTGCGGCCCCATAAGTTGTGTCTTGTTTTCTTATAAGCCTCCACAAATACCAGCAATTTTGCCATAGTGAAACTACAGGTTTCTTCCGGCGTTATCCTCCGCAAAGGAGTGTTCGAGATGGAACGCGATACCTTTGATGCGGCAATCGACGAGATTTTGGCCTTCACCAGTGGCGACATCCGACGCGCATTGCGCGCGGTACTAATAGAAAGCGTCCTGTTAGAGGAGAAATTACAGCAGATGCAGCGTCGGCCGGCGGCAAGTCGACAAAACAAGGCTCTGCACTAATCAATTTTTCAAGCCGCACGCCTGCGATCAAATCAATCGTTGCTTGGGGCGGCTATTTGGGTGGTTGTGGCTCGCCCAATTGAGCGCAGGGCGAGTATGGTCATTTTCCGCTCTCTTATCGCTTACGAGGCTCTTTTAGAAGGTAAATTCGTGCTTGCACGGCTCCGATAGACCGTTTCATCTTTGGGGCAATCAGCCGTGGCTTTAATCCCGAAGTCAGTAATTTCCGCAGCATATCGTCGTCCGTAAGCGTCCAAGGGCGGCCTGCTGGACGTGGACCGGTCATTTTCCCTTCGCCTTCTTACCTCGTGCGTCCGACTGAGCGTTGGCGAGATCGGCGCATGATTGCGGACGTGATGATCCAAACTGCGCAAAACGCTATCGCAATTTCAAAGAACTCGATCATTGCCCCCTTAATTCCCCAGGGTTCCCGCTATTTCAATACTACCGTACTGCTGGTTCCGTCTGTACGGTGTCCAACTCGCCAAAAAAAGGCAAAGGCATCGTTTCTGAGGTTACATGGTGCCGGCAGCCGAGAGGCGATCCTCCGCAGCGCTGGCCTTTGGAACCGCGTCTCCTCTTGTGCGTTGCCCCTACCGTGCAAACCCACGCGGGAGCAAAGTATGAAGTCGGCCTATTTTGCTTATCTCGCCTTCGTGGGCGTTCTCAGTTTCCTGATGATCTTCATTGTGGATCGCGAGAGGAAAGCGGGTGTGGAGCGGATTGCTGAGTATAAAATTCCGTACTCCGCGCTAGAGGACCCGAACCTGAAACTGATAAGCGCCCAGAGCCCTTACATGCGGAATGAGCGATAGCGGCGCGACAGTCTCAAAAAACGGCCCCAGCTCGGTCAAGGCCGACACGCCCCATTGAATCAAAATCTGCGATCTGTTCCCAACCACAACCCGGTGACCCACCAGCACATCAGGGACTACTTCGGCGGCCTCGTTATCTTCCCATAGGCTTCCCAAATGCTTTTTCTGGGAAGATTGTGGCTCCAAATATGATGCTAACTCTTTGATTTATCTGGCAGGAGTGGCAGGGCTCGAACCTGCGACCCCCGGTTTTGGAGACCGGTGCTCTACCAATTGAGCTACACTCCTGCAGGGGATCAAGCGTCACCGCCGATCCGCGCCGTTTCAAGCATAGCCTGCGCCCATTTTGCAAGGGTGAAGCGGTTGGCCGCACCTGATCGGGCAATTATGGCTTGGACAGCAGCCCGCGGCTCTGCGCAACAGCAAACCGGCGGGGTGCGTTGCAGGAAACGCCCTGTTCAACCAGAATGTTCTGCGCCAGACTTGACCACGCCCGCCACCTGAACACCCACCTTCCGGCAAGAGAAAAGATCAAAGGAAGAGACCATGACCGCGCAATCCGCCGCCAAGCACAGCCCTGCCCCGCAGACACCGCCGCTCCCTCAGGCCAAGCCGGAATCGCTCGGGCTGTCTTCCTTCCGATTGCAGCGCATGTCGGATGCCTTCAAGCGCGAGATCGACAAGGGTACCCTGCCCGGCGCGACCGTGATGGTTGCGCGCCGCGGCAAGATCGGCTGGTTCGATGCGCTGGGCAAGCAAAGCCCGGCGGCCTCCGCGCCGATGGCGCACGATACGATCTTCCGCATCTTTTCCATGACAAAACCGATCGTTTCGATCGGCATCATGATGCTGATCGAGGATGGCCATTTCCTGCTCAGCGACCCCGTCGCCAAATTCATCCCGGAGTTTGCCGATCAGAAGGTCGGCATCGAGAACAACGGCAAGCTCGAACTCGTACTGCTGAAGCGGCAGATGACGGTTCAGGATCTGCTGCGCCACACCTCGGGCATTACTTACGATCATACCGGCAACGGCCTGGTGCAGCAGATGTACAAGCAGTCGCAATTGCGCAGCCGCAAGATCACAAACGCCGAACACGCCGCCCTCGTCGCAAGCCTGCCGTTGATGTGCCAGCCCGGCGCGGAATGGAATTACAGCCGCTCCACCGACATTCTCGGCCGCATCATCGAAGTGGTTTCCGGAAAAAGCCTGAGCGCATTCCTGACCGAGCGCATCCTCGCACCCCTGCACATGGCGGAGACGGCGTTCCACACCGGCGAAGAGAATGTCGGCCGCCTCGCCGAACCGTTTCCGACCGATCCCTGGACCGGGGACAAGGTCCAGCTCTTCAACATGCTGGAAAAGCCGGTCATGGAATCCGGCGGCGGCGGCCTGGTCTCCACCACAATGGACTACGCCCGCTTCTGCCAGATGCTTCTCAATGGCGGCACGCTCGACGGCGACAGGATCGTCGGCCGCAAGACGCTGGAGCTGATGGCCTCCGACCACCTCGGTCCGAACGTCAAGGTCGACTCTCCCCTGATGCCGGCCGGTCACGGCTTCGGCCTCGGCTTCGCGGTCCGCACCGACAAGGGCATGGCGCCGTTCCCGGGATCGGTCGGTCAGTTCTTCTGGAGCGGCATGGCCGGGACATTCTTCTGGATCGATCCGGCCGAGGACATGTTCGCGGTGTTCATGATGCAGGGCCCAGGCCAGCGCCAATATATCCGCTCGATGGTGCGGGACCTGGTCTACGCGGCGGTGGAGTGACGCGTCGGCGTGTAAAAAAAATAGCGTCGTCCCGGCCGAGTGAGCAGTTGCGAGCGCGAGCCGGGACGACGAGAGTTTTACAATCTCAACTAATGGTCGCGCCGCCGTCGATCACGATGGTTTGTCCTGTCATGAACGTACCGGCGGCTGAGGCGAGAAACACCGCGGCGCCGGCGATTTCATCGGGTTCGCCGATGCGCAACAGCGGCGAGCGCGCGGTGGAGGCCTTCAGCGTCTCCGGATTGTCCCAAAGCGCCTTGGCGAAATCGGTCTTGATCAGGCCCGGCGCGATGCAATTCACGCGGATATTGTGCTTGCCGTATTCGCAGGCCAGATTTCGCGCAAGCTGCATATCGGCGGCTTTCGAAATCGCGTAGGCGCCGAGCACCGTCGAGCCCTTGAGGCCGCCGATCGACGAGATAATGGTGATCGAGCCGTCCTTGCGTTCGATCATCTGCGGCGCAACGAGCGCGATCAGCCAGTGGTTGGCGACGATGTTGTTATCGAGAATTTTGCGAAACTGGTCGTCGGAGATCCCCGCCTGCGCTCCGTAATAGGGATTCGACGCGGCGTTACAGACCAGTGTGTCGATCTTGCCGAACACGCGATTGGTTTCTTCGACGAGGTGCTTCAGATCGTCCTTGGTGGAAATATTGGCGGCGACGGCGAGCGCGACCTGCTTGCCGGCCTTGTCGTTGATCGCTTTCGCCACCTCATCGCAAACCTGCTGCTTGCGCGAGGAGATCACTACCTTGGCGCCATGCTCGGCCATCCGTTCGGCAATGGCGCGGCCGATGCCCCGCGAGGAACCGGTGATGACGGCGACTTTTCCCGACATATCGAACAAGGTCATGCGTTTCTCCCAAACATTGACCCGGCGGCGGATGCGCCGGTTTTGAGTTCGATTCAGCTTAAGCAGCGTTAGCCCTGTCAGACAACCGATTGAGTGGGTAATTTCATGCGAGTTTGCTGGCGGTTGCGATTTCCGGTCCCGCCGGCTGATGCATGGCGTTGTGCGAGGCGTCGGCGATCCACGGCTGCTGGTTGACCATCGGGACCCGCCAGCCGCTATGGCCTGCGCTCGAGAGGTGATCGAGCCGCGTCACCGAACAATTGTCGATGGTAAAGGCGAGGCCGCGCTCCGGCTGATTGCCGAGCGCAAGGCCAATCGCCGCCTTGATCGTTCCGCCATGCGCAACCGCGATCACGTCCTTGCCGGCGTGTTCGGCGTTGACGCGCTCAATCGCGCCGCGCACACGGTTATAGAGATCCATGAAGCTCTCGCCGCCCGGCGCCGGATCGTCGATCGGCGCAAACCAGTAGCTGCCGACTGCGATCGGCCGGCTGGCGAAGAACGCTGCGCGGTTCAATCCCTGCCATTCGCCAAGATGTTGTTCGGCCAGCGCGGGCTCGTGCTGCATTATCGCAGGTTTGGGAAATCCCGCGGACCAGATCGCGGCAGCGGTCTGATGCGTCCGCTTCAGATTGCTCGCATACCAGACCGCGTCGCGCGGCAGGATTTTTCCGACCGCCTCGAACACCACGCGATCGCTGGTATCGCAGCCAATGTCCTTCTGCCCGTAAATGCAGCCGCCATCCTCTCGAACCGGCGCGTGACGCACCCACCACCACCTCGTCGCAACCACGCCTGTGGGCACGGAATGTTGCGCGACAAATGTTTTGGCCGGATTGGACATCGCAAGAGCCCTTCAATACTGTTCGATGTCGCTGTACGTCAGAGTGCAGATTGCCTCAAGTGACATCTAAAATTCCGTACGGCGGCAAGCCGTGTCTTTTTTGACGCATTTTCCTTACGCGAACCACTTCGCTGGAAAACGCCGTGGATCAGAAGTGAACAGGGAGAAACTCATGGGCCGCCTCGAAGGCAAATCCGTCATTATCACCGGCGCGGGCAGCGGCATCGGGCGCGCGGCATCGCTGCTGTTCACCAGAGAGGGCGCCAAACTGATTGCGGTCGATCGCGCCGAGGGCGTGAAGGAAACCGTCGATCAGGTGCGCAAGGCTGGCGGCACGGCGGAGGCCGTGATGGCCGACGCCGGTTCGGAAAAGGACGTGATCGCCTTCATCGACAAGGCGGTCTCCAGCTACGGTCGGCTGGATGCGATCTGGGCCAATGCGGGCATCAGCGGCGGAATGGTGCCGCTTGCCGAACAGACGGTGGAACACTGGCAGGAAATCCTGCGCATCAACCTGATCGGCCCGTTCCTGGCGGTCAAATATTCCATGCCGCACATGATCAAGCAGAAATACGGCTCGATCGTCTGCACCGCGTCGGTGGCGGGCTTGAAGTCCGGCGCCAGCGGTCACCCCTATGCCGCAAGCAAGGCCGGCGTGATCAGCCTCGTGCAAACCACCGCCTATTCGCTGTCCGGGACCGGCGTGAGGATCAATGCGGTATGTCCCGGCCTGATCGAGACCGGCATGACCAAGCCGATCTTCGACAACGCCAAGGAGCGCGGTACCGACGGCAAGATCGGCCAGCTCAACCCGCTCAAGCGCGCCGGCCAGCCGCACGAACTGGCGGCGATGGGATTGTTTCTGGCCAGCGACGACGCGTCCTACGTCAATGGGCAGGCGATCCCGGTCGATGGCGGCCTCACCGCGTCAATGCCTTATGCGGGAAAACCGATCTAGACTCGTCATTGCGGGCACGCGGAAAGCGTTCCCGGAACGACAAAAAGGCGTGACCCGCGGGTCGTGTTCCGAGGGCCACGCCTTGTTCGTCACTTCGCGCCAGCCTTTTGCGCGTATTCCCAGGAAGCCTGCGACAGCGGCACCGTCCGCTTTGCGGATTCGATGGCCTTGGCGTTCGCTGCGGTGCCGTCGCGGATACGCCCGGCGATACCCTGGGTAATGCCGGCAAGCCGGAACAAATTATATGAAAAATACCAGTTCAGGTCCGGAACGGCGCTGCCGGTGACGTTGCAATAGATTTTGGCCGCCTCTTCCATGCTCGGAATATTCAGCGCCTTCAGATCGGCATTGGCGAGACCGGGCATGGTCCATTGCATCAGGAGATAGGTGAAGTCCGCCATGGGATCGCCGAGCGTCGACAGTTCCCAATCCAGCACCGCCTGCACACGCGGCTCGGTGGCGTGAAAGATCATGTTGTCGAGGCGATAGTCGCCGTGGACGATCGAGACCCGCTCCTGCTTCGGCACGGTTCGTGGCAACCATTCGGCGAGCTTCTCGAATTCTGGAATGTGCTGCGTCTCGGACGCGCGGTATTGCTTGGTCCAGCGATCGACCTGGCGCGCGAAATAGTTTCCGGGCTTGCCGAAATCGCCGAGCCCAATCGCCTGCGGATCGTAGGTGTGCAGTTTCGCAAGCGTCTCGATCTTGCTGGTGAAAATCTTGCGCCGCGCTTCCGGCGTCTGGCTGGGAAGCGTGGGATCCCAGAACACCCGCCCCTCTTCCATCGACATGATGTAGAAGGCAGCCCCGATCACGGCATCGTCGGTGCACAGCGCATAGGCTTTTGCGACCGGAAAGCCCTGATTGCTCAATGCCGCGATCACGCGAAATTCGCGATCGACCGCGTGCGCCGACGGCAGCAATTTACCGAACGGCCTGCGGCGCATCACATAGGATCGCCCGGGCGTATCGAGCCGATAGGTCGGATTTGACTGACCGCCCCTGAATTGCAGGACGGTCAGCGGTCCCTGATAGCCTTCGACGTTGTTCCGCATCCAGCCATCGAGATGCGTCTCATCGATCCGATGCCGCTCCTCGACGGGCTTGGTGCCCGAAAACTCCTCGTCTCTTCTGACGCCCTCGGCCACGATGACGCTCCCTTGAATTTCTTGGGGAGCGCCATTTAGGAAGCTCCCTTTAATGCGCAGTAGGAGCGTTTGCATACTTCCGAAGTTCAAGTCTGGCAATGGCGCGATTGTGCACCTCGTCCGGCCCGTCCGCCAGCCGCATCGTGCGCATCGAGGCATAATCCCGCGCCAGACCGGCATCGTCGGTGACGCCGGCGCCACCGAAGGCCTGGATCGCGTTGTCGATGATCCTCAGCGCCATGTTGGGCGCCGCAACCTTGATCATGGCGATCTCGAGCTGGGCGGTCTTGTTGCCGACCTTATCCATCATGTCGGCGGCCTTGAGGCACAACAGCCTGTTCATTTCGATATCGGTACGGGCTTCGGCAATGCGCTGTTCCCAGATCGAATATTCGATGATCTTCCGGCCGAAGGCGGTGCGCGACGACAGCCGCTTCACCATCTTCTCCAGCGCCTCTTCGGCCTTGCCGATGGTGCGCATGCAGTGATGGATGCGGCCGGGCCCAAGGCGGCCCTGCGCGATCTCGAAACCCCTGCCCTCGCCGAGCAGAATGTTGCTGACGGGAACGCGGACGTTTTCGAGAAGCACCTGGGCGTGGCCGTGCGGCGCGTCGTCGAAGCCGAACACCGGCAGCATCTTTTCGACCGTGATGCCCTTGGCATCGCGCGGCACCAGAATCTGCGACTGCTGCTGATGGCGCGGCGCGTTGGTATCGGTCTTGCCCATCACGATCAGAACCTGGCAGCGGGGATCGCCGACGCCGGACGACCACCACTTGCGGCCGTTGATCACATAATGATCGCCGTCGCGCTTGATGGAGGTCTCGATATTGGTCGCGTCCGACGATGCAACGGCAGGCTCGGTCATCAGGAAGGCGGAGCGGATTTCGCCGTTCATCAGCGGCTTGAGCCACTGCTTCTTGTGCTCCTTGGAGCCATAACGCATCAACACTTCCATGTTGCCGGTATCGGGCGCCGAACAGTTGAACACTTCCGAGGCCCAGCCGATGTGGCCCATTTCCTCGGCCAGCGGCGCATATTCCAGATTGCTCAATCCCGCGCCGCGGAATTCGTCGTCCTCATGCGACGACGGCGGCATGAACATGTTCCAGAGACCTTCGGCGCGCGCCTTCTTCTTCAATTCTTCGAGGACCGGAATCACCTTCCAGCGCTCGCCTGTCTCGTCCTGCTGCTTGTAGATCGGCACCGCGGGCCGCACGTGCTTGTGCATGAACGACTGCACCCTGTTGAGCCAATCTTTCTGACGGTCAGACATGTTGAAGTCCATAGGACGCTCCTCACCTTCGTTCTGAAACTTTTGCCGCACTGTCTCCCCGCCGTCCCTCGTCCGCAAGACTATTCTTGCCGCTGATTTCAGCGGTTGCGACGACAGCCGGCCGGGCCTGGGATGCCATGCGCCAGACGGCGCATTGACAATTCCCACTCTCAAACGATAGTTTCATACAATTGTTTGAATTGCAACGGGCCAACTTCGCCCTGCATGGGTGCCATGACATGCCGTCGGATCACACGAGAACCGCGATCCTCAGCGCCGCCGAGCGGCTCTATGCCGAACGCGGCTTTGCCGACGTCACGCTGCGCGACATCGTCGCCGCCGCAGACGTCAATCTGGCTGCGGTGAATTATCATTTCGGCTCCAAGGACGAGTTGATCGCCGAGTTGTTCGTCACCCGCAGCCTCGCCACCAACCGCGAACGGCTCAACGAATTGAAGGCCGCCGAAGCGGCCGGCGGCGGACGCGCCGGCATCGACGCGATCCTGCGTGCGCTTGTCGGGCCGACGCTGCGCGGCTGTCTCGGCCCCGACCGCGAGCGCTCGACGGCTGCGCGCTTCATGATCCGCGCCTCGATCGAATCGGTGCCGCCGATCCGCCGCATCAAGAACCGCGAGATCGATCATTTGCGGAAATTCGCCGCAGCGATGCGGCGCTCGCTGCCCGACCGCAGCGAGGTCGATCTTTACTGGGGGCTGCACTTCGCGCTCGCCATGGCGCACCAGACCATCCGCGACAGCGAGCGGCTGACAAAATTGTCGGAAGGTTTATGCGATCTCAACGACGTCGCCGGCATCATCGACCGCATCGTCGCGATCTCGGTCAAGGCGCTGACCGGCGGCGCGGCCAGGGTCGCCGACAAAGTCAGCGTGCAACGCGCGCGCTAGCAGCGGCTCGAACTCGAAGGCTAAACCACGGCGATGCAATCGATTTCGATATCGAACCGCCCGGTCCGTTCCGGCACGCACACGAAGATTCGGGCGGGCGGATCTTCCGGGAAGTAACGCGCGTAAATCGCGTTGACGACGGAGAGCGGTAGCTTGACCTTAGCTCATCGAAGCCAGTCAGCGACTTGCCTTGATCTTCGCTCGCTCTGCGATTTTCAACCATGCATTGGCCATGGCAATGATGGCTTCGCGATACTCCGGAACAGAAGTTCGCTCCAGCAGCGCTGCGCACTCATCAACGTGACGCTTGCATTCTTCGAGCGTTTTTTCCGTCACCGTGTTCATTGAATTGGTCATGCGCGCGCCAACGATCAACTGGTTGGTTTTTACCACACCGCGCAAATTGCACAAATACGTAAGATGGGTCCCCTTTAGGGACCTGAAAAGCGCAAAACTTCCTGAAAGCGACTTCGAAAAAACCGGGGGTTTACTGATGATGATGCTCGGCTGAGTGCCGCGGCGTGATTACTGGAATCACTTCGGAGCCCTGAGTTCTCCTGCGAACCACCGGACAACTTTAGACTTGATCGGATCTGAAGGTACTGCGCGCGCCTCGGCATGATTACATTTGGAACACTCAAACAACCGGCGTTCAAAGCCTTTCGGCCCGGGGGATGTGCGTACCAGTTTCATTCGCAATTGACATCGCGGACATCGTGGGCACTCAAGTGCAGTAATGAATTGTTGGGATGAGGGCACGCTGCTGCTCCGCCGGTTTCTTTCAAGACGCCAAGTGTTTTCGTCTAACAAGGCGGCCACAAACACCGAGACTGTCATGTTCAAATTGAAGCTCAGCACTTAACCCGTTCGCCAGCGCTCGCATGAGCTGAAAGCCCAGCCCGCCATCTGTTGACGGATCGAAGTTCTCCGGGAAACCGACGCCGTCGTCAGTCACTTCCACCATGAACGAGCCATCGCCGTTGGTCTCGCAGCGGATATGGACCTTCACAGGCAAGCCCGTCGGATGCGCGTATTTGCTGGCGTTTGTAAGCATCTCGGCGGTAATGAGCCCGATGTGAAGCGCGTGACGGGGGTCGATGCAGCCTTCGCAACAATTATCGACTGTTAAGTCCATCCTTCCTTCCGGGCCGAGGGTGCCGATCAGCTCGGATATTTCTTGCAAGAAATCGCCAAGGTTTACCCCATCGCCGTTGACGCCCAGCGCCAAGGACTTGTGGAGTTTTGCCATGACCTCGATGCGCGCGGTGACATCGTCGAGCAACATGCAAACCTGTTCCGTCGACAGGTTTTTGCCGCTCTTGGAAATAGCGTTCCGCTGAAGGCGAATAACACCGCTCAAGCTGGCTAAGTTGTTCCCTATCCGGTGGTCGACCTCAGCCAGCCCGACAACCTTGCGTTCGATCGAAATTGACATTTTTCGCATCCCTTCAAGCGAGAGCCTGCGCTTCAAAAGACTTCAAATCAAGAAAACAATAGTGAGTTCAATATGTTGCTAGCGCATTGGACGCCTTCGTGGCTCTAGTTGCCAAACCCCGCACAAGCGATTAATGAGTATAAACAGTAAGGAACTAACTATTGGCTTCTGGCGTTTAAGCAGTGAGTTTTTCACGGGGAGTGTCAGATGGGTGAACTCAATCGAGGCGAGCGGCTACAGATCATGCTCACGCACGCAGAACTGCGGATCGTTGATACGTGGCGTTTTGCAAAGCGGATGCCGAGCAGAGCAGCGGCAATACGCGAGTTGCTCAAGCGCGGCATCGCTGCGGAGGGATTTGGAGAAGTTCAGGACGGCCAGAAGTCCAAGGACTTCTCCGTTCTCTCTGACGACGCAGCCGAGTAGCGCTCCGCTAGAGACTTCCGCTATCGGGGTCCTTGCGCTCGCTGCTGCTCGACTGAATGCTGCGGTGTGCTCGGTGGCACCGCGCACCCGAAACAATCAACGATGACCTTCATGTCCGGCCAAGTTGCGAGCCTGCCGCTTAGGTTCGCATCAATGACGACGCGCGCCCGGACCCAGTGCAGCGGAACGAGCGTCGGGCAAAGAATACCGAAGAGCTATTTGGGGGGATATGGCATCGTTGAGGAATGATGATCGACGATGAGCCAATTGCCGCCCCTCTTGACGTAAGTGAAGCTGTAGCGCGCCGGCAAGCTCCTGGTCTCTCCATCCTTGACATCGGAAAACGTGTAACAGCCGGTGTTAACCGCCGTATCGCCATACACGCGGATCAGTTGGTCGCCGAAGGTGACCTTTAGGCCGGGAAGAACCCTAAAGGCCGTCACATACCTCAGTGGTCCTAGCCGGTTCACGCACGGCAGCTTCAAGGGATCTAGCGGGCATCTCATCATTGCCCTCTGGAACGGGTCCCACTTCGGGCCCTTAATTCCCAAAAATTCTCCAGCGCCACTTCAAAATCTTCGGGGGCTCTACGCCCGATGATGCTCGGCCGAATGCGCGCCGGACTTGGTCCCGGTGGTCGCACAGTCATTCGGGTAGCCCCGCTTCACGAAATGCGACTACCCTCTACGGCTTCTTCACACACAGACCCACGCTGGGTGTCGTGGCGCACTTGGCGCCATCAGGCGCACCGCCGCTCGGGCAGAATACCGACACCAGCGTTTCATTTGCTTCGCAGGTCACAGCGCCATTAACTTCGACGACGCGGAACGCGGCGCCTGTGTCGCCCTTATCGCCTTTTTCTCCCTTGTCACCTTTTTCACCTTTGTCGCCCGGGGCACCTTGCGGACCCTGTGGTCCCTGCGCTCCCGCCTGACCTGGCGTGCCCGCCACGCCCTGGATGCCTTGGGCTCCCTGTGGACCTGCGGGGCCTTGTGACCCCGGGTCTCCCTTGGGGCCGGGGTCTCTTCCACACCCGGCAAGCGAGAAAGATAATCCGACCAGTATTATCGCGAGGTATTTCATGATGCACCCTGTGCAGTGATCGTTGGTGGGAGACAATGCCGCACAGCTTCCATTTCTACTTCCGATGCGCCTTTGCTGCGCGCGTACGCTTCCGCAGCCGCCGCCGTGTATTTCGCGACGTAGAACCGGACGATTACAGATAGGGAGCAACAGACCGCGAACAGCAGAAGCGAACGCCATGCCATTGCGCCCTCCGAGGGAAACACAATGCGACGGGAGGAACTTTGGTTCCATGCTTAGTTGCCTCAGTCATGGGGCAACGCGCCGCGCGATTGTCATTAGCACCCGTCCTGGCGTCGTGCCCACCTCAGCCGCCGGAATCGAGACCATGATCCAAAGAAGCTCGGCCCCCACGCGTTTTCAGGGCCTGCAGCGTCGCGACCTCGTCTACACCCATCAAGCCGGTGTAACCCGCGACATCCGCCGCAAGTATAGCTGCGAGACGACGCGTCGTCATTCGGGCATCCCCGCTATCCGGAACGCTTCGGCGTACCGTTGAATAATGTCTTTGGATCGTCGAAGGCGGTACCGCTCTTTTAAAACAGTCGAGAGGCGCTGGGTGGGGTCGATTTGTCGCGCGACCGCCCAAGCCTGTCGCGCCTCTTCAACCCGTCCGGCCATCGCATGGCAAGCCATCAGGGTGTGATGTGCAGCTACAAAATTGGGGTTCTGTTGCACGGCAATTTTCGCCCACAAGGAACCATCCTCGTATCGACCAGCCGAGAAATGAGCAGCTGCCATTCCATTTTGGGCCAAAAAAATTCGTGGATCGAGAGGGCTCATCCGTAGACCGATTTGGAATTGTTCTATCGCGGCATCTGCGTCACCGAGATAAAGCTGTACATACCCGTTCCAAAATCGTGCTGAGGCCAAATTTGGATCGAGGCTTATAGCCCGTGCCAGTAGCGCCGCTCCTTCTTGCACTTCTCCTATGAATAGCCCGAGGGCTTGACCAGCTAATGCAAGCACCAGGGGATCATCTTTACCAAGTTCAAGGGCCCGCCTCATCAATCGGCGAGCCTCATTTTCATCTTCAGCATCACCAATATTCCAGCCAAATCCCCACCTTTGGACATAGCAAGTTGCTCCCAACGCGAATGGGGCTGCATAGTCGGGATCGAGATTGTTGGCCGTCCGGGTGAGCTTGAGCGCCTCAATATTCGCTTCCGGCGTAAAGCGATAAAAACTCGCCAGGGCGCGAAGATAGTAATCGTACGCTTGCAGGCTCTCGGTCGGTTTGCGCTGAGCCCTCACTATTTCGGCGCGCTCAAGTTGAGGCGCGATTGCGCCTATTACGCTCGTCGTCACGCGATCCTGCAGATCGAAAATGTCTTCGAGTGTACTGTCGTATCTGTCTGCCCAGATATGGCTACCTGTCTCGGCATCAACGAGCTGTCCGGTGATGCGAACGCGATTTCCGGCTTTGCGGACGCTGCCCTCCATTACGTAACGGATGCCGAGTTCACGCCCGACCTGCTTGATATCGACGGCTTTGCCTTTGTAGGTGAAACTGGAATTACGTGCGATGACGAACAGGGACTTGGACCGCGACAATCCAGTGATGATGTCCTCCACCATGCCATCGGCGAAATAATCCTGCTCGGGATCGCCTGACATGTTCTGGAACGGCAGCACCGCGATGGAGGGCTTGTCGGGCAGAGCGAGAGGTTTACGATCACCGGGAGACGAAACGTCTTTCAGTGCTGAAGATGCCGGCTCACCTCGCGCCATAACCTCATAGGCGCGTATGGGCTCCTCGATGTTCTTGACGGTCTGCGCACCGAGGTCCGTGAACTGCAGCGGCAGGATTTTCCGGACCTGATCATAGGTCACGCCGGAGATGCACAGCCCACCGGCCTTCGCAAGCGTCTGCAATCGAGCGGCGATGTTCACCCCATCACCGAACATGTCTCCGACGCGGATCATTACGTCACCTACATGCACTCCCATGCGGAAATTGATGTGATGGCTCTCAGGAAGGGTCGAGTTGGCTTTCGCCAGGGCATCCTGAGCTTCCATGGCGCAGCGGACCGCATCAACGGCGCTACCGAACTCCGCCAGCACACTGTCGCCAGCCGTGTTGGCTATACGGCCACCATGCGTCGCAATCTGCCCGTCGAGGATTTCCCGGCGCGCCGTAAGAGCGTCCAAGGTAGCGACCTCATCGGCTCCCATGAGGCGGCTATAGCCCTCAACGTCAGCCGCGAAAATAGCAGCCAGTCGGCGCTTCACTTTAACGGGGTCTGCCAAGGGTAGCCCCAGTGCATGAGGTGTCCTTGGGGGTATCTTGTTACGTCGGAGCTACCCGGGTCAATCACATTGGGCGTCCGAGGCAAAGCAGCATCAAAGCCTGCATGATGAGCCCCAACATAACCCTGGCTTTGCCGATTATCGGTTCGATCTGTTCGATCTATCATGCTAGTCGAATTGCTGAGCATCGAGGGACGCCGCTTCACAATCGGGGCATGGATTGCTGCGATTATCGGGCTGCTCGCAACTGGTGTTCCTGTTCCCGAACTTGCGCGGCAAGACGCCGGCCATGCCTGAGGGTCGGCCCCAAGGAAATAGCCGGCGAGATGCGTACCGCTGGCGACGCCCGATTATTATATGCGGCCTGACCGACAAAGCCGCTGGCTGAGGCTTGCGCGAAAAAGTCCCCGACGCCGACCTGCACCATGCCGGTCAGGACCGCAGGAAGATGCGAAGATAGCATCAGCGGCAG
>CAVSZM010000003.1:0-35050 GCA_963732455.1 uncultured Alphaproteobacteria bacterium | reverse complement strand
TTACAGCCCCGAAATTGGACTTCCGCTTTTCCCTCAAGTCGGACATTGGGCCATGTCCGAGTTGTGCAATGAACGGACTATGCACCGCAGCAAATAGCATCTTATTCGATCACCTCGTCGGCGCGTGCGAGGAGCGTTGCTGAAACACGAGGCCCAGATCTTTCTCCGCGCTGGAGGCCTACGACGCCGGGTCCGGTCGAAGCGCGCGCACCGCAGCTCTGATCATCGCGACGGTCTCGACCTCGGCGTCGCTGTCGTGAGGCTGACGCCACGCGCTCTGGATTGCGACGACCACCTGCTCGGTCGGATTGACGAAGATGATCTGGCCAAAGACGCCGTTCGCCGAAAAGGCGCCGTTGTTGACGCCGCCCGGCAAGGGCGGCACCGCCCACCAGTGGTAGCCGTATCCCGCCGGCGAACCGGGCATGAGCCGACCGAAGCCGGTGGGCGCGCTGTCGGGCTGTCCGGCGAGATCGCGCCAGCCGGGCGGTAGCACCCGTCGGCCACTGAACGCTTCGCCGTCCTCCAGCACCAGCTGGCCGAAGCGGCCGAAGTCGCGCAGGCGTGCGCTGACGCCAAACCCGCCCAGCTCCAGGCCGCCCTCGGACTCGAGTTGCCAGTACCCGTCGGCCTCCATGCCGGCAGGTCCCCAGATCGTCTCGGCGCAGTAGTCGGCCAACGGCCGGCCCGTAGCGGCCGCGACCAGCGCGCCAAGCAGGCAGCTCTCGCCGGTCGAATAGTTGAAGACGACGCCCTGCGGCTGAGCGCGCGGCAGTTTGCACAGGAGGTCCAGGACGGAGCCTGGCCGTCGGCTCACCATGGCCTTGCTCAGGCGATCGACGTCGGAGCGTCCGTCTGCATCGTTTTCCTCGCGCCAGGCCACACCGGAGCACATCCGCAGGAGATTGCGAATCGTGACGCCCTCGTAAGCCGAGCCGCGCAGCCGCGGCAGGTAGTTGCTCGCAGCGATCGTCCAGGCTGCCGATCGCGCCATCGTGGAGCGCAGCCCCGACGAGCGTCGCGGTGATCGACTTCGCGGTCGAGAAGCTGGTCCACCGGCTCTCCGGGCCGTTGCCCATGCCGTAGCGCTCCAGCGCGATCTCGCCGTGCTTCAGGATCAGCAGCCCGGCCGTGCGGCGGCGGGCCATGTAGTCGCTGAGGCTGAGGCGGACCTCGCCCACCTCAAAGGTCAGGTCCGCGAGCGAACGGGCGTGCGGTGGGAGCGGCCGCACCGCGTCGCCGCGCCGGATGACGCGCACCGGCCAGACCTGGTCCTGGTTGCGGAAGGTCGCCGCCTGGTTTTCGGGTGTCGTGTCCATGATGTTCGGAGCCGCCCGCTCCGGATCGGCGTCATCAGCGGCATTCGTCGGTGTCGGACAGGTCATCAATACCCCCTCGCTTCGTTGAGACGACGCCAGATCGCCCGGGAACGGCGCGTTTGCAAAACAAATCAAGTTGGCTTGCCATGGTCCGGTCCCGCTGGCATGCTTACGGCCGACCCTATCCAGGACATGGCACTGGCAGACGTTCGCGAATGTCCGCAACGGGTCAAACTCGGAAATACTCAACGCGAGCAAATGACTTCCGCTGTTCACCCAACAACGGACATCGCTCAGCATTGCCCTGTCGGTTGAGCCCTTCTACAATCCGAGTGGGAGGAGTTCTATTGGCTCGTGAGCAGCGCCGATTAGTGGCAATCATTACAGCCGATGTGGTCGGCTATCCGCACGCCGCCTATGAGCAGATCTACTATTCGTCCCTGGTGCCGCGGACCTACCTCTGCGTGCGGCTGCTGGAGACGCTCGACTGATGGCCGTTCTCTACCATGTGCCGACCTCGCGCTCGCTGCGCGTGCTGTGGACGCTGGAGGAGATTGGCGCCACGGTCGAGGTGAAGTCGCTGGGAGTTCGGCCGCGGCTGCAGGAGCCCGAGTATCTTGCGATCAATCCGGCCGGCACGCTGCCCGCCCTGATCGACGGCGACCGTGCGATCTACGAATTGCTTGCGATCTGCGAATACCTCGCGGCCTGGCATGGTTCCGACCTGGTCGTGGCACCGGACGAGCCGGAGCGGCCGGAGTTCGTGCAATGGCTGTTGTACGGCGAGGCGACTCTGCAGGCGCCGCTCTCCGCGATGGCGCGCATCAGACGTATCCGCAACAAGACGCCGGAGATGCAGGCCGGCATCGATGCCGTGCTGTCCGACGCGCGCCACTCGCTCTCGATGCGGGCAAAGCTACTCGAGCAGCGGCTGGAGGGTCGTGACTTCCTGGTGGCGGGGCGGATGACGCTCGCCGACATTTCGGTCGGCTATCCGCTCAACAACATGGGAAAGCCCGACTTCGCCTCGCTGCTCGGTCCCCGCGCCACGGCCTATCGTGAGCGCCTGCTTGCGCGGCCAGCGTTCCAGCGCGCCGCGGCCGTTCCCTAGCTTGGGCTGGGTCGTGAATTCATAATCGGCCTTTACGCTGGCCTGAGTAGAGAGGTCCGCTTCCGATGTTAAAGCGGACTCCGGTCGCGTCCCTTATCATGTCTCAGAAGTGTGCCATGTGTGGACGGCTCCGGGTTGGCAAGAGAAATCTTCACGTCGCAGGCTTGGTCGGTGCTGCCATGTGTTCGGCCTGTAGAAGCGGCTCACATGACCGCTGGCCATAATGCCCTCCGCGGATCAGGTCCCGGTCAAAAGCCCGCATTCGACAATGCGCTGGCACAAATGGGTTGTCCTGATCGCCGGATCGACCGGCTCTGCATTACGTGCTGTTCGCCCTCCCAACCTTCACGTCACGCCGATTGACCGGCGCGATCTCGTTTACGCCGCAAGTGCGACCGGTTGCTTGTACCGCTCGCCCTTGGCCATCATGGCCCAGGCCATCCGCGCGATCTTGTTGGCGAGCGCGATGGCGGCGACCTTGGTTGGGCGTCGGCTTAGCAACGCCATAAGCCAGCGCCGATGCCCGGTGCCATGGATCTTGGCATAGCGGATGACGGCGAGTGCTCCGGCGACGAACAGGCTGCGCAGGTAGCGGTCACCCTGTTTACTGATGCTGCCGAGCCTGTCCTTGCCTCCACTCGAGTGCTGCTTCGGTACGAGCCCAATCCAGGCCGAGAAGTTACGCCCTGATCGGAAGGTCCTGGGGTCAGCAACACTTGCGACCAGAGCGGTCGCCAGCATCGGACCGACCCCGGGGATGTAATGAAGGCGCTTGCTCGTCTGGTTCGACCGGTGCCAAGCCATGATCAACCGGTCGAACTCCAAAATCTGCTCCTTGAGACTGAGCAGTTGAGTGCCGAGCGCGGCAAGGCACGCGCGGGCAACCTCTGGCACCCGCTTGTCGCTCGGGTCCGCCACAACATGCAGCAGTTCCGTAACCCCTTTGCGCCCGACCGGCGCGACAATGCCGAACTCGGCTAGATGCGCCCGGATCGAATTAATCACCGCGGTCTGCTGGCGGATGAACAGATGACGTGTGCGGTGAAGCATCAGACAGCTCTGCTGCTCAGGCGTCTTTGTTGGCACGAACCGCATGTTGGCTCTGGTGACTGCTTCGCAAATCGCCTCGGCGTCGGCCATGTCGTTCTTCTGCCGTTTGACATAGGGCTTCACGTAAGCCGGCGGCATCAGCCGAACGGTATGACCGATCGCCTGAAGTTCGCGCGACCAATGGTGAGACGAGGCGCAAGCCTCGATGCCAACCAGGCACGGCGGTAGCTTCTCGAAGAATGCCAGGACGTGGCGGCGCTTTAATTGGCGGCGGATGACCACCTGGCCGGTGGCATCAACTCCGTGCACCTGGAACACTGACTTGGCGATATCAAAACCGATTGTCGTGATCGTCTGCATGGGTAGCTCCTCTGAATCGTGGGAGCCCTAAAAGCCCCCACATCCATGGCACTCATGTGCCGGTGGAGGAGCCGTCCACAGCATCAAGAGCGGACATCAGTTGAGCGCTCTAGGATGTCCGTTAATTCGTCACCCCTTGAGCGAGGTCTGCCCGGCTCTCACCGCGTCGACCACCATCCGGATGGCCTGAATGACGACTGGTGCGTTGTCGATCATGATGTTGTGTCCCGAGTGCGTGTCGGTGATGTGCACCGCGCCGGGCACGAGCGCCACGAGCTCGTTCTGGGCCGCCGAGTTCGCTCGGTCGACGATCGCTCCGAAGTCCGGCGGTGTATCCGGCGGCAGCTCACCGGCCTGGATGAGCTTCGGGACGACATCGATGAACTTGTCGCTGGCCGTGAGCACGACGACCGGCATGGGCCTTAGCGCTGCCGCGGCGGCAGTCTGGTCCAGAGTCTCATCGAAATCCTGCCGTTCCAGATCCGGGTAGGCCGCGAGGGCCTTGGCCGGCCGGGCGTTGATGCGCTTCCAGATCTTCCACTCCTCAGGTGTCATCTGGGCGCGAAGCTCCGGCGTGAGGACGTCAACGAACACGATGCCTTTGACTTCGTCAGGATGCTCGCCGGCGAAGACCCGTGCGATCGTGCCGCCGAAAGAGTGCGCGACGAGGACGTAAGGGCCCGGTACGTCGGCCGCCTTCAGCAGGGCGACGAGGTCGTCGACCCCGTTTTGAGGACTGGTCGGCTGGGGCACCGGGTCGCTGCGGCTGAAGGTTTGGTCGAGGTGCGGCGCACCGGGTCGGTCGTAGGCGCACACCCGCGTCGTCTTCTGGATGTCATCGTAGACCGTCGGCCCCCTCTGATCAGCAGCGTGCCACAGGTCAGACGCCGTGTCCGTACCCGAGATGAGCAGCACGGTGGGTGATCCGCTGCCATGACACTCGATGTACATCATCCGTCCCCCGCCAATGTCAACCCGCTTGGCGAAGGACTTCAGCGCGCGCCGTTGTCGCCAGCGAGCAAGCGAGCGCGATAAGGGCCAGCAATTTCGCGACGATGTGTTTCATGGTTGTTTCGCCTTTCGCCTTCAATTCACCTGCTCGATGTCCAGCAACTTCCAAAATCACACCCAGTCATTTTTTCTATTGGGCGAGCCGCAGAAACTTTGATGTAAATCAACTGTGAGAGCCGTCGATCCTAACAGTTCGGTGGCAGTTCCGATGCCCGCTTCGGGTCCAAAACCGGAAAAGCTCTATGCGAGCATATGTTTTCCGCTTGAAAGTGGACTAAACTCGGAGACATCGCGCCATGTCCGAAAAGTGCCACATGCGGAAGTCGCCAGCTGTCCGCGACTTCACCGCAATACTAGTCATATAAATGGCAGGCCACCCAATGGCCTTCCGCTTGCTGCTTCAACATCGGCTCGATGACGGCGCAGTGCGGCATCGCCTTGGCGCAACGCGGGTGCAGCCGGCAACCGCGTGGCGGGTTGACCGGACTCGGCACCTCACCTTGCAAGACGATGCGTTGTCGTCGCTTCTCGACCGCGCGATCCGGCACGGGCACCGCGGAGAGCAGCGCCTGGGTGTAGGGATGCAGCGGTTCCGCATAGAGGCTCAGCTTCGGCGCAATCTCGACGATCTTTCCGAGATACATGACGGCGATCCGATCGCTCAGGTGCCGGACGACCGCCAGATCGTGAGCGATGAAGACATAGGTCAAGCCAAGACTGATCGCGCAGCGCCTCGAACAGATTGACGATCTGGGCCTGGATCGACACGTCGAGCGCCGACACCGGCTCATCGCAGACGATGAAGTCCGGTTCTGCAGCGAGCGCGCGGGCCACGCCAATGCGCTGGCGCTGGCCGCCGCTGAATTCGTGCGGGTAGCGATCGAGCATATCGGGGTTAAGCCCGACGATCAGAAACAGTTCGGCTGATTTCTCACGGCTCTCAGAGGCCTTCGCAAGGCCGTGCACCAGCATCGGTTCGGCGACTGTCTCGCCGACAGTCATCCGCGGATTTAGCGAAGAGAAGGGGTCCTGAAACACCATCTGCATGCGCCGGCGCAGCGGTCGCAATTCCTCGTCAGTCAGCGTCGTGAGCTCGGTGCCGTCGAAAACCACCTCTCCGGCGGTCGGCCGCACCAGCTGCAGGATCGCACGTCCGAGAGTCGACTTGCCGCAACCGCTTTCGCCCACCAACCCAAGCGTTTCGCCGCGACGAATATCGAGATCGACGCCATCGACCGCGAGCACCGCTCCGACCTGCCGACGTCGCAACAAGCCGCTCAGAACAGGAAAATGCACTGCGAGTTGTCGCAACCTAATCAGGATATCGGCGCCGGACTCAGCCACGGACGTCGACCCAGCAGGCCACGAGTTGATTGTCACTGACCTTCGTCAGTGTTGGCGCCTCGATACGGCACTTGTCGATTACGAATGGGCAGCGCGGATGAAAGGCGCAGCCGCTCGGCAAATTCAGCGCATCGGGCGGCTGACCCTCGATGGGGATGAGCTTTTCCGCTGCCGGTCGGTCGAGCCGCGGCACAGAGCGCAACAATCCAATGGTGTAAGGGTGGCGCGGCGCGCCGTAGATGTCGTCGGCCGGCGCGCTTTCGACAATGCGTCCCGCATACATCACGTTGACCCGGTCGGCATAACGCGCGACGACGCCGAGGTTGTGGGTGATCAGCAGCAGCGCCGTGCGGTGACTTGTGACTTGCGCCTGTAGCAGTTCCAAAAGCTGTGCCTGAATCGTGACGTCGAGCGCCGTCGTCGGCTCATCGGCGATGACAATGTCTGGGTCGCAGCTCATTCCCATCGCGATCATCATCCGCTGCCGCATGCCGCCGCTGAACTGGTGCGGATAACTCTGCAGCCGCTGCCTCGGCTCTGGGATATTCACCGACTCCAGCAACGCGATGCACTTGGCGAGCAGGGTTTCGCCGCCGAGATTCTTGTGCAGTTCGAGCGGTTCGCCGAGCTGGCGACCGATGGTGTAGACCGGGTTCAGGCTGGTCATCGGCTCCTGAAAGATCATGGCAATCCGGTTGCCGCGGATCTCGCGGATCGCCGCGTCGTCTGCCTGCAGAAGGTCGCGGTCGCGAAAATGAATTTCGCCTTTGGTGATGCGGCCCGGCGGATCCGAAATCAGGCGTAGCAGCGCCAGCGCCGTCGCGCTTTTGCCGCAACCGCTTTCTCCGACCAAGGCCAGGATCTCCCCCGCGTTCAAGTCGAACGAGACGCCGTCGACCGCAGTGACGACTCCGGCCTCCGAACTGAATTCGACAGTTAGATCGCGCACGCTGAGCAGCGCCTGCGATTTCGCTTCGCTCGCGGGCGACACCACTCTCACCGTCGCACCCGATTGGCGCCCCGAAGGCGAGGATCCAGGGCATCGCGCAGTCCGTCGCCGACGAAATTGAAGGAAATGATCGCGAGCGAGATCATCACCCCGGGGGCGATAGAGAACAGTGGTGCGGCTTCCAGATAGGTGAAACCGACGCGAAGCTCCTTGCCCCAGCTCGCGGTCGGCGGTTGCACGCCGAGACCGAGAAACGAAACCCCGCTTTCCACTAGAATGGCGGTGCCGATCGTGATGGTGATCGCGACGAGGAGCGGCGCGGCGATGTTCGGCAGGATGTGACGGACCATGATACGCATCGACGGCACGCCGACCGAGCGCGCCGCCTCGATGAACGGCAGTTCGCGGACCAGTAGAACCTGCCCGCGGGTGATGCGGGCGAAAACGGTCCAGCCGAACAACGCAAACGACAGCATTACGTTCTGCAAGCCCGGACCGAGCGCCGCTGACATCGCCAGGATGAAGATGAGCGGCGGAAAGCAGAGAAATGCATCAGTGACCCGCATGATGATCGAGTCGACCACTCCGCCCTTGAAGCCGGCGAACAGGCCAATGGCGATGCCGATCACCGCCGAGAGCGCGGAGCTGACGATACCGACGAACAGTGACACCCGCGCGCCGTAAAGGATGCGGGAGAACAGGTCGCGGCCAAGATTGTCGGTGCCGAGCCAATGAATCGCGCTCGGCGGCGCCAGCACCCGGTAAAGATCCTGATCATAGGGACTGTAGGGCGCGAGTATCGAGGCGAAGATTGCGATAAAGCAGAGCACGGCGATGATCGCGAGCCCGACCCTAGCGAGACGATGCCTGACGACAGCCCGGAACAATGCCCATGCCGGACTTCGTGATGCCGGCGACGCGATCGGGAGGGCCGGTAGAATCTCGGTCATCCGCGCACCCGCACACGCGGATCGAGGTATCCGTAGAGGATGTCGACCAGAAGATTGACTAACAGCACGTTGAGCGAGACCACGATCAGGGTCGCCTGCATGACAGGGAAGTCTTTTGAAAAAATGGCGTCGACGCTCATCCGACCAAGTCCAGGTATCGCGAAGATCACCTCGACGAAAAAGGCGCCGGCGAGCAGTCCGCCCCAGGACAAGCCGATCACAGTGACCACCGGAATCATTCCCGGCTTGAGCGCATGCTTTACGATCACCGCCGCCCCGGACAAGCCCTTGGCCCGCGCGGTCCGGATGTAGTCTTGCCCGAGCACCTCGAGCAGGCTCGAGCGCACAAAGCGCGCGAGCAATCCGCCCGAGTGTGTGCCGAGCACGAAAGTCGGCAGCACCATGGCCCTCAGGTTGAGCAACGGATTGTCGGAGAACGGCACGTAACCGGATGGCGGAAAAACCGGCACCAGCACCGCCAGCAGATAGATCAGGACGATCGCTTCCCAGAATGCCGGTATCGACACGCCGACGATGGCGCCTGCGGTTACGATCATATCGGCGGTGGAATTTCGCTTCAGCGCCCCGATGATGCCGGCCGGAATGCCGATCGCGACCGACCACAGCGAGGCGCCCACGAAAAGTTCCAGCGTGACCGGTAACCGCCGCAGGAACATGTCGAGCACGTTCTCGCCAGTGCCGATCGAAATGCCCCAATCACCGCGGACGAAACGCTTCAACCAGACTGCAAACTGAACCAAGATCGGTTCGTCGAGGCCGTATTGGTGACGTACCCGAGTGACCACCGAGGGATCGTGCAGGTCGACGCTGCCGGCCATCGCCGCCATGATCGCATCACCCGGAATAAGGCGAGCGATGACGAAAACCAGCACGATCACGATCGCCAGGATCACCAGAGCGTGCGCCAGCCGGATG
This sequence comes from uncultured Alphaproteobacteria bacterium, assembly GCA_963732455.1. Lineage (GTDB taxonomy): Bacteria > Pseudomonadota > Alphaproteobacteria > Rhizobiales > Xanthobacteraceae > Bradyrhizobium. The sequence continues at coordinate 26,020 of CAVSZM010000003.1, read as the reverse complement.
CCGATGTACTTGCCCATCGTTGCGGTGCTCGGTCAGCTAAAGCGTGGGCGGCAGCTTGTGCTCACGCCTTGCCGTCCTTGAACCACAGCGGATGCGCCCAGAACCAGGCATCCTTGTATTTCAGGAAGCCTTCGTGGTCCCAGCCTTGCACGACCTTGCGATAGGCGGTCGCGCTCTCCTCCCACCACAGCCAGGCATCCTCGTAGGAGTTGTACAGAACCTCTTCGAGTTTCCAGTAGATGTCACGGCGCTTCTCCAGATCGACTTCCTTGCGCCCGGCCTCGATCAGCGCGATCGCGGCGTCGTTCTTGCTGCGCCCGAAATTGAAACCACCATCCGGGTGGTAGAGTCCGGTCGGCATCAGATCGGGGTCATAAATGAAGATCCAGCCACCCTGTGCGAGGTCGTAGTCGAGGGTCTGCATCCGCGCGGCCAACTGGGCCGGTGGTATCAGCTCGACCTGCCAGTCGATGCCGACCTTGCCGAGCATCCCCTTCACCGCCTCGGCGATGGTCTGCCCCATCGAGTTGTTGCTGTAGTAACCCTTGCATGGTGAGACCGCCGGCATGTCCTGCGTCCGCCAGCAGCTTCTTCGACAAATCCGGATCGTAGGTCACCGGCTTCAGGTTCGGATTGTGGCACCAGTGATCCTCGGGAAACATGCAGCTCGCGAGACGCGCGAGACCGAACTGGGTGCCGGCGATCAGAGCCTGGCGGTCGATGGCGTGGCTCACCGCCTGTCTCAGCCTGATGTCCTGGAACACGCCCTTGGTGACGTTGAAGCGAAGCGCGTTGAGGTGATTTGCGGGAAAACGGTAGACGCTGAAGTTCGGATCGCTTTTCACTGTCGCGTACTGCGATTTGTCCAGGGTCAGGACATCGATCTTGTTGGCGCGCAGATTGGCGAGCCTCACCGCGGGGTCAGGAACGATCGTAACCAGAATGCCGTCGAAATACGGCATGTCGGGATTGCCGCTCGCCTTCGCGAACCACCAGTTCGGATTGCGCTTGAATTTGAGAAAATTGCCGGGGCTCGCCTCCTCCAGAAGGAACGGACCTGTGCCCTGTGGCTGGATGTCGTACTTGTCCATGTCCTCCTGCAAGGCCTTCGCCGACATCACGTAGCCGGGAACATTGGCCATGACGCCAGTGAACCCTGCCCACGGCGTCTTCAATTTCCAGCGTAGCGTTCGCTCGTCGACCACCTCGACAACGTCAAGCTGCGCGAGCCAGCCCGCGTCCCAGGTCTTGCTGGCAGGATCGCGAATCCAGTCGAACTGGTACTTGACGCTCTTGGCGTCGAACGGCGAGCCGTCGTGGAACGTCACGCCATTGCGGAGCCGCATCAACACAGACTGCGGCGACTCCCAATTCAGCGATTCTGCGAGCCACGGTACGGTCGGATTGTAGGCGCCGTCCGTCAGCATCAGCCGCTCGTGGAAGTATCCCATCGAGATCCAGTCCAGCACCGGCCAGTGATTGGGATTCATCTTGCCGATGTATTGCTCGGTGGCGATCCGGTAGATGCCGCCGCGAACCGGCTTGGCGTTCTTGTCCCAGACCGCCCAGGGCTGATCGAGCACCGCGCCGCTCGCCGCATTCGCCGTTGCCGGACGCAACGCGAGCGCCGCGAAACTCGCCGTCAAGAAGCCAAGCGTGAAGTCCCGCCGATCAAGATCATGATCCATGATGTCCTCCCTTGCGCCCGCTTTTGTCGGGTCACATTCCCTGCACGAGCGTTTGCGCAATCTTGGACTTCATACAGGCTCCGTGGCAAGAAACTTCGCCGGCGGAATGCCGGATGCTGCAGTGCATCTTGCATTGACAACGCCTCCAGCAAAGCCTGCCGACAACCGGCCGGGGAAGTTGCTGTTGTTCAGCAGATCACCGAGAAGGAAGTGATCGCCGCGCTAGAAGGCATACTGCTTGGCGGACGGACGCGAAAAGCGAGCATGATCGCGACGCCCTTCAACATTCTAGCCGCTTGCGCCACGAGAAGGGGCTTGCGCAGGACGATCTCACTTATGAAGCTGAAGTTAGTCTCCCCCGGGGGGCACCAGTCATCACCGCTGACCGGCCTAATTATCGCGCGCGGCTTCACGAGTACACCCTCGCGGGCTCCCCACAGCTAGACATTTCGCTATCAGCCGAAAGCAGAGGCGACTAAGTAGTCACATCACAGTAAGCAATTGCTATTTGCTGACGCAATGGTGACATTGCGGTTGCAAGCTGAGGCCGTATACTAAAAATTCTATGCGCTCGCCGTTGCCTACGTAGGGTGACGCTCGATCAGCGAAGCGAGGACATCGTGACAGCACAGTCGCTCAAAGACCGGGTGGGGAAGCGGCTCAAGGCCACGGGGCAACCCAAGCGCCGGAGGCGAGACCGCTTCAGCAAGCCGTTCCGCAGCAAGCCCAAGCCGGAAGGCTATGTGTTCGGCAGACCGACAACATACCGGCCGGAATACTGTCAGCGCGCAATCGCGTTCATGGGACAGGGCTATTCGGTCACGGCACTGGCTGGGCATCTGGGGATGTCAAAGGACGCGATTTACGATTGGATCAACCTCTACCCTGACTTTTGCCACGCCATAAACAAAGGTCGCGCGGCTCGTGTTGCAGCCCTCGAAGCCAAGCTCCTGAGCACATCGCAAGGTGTTGGCGTGACGGCCGCAATCTTTGCGCTCAAGAACGCTGACCCTGACGAATGGCAAGATAGGTACAATACCGAAAGCACAGTGAACGTGAAGATTGAGCGAATACCGGATGCAGAACTAATGCGCATCGCATCCAATGGTCGCGCGCCGCTACTAATCGAAGGCGAGGTTAATCCTGATTTGGGGACTGAATTGGGGACTGAGCGCAAGCGATAGCAAGATAAGCCTTCTTCCATTGGGCTTCTCACATTGTGCGTCGGACGCTCTCTCCGCCGTACCAGGCCGATCGACGATCGGCCGATCGAGGCCAAACCAACCGAAACTGTTGCAAACCATCGAAGGACGTTACCGACCCCACCGGAGGGGGAAAAATCTCCAAGCGAAGCATGCTTTTTCGGCATTTGCCCTCCGCCCTATCGATCAAATCAAAAAAGACGTCTTCGTTTGGCTTCGATCTAATCGGACAACTTGAGGCGTGGCGGCGGGATCAGCGAGCGCACCGCGGTGCGGCGGATGTCGGCAAGGTGAGAATTGCTGGTGCGCGTCTTGAGGTCAAATTGACGTACGCATTGTTCCGAGTAGCGTTTCTGGCGCTTTTAGCGGCCCCCGGCGAATCTAGATCGGCGCGCGGGCCAAATGAAGCGACAAAAACCCGCCCGATCGCTCGCTGAACCCGCGCCAATTCTTGGCCTCGCCAGCCCGACGCCGGCGCCTCTGCCTCCGCTCCCTCGCCGTCAGTTTGACCACCGGGCATCGGCGCGGCGCGGATGCTTGGGCCCTCACGGCCGACTAGGGCCAAATCTACGGGTAGCAGAACATCAGCGATGGCGCTTGGTACGGGGACCAGCGTCAGAATTCGCGGCCTTTAGGGTTCCTCGCACATTCGCCCAGCCGGCGCAGTACAATGATAGCTCTCGTCGGCCATTTCCTCATCGAAAAAAATGAAAGATCACGACGTTCGCGTCCTGATCCTCGGGATGGGCCGCAAAGTGGCGATCTTTCGCTACACCCGCATCCTCTTTAAAACCACGACGCACCGTCACAACCTTCCACGGGCGGTTCTGCTGGCTCCGCTGCTCAATCAGGTCAACTGCGTGGGAAAGTCGGCTGATAAAGGACGCGTTGACCATTGTGGTTTTCCATATCTCGCGACAGTAATGCCAGCCGCTGTTGAACGTCGGTCAAGAGTTCTGCTTCAAGGCAAGCCCGGATTTCCTTCAGCGCGTAGATGAACCGGGTCATTTCGTCGGACCGGATTCGACCGTTTAATCCCGACCGATAGAGCCGGGCCATTCCCCGCACCCCGGCAAGCGTATCCGGCGCCATCGCATTACGAGGGGGTAGCACCTCGGCTTTTGATTTGTAGGTCAAAGACATCCGACCGGTTCATTGGGGTATGAACCCAGCATAACGCAGTTCGTCCTGACAGCGAATGTTGCTGCGTCTTGAAAATTTGCCTGCTGACAATGCTCTCTACATTGGCATCTTCGCGCCTTTATTTTCATCAGAGAGACTGGAGAACCTGAGCCTCGCGGTTCGGGCAACCCGGCGGCCTGCTTCCAGGCCGCCGTCACGTGGAACGTTGTTCGATGATGAGGCATCGCGCGAGGATACATCACTGCTCACCCTTATCCTGTTCGGGAGAATTTGCTCAAAGCTTCATTTGCGCCAGGATCGGTGGTGAGTGCACCGAGCCAGGCGTGCCCTTCTAGACTAGTAGTCACCCCACCTGGCCGCTTTCGCGCGTGGCGTCACTCGGCCGCCACGGCCGCCGGCTCAGGCACCGTCAGCACCTCGAATAACGCCAGCCTACCCAAGGCGGTCTCCAGCACGGCGTGAGGGTCGGGTATTTTGACTAAGTGAGCTATGCAAAAACGCGGCAGTTGGCCACGCCCGGCTGGCTGGAAACGAAGGGCAACGCAGGGAGGTTGGTTACATCGCTTTATAAAGACATATCTATAAAGGGATGTAACCAACCTCCGGCCGCCGGGCGCGAGTTCCACCCGAAACCCGGCCCGATGGTATGCTTGTTTTGCAGTGTTCCTGGACGGAAACAGGTCCGGGTGGAGCTTGGCCGCGTCGGTCGGCATCTGCGGCACCAGCCCGCGGGCGATCATGTGGTCGATGGCGCCGGGTTCGATGTCGGCCAGTTCGACCACCTCGTCGACCCTCTGTCCGGGCACCACGGTATCGTCGAGAATTAGGTAAACCTCGACCGGGCAATTCTTGGTCCGGTTGACGCCACGGGCGCGCCCGACGGCCTGCATGATGGCCGCCTCGGTGACGGCCTGCCGGATCATCTCGGCATCGGGAACACCATAGATCCTGCGCTTGATGATCTGCCCGGCCAGCCGGCCTGCGAGGATCGTCACGTGCTGCTGGACCATAGGCCCGGCAATGACCGGCATGCCGGTGACGGCGGCGGCCATCCGTTCGATGTCCTGCGGCCGTGGCAGCGGCCGGCCGATGATCACCGCGACGTCGACATCGCGCCAGCGGTCGATACCTTCGATGGCTCCGAAGTGGGCGACCTCGACACCCTCGATCCCTTCGAAGTCTTTCTCGATGTCCTTATAGGTGATGACCAGGCCGCGCCGGCCTTGTGCGAGGTGCCGGCAGGCGGCGACCAGGCGCTGCCGCTTGCGGGCAACCCTTTCTTCGGCCTCTTCGCCCGTCTCCGTCCATGCGCCACGCTGCTTGCCCTTCCGCTCGCCCGGCGGCTTGGGCACCAGCGCCGACTTGCCGACCGGCGTCCCTGTCACCTGTGTGACCCGCATGTGCGGGGCCTCGATGTCGAGATCGCAGGCGAGTTGGAGGTTTGGCAGATAGTTGCGCACGAGATCGAGCGGCAGGGTGGCGTCGGTATGGATCAGCGGCAGGCTGGCGAGCGCCTCGACGATGTCCTTGTGACCTTGCACCCGCAGCCAGCGCACCGTGCCGTTCTCCGTGGTGCTAGTTTCGAGGATCAGGCGCCCGGTGGCGTCGTCGCTACCGGCAATCAGGTCTTCCAGCGCCCGCCACATCGCAGCGCGTGCCGGCAATTGCCCGACGAAGCCGAACTGCTTGACCGCTTCCTTCCATTCCTCGTCGCTGGCGCCCGGCTGCATCCCGGACTCGACCTTGCGCTTCCATTCCAGCTTGCGCGCAACCGAGCAGGAACTATCCTCGAACGCGGTTGAGGGCAGCAGGCCGGCTTCGATCAGCGGCGCGCGCCGCACATAGCCATCGGGCATGTCTGCCAGCGCACCTTGCAATCGCTCGATGAGGTCGCGCAGGTTTGTCGTCTCGGCGTCGAGCCTGTTGCCGAAGTGATCGCGAACCGGGAAGGCTTCCAGTTCGTGATCCAGCCTGTCGGTGGCGAGGCGGGTGCCGGTGAGGCCGTCCTGCCAGAACCCCTCATCGACGACGACAAGGCCGAAGTTCTTGCCGAGCGCCTTGACCATCTGGAACAGGATTTCGTGCGCCGCGAACACGACATCGGCCTTTTTGGCCGGCACCTTCTGTGCCTGATAGTGGCAAGTCTCGTAGAACGGGCAGCGCGCCTCCTTGCGCCTGCAGACAGTGCTTTCCACCTCCGCGCCGATCTTGATCGCGGCCTTTACGGCTTCGATGTTGCGGCACATCGGCTCGTCCGTGCCGAGCTTGGTACCTTCGCGGCCTTGCCAGACTGCTGCTGTGACGCCGTTGGGCATCTTGCTCCGCGCCTCGTCCGCCAGCCGGTGCGTCGGCACGGGGTGCAAAACACGGTGAGGCAGTCCGCCGCTCCTGGCCTCGATGACGAACCGGGCGATTGCCTGCCTGCCAAGTTCCGACTTGCCGGTGCCGGTGGTTGTCTTGATGGCGCTGTGGGGCGCGGCTGGGCAATCGGGCTCGTCGCCATACATGCACGCGATCTCATGCCAAGTCAGCGCCTGCCACATCGATATTCTCAAGGTGGCGCCGCAATGTCTCCCTGGCTTCATCAGCGGAAGGGCCTGCTCGCTCGCCGCTGGCCGATGCCGACGCATGCTCGGGTTCTGTCTCGTAGACGACGATAAACCTGGAATTGGGTTCTGCCCGATCGGTCACGGGCGGCCCTCCAGCGCTACCAGAACGTCGTTGAAGTCTTCTCCCGGCGTTGACGGCATTGCGGTGCGGACCCGCAAGCCCGCGGCCTCCCATCGCGCTTTGGTCTCCGCTGCGGCCTTCTCGCCGGCTCCTTTCACGTCGTGATCGATGGCTATGGTGAGCCGCGAGATACCCGGCAGCGCCGGAAACCGTCTCATTTCTCCGGCGTCGATGACCGACCATGCAGGAGAGCCAAAACCGAGGATCGAGGCCGACAGCGTGGTCTCGATGCCTTCGCCGATCAGGAGTTCGCCGCCGGCGCCCATCAAGGGCGACAGCTTGATCGCGCCGCCGCCTTTCAAGCCGAGAGCCTTGGGCGCAATCTTGCTGCCGTCGGCCGACAATGCCGTGCGGTGGATGCCGATCGGCTCGTCGGTGATGATGTCGCGTATCAGCGCGACCATCGCGGGGCGTGTTCCGATCCCCCAGGGACACCGCGGATGAAATCTCAGAACCTCAAGCGCCTCGCCGGGCACTTCGATGCAGCGCGAGCGCAGATATTTCTCGGCAATCGTCCCTGTCAGCGGCCGGGCTTCGCACCAGATCGTGAGCGCCTGCTCGATGCGCTTCTGGTCGTCGACGTCGTCGTCGACTGTCTGCCGTGGCGCCGGCCGTGATGCCTGCCGCGACGAGTGATGTCCATTTCGCAGTTCGGATACATATTGCGCCGCATGGTCGAGAGCATCGACAAATGAGCAGCCGCTCTCGATCTTGATGAACTCGATGATGTCACCGCCACGGCCGATCTCGTGATCGAACCACAAACCTTCCCTTGACCCGGCGATGGCGAGCGAAAACGAACCCTTGGCTCCCCATCGCATTTCCCTCCGCGTCGACAGCTTGCGGTTATGCTCGCCGCGAAACTCCATGACGATGTCGGGCGCGACTTCGCGCAATGCGGCGCGTCCGAAATCGTCGAGGAGTTGCGTGGGCGGCGCGTTCATGTCGCTTCTCCCACCACCACACGCGCCTTGGAATTGTCAGGCAGTTCGATCCATGCGACCTCAAAATAAATCCAGCTAACCTCCAACGACCGATCAGACTGAACAATCGCGACGAAGCCGTCCTCGAAGACCATGACGAGTTCGTTTGCGGCTCGAAGCCAGATCGCACCGAGCGCTCAAAGCGCGACCAGCACCGTGAAGCGCTGACCCTTCGAGCCGCCAGACCCCCAAGCGGCTCCCAGCGTTTGCCGAATTGTTCGGCACCGCCGCGTTTGTCGGTATCGTCGAGGAGCGTCGGCAAGTCGCTGAAGCCTCTGACCCCGGGACGAAGCAGCCAGATGTTCATGTGATCGTGGATCATGCCACGCTCCCGCCATTGTCGGGATCACGCGGCGGAATCAACGAAACCACGTTGTCCGACGGCCTCGTCCACCTGCTTCGCTCTTCGTAATCGACCGCCTCAACGCTCCGGCGGTCGAGGGTCGTGGTCGGATAGCCGAGTTTCTGCAATTCGACGATGGCCGCGACATGCACCAGATCGCTCGACAGGCCGCGCTTGATCTCGCGGCAGCACGGTCCGCAGAAGAAAATCGCGCTGTGGCCGCACCACGAAAGGAATGGCGGGGCCAGTTCGTCATCGCAGAGGCGGCACCTATCACCGGGCAGGTAACCGTCCAAAAGAAGGCCTTCCATTGAGAGAATGACGGTCATCTCAATTCCCCCGCAATCGAGGCGCCGGCATTGCCGTAGTGGACGAGCCCCAGCGCGTCCTGGCCGCGGTTAAGGTCGCTCGAATGCACACAGTTGAAGCCGATGGATTCCAGATGCCGGACCAGGTCGCCTTCGCCGCAGCACGGCTCGGCGAAGCTCTCGATACCTTCGTTCCGAAGATAAGGGATCAGCGGCAGCACGGCTTTCAGCGGCGTCGGGAAGAAGTCGCGCGGGCGCGGTTCAAACTTGTTTTTGGCTCGCTTGCTCATTTTGATTCCGCGCCCGTCGCTGGCTTTGCGTTCAGGGACCCCGGCCAGTAATCGGCTGGCTGTCTTCGGCGATTTCGTACATCGCCTTGATGATGTCGAGTGATCGCTGGGACCGGCCACGACCTTTTTTCATACCTATCTGAAAATACTCTTTCGACATCAGGCGACCGCGTTTTCTTTGACGGTCGGAAGAGAGTCGTAGAGTTCTTGGATCGAATCGAGATCGACTATTGTTTTGCCGTCGAGGCGCTTGGCGACGATGCGCCCGCTCATCATGAGTTCATTCAGCTTGGTGGGGCCGACATTGGCCTCAAGCATTGCCTGCTTGCGGCTTCCCCACCGACGTGGGCGCTTTACCTTCATTGATTTTCTCCTGCACAACCGCAACTTTTCGCAGTGGATCGAATGTTCGATGCAGGAACATTAGAGTGATGTTTCTTAAACTGCACCCCGCGCTGATGCGGCTAAAACGGGGTATCAGCGCGGGGTGAAATCCCACGCTGAAATCAGTAACCGCGCTTGATAAGCTCGCGGACTTCTTCCGGTTCGCACTTCAGGACCTTGGCGGCGATCTCGATGACCAACTCGCCGATGCCGTAGCTCTTGCCGGTCTGCTCTTGAATAATTTCACGAATGCGGCGTATCGTGTCGCCTTGCGCACGTTTTGCATGCTCTAGGAATGGCTTGTAGCGCGCGTAGTCTTTCCGCTTGTGCTTCGGCCATGACGGCGGCGACGGTTGCGCGATGAAGTCGGCGATATCCGGATCGCCTGTCAGGTCAGCAAGGATCTTTCGCAGCGGTTCAAGGTTGCCATTTCGCGCCTGCTGCTTTGCGATCACGTAGACGTAGCCGGGCGCTACTCCCTTTTGCAGGTAGTCTAGCTGCGGTCGTCGTCATCCTCGTAGAGTCGGTAGCGAACAAGGGCCAGCAGCTCGGCTTTATCAAGCGCTGCACGCGTCATCGCGCGCCTGCCTTCGGCAGCTTCACCACTTCACCGCGCTTGCGCAGCTCGTCGAGGTGATCGGCCCACCACTGCATCATGGCGACGCGCTCGGGCCAGTGCGTTGCGCGGTTGTAGGCCGCGCGGACCTTGTTGCGTTCCTGGTGCGCAAGCTGCAATTCGATCACGTCGGGCGACCACTTGCCGCTCTCATTGAGAATGGTTGAGGCCATCGCACGGAAGCCGTGCGCAGACACTTCGTCACTCGCAAAACCAATCTCACGCAGGGCGGCGTTGAGCCGGTTGGTGGCAATGGGTTGTCCGCGCTTGAGCAGCGAAGCGAACAAGTGCCTACGGTTGCCGGTAATCGGGCGCAACTTATCCAAGACGGCTAACGCCTGACGGCTTAATGGTACGCGGTGCGGCTCCCGCATCTTCATCTTCGCGCCGGGAATGTTCCAGACGTTGGCGCCTTCAATCTCGCTCCATTCGGCGGCGCAGGCTTCACCGGGACGCACGAAAGTCAGGGCGAGAAATTGCAGGGCGAGCCGCACCACAGGTCGCCCCTCAAGACTGTCGATAGCTCGCAATAGTATGCCGACGCCGTTCGCATCGGTGATTGCGGCGCGAGGAGTAGACACCACGGCGGTCAGGGCGCCGCGCAGATCGGCCGCAGGGTCGCGCTTGCAGTGGCCGGACGCGATGCCAAACCTGAAAACTCGGCTCGCGGTAGCGCGAAGCAGCTTGACGGCTTCGTGCTTTCCTTGCGCTTCGACCCGGCGCAGCAGATCGAGCACTTCGGGCGCTTCGATTTCGGCCAGTGGCCGGCTGCCAATGCCATCGTTGAGGATGCGCAGCAACCATTCGGTTTTGGCAAGCGTACTGGCGGACTTCTTCTCAGCGACGATCTTGTGCTGCTTCCAATCGCCGGCGACGGTAGAAAAGCTGCTGTTCGCCTTGGCAACCTCGGCCGCCTTCTCGGCCTTGACCACCACGCCAGGGTCCTGGCCCTGTCTAAGCAGTCGCTTGGCATCGTCGCGGCGGGCGCGGGCTTCGCTTATCGAAACCTGCGGATAGACACCATGGGCCGCTGTGCGTTGTTTGCCGGCGTAGCGATATGCCTGTCGCCACAGCTTTGAGCCGGACGGCATAACCAGGACATGCAGCCCGCCGCTGTCACTGGCCTTATACGGCTTCGCCTTAGGCTTCAGACTGCGGACCTTGGCGTCGGTCAGCATGGCGTTGGTATCCCTTATTGGTAGCCGAATCGGGGATTCCCGGAAGCGGATTCACGGCGCCGATACCAACAAAAGACCAACAGATTGGGCTGGCTTCCCGCGAACCACCACGAAACATGACGAAAGCCAACGTAATCATGAAGTGCAACAGCCGCAAGGCTTTCTGCGGTGCTTTCAGTGGATTATTCAAGCCGGACCAAGGGCTTGCTCGGCCTCATGTTTTTCCTTCAACAGGAACGCATCCTTGGCTGTGCGCATCAGATGCAGGCGCCCATCCCCGCCACGGACGCCGACGTTGCGGCCGTCGGCGGAAATCAGAACATCCGGCTGCGGCACCGCCAGCGCCCAGACTGCCGAAAGCACGAGGGCTGCCGCGCCGGACCAGCGCAGCGGCGTACGCAACATTCCCAGCAAGACAATCCCGGCACTCGCCGCGATCAGCGGGCCGATCCCGAATGCCGCCATGCGGCCGATAGCGCCGGGCAGTGCCGCTACCCATTGCGTCACCACAATCATCCAGTCGATGCCGGCTCCCATGATCAGCCAGAACACGCCGTCGAAGCCGAACGGCATCGCGGCAAGGCCGAGCAGGCCCGCCGGCATCACCACAGCCGACACCACGGGCATCGCCGCCAGATTGGCGAGGACGCCGTACGGCGTTACGCGATGGAAATGAAAGGCGGCATAGGGCGTCGTCGCCAGCCCCGCCACGAGCGATGCCAGCGCCAGCGTCATAATCTCCCGCCCGCCCCATAGCGCCATCCGTGCCGTCGCCGAGCTGTCGGGCGCGGCAAACAGGCGGGGCATTCCAATCTGCACCAGTGCCACCAGTCCGAGCGTTGCCGCGAACGACATCTGGAAGCTCGGATGTACCAGCGCCTCCGGCGCAATCGCAAGCACGATCATCGCCGCTACCGCGAGCGTGCGGAAGGTTACGGCGCGGCGGTCGACCATGACGGCGATCAACACTACCGCCGTCATGAAAAACGAGCGCTGGGTCGCGACCTCGGCGCCCGACAGCAAAAGATAGAAAGCGGCGGCCGCAAGCGCTGCGGCGGCCGACCATTTCTTGATCGGAAAACTGACGGTCAGCGAGGGGATCAGCGCCAACAGCGCGCGGATCGCAAAGAACACCACGCCGGCGACGACGGCCATGTGATATCCGGATATCGAGAGCACGTGTCCGAGGCCGGAGATGAACATCGCATCGTTGACAGGCGTGGTGATCGCGTCACGGCGGCCGGTCAGCAAGGCGGTCGCGATAGCGCGCCGGTCGCCATCCAGCGCCGTTCTTATTCGCGCATCGATCGCGTCGCGCAATCCCTGCATAAAAGCGGCGTAGCGCAACGACAAGCCGCCGCTGACCGGCGGCTCCAGGGTCTTGATGCCACCGGTCACGAAGCCAGAGGCGCCTATCCCCTGGAAATACATGTCGCGGCCGAAATCGTAGCTGCCCGGCCGCAATGGCGCCAGCGGCGGCTGCAACCGCGCCTTCAATTCGACAAAACTGCCGACCGCGGGCGCCGTGCCTTTTCGCACCGAGAGGCGAACCAGCTCCAGTTTGGTTTGCGCGCGCGGGCTTTCCATTTGAGTGACGCGCAACACGAACCGGTCGGTGCGTTCGCGCACGTCGCGGGTCTCGACAAAACCCGACAGCGATACCGAATACACTGGCTTCGCCAGCACGCCATGCGCGACCCGCACCGTTTTCCACGTTGCCGCCGCGAACCCGGCTGCGATAGCGGCGATCATCACCGCGAGCGGAAATAGTTTCTGCCGCCGCAGCACAAACGCCGCCGCGCAAAGCGCTAAGGCCGCGACGGCCGTGACAGAGGCAATCGGCTCATGATCGGCGGAAAAATAGAAAGCAATCCCGACACCGAACGCGACGGGCACCCAGGGCAACAATCGGCCGGCGCCGGCTTCCGCAGCGACCCATTCGCGCAGCCTCTCGACGAAGGCCAACCAAGCGCCAAAATCCGATGGCGCAATGCCACCCGTTTGCGCCGCCTGACGCGGCGGCCAAGTGCCGGCATAGCCCTGCGCCCGGCCAGGGCCCCTGCCCCGCTCTGCCATGCGGTTACACCTTACAATACTCCATCGAAGGCAATGCTATCGTAAGGTGCAGAGAAGCAGCTAGCAGAACGAATGCAGAATATCGAGAGAATATCGGTGTAGCCCGGCCGCTGAGATAGCCGAGGAATGACCCAAGGATCGCCAAGCAACTCCTGGCCGAAATGCGAGAGCACCTCGATTAGAGCCGTCGGTGGGACGTCACGGGCGGGCAACGAGACGCGTGATCACGCACCACCGAAGATTTGCACGGAACTTCGATCCCGGGGGTCCAGGCGCGGGTGACATGAAATCGCCCGCGGTACGACAGTAAATTGCCGCCGACTGTACACCTTTCAATGCGACTATTTCTCGCTCGAGGCGCGCCTCCGCGCATAAACTGCGAGATGAACCATGCCGGCTGCGAAATTGCGCGCATCAACGATCCTCAGGGCGTTCGACGAGGCGCAGTCTGAGCTTGTCGGCAAGGCGGTGGTCCTTACCGACGGAAAAGCCGGCACGGTGGAGTGCCTTTGGCTTGACGAACTGCATGGCTTGCGAATTTCCATCAAGGGGCACGATGGAAAGTGGCCCGTCTCGACGATCAAATTCGCTAGCGGGCAGGCATCCGAATAGTCTCGGATCGATCTGACAGGCTCGTTCGCCGTGGACCGATCGCCTCGAATTGAGCTTTCTGCTCGTCGCTCAAGGTCCCATAGAAGCCGTCAAGCGCCGAGCGCACTTCCTTCACCGCTTGCAGCATGGTGTCGAGCCTTTTGCCTGCGGCCCCGAGCCGTGCCGGCGGCGTCGCCACATCGTCAGGCTGACATGATGTCTTGAGCATTTCCGCCGCCTTGGCGCTGGCGTCCTGAAGCGCGACAAGGCTGGCGCGCTGGGCTTCAGTCGGATGCAGCCTCGCCTCGATCTCCTCCGTCGGCCATGCCATCGCGGCTGGTTGCGCAACGCCGCAGCTCAGAGCGGGCGACCTGTCGCTTCTCCTTGCGGCGGCTTTTGTGCGCCGGTCCTCGCCCAGCGCATTTAGCCGCGCCTTTTGCTCGTCGTTGAGCAGGCCGTAGAATTTATCGAGCGCTGGCTGCACCGTCGCCACGGCCGCAATCATCGCCTCAATTCGTTGCTGCATCGACGCAAGCCGACTTGGCGCCGTCAAGGATACGGTTGTCGGGCACGCGGCCTTGATATTCTGCGCCGCAGTAGCCGACACGTTGGCGAGATCGTCGAGCGCGGCGCGCTGCGCGTCGGTCGGTTCAATAGCCTGCTGGATCTGATCTATGCGAAGGCCGGCAATGTCGCGGTCGTCCTCGCCGCACATCTGCGCCAACCGGTCTGGCGCCTCACTCCGTCTCCTGGGCGCCGCATCCTGGGGAAAATAGCCCGTAAGATCATCGTAGCCGTAGGGCGCGAACAAACCGGTGTAGATGTCATCGTAGCCGTAGCCCCAGAACGGGTCGTAATAGCCGTTGCCCCACATCGCATAGTCGTAAATGTCGTAGTAGGCGAACGGCCAGAACAGCGGCCCGACCCATCCGTACCCGCCATTCCAGTGCCGCCACCACCCGATTCCGCGGCCGTGCCATCCCGCAATCGCCGCGGTCGCAGCAATTTGAGCGCGGATGTTGGGATTACGAAGCCCGCCTCTCACGCGCATTACCCCGGCAATCGCGCGTGAATTCATCGCGTTACGCACTGCGTTGGATCTTACGGTGTGGACGGCGAAGGAACGACTTCCGCTGAAGCTCGGGCGCGCAAACCTCGCCGATCTGCCGTCGCTGTAATGCCCGCCACCGCCGAAGTGGGCTCGGCCGCCGCCGAAGTAAGCGGCGCGCCCGCCGAAATGACCGCCACCTCCGAAATGACCGCCACCGCCGAAATGACCGCCGCCGCCGAAATGACCGCCGCCGCCGAAATGGCCGCCGCCCCCATGCCCGCCGCCGCCGCCGCCGCCGTGGCCTCCGCCACCTCTGCCAAAAGCGGTGCTCGCCAGCACCGTCGCCAAAACGATAACGGCAAACCTGATACTGAATTTCGACATGGCGCCCTCAAGCCCCCGTGTGTCTTGAACCTGCGTACTGGGGTACGATCGAAGAACGCTCACATGATAATATGGTTCCCTTGCGGCGGCCGGCCAGGGTCGACCCAGAACGACAGCCGAGAGGATACAGGCTGCCTGGAAGAGACTAGATCAGCTCTTGCCGCCGACTTCCTTCGCAAAGCTATCACGCAGGCCGATGGTTCGGTTGAACACCGGATGACCCGGAGTAGAATCCCGATCGCGCGTGAAATAGCCTTGCCTCTCGAATTGCATGGCGTCCTTCGAATTGGCTTCCGCAATCGCGGGCTCGACCCGCGCGTCGGAAAGAATTTCGAGCGATAGCGGATTGAGGTCGGCGGCAAAATTGGCGGCGTCCGGAACAGGCTTCGAGAAGAGCTGGTTGTAGATGCGAATTTCCGCTGGAATCGACTGCGCCGCGGGCAGCCAGTGCATGGTCGCCTTGACCTTGCGCCCGTCGGGCGCGTTCCCGCCCCTGGTCGCGGGATCGTAGGTACAGCGCAGCTCGATGACCTCCCCCGCGGCGTTCTTGATAGCTTCCCGGCACTTGATGAAATAGGCATAGCGCAGCCGGACTTCGTTTCCGGGCGAGAGCCTGAAAAACTTCTTCGGTGGATTTTCCATGAAGTCGTCGCGCTCGATGTAAAGCTCGCGGCCGAAAGCGATACGGCGGGTGCCTGCCGCCGGGTCATCCGGATGGTTGACGGCTTCGATCTCCTCGATCTGGCCTTCGGGGTAATTCTCGATCACAACCTTGAGCGGCCGCAGCACCGCCATGCGCCGCAGCGCCGTCCTGTTGAGAATTTCGCGGATGGAGAAGTCCAGCATGCCGACGTCGACGACGCTGTTGGCTTTTGCAACGCCAATACGTTTGACGAATTCCCGGATCGCCGCGGGCGGCACCCCGCGCCGTTTCAATCCGGCGATCGTCGGCATGCGCGGATCGTCCCAGCCGGCAACGTGGCCGCCGCGCACGAGTTCGGTCAAGACCCGTTTCGAAAGCAGCGTATAGGTCAGATTGAGCCGCGCGAATTCGTACTGGTGCGGTTTCGACGGCACCGGCAGCTTTTCCAGCAGCCAATCGTAGAGCGGCCGGTGATCCTCGAATTCCAGGGTGCAGATCGAATGCGTAATTCCCTCAATCGCATCGGACTGTCCGTGCGCGTAATCGTAGCTCGGATAGATCGACCATTTGTCGCCGGTGCGCGGGTGGGCGGCGTGCAGGATGCGATAGAGCACGGGGTCGCGCAGATTGAAGTTGCCGGAGGACATATCGATCCTGGCGCGCAGCACTCGCGCACCGTTCGGAAACTCGCCCGCCTTCATGCGGCGAAACAAATCAAGGTTTTCCTCTACGGAGCGGCCGCGAAACGGGCTGTTCTGGCCCGGTTCGGTCAGCGTGCCGCGCTTGATCCTGATTTCTTCCTGCGACTGGTCGTCGACATAGGCATGACCGGCCCGGATCAGCTCTTCGGCCCAGCCGTAGAGCCGATCGAAATAGTCGGATGCATAGAACAGGTCGGTTCCCCAGTCGTAACCGAGCCACCGCACGTCCGCTTGAATTGAATCAATATATTCCTGCTCTTCCTTGGTGGGATTGGTATCGTCAAACCGCAGATGACAGCGCCCCGCAAACTCCTGCGCGATGCCGAAATTCAGCGCGATCGACTTGGCATGGCCGATGTGCAGGTAGCCGTTCGGCTCCGGCGGGAACCGCGTCACGATCTGGCTGTATTTCCTGGCGTCGAGATCGGCCTGGATGATGTCGCGGATAAAATCGCGGCCCGTCTCTGTCGCCACCGGTTCTACTGTCATTCTGGTTTCCTGCTCGGGAATCAACGGACTATCTGCCAAATCTGCCCGTGCCAAGGAAGGCTTTAGTTATGTACGGTTCCTGCTATACACCGTCAGCGCCTTCCGGGCGTGCCCCGCTTTCCCCGCCCCTGCTACAATGACCGATCAAATCGTCACGCGCTTTGCTCCCTCGCCGACAGGGTTTCTCCACATCGGAGGAGCCCGCACGGCGCTGTTTAACTGGCTTTATGCGCGCGGGCGCGGCGGCAAGATGCTGTTGCGCATCGAGGACACCGATCGCGAGAGATCGACCGAACCCGCGATCGCGGCAATCCTGGATGGCCTGAAATGGCTCGAGCTCGATTGGGACGGCGAGGTTATCTACCAGTTCAGCCGGGCCGCCCGCCATCGTGAGGTTGCCGAGCAATTGCTCGCGAGCGGCAAGGCGTACCGTTGCTACGCCACGCAAGAGGAGCTCACGGCGATGCGGGAAAAGGCGCGGGCCGAGGGCCGTACGCGCCTCTACGACGGCCTATGGCGCGATCGAGATGCTTCGGAAGCCCCCGCGGGCATGAAGCCCACGATCAGGCTCAGGGCGCCTCAGACCGGCGAGACCGTGATTGAAGATCAGGTACAGGGCCGCGTGATCTGGCAGAACGAGAATCTGGACGACCTCGTCCTGCTGCGCGGCGACGGCAATCCAACCTACATGCTCGCCGTGGTGGTCGACGATCACGACATGGGCGTCACTCACATCATTCGCGGCGACGACCACCTGATCAACGCCGCGCGCCAGAAGCAGATCTACGATGCGCTTGCGTGGGACATTCCGAACATGTCGCACATTCCCCTGATCCATGGGCCCGATGGTTCAAAGCTCTCGAAGCGCCACGGGGCGCTGGGCGTTGATGCCTACCGCGCCATGGGATATTTGCCGGCCGCGATGCGCAATTATCTGGTCAGGCTCGGATGGAGCCACGGCGACCAGGAGATATTCTCCACGGAAGAAATGATCGCCGCTTTCGATCTGCCGGCTATCGGCCGATCGGCCGCCCGGTTCGATTTCGCCAAGCTGGAAAGCCTCAACGGCCACTATATCCGTCACTCCGATGACCGATCTCTCGTGACCATGTTCGAAGGCGTGCTGGACCATGTCCCCGGCGGTTCCGATCTCAAGGTCAGGCTCAACGACACTACGCGGGCGCAATTGCTGCAGGCCATGCCCAGTCTCAAGGAGCGCGCCAAAACGTTGATCGAGCTGATCGATAACTCTTATTTCATTTTTGCCGACAGGCCGCTTGAGATCGAGCCAAAAGCGGCTGCGCTGTTGACGCCGGAAAATCGTGAGCTGATCGGCAGACTTCGTCTCGCGCTTGAGGCCGTCACGCCGTGGACGGCTGATACGACCGAAGCGGCCATGCGGGCCTTCGCTGAAGCAAACAATCTCAAGCTCGGCGCGATCGCCCAGCCGCTCCGCGTGGCGCTGACCGGACGCACCACGTCGCCGGGAATCTTCGACGTCCTGGCGGTGCTGGGACGGCAGGAATGCCTCGCCCGGCTCGGCGATCAGGCCCCCTCGTAAGGTCGTATTGCAGCCTTGCCGCGGCCATCTTGCAGTGCACACAGCAATAAGATACCCATTTACGTGGTGCTTCTAGAATAACCGGCTTCCCGCGCTATCTAAGCTGTCATGGCGCACGCGGCCGCCCGCTTTCGCAACGATCTCATCGGGGACCTCACGATGGACGCAACATCCAACACCAAAACCGCAACGCTGACGGTCGGCAACAAGACCTACGATTTCCCGATTTTAAGCGGCACCGTTGGGCCTGACGTAATCGACATCGCCAAGCTATACGCCCTGTCCGGAATGTTTACCTATGATCCCGGGTTCACCTCGACCGGAAGCTGCCAATCCAAGATCACCTACATCGATGGCGACGCCGGCGTCCTGGAATATCGCGGCTATCCGATCGAGCAACTGGCGGAAAAAGGCGATTTCCTCGAAACCTGCTACCTCCTGCTTTACGGCGAGCTGCCGACCAAGCCGCAAAAAGCCGACTTCGACCAGCGCGTGATCCATCACACCATGGTGCACGAGCAGATGGCCCGGTTCTTCCAGGGCTTCCGCCGCGACGCCCATCCGATGGCGATCATGGTGGCGGCCGTCGGCGCGCTGGCCGCGTTCTATCATGACTCCACCGACATCAACGATCCGACCCAGCGCATGATCGCCTCGATGCGCATGATCGCGAAGATCCCAACCTTGGCCGCGATGGCGTTCAAATACACCATCGGCCAGCCGTTTATGTATCCGAAGAACTCGCTGACTTTCGCCGAGAATTTCCTGCATATGTGCTTCGCCGTGCCGTGCGAGGAATACAAGATCAATCCGGTTCTGGCGGACGCACTCGACAAGATCTTCATCCTTCATGCCGACCACGAGCAGAACGCTTCGACCTCGACGGTGCGGATCGCCGGCTCCTCCGGGGCCAATCCGTTCGCCTGCATCGCCGCCGGTATCGCCTGCCTGTGGGGGCCTGCCCATGGCGGCGCCAACGAAGCGGCGCTGGCGATGCTGGCCGATATCGGCACCGTCGATAAGATTCCTGATTTCATCAGAAGGGTAAAAGACAAAAACAGCGAAGTCCGCCTGATGGGCTTCGGGCATCGCGTCTACAAGAACTACGATCCGCGCGCCAAGATCATGCAGAAGATGTGCCACGCGGTGCTGGCGGAGACCGGCCACGGCGACGACCCGATGCTGAAAGTCGCGATGGAACTGGAAAAGATCGCGCTCAGCGATCCCTATTTCATCGACCGCAAACTCTATCCCAACGTGGACTTCTATTCAGGCATCACGCTGAAGGCGATGGGCTTCCCCACCTCGATGTTCACCGTGCTGTTTGCGGTCGCCCGGACCGTTGGCTGGATCAGCCAGTGGAGCGAAATGATCGAGGACCCGCACCAGAAGATCGGCCGCCCGCGGCAACTTTATACTGGCGTTACACGTCGCGACTACGTCGATATCGCCAAACGCAAGTGATGTAGTGTTTTGGCGGCCGGATGCGCATCCGTCGCGTCCGGCCGCGTACTCTCGGCGCTAATTCGGTCGTCGGGATCTTCGCATCGTCGCCAGGACAATATCGGCTGCTCGCACGCCGGGTGGCTGGCTGCCGATCGACATTATCGCATCTAGCCTTGCGAAGGCCTCGACCTGTCGCCGGCGCAACGGAGAATCGTCAAGCACCTCGCGCAGCGACTGCGACAGTTTCTCCGGCGTGCAATCCTGCTGCAGGAATTCCGGAACGACATTTTCGCCGATCACCAGGTTTGCCAGTATGACCGACTTCACATTGATGGCGCGCCGCAGGATCCAGGCCTCGGCCACGCCGGTCCTGTAGGCCGTGACCATCGGCACCCCGGCAAGTGCGAGTTCGAGCGTCACGGTGCCCGACTTGGCAAGCGCGGCGCGAGCAATCCTGAACGCCGCCCGCTTCTCCTGCTCGCCGATCGCGATCCGCGGCTGGACCGGCCACCTCTTGACGCTCTTACCGACCGCCTCCTGCAAGTGCGGCATGGTGGGCAGGATCAGTTCGAACGGGATGTCCTGTGCGTGCAGCAAGCCCAGCGCCTTGCCGAATACCGCCATGTGATGGTTGATCTCGCTGCGACGGCTTCCGGGCAGCACCAGAAGAACCGGCGGCCCAGCGTCCCGGCGCTTTTGTTCGTCGATACCGGGGCGCAGCACGCCGATCTGCCCAGTCAGGGGATGACCGACATAGCTGCAGGGCGGCCCATGCAGCCTGCGGTATTCCTCCGGTTCGAACGGCAGCAAGGCGAGCACATGATCGATGTAGCCGCGCATTGCACGCGCACGGCCCGGCCGCCACGCCCAAACCGAGGGGGATACATAGTCTACAATCGGGATAGAGGGATCGCGGGCTCGAACGCGTCTTGCCACCCGATGGGTAAAATCGGGACTGTCAATAATCACGAGAATGTCGGGCGATGATTGCATCACGGCGTCGGCGGTCAGCCGGATGAGCCGCAGGATCTTCGGCAACTGCTTCGCGACCGCCGCCAGTCCAATAATCGACAGCTCTTCGATCGGAAACAACGACACCAGCCCTTCGCGCGCCATCGACTGGCCACCGATGCCCTCGAACTGGACAGCCCCGCCGAGCCGCTGGCGCAACACCTTCATCAGGTTGGCGCCAAGCCGATCCCCCGATTCTTCCGTCGCGATCAGGAATAATCTTCGCGCGACATTGGCAGTTGCTCGCGCCTGCATCACGCGGGCAAGCCGGTCACGAAAAGGCCCGCAGCATCGGCTGTCTCGATCATGGTCTGCGGTTCGACGATAATCGTGTTGCCGGCGACGACCGCAATCCCCGCAAGGCCGGCCGCGGCTACGCCCTCGATGGTACGCGGACCTATCGTCGGCAGATCGAAGCGTAGATCCTGTCCGCTCTTGGGCGCCTTCACCAGCACGCCGCGTCCGGCCTTGGCCCGGATGCGACCTTCTGCGCGCAGCCGCGCGACGCGCGCCAGCAAACCGTCGGTGCCTTCGATGTCTTCCACTCCAACTACGTGGCCGTCGATCACGACTGCGGCCTGACCGATGTCGAAGGGGCTCAGCGCATGCAGCACCTCGCGCCCCCTGGCGATATCGGCAGCCGCATCTTCATCGGGCGCCGCCCGCGCGAGGCGTCCCTCGGGCATCAGGAGATCCGGGGCGACATCCTTGATCCCCACCATACGGAAACCATCCTGTTCCAGAATGCGACCGATTCCGGAAAGCAGATGATCGTCCCCTCCCCGGAACGCAGCCCACACACGGCCAATGACATGAAGCGTATCCCAGTCGAGGCGAATTTCGGATAGCGCCGGCCGCACCAACGTGCCGATAAAAACCAGATCACGGCAGTTTTCAGCGCGAAACAGCTTCACTGCCTTGCCGATTTGACCGACCGAAATCCAGTGATGGCGAAAGCGCTCGACCCGCACGGGGTCGCAGACCCCTTTCAACGCGAAAAGAATGGGGTTGATGCCGCGCGCAATCAGGGATTCTGCGACCGCAAATGGCATGACGCCGCCTGCCGCGATCAAACCTATGGGCGATGAAATCTCCAAAGCCTTGTTGCTCATGGCTCCGGCAGGCCCCGTCATCGATGTCTGTTGCTGCTGTCAGCCGGAAGACACAGCGCGCGGTGCTTGCCGTCACCTATAAAAGTCAGGATTTCCGCGATCGCGGGATCCTCGACCGCCAGCGGCTGCACTTCGATCAGCCTTTCAGCAAAAATGCCGGGTCCGTGAAACAGTTTTTGATAGAACGATCGTACGGCGGCAAGCCGTTCGCGCGTGAACTTGCGGCGCTTCATACCGATGATATTGAGACCCTCCAGGCTGGCATACTGACCGTTGACGAGGCCGAACGGAATCACGTCGCCGCGAACGCCGCAAACGCCGCCCACCATCACTTGCGGCCCGATCCGGGTGAACTGATGCACCGCGGACAGCCCGCCGATAAAGACAAAATCGCCGATCTCACAGTGCCCGCCGAGCGTGGCCGAGGTCGCAAAGACCACGTCGTCGCCAACCTGACAGTCATGACCGACATGGCTGCAATTCATGAAATAACCGCGATCCCCAACGCGGGTGATGCCGCCGCCGCCCACGGTCCCGGCGTTCATGGTCACCTGCTCCCTGATGACGCAATCCCGGCCGATCTGGAGCCTGGTGAGTTCGCCGCGATAACTCAGGGATTGCGGCGGCGTCCCCAGCGAAACAAACGGGTAGATAGTACAGCCGTCACCGATCGTGGTCTGTGCCGTGATGTGAACATGCGCGACCAACTTGCAGTTCGCGCCGATAACGACGTGGGGACCGACGATGCAATAAGGACCGATCGACGTGCCCTCACCGATCACGGCGCCATCTTCAATCCGCGCTGTGGGATCGATCGTACTCATTGAATGGTCCGGTGCCCGCAAGTATCGCCGCGTGTGATTCTGTTAGGTTTTTCAGTGGTTAACCCGCGACGCGAGTACTGTCTAGTGACGTATCGTGTCGTTCTATTTCGTTGAGTTTGGGTCCAAAATTGGGTCCAAAAGATGCCTTGTTCTCTGCCCGCTTGCGTGCCGTCACCCGCAGCGTTTGATACGCCATGCCCGCCCTCACCCGCAAACAAATGAACAACCGGAACGCTGCCAGATTCATTATGCTGGGGTTCGCGTCGGCCTAATCCAGCAACGTTCCTGGGCCGAACGTCCGACTTGCCCTGGCTGCGAGAAGTCGAATGAATCCGGCAAGCCGTTCTTCCGGCTGAGCCTCGTTGCGGGGCTTAGAAGGTCTGGCGTCGAAGCACAAAGACTATTTTGTTTGCGGTGCTCGATGCGAATCAGGTTTATCTTGGCGCACGAAGTGCTCTGGACGAGACCCGCATGGATACCACCGTTATACTGTCTGCGGTCTTTTGCGCCGGATTACTTTTTGGCTACGGACTGCGGGCTTTAATCTCGCAAATTCGAAGACAGAAAGTACGCCGGATCCGGCAGTCTCGCAGCTTCATGGAAAAGCGTCATTCGAGCCCGCGCCTTTTTCGCGAGGAGGAGCAAGCAAATCCACCTATCAGTGGGTTAGCGATCCCCAATTTACCGCTTCTCGGGCCTCACTGCACGCTTGCTGCAAACTAGCTTCGTCTCGTTCTGTTCGAGCTTGCTCGCAATTGCGTTCGCCTGGAACTGCGCGGAGTAGCCTCGGTGTCCAGCATTGGCTTCATAGGCTAACGCCGCAAGAACCACGGCGGTCTGCGTCTCGCCTAACGGCCTTTGAATTTCCCAATAACGGTTGTTGGAAATACTGTTTCTGGTCAAGAAGCAAACGGCACCGTCCAATTTTTTGGAACGTTTAATTCGATCTCATGGACCAATCCGGTGCGTGAAGATTGGTATGGCTTCACCGTGGGCGTCCAATCTGCCGTGCCCGAGGCTTCAACTTGGACTATGATGATCTTGGGCTTTGCCGCCGTGGGGTTCATAGCTTACCGTCGGAAATCCAAGCCAGCATCGATGGCCGCCTGATACACGATCACCGGGTTTGAATTGAGAAGCCGCCTTCGGGCGGCTTTTTGTTTGGCTGAGTTCACCTCCGATATTTTTGTCGCGCACGGTCACTTCTGCGCATTTTAATCCAATGCGACGGGTCAAGCTTAATGCGCGAGTTTAGTTGCGACGACAATTTTATATTCTATGGTCTCGCAGTCGCGCGGTTTGGTCCGACGAGCTAGCCCCCCTGCCCGACCATGTATGCCGTGCAACTAGGGGTCGCCGCTTCTCACATCGGCGGCGGCCCCGCGCCCACCGCGAAATTTAAGGGGCGAAACCAATGCTTTCTCTTATCTGGGCGGGTTAGCTTCACTAAAAGTCAAATCATGATTGGGGACCGTCATGAAGCGAAGCGATTTTGAAGTCAATGTCTTCCGATGAGCTGTGGATGCTCCATGAAGAAATCACTGAGAAGCTTACCGCAAAGATCTGCGCCGAGAAGAAAGCGATTGAAAATCGCCTGAGGCTGCTCGTCGCGCACAATGTTAGAAAGTCTGAGCGCCGACCGTACCCCATTGTTCTTCCGAAATTCAGAAATCCGGCCGAGCCGTCGCAAACGTGGGCCGGTCGCGGGAAGCAGCCACGCTGGCTAACTGCGCAGCTTAGGTCGGGGAAGCGGATCGACGATTTCCGGATCGATCTAGCGACGGCGCAAGGCGCCGAATGAGCGTTCTTTTTCCGTACCCGACCCGCCGCGATCTCCCGGCCAGTTCTGCTTTCCTGACCTGCTCGCGTAGTTGGCTCAATTCGCGTAACTGCGCAATGAGATCGGCGATTAGCGCAATGCGCTGCTCAAGTGTACTCATTAAAACACCCCAAAACCCCAAAACTTCCCCCGGCGTAGGAACCGGCCCTCCGAAAATCATATACAAGCCGCGACGCACGTCTGTGATATGAATCAAAATAATCCAAATTTTTAAGTCTTGCTGAAGCATTGTTCCATCGCCATGGCGGCACGAAAGCTCTCACCCAAAGCCAGAAGTAATGCTACAGCTGTGCCCTCAAAACGCGGCTTCTCCGGCATATTGCCTAACCTGCCGATCCAGTTTTCCGAGAGGCTGTTGGCAAACGCGAAGCCGCAATCGCTCGCCGAAAGAGAAGTGCTATTCGAGGCTGGCGACGTCGCCGATGGTTGCTATCGGCTTGAACAGGGTCTGCTCAAGGTCAGCATCGCTTCGCCTCAAGGTGACGAGCGGATACTGACAATTCTTGGCCCGGGCTCGATCGTCGGAGAACTCGCGATCATCGACGGGCTGCCGAGATCGGCCACGGTGGTGGCAATTCGGGACTGCAAGTTGAGCTTCATCAGCCGGGAAGCATTCGTCGGTTGCCTACGAGAGTATCCCGAAATCTACAGCGACCTCGTCTCCACTCTGGTGTCACGTCTGCGCGAGGCCGATAAAGCGATGGCAGCGGCAAGCTTCTTGACCGTCAGGGCCCGTGTCGCACGGGCGCTGCTCGAACTTGCGGAGCATCTCGGTCGCGAGACGGAATCCGGACGAATTGTCATCCTCCACAAGATCAGGCAGAGCGACATCGCGGCAATGGCGGGCGTTGCGCGCGAAAACGTAAGTCGAACCCTGACCGAACTGAAGCGGCGCGGATTGATCGGTCAATCATCCAGCTACTATTTCATCAGCGACAAGCGAAAGCTTCTGCGCGAGACCGAAGATATCGTGTGAGCTTGCATTCGTCGGCACAGGTATGTTTGAAGGCGCGTGGCGGACATGGCGCGGTGTCGGACTCATCCGTTATGCGGACACAAACGGACAACAACTAGCCGTTGGCCCTGCCGCATTCTCCCTACTTCAATGCTTTCGGTCGCGTCGAACCGCTGTCAGTTCACGCGGCGTATCAAGCCTAAAATAGTCGGGCGTTTTTGCCAGACGATGATTTGGACACGCCTCCAGCAAGATGAAAACGAAGCCCGTGTGGTAAGGACGGACCAAAGTTCTTCAACGCGACTTGTCGCGCCTTGCCGTGCTGTGCTTCGAGTGCTCGGGCGATCAACGTGTCACGGTGCGTCACGCGCCTGGGCAATTACGCCGAATAGTAACGTTGGCTACCCCGATGTTCTTCAAAGGGCGTCGATATTATTAATATTTTGAAGCTGCCGCGAAGGTCTGACACCG
>CAVSZM010000002.1:0-74808 GCA_963732455.1 uncultured Alphaproteobacteria bacterium | reverse complement strand
AACGACGATAGCTTCGGGCATTTCAACGGTCAGCGTTGACAGCCAGGACGATTAAATTTCAGACACATTTGACACCGGGCGGCGCAACCTCGAGAATTCCGCTCGATATTTTGGAAGCAATCAAGTCGGGAAGTCCGACGTAACGGGACAGTCAACATCGACGATTTCGCTAACATTACCACCGCAGCGGGCTGGGGATTGACACGTGTGGCTCTGGCAATGGAAATGTAGATTAGTACAACAAGTTTGGCACTAGCGTCTCCGGGAGCTCGATCGGATCGGCGCGTACTGGTTGACACGGTTCAGGAAGCATGACCATCGATTTTGGTATCGGCGCAACGAGATGACCGGGTGTTCTGGTCTGGCAGATGCAGCGACGAAGCGACAGCGGAAACATGATCGCCGCGGCTGGACTGGTGTGTGCGTCGATTCCGGCGGCATCGGATCAACGAGGCGATCGGCGACGATGCGCCATGGTCAAGCCAGGATGTCCGTGACAGCGTGGACTGTGGACTCTGGGTTGGACATATCGCAGGCAGTGGTCAAGCCGAGCGGGATCTGGGCTGGATGTCGCCCGGAGGCGTGGGCACGGTCGTACGGCGTGCTTGGCAATGTCCTTATCGACAATAGTGCAACCATGCATTCGCCCTCCGGCGTAGGCATTGAACTTCTGCAATTCGGGCGCAGGCAATATTCACTCCCTTGAGCATCTTCCTCGATTAACGCCGTCGCAACAGGTTTGAATGCGTCGCACCAGGCGGCGGCAATATGACGATTGTCGACGATGGGCGCCTGTTCCTGCAACCGGTGCTGCGGTTGTTCCAGAACAGCAACGGTCTTCACGCGACGAGCAATGGCATGATCTCGATCAACGACACCAGTACAGGTGGTTCTTGCCGCACTTGGTGCAGCAGATGATTCTGTCGTCCGGATCGACGACGGCAGCAGGCCGGACGCGACCTTCACGAGTCCGGAACAGTTTGCTTCGATGCTGTTTCGACAGTAGACATGAAGTATCGCGGTGGCCGCCAATAACGGCAGCATCGCCGCCGACACCGGCCGCATCATCGTTGACGATTGGCTCCATTGCCGGCGATGTCTTCATGGCCACGTCATCGTTCAGCGACGACGGCGCGACGTTCAACGATGACAGCGGCGCTTCTGGAATGTTGATGGGTCGACTGTCTGGCGGCAACGGCAATGCCGTCAACGATCCCAGGACGATCAATTTTACAGGACGGGCTTCCTGATCCCGCTGCCGGAGCCACATTCACGTTGAGCAATTCAGGCAGTATGAACATTCTGGCGAACAGCTCCGCCTATGTCGGCGCCGCCGTCTCGGGTAATCGAACATTCCTGATCGGCGATCGTTGTGGCTCGATGGCAACTAGGTCGCCGCAGGGACAGTATCGTTGGCGATGGTGCAGGTGCTGACGCTCGATCATGCAGCGAGATTTCGGCGAAATTGAGCCGCCTGGCGATACGGAGCACCATCGATTTTCTCGGCAGTGTCTACATGTCTACCAGCAACCCTCAGCCAGACAACCCTGACGGTTACGACGATGCGCCCAGAATTTGAACCACGGTTACGAATCACAGTCCCTCGACATTCTTCAATGTGCTGTCCGCTGACGATTGTTCTCCCACGTGTGCGGTCCCGATCACGGGCTTTGCCGCTTCGTGTTCTAGACGGTCCGTCAGCAACGAAGTACTATATTTTCTCCAATGACGCCGATCACGGAACAACCGCGGCGTCGATATCGCGTCCACCGACAGCGATTTGGCGACTCTCACTGCCGATATCGATCAGACCCTCTTCGGTTCGTCACCAGGCAGTCGCATGGAGATCGTGTGGATGCTCACCAGCGTTTTCGGCGCTAATATGGCCTGCATGATGCTGCCGGCATCAGCTCGGCTGGTGGCATTGGCATCAATGCCCAGTTCCGGAAGTGGTTGTACCGACCTCATCGATTACGGCAACGTATCGGCGATCAGTTGTTATCAATGCCCATACCACTGGTGGTTCTGTTGAACATCGTCGTCGTAAACGCTGCCCTTTTCGGCGGCACGATTTCGTATGGCGTCCTTGCGATTACGATTCGGCATGCTGGAGGTGACCACCTCGCCGGGGTGACTGTCGATAAGGAAGTGTTGGCATTCTCGCTGAAGATCACGGGCACGTCGGTCCCGGTCGGAGCAACAGTTCCATTTCTGTTCTTAACTCGGCCGCGATCAATTCGGGACCGCCAATACCGGTAACGGCAATGAACCTGGCGGAGTATCCCCGGGCTATCTGTCGAGGAACAACCGGGACGCCGAACTCTGCTGTTTTTGGCAATGTCAACGTCAATAACGCCGTTAACGTCATCGCCCTAGCAGGAATCGGCATTGATGCTTTCAATTACGGGAAGGGCGACATTTCGGTATCCGACGGTCAGAACACAACCATTACCGCCACGGCTGCTGGCACCACGGCCTCGGGGTTCGCCCAGTATGGGATCGATGTCTTTAATTACGGTGCCGCAACAGCACCGTCACCACAGGATTGAACTCGACCATCAAATCGGGCGGCCCCCGGTTCAACGTCTCGACCAGGCGTCCGCGATCGCGAACTCCGAGCAATATTACGGTCGTCACGCTGGGGCCGATCAATTTTGGCGCGAACGCTAACAATCCGGAAAGTGCACCCTCCGGAATTCAGGCGGATTTAATCCCAATTGGCGGTGTGCACAACTCGGGCGTGAACGGTAACGTACTCGTCAATGTTAGCGGTAATGTCGCCGCTGCTGCGGCGAGTGGATCAACGCTTACAATTATGGCAATGGCAACGTCGCAACTAGCCTCGATTCGGTACGAGCAGTACGGCTCTGACCGGTGCCGCTACAGCGTCAGGGGGGGCGCCTTACGGAGTTGGCGCTTCAATTATGGTTCCGGTGACGTCGCCGTCACGACATCCAATGGAGATGTGATCACATCTGGTAGTTCGGGTAACACACATCCAATCAGGCAATAACGATCACTAGCTTAGAGGATGCGCAGTTACGGTCTATGCTCTGGGATCGATCAACTCCGAACGATCTCGAACAACAGTGGAGCCGCGCCTTCTGGAATAACCGCAGGTTTTAACGGAGGCGTGAGCTCTGCCTCAATATTGAACGTGAATGGCACGGTCATCGTCAACAACGCGGCCAATATCACGGCAGCCTTAGGCACAGGCATTAACGCTTACAATTTCGGAAACGGAGACATAACGGTCAATGATGCCTCGGGCACGACGGTCTCTGGAGTGCAGTATGGCATTGATGCGCATTCCGAGAGCATTGGAGGGACCGGAGACGTAGCGATCAACGTCTATTCCGGCGCAACTTAACCTGACGACGAGCTACGGGAATTTTGCCTATACCGCCGGCATTGGAAACATCTCGGTCATTACCTCGACCGGCGACGTCATCAACTCTGGAAGCGTCGGAAGTCAATGCCGTCAATGTCAACAACGGAGCGGTAAGCGGGAATTCCTGCTTCGGCGAACAATTCAATTGTCGTGACGGCTTATGGGACGATACATTCGGGCAGCACTGTAACGGGCACTGGTAACCCCCCCGCCCGAATCATCGCCGGCTATCTCGCGGCACCACGATCCTGCAAGCTTTCTGTGAATTCCATAATGGAGAGGTCGTCGTCAACAATTTCGCGAATATCACTGCTGCGGCGGGTGATGGCATCCGCGCTTATACATACGGGATCGGTGATGTCACAGTGAACG
This sequence comes from uncultured Alphaproteobacteria bacterium, assembly GCA_963732455.1. Classification (GTDB taxonomy): domain Bacteria; phylum Pseudomonadota; class Alphaproteobacteria; order Rhizobiales; family Xanthobacteraceae; genus Bradyrhizobium. The sequence goes on along the minus strand of CAVSZM010000002.1, from coordinate 71,045 downwards.
ATTTCGCCGGGAAGCATCTCGGCGCTCGGCGGAGTAAGCCCGACGAATGGTTTCGGTGCAGGGATTAATGCGAGCAACCAAGGTCCCGGGAGCATCCATGTTTCCACGGTCGCCGGTACTTCGATCAATTCGGCAGCTCGGGCATTGCAGCGATAAACAGGGCTCCCGCCGCTCCCTCGACGAGCGAAATTTCGATCCTGGCCTATGGCACCATTCAATCCGGAACGATCGCGGCCGCCTCCGGCGACCCTGCGGCAGGCATTCTGGCCGGATACAATTCCAACAACTCCAACCTTCCGAACAACAATGTCCAAGGCAATGTCTCAATTGACGATTATGCTTCAATCCTAGCGCCGACCGGTACTGATGGCATACGTGGTGTCAACTACGGCACGGGGACCATCGCAATTATTGCCGAAGCCGGAGCAACCATTACCGCCGGGCGCTATGGTATCGGAGCGTTCGGCAATGACGGCGGCGATGTTAGCGTCACAAATTATGCGTCAGTGACCGGTGTCACCGCGGCAATCGACGTGACGACGACGCTAACTGGTGCCGTCACAATCGACAATTTCGGAACTATCATAGGAAATGTCGTCACGGGCGGCGCGACGTTCCACAATGAACTCGGCGCTCTATGGAATCTCGCCGGGAGCAGTTTGTTTGCAACCGGTACTAATGTTCTTATCAACGAAGGCACGATCGATACCAGCGGCACATCGAGCATTACCACCTCCGGTGTTTTGAGTATCAGCAACGCCGGGACAGTGAACGTGCAGTCAGGCAGCCTTTACATTGATGCTGCCGTTACGGGAACGGGGTCATTTAGTATCAGTAACGGAGCTACTCTAGAGTTTGGGAGCTCGGTTGCAGCCGGGGAGACCGTTTCGTTCTTGGGTACGCAAGGAACTCTCAAGCTCGATCATTCATTAACATCGCCGTTTATCGGGCAAATCTCGAATCTGACCGGGACGGCCCTTATTCACGATAATATCGATTTGGCTGACTTAGTCTGGAATGGAACTACTTCGGCTCAATACGCTGCGTCCACGGCGACCAGCGGCGTCCTTACGGTCAACGATGGCAACGGCCACACTGAAGTCTTCAACCTCGTTAACTACACCGGCGCGGGAAGCTTCTTTGTGCAGAACGATGGTCAAGGCGGAACGCTCGTGTTCGATCCTCCCGCGACGACAGTGGGCAGCGCGCCCACTACCATGACCACAGACGCGGAAGAACCACTGGCGAATATAACTAACGTTACGAATGGGGGTTCTGGCCCGCACGAGGAGGAGCTTGTATCCACCTCTGATTCCGTCCCGGCTGGAGCGGGCTACGTCGGCAGGCTTGCAATCGATCATGCCATGCATTCAGACAGTGATATGGCCGGCTGGCATTTCGCTTTCGACCAAGCTCGATCTAGTTCGCCCTTATCCCCGCAGCAGACGTCGTGGCAATCGCAGGGGACGGAGCTCCCGATAAATCAGTTAGGCAATGTCGTAACACAACAGATTGTTCCGACTCTCCGTGGTGCTGCGGACGACTTTTTTGCATTCAGGCAAGAGACGGCTTCAAATTTGACAACTCCTTCAGATCAAGTTGCCGATAAAATCGATATCGACGCGAAGTATGCCGAATTACAGGCGATCATCCATTCCAGTCGCAACGAACACAATATTCCGGATCATGGTGGCTCCAACATCTCACCAAGTCATCACGTAGAAGGGTTCATGTTAAATCACTTGTAATTTTGAAAAAGGTGATACCCCTAGAATTGCGTCAAGTCTGATAGTGAGCCGAAGATGTCTCTTGGAAGGATCGCGGTCTGGATTGGAATTTATTTTCTAGCGGCATTCGCCTGCAGCGTTTTCCGCGTTGAAAGTAGTCCATTTTTCTCTACTTTGAATGCGGCAGCCGTGGCTCAAGTTATCGATGGTGCTCTCCTGTTAATGATTGGGGCGGGGCTTCCCGCATTGTTGTTGTGGGCGTTCTATCGTTTCAAGCCTCGAAATGCGACATTGCCAATGCTTTGCTGGGCTTTTATCGCCATTGCAATTGCCTTTTTTCACTGAAGTGGGCGTTAGGTTGGAGCGCGACGTACAGGTCTCCATACTCGCTAAGAACTTAACTCACTCGGATGCGAAGCTCAGCTGCCTTGATGGTCAGCACGCGAACAAGTTTCGAAGCGAGGTTGGAATCACTGACCGTGAGATCTCTGTCTATTGCGATTGTGTCTCCGATGCGACTGCGGCCTCTCTCACACCTGACGATGTGACCTTCATCGCCGCAAATGGAAAAGCGCCGCAGCCTTTGCAAGAGCGCGCAGTCCAACTTGGGCGACCATGCAGCCGCCTGCTTGTCGGAAAGTGAGTTAGTCGACGACATTCACTCGCCAGTTAGCTTCTATCCAACATGATAGGCATTGCAGGACGAAGTCCCGCTTGGGGCGTTGGGCCGAACCAAGATGGCGTTTCATCGTTTCTTTGCGACTTCGATAGGCGCATCTTAATATCGGCCCGTCCGGCTCAGCGAGCGCCTGATAGGTCACCCTCAAGCGGAACGGCCGGCCACGGATGACGATGTGGATAACGCGAGCTGGACGTCCGCCAGCGCAATCGTTCTAGCGTCAACAGCGGACCTGGCGCCAAAGTCCCATCTCATAACGGCCGAGCCGTTCGAACACGCCGTTGTCGAGATTGGAGAGGCTCAAGAAACACCGCGCGATATCGAGACGAGGGTCGGGCATCCGCGCTTCCGGCTTCGTTCCGGCGTTAGCCACAGTTTCGCTATTGCCTGCATAACCGCCGCTACCTGCATCATGAGACCGGACGGCGGTTGCGAATGGACCGATCTTCACAGCTACCATGAGCGCGCTGTCCTGGTAGATTGCCTGTGTTTGGCGCTTCCGCTGCTCACGCAGGATTTCACCCTGGATTTGGAGAAGACCGGTCTCAATCAAGGCTGAGCGCCGCAATCGCCACAGCAAGCTCACAAGACGAAGGATCAATTCGCGCTCGACCGCCGTTTCCGCGTCATAATCCGCGATAACGGCCTGCGCAACCGGTTCCGTCTTCGGGCCGATTTGCCCCTCCGAAGAAATCGCCACCACGACGTTCGTTCACCCCGTAGAGATCTTGCAATCTCAACCGCGATGGCTATCTATTTAATGTAATCCCCACATCCTTAAGAACGGCGCGCCAGCGGCAGCAATGCAGCTGAACGCAGGCTCATGGCCGAAGGAGAACACAAAGGAGCAAACCATATGAATTCCTGGGTTTTAGTCCTACGGGCCGCGGATCAAGCGGCGCGGTGGCATGCCAATCAGCGGCGCAAGGGGCACGCTGAAGAGCCCTACCTCAATCATCTGATTGAAGTTGCAAGCCTCGTGACCGAAGCGACGGCTGGCACGGATCCTAATGTCGGTCATCGCAGCCTTGTTGCACGACGCGGTGGAAGACCAGAAAGTCCCGATCGATACGATTGCGCGGGAGTTCGGCCAACACGTCGCCGACATCGTGATGGAGGTGACCGACGACAAGACGCTGCCCAAGGAGGAGAGAAAGCGCGTTCAGATCGAGACCGCGGCCCACAAGAGCCGGGAGGCCAAGTTGATCAAACTGGCCGATAAGACCAGCAATGTGAGAGCGGTCGCTTTGAGTCCCGCCGCCGACTGGTCGGTGAAGCGTCGAGGAGACTACATCGCCTGGGCCAGGAACGTGGTTGCTAAGCTTCGAGGGACATCAGTTTGGCTGGAACGGAAGTTCGACGAGGCCGCCGACCGCGCCGTCCAGTCTCTCACGCCGCCTCTGGCCGGCTAACATGACTAACGGCGGCTGCGCCATAGGCCCCCGCTTACGCCGAAACGTCGTACATGGCTGCGCCATAGGCCCCCGCTTACGCCGAAACGTCGTACATGGCTGCGCCAAAGGCCCCCGCTTACGCCGAAACGTCGCACAGGCTTCTGGTTACCGCTGATGCGGCCGGCGTCGAATTCATCGACGAGAACGGCGGTGGCCCCGGGGGTGCGCCTGCGTAAGCCCGCGGAAGAAAAGCCTCGAAAATAGGCTATCGCGCGGTCGACCCAATTTATTCAGCCCGGCTTTGCCGGCTCCAATTGGCTGAACTTTGACAAAGTAGCCTCTGGAAGCTACATTGTCCTCCATGCGCTCCGTTGGTCTCAAATTGCTGAAAAATAAGCTGAGTGAATATGTCCGGCTCGCCGCCGGCGGTGAGACCGTCCTGGTCACGGACCGTGACCGTGTGGTGGCGGAAATAGGCCCACCTAGTCCCACCCGAAGCCCACTGCTATCGGACGCATTATGGCTAGACGCCTGCCGCCAGGGCTGGATTTCGCCCCCGGTCTTGATCGGGCGCGAACCGCCCGCGCGTAAACCGGTGATGACCATCGACGAACTGCTGAGCAATCTGCAGCGCGATCGAGAGGACCGATGATCTACCTCGATAGTTCAGTGGCTCTTGCACATCTGTTGGCAGAAGATCGGTTTCCCCCCGAGGCGCTCTGGGATCAGCCGCTGGTATCCAGCCGGCTTCTCGAATGCGAGGTCTGGAATCGGGTCAATGCGCACCAACTGCAAAATTCGCATGGCGACGCAGTCCGGAATTTGATTGGCCGAGTGGCGATGATCGAAATGGTGGGCCCGGTGCTGACACGCGCGCTGCGGCCATTTCCGGTTCCGGTGCGGACATTAGATGCCATTCACCTCTCAGCTCTTGAGTTTGTGCGTGAGCAAAAGCAGAGCGTGCAGCTTGCCAGTTACGACGAACGCTTACTTACCGCTGCGCGTCTTCTCGGAATTGCAGTATGGGATGGTGCCAGTGAAGCTCGCCCGATTTAGGTGGCTCCATGTGAGCCATGCGGATATCCCGAAGGTGCTTCAAGCAGGCCGGTGTTGGCAAGCCACCGATAAAGGGCGATGAATTGCCACCCAGGAAAAAGAGAGCAATCGCGCGCACTCGGCCCAGTGAAGCTGAACGCTGATGCTCACGTGCCGACTACCGTTTTAGCGTCAACCAAATTAACGCTATTCGCAATTGGACCCACGATGAACAGCGGAAAACCGGGTCGATCATGGATAAGCAAACCCGTCGCGTCGTTCCGGAATAACGAGCTTCCCTTGCGCGAATCGGAATAGAAAGGCGAGAGCGTGGGTTCCCCTATTCACCATTCCTTGCCCCAGCGCTGGAGAGGCTGCCGCTGTCGAAATGCTGTTGGCATCTAGCCCGCGCGGTAACTTTAATTATCGAAGGCTATTTGAAATGCACTATGTTTTTTGCAAAATAGACCTTCGAGGCTCGTAATGTGGCTTGCGACGGACGATATGCCGATACGGAGGTTTCCCTGAATGACTTTGTTTTGTAAGCATAGCACAAAGTCGCAAATCTCAGCTGATGTCTACAATTTAATTGCTGTTACACGACGCTTATTCGATCTTCTTATGTGTTATCAACCGACCATGACAATGCGCCTCTGCGGGCAAGTCTTCGCCGTTGGCATTATTTTCCTTTCAGCTCCGTCAACTGCTGAAGATGCACAGAATCCCAAACGATATCCGGTGACAGCGAAGGCCAGTCTAAAACCGGACATTGATATGTTCGCGTCAATGACAGGGAAGTGCAGCACACTTAAAATCGCGGGACGCGATTTCGCGTGCCGGTCCGTTGCGTTCTTCCATAACCAACATGGCCGAGCAAATTTTACGATTGCTCTCGACGACCCAACTGACGATAGTCACATCATCTCGTTCTCGGGTGAAGATAGTCGGAGAGGAACAGGATAATCTATACGAACTTTCCATCGACCGAATGCTGCTAATCTCCAAGGAGAGGCCGAAGGTCGATGGCCTGCCAGTGCCGCACGTCGAATTATCGGATGGAAAATGTCAGCAGCTTGGAAGCTTCGCGATCGGAATGGTTTCCAGTATCTCCTGTACCGCGATCGATAAAAACGGCAAAAGCTACGCACTGCAGTTCGAATCCGATGGCTCACCCATTAAAATACGCAAGATCAAGCAAGCCCCACTGCGCAGTTCCAGGCAAATCGCGCAACTCGAGTGTCGTCACAAAGGCCATATTGAGAGGATCCTGCCCAGAGATTTGACCGCCTACATTATTCAATGCCTGGAAGAGGATTACCAAGAACCCTCGACTGTCGAGCAACAGTGAAAGCGATGCTGGCAGTTTCGTGAATCCTTGAGTCGGCTTTGCTACCGACTCGCATCAATCCGAATTTGGCTGCGTGCCAATGAGTCCACGCCCTAAGCAGGATCAATATTTCAACAACCTTCGCCGAAGATGTGTCTTGACGTCTCTGATCGTTTTCGATTTTCGGTTCACCAATTTCGATTAGGCCTATAAGGGTAATAGGGGTCGCGTCCACCGACTGAGATCAAATCACCGATGTCGATATCGTCATATAGTGCTTGCGTGGAAGCCCACTTCAAAAACTGCGAAACGCTGTCAACCTGATCGTCGTGCCGTGCCTGCGGGAATCCCAAGACCTCGAGCAAAAAGCTATCGAGCCATTGAGCTTCCCGCGGCAGATAGACGTGTCCGGCTTCAATCTTGGCCGATTGCGCCGCCATCCGATCGGCTTTGCTTCCTTCAGGCTTGACCCCGATGGGGCGGTTCATTCCGATCGGAATATCACGCTGCAGGTCCTGCAGTAGCACCATCCCGGGGCCTGCGTCCTCAATCAAGACAGTTTCGGCGGCGTGTCGGGTGGCCAGGCTTGCGACCGTACGCCTGAGATCCGGATATTGCAGCCGCGCTCGATGGACGTCGATCAGGTAATAATCTTTTTTAGTTTTCAGCCAGGTGGTGCAAACAGAATAGTCATTGGCCTGACCGGTCATGGCGGCGATGTCCCAGCTCTGTACCATGCGGTCGCGCGCTTCCTTCTGAGGCAGGACATCGTAGTGGCGAAACCACTGCCGTCTGACCAGATTGCCTTCGAGAGGAACCGGCCGCTGCTGGTACTGCGCCGAGAACATCAGGCTGCCGATTTCCGCCTTGATCCGATCGAGGGTTTCCCGATTTTCCCTTTTTGCATGCAGCACGTCGCCTACTCGTCGGACGAAGCGTTTGCCCCGGCCGATGTCAATTTCGCTATCTTCAACAGCGATCGCGGGCAGGTCGAGATGATGCCACCCACCCTGGCCGATCAGATGGCCGGCCAGGTCGTCTTCGTGCAGGCGTTGCATCACCACCACGATGGACCCGTTTTGCTTATTGTTGAGACGTGACAGGAGGCTTCCGCCGTACCACTCGATGACGCGTCTCCGGGCAAGCTCAGACATGGCGTCTTCGGCTTTAAGCGGATCGTCGACGATGATGAGGTCGGCACCTCGGCCTGTCAGTGTACCTCCGACCGAGGTGGCATAGCGGCTGCCTCCGGCTGTCGTCACCAACTCTGTGCCGCTATCCTTCGCCGGGCGCATGCCTGGGAACAGGTCCTGGTACCACGGTGCGTCAATCACCATCCGAAACTGGCGATGAAGCTCGCTGGCAAAATCGTTGGAGTAGCTGACGACAATAATGCGCTTGGTCGGATCCCGGCCCAACAGCCACGCTACGTAAGCGATCGAGACGCAGATTGATTTCAGCGAGCGCGGCGGCTGGTTAATCAGGAGCCGTCGGTTCTCGCCGGAATCGATGCGCATCAACTCATGAACGATGGCATCGATGTGCCAGTTTGGGAAATACGTTGTGCTTGGCAGAACGGTGTTGAAGACCTTCCGGACGAAATAGCGCAAATCGCATCCGCAGCAGTGCAGAAAGTGGCGCGTTCATTTCAAGTCCTCGCTGTCGTCGTTGGGCGACCCGGAGTTGTCCTTGGTCGTCTCGGCTCGGATTTCTTCCCGGTAGGCGTCGAGAATGGCCTGATCGTCTCTGGAGATGTCGCCGAGCGGCTCGGTAGCCGGGCTACCGTAGATCCGAGCGGCCTGTCCGAGAACGATGCTCCATAGATCGATGGTTACCCTTCAAAGCCCCTTCCCGAACCCGCCATATCACCGCCTTTAACGTCGTCATTCTCTTAGGCTTTCCCTTGTCATTGACTGTGACCGGAGCTTCCAGCATCAGCTTGAATTCGGTCTTTAAGTTGCGTGCACCCTTGGGGCGGCCCCGTGGATTCCCGCATTGGCCCGGCTTCCACCGGCTATGCGCCGGTGGCTTGCATTTGCCCACCTTCTCATTGTCATCAGAATGATCAGCGGCCATGATCCATCCCCCTAATTGGGCGGGCGTCGGCCGACTGGCCGGTTTCATTGCCGCTGGTGTCAGAAACTTCTGTCGTTCCGAAGGGCACGCCGGTCTCGGCATGAACGGCCGTTCGACCGGTCAGCTGCTGCCATCGCCGAACCGTGCAATCGACAAAGCGCGGCTCGATTTCGATCAGTCTTGCGCGCCGTCCCGCTCTCTCCGCAGCGATCAATGTGGTGCCGGCGCCGCCGAATGGATCGAGGACGATACCATTTAAATTGGTGCAATCCCGCAACGCGTCCGCAACCAATGCCACGGGCTTCACAGTCGGATGCAGCGAGAGCTTCCCCTTTGCGCTGTTGCTCAGCGTATTCTGCCCGGGATAATCCCAGACGTTGCTGCGATTCCTCCCGAAACGCCCAAGTTCGATGTTGTTGATGTGGGGGGCCTTTCCTTTTTTGAACACGAAGATCAACTCGTGTTTCGAGCAGTAAAGCGATCCCATGCCTGCATTGGACTTGTTCCAAATGCACAAATTCTTCACTTCCGTGTAGAGGTCGGCGGTGGCGCCGAGCAGTTCTTTGATATGGCGCCAATCCAGGCAGACGAAATGGATCGAGCCGTCGGCGGCGTGTTGCGTCGTATGGCCTAGTGCGGTCGCAAGAAAGGTTTCGAATTCTGCCGATGACATCTCGCCCGACGCCATCGCGAACTCGGCGTGTTTGATGGCGCCAAGACCACTGACATGCTCTTCGATCGCGACGTTCCAGGGCGGATCGGTGAACACCATTTGAGCGCGCTCGTCTCCGAGCAGACAGCTGTAATTCTCCGCCTGTAGCGCATCGCCACAAACGATCCGGTGTTGATCCAAGACCCAAATATCGCCAGACCTGGTGATCGGCGGCAACTGCTGATCGATCCGCGGTATCTCGTCTTCTTCATCGTCAGGTGAGGCGCGGGGGCGAATATCGATTTCGCCCATCTCAAATCCGCTGATCTGAAGGTCGATGTTTGTGTCCAGCGCCAGAACGTCCGAGAATTCCAGCGTCAAGGCATCGGCATCCCAGCTGGAGTCTTCACCGAGCCGATTGAGCGCCAGTCGAAGTAGGCGAAGCTTGGCTTGGTCTAGGTCCGTAATGGTCACCGCGGGAACCTGAGCTAAGCCTAGTTGCCGAGCCGCCAACACAAGGCCCCAGCCCGCAACCACCTGGCCGTCGAGGTCGATGATAATGGGAAGAACGAAGCCGAACTCATCCAGACTCGCTGCGAGCTTGTCGAGTTGGCGGCGAGGGTGCCGGCGGGTCTCTCGACCGAGCGGCTTCAGTTTTTCGGTGCAGACAAGGACTGGCGTCAGGTCGCGGGAAACAGCGTAACCGTTTTTGTGTAATTGGAGAGGTTTCCGCATCGCGGCCCCCTAGGCTGGAGTGATTTTTTGGCGCCCAATCGCCACACCACCGCCAGCCTGGGGTTTGAGAAATGAGCCCGAATCGCATGGGCTCCGTTTCCGTGAGAGCAGTTAATTTGATCAGGTCTAAAATCTTTATTAATGGACCAGGTCGCGGCGCTGCTCTTACCAAATGGTCCCCAAGTGTTTGGTCTTTTGGTCTCAGTGTCTAAAAATTCCGCTCTCGGTCGCTGAGCTCTAAAAGGAAGGACCTCTTTTCAGATTTTTGATCCCTGATAGCCGGTTATTTTTCCCTGATAATCTCCACAGGGAATTTGCAAAGAAACCACTGCCGCACCAAGGTTTTTTGCCCTAACGGAAGCTAGTCCAGCGCTGGAATCGCAAAATTTCCCTGTATTTTCCCTGTTAACAGGGAATTTGCGGCAGTCTCCGCAAGCGGGCCCTTGGGCGCTCTTTCATCGGCGCATTTCGGCGACAACCGCTGCAATGGCGTGGATGAAATGTGGATCGGGTCTGGGAGCAACTTTGGTCGGGAAAGATCGCGGGCAGGGCGGCAGATTGCCGATGGTGCGTATGATCTTGTACGGCAACTCCGACGAGAAAACCGCCGACCGCGCGATTGGGTTTTCATTTTTCTTTCGCCAGTATCTCGTAGACTTTGGTGATCCAATCGATGGCAGCCTTTTCGCTGGCGAAGCCGTCGATTGCTTCGGTCTCGCCACCCCAAATAATTTCCACCACCCAGCCAAATCCGGTATCGCTCTTTCGCACTTTGAAAACGGGTGGCTCAGACATCTTGCAAATATTCGCCTTTGCGGTACCGGCGTTCAAGCCGCTATTCAGTGCCCAGTTGTTGATAGGCCGTGCCGCCGAGCAAAACGGGCATTTTATCAAGCTAGCGTCGATCTGACACAGGTTTCAAGGCGGTACCGCCTTGCCAGGTTGCCAGATCGCGACGGCCGGGCAGGGGGATTCGATCGTCGAACTTGCGGGACCGGGACAAATCCATCCACCAAAGCTTAAGCGAACCGATCCGCGCCGGCCGCGCTTTTACCCTTGGCGTGGCACTTTTCACGCCACCATCAAATATCGGATGATAAAATAGGTCGCAATGCAAACGAGCGCCGTCATCCCCAACGCAAATATGGCGCGCCCGATCTCGTTCATGCGCTTTTGTACCGCATTTTAGGCGGAGCTGGTGGGTTCGTTCTGATACCGCGCTGGTCCCAACGCGCGTATGCATACGCGCCTTTGCAATTACGGCCGCCTGTGCGGGTTGCCAACGGTCGCGCAAATCTTGATCGGGGAAGGTCATGCGCATCCTTACGTTTGCGGCACCATGAGTTGCCCCCACGAACCCAAATTTAGTGTTATATTAAAATTAGTTATTAGGCCGCGACGGTGGCCGGCCGTGCGAGACTCAAAAATGGCGCAAAGCAGGAAAATCCGATACCCGCTTTGTTCGCGACGCTGCCAAGACCGGGTGCTAATAAAACAGCATGACCAGTGAAGCCCGCCTTCGTAACCTGGGCGACCAACCGTCCCAAACTCCAGAGTTCGACTACATCATCGTCGGTGCGGGCTCGGCCGGTTGCGTGCTCGCCAATCGTCTGAGCGAAGACGGAAAAAATTCGGTGCTGTTGCTCGAAGCCGGTCCGAAAGACACCAACCTCTGGATCCACGTGCCCCTCGGGTATGGCAAGCTGTTCAAGGAAAAAAGCGTCAACTGGATGTACCAGACCGAGCCGGAACCGGGACTGGACGGCCGGACGGTGTTTCAGCCCCGGGGCAAGGTCCTGGGCGGATCGAGTTCGATCAACGGCCTGCTCTATGTTCGGGGTCAGCATGAGGATTACGATCGCTGGCGCCAGCACGGCAACAGCGGATGGGGCTATGACGACGTGCTGCCGTATTTCAAGAAGGCAGAAAACCAGCAACGCGGCGCCGACGATTTCCACGGCGTGGGCGGCCCTCAGCCGGTTTCCGATCTGGGACACCCTGATCCGCTCTCCGCGGCCTTCATCGCGGCTGCGGCTGAAACCGGCATTCCCGTAAATCCGGATTTCAACGGCGCCTCTCAGGAGGGCGCCGGGTTTTTCCAGACAACGACGCGGCGGGGAAGGAGAGCGAGCACCGCGGTCGCCTATCTTCGGCCGGCCAAGGCCCGAAAGAACCTGCACGTCGAGACTTCCGCATTGGCGCAGCGTGTCGTGTTCGACGGGCGTCGTGCTGTCGCCGTCGTATACCGGCAGGCCGGCGTCCTGCGTGGTGCGCGGGCGCGAAAGGAAATAATTGTTTCGGGGGGAGCGTATAACTCGCCGCAATTGCTGCAACTCTCCGGCGTCGGCCCGGCGGATCTGCTGCGAAGGCATGGAATAGGCGTCGTGCTGGACGCTCCGGGGGTAGGGCACGATCTGCAGGATCACCTGCAGGTCAGGGTGGTCATGCGTTGTGCGAAACGCATCACGCTGAACGATATCGTCAACCATCCTGTTCGCCGGATAATGGCTGGCGCGCAATATGCAGCATTCCGCACCGGCCCCCTGTCGATCGCCGCGGGCACGTCAGGGGCGTTCTTCAAGACCAGTCCCCGGCTTGCCACACCCGATATCCAGATCCACTTTCTGCCCTTCAGTACCGACAAGATGGGAGAAAAGCTGCATTCGTTTTCGGGTTTCTCGGCGTCGGTCTGTCAGTTGCGGCCTGAAAGCCGTGGCTCGCTTCGCATTGGGAGCGCCGACCCCTCGGCGCCGCCGGAAATCAGGATCAACTATCTCTCAACCGAGGTCGATCGCGCCGCCAACGTCGAAGGGTTGAAGATATTGCGAAAGATTTTGCGTGCGCCCGCCCTCAGTTCCTATGTGGTCGAAGAGGTCGACCCCGGCGCAAAGGTTTCGACCGATGAGGAGCTGCTGGACTACTGCCGCCGGCGCGGCAGCACGATCTATCATCCGACCTCAACCTGCAGAATGGGAAGCGACGCGCTCGCCGTCGTCGATCAGCGGCTTCGCCTTCGCGGCATCGAAGGCCTGCGGGTGGTCGACGCCTCGATCATGCCCGATCTTGTGTCGGGCAATACCAACGCTGCCGTCATCATGATCGCTGAAAAAGCGTCGGATATGATTTTGCAGGATGCGCGGTAGCGCGGGGAACGACGGGCGTTTGCATTCCGGCATTGGCTGGCTCTATCTTCCGGCCGGAAATCAGCCGCAATTCCTGCGTGGCGTCGAAGGGAGCCTCAGTGGTGGCAATTCGAATCCGGATAGGCACGCGAAAGAGCGTCATGGCGCTGGCCCAAACCGGGGAAATTGCCCGGCGGCTGACCGCGGCCGATCTCGATATCGATGTCGAGACCGTCAAGTTCGAAACCACGGGCGATTCCGACCAGACCAGCAAGCTGTTGCAGCATGGCGGCAAGGGTGGCGCGTTCGTGGCCCAAATTCGCAACGCGGTCCTGTCGGGCGAATTGCAAGCCGCGATGCATTCGCTGAAGGACATGCCGGGTAACGAAGACACCCCGGGGCTCGTGATCGGCGCGACGCTGTCGCGCGATCCGCCCGGCGACGTTTTGGTGCTGCGCACCGGCCTCTCGATCGAGGATTTCAGACGCTCGCGCGGCAAGGGATTGAAGATCGGCACCAATGCCGTCCGGCGCGCGGCTTACGCGCGCCGGCTGTTTCCGGAAGTCGAGGTGATCCACTATCGCGGCGCCGCCGACACCCGCGTCCGCAAGCTCGACAATCTGGAAATGCAGCGGCTACCCGAGGGAGCAGAGGTCGGTCCGGCGGACGCGCTGATCATGGCGCGCGCCGGGCTTGAGCGCGTTGGCCTCGCCAGTCGTATTGCCTATGAGTTTTCAATACAGGAAATGCTGCCGGCGGTGGGGCAGGGGATTGTTGCGGTGGAATGCGCCGTCAACGATTGGCAGACACGGCGCATTCTGTCCGGCATCGACGATCCCGTCGCGCATAAATGCGCCGACGCCGAGCGCGAGGTGCTGTGGGTCCTCAACGGCCATTGCAATTCGCCGATCGCCGGATTTTCAACCATCGACGGCACGCGGATGTCGCTGACCGCCTCGGTACTGGACGAAACGGGCGGCCTGTTCATCGAGGCTTCGCGCTCCGGGCCCGCCGATCGCCCGCGCGAACTCGGCCGTGCGGTGGGGCTCGAACTCCTGGGCAAGGGCGCGGCCGGGATCATCGAACGCAGCCGGCCGAGGTGATTAATCGACGCCGTCATACCCGCGTAAGCGGGTATCCAGTGATCGCCGACCTGAATGGGATTCAAAACGCCCCGCACACTGGATCATCCGCTTTTCGCGGATGATGACGCCGGAGGCGGCTCTTACCCCTGATAGGCTCTCACTCGCTTCAGCATCTGCTCGACATGCGCAATTGGCGTTTCCGGCTGGATGCCATGGCCGAGGTTGAAAATCAGTCGGCCCCCCGCGAAATTCGCAAGCACGTCATCAACCGCCTGATCGAGCGCCGCGCCGCCGGCGATCAGCGCCAGCGGATCAAGATTGCCTTGCACGGCCACGCGGCTTTGAACGCGCTCGCGGATCAACGACGGCTCGGCCGCCCAGTCGATGCTGACGGCGTCGACGCCTGTCGCGCCGACATAGGCCGGCAGCAGCGCGCCGGCGCCCCTGGGAAAGCCGATGATCTTCGCGCCCGGCGCTTTCTGGTGCACGCCTTCGACGATGCGCCGGGTCGGCTCGATCGACCAGCGCTCGAATTCACGCGGCGGAAGCACGCCGGCCCAGGTATCGAAGATCTGCAGCACGTCGGCGCCGGCCGCGAGTTGCCCCAACAGGTACTGGATCGAGTTCGCGACCAGCACGTCGATGATTTTTGCGAACGCCTCCGGGTGGCGATATGCCATCATTCGCGCCGGCGCCTGGTCAGGCGTGCCCTGTCCGGCCACCATGTAGGTCGCCACCGTCCACGGCGCCCCGCAGAAGCCGATCAGCGCGATCTTCGGATCAAGCGCGCGGCGCACGCGGCGCAGCGCCTCATATACCGGCTCAAGTTTGCGGAAGTCAGCCTGCAGCGCCAGCGTTTCGACTTTCTCCGGCATATCCAGCGGTTCGAGCCGCGGCCCCTCGCCGGCCTCGAACCTCACCTCACGGCCGAGCGCGTAGGGAATGACAAGAATATCCGAGAATATGATCGCGGCATCGAAGTTAAAGCGGCGGATCGGCTGCAGGGTGACTTCGGCGGCGTATTCCGGCGTGAAGCACAGATCGAGAAAGCCTCCCGCCTTGGCGCGCAATTCGCGGTATTCCGGCAGATAGCGGCCGGCCTGCCGCATCATCCAGATCGGCGGCACGGCCTGCCTACGGCCGGAAAGCACTTCGAGCAAAGGTTTTATGGGGTAAATTTGGGTCAAGCGCTGATTTCCGCAGGGGGTGATCGAGAGCAAAGATGCTGCCCCTGATACACTGCGAGTACGGGCTTGGCCAAGCTGCGATCGCCTCTCCTACCTGACGCACTGCAGGCAGCAGGCTATCTATTCAAGATAGGGTGGCAATCAGTGCGTTTTCGTGGGGATGACGCAGCAAACGGACCTTGAGCGCACAGTCCTCCGGCCTGGCGGCTAGGTCCCGCGGCTGCCCCAAACTGGAAATTCCAACGGGCTGGGGTCGGAATTTATTTTTGGAGCCCCGCACTCACCCAAACGATGAGGGTGCAATCTCATCGCCGATGTAGTCGAGCCGAAGTTTCAGCGCCTGTCTGCTCAATATTGACCATCGGCAACAAAAATCCCTGACCTCACAGTGCCCGTTTTCGTGCACGGGAGGTGGCGCACGAAAGGGGCCCAGTTGGACGGTTTTCTCCGCTCCCTCCAATGGGAACATCCGGGTTGCGGCCGCGTTATCTCGGCATGGAGGCTCCCAACATGGCTGAGAAATTCGATCCCGCGGCGCACGACAAGCATGCCGCCAACCCCCGCGAAGCTGAACTGGCTGACCGGGACGTTCACGCGAAGTTGGAGGCAGGTCTGGTCGACAGCTTTCCGGCATCCGATCCCGTCAGCGCGGTACAGCCGTCGCCGTCAAAGGCGGACGGCGACCGGGAAAGCGCGTCGCTTTGGGACAAGGTCCTGGCGGTGTTTCGTTAGTTTGGCGAGCGGCAACCTTGTAGCATCAAGGACATTTTCCTGAAGGCGCCCAAATAAATCAGGAATTCAACCACGCCGCCAACAACTCGCCGCGAAGCGGGAGTTCGAAACGAGCGACTCCCGTGGTATGGGCCGCGGTCGTCGTAGCGATGATTGCAATAACTTTCTGGCTTGCCATGAAGCTGTGACGCTTCTGCGTGCAGGGCCGGGATACCAGCACTCATCGACCGCCCATATCCCGCGGCTTATTGCGTTCAATTGATCGAGCGGCCTCATCTATGGGGCCGCTCTGTCTTGTCCGCATGTCGGCAAGACGCCTTGCCTGGCCTCGAACGGTGATGCCACACATTGCTCCGCTCCTTTCGGGATGAGATAATCGCGCCATAAATATAAAAATCGGGAGCGACAAACGATGCCGGATTTCGCCACGCTTGATGCGCTGGTCGGACACACCGCGGCGAGCGCGCCTTCGCGCGTTGCGATAATAGATGGCGACCGCAAGCTGAGTTATGCCGGGCTTGACGATCTGATCAACCGCGCGGCGGCTGCGCTGCAGGCCGACGGCCTCGTGCCGCGCGATGTGATTTCGATCTGCGCCTTGAGTTCGATCGAATACGTCGCGGTCTTCCTCGGCGCCTTGCGGGCGGGGATCGGCGTCGCGCCGCTGGCGCCGTCGTCCACCCCGCACGATTTCGCGGCGATGGTCGGCGACTGCGGCGCCAAGATCCTGTTCATGGATGAGACGACCGCGACGGCAATGGGATCTGCCGCCGACGGGCCGCGCCGGGTCTCACTTGACGACAGCGCGTGGGGGAGGCCGTTCGGCACATGGTGCGCCGCGCCGGGTACCCGGCCCGAGCCCGTGGTCATCGATCCCCGTTGGACCTTTAATATCATTTATTCGTCGGGCACGACGGGGACGCCGAAGGGTATTGTGCATTCGCACGGCCTGCGCTGGCAGCAATATGGCCAGATGGATCCGCTCGGTTACGGTCCCGAGGCGGTCACGGTGCTGTCGACACCGCTTTATTCCAACACCACGCTGGTTTGCTTCAACCCGACCCTGGCGGGCGGTGGCACGGTGGTGTTGATGAAGAAGTTCGACGCCCGCGGATTTCTCGAACTCAGCGAAAAGCATCGCGCCACCCACGCCATGCTGGTGCCGGTGCAGTATCGCCGCATCATGAACGTACCGGATTTTGATAGCTTCGATCTGTCGTCTTTCCAAATGAAGTTTTCAACCTCGGCGCCGTTCGCTTCGGAACTGAAGTCCGATGTACTGAAGCGGTGGCCGGGGGGCCTGACGGAGTATTACGGGATGACGGAGGGTGGCGGCTCATGCGTGCTGCTGGCGCACGAACACCCGGACAAGTTGAACACGGTCGGTTGTCCGATGCCAGACCACGAGATTCGACTGATCGGTGAAGACGGAAAGCCGGTCGCATCTGGTGAGATCGGCGAGATCGTCGGTCGTTCTCCGGTGATTATGGATGGCTATCTCAATCAACCTGGAAAAACCGCCGAAACCTTCTGGCATGACGAGACCGGCAAGCGTTTCGTGCGCACCGGCGATGTCGGGCGCTTCGACGCTGACGGCTTTCTCACCTTGATGGATCGCAAGAAGGACATGATTATTTCCGGCGGGTTCAACATCTATCCGAGCGACCTGGAAGCGGTGCTGGCAGGTCATGAGGATGTCGTCGAGGCAGCGGTTGTCGGCGTGCCCTCCGAGGATTGGGGCGAGACCCCGGTGGCCTTTGTCGTGTTGAGGCCAGATGCATCGGTCGATGCGGCTGCACTGCGTGCCTGGACCAACGGCCGCGTCGGCAAAACCCAGCGCCTCGCCGATGTCGCGATCGTCGAGACCCTCCCGCGCAGCGCCATCGGAAAAGTTCTGAAGCGCGAGTTGCGGGATCGCTTGAGATTGTGATCTTCGCAATCCCTAGTAATGCGGCGGTGCTTCGTTCGCGGCGTCAGGTGGATGAGTCTCGGCCTCCCGCAAACGGTCGCTCAAGTCCAGGACTTGCCGCGTCAGCGCGTCGATCTTGAGCCATTGCGCGGTGATGGTCTTGTTCAGCGTTTCGATGGTCTCGTCCTGAAACATCAGCCGGGTTTCGAGCGCATCAATACGGTCGCCGAGCGTCTTCGCCTCACTCATCGGATTGGTGTTCCATTTGGCTTTCCCGCAACCCGTGACCGAGCGCGACGCGATCGTCGAAAACAAAGCACTCACCACGCCAACGGCTCTCCGCTTCCGGCACGCCCTCCAGGTATTTGAGAATTCCGCCCTTGAGGTGATAGACCTCCGCAAAACCGCGCGACAGCAAATAGGCGCTTGCCTTTTCGCACCGGATGCCGCCGGTGCAGAACATCGCGACCCTTCGATGCTTCGCCGGATCGAGATTGCGCGCGGCGAAATCCTTGAATTCCCCAAAGCTTTTGATGCCGGGGTCGAGCGCGCCGGCAAATGTGCCCATCGCGACCTCGAATGCGTTGCGGGTGTCGATCACCAGCGTGTCCGGTGTCGCGATCAAATCGTTCCAATCCGTGGGGTCGACATAGATGCCGACCTGATGCGTCGGATCGGCTCCGGCATCGCCGAGAGTGACGATCTCTTTTTTCAATCGGATTTTCAGACGTTGAAACGGTATCGTCGAGGCCTGCGAGAATTTCAGTTCGAGGTTGTCGAGTCGGCCGCCGAACAGCACGCCGCGCTGTAATTCCTCCACCAGCTCGGAAATCGCCTCCGCGCTGCCCGCCAGCGTGCCGTTGATGCCTTCGTGGGCCAGCAGCACGCTGCCCTTCAGCTTGAGATCGGTGCAGATCGCGCGCAGCGGCTCGCGCAGCTTCCGGAAATCGGGCAGCGCGGCGAATTGATAGAAAGCGGCGACCCTGTGTTGCATGTCGGTGGTTTATCAGGAGGGCGCCGGAGGGGAAAGGTCACGCCCCCTCATCCTGGGGAAGCGGCTCTCGTCCATGTGTCGAAGGACCGCATTTTAATCCCGTCATTGCCGGGCCTGACCCGGCAATCCATCATTCTTCAAAGGTGCCCGCATATGACGGCCGAGCATGCGGAGGCTGCATCGGCCATCCCTTAGAGGTCCGGCCGTGCATGCGATATGCGTCCCCGAGCATTGCCCAGTGCTGGATGAATGTGCCATGTAGGCCCGCGCCCGGTGGGGCGGATAAAATACAGAAAAACAGCGGCAAAGTGAGCAATTTGGCATGAGGAATTTCCATCTCGCCGGCCGATCGACGGTCCACGCCCAAAACGCGATGGTGGCGACGTCGCACCCACTGGCGGCGCTGACGGCGATCGAGGTGCTGCGTTCAGGCGGCACCGCCGCCGACGCCGCTGTAGCGGCATGCGCGCTGCTGGCCGTGATCGAGCCGCAATCCACGGGGATTGGCGGCGATTGCTTCGCGCTGGTTCAACCGCGGGGCGAGGGCAGGATTGTTGCCTATAACGGTTCGGGCCGTGCACCAAAGGCCGCGACGCCCGAATGGTATCTCGAGCGCAATATGCACGCGATCCCGCTGACGTCGGCGCACGCCGTCAGCATTCCCGGCGCGGTCGACGCCTGGGCGACGATCCTGCGCGATCACGGCAAGCTCGGCTTCGATAGTTTGCTGCAACCGGCGATCAAGGCCGCCGAAGAGGGTTATGTCGTCGCACCGCGCAATGCGTTCGACTGGAAAAACCAATTCGAAAAATTAAAGAAAGGCACCAATACCGAGCGCTATCTGCTGCCGCATGGCAAGCCGGCGGTCGCCGGCGATGTGATCAAGCAACCCGAACTCGGCCAGACGCTGCGAGCCATCGCGAGCGACGGCCGCGATGCGTTTTATAGAGGCGCCATCGCCGAGGACATGGTCGAAACCTTGCGCGGGATCGGCGGGCTGCACACAACCGACGATTTCGCCGCGCATACCACCGAGACCACGGCTCCGATCGGCACCATGTACAAGGGCCACGACGTCTGGCAGTGCCCCCCGAACGGTCCGGGAATCACCATGCTGGTGATGCTGAACATTCTCTCGCGCTTCGATCTGACGAAATTTCCGGCGATGAGCGTCGAGCGGTTTCATCTCGAAGCTGAAGCCGCGCGGATCGCCTACATGATGCGCGAGCAGCACATCGGCGATCCCGCCCACGTCGACGTCGATGTGGTCAGGATCTTGACGAAGGAATTCGCCGAGGAGTACGGCGGCAAGATCAGGATGGACCGGCTGCTGGACTTGCCGAAAGTGTCGCCACCGATGAATCCCTCGACGGTCTACATCACCGTGGTAGACAGGGACCGCAACGTCTGTTCGTTCATCAATTCGATCGCACATTCATTCGGTTCGGCCATCGTCTCCAACAAGACCGGCATCCTGCTGCAAAATCGCGGCGGCGGTTTCCGCGTACAACCCGGTCATCCCAATTGCATCGCGCCGGGCAAGCGGCCGCTGCATACGATTATTCCAAGTCTTGTCACCAAGGCTGGCCGGGCGGTGATGCCGTTCGGCGTGATGGGCGGGCAGTATCAGCCGGTCGGGCAGGTGCATGTGCTGACCAACATGTTCGACTACGGTTGCGATGTGCAGGAAGCGATCGATATGCCGCGTGGCCTGCACTATGAAAATGTCTTCCAGCTCGAGGATGGCGTGCCCGCAGATATCGTCGAGGGGCTGAAAAAGCTGGGGCATCAGACCACGAGCGTAGTCGGACCACTCGGTGGCGGTCAGGCGATCTGGATCGATTGGGACAAGGGGACGCTCACCGGCGGTTCCGATCCGCGCAAGGACGGCTGCGCGCTGGGGTATTGAACGCCGGGTATTGAACGAACCATCCGCGCATGCAAATTCTAACTCTGATACAAAGGAAGTTGACAAGATGCGTTGTTTCCGAATTCTCACGACTGCCCTTGCCGTTGCCATAGGTACGGTCGGCGTCTCGCTCTTTGCTGCGCCGTCCGGCGCATTGGCCCAGACCGCAGGAAAAACCATGACCACACCATCGGGTTTGCAGATTATCGACAGCACGGTCGGCACCGGCGCCGCGCCAAAGCCCGGGCAGATATGCGTCATGCATTACACCGGGTGGCTTTATGAGGGCGGCAAGAAAGGCAAGAAATTCGACAGCTCGGTCGACCGCAATGAGCCGTTCGAATTTCCGATCGGGCAGCGCAATGTGATCGCCGGCTGGGACGAAGGCGTCGCCACCATGAAGGTCGGCGGCAAGCGCACCCTGATCATTCCGCCCGCGCTGGGATACGGTGCCCGCGGGGCCGGCGGCGTGATTCCTCCGAACGCCACGCTGATTTTTGACGTCGAATTGCTCGATGTGAAGGGTTAGGCCGCGCAAGAAAGGACCGGCTCAACGGGCCGGGCCTTGCCATTTCAAATCTTCCAGCGTCGATCAAAGACTTCCGTTGGCGGCGGCGGCCGGCTTGTGCACGGCGTCCTTGGCGGCTTCCCAGGCGCCGACGACGGCGTTCTGGTCCTTGCCGTTGACTTTGACTGCTGAAGTACGGGGGGCCCTTAGCATTTTCCGCAGCGCACCATTTTAAGTGTGAAATAATACCACTTTCCTCTTAAGAATGTTCCGTTCATAATTATAAATGAGAGAATCAAACATCGCTCAAATGATCGGGGCAATCATGAAGCGAAGTCATCTGAAGACCATGACGACCGATGAGCTATGGACGCTCCATCAGGAAATCGCCATGACACTTGCCCAGAAAATCATTGCCGAAAAAGACGTTCTTGAAAATCGGCTGCGGCAACTCAAAAAACCCGACCATCTCGAGCAGGCTAGCGAAAAGCGCACGCGCCGACCGTACCCCACTGTATTTCCCAAATATCGAAATCTTGAAGATCCATCCGAAACCTGGTCCGGGCGCGGCAAGCAGCCACGCTGGCTAGCCGCCCAGCTGCGATTGGGAAAGCAGATCGAAGATTTTCGGATTGAGCCGCGTGACGACGCAAGCAACAAAGTCAATCACTTAAAACCGCGCTTGGCTTCGGCGCGTTGAACTAGCTCGCGCAATCGCAGCAGTTCGGCGTATCTTATGTAAAGCGGAGCCGTAAGCCTTTTTGGCGAGACTTTCCGGACCGCTTTACGAAGGTTTGCTGGCCGCACCTTTTTCATCAGGCATCGATACCGCGACCCCCTGAATTTGCAACAAAACTTGCATGTTAAGCTTGATATCGGTGCTGCAGGTTAATTCCCGAACCCGGGCAAAACACCTCTGCTATCGATTGCGTCCCTTCGCCATCAGCGAAACGACCTTGGCGGCATATCTATTTTCGTCATGTGTGACACCAACCTTCGGCGGCTGGGGCGACTGCTTCAGTAGCTCTTCTATCTCTTCAGAACCCTCCGCGGCGTTGAGCAGCTCAAGAAGATCAGCCATCTCCGGGTCCGGATAGTCACGCATTCTAATTCGCTCGACGGGAGGGACAGCGTGGCCCGCTTCGGCCAGCGCCCTCGTCTCGCAGTTTAATGTGAAGGCGGAAAGGCAGTTCTGCCGCAAAATTGTGGATTGAACACGGCTTCTTGCAGAACAGCTAAGAATTACCTTCGGCGATCGGTGGCAGCGCGGCTCTTCATGGCCTCAACCACGTGACTGGCGAACGCATTTTCGATTGAAGCGGGGTTGCGCACCTCTGCGATTGTACCCGTCCGTGCTCGGTTCAGACGCGCCTGAAACGAGTCGAGATGAAGCGCAAACGTCTTCAGTGCCCTTCTGAGATTATTCAGCTCTTTTGCACGCGGGTCTGGGTCCATGGGCTCTTATGTCAAACGCGTAATAATCATAAACACGCCTCAGCAGGCGCCACTTGAAGCCGCCCCAGAGTGTGAGGGCTCGGCTGTTTCTCCAACACTCGCCAGCAGCGCTTTCGGCCTGCCAGGTTTCGATCAGGCTGGGCCGAGCCGACCAGTGCGAAAAGTAACGTCCTGCAACCAAGGCTTTTCAGTCCGAATGGCCAATTCATTTTTAGCCCGCTAGAATTAAATCAGTATTTCTATTTAAATTTAGTTTCGGCAATCTTTGGCGGAAAAGCAAGCCCCTTGAATTAAATAAGTTTAATTTTAAACTGCGTTTTTGATGGCCATCGCAGGGACCCTTTCCGGGGGCAGGGAACCTGCGATGCGCCAAAAACGTTCAGCAGCGGTTACTGTATGGCCTGTTTCGTTGAGTGAGTGGTTGAGTGGCTTACCGAAGCGGTTTGATCGTCGCGATTATCATCTTGGTTGCTTCTGCGGCCCAAGCCGAGACTGGACTCGCGTCCTACTACGGGGGAAGAGGCCACCGCGGAGAGATGACCTGTGCTCATCGCACTCGGCCATTCGGCAGCATGGTTACGGTTTCGCGCGCCGGTCACTCCATACGTTGCCGGATTAACGATCGCGGGCCGTTCGTTCGCGGGCGGGTTATCGATGTCTCAATCAGCGCAGCGCGGGCATTGGGGATGATGCGGTCCGGTGTGGTCCGCGTTTCAGTCGAATAGAACGGGAAGACCGAGGCATGGCAGCTGCCATCGGTTCACCTCTCAACCGCTATTTTATGCCCGCAAATCTCTTTTCATGGTTTCCGAGAAAATGTCCGCGCTGCACTGATATCGCACACGGATGAAGCCGCCATGAACTCGCTGCCGGTTAATTCTGGAACCGGTCACGGTGACGGCTGTGCGCCCTTCGCGAGGCTGAAAAAAGCGCACGCAACGCATATCCCAGGACGAAGCCGGAGACAAATAACAACGAACAAAACGCGAGCGTCTCGATTGAATTGCTCATCGCTTTTGAGCGGCCTTCGTTGCAATGAGTGTCACCGCGAAAAAATAAGAAGCAATAGCATCGACGTTGTCACGGCGGACTTCCGAAACCGTCCGGCCAGTCCGGAGCATACAATCGCTCAGATAAATGGAAATGCAAAAATTCGTGAGCACCGGAAGATGCTGACGTCACCGCGCCCTCAAACAGAGATTTTAAATTACAAAAGCGCTGACGGCGCCGCCAACTACGGAGAGCCCACCAAACGCTTTATCATTTCTTCGCAATTTTCCTGATCAACTCTAGGCGGGCGCAGCCCGCATCGGTCATCTGAGACCGCGCACGGCTTCGGCTTTCTGGACCTGCTCGCGGAGTCTTTTTAGCTCCGATAGAAGCTTGGCCAAATTTTCGACCTTCGATTCCGGCCGCTTCTTCGCGCCGGAGGCAGGTTTGATTTTGCGATTAGACTGTTTCACGTGTGATCCGTAGGTCCGCATCTACCCCGCGATGTCAAGTTTGCCTGTGGCGGGAATTCTGCACAAGGACCCAAAAGACACACCTGCGCAAAATGACGGACGCGCGCGGTAGAATCGATGAGATGAAATTTTCGCGAAAGAGATTGTTCCAGCTGTGATAAAAAAATCTCTTGAAACCGGCCCTGCCTTTTTTCGATTTCAATTTCGGAGCAGCGCCTATGATCGAGCGCGAACTCGCGGATTAGCGGCGGCGGCGCTGATCATAAGAAAAATGAACAGCGCACACTACCTGTGATGGCCAGCTACCGCGTCGAGGCCTTCTTGGTTGATTTCCGTTGCTTCGCGAGCGGCTCTGTCTTCGGCGCCAGTGGGTCGTGCCAATGCCGGCTGACGATTTTGAACGAGGGCTCTGCCGGCTTTGGCGCGCTTTGAGGAGATGAAATTGCGAGGGGCGCTTTCATCGGTTCGCTGGGCACGGGCCCAATCATGCGAACCTCCAGCCTGTCCGATTTCATCGACGCATGCTCAGTGCCTTTTTCGGTTGGCATCACGACATCCGGGGCATCCGCGCTGGCAGGCGATTCAATTCCGACCTTTATAGCCGCCATTACTGCAAGGCTGATCAGGCAAATCAGGGCGAGCCAAACAGTTCTGATCATTCAAGGCTCGCAATTTCGAGCACCGGGGATGAAAGGTTGAATATCGGGTAAGGTTCGCCTCTACAAACAAAAAAATGACCAAAGGGCGTTGAAGACCATTGCCGATCGAGGCAACTGGCAGCCAGGTCTCAAATCGCGCCGAAGGCACCCGTGACGACAGCGGCTACCTGGCCGCCGTTCATGATTGGCGGCCGTCCCAATTTTCTCCAAATATCCAGCATCGCCATATACGAACGCAATGTCGGCTCGGGTGCGAGCAAGGGACGATTTCTGAATGTCTTGAATTCCGGAGCTTCCTGAATCAGGATTCTCGCAATTTCGAAATGAGGATCAGTTTTTTCGAAACCCAGAAATTTTGGGAACATTGCGCTGCGTGGTGGCTTCGCTCCCTCATCGTAGGACGCTTCAAGCGCCAAGAACATCACCAGGATGTCCTTGACGTCATCACCGACCATTCTCGGTTTGGGCTCTGCGATCGATTGGAAGAGCAAATCATAGAGACTTTCGTGACCCTGCTCTAATATTTCGGCGTAATGGAGAAGTCTATTGTCTCCTTCCGTGGCTGCCCTTATGCGGAACTGGTTGGCGAGCGAAAGCCGTTCCAAATCTGAAAGTTTCATTGGATGACCTACTGAGCCCCGCCTCGCAGTAACACGTCGCGCGAATTTTGTTGAGCGTTCAAGCCCAGGTTGCCTGTCAGATCCGTTCCCGGCCGGTTGTCAATCATTCCCAGGCCGAAGAAAGCGGATTGACTTCTCAAACCGCGCCGGAGTTATCTTGCCGGAGGGGAATACTTTCCAAATGAGGCGCTATTGCATTTGTGCTCAGGAATACCATGTCGTGCCGCGGGGTATACCTTTGAAATCGCGCGGTCCGCGCCAGTCTTGAGCTGCAACACTTAATCAATAGGCAAAACCATGTACGAAGCACCGACGATAATCGGGACCTGCATTAACTGCGTTCAGCCAGCGAGTTTGATTGCGACGCTTGCCCTGATATCGATGGCAACGTTGATGGTAGCCCATTCGGAGCGCCGGAAATTGGCCGCAGCTAAAGCCCGGCAAGCGCCAATTCAATCCGACTGATTACGAAAAGCGATGCTGCTGAGGCGGCCAGGCCACCAACGAGCGGCCACAAATGACCGCCCTCGATATTCCACCCGGCGGTCCAATTTGGGAGCCGGGCGTGCTGTTCCCGGATAGGCTTTAGCCCCGGTGCTCGCCAAGAAGGTTCAACATCCGAGCCAAAACCAAACCGCCAAGCGGCTCGAATGGCCTGAATTTTTGGGAATGTCCGATTCGGCGGGCAAATAGCCCACTCGGATGAGGGCTGAACGAAACTTGCCTTTTTACCTAACCGATAAACCCTGCGGGGCTACGAGTTCGTAGCTTTTGCATTGCAGCGTCGATCGTATCGACGAACGGGTTCGAGGTTCTATCTGAATAGGCGGCCTTCCCAGGTTCGGGGCTCGCCTCTTCATGCAATGCGATAAACTGTGCAACGGTTGCAAGAGGGTGTTCATCGGTGGAGCGTTCGACCTCTTCGAGCACCCGTAACAAGGCCGCCATGTCGTTGGATAGCGAATCTGCTGGCATGATTAAATTCCTAAGCAGCCTCGACTCGAATCGCCTGTGGATAGCAGAAGAAAAATTTGGCCCGACGTAAATGTTGGAATCCGGCCATCCACAACAAAAGACCGCCCGGAGGGCTGCCTTCACAAATGGTGCCGTTGCGCGGCTTTCAGGGCCATCTTGGACACAGATCCAGCCTGGCGCCTTCAATAAAAACCGCCGGCAGTCAGGCTTTCCGCCAGTTTAAACCGGCCGATATTTTCCCATCGCCGCCCGGATTTGCCAGGCGCCGGAATATTCAGCGACTTCGTTAGACACGGGAGCGGCTGGGGGCTGTCTGGTCGCTCCAGCGGGCGGAGCTTCGGCGGGAGCCGTGGAATCGCGGAGCAGCATGGCGATCCGCCGAGCGAGATCGTTGCTGTGCCGGGGTTCGGAAGCGATCGACGCGATTTCAGGGATCGGCGCCTCATCCGCGGAGAGCTCAGGCCCGCTAAGTAACTCCGCAGTGTTACTTTCGAGATCCGCGCCAGCCGAGGAATCGGAAGGGGTCGATGCGAACTCCATCGCAGACGCCGCCTCAGAGCGTACCGCAGACCGCGGGAGCGATTCCCAGGAAACATCTCTATGATGCTCGGCAACAATTTGCGTCGCGGGGCCATCAATTGGAGCGCCAGGAAGCAACGCTAGCGGCGCCACGGCCGGCAGGGGTTGCGCTGATTTGGGTTCGCCAACTCCAATCAGTGACGCGAGTTTGTTCTTGGCTCCCTCATCGATCAGCAACTGAATCAGCGCCAATCGTTTCGGTTCATCGTCCGCGTCTCTTAACAGCTCGCGATAGCGGTCAAGATCAGAATAGGACTTGGTCATATTCTCGCCTCGGAGAATGCCTCAATTTTTGCACTTGTCTTACACACGAGACAGCACTCATCGCTTATAGAGCAAAATATCGATTCGTAGCCTTGTGATTTCACACGCGGCGGGTGCGCAATGGATCGTCCGGTCGCGCTACCGGCGCGGCGCTTGCTTCGTAGTCGATAGAGGATTGGGGACCGGCGCAAAATCGTAACTCCCGTCCTCTTTCAATCCGCGCAGTTGCAAGAAGCCTCGGTCCGTTGAAATAATATCTCCCTTGCGGAGAATCCCGTCGTTCATGGCTTGATCTGTGGCAAGGCGGGCAATCTCGGCGTCATCCGGAGGCTTTCGCTTAATCCGCTCAGCCGACGCAGCAAATATGCCTTGCAACAGCACCAGCGTAACAAGAAGCGTGGCTCGATACATTTTGCCCAAATCGGAGACAAGGGGTTGATTGGACTTGACAGCCAGGCAATCTATCAGAGCGGCCGATGCTAGTCCGCGACATTTTTGCGGCTAACGAAAAACAAAACGCCATTCGCTATCGATGCCGGGCGGGCTTAAACCGATGATAGCATTGCCGAAGGTCGGCCAATCCCCATTGCGCTGTGTTTAACTGCCTAATTAAATAATTTCCCGGATAAGCCTTCGCCCTTTGGGAGTGCGACTGCTACTATTTTGCCGACCCAACTCGGCAGGACGGTGCGGTAATGTCTGACAAGGTGGACGAGGGCGAGGGCAGCGGGAAATTCTGGACGAACAGGGATATTTCGATAACGGGGAAGTACCGTCACGGCCGAATTTGTGTACCGTTCGCCAAAGGATTTAGCGGAAAGCAGCAGCGATGACAGGCTCTCACGACCACACCCATTCCGACCATTCGCACGATCACGACGACGCGCAGCGCTGGAAGCATGATGGCGTCCGCGTCATTCCCGGCGACCAGCTCGATCCCAACGTGCCCTCGACCCCCGGGATGGACCGCAAGGCCGCGATCAATTTCGCACGCGCCGGCGCACAGAAATTGTGGGCCGGCACCGTAACCATCAAGCCCGACGCCAAGACCGGCGCGCATCATCACGGCCATCTCGAGAGCATCATCTACGTGGTGAGAGGCAAGGCGCGGATGCGCTGGGGCGAGCATCTGCAATTCACGGCGGAAGCCAACCCCGGCGATTTCATTTTCATTCCGCCCTATGTGCCGCATCAGGAGATCAACGCCAGCCCCGACCAGGTGCTCGAATGCGTGCTGGTGCGCAGTGACGGCCAGGCGGTGGCGATCAATCTCGACATCGAGCCGGTGGAAAAACCGGAGACGGTATTATGGATCGATCCCGTGCATCGCGATCCGACGGAGACGAAGTAGTTTCGTTTGTCATTTCGGGGGCGCGAGCGTCCGCAGCGATCAAAAGATCTGGTCGGAGGAAATCATGAAACATCTCGATCATCCGCTGGCGCGGCGCGCCGTCATCAAGGGTGCAGGATTTGGTCTCGTGGCTGGAGGACTTGCGGGTGCGTTGCCCGCGGAAAGCACCATCGCGGCAACGGCGGAGGGCGGCGAGATCTGGAGCAGCGAGTACTGGGCCAAGAAAGGTGACGTTCCGTTATGGATGTATCGCAAGCGGCTCGGGGCGCCGAAGGCCGGCGAGCCTTCACGGCCGGTGCTGTTCTTCGTCCACGGCTCGTCGGTCACCTCGCGGGTGTTCGACCTCAACGTTCCCGGCCACGGCGAATATTCGGTCATGAATGAATTCGCCCGCCACGGGTTCGACTGCTGGACCATGGATCACGAGAACTACGGCAAGTCGGGTCGCACGTCAGGCAATGCCGACATCGCCAGCGGCGTTGAAGATCTGAAGGCGGCGGTCGAAATCGTTGTCCGCGAAACCGGCCGCCAGAAATTCCATTTCCTCGGGGAGTCGTCCGGCGCGCTGCGCGCCGGGGCCTTTGCGATGGTGCAGCCCGAGCGCGCCGACCGGCTGGTGTTCGCCGCATTTACCTACAAGGGCGAGGGATCGCCGACCCTGACAAAGCGTGCCGAACAGCTCGCTTATTACCGCTCTCACAACATGCGCAAACGCGATCGCGACATGATCCGCTCGATCGCCACCCGCGACAAACCGGGCACCAGCGACCCCGCCGCCGTCGAGGCGCTGGTGGATGCGGAGATGCAATTCGGTGAGCAGATTCCGACCGGCACCTATCTCGACATGACTGCCAACCTGCCGGTGGTACACCCCGAGAAGGTGCTTTCGCCGGTGCTGCTGGTGCGCGGCGAATATGACGGGATCGCCACCGTCGCCGATCTCGAGGAGTTCTATAATCTGCTGCCGAACGGCGACCGCCAGTTCGTCATCCTTCCGGGAACCGCGCACTCGGTCACGCTCGCGACCAACCGGCAATTGTTCTGGCACGTGACCCGCGCGTTCCTCACCATGCCGACGCCGATCGCGACGTGAGGTTTGGTTCGGGTTCGGTGTGACGAACTCCTCATCCTTCGATGACAGCTCCGCAGCGTCTCGAACCATGAGCCGCGATCCTCAGATATATAACAAAAAGCCGAAATCGGATGTCGGGATGGCGCGGAATTGTTCGTCCTTCGGATCGAGTGGAACTTTTAGAGGAACTTGCCGATGTCAAAAATTTCCCCCTGCCTGTGGTTCGACGGTGAGGCCGAGGAGGCCGCGAAGCTCTACGTTTCGCTGTTGCCCGATTCCAGAATCGAAAAGATACAGAGGAACACCGTCGATAGCCCCGCCGGAAAGGCCGGCTCGGTACTGGTGGTGGAGTTCATGCTGGCGGGCCAGCGCTTCATGGCGCTGAACGGCGGTACGCGGTTTGAATACACCCATGCGGTCTCGTTCAAGATCGACTGCGCCGATCAGGCCGAGGTCGACCGCCTCTGGGACAGTTTATCCTCCAATGGCGGGCAGGTCGAACGATGCGGCTGGCTCAAGGACCGCTATGGCGTGTCCTGGCAGATCGTGCCGACCGTGCTGCCGGAATTGCTCGGCGGTCCCGACCGCGCCGGCGCGCAGCGGGCGATGCAGGCGATGATGCAGATGGTCAAGCTCGACATCGCCGGTTTGCGGAAAGCCTATGCCGGGTAATCCAGCCCGCGAGCTCCGGTAAAGCGGAACACGGCTGCGGCCCAAGCATCAGAAATTGAACGCCCAGGGTATCCGGCTCCAGTGGATCCGGCTCCGGTAAAGATGCGGCCAGTAGATCGGAAACGGCTGCCAGTAAGCCGTCCGATAATAGCCGTATCGTCGCCAGTGACGGTAGGCGTAGCGCCGATGCAGGCGTGGAGCCGGCTCGGCCTCCGCGCGCAGGGGTGCCGGCTCGGCGGCTTTCGGCGCCAGCGACGGGCGCGGCACACTCGGAGGCGGCGCTTCGGTTTGAGCGGCCGCTGGTGCGGCGGGGACAGCGGGAGCAGCCGCGTCTTCGGCGTAGCCGGGAAGGGTGGGGCCGATAACAAGCAGCGCCGCAATGGCGAGCCCGGTGAAATGGGCTTTCATCTCGATTCTCCTGATCCGATGTTGGCCGGTCATTCCGGGATCCGACGTAAGGCGCGGATCCCGGAATCTTGAACCCCTTGGGATTTGCAGGTCTGCCCGTTTCACTCGCCTCCTCCGACGCGCCATTTGGCGTGTCAAGGGAATGACGTACGGCTGAAAATCATTTTGCCGGCGCGGCATTCGAAGGCGCTGCCGGCGGAGCAGTTTCCGGTGTCTGGGCCGGTGTTGCCGGCGCCGGGGATGCCGGAGCGGGAGCGGCGTCTTCTTTCTTCGCGGAGGCCACGCGCGCGGTGTCTTTGTGCGCCTTGTGCACTTTCATCGAATGCCCGCCGTTATAGGAGCCGTAGCCGGGGGCGTAGACCGAGACGCATGACGAAGACCTGCAGCCTTCCCGGACGTGAACGGTGATGCCTTCGACGCTATAGGTGCCGGCGTGAGCCGAAACGCTGATCATGAGAAGCGCGGCGGCGGCAATTGCGATCGTTTTCATGGGAATTCCCCTGTTCAAAATAATCCGGAGGTCAGGCGCCTCGACTAAGCGGCCATCCGCCTGACGATCGGATGGTCCGATGTGCATTTCCGAAATCCGCCTGCCGCTCGGGGCAGGCGGGTAAGCGTCGCAGCCCGTCACTTCGACGCGGTCTTGGTATCCATGTTGACGACCTGAACGCGGCGGTTGATCGGGTCCATCGGCGCGTTCGGATCCTTCGGCTTGGTCTTGCCATAGCCGACGGTGACGAGGTCGGTGCCGGTGATGCCGTATTTCTCGGTGAGATACCGCTTGATCGTATCGGCGCGGCGCTCGGAGAGATCCTGGTTGTAGGCTTCGCTGCCTATCGCGTCGGTGTGACCGGCAACCACGAACGTCGATCCCTTGAGGCTGGCATTCGAGAGCGCCTTGCCCAGCTCCTGCACTGAAGGCATCGAGGTCTTGCTGATCTCGGCCGAATTGTAGTCGAATTGAATGTCGAGATCGATTTTCGGCTTGGTCGAAGCGATCTCCGCGATTTCTTCGCGCTCGCCGAGCGAGAGCGATCGGGTCTTCCGGTTGCGCAGCGTTGCGACGAAACTGGTTTCCTTGGCCTTGACGGCTGGATCGGCCTGCGGCCCGGCCGACAGGCCGCGCGTCAGCGGCTTTGGCTGCAGTGCATTGAGGATTTGATCTGCGGAGACGTTATTGTCGCCGGCAAGTGCCAGTCCCGCCGTCATCGACAGCGCGGCACCGAACGTAATCGCCTTAAGTGCTGAAAATCCATGAGAGCTGATCATTGTCGTATCCTCGCTGTTACGCCTGAAGGCGTTTTGATGGACCGACGATAGGATACGTAATGGGCGTTGGACGTGATTTAGATCACACAGCTATACGCGGCGGACCAGCGTCGAATTGCTCGCCGGCGACCGGGCGAAAACTCTTGCGGCCAGTGCGAGGCTGAGCGCGATGCCGGGATCGAAACGCCGGAAGCCTCGCATGGCGTCCTCCTTTGGCGTCCTCCTTTTCAATGGCTGCGGAGGCTTCGGATATTTTCCGGATCGCGCCGGTCGCGACGTGTCGCTGGCGGGTTCGCCTGCCCGCCCTCCCATGGTGACCTAGATCACAGTCCGCCCGCGTGGACCGGCTCACATTGGTGCCAACGATCGGCCTCGGGCCAAACACGTCGACGGTCGGATCAGAGGAGAATGGATCATGCGCTTCTTGATCGCAGTAATGTCAGTCGCAGCACTTCTCGTCAGCGCCAATGTCGCAAAGGCCGACAAACGCGTCGCATTCGTGGTCGGCAACGGCGCCTACAAGAACGTCGCGCCGCTTCCCAACCCGGCGATCGATGCCAAATCGATGGCCAAGCTTCTGCGCAATGTCGGTTTCGACGTCGTGGAAGGCGCCAACCTCACCCGCGACAAGATGACCGAACGGTTGCTCGAATTCGGCAAGAAGGCCGAAGGCGCCGATGTCGCGCTGTTCTTCTATGCCGGCCACGGCATCGCCATCAACGGCACCAACTATCTGCTGCCGGTCGATGCCGACCTGAAATCCGAAATGGACGTGAAACTCGGCAGCGCCATCAATATCGACGTCACGCTCGACCAGACCATGGCCGACGCCAAGGTCAAGCTGGTGTTCCTCGATGCCTGCCGTGACAATCCGTTCGCCGCGAAGATCAAGTCGAATTCCGCTACCCGTAGCGTGTCGGTACAGTCCGGCCTCGCCGAGATGAAATCCGGTGAAGGCACGCTGATCGCCTTCGCCACTGGCCCCGGACAGACGGCGCTGGACGGCCAGGATGGCACCAACAGCCCGTTCACCCGTGCGCTGATGGCCAATATTGCTTCGCCCGGCGTCGAGATCCAGCAGGCGATGACCAAGGTCCGCGCCCAGGTCAACGAAGAGACCAACAAGAACCAGCTGCCCTGGGGTCACACCAACCTGATCGGTGCGGTATATCTCAATCCGGCTCCGGCTGCGGCAGGTAGCGCGGTCGCGGCGCCGAATGTGCCTGCCGTCATCGCCGGTCCCGCCTCGGAAGTCGAGCTTGAGTTCTGGCGTTCGATCAAGGATTCCAACAAACCGGAAGAACTCAACGCCTACCTCACCAACTATCCGAACGGAACGTTCAAGTCGCTGGCGCTGGCACGCATCGCCTCGCTGCAGGACGGTCCGTCGACCGCCACCCGCAATCTGACCACGGGTATCGATCCCGCGACCTTCACCGAGGAGGCCGACCAGACGACGGAAGACCAGATCGGCCTCGACAGGGGTCAGCGCCGCGATGTGCAGCGCCGGCTGAACGGTCTCGGTTTCGATACCAAGGTGACCGGAAAGTTCGACGAGGCCACCCGCGCCGTTATCACGCGCTGGCAGGCCGCGCGCGGCTATCCGAAGACAGGCTTCCTCAACACGCTGCAGCACAAGGCGCTGCAGTCCGAGATCGTCGCGACCCGCGTGGCTTCCGCCGGTGATTCCGATGAACACCCCCGTCGCCCCGGTGGCGGCGGAGGCGGCGGCCGTCATTATCGCGGCGGCAGCGGCGGTCCCGGCGCGCTGTTCGGCGGCATGATGGGCGGACTGTTCGGACGCAGGTAAAGTTCTCCACATGAAAAGTGAATTGAATAACTCGAACAAGAAAGGCGGCCTGCGGGCCGCCTTTCTTTGCTGTAGCGTGCAAAGGTTCGATCCCGGTCGCAAAGCCGTCGTGCGAGCGCCGATCTGCGAACAACAAATCGGCCAGATGCGTGTCTAAGTAGATCGCTCGCGCGGAAAACAAAGGAAAGCGAAGCAACCCGCCTTGTTCCAGTCACCGAAAAGAAAAAGCGACTATCAGGGATATCGTGCGGTTACGCCTGATCGCGCCGGAAGCTCGATGCCCATATTGATCGGCGCGGCGACTATCGCCGCGGCGATCCTGTTGTCCACGCTGATTACGGCTGTCGGCACGAGGTTCGTGGGCATGGAAAGTCCGGCCGAGGAGAATATGTGGCTGATCGATCGCCTTACCGGCAGCGTTTATAAATGTCAGGCGCCGGAACGCGGCAAGGCGTCATGCGAGGTGGAGATTGCAACGGGGAGTATCGCCGAACGGCCGAAGCGGTGAGCGTTGGCTTTCCGGAATGCGCTCGATCGCCCCGCAGGTGGTCCAGGGAGGCATTTCCGCCCCTTTGGGCGCGCGCGAATCCGGCTACATTGCCGGGCGATGTCCGGCGCCAAAAAATCCCGTCCCCTGACCAAGGCCGAGGCCAGGCATATCTGGTTGCGCGCCCAGCGGCTCGATACCTCGTCGCCGTTCGGCGAGGGGCCGCCGGCGACGGCGGCTGCGGTCGAACATCTCGGCTATGTGCAGATCGACACGATCAATGTCATCGAGCGCTGCCACCACCATATTCTCTGGACCCGTATCCCGAACTACCGGCGCGCCGACCTGCGCCAGGCCCAGAGCGTCGACAAGACCGTGTTCGAATACTGGACGCACGCTCTGTCCTACGTGCCGGCGAAAGATCTGCGCTTCTTTGTTCCCGCCATGATGCGCCATCGTCGCGAAGGCCATAAATGGCTCAGCGGGGTCAGACCTGCTGATTTGCGCAAGGTCCTGACCTTGATCCGGCGGGACGGCGCGCTGACGATCCGCGACATCGACGACGACGTGCTGGTGGACAAGGAGCATCTGTGGGCCAGCCGCAAGCCGTCGAAGCGGGCGCTGCAACTGGCGTTCTATACCGGGGTGCTGACGATCTCGGAGCGCAACGGGATGCTCAAGACCTATGAGCTGATGCAGCGGCATTTCGGCTGGGACAAGCCGCCGAAGCCCGCTTCGGCGAGGGAGGCTTCCGCCTATCTGCTCGACCGTGCCCTGCGCGCGCAAGGCGTTGTGAGCCTGGATTCGATCTGCCATCTGGACGCACCGAGCAAGCCTTCGATCCGGCGCTCGATCGAAGCCAGAGTGCGCGCCAAGCAGCTGGTGCCGGTGGAGCTCGAGGGCGCGGGCAAGCAGGAGCATTGGGCGCGCCCGGAAACGCTTGAGAGCGCAGGCGATGCCGCTTCGGAACTGGTCCACATCCTCTCGCCGTTCGACCCCCTGATCATCCAGCGCAAGCGGACCCACCTTTTCTTCGATTACGAGCATCGCTTCGAGGCTTACGTGCCGAAAGAAAAGCGGCGCTTCGGCTATTTCGCGCTGCCGGTGCTGGTGGGCGACGACATCGTCGCCGCGCTCGATCTGAAGACCGATCGCAAGAGCCGCGAATTGCTGGTGCAGAGATGGAGCTGGGTCGGCGATGGCGCACCGAGGGCCGCGCGCAAGGACCTGAGACGCCGCATCGAGGAAGAACTGCACCGCTTCGAGCGGTTTCAGCTGGCGGAGTGAAGCCGGAGCGAGACCGGAAATCGGGTTGCGTCTCCAGTGGAGATCAGCCTATCGCGTCCCCTTGATCAGCATTCGGCAGACGTCCGCGATGAACGTCTTGGCTTTTGCGGGGGCCACATGCAGCCTGTTATGCAATATTTGCGTTATGACGCCCTGCAATGCCGCCACGAACACCGCGGTGCGCTCGATAACAATGTTTGGAGCCATGCCGGTGCCGGCGTAACCTACCGCAAATATCTGCAAGGCATCTATCACGGCCGCTTCAAGATTTGGGAATGTGCCTTCGGTATTGATCCGGGCTCCAGCCATCAGGTGAAATAAATTCGGGCAATCGCGCGCAAACAGGAAAAACCCGACGCCGCTTGCAACGAGAGCAGGTTCGCCCGGCCCCTTGCCGGCCGCGGATTTCTTGAGACGGACCGCAAGGAGCTTCCAGCCTCTCTCCGCGACCAGGGCCAGTAACGACAGTTTATCCGGAAAATGACGATACACCGCGCGGTGGTTCACGCCGGCATCGCGGGCGAGTTCGCGCAGGCTGATCGATTCCACGCCCTCCGCCTCGAGTTGCTCAAGCGCTGCATCAACAAGCGCTTCCGGTAAATTTCCATGACGAAAGGTATCGCGCTTTGGCTGCGATTGTCCTGCCATCCTTCAGCCCCCGTTTCTGTCGCAGGCAAAAATTATCACCCCTTGACGGCAAAGCGAAGTCTTCAATATATACATGTCTCCACTGGAGACAATAAGACAAGGTGCGGGCCGCCTCGAATGAACGTTCGGCCGGCCTGAAAAAGGATAATTTTTTCGCTGACCACAGGAGATATCATGACCGATGCTACTGTTAACCGCCGGGAGACCACCGTTGATCACCCGGATGTGATTATTTTCCCGCCGGTGATTCCTCTTTCCACGCTCGCCATCGCCTGTGCCCTGCAATGGCTGGCGCCGCTTGGGCTGATCGCAGGGATGGACCCGGTCTGGCGGTTCGGCCTGGGGACGATCGTCGTGATTGCCGGCCTGCTTACGATACTGGCCGGGAGGCGCGCGCTGCTGCGTAACGGGACCAACGTCAATCCATTATGGCCAACGACCGCGCTCGTCACCGAAGGTGTGTTTGAGCGGACCCGCAATCCTCTCTATGTCGGTGTATCGGCTGCGCTGTGTGGGATCGCGGTCATTTTTGCGCTCGATTGGGTGTTGCTGCTGATTATTCCGAGCTTCGCAGTTCTGCACTTTGCCGTCGTCAGGCGCGAAGAGCAGTATCTCGAGCGAAAGTTCGGCGACGCGTACCAGCGCTACAAGGAGCGCGTCCCGCGCTACGTTCTGGACTAGCCAATGCCGGGCGTGGCCGTGCGCGCGCCCCACGCGATTCCGATTCGCAAAACGACCCTGACCGCGCCCGCGCCGCTGCCAGGGTCTGAATTCGGGTTACAATGCATCTGCCAACGAGAACTTCGATCTGGCGACCATCACCGTCCGCAGGCCCGCCGGACTCCTCACGGAATGATGATCACTGATGAATATTGACAATCGTCACTAAACAATCAACACTTCCCTCCACGCTAAACGAGGGAAGCTGTCATGTTGGTCCGTTCTATTTTAGCGAGCTATTCCAGGCTTTTAGCTGGCATATCGCTGGCCCTGTTGGCGATTGCCCTGGCCGGCTGCAACGAAATAGCAGCCGAAAAGGTAGTGCCGTCGCGCCCCGTACTGGTCGCAACGGTGCATTATGAGGCGGAATTGCCGGAGCGCAGTTTCGTCGGCACCATCAAGCCGCGGGTCGAGACCGACATGGGTTTCCGCGTTCCCGGCAAGGTCGCCAGGCGCCTGGTCGAAGTCGGCCAGACCGTCGATGTCGGTCAGCCCCTCGCAACGCTCGATGAAGTCGACCTGAAATTACAGGCCGAACAGGCGGAGGCTGAATTCCGCGCCGCTACCGGCGTGCTGGCGCAGGCCGCCGCCGCCGAGCAACGCGCCAAGGATCTCCGGGCCAAGGGCTGGACCACCGACGCGCAATTGGATCAGTCCAGAGCCGCCGCCGATGAAGCGCGCGCGCGGCTCAATCGCGCGGAGCGCTCGGTCGAGCTCACCAACAACTCTCTCTCTTACGCGACGCTGGTCGCCGACACCCGCGGCGTCGTCACCGCGACCTTGATCGACGCCGGGCAGGTCGTGGCGTCCGGGCAGACCGCTGTTCGTGTCGCGCGCTTCGCCGAAAAGGAAGCCGTGGTCGCGATACCGGAAACTCTGGTTGGCCGCGCCAAGGACGGCGTTGCCAGCGTTACGCTGTGG
The DNA here is from genome assembly GCA_963732455.1 of uncultured Alphaproteobacteria bacterium. Taxonomy (GTDB): domain Bacteria; phylum Pseudomonadota; class Alphaproteobacteria; order Rhizobiales; family Xanthobacteraceae; genus Bradyrhizobium. Next base: position 33,314 of record CAVSZM010000002.1, on the reverse strand, counting down.
TCGGAGCCGGACAGGAAGTATGCCGCGAAGCTGCGCGAGATCGCGCCCGCGGCCGATCCCGCGACGCGTACCTATCTGGCAAAGTTCTCGTTGCCCGACGCCGGCGAAAACGTCTCGCTCGGCATGACCGCGACGCTGACGCTGGCCGATCCCTTGACCGAGCGCGTCGCGCGCCTGCCATTGTCGGCGCTGTTCAGCGAAGGCGGCGATCCGTCGCTCTATACGGTCGACGCCCAGGGCGAAGTGGCGCTGAAGCCCGTCGTCGTCAAATCCTATGAAAGCAATGACGTCGTCATATCGGGCGGCGTCGATGAGGGCGCGAAGGTCGTCGTGCTTGGCGTGCAGAAACTCGATCCGGCCCAGAAGGTCAGGGTCGTATCGTCGTTATCGTTCTGAGCGGGAGGATAGGATGAAACGCTTCAATCTCTCAGGCTGGGCAGTCAGCCATCCCGCGCTTATTCTGTTCCTTGTCATCGCGCTCGGCGCCGCCGGTTTCTTTTCTTACCAGCGGCTGGGCCGCGCGGAAGATCCCTTCTTCACCGTCAAGGTCGTGAATGTCTCGGCGATCTGGCCCGGCGCTACGGCCGCGGAGATGCAGACGCAGGTCGCCGATCCCATCGAGAAGAAGCTTCAGGAACTTCCCTTCTTCGAGAAGGTGCAGACCTATTCGAAGCCGTCATTTACCGCGATGCAGGTCACGTTCAAGGATTCGACGCCGCCAAAGGACGTGCCGTATCTGTTCTACCTTCTGCGGAAGAAGCTGGTGGACGTGCAAGCCCAGCTTCCCGCCAATTTGTTAGGCCCCGTCGTCAACGACGAATTCAGCGACGTCGATTCCATTCTCTATATGATGACCAGCGACGGCGCCGACTACGCGCAATTGAAGAAGGCCGCCGAAGGCATGCGTCAGCGCCTGCTGAAAGTGCCCGGCGTCACCAAGGTCGATCTCTACGGCACCCAGGACGAGAAGATCTACGTCGAGTTCTCGCATGCCAAGCTGGCGACTCTCGGGATTACACCTCAAGCGCTGTTTGACTCGCTCGCCAAGCAGAACAACGTCGTGCCGGCCGGCACGGTCGAGACCTCCTCGCAACGCGTGCCCTTGCGCGTCACCGGCGCGCTCGATGGCGTCAAGGCCGTCGCGGAGACGCCGGTCGAAAGCAACGGCCGCGTGTTCCGCCTTGGCGATATCGCGAGCATCACCCATGGTTTCGTCGACCCGCCGAGCTTCGTGGTGCGTCAGGAGGGCAAGCCCGCGCTCGGTATCGGCGTAGTCACCGCCAAGGGCGCCAACATTCTGGAACTCGGCAAGGAGGTTTCCAACGCGACCGCGGAATTCATGAAGGCGGTGCCGCAGGGCATCAATGTCGAGCAGATTGCCGATCAGCCTAAAGTGGTCGAGCACGCCGTCGGTGAATTCGTGCACTCGTTCATCGAGGCGCTGGCGATTGTGCTGTTCGTCAGCTTCGTCGCGCTGGGCTGGCGCACCGGAATCGTGGTGGCGCTGTCGGTGCCGCTGGTGCTGGCGATCGTTTTCATCGTCATGAACGCGATGTCGCTCGATTTGCATCGCATCACGCTCGGCGCGCTGATCATCGCCCTTGGTCTGCTGGTCGATGACGCCATCATCGCGGTCGAGATGATGGTGGTGAAGATGGAGCAGGGCTGGGACCGCATGCGCGCGGCCTCCTTTGCCTGGGAATCCACAGCCTTTCCGATGTTGACGGGAACGCTGGTCACGGCCGCCGGCTTCCTCCCTGTTGGTTTCGCCAACTCGGCGGTCGGCGAATATGCCGGCGGCATCTTCTGGATCGTCGCCATCGCGCTGGTCGCGTCCTGGTTCGTGGCGGTGATCTTCACGCCCTATATCGGAGTCAGACTGCTGCCGAATATCACGGTCAGCCACAATCACGATCCGCACGCGGTCTACGAGACGCGCGTCTACCGGATTCTCCGTGGCATGATTCAATGGTGCGTCGAGCACCGTATCAAGGTGGTGTTGGCGACGGTCGGGGTCTTCGCGCTCTCCATCGTTGGCTTCGGTCACGTCCAGCAGCAGTTTTTCCCGCTGTCGGAGCGGCCCGAATTGTTTCTGCAGCTGCGGCTGCCCGAAGGCACGGCGTTTGGCGTCACCGAGAAGTCGGTGAAGAAGGCCGAAGCGCTGCTGAAGGATGACGGGGACATCGCGACCTACACGGCCTATGTCGGCCAGGGCTCGCCGCGCTTCTGGCTCGGGCTCAACCCGCAACTACCCAACGAGGCGTTTGCCGAGATTGTCATCGTCGCCAAGAACGTCGAGGCGCGCGAACGGATCAAGGCCCGCCTGGAGAAGTCGGTCGACAATGGCGCGTTGACCGAAGCGCGCGTACGCGTCGATCGTTTCAATTTCGGCCCGCCGGTCGGCTTTCCCGTGCAGTTCCGCGTGATCGGCCCCGACACCAAGACGGTGCGCGAGATCGCCTACAAGGTGCGCGACATCGTCAAGCAGAACCCCAACGTCAAGGATCCGCAGCTCGACTGGAACGAGCAGTCGCCCTACCTCAAGCTGGTGGTCGATCAGGACCGCGCCCGCGCGCTGGGTCTTACCCCGCAGGACGTATCAACGGCGCTGAGCATGCTGATTTCGGGCGCGCCGGTCACCACGATACGCGACGGCATCGAGAAGGTCGGCGTGGTCGCTCGCGCGGTGCCGTCGGAGCGGCTCGATCTCGGCCATGTCGGCGATCTCACGATCACCTCGCGCAACGGGGTCGCGGTGCCGCTCCTGCAGATTGCCAAGATCGATTACTCCCATGAGGAGCCGATCATCTGGCGGCGCAACCGCGACATGGCGATCACGGTGCGCGGCGACGTCGTTGACGGCGTACAGGCGCCCGACGTGACCAACCAGATCTGGCCCAAGCTTCAGGAGATCCGCGACAGCCTGGAGCCGGCCTACCGGATCGAGATGGGCGGCGCGTTCGAGGAGTCCGCCAAGGGCAACGCATCGATCTTCGTACTGTTTCCGCTGATGGTCATCGTCATGCTGACGCTGCTGATGATCCAGCTGCAGAGCTTCTCGCGTCTGCTGTTGGTATTCCTCACGGCGCCGCTCGGCATCATCGGCGCGTCGCTGGGGCTGAACCTCGCGAACCAGCCGTTCGGGTTTGTGGCGCTGCTCGGATTGATCGCGCTGGCCGGGATGATCATGCGCAATGCGGTGATCCTGGTGGATCAGATCGAAACCGATGTCGTTCACGGGCTGACGCGCAAGGAAGCTATCGTCGAGGCGACCGTCAGGCGCGCCCGCCCGGTGGTGCTGACGGCGCTCGCCGCTATCCTGGCCATGATCCCGCTGTCGCGCTCTGCGTTTTGGGGACCGATGGCGATCACCATCATGGGCGGTTTGTTTGTTGCAACCTTCCTGACCTTGTTGTACCTCCCGGGCCTCTACGCCCTCTGGTTCCGCAAGAGCCTCGAAGAAAGCGGCCCGAACGAGCACCTTGATCTTGCGCCGCAACATCAGGGTGAATCACAGCCTGCATTTCCGCTTGCTGCGGCCGCGGAATAATTGAAGATTGAGTGCCGACATGACGCTGATTTCGGATCATATCGAACCTGATACGCGAGAGCGGATTCTCGTGGTGGCGGAACGTTTGTTTCGCGAAATCGGCTATCAAAAGACGACCGTCGCCGACATCGCCAAGGTGCTGCGAATGAGCCCGGCGAATGTCTATCGCTTTTTCGATTCGAAAAAGGCGATCCATGAGGGCGTGGCGCGCGCCCTGATGGCGGGGGTGGAGGATGCGGCTCTGGCCATCGCGACCAGGCGCGGATCGGCGGCGTCTCGCCTGCGCGAACTGATGACCACCATCCATCGCATGAATTCCGAGCGTTACGTCGTCGATTCCAAGCTGCACGAGATGGTCGAAATCGCGATGGAGGAGAGCTGGGAGGTTTGCGTCGCCCACATGGAGCGCATAACCGAGACCATCGCTCGTGTCATTGCCGAGGGCGCCGCCTCGGGGGAATTCGAGGCTCCGGACGTGCCGCTGGCGGCGATGTGTTCCTGCACCGCGATGATGCGGTTTTTCCACCCGCAGATGATTGCGCAAGGCGTCAACAAGCCGGGGCCGTCGCTGGACCAGATGGTCGATTTTATCCTCGCGGGACTTGTCTCGCGCGGCGGTTCGGCGGCGCGCAAATAGTCAAAAGGGAAAATCAGGGGTGGCCGACAAGGATTTGCACTATTACGAGCCGGCGAGCGGTCACGGCCTCAAGCACGATCCTTTCAATGCCATCATCGCCCCACGTCCGATCGGGTGGATCTCGTCGCGTGATGCCAAGGGCAACGTCAATCTCGCGCCCTACAGCTTTTTCAACGGGTTCAATTATCACCCGCCGATCATCGGATTTTCCAGCACCTCCTGGAAGGACAGCGTCGCCAATATTCAGGAGACCGGCGAGTTCGTCTGGAATCTCGCGACCATGGATTTGGCGCAGCAGATGAACGCAACGGCGGCGCATGTCGCCCACGACATAAGTGAATTCAAGATCGCGGGACTGACGGCGATGCCGGGTAAGCTCGTCAATGTGCCGCGGGTAGCTGAAAGCCCGGTCGCGTTCGAGTGCAAACTTTCGCAGATCATTCAGTTGCAAGGCGCCGATGGCAAGAAGGCGCAGGCCTGGCTCACCCTCGGCGAGGTCGTTGCCGTTCATATCGACAAGGCCTTCATCAAGGACGGTGTCTACCAGACGGCTTTGGCGCGGCCGATCGTGCGCGCCGGCCGCAAGGGCGATTATTTCGAAATCAGGCCGGACGCCATGTTCGAGATGACACGGCCGGACTGACCGTGGTGCGGTAAGTCGCGTGCGGTAATCGCGTTTTTCGGAACCGGCGCGCTATAACGCCGTTGTCGGGGCGTCGCAACGCCTTGGTTCAATTTCTCTTTATTTTCAGTGCGAAGTATTCACCTGATTCCTGCGCTTTCCGCTAGAATGAGCCGTCTTTTGGCATATGCGGGACCGCCAGATCGCGCAGTTACTTCCATCATGAGGATATCGCCATGAGCTCCCATGCCTTTCGCCGCGACATCATCACCAAGCCGATCTACTCCTGGGCGCGCACGGTATTGCCGCCGATGTCGGATACCGAACGCGAGGCGCTGGAGGCCGGCGACGTCTGGTGGGACGCTGACCTGTTTGCAGGCAACCCCGACTGGTCGAAACTGCTCGCCAATGCCCCGGCGACCCTGACACCGGAGGAACAGGCCTTTCTCGACGGCCCGGTCGATGATCTCTGCGCAATGCTCGACGACTGGAAGATCAATTGGGAATTGCGCGATCTGCCGCCGGAGGTCTGGGACTTCATCAAGCGCCAGAAATTCTTCGGCATGATCATTCCGAAAGACTATGGCGGGCTCGGCTTCTCGCCTTACGCGCATTCGGAAGTGGTGCGGAAGATTTCGTCGCGCTCGCTGGCAGCCGCCGTGACCGTGATGGTGCCCAACTCGCTGGGGCCGGGCGAACTGTTGATGCGCTTTGGCACCAAGGAGCAGCAGCAGCAATGGTTGCCGCGCCTTGCCGACGGACGCGAAATTCCCTGCTTTGGATTGACCAGTCCGGAGGCCGGCTCCGACGCGGCGTCGATGATCGACAGCGGCATCGTCTGCAAGGGCAGTTTCGAGGGACGCGAAGTGCTCGGCCTGCGCCTCAACTGGCACAAGCGTTACATTACGCTCGGCCCGGTCGCGACGCTGCTTGGCCTCGCCTTCAAGGCCTACGACCCGGATCATCTGGTTGGGTCGAGCGAGGAACTCGGCATTTCCGTGGCGCTGATCCCGACCCATTTGTCGGGCATCAAGATCGGCCATCGCCATCTGCCATCGATGCAGGTGTTTCAGAACGGTCCGAACTGGGGCCACGATGTGTTCATTCCGCTGGATTACGTCATCGGCGGGCAGGAGCGCCTCGGCCAGGGCTGGAAAATGTTGATGACTGCGCTTGCCGCCGGGCGCGGCATCTCGCTGCCGTCGCTGTCTGCCGCGGGTGCGGCTTACGCGGCGCGCACCACAGGCGCCTACGCGCGGATACGTGAGCAGTTCAACGTGCCCATTGGAAAATTCGAAGGCATCGAGGAGCCGCTCGCCCGCATCGCCGGCACCGCCTATCTGCTCGACGCGGCGCGGCGGCTGACCTGCGCCGCGCTCAATCAGGGCCATCACCCCGCGGTCATTTCCGGCATCATGAAGCTGCAGGCTACCGAGCGGATGCGGATCGCTATCGACGACGCGATGGACATCCATGGCGGCAAGGCCGTGATCGACGGTCCGCAGAATTACATGGGCGGTCTCTACCGTTCGGTGCCGGTCGGCATCACGGTTGAGGGCGCCAACATTCTCACGCGGAATCTTATCGTGTTCGGGCAGGGCGCGATCCGTGCGCATCCTTATCTCCTTGAAGAGATGAACGCGCTCGGCGACGAGGATCACGCCAGGGGATTGGACGCCTTCGACAAGGCATTCTGGAAACATGTCGGTCACAGCGTGGTCACGCTGTTTCGGGCGTGGGGCCGGAGCTGGAGCGGCGGGATGTTTGCGCCGGCGCCCGACGCCGGAGACGCGACCGGATTTTATCGCCAGCTGTCGCGTTACTCCTCGGCGTTCGCGCTGTGCGCCGACATGGCGTTGCTGACAGTGGGCGGTGCGCTAAAGCGCAAGGAAATGCTGTCGGCGCGGTTCGGCGATATCCTGTCCGAACTGTATTTGCTTTCCGCCGCGTTGAAACGCTGGCAGGACGAGGGCCGGCAGCAGGCGGATTTTGCCGCTCTTGAATGGTGCATGGCGAGCGGCTTCAAGACCATCGAGAACCGCTTCGCGGAAATTCTGGCCAATCTGCCCAACCGGTTTGTCGCGGTGGTGCTTAAATTCCTGATCCAGCCCTGGGGTGCACGCGTACTCGGTCCCTCCGACATCGTGATCCATCGATGCGCGCAGCTTGTACTGGAACCGTCGGCGGCGCGTGATCGCCTGACGCCGGACCTGTCGCATGTCGATGACGACCGTGGCGTTGCGCGGCTGGAAAAGGCGTTCCTGCTCATCACCGGCGCCGAGGATATTGCCAGCAAGATGCGGTCAGCTCACATTCACGATTGGCACGAGGCGGTATCGAAGGGGATCATCACGCAGGCCGAGGGCCACCAGATCGCGGCCGCGCACGAGGCCGCGGCCAAGGTCATCGAGGTCGATGATTTCCCGCCGGAGGCGTTGTCGCCGAATTACAAGAAGCCTGCGGAAGTGCATCGATTCTTCCAGGAGCTTGGTGAGACAAGGGCAGCAGGCTGATGGCACGACCGGTCTTCATCGTCGACGGCAGCCGGACGCCGTTCCTGAAAGCGCGCAGCGGACCGGGGCCGTTTACCCCGGTCGATCTCGCCGTGCAGTGCGGCCGGCCGTTGCTGGCGCGGCAACCGTTCGCGCCCACGGCCTTCGATCAGGTGATCCTCGGCTGCGTTAATGTGATTGCCGACGAGATGAATCCGGCACGTGTTGCCGCGTTGCGGCTCGGCATGGGCGAGGCGATGGTGGCGTTCACGGTGCAGATCAATTGCGGCTCCGGCATGCAGTCGATCGACACCGGTTATCGCTACATCCGCGAGGGCGTTTCGGATTTGATCCTGGCCGGCGGTTCGGAAGCCCTGAGTTACGCGCCGCTGGTTTGGCCGCAGCAGGGCGTGCGATGGTTCGCCGGGCTGGCGGGCGCCAAGGGGATTTTCGGCAAGATCGCGGCGATCGCGAAGACACGCCCGGCTTTTTTCAAGCCGATCATCGGTCTGGAGCGCGGGCTGACCGATCCGATCACCGAGCTCAACATGGGACAAACAGCGGAAGTGGTCGGTCACCTCTTCGGCATCACGCGCGCCCAGTCGGACGCTTATGCGGCCGAAAGCCACAAGCGGCTTGCCAACGCGCAGGCGCAGGACTGGCTCAAGGGCGAGGTTGAAACCGCGTTCGCGCGCGACGGCAAATTCTACGATCACGACGACGGCGTGCGGCCGGATTCCACGCCGGAGAAACTGGCGGGGCTGAAGCCGGTATTCGAGCGGCCCTGGGGCCAGGTCACCGCCGGCAACTCCTCGCAGATCACCGACGGCGCATCATGGACCATCCTTGCTTCGGAAGACGCGGTCGCCAGGCACGGCCTGACGCCGAAGGCCGTGATCGTCGACAGTCAATGGTCCGCGCTCGATCCCAGCATCATGGGCCTTGGCCCGGTGCTGTCTGCGACCGAGCTCATGAAGCGCAACAAATTGTCATTGGCGGACATCGAGACGTGGGAATTGAACGAGGCTTTCGCCACCCAGGTGCTGGGATGTCTGGCCGCCTGGAACGATGAGAAATTCTGCCGCGAGATTCTTGGCCTCGACGGCGCGGCCGGGCAGATCGACCATGCCAAACTCAACGTCGACGGCGGTGCGATCAGCCTCGGTCATCCCGTAGGCTGCAGCGGCAATCGCATCGTGCTGCATCTCGTCAATGCGATGAAGCGATTGGGCACCAGGCGCGGCATCGCCACCGAATGTATCGGCGGCGGGCAGGGCGGCGCCATGTTGATCGAGATGGTGTGATCATGGATAGCAGGATCATGGACGTTCTCGGCGACCGCGTGCTCGAACTCGGGCCGAAGCCCGAGGCAGGCGGACCCTATCGCAATTTCAAGCTGACCCGCGACGCAGACGGCGTCGCCTGGCTGCTGTTCGACCGCGAGGGCGCCAGCGCCAATACGCTCTCAGCCGACGTCATTGAAGAACTCGACACGGTGCTTGCGGCGCTGGAAAGCGAGCGCCCGACGGGAATCGTCATTCGTTCCGCCAAGAAATCCGGCTTCATCGCGGGAGCGGACGTCAACGAATTTCGCGGCGCAACCGATCCCGGTCCCGTCGAAACCGCCATCGGCCGAGCCCACGCGGTGATCGATCGGCTCGAAGACTTGAAGATTCCGACCATTGCCGTCATCCACGGCTTTTGCCTCGGCGGCGGCCTCGAAGTCGCGCTCGCCTGTCAGTCGCGGATTGCGATCGACGGCGCGCGCTTCGGTTTTCCGGAAGTGATGCTGGGCCTGCATCCCGGTCTCGGCGGTACCGCGCGTTTCACGCGCCTGGTCAATCCGATGCAGGCGATGACGCTGATGCTGACGGGAAAAACCATCGACGCGCGGAAGGCAAAATCGCTCGGGCTCGTCGATGCCGTGGCGCAGGAGCGCCATGTTCGCAATGCCGTAAAGGACGCGGTGTTCGGCCGTTTGAAACGCGCCCGGCCCGGTCTGGTAAACACAATTCTGAATACCGGTCCGGTCCGAGGTTTTCTGGCCTCGCGCATGCGCGCCGAGGCCGAGAAAGCCGCGCCCCATGAGCATTATCCCGCGCCTTACGCGCTGATCGATCTCTGGGAAAAGCACGGCGGCGACAGGGCTGCGATGCTCGCGGCCGAGAAGACCTCGTTCGCCAATCTGATGGTGACGCCGACGGCGCAAAATCTGATCCGGGTATTCTTTCTGCGCGAACAGATGAAGAAGCTCGCAGGCCCCGGCAACAAGATCGGCCACGTTCACGTCATCGGCGCGGGAGCGATGGGCGGTGACATCGCGGCATGGTGCGCCAATCAGAATATGCATGTCACGCTCGCCGACATGAAGCCCGAGCCCGTCGCCGGCGCGATGAAGCGTGCCGCCGATCTGTTCGGCAAGATCATGCGCAAGAGAACCGATATCCGCGACGCCCTGGACCGGCTCGTTCCCGATCTGGACGGCGAAGGCGTCCGTAACGCCGACCTGATTATCGAAGCGGTGCCTGAGAAGCTGGAACTGAAGCAGAAGGTCTATGCCGGGCTGGAGCCGAAAATGAAGGCGGGCGCCATCCTCGCCACCAACACGTCAAGCATTCCGCTGCAGGACCTGCGGTCGACGTTGACATCGCCGGAGCGGCTGGTCGGACTGCATTTCTTCAATCCGGTGTCGCGGCTGCAACTCGTCGAGGTCGTCAGCCACGATCGGGCCGATCCGCAAATGCTGAAGGAGGCGCTGGCTTTTGTCGGCGCCATCGACCGCTTGCCGTTGCCGGTCAAGAGTTCGCCGGGCTTTCTCGTCAACCGCGCGCTGACGCCCTACATGCTGGAGGCGATGGTGATGCTGGATGAGAAAATCGACAAGCTCGCCATCGACGCGGCCGCGGAAAAGTTCGGGATGCCGATGGGTCCGATCGAACTCGCCGATCAGGTCGGGCTCGATATCTGTCTCGCGGTCGGCGATATGCTTCGCTCGAAATTCGGCGATATGCTGCCGCCGACGCCGGCATGGCTTCGCGAGAAGGTCGCCGCCGGCGACCTCGGCCGCAAGAGCGGCAAGGGCTTCTATGTCTGGAACAACGGCAAGGCCGACAAGGCGTCCGGTTCACCGTCCACGGCCCAGCCGACCCCGGAAATGATCGACCGGCTGATCCTGCCGATCTCGAATGTCTGCGTCGCCTGTCTGCGCGAGGGGATCGTCGACAATGCCGACGTGGTCGATGGTGCGATGATATTTGGCACCGGTTACGCGCCGTTTCGCGGCGGTCCCCTCAACTATGCGCGAACCCGCGGCCCCGAGAATATGGTGTCCGCGTTGCGCGCGCTCGCGGAGAAGTTTGGCGGCCGATTCACGCCGGACGCCGGCTGGGACAGTTTCAAATAACCAATTCTTTTTTCGATTGAATTGACGGGACACCGGAATGACCGACACGCAAGCCGTTCACGCCCCGCCGAATGCGGAGACCGAGCCTTGCGGCGATCTGTCGATACGCACGCTGGCGATGCCCGCCGATACCAATCAGAACGGCGATATCTTTGGCGGCTGGCTGCTCAGCCAGATGGATATCGGCGGTGGAATCTTTGCGTCCAAGATCGCAAGGTCGCGCACGGTCACGGTCGCAATCGACGCGATGAATTTTCGCAAGCCGGTATTCGTCGGCGATGTGGTTTCCGTTCACGCCAATCTGGTCCGGGTCGGCAAGACCTCGGTCACTGTCCATCTCGAGGCCTGGGTTTTGCGCCGCAAGGAAATACATTCGATTTTGGTGACCGACGGCAACTTCACCTATGTCTCGATCGACGATCAGGGGCATCCGCAAGCGATCAGGCAGGACGATCCGCCGACTTCGGCGTAATACCCAGGTTCCAGGAGCGCGACGTCAGGGCTCTCTGACCGTGCCTTGAACTCTCAGCGGCACTGCGAGCAGGGTACTTCGACCTGCCTTCTCGATAGAAGCACCAGTAGCAATAGCGTTCGATGTTGCCGGTGCTCGCTGTTGGACGGCCGGCATACGGACAGCGGAAGCTCCTTTAACCAGGATTCGTCTTTCCGCCATCGGACCGCCGTTGTGGCCGATCTGCCGCGTTGACCGGATGCCGGAACGGCCGCACCATGGGGCGTTTTTTTGAGGTTTCGTCGTGACCGGCCTTACTCACCGCCAGAATGAAATCCTGAATATCGCGCGCGCCTTTGGCCGGGTGATGGTGGAGGATCTCGCCCGGCGTTTCGAGGTCTCGGCGCAAACCATTCGCAAGGATTTGAATGATCTGTGCGATCACAGGTCGCTGACGCGGATTCATGGCGGCGCCATCATTGCCTCGGGTGTGGAGAACCTCGCCTACGAAGCGCGCCGCTTCGTCGCTGCCGAGGAGAAGAAAGCGATCGGCGCGGCAGCGGCGGCGCTGATTCCCAACGGCTGCTCGCTGTTCATCAATATCGGTACGACGACGGAAGAGGTCGCGAGCGCGCTTACCTCGCATGAGGACCTGCTTGTCATCACCAACAACCTCAATGTCGCCATGCTGCTCTACAGGCATCCTCGCATCGAGGTGATTGTGGCCGGCGGCGCGGTGCGCCGTGCGGACGGCGCCGTTATCGGCTCGACGGCGATCAGCCTGATCGGCCAGTTCAAGGTCGACTACGCCATCATCGGCGCTTCTGCGATCGACGAGGAGGGCGCGCTGCTGGATTTCGACTATCGCGAAGTGCAGGCCGCCCAGGCCATTATCGCCAATGCGCGCAGCGTGATGCTGGTCGCCGACAGCACCAAGCTGCGGCGTAGCGCGCCGGTTCGCATTGCCCACATCAGTCAGATCCAGACCTTCGTCACCGACGCCGCATTGCCGGCAGGGCTTGCGAATATTTGCCACAGCCGCGGCATCGAGGTGATCGAGGCGATGCCTAAGGCATCTGCCGATATTGACGAACCCGGCGTTGAACCTCCTTCGACCGTCACGCGCCTGCGCTAGAGCGTATTCCCGTCGGGCCGAATCTCGAACGCGTATTCCGTCGCCTCATGGTTCGAGACGCAGGTCGCCGCGCTTCCTCAGCATGATTCCGCCCGGTCTCCAGGGATGACGCCTCGAACAGTTAGCCGCCTTTTCGATTGCTTTCGCATTTGGTTGTGATTTACTAAAAATCGAAAGCGAAATCGCCAAAGTGAATGGGCGAACGCCGGGGGAAGCGTCTTTGGTTCGTATTTTCGACCTCGCTATCATTGGCGGTGGCATCAACGGCTGCGGCATCGCGCGCGATGCGGCCGGGCGGGGAAATTCCGTTTTCCTTTGTGAAATGAATGACTTGGCGAGTGGTACGTCGTCATGGTCGACCAAGCTCGTGCATGGCGGCCTGCGTTATCTGGAATATTATGAGTTTCGGCTGGTTCGCGAAGCGCTGATCGAGCGCGAAATCCTCTGGCAGATCGCGCCGCACATCATTCGTCCGCTTCGTTTCGTATTGCCGCACCATGATGGATTGCGCCCGGCCTGGTTGCTGCGGCTCGGCCTGTTCCTTTACGACCATATCGGCGGCCGAAACCTGCTGCCTCCGACGCGCTCGGTCGATTTGACTCGCGACGAGGTTGGACGGCCCCTGATTCCCAACCGCTACGTCAGAGGCTTTGAATATTCGGACTGTTTCGTCGATGACGCCCGGCTTGTGATTCTTACAGCGCGGGACGCGGCGGATCGCGGAGCTGAAATCCGCACCCGCTCGCGCGCCGTCGAAATCCGGCAGGTCGACGGAATCTGGCAGGTCACCGTCGAAAACACCTCGAGCGGCGAGCGCGGCACGATTCAAGCCCGTGTGCTTGTCAATGCCGGCGGACCGTGGGTCGAGGATGTGCTGGCGTCGGGCGCAGGCGTAAACGCCAGGGCCAAGGTACGGCTTGTGCAGGGTTCTCACATCGTCGTGCGAAAATTATATGCGCACGACCGCGCCTACATGTTTCAGAACAGCGACGGCCGGATCGTATTCGTCATTCCGTATCAGGACGATTTCACGCTGATCGGCACTACCGACCGCGACTTCGACGGCGACCCGGCAAAAGTGAAGGCGTCCACCGAGGAAATTAAATACCTCTGCGAGTCCGTCAGCGAATATCTTGCCAAACCGGTCAGGCCCGAGGACGTTGTCTGGACCTATGCCGGCGTTCGGCCACTGTATGATGACGGCGCAAGCGAAGCCAAGGCTGCCACCCGCGATTATGTTTTCGAACTCGACACGCCCGGCGGCGCGCCGCTGTTGTCGATTTACGGCGGCAAGATCACCACCTATCGCCGGCTCGCCGAGGAGGCACTCGAGCGTCTGGCGCCTTATTTGCGCAGCGCCAAGGCACGCGAAGGCTGGACCGAAAAATCGCCTCTGCCCGGCGGCGATCTGGACGTCTCGGCGATCGCAGCGCTATCTGAGGAATTATCACGCAGCTATCCATTTCTCACGCCGGCGCACGCAAATCGCCTCGCGCACGCGTACGGCACCCGCGCCGCCAAGCTGCTGGGCAATGCGAAATCGATGGCCGATCTCGGTCAGTCGTTCGGCGCCACCTTGACGGAGAGCGAGGTCAGGTACCTGATGTCGGTCGAGTGGGCCTGCACGGCCGAAGACGTCGTATGGCGGCGATCCAAGCTTGGATTGCGATTGTCGGCCGGCGAAATTGCCGCCATCGACAACTGGATTGCTGCCCATCGCGTTCCCTCTGAACGTCCCGTGCTTGAAGCGGGAGGGCGGACATGACCGTTGAGCTCGAAAACGTCACGCGCGCCGTCGATGGCATTCCGGCCATTCGCGATGTCTCGCTGACGCTTGAGCGGGGCACGTTGAGTGTGCTGCTCGGCCCGACGCTATCGGGCAAGACATCGATCATGCGGCTGCTCGCCGGCCTCGACAAGCCGACAACCGGCCGTGTCCTCGTCGACGCCAAGGATGTCACCGGCCTCGATGTGCGGCAGCGTTCGGTGGCGATGGTCTATCAGCAGTTCATCAATTATCCCTCCCTGACCGTGTATGAAAACATTGCCTCGCCGCTGCGCGTTCAGGGCAAGTCGCGCGCCGAAATCGACAAGCGCGTCCAGGAGGCGGCAAAACTCCTGAAGCTGGAGCCGTATTTGAGCCGCACCCCGCTACAGCTCTCCGGCGGCCAGCAGCAGCGCACCGCGATTGCGCGCGCACTGGTGAAGGGCGCCGATCTGGTGTTGCTCGACGAGCCCTTGGCCAATCTCGACTACAAGCTGCGCGAGGAATTGCGCACCGAACTGCCGCGCATTTTCGAAGCATCCGGCGCTATCTTCGTCTATGCGACGACGGAGCCTTCCGAAGCCTTGTTGCTCGGCGGACGTACCATCTGCATGTGGGAAGGCGAGATCTTGCAAACCGGCGCGACCTCGAAGGTGTATCGCCATCCCGACACCATGCGCGTCGCCCAGGTATTTTCCGATCCGCCACTCAACATCGTCGGCATCGAAAAAAGCAATGGCTTGGTCCAGTACGCAGGCGGCGTGCAGGCGCCGGCCACGGGTCTTTACGCCAGTCTTGGCGACGGCGCCTACCGGGTCGGCTTCCGCGCGCACCAGCTCGAAGTGGCCAACGGAATCGCCGGTCGCCATGCGTTTCACGCGACAGTGACGGTAACGGAAATCACCGGTTCGGAAAGCTTCGTGCATCTCAATCGCGATGCTTCCAACTGGGTTGCCGTGCTGCAGGGCGTGCACGAATATCCACCCGGACACGTTCTCGATGCCGTGCTCGATCCGAATAATGTCTTCGTGTTCGATGCGGCCGGCCGTCTGGTCGCAGCGCCCGGCGCGATGTGAGGGAGATGCAGCATGGCCCGCATTGACCTCGTCGATCTCGCGCACTCCTACAGCGGCAATGCCGCCGATCCCGAGTCGTTTGCGCTAAAACCGATCTCGATGACGTGGAGGCAGGGCGGGGCTTATGCGCTGCTCGGGCCGTCGGGTTGCGGCAAGACCACGCTTCTCAATCTCATCTCGGGCATCGTCGCGCCGTCGCGCGGCAAGATCCTGTTCGACGGCGTCGATATCACACCGCTGTCAACCCAGAAGCGCAATATCGCGCAGGTGTTCCAGTTTCCGGTGATCTACGACACCATGACGGTCGGACAGAATCTTGCATTCCCGCTGAAGAATCGCGGGGTGCCGCAGGGCGAGATCGACGCACGGGTGGCGGAAATCGCGCGATTGCTCGATCTGACGCCCTATCTTCAGCGCAAGGCGACGCGACTGACGGCCGATGCCAAGCAGAAGATTTCGCTCGGCCGGGGACTGGTTCGATCCGACGTCGCCGCGGTTCTGTTCGACGAGCCGCTGACGGTGATCGATCCCGAGTTGAAATGGCAATTGAGGTCGAAACTCAAGGCGCTGCATCGCGATCTCGACCTGACGATGATCTATGTCACGCATGACCAGACCGAGGCACTGACATTCGCCGATACGGTGGTGGTGATGCATGACGGCCGCGTGGTGCAGAGCGGGACGCCGGCGGAATTGTTCGACAGGCCGGCACACACATTTGTCGGCTATTTCATCGGCTCGCCCGGCATGAACATAGTATCCGCCGAGGTCAGGGGTCGAGAGGCGCGGATCAGCGGCCACGCCATTGCGTTGAACCGCAGCTATAACGGCTTGCCGGCCGGGGCGAAAATCGAGATTGGCGTGCGCCCCGAATTCGTCGACGTCGCGCCGCCTGCGCCGGGCCTGCTATCGGCCAACATCGAGCGGATCGACGACCTCGGCCGGGTTCGCTTCGCAAGGGTTCGTATCGGCGATGCAAAGTTCTCGGCGCGGGTGCCGCCGGGATTTTCGATTCCCGACGAAACCGCCGGACTGATATTCGATCCGTCGCATGTCCACGTTTACGCCGACAGCCTTCTGGTGGAGGGATCCGCGTAATGGACAAGACCATCAATCAGAAGGCCTGGTTCATGGTGCTGCCGGTGTTTCTGGTGGTGGCGTTCTCAGCCATCCTGCCGCTGATGACGGTGGTGAACTATTCGATGCAGGATACCTTCGGAAACAATCAGTTCTTCTGGAATGGCGTCGGCTGGTTCAAGGAATTGCTGGATCCCGCGACCGATCTGGGAGGGCGCTTTTTGGCGTCGCTGTTGCGCAACCTGTTTTTCTCGGCCGTGATACTCGCGATCGAGGTGCCGCTTGGAATCGTTGTCGCGCTCTCGATGCCGCGTGAAGGCTGGAGCGTCGCCGCCTGCCTCGTGATAATGGCGTTGCCGCTGTTGATTCCATGGAACGTGGTCGGAACGATCTGGCAGATTTTCGGGCGGCCCGACATCGGCCTTTTGGGTTATACGCTGAACAGCATCGGGCTGAATTACAACTACGTCTCCAACGAATTCGACGCGTGGGCCACCGTCATCGTGATGGATGTCTGGCACTGGACAAGTCTTGTCGCGCTGTTGTGCTACGCCGGGCTGAAGTCGATCCCCGATGCTTACTATCAGGCGGCGCAGATCGACGGCGCGTCGCGATGGGCGGTTTTCACCGCGATCCAGCTTCCGAAAATGAATCGCGTGCTGCTGATCGCGGTGCTGCTGCGGTTCATGGACAGTTTCATGATCTACACCGAACCGTTCGTGGTGACCGGCGGGGGTCCGGGCAATTCAACCACGTTCATTTCCATCGAACTCGTCAAGATCGCGCTCGGGCAGTTCGATCTCGGCAAGGCCGCCGCGTTGTCGCTCGTCTACAACCTGATCATCATCATCGTGTGCTGGGTATTTTACACCGTCATGACCAATGCCGGCGCCGAGCGCCAATCCAGCAAGGGAGTCGCATGATGCATTCGATTCCCGGCCGCCGCCTTATCCTCTCGCTGTTTTTGATCTTCCTGTTGCTGCCGATCTATTGGCTGGTCAACATGAGCTTCAAGACCAACGCCGAGATTGTCTCGACTATGACATTGTGGCCGCATCAACCGACCGTCGCCAACTACAGGCGGATCTTCACCGACGAGAGCTGGTACTCGGGCTACATCAATTCACTGAAATATGTTGTCATCAACACCATCATCTCGATTTCCGTAGCGTTGCCGGCCGCCTACGCGTTCTCGCGCTATCGCTTCCTCGGCGACAAGCATTTGTTCTTCTGGCTATTGTCGAACCGCATGGCGCCGGCCGCGGTCTACGCACTGCCGTTCTTCAATCTCTATTCGGCGATCAATCTGTTCGATACGCCGTGGGCGGTCGCGCTAGCGCACTGCATTTTCAACGTACCGTTGGCGGTGTGGATCCTGGAAGGGTTCGTGTCCGGCGTACCGCGCGAAATCGACGAAACGGCCTTCCTGGACGGATACTCGTTCCCGCGGTTCTTCATCAAGATTCTGGTGCCGTTGATCGCCAGCGGAATCGGCGTCGCTGCGTTCTTCTGCTTTATGTTTTCCTGGGTCGAGTTGTTGCTGGCGCGCACGCTGACGTCGGTCAACGCCAAGCCGATTTCGGCTGTCATGACCCGTACCGTGTCCGCGGCCGGAATGGATTGGGGATTGCTCGCTGCCGCCGGCGTCTTGACCATCATTCCCGGCGCGCTGGTGATCTGGTTTGTCCGCAATTACATCGCGCGCGGCTTCGCGCTCGGCAGGGTATAGGAGGGCACCATGGAAAGCATCGCATGGATGGCCTGGACGCTGCCGACCGCGATCTTTTTCGTGCTCCTTTCCACGACTTTGGCGGTCATGACGTGGCTCGCGGTCGCCTATCCGGAAGCCGAACGCGTCGGTATCCTGCACATTCCGACGACGCGCGGCGATCGATTGTTCATTTCACTGATTATGACTGCCGTTATCCACCTCTTGTGGATCGGACTTGTCGGCACCGACACGATCGTGACGCTTCCGATCGGAGACGGGATTGAATTGTCGAGCCTGTGGCTCGCCACCGTGATTTCGCTTGTTTCGGCCGTTGCGATCTTCCGCACCGTCTGAACAAGCGAAAAAGAGCAGATCCGGGATCAACCCGGGCCTGAGTACGTTTGTCGCTGCAACGGAGGAAAACAATATGCGACACTTGAGGAGAAGTAGCGGTGCCTTGACCAAGGCTCGTTTTCTGACAATGACCAGCGCTGCGGCGCTGATTGCGGCTTCGGTGACAATGGCCGCGCCGGCGTTCGCGGATGACGCGACCGCGCAGAGATGGATTGATACCGAGTTTCAACCTTCGACCCTGTCCAAGGCCGATCAGTTGAAAGAACTTCAGTGGTTTGCAAAGGCCGCTGAACCGTTCAAGGGAATGGAGATCAACGTCGTCTCGGAAACGATCACGACGCACGAGTACGAATCCAAAACCCTGGCGAAGGCCTTCACGGAACTAACCGGTATCAAGGTCAAGCACGACGTCATTCAGGAAGGCGACGTGGTTGAGAAGCTGCAGACCCAGATGCAGTCCGGAAAGAATGTGTATGACGGCTGGATCAACGACTCCGATCTGATCGGCACGCACTTTCGTTATGGCCAGACGATCGTGCTGTCGGACTATATGACCGGCGAAGGCAAGGACGTCACCGATCCCATGCTCGACGTCAATGACTTCATCGGAAAGTCCTTCACCACGGCGCCGGATGGAAAACTGTACCAGCTTCCGGACCAGCAGTTCGCGAACCTGTACTGGTTCCGCTACGACTGGTTCACCAATCCCGACTACAAGGCCAGGTTCAAGGCCAAGTATGGCTACGAGCTCGGCGTTCCCGTGAACTGGTCGGCTTATGAAGATATCGCCGAATTCTTCACCAACGACGTCAAGGAGATCAACGGCGTCAAGGTCTATGGTCACATGGACTACGGCAAGAAGGATCCGTCGCTGGGATGGCGGTTCACCGACGCGTGGTTGTCCATGGCAGGCAACGGCGACAAGGGCATCCCGAACGGTCTTCCGGTCGATGAATGGGGCATCCGCATGGAAGGCTGTCGTCCGGTCGGCTCCTCGGTCGATCGCGGCGGCGACACCAACGGCCCGGCTGCGGTCTACTCGATCGTAAAATACCTCGACTGGATGAAGAAATATGCCCCGCCGCAGGCGCAAGGCATGACCTTCTCCGAATCGGGACCGGTGCCGGCGCAAGGTGCGATCGCGCAGCAGATCTTCTGGTACACGGCTTTCACCGCCGACATGGTGGTTCCAGGACCGGTGATGAATGCCGATGGCACGCCGAAATGGCGCATGGCGCCATCTCCGCACGGCGCGTACTGGAAGGACGGCATGAAACTCGGCTATCAGGACGCCGGTTCGCTGACGCTCCTGAAGTCCACGCCCGCCGACCGCCGCAAGGCGGCCTGGCTCTATCTGCAATTCATCGTGTCCAAGACGGTGAGCCTGAAGAAGAGCCATGTCGGTCTCACCTTCATTCGTGAATCCGACATCTGGGACAAGTCGTTCACCGAGCGCGCACCGAAGCTCGGCGGGCTGATCGAGTTCTACCGTTCGCCGGCGCGCGTGCAGTGGACCCCGACCGGCAACAACGTTCCGGATTATCCGAAGCTTGCTCAACTGTGGTGGCAGAACATCGGCGATGCGTCGTCCGGTTCGAAGACGCCGCAGGCTGCGATGGACGCTTTGGCGGCAGCGCAGGACTCGGTGATGGAACGGCTTGAGAAATCGGGCGTGCAAGGGGCTTGCGGACCGAAGCTCAACAAGAAGGAGTCGGCCGAATACTGGTTCGCCAAGGTCCAGAAGGACGGCACCCTCGCTCCCCAGCGCAAGCTGGCGAACGAGAAGCCGAAGGGCGAAACCGTCGACTACGACGCACTGATCAAGTCGTGGCCGGCAACGCCTCCGAAGCGTGCTTCGAACTGAGAAAGCAAAAAAGAGGCCGGGAGCGATCCCGGCCTTTTTTCTTTCGTCGTTCCGGTCACGACGCGGAGCGTCGAACCCGGAAATCCGGAGATTATCAGCGCGAGATTCCGAGTTCGTGCCGACGCGCGCCCGGAAATGTCGATGTGGCTGGCATCCGTGCCCTACTGCGCCGCATCGAGAGCTTCGCCAAGGACTGGATAATCGGTATAACCCTTGGCGCCGCCGCCATAGAACGTCGCCTTGTCGGGTGCGTTGAGCGGCGCACCGCGCTTTAAGCGCTCGACCAGATCGGGATTTGCGATGAACGGCTTGCCGAAAGCGATCAGATCGGCCTCGTTGGCCGCGAGCACTTTGGTCGCAAGCTCGAAATCATAGCCGTTGTTGGCGACATAGGCCCCTTTGAAACGCTTGCGTAAGGAGTCGTAGTTGAACGGCGCAATGTCGCGCGGACCGCCGGTCGCGCCTTCGATGACGTGGATGTAGACGAGCTTCATCGCGTTGAGATGATCGGCGATATAATCGAACAGCGGTTGCGGATTGCTGTCGGAGACATCGTTCGCCGGCGTCACCGGCGAAATGCGAATGCCGGTCCGGTCAGCGCCGGCTTCCGCGGCGACCACTTTCGCGACCTCGAGCATCAGCCTCGCCCGGTTCTCGATCGGTCCGCCATAGGCATCGGTGCGTTTGTTGGTGCCGTCCTTGGCGAACTGATCCAGCAGGTAGCCGTTGGCGCCATGGATTTCGACACCGTCGAAACCTGCCTCAAGCGCGTTCGCGGTGCCGCGTTTGAAGCTTTCGATGATCCCGGGGATCTCCTCAAGCGCAAGCGCCCGCGGTTCGGAGATGTCGGTGAAGATTCCGCCGACGAAAGTCTTGCCCTTGGCGCGTATGGCCGAGGGGCCAACCGGCGCTCCGTTACCGGGCTGCAGCGAGGTGTGCGAGATGCGCCCGACATGCCAGATCTGAATGAAGATGCGTCCGCCACGCGCGTGCACGCGATCGGTTACCTTGCGCCAGCCCGCGACTTGCTCTTTCGAATAGATCCCGGGCGTGTCCTGATAACCCTGGCCCTGTTGCGAAACCTGGCTCGCCTCGGTGACCAGCAGGCCAGCGGATGCGCGCTGCCCGTAATACTCGACCGCCAACGGACTGGGCACCATCCCGGCGACCGCG
Organism: uncultured Alphaproteobacteria bacterium; assembly: GCA_963732455.1. Classification (GTDB taxonomy): domain Bacteria; phylum Pseudomonadota; class Alphaproteobacteria; order Rhizobiales; family Xanthobacteraceae; genus Bradyrhizobium. The sequence continues at coordinate 12,004 of CAVSZM010000002.1, read as the reverse complement.
CGATTGCGGGTCAGGGGCGCCATCACAAGTCGATTGGGCAGTGTGATCGGGCCGAGCTTGTAGGGCTCGAAGAGTTTGGTCGGCTTGCTCATTTTGTTATTCCAGAACATTTCGGGTGAAAATCAAGTGTGCATTCCAGCCGCTCGCGGCAATGCCGTGAGCTATTCGGATATCGCAGGCTAGCCGCGCACAATACCTCCGAGGTGGCCGCCGTCGAGGAACAGCGTATGCGCGTTGACATAGGATGATTCATTCGAAATCAGAAACAGCGCAGCATAGGCGACCTCCCAGCCGGTGCCCTGACGGCCGAACGGCACTGTGACCGCCCGATCCGAACGGCGGCGGCTGGCGTCGCGGCCCATCGGCGTATCCATGAATCCCGGCGCGATGGCATTGCAGCGAATGCCCTTTTCCTCGCCGGCGGTGAAGAGGCGGTGTCTCGAATTTTCGATCGGACCGCCGTTGTCAGGCGGCACGCTGGTCGCGTCGCGACGGCAGATCCGGGCACAGCACGAGCTTGCCCTCGAGACCGCCGTCTTCGAGACGTCGGTGCGCCTCGACAACTTTATCCAGCGAGATCCGCTCGGCGACGCGCGGCTGGATGGCGGCACTGGCCAGCAGAGCGAAAAGGCGCTTCAAGTCCTCCCTGAACCACTCAGGATGTTGCAGCCGCATCGCGTTGATGGAGTAGAAAAAGGCTCGCCTTCCGCCAGGCAACCATCTCCAGAGATACATGCGCGCAATCCACATCAACATGGTGAGCATGCCTCGCTGAGCCTGCACGCCCGCCGAGTAGCCATAGGCGCATAGCAGACCGCCAGGCTTGAGCGCCGCGAACGAGCGACGATAGCCGTCCTCCCCGATGCCGTCGAAGACGACCTCGAACCCGTCTGGCAGGGTACGCTCGAAGTCTTCGCGCTGGTAGTCGATCGGCGTAGCCCCAAACTCGCGGATCAGCGTGGCGTGCGTCCCGCGGGCACCGCCCCATAGTTGAAGCCCGGCCATGCTGCCTAATACGAGTAGCGCTTGACCGACTGCACCCGCGGCTCCGTGCACCAGTACGCGCTGCCCTCGCTGCACCCGCGCGGCGCGGTGCAGGAGTTGGTACGCGGTCATCCAACTCAGGATCAGCGTTGCGGCCTCCGCCGCGTCAACGCCGGCCGGCACCGGGGTCAAGCGGCTCGCTTGAAGCGTGCGATAGACGGCATTCGATCCGAGCACCGTCATGTCGGCCACACGGTCGCCAAGCTGAAATCCGCTCACGCCATCGCCGAGCTGATCGATTTCCCCGATGACATCGTACCCCATTACAAATGGTGGGCGGCGGGACGCAGTTTGCGGGTAGAGCTGCCGCCGGATCAGCGTGTCCGTGTACTCAAGGCCCGAGGCGAGCACGCGGACCCGCACTTCGCCCGGACCAGCGGTCGGCATGGGAGCGTCGACCACCTCCAGCTCCTCGGGACCGCCGAAGCGCCTGACTTGAACGACGCGGTTGCGCGGTTCGATCACACGCGGATCCTTGCATCTCTTATTCCAAAGAGCGCCCGTCACGCTTGCCGATGGCTGCCGCCACGCCAGGCATATATGCGCTCATAATAATTCTCACCTGGAAACTTGGCCCTGTAATTGATGCGGATCAATTCCGCTAATGGGCACCAACCGGACCAACAGCGATGTCCGCAGTACTTCCGCTTCTTGGGGATAAGCGGGAGTGACTTGAATGGTCGATTTTGGTCGCGATTGGCCCGATCCGGACCTCGGAATCGCAATAAGCCTTCACCAGAGCGCCCTATGCGAGATCATCTGATAATCTGGTCTCGTCATCTGTCCGCAATCGCGTCCAGGCCGCGTGCCAGTGATCGCGGCGAGTGTAGAAATATGCTGCCATCAGAAAATCATATGTGGCGCAAAAGAAGCCGTAGGCTAAAGGCACGGATGTGGTCTGACGAGGGCCCAATAGAGAGCCGCCAGCATGAGCGTTGAACTCGTGGACCGCGTCCCATAGGCCGTGTAGCAGGTATCCGACTATGAGGGCCGATGAAACTCGGACTCCCACTAGGCCAAAAACAGCAAACACTGCGACTGCCGTCGCTTCTATCCGCCAAGCATCATTGCCTCCAAAATAAGCTGTGAAAGCCAAATAGAAACCGGCGATTGGGATAAGAAACAATCCAAAAAATATCTGCTCTGCCTTTGCGCTAAAAATTGACTTCGATATATATATCGATCCAGCGGCCGACATAGCGCCGATAGTGACGTAGAGTGCCACGATCACTACGAGTCCGACTGCACTCGATGTTTGTTCCATTTTCTTTCCTGTAATGTGATCGCAAGGGCTACATCTTTGTCGTCCGACTCGATTTTGCTGTGGATCATTTTCCTGGTAAGGAATGACAAGTCGTGGGCGCGGCAGATGCAGCTCAAAGCCGCTAACCAAGCTGAACGCAAGCGACAGAGCACCCACCAAGACGAGACTGAACGCCCAAGTCGCATCGAGATTGAACGAGCTCCGCGACCCGAACTTGAGACCCAGGTAGCGGTAGACTCACCTCTGCTTGTGCGACCCGCTACGATTAAAGGGCCGGTGCGTAAGAAATCGCCGAAGGAGTGAAGGGTAGCGCGAGCGCCCTCTGCGACCCGAGGCCTCGGAGGTTTTCCTTGGAGCCAACAAAGAGAGCCTAAAGATCTTTTCACTACAAGGCCAAAACCACCTGGAGTTCCGGGCGGCGCGGGATGCTTTCGGCAGCGGGAAGACCGAACATCGTCGTCGGCAGCCCGCCGGAGTTCAAAGGCGAGCCGGACATCTGGGCCCCCCGAAGAGCTGCTCGTCGGCTCGCTCAATACGTGCATGATGCTGACATTCCTCACGCTTGCTCAAGCCCAAGGTCTGACGCCGAAGGCCTCCTCGAGAACGTCGAGGGGAAGTGTCCTCCAACAAGTGAACGCTCAATCGTCTGGAAAACGATTTGAGCTGACGACTTAATTCACGCCCAGAAAATCACGCTTCCCGATTTCCACGCCATTATGGCGCAGGATGCCGTGCGCGGTGGCGGCGTGGAAGTAGAAATTCGGGAAAACAAAATTATTGAGAAACTGCTGTCCCTTGAGGGTCATGGTGTTGGGGCCGACGGGAAAGCTGACATCGCGCTGATCCGCGCCGTCGAACTGCTCGGGCTTGAATGCCTTCACATAGTCGATGGTTTTGGAAAGCCGCTGCCTGAGCTCATCGAAGGTCTTTTCGGTATCGGGAGTGGAGGGCACCTCGCTGTGGGTCAGGCGCGCGCAGCTCTTGGCGGCGAAATCGCTGACCAGTTGAATCTGGCGGGTAAACGGCAGCATGTCCGGATACAGCCGCGCGCCGAGCAGCACGTCGGGTTGAATATTCCTGGCCTTGCAGTGCGCATCGGCCTTGGTGAGGATGCCCGAAAGGCTGCCGAGAATTTGCAGGAATGCCGGCACGGTAGCGTCGTGGAAGGACATGGGAAGCTCTTTTCGTGTTGTGGAATATTCGAGGGCTGCCGCGAACGGCGGACTACACCTCCTACAACGAGGCTGTCATGACAACTAACGAATATGTCAGCGCGGCAGCCCTCGCATCCGCGCCAGCAATTCGGCCGTGGGCCAGGAGTCGGCGGGCAGGCCGTATTTGATCTGCATCGCCTTGACCGCGCTGCGGCTTTGCTGGCCCATCACGCCGTCGATCTTGCCGACATTGAAGCCCGCCCGCACCAGCAATTGCTGCAGCTCGCGCAGCTCGGTGAATGGCAGTTGCGCGATCGGCGCCGAGGGACGCTGCATCGGCGGCGCGCCGGCAATGCGGCTGGCGAGGTAGCCCGCCGTGGTCGAATAGATCAGCGAGTTGTTCCACTCGGTATAGGCGGCGAAATTGGGATAGGCGAGGAATGCCGGTCCCATGCGGCCCATCGGCAATAGCAGCGACGCCGGCAGATTGTCGCCCGGCAACGCGCGTCCGTCCGCGTAGCTCACGCCGAGCTGCGCCCATTTCGAGCGCGGAAGCTGGATCGTCAGATCGGCCTGATCCCAGGGAAAACCCGACGCCGGGTTTTGCGGCACGCGCACTTCCTGCAGCCAGGGTTCGCCGCGCCGCCATTTGAGTCCGTTGGCGATATAGTTCGCGGTCGAGCCGATCACGTCGGCGGGGCTGCGCAAGAGGTTGCGATAGCCGTCGCCGTCATAGTCGACCGCATAGTTGAAATAATGCGTCGGCAGGAATTGCGTCTGTCCGAGTTCACCGGCCCACGAGCCGACCATTTCCGTGGGCGTGAGATCGCCGCGATCGATGATCTTCAAGGCGGCGATGGTTTCATTCTGGAACATCTGCGAGCGGCGGCAGTCGTAAGCCAATGAGACCAGCGAGCGCAGCGTCGGCAGGTTGCCCATATTGGCGCCGAAATCGCTTTCCAGTCCCCAGAACGCGGCGATCACAGCGGGCGGAACGCCATACTCCTTTTCGGCGCGCGCGAAGGCGGCGGCGTGAGCCTTGATCCGGGCCTGGCCCTGCTGCATCCGGTAGACCGCGGCCATGCGGCCGGCGAATTCGGTAAACACCTGCCCGAACACGCGCTGGCCGCGATCGCGGTTGACGATGCCCTGGTCGTAGACAAGACCGGGCGATGCGTCCGCCAGCGCCCGCTGCGACACGCCGGCCGCGGCCGCCTGCGCTTTCAGCTCGGTGAGGAAGCGGTCGAAATTCATGCCGTTGTGACAGGATGCGCCGCGCGGGGCGGCAGCGGCAACCGGTTTGGCCGGTGCCGCGGCCGGCTGCGCGGATGCTGCTTGCGGTGCGCATAAAAGTGCCATTAAAACGGCGCCGGAAAAAACAGAATATCGTGTCGTTGAAAATCTTCGCATGCGGTTACCGGTTGGGCGCAGGACGGACAGGGAGTGCCGCTTTCTTACCCTCCCTTTCAGAGCAGGGCTATCGCATATGACGGTGATTGAGCCGTGCGTTGATACGGTCGTGGCCTCGCACAAGCTCCCAACGAGTTGTCCCTGCCTCCCCCGCGCAAAGCAAACCCGCCTCACGCATGGGAGCATGCATTTGAACCGGACCCCGGAGGCTGTTCCAATCATCTTTAACCCTGTAGGCTTCCACACCTGCAAGCCCGGGAAGGGCAAGCCGCCGGATCACAGGCGGCGCAGATAAAGGGAGACGGCCGGAACACCATGACAGATATCCGATACTTGAGCCCGCGCACGCTCGATGAAGCGATCAGCGCATTTGCCGCCGCCGGCAGCGCCGCGCGCATCCTGGCCGGCGGCACCGATCTCCTGGTGCAGATGCGCTCCGGCGCCGTGAAGCCGGGCCTGATCGTCGACATCAAGAAAATCGCCGAGATGACGGCCATCGAGGAGACCGCCGATGGCGGCTTCCGCATCGGCGCCGCCGTGGCGGGCGCGGTGCTGGGCGAACATCCGCGCTTCGGCAAGGTCTGGCCCGGCGTGCTCGAAGCGGTCAACCTGATCGGTTCCACCCAGGTCCAGGGTCGTGCCTCGGCGGGCGGCAATCTCTGCAACGGCTCTCCGGCCGGCGACAGCGTGCCCGCGATGATCGCGGCCGGCGCCATCGTCACGGTGCAGGGGCCGAACGGGCGTCGCGAGATGCCGGTGGAGCAGGTGCCGGCCGGTCCCGGCCGCACCAACTTCAAGCCCGGCGAAATTCTCGTCAGCTTCGCCCTGCCGCCGCGGCCGCCGGGCTCCAGCGACGCTTATCTGCGCATGATCCCGCGCACCGAAATGGACATCGCCGTGGTCGGCTGCGGCGTCAGCCTCACGCTGAAGAGTGGCGTATGCACTTCGGCCAGGGTCGGGCTCGGCGCGGTGGCGCCGACCGTGCTGCTGGTCGAGGCGGCCGCGAAAGCGCTGATCGGCTCCCGTCTCGAAGCCGCCGCCATCGAGAAAGCGGCGGATGCCTGTCGCGCCGCCTGCCGTCCGATCGACGACAAGCGCGGCACCATCACTTACCGCACCAAAGTTGCCGGCGTGCTGCTCAAGCGCACGGTTGCGATTGCCGCGCGCCGCGCCGGAGGGAATTGAAGACCATGGCCAAGCTGCACGTTTCCACCACCATCAACGGCGAGCCCGCGGAGTTTCTCTGCGAGCCCGGCGACACCATGCTCGACGCGCTGCGCGGGCCGCTCGGCCTGACCGGCTCCAAGGAAGGCTGTGCGTCCGGCGATTGCGGCGCATGCAGCATCATGCTGGACGATCGCCTGGTCTGTTCCTGCCTGATGCTCGCGGCCGAAGCCGAAGGCCAGGATATCCGCACCATCGAGGGCATGGCCGAGGGCGAGAAGCTGCATCCGCTGCAGCAGAAATTTCTGGAGATGGCGGCGCTGCAGTGTGGCATCTGCACGTCGGGCATGCTGGTCGCCTCCGATGCGCTGCTGCGGAAGAATCCGCGGCCGAGCGAGGAGGAGGTCCGCTTCTGGCTTGCCGGCAATCTCTGCCGGTGCACCGGTTACGACAAGATCGTGCGCGCGGTTCTGGACACCGCCGCTGACATGCGGGAGGCAGCGCAATGAATATCGTCACCAACAACAAGTGGATCGGCCAGCGCACCATTCGCCCCGACGGCGTCGACAAGGTCACGGGCCGCGCGGCCTTTGCCGCCGACACCAACATGCCCGGCATGATCTGGGGCAAGGTCAAGCGCAGCCCGCATCCGCACGCGCGCATCAAGTCGATCGACACCTCGAAGGCGGAGGCGCTGCCCGGCGTCAAGGCGGTGGTGTCGGCGCGCGACATCGTCGATTTCCCGGTCGACAAGTCGGTGATGCTCGGCATCCAGGACATGCGCTGGATGTGCCGCAACGTGATGGCGCGCGAGAAGGCGCTGTTCCCCGGCCACCCCGTCGCGGCCGTCGCCGCCACCACCGAGGCGATCGCGGCGCAGGCCTGCGAGTTGATCGAGGTGGAATACGAGGTGCTGCCGTGGTCGATCGAGATCGACGACGCGATCAAGCCCGGCGCGCCGATTCTGCACGACTTCATGAAGTTCGAGGGCAAGCCGTCCAACATCGGCGGCCGGATCGAGGTCAAGAAGGGCGACGTCGCGCAAGGCTTCGCCGAAGCCGAGGTGATCATCGAGCGCAGCTTCGCCACCCGTCCGGTGCATCAGGGCTATATCGAGCCGCACGCCTGCCTCGTCAGCGTCGCGCCCGACAACAAGACCACGATCTGGAGTTCGAGCCAGGGCCAGTTCATGGTGCGCGCCATGACGGCGCACCTGACCGGCATTCCCCAGAGCGACATCCGCGCCATCCCCGCGGAAATCGGCGGCGGCTTCGGCGGCAAGACCATCGTCTATCTCGAGCCGCTCGCGACGCTGCTGGCGAAGAAATCCGGCCGCCCCGTCAAGATGGTGATGACCCGCGAAGAGGTGATGCGGGCGACCGGGCCGACCTCGGGCTCCAAGAGCACGGTCAAGATCGGCGCCACCAGGGACGGCAGGATCGTTGCCGCCCAGGGCACCTTCTATCTGCAGGCCGGCGCGCTGCCGGGCTCGCCGATCCGCGGCGCCGTCGGCTGCAGCTTTTCGCCCTACGATATCCCGCACGTTCTGTCGGTGGGGTTCGACGTGCTTTCCAACCGCTCGAAGGTCGCGGCCTATCGCGCGCCGGGCGCGCCGATCGGCGCCTATGCGGTGGAATGCGTGATCGATGAGCTGGCCGAAGCACTGAAGATGGACCCGCTGGAGCTGCGGCTGAAGAATGCCGCGAAGCAGGGCACCAAGGCCGCGCACGGCCCGGTGTTTCCGCGCATCGGCTACGTCGAGACGCTGGAGGCGGCGAAGGCGCATCCGCACTACAGCGCGCCGCTCGGCAAGCTGCAGGGCCGGGGCGTGGCTTCCGGCTTCTGGTTCAACGCCGGCGGCGAATCCAGCGCGCAGGTCAACATCACCGAGGACGGCAACGTCGTCGTCACCACCGGCCATCCCGATATCGGCGGCTCGCGCGCGGCGATCGCCAACATCTGCGCCGAGCTGCTCGGCATCGACTACCGCCGCGTGTCGGTCTTGATCGGCGACACCGCGACCATCGGCTTCTCGAACCTCACCGGCGGCAGCCGCGTGCTGTTTGCCTCCGCGATGGTGGTGACGCAATCGGCCGACAAGGTCATCGCCACCTTGCGCGAGCGCGCGGCGAAGATCTGGGAGATCGATCCCGAAGCGGTGAAATGGGAAAACGGCGCGGCGCATCCGGCGAGCCCCAACGCCGGCCAGTTCGAGCCGCTGACGCTGGCCGAGCTTGCGGCGAGGGCCCCGCAGATGGGCGGGCCGATCGGCGCCGGCGTGCAGCTCAACACCGAAGGCGCGGAGGGCGGCTTCGGCACCCACATCTGCGACGTCGAGGTCGATCCCGAACTCGGCATCGTGCGCGTCATCCGCTACACGGCGGTGCAGGATGTCGGCCGCGCCATCCATCCCGGCTATGTCGAGGGCCAGATGCAGGGCGGCGTCGCGCAAGGCATCGGCTGGGCGCTGAACGAGGAATACATCTACAACCGCGACGGCAAGGTCGATAACCCCGGCTTCCTCGATTATCGCATGCCGGTCTGCTCGGACCTGCCGATGCTGGACACGGTGATGGTCGAAGTGCCGAACCCGAAGCATCCGCAAGGCGTGAAGGGCGTCGGCGAGGTGCCGCTGGTGCCGGTCATGGCGGCGGTCGCCAACGCCGTCCACAACGCGCTGGGCAAGCGCTTCTACAGCCTGCCGATGTCGCCGCCAAAGGTGCTGGAGGTGATCGAGGCGAAGGGGTGAGGCGTTCGTCGATTCGATGAGTGCGAATGCGCCACACTATTCGTCGCCGCCAAAGGGTCGGCGCAAGGCGCCGTCCGATGACAGACTCCAGCCGGCGATCCGGTATTCCGGGGCGTCAGAATGTAGGGCGGATTAGCGCAGCGTAATCCGCCGACATAACCATTTATTGGAAGCATTGTCATTGCAGCATGCGGCGCAATCGCTGCCGCTATTACGGCCCTACGAGCCACGTTAACCCTTTTATCCCGCGAGCCTTGCCGTATATACAACTTTAGGTATTGTTTCGCTGCGGGGAAGAGGACCATTCCGACATGGCAAACACGAAAGAGTTGAAGTGGAGATCAGCCAAGTTGACTCCGCTAGATATTTCGCTCGACCGCTTGAACCCTAGAATAAACATCTTGGAGAGCGACACCGAAACCGATATCGCCCGCAAACTCATTAAGTACGAGGACATTCTGGACCTGGCCAAGAAGATTGCGCGGACAGGACTTCTCAGAGGCGAGCGTCCGATAGTCGTCAAAGAATATGGCCAATACGTCGTCCTCGAAGGCAACCGGCGCATATGTGCCTGCAAATTACTTTTAAGCCCCGAATTGATTCCGTCAGAATATCGCAAAGCATTTCCGACGCTGGCAATTTCGGATGATGTTGATCGCATTAAACAGATCGAAGTCGATGTTTCCCCGGATCGTAAGACCGCCGAACCTATCCTGACACTTCGACATACTGAATATGGGATTCGCCGCTGGAAACCCGTGGCGCGAATGCGACGAGTGAAACGCCTGCTCGATGAGGGCTTTGAAGTCGAAGAGGTTGCGGCCGAGCTCCAAGAATCTGCGAGCAAAATTCGAAAGACGATCAGAGAGTTTCGCCTGTTAGAAATGGCTGGTCAGCTAAAGGGGCTGACCAAAGATGAGGTCGCTAAGCTCGATGATCCAGATTTGAAAACGAACCCGTTTACACGGTTCTTCGATCTTGCGGGTGTCAAAGACTATTTCGGCCTAAGTTTCACGCCGAACGGCACTCCTCATATTCTGCTTACGAGGAAAAAATTCGATGAGCGACTGAAGCTAGTCGTCAAAGCGTATTTGGCCCGCGACGACTTCGATACGCGGACCGACCCGGCGGATGTGCTCGGGGCAGAATTTCGAATATTCCGCAAACAATTTCAGGCAAAGCCCAAGCCAGCAAAGAAGCCGCCAGCGAGGGAACCCGTTTCGATGCCAAATCCACCTGCAGGCCCACCACCAGCGCCGCCACCACAGCCACCAGGCAGACCTGATCGGTTTTTCGAAAATCTCGGCTGCCGTGTGACCTCGAATCAAATTCGTAGCGTCGTTGTGGAAATCAGGAAAATAAATCCGGATCTCTACCCGATCTCAGGAACCTATCTGCTTCGAACTCTCATTGAGCTTTGTCTGAGCAGGTTGGTTACTAATTCCGGGCTGTCAATCGCTGGCATGCGAGACCCAAGTCTGACAGATTTTGTGAACTTCTCGTTGCAGAACCGCGGAAAGGTCTTTCCTAATAAGCGTATGGGAGACGTCATCGATTCGGCTCACAAACAGAAGCTATTCGACTACCTGAATATCGTAGCTCACCAGCAGTGGATGAGCGCCGACCCGGCACAACTGAAGTCAACGGCTAACACCCTGCGTAATTTCATTCAGCATGTGCTTGAGGACGAAACAAACCCATGATTCCCGTCTTGTCGCCGCTACGCTACCCTGGCAGCAAAGCTCGTCTGGCTGGCCTCATCGCAAATCTGCTCGAGCGCAACTTGCTGGTCGGATCTCACATTTATGAACCTTTCGCCGGTGGCGCATCAATCTCCCTTAATCTTTTGGCAAATGGGTTCGTTTCGTCTGCGACGCTGATCGAACGCGATCCGTTGATCTACAGTTTTTGGAGCGTGATCAAGGAAGATCCAGAGCCACTCATTAAAAGGATCAGAAGTAGCAAAGTCACGCTCGCTAGCTGGAAGCGGCTGCTCCCATTGCGCGAGGTAAAGCGACCAACGAGCTATCAGCTAGGCGAGCTTGCCTATGCCGGACTCTTTTTCAATCGAACATGTTTTTCGGGCATTGTAGGCGCCGGCCCAATCGGAGGAATGAATCAGAGTTCGAAATATAAAATAGACTGCCGCTTCAACAAGGAAATGATCATAAAATCGATCACGGCAGTCCACACAATCATGCAGAAAGTGGAACTGAATTTCGGTGATGGCATCACCTTTTTGTCCCGCCTAGGATCGAACGCTGCTCCACATTCATTTGCGTATATCGATCCTCCCTACGTCGCGAACGGACACAAATTATACCGATATTCTTTTTCGGTCAGACAACACCAACGGTTATCAATGGCGGTTCGAGAGCTACAAGCGCCGTGGATGATTAGCTACGACAATCATCGGCTGATAACCAGTCTTTACTCTCCGGCACTGTCATCTACCGTCAGCACTTACCACGCCTTAAAAGGCGCGAAGTTTGTGGATGAACTTCTCATTCTAAGCAACAATTTTGAACTTCCGCGCGCACCTGTAGTCTCACATCGCCGGCAGGGGAATAAGAATGAAATAGGGTTGTTTGACTGACGGAAAACTGCGGAATTGCGTTGATGCGAGCCCGTGGGACGGATTAGCGTAGCGTAATCCGCCGCTCACCGGCGATAAAAAGGCGGGTTACGCCTTCGGCTAACCCGCCCTACGAGCTACGAGCTGTGTGATTTGTCGGACTGACTCCGTCTCCTGATTTGGGGTCTGTCCAGCCCCATCTGCAAAAATATTCCCATTTCCGCCTGACCCAAATCAAATCTATATCCCCCGCCGTCCCGCCTCACATGAGGGGCGTTTCGCGATCGTCACGGACGTTGGGTGCGGGATGCGGTGGACGCGGCAGCGTCGGGCGCGCGAGGGGATCGCAGGGCGGGTTTCCCGTGAGCGATCACAGAGCGGGCGGACGACAGATGCTTGTCGCGGACGGCGAAGTCGTGTGGTCCTGACGCCCCGACGCTGGCGTCAAGTCTGCGGAGGCATGTCCGCCCGACCGGGCGGACTGCGCCATATCCGCTTGATGACGGTGGCAAACAAGCCCGGTCACCGGGGAGAGCACGAAGTAAGCCGTTAAAACCATTCGCGTGCGGGAATGCCGGGTAAATCCGGCTGTAACCGTGGTGACCATGCTCGTGTGCTTTGTTTTATTTCGCACGCGAGGCTGC
>CAVSZM010000001.1:0-239862 GCA_963732455.1 uncultured Alphaproteobacteria bacterium | reverse complement strand
TTAACCCTGTGGGCCTTAGGGTCAGACGACACGGAGAAGCCGGTTGTCGGGTAGTGAACATGGCGTTGGCGCACAAAAAGTCGATTCTCCCGGCCGCCGAAGAGCGACGGCGCTTTCAGCGTGTGAAAGTCCATCTGCTTGGCCGCTACATGCTGCCAGACAGGCGCGAGTTTCCATGCCAGATCATCAATATGTCGCCAGGCGGACTGGCCCTGCTGGCGCCCGGCATCGGTAATGTCGGCGATCGCGTGATTGCCTATCTCGACCATATCGGCCGGGTCGAGGGCAAGATCACCCGCATTATCGACAATGGCTTCGCCATGACCGTGGGCGCGACCGCGCGCAAGCGCGATAAACTCGCCGCCCAGCTGACCTGGCTCGCCAACCGCGACATTCTCAATCTGCCGGAAGATCGCCGCCACGACCGTATCGTGCCGCGCAACCCGATAGCGCTGCTTACGCTGGAGGACGGCACCAAGATGACCTGCCGGATCATCGACATGTCGCTGTCCGGCGCCGCTATCCATGCGGAGAACCGGCCGCCGCTGAGATCCCTGGTCATGCTCGGCAAGGTCCAGGCCCGGGTGGTGCGAAACCTCGAAGAAGGCTTTGCGCTCGAGTTCGTTCACGAGCAGCTGGCCGAGACGCTCGAAGACAGCGTTACCGCGCGGTAAACGCCGCGCACCGCGCTTCCCGATTTTTCCCCAAGCCTGAAGGCTGTATCCGCGTTGCCGGATACCGCCATTGCTCTTATGGCGCGCCACACGGGTTAACGCCGCTGGCCTCCGCCGCCACCAACAGCCGGTTTGAGGGCCGTAGGCGTTAATGCGTAAAATTTGAATCAATTGCAGTCGTCTAAAATTCTAATCAAATTTGATTCAAGTATAGATCGAATTCGCCGCAGTTTTTACTCGTATTCGCTTCAAATGTACTTGGCTTACTTAGCGGCAGCGAAAAACCTTTGTGCAAACGTGGTCCCAACAAGAAACGGGGGCCACAATGTTTGGTATCAAGGGACAGGGGAAGGCATTTGCGATCGTCGCCGTCCTGATGGGCATCAGTGCGCCGGCGAGTGCGGGTGACGAACGAGCTCTTTATGCCAGCCTTGGCGAAATCGCGCGCTCGCCGATCGGCTGGGTAGAATTCTGTGCCGAAAATCCCGGCGATTGCAGCGGCGGCGCATCACAGCCGCGCGATATCGTGATGTCGCAGACGGCATGGCGCGATTTGTTGCGGGTCAACAACTGGGTCAACGAAACCGTCAAACCGCTTACCGACATGGAACATTGGGGCGTGATCGAGAAATGGTCGTTGCCCTCGGACGGTTATGGCGACTGCGAGGACTACGTGTTGTTGAAGCGCAAGATGCTGATCGACGCCGGCTGGCCGCGCGAGGCGCTGCTGATCACGGTGGTGCGCGACAAGAAGGGCGAAGGCCACGCGGTGCTGACCGTGAAAACCGACAAGGGCGAGTTCATCCTCGACAACCAGAACGAAAACGTCGTGGCCTGGACCGAGACCGGTTACCGCTTCGTCAAGCGTCAGTCGCAGAGCGATCCGAATGTATGGGTTTCGCTTGGCGACAGCCGCCCCGCGGTCGCCACCGCCAGCGCCCACGACCGCTAACGAGCAACGAGACAACGGAGACACGCGACCCGGTCACATCCCCACCCCTCCCCGTCCCAGACCGGATCGCGCGCGGCCAGCTCTCCCCCAAGAGCTGGCCGCAACTTTTTAGGGCCGTGTAAATATCGGTTCTGTTGGGCTTGTTCTAGTTCGAGATGGCAGCTGTCAAAAGCAGATCGCGACAGTCAAAGTCTTGGGATCGACGGCGCCGCGATATTTGACGTCTGCCGTTTCAGAGCGAACCTCGGCAGTGGAGAAATTGTCTTCGGCGATGCGAAAAGACTTTTCGCAATATTATTGGGCCAAAGCGCACATTCCGTGCTCAACCAACGAACTCCCTTCGTTCTAACGGCTGGGCGGTGGATACGCTGTATCCAGCGATTGAAGCTCCTGCGATGTCAGTGTCAGTGAGAGCGCGACGGCGTTCTCCTTCACATGCGCCGCCGAACCGGATTCGGGAATTGCAATGACGTTGCCGCTGCGGATGGTCCACGCCAGCGCGACAGCGGCTGCCGAGCAACTATGCGCTGCGCCGATACGTGCAAGCGTGGGGTCGCGCAGGAGGCTGGCGCCAGGGCCGCCGAGCGGCGAATAAGCCATCACCGGCATGCCGTGCTGCTCGCACCATGGCAGCAGGTCATGCTCGATGCCGCGGCTGCCAACGTTGTAAAGGACCTGATTGGTCGCGCAGCGATCGCCGTGTGGAACACGGAAGAGTTCTCTCATGTCGCCAACCTTGAAGTTGGACACGCCCCAGGCGCGAATCTTCCCCGCCGCACGCAGACCTTCGAACGCCGCCACGATGCTGGAGAGGCCGGTGTCCCGACTTGGCCAGTGCAGCAAATAGAGATCGAAATGATCGGTGCCGAGACGGGCAAGGCTCGCCTCGCAAGCACGCGCGATGCCGTTTCCCGCCACGTGATTGGGCCACACTTTTGAGACGAGGAACACTCGATCGCGCTGACCAGCGATCGCACTGCCGATTAATTTCTCGGAACTGCCGTTGCCGTAAATTTCCGCCGTGTCAATCAACGTCATCCCGAGCGAAATGCCCGTGCGCAGCGCTTCTTCCTCGACAGTTTCCGGATGCCTCCCTTGCGCGAGATTCGCGGAGCCCTGACCGAGCGCCGGGACGATGGTGCCGTCGTGGAACTTTACCGTACGCTCCGCATCGTTCGAAGCCGCGCCGAATGCCGCGGAAAAAGTCGATTCACTGGATAACGCCGCAATGGTTGTGGCGACGGCGGGGAGCGAAGAGCCGAGCGCCGCGCAAAGTCCATTAAATTCGCGCCGGTTCAACAACCGCTTGTTCATATCTTCACTTTTCACTTTGCGATCCTTTCTGCCGAGGCGTTGCGTCGTGTCATTTCGTCATTCTCGTCGAAAACAGCGGCGCTCCTTCGTCGTCATCTTCTGTTGTAAGGCGCTCCTGCGTTCGCCCCAGCGCGGTTGAGAGAATGAGCCAGCCCGCAGCGACCGGGAGAGCGCAAAGCGCGATTGCACCAAGTTTCAACCCCAGCGCCTGCAGGCTGTCGTACACCCAGCCATACAACGCATCCGAGCCACGATAGATCACGACATCGATCAAATTCTTGGCTTTATACTTTTCTTCGCGCCCAACCACGGTAAAGAACACCTGGCGTGCCGGATTTGCGATTGCAAAGTTCATCCAGCGTTGCATCACCTGAAGGGTCACCACTACGGATAGGCTCGGTGCGACCGCCAGCGCTGCGAAGCCCACAATATAAACAGACGGTAGAGCTGCGGCCGCAATGCCGGTGCCGAATTGCTTGAGGAACTTGCCGGTGGCAAAGACCTGGGTCGCCAGACTCAGCAGCCCCACTACAAGATCTATACTTGCAAAGAGACGGGTTTGTGCTGCTGCGCCATGGATCGACGCCGAAACGATGTTGGCCTGCGCGAAATAGGCAATTGTCGCGCCGAACGAGAGCAGGCTGACCCAGGCGGCCACGCCCAAGAGATAAGGCGAGCGGATTAGTTCGGGCAGTGCCGCGAAGGCGCTGCCTCCAACGCGCTGCCGTCCAGGATCCACTTCCGTTGGCGCGTTCGCCAGGCTTTCAATTCGATAAACGCAAAATACGGCTGCTTCGAGGAAGACGGCGGCCGCGATGAGCAGATTGACCGGGCCGAGCGGGGTTGACAGAAAGATCGTGACGACCGGACCGAGCAGCGCTCCAGCGGTGCCTCCGGCGCCAATGAACCCGAACAGCCGCTTGCCCTGCTCCGCGGTAAACAGATCGGCCATCAACGACCAGAATACCGCCACCGCGAACAGGTTGAACACGCTGACCCAAACAAAAAATACGCGCGCCACGATTACCTTTTCTGCGTCGAATGTCAGCAACGCCCAGAACAGAACCAGGTTGGCGACGAAGAAATGGTAGACGATGGGAATAAACTTGACCCGCGGCAATCTCGCCACCAACGCGCCGTAGATTGGTTGTGCGACGAGCAGGCTGAGAAACGTGGCCGTGAAGAGCCACGGCAGGTTTTTGACGCCACCCGCGATGCCCATCTGATCGCGCAGCGGCCGCAACACATAATAGCCGGCAAGCAGTGTGAAGAAATAAGCGAAGGACCACAGCGTTACCCGACGTTCCCGTGGGGTAGCAGGCACCGTGCGCTGTAACCAGCCCACTAGTGATGTCATGGCGCCAGCGACAGCTTCTGCCTGAGATCAGCCGCGCTCAAACTCTGGCCATATCCTGGCGCGCCGCGCTGGAAGCGACTCGCATGAGCCAGCTTGCCGACCTCCACCGGATCAAAGCCGGCATCTCGTACCAGTCCCGCCGCAACCTGGACCGCTTCCTGATCATCACCGGCGATGGGCACCGCGAGCCTGGGCGAAGGACGGTTCGCCTCGCGTTCAAAGATCATGTAGGATAACGTGTTGAAGGCGCGCACCAGCCGAGCGCCGGGCAAATATTTCTGAGAAGTAACGCCGATGCCATTGCGCTCGACCTCGTCGGCGATAGCGCCGTCGCGACTTGCCACCGCATTGTTGGCGTCGAGCACAATCTTGCCGGCCAACAATTTCCCGTAATCTTTACCGATTTGCGGCAGTGCGCCGTAAGGTACAGCGATGAAAACAACGTCGCCAAACGTTATCGCCTGTTCGACTGTACCGGCTTGAGCAAGAGGTCCAAGATGCGCAACGAGGGTTTGCAATTCCTCCGGATGACGTGACGAGAAGAAGACCGGATGATCTGCTTTGGTCCAGAGGCCGCCGATGGTGCCGCCGATATGGCCCGCCCCGATAACGCCGATTTTCATCTTGGGACCGGAGGGCGTCTGACCCGATGCTGTCGTCGGTTGGAGCACCCTTCGGAGGATAAGCGCTCCCGCCGCGCCCAAAAGTGCGCGGCGACCGCGATCAACAGTGACATGCTTTGACATCAGTACACCTGTTACGAATTGCTGGACAAAATCTCTTACCGCGCCTTCCAACTAGTGTCGTTCACCTCATCGCAAGCAGTATCATAACGCGGAACGCTTCATAAATAGCCACCCGGAAGTGGCGCTCGCACAGAGTTGATCCCATCGCTGCTGATTTCAGGTACTCGCCAAGTCCGCGGCAGACCCGATGGGCTCAATGCAGCAATTCCATGGATCATCTGTTTGCCAAATAGGCACGCTGCTCATGCGTGAGCAGCTTCTACTGTCGCGCAGCGGCCAGTTGACCTATTGAGCGCGGCGCCACAGCGGCATTCGTCTTCGCTTTTGAGAAAATAGCCGGTACGTCATCTGCCTCCGTGAGGCGGATCGTGCCGAGGCTCCCGCGTCTCACCGGGTGTCAACCGTTGATTTCCTGCCTGATCGGCTCACCCCACATTTCTCCTTCGATCGGAGGAAGGCAATCAGCGGGTTATCTTCATTTGCCTGTATTGAAACTTTGCGCCGTCTTGCTTGCGATGCAACGAACAGGAAGCTTACTTCTTTGCCCGCATTATCTCCCATTCGGCCCAAATCCAGATGGCAGCGATGACAAGAACTGGAATCAACAACAATGACCAATACGAAAACATGATTCTCTCGTGCGCTTCCAAGGTATCACAACTTTGGATTGGGACTAAATTTGGAAGGCGGTCGCGGACGATCGAGCCTCGATGGCGCAATTACTCAACCGCCCTCATTGCCCGGCGTACGCGCATATGCGCCGCGGTAATCGGTTGGGTGCGGCTGTTGCCCCGGCGACCAGCCGCAGTCGCCGGCCGGAGCGACCTGCTTCGGCCGGCGTCGAGGCAGCTCCGTTATGCTCCCCAGGGGTTAGCGTCAGCTATTTTGCACTGCCACAACAGCTGTTTAGGCTGGGTCCCGCACGCCCGGTTGTGCTAAGTCAGGGAACCTTCAATTTCCGGCGGGCTTTGGAGTCGATGATCGAAGTGACATCTCAGGATGCAAGGACCAGGGGCATCGCGAGCATCGGCTCACAGCCGATAGCACTCGCCGCCGGGGCCCTCGTCATGATTATGCTCGGCGTCGGTTCGGTCGCGCTATGGCGTGCTTACACAGGCACTTCCCCCGAACAGGACCGCATCGTTGCGGCCCGCCAATTACAGGTGCGGGCTGCGCAAGCCTCCGAGCAACTGGTGGAAAAAACCAAGGGCCTGGAAGCTACTCAGCAGGAGTCGATCGACCAGCTGCAGATCGTCCAGGATCAGTTGCAAACGGTGAAGCGGCTTCTCTCCGCGCAACAGGCTGATGCAAAGCGGCTCTCCGAGCAGGTCTCAGGCCTCACCGAGGCCATCGACGGTCTGCGGCAATCTTTCGCTAGCGCCCAGGCGCCCGAGGCTTCCGGCGCCCCTTCGACTCGCAACAAGTCGATTCGCACCAGATCTCATGCGACCAGGAGCGCCCGCCGCAAGCATGCCAGGGCGCGGGGCTGAGGGTCTGAGCCATATCCCCATCTCAGGGGAAGGCCCGGCCGCAACTTTCGCGGCCGAATGTGAACTGGATCACATTAGCCCGGGCATCGTCGGGGCAAGATGCAGTTCACCGGATGGCGCAAGCCGATTTCAATATCCGGGCTGGCAAGGCCGTTGGCGTTATACTGCGCCGACGGCCTTGTTTTTTGTCCCGCCGCGCGGCTATCCAAAGCGATCGCCGTTACGTTGCGGTTTGGACATACGCTCGATTTCCCAGAGCATCCAGACAAAGGCTATACCCAGGCCGACGACGACGCCCAAAAAAACCAAGGTCAGGCCCGGGGCTGTGAGCATGGTGAGCATCCATGAACCGATGCAAGCGGCGTACCAGCTGATGGCATCAAGAAAACGGCCGCGTTGCAGAATACACCGAGGCCGCCGGGTTCTTCCCGCCGTCCGCGGTTCTCAACTTTAATTGACTGCAATCGACGTTCTTCCAGTCGCCCCAGATAACGGCATCAGCCGCAGACCTGGACCGGCCGAAGGCGCCAGCCGTGCCGGGTGTGCACGCGCCGCTGAACAATATAGCAGCCGCCATCGTCATAATAGGTGTCGTCGTAGGCGTAGTACGGATAATCGTAGTCGCCGTAATAGGCGTACGATCCATATAGTCCGGCGCCGAACGCGCCCCGCGCGAAAGCTCTCCCGCGGAATCCACGGTGGAATCCGTTGCCGTGAAAACCGTTGGCTGCGAAGCCGCCGCCATGAAATCCATTGCCGACAACGGCAGAGCGACCGACGCCGCCTGCGATAGCGGCCGAGCGGAAACCGCCGCCTTGTCCAATTGCTCCACCGCGAAAGCCGCCACCCGCAAACCCGCCTCCATGGAAGCCCCCGCCTCCGTGGAAGCCGCCGCCGCCTCCTCCGTGGAAACCGCCGCCGCCGCCAAAGCCGCCGCGGGCCGAGGCTACATCAGGTGCCAGCATGGCGACCGAGGCGATTGCGAATAAAGCTAGCATCGTTTTGCCCAACATGACTCTGCTCCGTAGCTAATCGCTCCCGACAGTCATGACTCCTTTGCGAGCGATGCGGTTGCAAACTCTAGGACGAGTTTCGAATTCTTTGCGAAATATTTCGCTCAATTCTCCGCGACCGGGCGCGGTTTGCGCATGATGAGAAAAGCTAACAGCCGCGACAGATACTTTTCAGTTTGCGATCGATGGCTTTGTCTTCTGCATCGACAGCGGCATCGCCACTCGCCGATGGACCGGTCGCCGAACTGCCCCCAGGGACGGATCGAGCAGAGCCGGTCGTCATCGATGATGTGGCGGCGGAGGACCAGGACGAATTGGCCGTGCCGGCGCTGTTGGTGCCCGGTGGCGGTGGCGAGGCAAGTTTCGCCGAATTGCCAGCGCCGCTCGGATCGTTGCCGGAATTATTAAGACCGCCGGCATTGGCCGGACCGGATGGTACGCCGTTCACGCCAGTTGTGCCTGCTCCCGCCGAGCCGGCGCTTGGCGAGCCGACTGGGCTGCCGCTGCCGGCCGACGGACCGCTGGCGGCTCCGGCCGCGCCACCCTCGCCGGTTTGCGCGAGCGAACCGGCGAGGCCCAGAAGAATTGCAATTGCAATGATCGACGCGGTCACGGATATTCGGGGCATCAGAAACTCTCCTTTTTGCTTTAACGTCAGCGCGCATTGCTGGTTCCGATCGGAACGATTTCCGTCGACCGCTATTGAAGCATTCGTTGCGACACAGGAGGCAGGGCCGGTCGTGCGCAAGTTAATCGCCTTCGACGACGACACTTTCGACAAGCTGAGGCAGCTGGGTCGCGATCGGATGGCAACCCTTCAGGAATTGGCAGACGATGCGTTCGCCGATTTGCTCAGGAAACACGGCATCCCCGTCGACCTGAAGGACGCCCTCCGCAGAAGCGCATCGCTTACGAAGACGGAAGCGCAAAAGAACACAGGATCGAGCCGACCAAGGAAAACAAAATCATGACGACGGATCCAGACCCCTTCGAGGAAGGCCAGCGCGCCGCGCGAAGAACATTCCGGCTCAGGCAAATCCGTATCGGGATGGCAGCGAGGAACATTCGCTCTGGGCCGCCGGCCATGAAAGGATCGCCGGCGAGGCCGAGGCGGACGAATCCGAGGGCGGCTAAAGCAGCGGCGGCGGCCTCAGCCGATCTTCTTCAGGCCTTTCTTGAACCGCGGCCCGTTGGCGACATAGAACTTCGCCGCACTTCCCATCGCCGCAGCCTGCGCAGGCTCAAGGGTTCGGATCACCCGCGCCGGCGCGCCGATGATCAGGGAACGCTCCGGAAATTGCTTGCCTTCGGTGATGACCGAGCCCGCGCCGACAATGCTGCCGCGGCCGATCCTTGCGCCGTTCATGACGATCGAGCCCATCCCGACCAGCGCGCCATCCTCGAGCGTGCAGCCGTGAAGGATGACGTTGTGACCGACCGTGCAATTCCTGCCGATCGTCAGCGGAAAGCCCATGTCGGTGTGGCAGGTCGAGTTGTCCTGCACATTGGAGTTTTCGCCGATCTCGATCCACTCGTTGTCGCCGCGTATCACCGCGCCGAACCACACGCTTGCTGAATTCAGCAAGCGGACCTTGCCGATCACCGTGGCAGTGTCGGCGATGAAATAGTTTCCCTCCGCAGGGAGTTCGGGCGCCTGCCCGTCAAGTTCGTAGATCGCCATGTCTCAATGTTCTCCTGTTGGCGGAGACTTTGACATAGCCGCCAGACTCAGGCCAGCAATCCGGTGGCGCGCAGCGTCATCAGGAAAAACGTACCGGACATCAGGCTCCAGAATCCCGCGAGGACGGTCGCTATCATGACCAGTTCGAAACGGCGGCTTTCAATCCGCGCGCCGCGCAAGGTATTGCGCATGATGATGAAAGGCGCTGCGAATACCAGAAACGGCACGGCGGCGAAGGTCTTCGGCGCCACGCCCTCCTGCAGCAATCCAAACCCCGCGGGGCGCTGCGCCAATGCCTGATATCCGCTGGTCAACGCGCCTGCCAGTGCAAAGCCGATGCAAAGGGAGAACAGGGAATTCAACGCATCAGGCGACATCGCAAGCTCTTCCGCTACACCAGGGCACCTCCACTGCTTCGCAAAATTGGCCGCCTGCCGCCACAGCATCCTTAAGGAAAGGTTAACGGCGGCGGGCTGGAAGCGCAGGGCAAAGCAGCCTCGATTGCGGGAAATCATGCAGAAATCCGACAGCGCATGGCATATTCGATGGTGATTCGGCGTCAGCCTTGGACACCCCCTCACGATGCTTCGTTCATGACACTCTTTTCGACGGCCCACATCGCGCGCGGCTCGCGTGGGCGCGGCCGCAGCCACATGATCCCGATCATGCTGGCCTGCGCGCTCACCACATGCGCGATTGCCCTGGTCGCCTACTTGCTGTGGCCGACCTGGGGACCCGGCGCTTCGAGCAGCCCGGCGCGCTTGCCGGTCAGCGTCGGAGCTACGCTCTTCAATGTGCCTACCGCGGCTATCCGGATGAAGATCCAGCGTCACTCCGGGCCACAGGAACGCGTCGATCTCAATTTCGCCTTTCCCTCCCTCGAGGCTCCCGACGCGCCGATGCATGTCAGCGCAGATGCCGTGGAGGAGGCGGTACAGCCGATCGACCGGATCTTCCTGTCGATATCGGCGCATCATGACACGCTGGCGCCGGACACCCGTGTCCGTACGATTTATCCGCGCTACCTCGAACAGGCCTCGACGCCCGGGCAAGACGGGCTGGCGATGCGCGCGTTTCGGGACGGCACGCCTTACAGCAACGAAGATCTGTTCTTTGCGAGCGCGCCCAACCTCAGCGCGCGCTGCACGCGCGACGCCGCGACCCCCGGGATGTGCCTGAGCGAGCGCCGCATCGACGGCGCCGATCTGACATTTCGTTTTCCGCGGAGCTGGCTTGCGCAATGGCGCGACGTGGCCAACGCGATGGACCGGTTGACCGCGCAATTGCGCGGGCCGAAGGCGTGAATATTCCGGATCTCCGTCATTGCGATCCCGCCAGAGCGGCTCCTCGCAGTGACGTGCAAGCAGCAAGCTAAAAAGCCTCAGCCCTGCTCGAGAAGATCGTCCTCGAGGATTGCCATCTGAAATTGGAACGAGCGGTCGTCGTCTTCGTCATCGACGAACAGCACGCCGATGAATTCCTCGCCGATATAGACCTCGGCCGAATCGTCCTTTTTCGGACGCGGCACAACGCGAATTTTCTGGTTGCCGAACAGGCGCTTGAGATAGGCGTCGAGTTTCCTGACTTCCTGAACGTCCACGGCAATCTCCAATGCGATTATAGGTTTCGAGAAGTCTTAGGACGGGACGAAGCGAACTGCCAGCCCAACTTGCAGAAATCGTGCGTGCGTTTCAATCGACCTTTAACTTGCGCGTGCTCAAGACACGCATCTGCCCTCGGATCATGTCCGAGGGCATGCTGCCGCGGAATAAGCGCAAGGGAATCACAGTCCGATCGCGTTGATCATTTGATCCATGGTGCGTGACGGCTCGGCACAACCGGCCTCGCCGACGATCTTGGCGGGAACCCCCGCCACTGTCACATTGTGAGGAACCGGCTTGACCACGACCGAGCCCGCGGCAATGCGGGCGCAATGGCCGACCTCGATATTGCCGAGGATCTTCGCACCCGCCCCGATCAATACGCCATGGCGGATTTTGGGATGGCGGTCCTCGTTTTCCTTGCCGGTGCCGCCAAGCGTAACGCCGTGCAGGATCGAGACGTCATCTTCGATTACTGCGGTCTCGCCGACCACGAATCCGGTGGCGTGATCGAGGAAGATGCCGCGGCCGATCCTGGCTGCGGGATTGATGTCGGTCTGGAAGACCGCCGACGACCGGCTCTGCAGATAATATGCGAAATCCTTGCGGCCTTTTTGATAAAGCCAGTGCGCCAAGCGATGAGTCTGGAGAGCGTGGAATCCCTTGAAGTAGAGCAGCGGATCGATGAAACGCGAGGTCGCGGGATCGCGGTCATACACCGCCACCATATCGGCGCGGAAGGCATTGCCGAGATCGGGATCGTCGCGCAGCGCTTCGTCATAGGTTTGCCGGATCAAATCGCCCGACAGCGCCGAATGGTCGAGACGCTCGGCAAGGCGATGGACCACCGAATCCTCCAGCCGTTCGTGGTGGAGCACGGTCGAATATATGAAAGACGCCAGCTCGGGCTCGCGGCGAACGATGTCCTCCGCCTCGTTGCGCACGCGATCCCAGATCGGATCGAGCGCGGACAGTTTCGCACCCTGCGGACTGATCTGATGCATAGCCATGTGCTGCTCTCGCAAGTTCGATTGTTGCCGTCGTACACTATAGCACGACTTGGCCGGAAAATGCTCCCGACGCCCCTAGGGTAAAGATGAACGCCGGCCCTTGCCTCAAATGCGCGCTAAAACATTGAAGCGGCACATTTTCTCACGCCGGCCGAAACCCGCCTTCACTCAAAGCGCTGGTTCAAAATGGTTGGGATTTCCAGGAAATCAAGCCGTCCGGGAATGGCAATCACGGGCGACCGGATAAAAAATTCAGCACGCCGGTTTTGTAGACCTTGTCGCCAACCGCCCGCATGTGGTCGCGGTTGGGAATGTCGAGCACCTGCGCACCCCGGATGATTTTTCCGAGCGCTGCGGCCGATCCCGCGATTTCGTCCAACGTACCTACCGCGATCAGGACGGGCACCGCGATCCCCGCGGCTTCTTCTCTGGTCATCAGGCGCCGCGAGCCGCGCAGGCAGGCGGCGAGCGCCCGGCGATCGGAGCGGGTTTGGTCCGCGAAGGCACGAAAGGTCCGCCCCACCGGATCGGTCACCTCGTCAAGCGACGACGCCTCCAGCGCTTCCGCGACGTTTTCGCCGGGGCCGCCGCCCTCGATCAGGCCAATTCCGATGCCGCCGAAAATCGCCGAACGCAGCCGCTGCGGCTGGCTCCGCGCGAGCCAGGCCGTCATCCGCGCGCCGAGCGAGTAGCCCATCATATCGGCGCGTTCGATCCTCAGATGATCCATCAGCGCGCTGACGTCGCCGGCCATGGTGGGAATGTGATATTGCTCGGAATCGTAAAGCTTGCCGGACTCGCCATGACCGCGATTGTCGAGCGCGATGACCCGGCGGCCGTTTTTCTTCAATTCCGAGACCCAGGTCGGATAGACCCAGTTCACATTCTTGGTCGAGGCAAAGCCGTGCACGAGCAAAATCGGATCGCCCTCGCCTTCGTCGAGGTAGGCAATTTCAACTGCGCCGTTATGAAAACTCGGCATTGGCCATTCCGTATTATTGAAAGCGACGGTAATCGAACGCCAGCCGTCTAGTCGGGCAGACCGACGACCGCCACGGCCGGCTGAGCCGCAGCCGCCATTTGTAACCGCCGCGCCTTCTTGCGAAGCAGCCACGACATGGTCAGGCGTTCGGTGGTGGATTTGATCGACGACAGCAAGCCGAACAGCGCCAGCAAAGCGCCGAACACCCATAGCGTGAGATCGAACGCACCTGCCGCCAGCAGCAACGCGCCGCGGCCCAGCACTTTCATGATCGCGCGGGTTTGGCCGCCTTTGGACTCCGCAAGCCGTGCGGCGCGCGCGACATCCTTTGGGCTCTCGGCTATTCTCAGCGTATCCAGCGCGCCGCGCGCGCCGGCCTTTTCACCGATGCGTCCGACATCCTTCGCAAGTCGGACCAGCGCGCCGGCCTTCTCGGCGTGGAAGGCGGCTCTTATCGCGCTGACGGTCTGACCCGGCCGCATGACCGAGCCGGACGCGACCGCATTTTGCAGCATCGGCGCATCGACCATGCCGCGGGCCGAGCGGCCGGCCCATTCCGTGAGCCCTTCGCCCAACCGGCCGACCTTTCGGGCATCCTTGACCAGCGTAAGGCCGGCGCGCACTGGCGCCACGCCGCCGATGGACACGTAAGTCGCCGCCGTCACGGCGAGGCCCGCGATGGCCAGGCCCAGCACCAGCCGATCGGTGTCCTCGCCCATCGCGAGGTGCTTGCCTTCGCGCACCACGTCCCGGATGTCACCGAACACGAACAGATCGCCGGCGACCGTGCCCGACATGCTCGCGACATCGTCGGCGTTTCCGGTCACAAGCCCGGTGGCGAAACGCCTGGCAAAATGCAACGACGAGTTTTCCTCCACGACGGCCTCACTCACCCGCCCCGAAAGATCGTCGGTGAGGGCAATGTTTTTTTCCCTGGCAAGCTCGACAAAGCTGCCGGCAAGATCGGCGTCGTTTGCGGCGAGCGCAGCCTCAATCTTCTGCTCCACCACAGCCTTGTTATTCCGCAGAGCAGAATTGAGCTGGATATCGGCGAGTTCTGCCGGGTCGTCCTGCGCGGCCAGAATCGCGGCGGCGTCGCGCGCATGCGGCCACAGCAGCGCGCACGCTACCGCGCACACCGCCGTGCCAGCCAAGCCCAAACCGATACGCGACCGTTTCATGCCGAAAACCCCGATGTTCCCGCTTCCATCAGATGGTGTGCCGCTTTTAAGACACAACAGCCCCGACGAAAGAAGGGCTTTTCTGGGACGACAAGATTGTGTCGAATTTGCATGAGCACATGAGCGGCTCGGGGCTCTAGGAATCAACTACACCCGTAACTATGGTGCGCGCGGTATTTCCACCCTGCTGCGTCTTGTTGTTTGCGTCCGCTTCCATTGCCACTCAAGGTGAATACGATGTCCGACCATGTCGTTCCGCACTTTCACAACGATGCCGGTGTTTCGGTCATCGAGATCGGCTCGCAAGAGTTCATGTGCGTGGGCGCCAATCCGCCTTTCGATCACCCGCATGTTTTCCTCGACTTGGGCAACGACAACGAGATCATTTGCCCCTATTGCTCAACTCTCTATCGTTTCGCCGCCGATCTCGGCGCCGGCGAATCACGGCCGCCCGATTGCATCGTAAAAGATAAAGTCGCCTGATCGGCCGGTGGCCGCTTCACGCACCATCTTCGTCGCTGGTGCTGGCATCGGAGGGTTGACGGCGTCGCTTGCGCTCGCGGGACAAGGCTTTCGCGTCATCGTTCTTGAAAAAGCCGAGCGCCTCGAGGAAGCCGGCGCCGGCCTGCAGCTCTCGCCCAACGCCAGTCGCGTACTGATCGACCTCGGATTGCAGCCGCGGCTGGCGGCGCGTGCCGTCATCCCCGACGCCATCAGCCTGATGAGCGCGCGAAGCGGCGGTGAGGTCGCCCGCATGCCGCTCGGCGAAGCCGCAACGTTTCGCGCCGGTGCGCCCTATTGGGTGGTGCATCGGGCCGATCTGCAGGCGGCGCTGCAGGCGCACGTCAACGACAATCCCGATATCGACTTGCGGCTCGGCTGCCAGTTCGAGGACGTCGCAGCCCACGCCAAGGGATTGACCGTGGTCCAGCGTAGCGGCATGACGCGCCAGCAGGAACTGGCGCTGGCGCTGGTCGGCGCCGACGGAATCTGGTCCACGGTCCGGCATCAGTTGTTTCCGAAGGTGCAGCCGCAGTTCTCCGGGCTGATCGCCTGGCGCGGCACGCTCGAAGCCACGCAATTGCCGCGCGAATACACTTCGCGCCGGGTCCAGCTCTGGATGGGACCGGATGCGCATCTTGTCGCCTATCCGATCTCGGGCGGGAGCCGGATCAACGTCGTTGCCGTCGTGCCGGACACATGGAACCGGCCTGGCTGGAGCACACCCGGCGAGGCAACCGAAATCAAGAATGCGTTCGCGTCGCCGGGATGGCCGGGCCCCGCGCGGATGATGATCGGCGCGGTCGATGGCTGGCGGAAATGGGCCCTGTTCACAATACCCGACGGCTGCGAGTGGACCGGTGGCGCGGTCGCGCTGTTGGGAGATGCCGTGCACGCGATGCTGCCGTTTGCCGCGCAAGGCGCCGGAATGGCAATCGAGGATGCGGCGGTCCTCGCCAAATGCCTCGGTGAGGGTGTTGGGGAAAATGCCACGGGCATTCCGGCTGCGCTCAAACGGTACGCACGCCTGCGCGACTCGCGTGTGTCGCGTGTCCAACGCACCGCGCGGCAGGCGGGGCGAATCTACCACCTCACGGGCCCCATGGCTTTCGCACGCGACCTCGCGATCAAGGCGATGGGCCCGCGGCGCATGCTGGCGCGACAGGACTGGATCTACGACTGGCGGGCGTGAGACGGCCTCGCGACGCGCGCGGGCGGCCGGTTGACTGTTTCGATCATTGGACCGTGCTGCCCGAGCGAACCGGCGGCCGCGCCCCCCTGACGTTTGCGGGCGGCGGCGACGATGCCGCCGGCGCAGCCGCTGTCGGCGCGGAGGCTTGGCATTTGTTGCGTTGCCAGGCTTCGTCGGCAAATTTGGTTTGCCCGCGCAGCGAGACGTATTCGCTGCGATAGGCGAGTTCGACCACGGCAGAACCGGCGACGCCGGTCTCGGCCTTCGCCATCAGGCCCTGCAACTCCGCGGCGCGGAGGGCGAGATTTTTGCGCTCGGCCTCCAATTGCTTGCACTCGTACAGTTCGTATTTGGCGGGATCGGCAAAGGCGACGGTCAGGTTGTCGCTCATATCGGCGCAGCCGCCAAGGCCGATGCCAAATAGCAGCAGCGCCATGACAGTAGCGGGACGCAGCAATGGCCGGCATTGGGAATCTCGAGCGATCATGCGACCTTCGTAAATGGACAACCTTGAAGTTGCGTAAAGCAGGCGCAGATGTCCGCATTGAGGCTTTGCCTTGAGCCGCGCGCTCCAAAATAGAAGAAGCGCGCTTTCCCAAAGCCTACCCCAATTCCACCTGGCCGGGAAACGCGCTAAGTACCTGATCTGGCGACCAAAGCGGACGTGGCGGAACTGGAAGACGCAAGGGACTTCCCCGATGGCAACGTCGTGTGGGTTCTATTGCCACCGCCCGCAGCAGGCAAAATCAGGCTTCCTCACGATCCGGACCAAGGGCGCAATTCGGTTGCGTAGCCGTGTCCGCAATATGTCCGCAGCGCGGCCCGCGCACGTGCGTTCTAAATCGGTGCCGCCGATAGATCGGTGCCCGATTTCTGCAGCGCGCTCCACCGGCCTCTGACAGAAAATTGGTTGTTCCCTGGGGAACAGCGCGGTCGTCGCTGATCCGTCACTGTCCTGATCATACCGATGCAATGATACATCGGCATTGCGATAAGCGGGACGGTCGCAAGGATGGGGTTCGGGTCGTTGCCGCAATACAAATAACGGGAGATCGCGCTACACGTCTGGGTGCGTTCAGATGGAGGAGCGCTGAAGCACCGCACCGCTGCTTTCTGCGAAGGTCACTGCCGATGGTCGGACTTCTTCTTTCAGGAGATAGGCGTGGCGCACCTCCCTGATGGCTACATCTTCGGCGAATGTCCGCGTCTCGAACGGTCCCGCGGCATCAGCACAAGGCAGATCTGGAATAGCTCCGGGAACGGTCCGCGAACCTGATTTGCGAAGCGCAAGTGACGATCTGCAAAACATTCGTTGCCCGAACGCGAAAAACCGTTATGAAACAGGCACGCGGACGTGGCGGAACTGGTAGACGCAAGGGACTTAAAATCCCTCGATGGCAACGTCGTGTGGGTTCGAGTCCCACCGCCCGCACCAGGTAAAACAGGCTTCCTTATGCAATCAGGACTGCAATTCGTTGCTCTCCGCAACATGCGATGCGCTCGATGAGAATCGAGACGGCGGCGGTGCCATCAACCATAGCTAAACATTCCGAACTTCGGTCAGACATCGCGCCACGCGAAAAGTCCACAAGCAGACTCACGCGCTGCAGCAAATGGCGCTTTATTCGATCACCTCATCGGCGCGGCCGAGTAGCGTCAGCGGTATGCGGCCGAGTAGCGTCAGCGGTATATTGACGCCGAGCGCCTTGGCGGTCTTCAGATTGACGATCATCTCGATTTTTGTGACCTGCTGCACCGGCAGGTCTTCCGGCTTTTCTCCCTTAAGGATGCGACCGGTGTAGATGCCAGCCGTGCGGTAAGACTCCTTGTTATTGCCCCCATAGCTCATAAGGCCGCCGGCCGCAGCAAAATCTCGATTCTGGTAGATAGTCGGCACCGCGTGCTGGACCGTTAACGCGGCCAGTTGTTCGACACGGCTGTTGAAGAATCCATCGGCGCTGGCGATCACAAGCCCGCTTACGCCCAGTTGGATCAACGTTGCGAAGACGGTATCGAGATCGCGTTCGGTGCTTGCATCGAGGACATGAAGCTGTAGTCCGAGGCTGCGGGCCGCCGCCCGCATGTCTCTCGACAATGTCTCGGCGATGGGATTGGTCGGGTTGACGAGGAGCGCCATGATGGTCGCCGTGGGCAGCAGCTCGTGCAGCAACTCAAGCCGCTTCGGCCCCATCTCCACATTCAATTGCGTTGCGCCCGTAATGTTGCCGCTTGGTCGATTGAGATTGTCGATGAGGCCGATCTTCACCGGATCGCCGCTGGTGGTGAAGACCACTGGAATTGTGAGTTTGGCTGCTTTTGCGGCGAGTGCCGCAGAAGTGCTGGTCGCGGCAAGCACAGTCACCCGCTGTTGAACCAGATCGGCGACCAAGGCAGGCAGCCGATCATATTGGCCTTCCGCCCAGCGGTATTCGATCTTTACGTTCTGACCGTCGATATATCCGGCTTCCTTCAATCCCTGCAGGAAGGTTGTTACGAACGCCGTATATCTTTCATGCGCTGCGCTATTGAGGAACCCTATTACCGGCATCGGCTTCTGCGCTTGCGCGGCGAGCGGCCATGCCACGGCAGTGCCTCCGAGTCCCGCTATGAACTCACGCCGCTTCATTCGATTACCTCGTCGGCGCGGCCTAGCAGCGAAAGCGGAACGGTGATACCGAGCGCCTTGGCCGTCTTGAGATTGACGATCAGTTCGACCTTGGTGGACTGCTGCACCGGCAAGTCGGCCGGCCTTGCGCCCTTGAGAATCCGCCCGGTGTAGACGCCACCCAGACGATACGAATCCGTAATACTGCCGCCATAACTCAACAAGCCACCGGCCACGGCGAACTCGCGATACTGGTAGATTGTTGGCACCGCGTGGCGGACGCTCAGCGCGGCGAGCCGCTCGCTTTGGCTGGTAAAGAACGGATCGCTGCCAATGACGAGCCCGCCCGCGCGCAATTGGAACAGCTTTCCGAAGACTTCATCAAAATCGCGCTCGGTACTGGCATTTAGTATTGCAAGCTCCAGCCCGAGGGTGCGGGACGCCGCCTGCAAGTTTGTCGACGCGGCTTCGGCAAGAGTGGGACCGGTCGGGTTGACCAGCAGCGCCATGATGTTCGCAGTGGGGACCAACTCGTGCAGCAATTCCAGCCGCTTCGGCGTCACCTCGACATTCGTTTGGGTAACGCCCGTGACGGTGCCGCCCGGCCTGTTTAAGCTGGCGACCAGACCATCCTTGACCGGGTCACCTGAAACAGCGAAGACGATTGGGATCGTCGTTGTCGCCACCGCTGCCGCCTGCACTCCAGGCGTATTCGCAAAGATCACGGCAATCCGGCGGCGAACCAGATCGGCGGCCAATGCGGGAAGTCGATCATACTGGCCATCCGCCCAGCGGAACTCGATCACAACGTTCTGGCCCTCGACGTATCCGGCATCGCTCAGACCTTCGCGGAACGCCGTCACCATGCGCGCATACTGGGCGGACGATGCGCTGTTTAGAAATCCAATCACCGGCAGTGCCTGCTGCGCGCGCACGACCTGCGGCCACGTCGCGAGCGCGCCGCCGAGAAGCGTGATGAACTCTCGTCGTTTCATGTATCCCCGTAAGGACCACGCCTTGTGCAATGCCTTAAGCCTAGCATTTTGCGACGGAGCGGCGAGTAAGAAATGGCCGGAATCGGCATCCGTTTCTGATTGGGCCCGATGTGCTGGTTGGGTCAGACCCGGAAGTGTCGGCCCCTTTGCAACGGACATTCTCAACGGGTACGTCCGAAAAGGTGCAATAGGCGACAAGACGCTTGATTCGAAATGAAAGAGATTGCCAACTGGGGTAGCCTTTGGATCAGGATATATAGCCGCGATGTCCTACTTGCGCCGCCTTTGGGCCTGGACGAAGCCGGAAGTCAGAAATTGGCTCGACGCCTTCGGAGCGTTCTTGGCGATCACTCTATTCTTTTGCCTGATCCAAGCCGCTCACGATGGGGTTGCGAACCGCAACCGCTCCTTCGATAGCCAGCGATGGTGGTACCCGATCTACAGGTTGCTTGGCAGCGAAGACGGACCGAGACAGGCCACTCCCGAGAAAAGTTGAGGCTAAGGATTTGCGAAACTCGGCAGCAGACCGAATGACCGCTCGGGTCAAAACCGGAAAAGCTGCTGGCTGAGATTGGACCGTGTACTTTGGTAGATCGCCCATGACGAGATGCGCATGCTTGGTGAAGGCGAAGCCGAAAGAGGTACTTCATAGTTGAACGCTTTCATCTGCTCGCCGTCGCTCGCAACCAGGCTTCTATCGGAAACCGCTTCCATGCCCGAACTGATAAAAATCACCACCGCCCCCGGCCTCACCTTCGACGCTCTCGTCGCCGGCCAACCAGGTGCGCCGCTGGTGTTGCTGCTGCACGGTTTTGCCGAGTCCATGCACACCTGGCGCGCGCAAGCGGCAGCGCTTGGCGCCACGGGCTATCGCGCGGTAGCGCCTGGACAGCGCGGCTATTCACCGGGCGCGAGGCCGGACACGGGTGACACCGCGAATTATCATATCGACCGGCTGATGGACGATGCGATGGCGATCGTTGAGGCCTGCGGCTACGGCGACCGTCGCTTCCATCTCGTCGGCCACGACTGGGGCGGGAGCATCGCCTGGGCACTTGCCGATCGCTATCCGCAGCGGCCGGCCTCGCTCACCGTGCTGTCGCGGCCGCATCCCAACGCATTCAACCGCGCGCTGCAAATGCCCGACGGCGATCAGGCGTACCGGTCACGGCATCACAAGGCGTTTCTCGAACCGGATGCGGCCGATCTGTTGCTGGCTAACGATGCAAAGCAACTGCGCGAGCGTCTTGCCGCCGCCGGCGTTCCCGCGGCCGCGATCGCAGAGCATCTTTCCGTGCTCGGCAACAAGACCGCGATGGAGGCAGCGCTGACCTGGTATCGCGCGCGCGGCGCGATACGTTCGCCGCTCGGCCCGATCCGCGTGCCGACGCTTTATATCTGGGGCGATGCCGACGACACCGTCGGGCGAACGGCCGCCGAAGGCACGCGCGATTTCGTCACAGCGCCCTATCGCTTCGAAGTGCTGCCGGGCGTCGGCCATTTCGCATCGGATCAGGCGCCCGATCGCGTGAACGAGCTGCTGATCCCACACCTCAAGGCTTATCCGGTGTGACGCCCCGCTCTCACTCCGACTTGTCGATATTCCAGAAGATCGGCGTGGCCGGACCGTCGAGCACGCCGGAGAGCGATTTCCGCCAGGCGCTCGGCGCGAGATATTGCCCAAGCGGGATGTAGATCACCTGGTCGTAGACTTCCTTCTGGATGTCGGCGGCGATCTTCTTCTGCTCTTCGGGCGATGAAGAACGCGAAAAGGCATCGCGCATCGCTTCTATCTTGGCGTTTTCCGACCAGCCGAACCAGCCGCCTTTGGTGCCTCTGCCGCCGATCGAAACATTGGCGACGGGGTTGACCACATCGGCGCCGGCCCAGTTGGTGAAGAACATGTTCCAGCCACCCTCCTTCGTCGGCTTCTGGCTGGTGCGGCGGGCAACCACGGTCTGCCAGTCGGTGGCCTGCACATCGACCTTGAAGCCGGCGGCGCGCAAGAGTTGCGCCGCGACGATCGGCTGCGCTTTCAGCGTCACGACGTCGCCGGGCGCCATGACCACGATCGGCGTGCCGTCATAGCCGGATTCGGCGAGCAGCGTTTTCGCTTCCGCCATGCCGTTGCCCTTCACCAGCGATTCCGAACCGACATCGGTGGCCAACGGCGTTCCGCAGACGAAAACCGCGCCGCAGATCTTGTAATATTCGGGATTGCCGACCAGCGCATCCAGCACGTCCTTCTGGTTCATCGCCATGAAGGCAGCGCGGCGGACTTTCACGTTATCGAAAGGCGGAAGAAGGAAGTTCATTCGACCGAGCGTCTGGAAGCCGAGCGTGTTCAGGGTTTCGACCTTCAGGTCCTTGTTGGCGGCCAGCATGGGGAGAATGTCGAACGACGGATTCTCCATGAAATCGATATCGCCCGACTGCAGCGCATTCACCGCGGTCTGCGCATCCGCCATGGTGATCCATTCCACGCGATCGACCTTGACGACCTTGCCGCCGGAGGTCCAGCTGGGCGCTTCCTTGCGCGGCACATAGTCCGTGTTCTTCTCATAGACCGCCTTCACGCCGGGCTGGAATTCCGCCTGCACGAACTTGAAGGGGCCGGATCCGATCTGCTCCTTGATTTGCTGGCCGGCCGGCGTCTCCGCCATCCGCTTCGGCATCATGAACGGCACCATCGACGACGGCTTCCCGATCGACTCCAGCACCAGGCCGTAGGGTTCCTTCAGTTTCAGCGTGATGGTCTTGGGGTCGGTGGCTTCGATGCTGGCGGTAAAATCCATCAGCTTCTGGCCCATGCCGTCGTTCTTGCCCCAGCGCTTCAGCGATGCCACGCAATCTTCCGCCGTGACCGGCGCGCCGTCATGCCACTTCAGGCCGTCGCGCAGCGTGAAGGTGTAGGTGAGCTTGTCGTCGGAGATCTTCCAGTCCGCCATCTGCGGCTGGATCTTGAAATTGGCATCCGTCGCCAGCAGCGTGTCGTAGACCATGTAGCCGTGGTCGCGCGTGATGTAGGCGGTGGTAAAGCCGGGATCGATGATCCGCAGATCGGAATGCATTACCGCGGTGATTGTTTTGGCATCTACCGGCGAGGACGCCGCCAACGCAGCGGCGAACGCAAGGGCCGACAGGGTAACGTTCGACGCAATCGTGGAGCGCTTCCCGCGCGAGAAGTGGAACATTCGATGTCTCCTGACGTGAAACCGGTCAAAATCCGATGATTTGTTATGCGGGCAGTCCGTTTTTTGGGCGCACTAAACCGCTGTAAACCCTGGATATTTGAGACTTGCACCAAGCGCGTTGCGCGTCAATCGGGTTTTGACTCATTACCGCTTGGCGAATTTGCACGACGACGCCCGCAAGTTTCACTTTACAAATTCATTGCCGATCATTCTCGTACGCTTCACCTCGAAGCATGCCGCCGAAACGTCTCGTCCAAAAACCGAGAGAATCCCCATGAACCCCGCCAACCTTCCTTTCGATTCCGAGGCCATGCTGCTGGGCTTGCGCGGCTGGGTGGAGTGCGAAAGCCCGACCTGGGATTCAAGCGCCGTCGATCGCATGCTCGACATCGCTGCGCGCGACATGGCGATCATGGGCGCGTCGATCGAACGCATCGCCGGCCGGCAAGGATTTGGCGGCTGCATCCGCGCGCACTTTCCACATCCCAGGCAGGGCGAGCCCGGAATTCTGATCGCGGGGCATCTCGACACCGTTCATCCCGTCGGCACACTGGAAAAACTCAGGTGGCGGCGCGAAGGCAACAAATGCTTTGGCCCCGGGATCTTCGACATGAAGGGCGGCAATTACCTGACGCTGGAGGCGATCCGGCAGTTGGCGCGCGCCTCCTTCACGACGCCGCTGCCGATCACCGTCCTGTTCACGCCGGACGAGGAAGTCGGCACGCCCTCCACCCGCGACATCATCGAGGCGGAGGCCGCGCGCAACAAATATGTGCTAGTGCCGGAGCCGGGAAGGCCGGATAACGGCGTCGTCACCGGGCGTTACGCGATCGCGCGGTTCAATCTCGAAGCGACGGGCAAACCGAGTCACGCGGGCGCGACGCTGTCCTCGGGCCGCTCGGCCATCCGCGAGATGGCGCGACGGATCATCGCCATCGACGGCATGACGACGGAAGACTGCACCTTCAGCGTCGGAATCGTGCATGGCGGGCAATGGGTCAATTGCGTCGCTACTACCTGCAGCGGCGAAGCGTTGAGCATGGCGAAGCGCCAGGCGGATCTCGATCGCGGCGTAGAGCGGATGCTGGCGCTTTCCGGGACCGCCAATGACGTCGCCTTCAAGGTGACGCGCGGCGTGACGCGGCCGGTGTGGGAACCCGATCCGGGCACCCTGGCGCTTTATGAAAAGGCGCGCGGCGTGGCGAAGGCAATGGGCTCGGAGCTTCCCCACGGCAGCGCCGGCGGCGGCTCCGATGGCAACTTTACCGGCGCGATGGGAATCCCCACCCTCGATGGACTCGGCGTTCGCGGCGCCGACGCCCATACGCTGAACGAACACATCGAAGTCGACAGCCTCGCAGAGCGCGGCCGCCTGATGGCGGGATTGCTGGCGACGCTGGAGTGAGGGCCAATGATCGCGCCGAAACCACATCGTAAATCCGGATCAACGGTGCGGTCGCAACGGCAAAGGTACGCTCCCTCTCCGCTCCGGAAAGATGAAGAATTCTCGGCGCGGTGGCACAGGATTTGCTAAAAACTTGCATTGGGCGGCAGACTGCGAGCGTGGCATCATGAGGGACTTCTGCAGCATTCCGCAATCTCGATCGGTCGTCCCTGCGAAAGCGGGGACCCCCAACTCCGGGCACGCGTCGTCGTTCCGAACTTCTGTTGCGTCAAATCGGGATAACCCGGCTTATGGGTCCCCGCTTTCGCAGAGACGACGGGGTGGGTGCGCCTGATGCTCGGATATCTGCTCCGCCGCGTTCTCGCCGCCATTCCCGTGATGGGCGTGGTGGCGCTGTTCGTGTTTCTCCTGCTGCGGCTGACACCGGGCGATCCCGCCTCCATCCTGGCCGGCGACAATGCGACGCCCGAGCAGCTCGAGCGCATCCGCGTTTCGCTCGGGTTGCACGAACCGCTCTACACCCAGTTCTTCACGTGGATCGGCAAGCTTCTGCACGGCGATCTCGGCGTGTCGCTGATCTCCAATGTGCCGGTGCTCAAAATGATCGGTCAGCGCGTCGAGCCGTCGATCTCGATCGCGCTGTCGACCATCACCCTTTCCATCCTGATCGCCGTGCCGCTCGGCGTGATCGCGGCGTGGAAACACGGGACCTGGATCGACCGTTTCGTGATGGGATTGTCGGTGGTCGGCTTCTCGGTCCCGGTATTCGTGATCGGCTACGTCCTGATCCAGATTTTCGCCATCGATCTGCGCTGGCTGCCGGTGCAAGGTTTTAAAAGCATCACCGCGGGTTTCGGTCCGTTCCTCGAGCGCATCATCCTGCCGACCTGCACGCTGTCCTTCATTTATGTCGCCCTGATCGCGCGCATGACGCGCGCATCGATGCTGGATGTGCTGGGCGAGGATTATGTCCGCACCGCGCGCGCCAAGGGCATCAGCGAAAGCGGCGTATTGCTGCGCCACGCCCTGCGCAACGCTGCCGTGCCCGTCATCACCGTGATCGGCACCGGCTTTGCTTTTTTGATCTCCGGCGTCGTTGTCACCGAGAGCGTGTTCAACCTGCCCGGCGTCGGACGGCTCACGGTGGATGCCGTGCTGGCGCGCGACTATCCGGTGATCCAGGCGATGATCCTGCTGACGTCGCTGATCTATGTCGCCGTCAACCTCTTGATCGACGTCGCCTACACGCTGCTGGACCCGAGGATCAGGTACTGATGGCGATCGAAACCCTCCCCGAACCGTCGATCCCGATCACCGCGCCGTTCCGGCCGGGGCTCGGATTTCTTACCGCGACGCCGATCATCGGCGCCGCCACGATCTGTCTTGCGCTTGTGATCGCTTCCGCGATCCTCGCGCCCTGGCTTTCGCCGCACGATCCGCTGCTGCTCGCGCCGGCGCAGCGGCTGAAGCCCGCGAGCGCGCAATTCCTGCTCGGCACCGACGGTTACGGCCGCGACCTGCTCTCGCGCATTCTCTATGGCGGACGGATTTCGCTGTTGATCGGTCTCGGTGCGGCTGTGATCAGCATCGGCGCCGGGCTCGCGATCGGCCTCGTCTCCGGCTTTTTCAAATGGGTCGACGCGATCATGATGCGCGTCATGGACGGGCTGATGGCGATCCCGAGCATCCTGCTTGCCATCGCCGTGGTCTCGCTGTCGGGCGCGAGCCTGATGACCGTTCTGGTCGCCATCACCATTCCCGAAATTCCGCGGGTGGCGCGGCTGGTGCGCTCGGTCGTGCTGTCGGCGCGCGAGGAGCCGTACGTCGAAGCGGCGATCTCCGTCGGCTCCAGCCTGCCGAAGATCATGTGGCGGCATCTGATGCCGAACACGATTGCCCCCCTGATCGTGCAAGGCACTTTCGTCTGCGCCAACGCCATTCTTACCGAGGCGATTTTGTCGTTCCTTGGCGCCGGCATCAGCCCGGAAACGCCGACCTGGGGCAACATCATGGCCGAGGGACGCGCCTATTTTCAGATCAAGCCGTCATTGATCTTCTGGCCGGGATTGATGCTCTCGATCGCGATCCTCAGCGTCAATCTGATCGGCGACGCCGCGCGCGACGCGCTCGATCCCCGCATGAAGCAGCGGGAGGGCGGCAAGTGAGCACGGCTCCCGATTCGAGCGCCGTTGTCCTCGATATCGACAATCTCGTGGTCGGCCTCGGCAAGAATCCGCGAAATGAGCGGATCATCGACGGGGTTTCGCTGCAAGTATGCGAACGCGAAACCCTCTGCCTCGTCGGCGAAAGCGGATCTGGAAAATCCGTCACATCGCTGACCGTCATGGGACTTTTGCAAAAAGGCTCGCTGGCGCCATCCGGCGGCAGCATCAAGCTGGTCGGAGAAGAAGTTCTAACCGCCAGCGACCGCCGGCTGCGGCAATTGCGCGCCACCACCATGGCGATGATATTTCAGGAGCCGATGACGGCGCTCAATCCGGTAGTACCGGTCGGGCGCCAGATCGATGAAGTGCTGCGCGTTCACACCAATCTCGACGCGCGGGCGCGGCGAAAACGTATCCTTGAGATGATGGAGCAGGTGCGGCTGCCCGAAGTCGAACGCATTTTCGCGTCCTATCCGCATCGGCTGTCGGGCGGCCAGCGCCAGCGCATTATGATCGCGATGGCGCTGGTGCTGGAGCCGAAACTGCTGATCGCCGATGAGCCGACCACGGCGCTCGACGTCACCACACAGAAGCAGATTCTGACGCTGATCCGCGATCTGCAAAGGGACCACGGCACCGCCGTGTTGTTCATCACCCACGACATGGGTGTGGTCGCGGAAATCGCCGACCGCGTCGCGGTGATGCGTCAGGGACAACTGGTCGAGACCGGAACACTCGGCACCATCCTGCGCAACCCGACCATGGAGTATACCCGCAACCTGCTTTCGGCCGTGCCCAGCCTGGTGCCGCGCACACCGCGCGTGGAGTCCATCGAACCCGTAGTTCTCGAGACCAACGAGCTCGGCAAGGTCTATCGCGAGCACTCCTTCTTCGGTGGCGTCCGCGAAGTAGCGGCCGCCCAGGATGTCACGCTGAGCCTGCGCAAGGGCCGCACGCTGGGCATCGTCGGCGAAAGCGGGTCCGGCAAATCGACGGTGGCGCGCTGCATCGTCCGGCTGATCGATCCGACCTCGGGCGGCATCCGGCTTGCCGGGCGAGAAATCTCCGATCTGTCGCGCCGGCCGCTGCAACCGCACCGCAAGCGAATCCAGATCATTTTTCAGGATCCCTATCGTTCGCTTAATCCGCGCATCAGCGTCGGCGAGACCATCGCCGAAGGACCCGTCAATTACGGCATGCCGCACACCGACGCGCTGGCGAAAGCGCGCGATCTGCTCGAACTGGTCGATCTCCCCGTCGATGCCATCTCCCGCTATCCGCACCAGTTCTCCGGCGGCCAGCGACAACGCATCGCCATTGCGCGTGCGCTGGCGCTCGATCCCGACGTACTGGTGGCGGATGAAGCGGTTTCGGCGCTGGACGTCTCCGTGCAAGCGCAGGTGCTGGAACTGCTCAATGAAATCCAGACCCGCCTCGGCATCGCGCTGTTGTTCATCACCCACGATTTGCGCGTTGCGGCGCAAATCTGCGACGACGTCGCTGTGATGCAGCATGGCCGCATCGTCGAACAGGGACCGGCGGCGCAAGTCCTCACAAATCCGCAGCAGGCCTATACCCAGCAACTGCTTGACGCGGCCCCCGGACGGGGGTGGGATTTCGCCAACTTCCGGCCGGTGGTACGCGAGGCTGTCAAAGCGCTTTGACATCGCCGTGGATACTTTAGACTGGCCGTCATTCCGGGGGGCGCCCTTCGCGAGCGAGCCCGGGATCCATCCTCCCTGCAGGGGACTATGGATTCCCGGCCTGCGCTATGCGCATCCCCGAATGACGAACTTGAGAGTTTGATTGAGAAACAAATGACCCGTATCGCCGTCGGCGGCTTCCTGCACGAGACCAACACCTTTGCGCCGACGAAGGCGACCTACGATGACTTCGTGCATGGCGGCGGTTGGCCGGCCATGGCGCAAGGCGCCGAAGTGCTCAGGACCATGCGCAATATCAATGTCGGCCTGGCGGGTTTTGTCGCACAGGCGGAAGCCAATGGCTGGGAGATGGTGCCGACCATCTCGTGCGGCGCCAGCCCGTCCGCACATGTAACCAGGGATGCGTTCGAGCGTATCGTCAAGGTCATGGTCAACGGCATCAGGGCGGCTGGGCCGCTCGATGCCGTCTATCTCGATCTGCACGGCGCCATGGTCACAGAGCATCTCGACGACGGCGAAGGCGAAGTTCTCGCGCGCGTGCGCAGCGCGATCGGCAACGATCTGCCCTTCGTTGTGAGTCTCGACCTGCACGCCAATGTTACGCCCGACATGGTCGAACATGCCGACGCGCTGATCGCCTATCGCACCTATCCGCACGTCGACATGGCCGACACTGGCCGGGCCGCTGCCCGTCACCTCGCGCTGCTGCTGCGGACCGGGCAGCGCTTTGCGAAAGCATTCCGGCAATTGCCGTTCCTGATTCCGATCAGCTGGCAATGCACCGACGACCAGCCATGCAAAAGCATCTACCGGAAGCTCGCGGCGCTGGAGAACGACGCTGTACCGACGCTGTCTTTCGCGACGGGCTTTCCGGCGGCGGATTTCAGGGATTGCGGGCCGAGCGTGTTCACGTATGGCAAGACCCAAGCGGATGCCGACGCGGCGGCGGACAACATCGCCGCGCTGATCGAGAGCCACGAAAACGATTTCGACGGCCGTATCTTCACGCCCGACGATGGCGTGCGCTACGCGATGGAGCTCGCAACACGCGCGCGCAAGCCCGTCATCATCGCCGACACGCAGGACAATCCGGGCGCCGGCGGCGATTCCGATACGACGGGCATGCTGCGTGCGCTGGTCCGCAATAACGCCGCCAGGGCCGCCATCGGCGTTATCTACGATCCGGCCTCTGCGAAGGCCGCGCATGCCGCTGGAGTTGGCGCAACCGTCACGCTGGCGCTTGGTGGCAAGTCCGGCATATCGGGCGATGCGCCATACAAAGAGACCTTCGTCGTCCAAAACTTGTCCGACGGACAATTCATCGCGCCCGGCCCCTATTATGGCGGTCGCGACATGGATATGGGGCCTTCGGCCTGCTTGCGGATCGGCGATATCAGCGTAGTCGTAAGCTCGCACAAGGCGCAGCTTGCGGATCAATCGATGTTCCGCTACGTCGGCATCGAGCCGACTGAACAAGCCATCCTCGTCAACAAAAGCTCGGTGCACTTCCGCGCCGATTTCGAGCCGATCGCCGAACAGTTGATCATCTGCGCCGCACCGGGCGCGATGCCCGCCGACACCGCCGCATTGCCGTGGACGCGGTTGCGTCCGGGCATTCGCATCAAGCCGAACGGACCCGCGTTCATTCCCGAAAACAAATCACGCTCAACCGGATAACTGATATGCCAAACATCGACCGTATTGAAGGCTATGCCGACGAACTCACCGCGATTCGCAGGGATCTGCACGCGCACCCCGAGATCGGCTTCGAGGAAGTCCGCACTTCCGGGATCGTCGCCGATAAGCTGACGCAATGGGGCATCGAAGTGCATCGCGGATTAGGCGGCACCGGCGTGGTCGGCGTGCTCAAGGGCAAGGGCGGCGGCGGCAGGCGCATCGGGCTACGCGCCGACATGGATGCGCTGCCGATGGAGGAGAACACCAACTTGCGATGGCGCTCGACGATTCCAGGCCGCTTCCACGGCTGCGGCCATGACGGCCATACCACCATGCTGCTCGGCACCGCGCGTTATCTCGCGGAGACCAGGAATTTCGACGGCACCGTGCATTTCATCTTCCAGCCCGCCGAAGAAGGCCTCGGCGGCGCCCGCGCCATGATCAAGGACGGGTTGTTCGAGAAATTTCCCTGCGATGAAGTCTACGGGCTGCACAACGCGCCGGATCTGAACCACGGCGAACTTGCGATATTCCCGGGGCCTGCCATGGCCGGAGCTGATTTCTTCGACATCACCATCAACGGCTATGGCGCACACGGCGCCATGCCCGAGCGCTCAAAGGATGCCCTGGTGATCGCGATGACGCTCGGACAGGCGCTGCAGACCATCGTCAGCCGCAACGTCGATCCCCTGAAATCGGCGGTGCTGTCGATCACGCAGTTTCACGCCGGCTCCGCCTACAACGTGATTCCCGGCGAGGCGAAACTCTGCGGCACCGTTCGCGCATTTTCCGACGAGGTCCGCGCGCTGATCCGCGAACGGATGCGCGCGATCTGCGCCGGCATCGCCAGCGCCTTCCATGTCGAGATCATTGCCGATATTCGCGATACCTTCAGCGTGCTGGTAAACCAGGAAGAACAAGCCAACGTGGTCGCGGAAGTCGCGCGCACGGTCGTCGATCCCGCCAAGGTTTTCACCAAGTCGCGGCCGAAGATGGGCAGCGAGGATTTCGCCGATATGCTGCATGCGGTGCCCGGCGCCTATTTCTGGCTCGGCCACGAAGGATCGGTGCCGGTACACAATCCCGGCTATGTCCTTGACGACAAGATTCTCCCGATCGGTGCCAGCATGTTCGCCCGCATCATCGAAACCCGCCTGCCGGTAGATTCACATGCATAAATCAGCAGCGAAGGAAGTCGTCATGTCGCTGCACGCGTTGAGTGCCGCCGACCTGATCGCGGGTTTCCGGGCCAAGCAGTTTTCGCCGTCCGAAGTGCTGGACGATGTGCTGGAGCACGTTGCGGTGTGGGAGCCCCGCATCAAGGCGCTGTACGCATTCGATCCGGAGGGCGCGCGGGCGACCGCAAAAGCATCGACCGAACGCTGGCAGAAGGGCGAGCCGACGGGTCCGCTCGACGGCGTGCCCACGACAATCAAGGACAACATCGCCACCAAGGGCGTGCCGGTGCCGCTTGGGACCGCCACCTCCAGGCTCGTACCGGCTTTGGTGGATGCACCGCCGGCCGCGCGGTTACGCGAAGCGGGTGCTGTGATTTTTTCCAAGACCACCATGCCGGATTTCGGGATGCTGTCGTCGGGCCTCTCGAGCTTCCATCCCCTCACCCGCAATCCCTGGGACCTCAGCAAAAACCCCGGTGGTTCCAGCTCCGGCGCGGGTGCCGCGGGCGCAGCCGGTTATGGCCCGCTGCATCTCGGCTCCGATATCGGCGGTTCGGTGCGATTGCCGGCGTGCTGGTGCGGCCTTGTCGCGTTGAAGCCCAGCCTCGGGCGAATTCCGATCGATCCGCCTTATGTCGGCCGCGTCGCCGGGCCGATGACCCGCACCGTCGATGACGCCGCATTGATGATGAGCGTATTGTCGCGGCCCGATCGCCGCGACGGCATGAGCCTGCCGCCCGATAACATCAACTGGAAGGCACTCGATAAATCCCCGCGCAAATTGCGCATCGGCCTGATGCTCGACCTCGGCGTCGGGCAGGCGCTGGAGCGGGAAGTGCGCGACGTGGCGGTGAAGGCAGCGCGTGCGTTCGAAGCCGCCGGCGCCATTGTCACGAAGGTGCCCGGCGTATTGACCCGCGAGATGCTCGACGGGCTCGACAATTTCTGGCGCGCGCGCATGTGGGACGATCTTTCCAGATTTACGCCGGCCGAACGCGCCAAGGCGCTGCCCTATATCTGCAATTGGGCGGAAGCAGGCGCGAAACTGAGCGGCGTCGATGTGATCAGGGGTTTCAACGCGACCATGGCGATCCGCGCGGCCGCGGTGAAACTCTTTGCCGATATCGATTACGTGATTTCGCCGGTGTCGCCGGTGGTGAATTTCGGAGCCGAGCTCGCTTCCCCGCTCAACGATCCCGACAAGCCGTTCGAACACATTTGCTACACCGTGCCGTGGAACATGTCGGAAAATCCTGCCGCCTCGATCAACGGCGGCTTTAGTGCGGGCGGTTTTCCGATCGGCGTGCAGATCGTCGGCCGCCGCTTCGACGATCTCGGCGTGCTCGGGATGGCGAAGGCGTTCGAGACCATGCGCGGTCCGCAAAGGCCGTGGCCGAGTCCGCCGAAATAACCTCATTCGTCATTTCCGGGCGTCGCGAAGCGACGAACCCGGAATCTCTGGCGACAAGACCGATCTGGTTTCCGGGGTGTGCGCCTGACGTCGCATCCCGGAATGACGAGATGATATCAACAATAACAACAGGAAGGAAAACACCCGATGGCCTATGAGACGATCAAATACGAGGTCGCCGAGCAAATTCTCACCATCACGCTGAACCGGCCGGACAAGCTCAACGCTTTCAACGGCACCATGCAGAGCGAATTGATCGACGCCTTCGATCAGGCCGACAAGGACGACAATGTCCGCGCCATCATCGTCACCGGCGCGGGCCGCGGATTTTGCGCCGGCGCCGATCTTTCCTCCGGCGCCGACACCTTCGACCGCGACGCCCGGCGCGGGCCGGTGAAGCGTCTCGCCAATGGCAAGGTCGATTACAGCGATCCCCAGGTCCGCGATGGCGGCGGACAGGTGACGCTGCGCATTTTCAAATGCCTGAAGCCTGTGATCGCCGCGGTGAACGGCCCTGCGGTCGGCATCGGCGTCACCATGCAGCTCGCGATGGACATCCGCATCGCATCCGAGAACGCGCGCTTCGGTTTCGTGTTCTCCCAGCGCGGCATCGTGCCGGAGGCGGCGTCGAGCTGGTTTCTGCCGCGCATCGTCGGCATCGCGCAGGCGCTGGAGTGGTGTTACACCGGCCGCGTGTTTCCGGCGCAGGAAGCCTTGGCCGGCCGCCTCGTCAGCAAGGTGGTGCCGCCGGACGAGTTGCTGCCGGCCGCGCGTGCATTGGCGCGTGAAATCGCCGCCAAGACCGCGCCGGTGTCGGTGGCGCTGATCCGGCAGATGATGTGGCGGATGCTGGGCGCCGACGATCCGATGGAGGCGCATAAGGTCGACAGCCGCGGCATCTATGCGCGCGGCCGC
Organism: uncultured Alphaproteobacteria bacterium; assembly: GCA_963732455.1. GTDB lineage: Bacteria > Pseudomonadota > Alphaproteobacteria > Rhizobiales > Xanthobacteraceae > Bradyrhizobium. The sequence continues at coordinate 206,959 of CAVSZM010000001.1, read as the reverse complement.
TCGGAAGACGTCAAGGAAGGCGTAGTTTCGTTTCTGGAAAAGCGCCCGGCGAACTTCAAGAACAAGGTCTCCGCCGACATGCCCGACTATTTCCCGTGGTGGGACGAGCGCGGATATAAATAAAGATCGCAATGCCGCAGCACGGCACGGTCTGCTCTCTCCCCCCTTGCGGGGGAGAGCTGGAGAGGGGGGTATCGCGAGTGCGCGCCTTGCGGCTCACCCCCCTCCCTGACCCTCCCCCACAAGGCGGAGGAAAAAATTAGCGCATCGTCAGCGCCACCCGCCCGATAGCCTTGCGGTCAATCAGAAGCTGCATCGCCTGCGCATAATCTTCCAGCGGCAACCGGTGCGAGACGTTGGGCCGGATTTTCCCGGCCTCCGCCCACGCCACCAGCGCTTTCAACCGCACTTCGCCGAGCTTCGGATTTCTTCGCACGGCCTCTCCGGCGCGGACGCCGAGCACGCTTGCGCCCTTGATCAGCAGCAGATTGGTGCGGGCGAGCCCGATGCCGCCGGTGAAGCCGATCACAAGAAGCCGAGCGCCCCAGGCAATGCAGCGCACGCTGTTTTCGAAAATCTCTCCGCCGACCGGATCGAACACAACATCCGCGCCGCGCCCATCGGTGATGCGCTTGACGGCGTCGCGGAACGGTTCGCGTTTGTAGAGCACCAGATGATCGGCGCCGCGCGCCTGAGCCACTGCAAGTTTGTCCTCGCTCGAGGCTGCCGCGATCACGGTTGCGCCGAGCATCTTGCCCATTTCGACCGCGGCAAGGCCGACGCCGCCGCCGGCCCCATGTACAAGCAACACTTCGCCCGGCTTGACCTGGCCGCGATCGATCAGCGCGTGATAGGCCGTGCCGTGAGCTGCGAGAAATGTCGCGCCCTCGGCATAGTCGAAGGTCGTCGGCAACGGCGTCAGTTGCGACGGCGCAACGATGGCCTCGTCGGCATAAGCCCCGTGCCGCATCTTGACGATCACCCTGTCGCCGACCGCCACGCCGTCAACCGCGCCGTCGGCCTCGATCACTTCACCCGCGGCTTCCATCCCGGGCGTGAACGGCAGTTCCGGCTTGAGCTGGTATTCACCGGCCGCCATCAATATGTCGGGAAAGTTGATTCCGGCCGCATGAATGGCGACGCGCACCTGTCCCCGCTTTAGCGGCGAAGGCATAAAGGTTTCGAGACGCAAACTTTCGGGCGGGCCGAGCTCGCGGCAGACGACCGCCTTCGGCATCAGGCCGCGCTCGCTGTTCGCCGTTGCAGCGCTTCGCGGATCAGCGGCATCCGGTCGTTGCCGAAATACATATCTGTCTTGTCGATGAAAATGGTCGGCGAGCCGAACCCTCCGCGCGCCATGACCTCGTCGGTATTGGCCTTGAGCTGATCCTTGATCGCCTGCTCGCCGATCCCCGCGAAGAATTTTTGTGGGTCGACCCCGGCGTTCCTGCAAATCTCGGTCAGCACTTCATCCTTTGAGATGTCCTTGTCGCCGCCCCAGTAGGCCTCGAATACCGCGCGCGCGAATGGCACCATGTCTTTACCCAACCAGATGCAGCCGCGCATGGCCTTGACGCTGTTCACCGGAAATACCGCCGGCGGCATCTTGATTGCAAGGCCCGCGGAACGAGCCCAGTCGGCGAGGTCTTTCTTCTGGTAACGCGCCTTCAGCGGCACCGGCGTCTCCCGCGACGCATAGACGCTCGGGTTGATGGTGTTGAAAATGCCGCCGACCAGGATCGGCCGCCACGAAATCTCGGCACCGAATTGCTTCGCCAGCGGCTGGATGTTGTGGAAGGCGAGATAGGTCCAGGGGCTGGAGCAGTCGAAGAAGAATTCGATCATGGTGGCGTTTCCTTTTTGGTTTTTCAGCGTGATCCTCATCCCGATGAGGAGCGAGCCCTTTGCGCGCGTCTCGAAAGATGAGTGACAATCGATCTATCCTGATTGTGGCCTCATGGTTCGAGACGGCGCAATGCGCCTCCTCGCCACGACGAGAGGCTATCTATCGTTTCCCTCCCGCCATCTCCTTCGCCGCCTGCCCGAACATATTCCGCCGCGCTTCCTCGTCGAAAGGCTCCTTGACGAATTTACCGACCGCGAGTCCCGCCTGCACCTGCGGCCGTGCGCGAACCTCGGCATACCAGCGTTTGACGTTGGGATAATCGTCGAGCGTAAAGCCTTGTGCTTTATGCGTCATGGTCCAGGGAAAGCAGGCGATATCGGCGATCGAATAATCGCCGGCGAGGCAAGCCCCCGTTTTGCCAAGTTGTGTGTCGAGCACGCGATAAAGCCGGGCCGCCTCGTCGCGATAGCGTTCGATGGCGTAAGGAATTTTCTCTTGCGCGTAGAGTGCGAAATGTCCGTGCTGGCCGAGCATGGGACCGAGCCCGCTCGTCTGCCACATCACCCATTGCACCACCCTGGAGCGGCCGCGCATGTCCTTTGGCAGAAAACGCCCGGTCTTCTCGGCCAGATAGATCAGAATGGCGCCGGTCTCGAACACCGAAAACGGTGCGCCGCCGTCGGCCGGTTCATGATCCACAATCGCCGGAATACGATTGTTCGGGCTGATCGCCAGAAATTCCGGCCTGAATTGCTCGCCGGCCCGGATGTTGACGGGAATAACGGTATAGGGGAGGCCGAGCTCCTCCAGCATGATCGATATCTTCCAGCCGTTCGGCGTCGGCGCGTAATGGAGGTCGATCATGGGAATATCCTGAGGGAAGCCGCCCGCATCCTAGCCTGCTGCGTCACCCCGTTCCAGCCGGCTTGCGGTCTTGTAGGGCGCATGGCGAACATGGCACACAGGCACTCAATCAGAACCGTCCGGGAGGCCCATATGCTGTTTCCAACCACGATCGCCGGCTCGCTGCCGAAGCCGGAATGGCTGGCTGAACCCAACACGCTTTGGGCGCCCTGGAAATCAAAGGGAGAAGAGCTGGCGCGCGCCAAGCGCGACGCCACGATGCTGGCGGTGAAGCTGCAGGAAGACGCCGGCATCGACATCGTCACCGAGGGCGAGCAGGCCCGCCAGCATTTCGTCCACGGCTTTCTGGAGAAGATCGAGGGCATCGACTTCGCCCACAAGGTCGAGATGGGAATCCGGAAAGATCGCTACAAGGCGATGGTGCCGCAGGTAGTGGCGCCGTTGCGGCTCACGGGCCGCGTCCATGCGGACGAAGCCCGCATCGCGCGTACCCACACCGCGCGCAAGCTGAAATTCACCCTGCCCGGCCCGATGACCATCATCGATACCATCGCCGATCAGTACTACGGCGACCGCGTGAAGATGGCATTCGCCTTCGCCGAATTGCTCAACGAGGAAGCCAAGGCGTTGCAGGCCGACGGCGTCGACGTCATTCAGTTCGACGAGCCCGCCTTCAACGTCTATATGGACGAGGTCAGCGATTGGGGCATCAAGGCGCTGGAGCGCGCCGCCGAAGGCCTGACCTGTGCCACAGCCGTGCATATCTGTTACGGCTACGGCATCAAGGCCAACACCGACTGGAAGCAGACGCTGGGCAGCGAGTGGCGGCAGTATGAGGATATTTTTCCGGCGATTGCCAAAAGCCCGATCCAGCAGGTCGCGATCGAATGCCGCAATTCGAAGGTGCCGCTGGAACTGCTCGAACTGCTAAAGGGCAAGGTGGTTCAGGCCGGCGTCATCGACGTCGCCAGCGATACGGTGGAGACTGCGGAGGATGTCGCCAAGGTGATCGACGACGTCTCAAAATTCGTACCGAAGAGCAATGTCGTCGCGACCACCAATTGCGGCATGGCGCCGATGCGCCGCGACATCGCGGAAGCCAAGCTGATGGCGCTCGGCGCCGGTGCGAAACTCGCGAGGCAGCGGTTTGCGTGAGATTGCGTGTTGTTTTGGTAGCTGTCCCCGGCATCGGCGGCATGTCCCTCTCTCCCGCGACCGTAGCGTCTTTTGAACTAACCCGCGCTCGGGTGCAGCAGCGGCCGGTATCCCGCCGACAGCGCGCGCAGCGTCGAGGGCGGCGTCAGCAGCATCGCGGCTTGAGGCGCGGTCTGCGCGCTGCGATAACCGGCTGGCGACCACGATAACGCCCGGCCCTGCGCGATCAGATAGATCTCGCTCTCTCGCTGCACCATCGCGCCGTCGGGCAATTGTTCCAACGGCCTCGGCAGCGGATGCAATCGCTTGTTGCCGCCTGAGAGCCGCTCGCGATGCAGCACGGCGTCGATGTCGCGCGCGCGAACACCCTTGACGCGATTGCCCTCTTCCCACGCGGCTCGGAACCTGACGGCGTCGTCGCGGCGGCAGAAGAAACAGGGGCGATGTCCCGCCGCGAACGCCGTTGCCTCATCGAGAAAGAACAGTTCGGTCCAGCTGCGCCCGCCCATCACCTCGCGCCGTCGTCCCCTGAACTCGCAGACGCAGGTGAGCCACGCGGGGCTCGCCCAGCGCCGCGTCAGCAAGGTCTTGGTCTTGGGGTCGTGAATGATGCCGCGGTTGCCGGTGAACAATCCACGGTGCGGCGTCGCGATAATCTCGCCTGTCGGCGTAACCCGGTTTTGCAGCGGCGATCGCATTCAGCTCTCAAGCCGCGCCAGATAGCGCATCATGCCGCGCCTTCACGGATCGGCGGCTGGAACGAGAGCGCGGTATCCCACGGAAAGAAAATCCAGGTGTCCTGCGACACTTCGGTGATAAAGGTGTCGACCAGCGGCCGCCCTTTCGGCTTGGCGTAGACAGTTGCGAAATGCGCGTCCGGCATCATGTCGCGCACCAGCCGCCCGGTCTTGCCGGTATCGACGAGATCATCGACGATCAACAACCCTTTGCCGGTCCCCTGCCCGAGTTTCGCGGTGTCGGCTGAAATGCTCTTCAAAACCTTCAGGTCGCCCTGTTTGGTATGATCGTAGCTGGCAATACACACGGTATCGATCACGCGCACGCCGAGTTCGCGCGCGACGATGGCCGCCGGCACCAGCCCGCCGCGGGTGATCGCGATCACCGCATGAAACGGCCCGACTTCATTCAGCCGCCAGGTCAGCGCCCGGCAATCCCTGTGAAACTGGTCCCATGAGACCGGAAAGGCCTTGCCCGCCCGCTCCTGCGCGCTCAGCTCCGGATGCTCCGCCATCATCATTCTCCTACATTTTACGAATTACGGCTGTGGCCGTTGCTGTCGCAACGATCTTGTCGTTCTGGAGCAATTCGCTGCTCAATTGGCAAATTTGCTTGCCGCGCTGTACCACGCGGCCGACGCCCTTCAGCGAACCTGCGTTGGCCGGCCGGTGAAACTGTACGTTGAGATTGACCGTCGGCGCGAACTCGCCGGCGTCCAGCGTCGCGCTCAGCGCCGGCCCCATGGTGTCGTCGAGCATGGCTGCGAGAAATCCACCCTGCACGTTTCCGGCGGGGTTCAGGAATTCCGGCTTCGCCTCGAATTTGACTTCGACCGTGCCGCGCTCGCCATCGATCTGAACAAACTCGATGCCGAGTGTCTTCGCGCAAGGAGGCGGCGGCAGCCTACCATCGACTATCTTCCAGAAGAACGAATTCTTGTCCACGCGCGCTCTCGCTCCGCTCAAGTGATGGATCCGCTACCGGACCACGTTCAATCCCGCAAGCATCTCCTTAACCGCGGTCATCGCTGCATTGAGCTTCTCGGGATCGCGCGAGCGGACGACGAGATTCGTATTCGGCTTCTTGTCGTCATCGAGGAACGGGTAGCTGCCGATGATGGTGTCGGGATGCGCGTTGGCGATTTCACGCAAGGGACCGCCGATGTCGCCTTCCCTCGCATTGGCGCGAACCGATTCCGACAGCATCCGCACCCCTGATTTCAGCTTCGGCGCGACAATGTCCATCATCGCCTGCATGATCGATGGCACACCCGCCATGACGATGACATTGCCGATCTTGAAACCGGGCGCGAGGATAGTCGCACTCTGGATCAGTTCGGCGCCTTCGGGAATCCGCGCCATCCGCAGCCGCGCCTCGTTCAACTCGCCCGCGCCCTGGAAACGCTCGCGAAACCGCGCCACTACCTCTGGATGATGGCCGATGCCGACGCCGAACGCCTTGGCGACGCTGTCGGCTGTGATGTCGTCATGGGTCGGCCCGATACCGCCGGTGGTGAAGACGTAGGTGTAGCGATCGCGCAGCGCGTCCAGCGCTGCGATGATGTCGGGCTCGTCGTCGGCGACGACGCGGACCTCCTTGAGGTCGATCCCGATATTGGTCAGGTATTCCGCGATAAAGCCGATGTTCTTGTCCTTGGTCCGCCCGGACAGGATCTCGTCGCCGATCACCAGAATTCCCGCGGTGACGATATCGCTCATAACCTCTCCTCGTCCTGTATCGTGGTGACCTTGCGCAAGCAACGTATTGAAGTCACGGGGTTTTGCTGCCGAATTAAGCACCGGCTAGCCGTTTTTTCAGGCAATACCGCGACTGTCCATACCAAATGCCCCCGGTGAATGCATATCGCGCTGGCCCGGGCCTTGCTACCATCCCTTTAAGTCATGCACTGTCCCGCATGGCCTCGGAAACAGTCGAGATATATGGCAGTTGCGTTCGATGAAATGAACGGGCCCGGTGGCGACCTGCGGCCGGCCTATCGTGAGCTCTCCCGTTGGCTGAAGGAGACGCCGCCGGACGCCCTGGAATACCGTCGTCAGGAAGCGGAACTGCTGTTCCGCCGGATCGGCATCACCTTCGCCGTCTATGGCGATGCCGAAGCCCAGGAAAGGCTGATCCCCTTCGATGTGATCCCGCGGATCATCTCGGCAAAAGAGTGGACGATCCTCGAAAAAGGCCTGAAGCAGCGAGTGCGCGCGCTCAACATGTTCCTGCGCGACATTTATCACGGCCGCGATATCCTGCGCGCGAATGTCATTCCCGACGACCTGATCTTCCAGAACCCGGTGTTCCGGCCGGAGATGAACGGTCAGGATGTGCCGCACGATGTCTATGTCCACATTGCCGGCATCGACATCGTCCGCGTCAACCCGGAAAACTTTTTCGTGCTGGAGGACAATGCACGCACGCCCTCCGGCGTGTCGTACATGCTGGAAAACCGCGAAATCATGATGCGGCTGTTTCCGGATCTGTTCGCCCGCCACCGCGTCGCGCCTGTGGAAAGGTATCCCGACGAACTGTTGTCGGCATTGCGGTCGGTGGCGCCGCTCAGCGCCGCGGCCGAGCCGACGGTGGCGCTGATGACGCCCGGCGTCTACAATTCCGCCTATTACGAGCATTCATTTCTCGCCGACAAGCTCGGCATCGAGCTGGTCGAGGGCCGCGACCTCATCGTCAAGAACGATGAAGTGTTCATGCGCACCACCGAGGGCCTCAAGCGCGTCGATGTCATCTACCGCCGGGTCGATGACGATTTCCTCGATCCCCTCACCTTCCGCCCGGATTCGGCGCTCGGCGTGCCCGGGCTGATGTCGGCCTATGCGGCCGGCAACATCACACTGGCCAACGCGGTCGGGACGGGCATCGCCGACGACAAGGCGGTCTACTCTTACATGCCCGAGATCGTGAAATTCTATCTCGGCGAAGAGCCGATCCTGAAGAACGTGCCGACCTGGCGCTGCCGCGAGCCGAAGGATCTGGCTTACGTGCTCGACAATCTCGGTGAATTGGTGGTGAAGGAAGTGCACGGCTCCGGCGGCTACGGCATGCTGATCGGCCCGGCCGCGACCAAAGCGACGATCGAAGCTTTTCGCGACAAGCTCAAGCGCGAGCCCGAGGGTTTCATCGCCCAGCCGACGCTGGCGCTGTCGACCTGCCCGACCTGCACCGAATCCGGTCTCGCACCGCGCCATGTCGACCTGCGCCCGTTCGTTCTCACAGGAAGCAATCACGTTACCATCGTGCCGGGCGGGCTGACGCGCGTGGCGCTGAAGGAAGGCTCGCTGGTGGTGAATTCAAGCCAGGGCGGCGGTACCAAGGACACGTGGATTCTGGACGAGTAAATCAGGCTACAAGAGAGCAACACCCCCGCATGCTGTCGCGCACCGCCGAAAACCTGTACTGGCTGGCCCGCTATGTCGAACGCGCGGAATATCTCGCGCGCACCATCGAGGCGACGTTGCGCGTCACTGCGCTGCCGAACACCTATATCGGCAAGACCAACGAGTGGGATTCGGCGCTGCTGACCGCTGGTGTCAGCGCAAGCTTTTATGAGGTTTACGAGCACGCCGACGAACACAACGTCGTCGACTATCTGTCGTTCTCTCCGTCCAATCCGTCGTCGATCCGCAACTGTATCGAAAACGCCCGGCTCAATTCACGCTCGGTCCGCACCGCGCTGACCAGCGAGATGTGGGACACCATCAATGGCGCCTGGATCGATCTTCAGGAAATCTGGGGCAAAGGCGCCAAAACCCGCGAAGAACTGGCGAGGTTCTTGCGGTTCGTCCAGGAGACCTCCTTGCGGTTCGACGGCTCGGCCTACCGCACCATGTTGCGCAACGACGCCTACTGGTTTTCGCGGCTCGGACTGCATCTCGAGCGCGCCGACAATACCGCCCGCATCCTCGACGTGAAGTATCACGTGCTGTTGCCCGAGGAAGAGCATGTCGGCGGACCGCTCGATTATTATCAATGGACATCGATCCTGCGCTCGGTCTCGGCGCTGACCGCCTACCACTGGGTCTATCGGGAGACGCTGAAGCCTTGGCTGATCGCGGATCTCTTGATCCTCAACGATTCCCTGCCGCGTTCGCTGGCCAGCTGTTACGGCAATCTGGTGCGCAATCTCGACCAGATCGGTGTCGCCTATGGCCGCCAGGGCGCCTCGCAGCGACATGCCCGCGGCGTCCGCAACCGGCTCGAGCACAGCCACATGGACGACGTCTTCCAACACGGCGTGCACGAATTCATCCAGGAATTCATAGCTGATAACTCAAGGCTCGGCGAAATCATCACAAAACAATATCTCGTCTAGAACGCCGTTGCAGCCCACACCAGATTCGGAATTCTTCAGCCATGCGCCTGCGAATTGCCCATTCCACCAGCTATCGTTACGAACCGCCGGCCACCAGCGTGATTCAAATCCTGCGGATGACTCCGGGCAGCCATGACGGGCAATACGTCGCCGAATGGCAGATCGATGTCTCCACCGATTCGCGTCTCGATGTGCATCAGGATGCATTCGGCAATGTTACCCATGTGCTGACTCACGGGCCGGTCGCCGATCTCACCATCACGGTCGAAGGCCTGATCGAGACCCACGATACCGGCGGTGTGCTCAGGGGCACCGATGAGCGTTTTCCGCCGAGCCTGTTCCTGCGCTCGACATCGCTGACCGAAGTCAACCCGGCAATGGCAACGTTTTCGCGCGAGTTGCGCGCGGAATCCGAAGACGACGTGCTCGGATTTCTGCATGCACTGATGATGCAGATCAACGAGCACATGACGTTCGACGAAGACCCTACCAACAGCGGGACCTCGGCGGTGGAAGCTTTCGGATTGAAGCGCGGCGTGTGCCAGGATTACGCGCATATCTTTATTGCGTGCGCGCGCAGCGCCGGCATTCCGTCACGCTTCGTTGCCGGACATTTCCTGCGCTCCGACGGAATGGTTAATCAGCAGGCCGGCCACGCCTGGGCTGAGGCGTTCGTGCCGGATCTCGGCTGGGTCGGGTTCGATCCGGCGAACGGCATCTGTACGACCGACGCGCATGCCCGCGTCGCCATCGGCCTCGATTATCTCGGCGCGGCGCCGGTACGCGGCACCCGCTATGGCGGCGGCACGGAAACGCTGTCGGTAACGGTCAAGGTCAATCAGGCCGGCCGGCAGTGGCAGTCGCAGTCGTGAAGGCTCAAGCGTGCCGCCATTCCGGGACACGCGTTTTCGTGTGGACCCGGAATCTCGAGATTTTTCGGATTCGCTCGTTTTACCGGCGCCTCGGAAGTGGCGGCGGGCGTCAATACTCGCACTCCCGGTAATTCGAAGCCTCACAGGCTTTCGCCATCTCCTGTGCCTGCGAAAGCTCCTGCGGCGTCATGGTTTGCGAGATATCATGCAATTCCGCCTTCGCCCTGACATCACCGCTCGCCGAAGCGCGACTTAACCAAATAAACGCGCGAGCCGAATTGCGCGCGACCCCTTGCCCCCTGCGGTACATCACACCGAGCACGCTTTGCGCCTTGGCACTGCCCTGTTCGGCGAGGGGGCGGAAAATACCGGCCGCCGGCACATAATCGCCGCGGTTATAGGCCGCCATGCCGTCTTCCCAGGGGCCTGCCAGGGCGCCCGCGATGCCCAGAATTTGCGCGGCCACGATCAAGCCGCCGACGATCATTTGCCTTTTCATGCGCCGTCCCGCCCCAGGTCGCAACAACATCGCACCACGCTGCGGCCCCGCCGAGCGGATGAAGAAATTCAAGGTGGATTGCACTCGATTGACTGCTCGTCGCAAGTCAAAGCCAGCATCGATGGCGGCCTGACCCACGATCAAATGTAAACATGACGGGAAAGTAGCACGAGTACTGCCAGCACTACCGAGCCGCCAACCAACCAGACGACGAACGAATTGAACTGGGACGCTGATCTATGCGGCTTTCGCCAGTGACGAGCCATCGGAACCCCCCTTCACTTTCGTGCGGAGAGAATAGCTGCGGTAGCTGCCGGTTGGAACCTGCTGCAAGCACCCGCCCTTCAATTTTTAGTAACCGAATCCCCGCGCCCCAAGTGCGCTGCGAATTCGACCAATTCCCGCTTTGAGCAGGGATGTTCAATATTGATCACGTTCGCGGACAAACGGACAACATCCCCAAGGCACGTCGGATGGCCCGTTCATGCCGGGCGATCGCGCGTCGCGCGCAGCCCTGGTTGCGGACCTTGCGATCGCTTTGCGATCGCCGGGTTTCCAAATTGATCTGCCGCAATGTCGGCCTGGCGGCTGTAAGCAATACTGTGCTTGGGGCTATTATCCGGCGGTCTTATCAGATGCGGCGGTCTCAACCTCGGAAGCGGCGCAATATAACAAAGGAGGGACTTATGTCAGCAGCGATGCAAGCTTTTACTCTCAGCGGCGCATTATTTCTTCTCTCGTTCGCCGCGATTTTTGTAATCTGGTTTGCTGACAGGTTGCGATCCAACTTCCTGGGGAAGCGCTAGCGCGAAAGCCCGCGCGTCCCCCGCCCGATGGCGTGCCAAAGATCGTGGCGAGTAGTGAGCGGAAGGACATGGCGGCCCGGGTCACATCGCGAAGACAATTGAGGGGTGAAATAAAAGCCGCATCAACCCGAAGGATGACGCGGCTTTGATTTGAGAAACGGTAGGTGCTTGCCACTCTACACCACCGCCTTGCTATTGATTTACCGCGTACGTCTTGAAGACCCGTAAAGCCGTACTCCTAAAAACAGGGTGGTTGGTTAACCAGTTTGGTCAAACTTTAACCGGCACCCGCTCGACCTGGGCCATATCGTTGTGATGGATCGAACTGGTACGACCATCATCCCAGTCGATTACAACGCCACCCCAACCGGTGCGGATGACCGTGCCAAGATCGGTCTTGCTACCTGCCCAGCTGACGCGGTCGCCAACCTTGAGAAGTCGGGATTGTGCGCCGGTCATCAGAGCCTTTCATTCCAGCCAACGCGCCATGGATGCGACTCATCTGCGTCGCCGGAATATGGAAATTGATCCTTCATAATCTTGCCGACCTTCCAGACGGTAGGAATTTCCATTGGCACGTTTTCCGTGTCAAACACCCGTCCCGATCGTACCGCGTTCCAAACAGTACCGCGAGCAATCAGCGCGGCCGCCTTGCCGCCATTGCGATCGGCTGTGAACATTGTTGGGTTATGACGCAGAAGATACCCGTTAAGTTCTTTCCGCATTTCGTCATTGCCAAAATTAGGCAAAGGACCGGACGTTTAGAGCTGCTTCCGTGCACATTGAATCCCTGTTCACAGCCTCGCAGCCGCGGCTTCCATCAAGGGCTTCCGCAGCGCGCCAAGGGCAGGATAAATCGCCAACAGAATTGTCCATCCTCGAAACGGGGTTGGACAGTCGCCCGAAAAATGTAAAGATTTCAATGGCCGAAAGTGAAGTACGAGCCGGGGACCGGGAATGACCTATTGTTGCGGAGTGCTGGTGCGGGACGGCCTGGTCATGATCGCGGACACCCGGACCAATGCCGGTCTCGACAACGTCTCGACCTTTCGCAAACTCCATATTTTCAGCAAGCCGGGCGACCGCATCATGGCGATCGCCAGCGCCGGCAATCTGGCGATCAGCCAGTCGGTGCTCTCGACCCTCACCGAAGGGCTCGAGGACCCGGACACCGGCGACGTCGAAACCCTCCTCAATGCGCCGACCATGTTTCAGGCGGCGCAGCGCATCGGCCGGGCGATCCGCGCGGTCCACGCCACCGAAGGCGTCGCGCTGCAGTCCGAGGACATCAATTTCGACGTGTCTTTCCTGTTCGGCGGCCAGATCAAGGGCTCCCGAATGCGGCTGTTCATGGTCTACCCGGCCGGCAATTTCATCGAATGCACCACCGACACGCCGTACCTGCAGATCGGAGAGCACAAATACGGCAAGCCGGTGCTCGATCGCGCCATGCATTACGACGTCGAATTGTATGAAGCGCTCAAGACCAGCCTGATCTCGATGGACTCGACGATGCGCTCCAATCTCGGCGTCGGTCTGCCGATCGACGTGCTGGTGGTGCGCACCGACGTCTATGATGCCGATCTCAATCACCGCATCGAGGCGGGCGAGCCGTATTTTCACGATCTGCGGTCGCGCTGGTCGGCAGCGCTGCGCGCGGCGCATCAGAATATTCCAAGACCACCCTACAAAACAGAAGCAGAACCAAAAACCTAAAAGGCAGGAAGAAAAATGACCCAGGCAGGCAACAAAATCGCGGTAGTGACCGGCGCAGGCACCGGTGTCGGACGCGCGGCATCGCTGGCGCTGATGACCGCCGGATTTACGGTGGTACTCGCAGGGCGGCGCATGGAGAAACTCGAAGAAACCAAAAAGCTTGGCGACAACGTCGGCAAGAGCCTCCCCGTTTCCGCCGACATGACCGATCCAGGCTCTATCGCCGCGTTGTTTGCCAAGGTGACGGACGTCTACGGCCGGCTCGACGTTCTTTTCAACAACGCCGGCATGGGCGCGCCGCCGGTGCCGTTCGAGGATTTGAGCCTCGCGCAATGGCAGGCGGTGGTCGCGACCAACCTGACCGCGCCGTTCTTGTGCACGCAGCACGCGTTCCGCATCATGAAGGACCAGACCCCGCGCGGCGGACGCATCATCAACAACGGCTCGATCTCCGCGCACGCGCCGCGGCCGTTCTCTTCGGCCTATACGTCCACCAAACATGCCATCACCGGTTTGACCAAAGCGACAAACCTCGATGGCCGCGGTTATGACATCGCGGTCGGACAGATCGATATCGGCAACGCCGCAACCCCGATGACGGATCGCATGGTCGATGGCGTGTTGCAGCCCGACGGCCGCAAGATTCCCGAGCCGCGCATGGATGCCAAGGCAGTGGGTGACGCGGTCGCCTACATGGCAACCCTGCCGCTCGACGCCAACGTGTTGTTCATGACCGTGATGGCCAGCAAAATGCCGTTCGTCGGACGCGGCTGAGATACCGCTCGCGTAATACGGTCATTGCGAGCGCAGCGAAGCAATCCAGTAACGGCACGTTGAAAGCGGGGCTGGATTGCTTCGTCGCTGCGCTCCTCGCAATGACGCCTTGGGTGGGGCAAGATGCAGCAACTGCAATCGGCGTTCGGCGTGTTCGCATTGCTTGCGATCGCCTGGGCATTCGGAGAAAACCGACGCGCGGTTTCGCTGAGGCAGGCCGCTGTCGGACTTTTTGTCACGGTCCTGACCGCTGTCGCGCTGATCAAGCTGCCGTTGGTCGCCCATGCATTCGGCGCCATCAACGATGCCGTCGGGGCGATTTCGGCGGCCTCGCGCGCCGGCACCTCCTTCGTGTTCGGCTATCTCGGCGGCGGGGCGCTGCCGTTTGACCTGAAGGCGCCCGGCGCGGACTTCATCCTGGCATTTCAGGCGCTTCCCGTCGTGCTCATCATGAGTGTGCTCACCACGCTGTTGTTTTACTGGCGCGTCCTGCCGCCCGTGGTGCGCGGCATGGCGTGGCTTCTGGAGCGCACGCTCGGCGTCGGCGGCGCGGTGGGGCTATCTACCGCCGCCAATATCTTTCTCGGCATGGTGGAAGCGCCGCTGTTCATCCGGCCCTATCTCGCGAAACTGACGCGCAGCGAATTATTCCTGGTCATGACCGGCGGCATGGCTGGAATCGCAGGCACCGTGCTGGTGCTCTACGCCACGCTGCTTGCGCCGCTGATTCCCGACGCCGCGGCGCATTTCGTGATCGCCTCCGTGCTCGGCGCGCCCGCCGCAATCCTGATCAGCCTGATCATGGTGCCCGAGATCAGCGACATCAGGACCGGCGGTGCGCTGGCCGACCCCGACATGCACGCCTCCTCTACCATGGATGCGATCGTCAAGGGCACCACGGCCGGGCTCGAACTTTTGCTGAACATCGTCGCGATGCTGATCGTGCTGGTGGCGCTGGTGCATCTCGCCAACGCCGTGCTCGGGCTCTTGCCAGATGTCGGCGGCGCCGGTATTTCGCTGCAGCGGATGCTCGGTTATGCCATGGCACCGGTGTGCTGGCTGATGGGGATTCCCTGGCCGCAAGCGATCACTGCGGGCGGCCTGATGGGGGTCAAAACCGTACTCAACGAGCTGATCGCCTATGTTGATTTGTCGAAGCTCGGTACCGACGCGCTGGACCCGCGCTCAAGGCTGATCATGCTCTACGCGATGTGCGGTTTTGCCAATTTCGGCAGCCTCGGCATCATGATCGGCGGGCTCGGCACCATGGCGCCGCAACGCCGCGACGAGATCAATTCGCTCGGATTGAAATCGATCGTCTCCGGCACGCTGACGACCTGCCTGATGGGCGCGATCGTGGGAGTGCTGAGCTAACGCCTCCTGCGTCTTTCCAGGACGGCTTATTTTTTCTTCAAACCCAGCATCGGCGCCAGCCTCTCCATCACGTAGACCGATCCCTCCGCGGTAAGGTGTGCGTGATCCCACGCCAGGGGAATGCCGCCGTTGACCGTGAGCGGACATTGCCACGCCGGACAGATCGTATCGACCACAGAAATGTAGGAAAAACCGTCATGCGCCGGGAGCGCCGCTTTCATCTTTTGATCGAACGAGAAAATATCGGGCAATACGAAGTCCTCGGGCCGCGCATCGGCCTGCCGCAGGTGCGCGCGCATCAACATCGACGGCAGCCGGCTCTTGAACTGCACGGCAGGACCGAGCAGCACCACGGGAATGCCGAGCCCGTTGAGCCGCGAAATTGTTTGCTTGATGTCGGCGATCATGCCCTCGAATCGCAGCGGACGAACGTATTCCAGCCAGTCCGCGGAGAGTATGACGAGGTCGGGCTTGCGACTCCTGAAGAATGCATCCGTTTGCTCGGCAAAGCTGCGGCACCACGCGTTGCCCTGAGCCGCGACGTTGAACGTCGGCATGCACGCCGCCTGCGTCGCCTGCAGAATATTCACACCCTGCGGATCGGTCATCTTGCTAAGACCGGGGAAATAATGCGCGGCCAGGCTATCGCCCCATAGCAGCACGTTGGTTTTGCCTGTTGCGAGCGTGAGGCAGGCGCCGTCGGACACCTCCCCGGCAGACGCGAAACAACTGCCGGAACGATACAGCGGCTGAAAGTTATAAGCGGTGTAGGATTCCAGTTGCAGCGCGACGCGGTCGGCATCCGACGGCGTCCGGCCGGCGAGAATTCCGCCTGCGCTGCCGGCCAGCAAAACAGCCGTCGCGAGGCCCGCAATGCGGAATGCGGCGCGACGCGTCGGCGCCAGCACGCCGCGGCGGAACGGCTGTTCGACAAATCGCCACGACAGATACGAAATTGCCACCGTAAATGCGAACAGCGCGACCTTGTCGAGGGGATCGAGCACCAGGGTGTTCTTGGAGAACCGCGCAAAGGTGAACAGCGGCCAGTGCCAGAGATACAGCGAATAGGAAATTTGCCCGAAGAATTTGACTGTGTTGAGCGGCGAATATCGGCCGC
The DNA here is from genome assembly GCA_963732455.1 of uncultured Alphaproteobacteria bacterium. GTDB lineage: Bacteria > Pseudomonadota > Alphaproteobacteria > Rhizobiales > Xanthobacteraceae > Bradyrhizobium. The sequence continues at coordinate 190,865 of CAVSZM010000001.1, read as the reverse complement.
GCATTTGCGTTGAGACGCCGATGCCGCTCCAGATGAACATGGCCGCGCCGATGCAGGGCGTCAGCGCATTGAACCCCGGAAATCCCGGCCCCTGGCGCAGCCCGAATATCGCGATCGCAATCAGAATCAGCGCGAGCCCGCGCGCGATTTGCTGCGCCAGCGCGTTGCGCAGCACCGGAAACCCTTCGATTGCGAACAGCCCCCCGATCAGAAATTCCCAGGCCCGCGGTGGGCTCATGAAAAAGGCATTCGCGGAGCGATCTGTGCCCATCAGCCAGATGCTGAGTAAAAACGATGCCAGCGCCAGCGCAGTGAGCACGACCGGCAGCGCGATTCGCCCGCCGCGGGAAAAACGCAGCACCGCCCATATCAATAGCGGCAGCGCCAGATAAAACTGCTCCTCGACGGCAAGCGACCAGGTGTGCAGCAGCGGCTTCTCGACCGCCGCGTGATCGAAATATCCGGTCTGGAACCAGAAGAAAAAATTAGAGGTGAAGCTTACGACGGCGGCAACCGAACGAAAGAACTCCAATCGTTCGGAGGCCAGCAGATAGTGGAATGACGGTATCGCCGTCAGCGCCACCATCGCGTAAAGCGCGGGCAATAGCCGCCGCACCCGGCGCTCGTAGAAGTGCGCAAAGGAAAAGCTGCCGCTCTTTACTTCCGACTGGATGATCCCCGTGATCAGATATCCCGATATCACGAAGAAGATATCGACGCCGACGAAGCCGCCGAAAACCGGTGTTTCGAAATGGAACGCGACCACCGCAAGCACTGCGATGGCGCGCAGCCAATCGATATCTTCGCGATAGACGCGCCTCACGATCGCAGTGCCGCCTTTGCGTGGCTGCACTGCAAGCACGCGTTGAGGCGCGCGCGCATCACGTCGCGAGTTCGACCGTCTTGAACTCCGCGGGCAGGATGACTTCCAACAGTTCGCAATCGTCGGAATAGTCGCGGATCAGATGCTTGATCCGCGGCGGCTGGGTCCAGCAGCTACCCTCTTTCATCAAGGTCTCGCCTTGCCCTTCCATGTAAGTTTTGACCCAGCCCTTCAGGACATAGACCATCTGAAACTCGACATCGTGGAAGTGCAATTTTGAGACTTCCGCCGGATTGCAGGGTCCGATCAGCCGAATCACGTGGGCTTGGGCAAGGCCGTGGCTGGCATCCGCAATTCCGAGGTCGCGGTATTGCGCGTAGGTGCGCAAGCCGTTGGTCAGGAAATCCTCGTCGCGATAATGGCTGATGGCAACGCGCTGTTTCGGGCGGGCGCGCTTGGCGGAGGACTGCGTGCGCGCCCTCGTCTTGATCGGTTTCCGCGATGTGGATTTGGCGGCGGTCTTGCGCGCAGGCGATTTTTTCTGCGCGGCGGTCCGGGCCGCGGCCCGCGATGTCGGCTTCTTCTTGGCCATTGACGTCTTCCCTTTCCATGTTGTGGGAAAACGTTAGCACAGTTCGCAAGGTGGGCTAAGTGGTAGCGCGCGCCTACCGCTCCAGTTTTGAGCCCCAGGCCGGTGGGTAGCCGAGAGCGCCCGCCCGGCGTTGCGTCTGCTTCGGCCTCAATGCAGCCGGAACACGCCGTCGACGGCGCGCAGCTCGGCAGGCTTGATCAGCTTGGAGTGCGCAACGGTGACAGCGAACAGCGGGCCTTCCAGCTTTTGTTGCCAGAAGGAAAGAAAATCCTTCAATGCCGGGAAATTCGGAAACAGATCGTAATTCTGCCAGACATAGGTTTGAAGTAGCGAGGGATGATCGGGCATCCGATACAGAATTTGCGCCGTCGTCAGCCCGTAACCCAGCACCTGTTTCCGGAAGTCCTCGGAAACCGCAACCCGCGAGACCATGCTAACCTCCATTGCTGGAGCGCATTCACGAAGTGGCCGCCGACCGGGAGCCACCCGGTGGAGATGCGCTCACATGATAGAAATGTGACGCACGATACCAACCCATCACAAGCCCAAATGTTTAATGATTTGTTTAAATTTGTTGCGTTAGCAGCAGCTTACCGCATGTGCTAATATGGGCTTTCGTGGCCGGTCCCGCTGAGTTAATGATGATGAATGAAATTGGCAGGCGTCATATTTGAGTGCCAATTTTTCTGCTAGAAACCCTTGTTCCCCGCATCAACCTGGACTATGTCCATCATGGCCGCGCTGGCACTCGCTGGCGGGGACTGCCAAAATTCAAACTCTATAACATCTTCAGAAACTTAGGAGGACTGCATGAAATTCCGTCCGCTTCACGACCGCGTTGTGGTCAAGCGCATCGACGCCGAAGAAAAGACAGCTGGCGGCATCATTATTCCGGACAGTGCCAAGGAAAAGCCCTCGCAGGGCGAAATCATAGCGGTCGGTCCGGGCGGCCGTGACGAATCCGGCAAGCTGATCCCGATCGATCTCAAGGTCGGCGACCGCGTGCTGTTTGGCAAATGGTCCGGCACCGAGGTCAAGCTCGACGGCCAAGAGCTGTTGATCATGAAGGAGAGCGACATTATGGGCGTTCTCACCGATCTTCCCGCCGCCAAGAAGAAGGCCGCGTAAGCCGCTGCACGCCCGTTCCCTCCTCCTGAGGAGCCGGCGCAGCCGGCGTCTCGAAGGATGAGGCCGCAAACTCAAATCATCTCATCCCTCGAGACGCCCGCTCGGGGCGCGCTCCCCCGGGGATGAGGACCCAGTTTCAAACGGAGACCAATAAATGTCAGCTAAAGAAGTCAAATTCGGCGTCGATGCCCGCGATCGCATGCTGCGCGGTGTCGACATTCTCAACAACGCGGTCAAGGTGACGCTCGGCCCCAAGGGCCGCAACGTCGTGCTCGACAAGTCGTTCGGCGCCCCTCGTGTCACCAAGGACGGCGTCACCGTCGCCAAGGAAATCGAGCTTGACGACAAGTTCGAGAACATGGGCGCCCAGATGGTGCGCGAAGTCGCCTCCAAATCGGCGGACGCTGCCGGCGACGGCACCACCACCGCGACCGTACTGGCCGCGGCCATTGTGCGCGAAGGCGCCAAGTCGGTTGCCGCCGGCATGAACCCGATGGACCTGAAGCGCGGTATCGACATGGCGGTGGATGCCGTCGTCGCCGACCTCGTCAAGAACTCCAAGAAGGTCACCTCGAACGAGGAAATCGCCCAGGTCGGCACCATCTCCGCCAATGGCGACGCCGAGATCGGCAAGTTCCTCTCCGACGCCATGAAGAAAGTCGGCAACGAGGGCGTCATCACGGTTGAAGAAGCCAAGTCGCTCGAGACCGAACTCGACGTCGTCGAAGGCATGCAGTTCGACCGTGGCTATATCTCGCCCTACTTCGTCACCAACGCCGACAAGATGCGCGTTGAAATGGACGATGCCTACATCCTGATCAACGAGAAGAAGCTGTCCTCGCTGAACGAACTACTCCCGTTGCTCGAAGCCGTGGTTCAGACCGGCAAGCCGCTGGTTATCGTCGCGGAAGACGTCGAAGGCGAAGCTCTCGCCACCCTCGTCGTCAACCGTCTGCGCGGCGGCCTCAAGGTTGCCGCTGTGAAGGCTCCGGGCTTCGGCGATCGCCGCAAGGCGATGCTGCAGGACATCGCGGTTCTGACCGGTGGTCAGGCGATCTCGGAAGATCTCGGCATCAAGCTCGAGAACGTCACGCTCGCCATGCTCGGTCGCGCCAAGAAGGTGATGATCGACAAGGAGAACACCACCATCGTCAACGGCGCCGGCAAGAAGTCCGACATCGAAGCACGCGTGACGCAGATCAAGGCGCAGATCGAGGAAACCACCTCGGACTACGACCGTGAGAAGCTGCAAGAGCGCCTGGCCAAGCTCGCGGGCGGCGTCGCGGTGATCCGCGTCGGCGGCGCGACCGAAGTCGAGGTCAAGGAGCGCAAGGATCGCGTTGATGACGCGATGCATGCGACCCGTGCGGCCGTGGAAGAAGGCATCGTGCCGGGCGGCGGCGTCGCTTTGCTGCGCGCCTCCGAGCAGCTCAAGGGCCTGCGCACCAAGAACGACGACCAGAAGACCGGTGTTGAGATCGTCCGCAAGGCGCTCTCCTGGCCGGCGCGCCAGATCGCGATCAATGCGGGCGAGGACGGCTCCGTCATCGTCGGCAAGATCCTCGAGAACAAGACGTACAATTACGGCTTCGACTCGCAGACCGGCGAATACGGCGATCTCGTCAAGAAGGGCATCATCGACCCGACCAAGGTCGTTCGTGCGGCGATTCAGAACGCAGCTTCGGTTGCGGCACTCCTGATCACCACCGAAGCCATGGTGGCCGAAGTGCCGAAGAAGAACCAGGGCGGCGCTGGCGGCATGCCTCCGGGCGGCGGCGGCATGGGCGGCATGGATTTCTGATCCATTCGTTCAGGCGATTATCCAAAAATGCAAAACCCCGGCAGCGATGCCGGGGTTTTTGTTCGGGGGTCGCTGTCCAATGAAGGTCAGGCAATCAGAGCCCGTCACCGCCGATGCCGCGATTCGGCTCGGACGCTACTTCCGCACCGGGGCGCGCCGGTTGGCGCAAGCCCGATGGTACGTGAGGTCACACGATCCGAACCCCACCTAAGCCCGCTCACTCCACTCGCGCGACGACGGCGAGCCGCTTGATGCCCTGATTGCGATAGGCGTTCAGGAAAGCGTTGTAATCCCTGAACGAAACGCAGCCGTTGGAATCGCCGTTCGGGCCGAGCATGTAGGTATGCGCGAGCAGGCCGGTCCGTCCGAAGATCGCGTCCTCGCCGCCGACCGGGGTCAGCCGCAACGCCGGCACTCCATGAAACAGAGCCTCGCGCGGCGTCAGCTCGTAAACATGCGGCGGCGTCGCGCCCTGCATTCTGACGTGGACGTATTTGGGATCGTCTAACCTGGAGCCGAGACCCGAATGCGCTTCCAGTTTGGTGCCGTCGGGCAGGTAAACCGTGTGCGCGGAGATATCGTAAACGGCGGTCGAGCGATCGTAGAGCGGCTGCGCGCCGCCCAGCGCAGGATTTTGGCTCGGTGGAAGACTCCCGGTAATGCTCGCATCGGCGGACGCGTAGGAGAGCAGCGATCCCCGAGCCTGCGGCTTGCCCCACAGCTTTTCGGAGATCGTGGGCTTGTTGGCTGATGCGATCGACATCACCGCCGCTTTGGCGCGTTGCGCCATATCGCGAACCGAATTCAGCTGAACTTTTCGCCGGTCGAGGTTCAACGGCACGCGGCGCCGGCGCCGGCAGCGACGGCGGCAACCTGAACAGGCGCTGGCGCCGGCGAAGTTTCCTTCGGCTTCGGTGCTTCCGCCAGTTTTGGCGTTTCCTGCTGCGGCTTCGGCGCTTCGGCTTGCCGCGACGCTACGCCTTGCGGCGCCGCCGCTGCGAAGCGATCATTAAATGAGAACGCTTCGGTCGCCGGGACAGTCGCGGGTGCCGAGATTTGTGGCGCCGGTTCGGGAAGCGCGGCTAGAACATTGTTGGCGGCCGGCGGTGCGCTCCGGGCCGCGAGCACCGGCGGCCGCCTGATGACCGGTGCGTCGAAGTCGGCGCTGCTCAGTTGCGGATAAACGTTGGCTCCCAAAATATTGACGTACACCGCCCAGGCACAGCCCAGCACGACGCAGCCGACAGCCGCGCCGCCGAAAATGGTAAAGGGGTTCGCTTTTCGGGCTGAATTTCTTGGATCGTGGGCCGCGAAATCATAACACGCACGCGTACTGTAACTCATTCACCTTACATCCAGAACGGGTCCATCCTGTCCCCTTTGGCAGCGTCCGATGGCGGGCGCTCCAGCTAAACGCTCGAACGGAAACCTGCGCGCGATGCCCCGCCCAAGTCCCGGCAGAGCGTCTCGCAGAGGCGCGGAGCGTCATTAAGGCGAATTTTAGTTAAATGCGGATTAAGTGCGGGCGGATGTTGGGCAGGCAAAATAGGTCCGTTTCGGTGCGAAACGACCCCGGGGGTTCCATCCGGAATTCGCTAATCCACGAACGGATCGAGTTCGTTTTCGCTCCGCCATAGCCACCGCGAATGGGCGCAGCATGTGCCCTGATCGGCCGGCACGATCAGACGGGGCACCTACCTGCGGAAAAGCCAAAATTGCAGCCGCGATATCAATCGGTGGACTTCGGAACAGCGCCATTTTGACCGCGGCGGGGTAAAATGCCGGAATAAACTGACCCCGTTCAGATCCAAGCCATATTGATCTTGAGCAATGTTGCGCCATAAGCTCGGCCAGCCCTTGCTGGATCTGCATTAAGGCACGAGCTACCGAGAGCCATTTGAGGACGCGCGCCTCCGATGAAAAAGCCGATCCTCTCAATTGACGAACCAGAGCCGAGGAAAGCACCGCGAGCCGACCGGCCTCCTACCAAGGGGTTCGTGGTGATCGTCGACGGCCATTTTAAGTCAGAGTTCGACACGGTCGACGCCGCCGAGGCATCGGGCCGAAAACTGAAGTCGAATTATCCGATGCTTCAGATCGAAATCTATGATGCAGTCAAAAAGGTCCGAACCTTGTTGAGCTGAGAAACCGGCTGTCGCACCGTTATCATCGGGAGCGGAAAAAATGGCTCTCCTAAAACGAGAATTGTATCGTCAGGTAAGAGGCCCCGAGGTTACCCAGGCCGATCGTTGCACCCTTGTCTTCGACACCGACACCAAAAGCTTGTACGTCGAGCGTGAGGTGACGCATCTGGATGCGAAGGTTGGGGGCACGATCGACTACCAAACAGCGACAATGGATATTGCGGATTACCTCAAGCAAGGCGGTCAAACTGCCGGACACCGCGAGCTATGGCGGCTGCTGAAAACGCTCTTCAAAGAGAGCGGCGAATCCAGCGAAGCGATCGAATAACGTTGGGACGCCGCTTTCTTAAGCATTGAGTCCAGTGAATAGGGCTCAGCGTGGGCGACGCTAATAACTCAGTTTCGGATACCAGTCCTTACCGCGCCCCTCCGGCGTTACATCCAGGATGGTCCAGATCGGCATCAGGTCCGGCGCGCCGCGCGGATCCTGTCCGGGATCGGCCGACGCGCCGTTCATCTCGCCGCTCCAGAAATGCCTGATTGCTCCATCGCGCCGCGTGAAAACGTTGAACGCCGCATCGTCGCCGCCGTCCTTGGTCAGCCCATGATAATCTCGGCTGAACTCGCCCGAAATGTCCGAGAACAGCGGCAGATAATGCCAGCCACGCTCACGCTTGAACGCATTGAGCCGCTCGATCGGCGACCGCGCCACGATCGCGAGCGCGACGCGCTGCTGAATATCGGGCACCTCGCCGTCCCACGCCGATAGCAGCGACGTGCACATCGGGCACGGCCGCTCGCGCTGCGGGCCGAACATGTAGTTGTAGACCACGAGCGTATCCTTGTCCCCGAACAGATCGGCGAAGGATGCGGGTCCGCTTTCGCCCTCGAACGCATAATTCTTTGTGACCTCGCCGCCCGAGGGCAACCTGCGGCGCTGCTCCGCGACACGCTCGATGTGGCGGCGAAGCTCGATCTCTTCAGCCAGCAGCGCTTCGCGGGCACGCCGATACTCGGCGCTCTCGTTGGGAAACCGAACGTTACTTGCGCGCGCCAGCTCGACGGCGGGTTTCAGGATGGAACCATCGACGGATTTCAGGGTGGAACTGCTCATGGCATGACCTCGTTTTCCATGGATTGCAACGTGCCCGGTTACAAGACGTTCCGGCCGGCCCGGAGCCGACACGTGGTGGATTATTTTCAGCGCCGCTTCAATTGGATTCGGCGTCATCACCCGCCCTACTCCAGTTCGGGCGGTAGGGAGCGGTCGAGCACCTCGCCGTTGGCGCCTTCGAGCAGGTCAAGCGTGTAGGTTTCGATAGTCAGCGGTCCACGCTTGCGCTTGAGTTCGGCGACTTGCTCGACCTTCGTAAATGCTTCTTTCAGATGCGGCCGCCCGCCGGGCCGCGCTTCGTCGACATACAACAGCTTGCCCGCAAGACTTGCCGGATTCGGCTCGGGCATGTTGACCCAGCGGATACGCTGCGTTGGCTGCACGACGCAGGTACCTTTCGGCAGATAAAAGGCGAGCCAGCCGGTGGTGCCGTAATCCGGCGCCAGCACGCAAGCAGCACCGACGCGCAAACGAACCGCTTCGATCTCGCCGGCGAGTTCGCGCCAGCCGACGCCAACGCTCCGCACGGTAGCGTCGCGCCGATAACCCGTGAGCAGGCCGGTGTTGGCCTGCACGATCAATAGCGCAAACATCAATATGCCTGTTGGCGCGGCCCAGCGCAGGCAAAAGTCGACAATGCGCTGCTGGCGCACCCCCCATCGCGTGAGGATACCGGCGACCGCGGCTGCAATCGCGAACGCCGGATAAACGGGCGCAAACCAATTGGCCTCGACGCGGGCGTGCAGCGAATGCCAGATAAAATAAAACGAAATGGTCCAGAATGTCGCGCTGATCAGCGTGCGCGCGGCGAAGGCGCCGGCGTTGCGCCTGAACAGAGCGTAAAGTCCCATCACGCCGAGGATGAACACCAGCGGGGTTGCAAATGCGATCTGGGTCGGAATCAGTTCGCCGATGAACGCCGGCCTGAAATCCTCGATCCGGGCGCGCCCGATCTGCTTGATGAAGGAAACCCAATGGTGATCGGCGTTCCACAGGATAACCGGCGAAAATATCGCGAGCGAGACAAGGCCGCCGAGATACGGCCAGGGCGAGATCAGCCAGTGCCGCAGTTTCGGAACCACTGCGAGCCAGATCAGGATCGCCGGCCCGAAAAACAGCGCAGTGTATTTCGAAAGTAAGGCAACGCCGACCGCCGCGCCGACCGCAAGCCACCATACGCCGCGCCCGGTCTCCAATACCTTCGCCAGATAAAACAGAACAAAGCTTGAGGCCACCAGCAACGGTGCATCCGGCGTGATGATCAGGGTGCCGACCGCCGTCATCAGCGTGACGTTAAGCAGGATGGTCGCGGTCGTCGCCACCCGCATGCCGCCGAACAGGATCGTGGCGGCGCGATACACCGCCCAGCTCATCGGCAACGCCAGCAATATCGACACCAGCCGCACGCCGAGTTCCGTGTCGCCCGCAATCATCGTGCCCAGGCGGATCACCGCCGCGACGGCAGGCGGATGATCGTAGTAACCGCCGGCGAGATGCTTCGACCACATCCAGTAATAGGCTTCGTCGAAGGTCAGCGGCGTCCAGGCGGCGGCGGCCAGTCGCAACGCCACCAGCGCCAGGATCGTGACAAACGTGTTGCGGACGAGCCGCACCTCGTTTTGAACTCATTGCACGTTCATCGCTTGCGCCAGACGAACAGCCCGGACATCGCGTAATTCCAGACCACGCCCATCAGCGCGCCCGCCGCCCCCGCCAGCCACCAGATCGGTTCCTGATCGTAGACCGAGAATGCCACGCCGACATTGGCGAACAGACCGACGCTGCACACCAGATAAAACAGCAACAGGCCGCGCAGGATCGCAAGACCCTTCAGCCGTTGATCGCGATAGGTGAGAAAATTGTTCAGGATGAAATTGCTGGTCATGGCCACCAGCGCGCCGCAGGCCTGCGCCTCCGGAAACGGCAGATCGAAACCTTCGAGCGCAACGAACAACGCGCCGAGATGCACGAACAGTCCGATCGAGCCCACCATCGCAAACAGCAGGAAGCGAAGCGACACCACATCGTGGGTCAGCTTTGCCAGCACCAGCCCGAGGAAATCCAGCGCCACCATGGAATCCAGCTTGCTCGCGCCGTGCAATCGCGAACCGAAGGTGTAGGGAATTTCCACAATGCGCAGATCCCCGCGTGCGGTGGCGACAATATCGAGCAGGATCTTGAAGCCCTGGGTGGAAAGCTGCGGCGCCAGCTGCTCGAAGCGATCGCGGCGGATCATGAAAAACCCGCTCATGGGATCGGCGATCTTGACCCGCAACACGCGTTTCGCAACCTCGGTAGCCAGCGCGCTGGCGCCGGCCCGCTGCCGGTTGAAACTGTCGGCGCTGCCGCCCGCGACATAGCGGCTGCCGACCACGAGGTCGGCTTCGCCACCTTCCAGCAGCGCCAGCATTTTTGGCAACTGCTTCTCGTCATGCTGCAGGTCCGCGTCGATCACCGCCGCGCACGGCGCGCTGGTAGCCAGAATGCCCTCGATGCAGGCTCCCGACAGGCCACGCCGTCCGATCCGCCGGATACAGCGCACGCGGAAGTTCTGACGTGCAAGGCTCCGCACCACATCCCATGTGCCGTCAGGAGAATTGTCGTCGACGAAGACGACTTCCCAGTTCACGCCGGCAAGCGTCGCTTCCAGCCGCCGAAACAGCGTGGTGACATTGTCGCGCTCGTTGAAAGTGGGAACGATGACCGAGAGCTGAGTCGAGCCAGCGGCCTGCGGCGGGGTTTCGGTGCCCGGTCTGATGGCTTCATTCATGGCGCCAGCGTATATCCGCAGCATCGGGGGATGCCAAGGCGCAGTTCCGAAACGGGAGCGGAATGAAGTGCAAAACCAGCCAAAACTGGCCCAAAAATGCCAACGACCACGAACAACAGGCGCGCGTACATCCGGCGCAGCCGAGCTATTCAGTGGTCGTCCCAGCGCCGGAGCTTTTAAGCATCGACGTCGCCGTTGGAGACAAGATAGGAACGATCGAGGCGTTCCGCAAGGGGGAGGCCTTCCGGCACGGGGACCCCCGGCTACTGAGGCACTTCTCTCACCACCGGCCCCCGGCCGGGCGGCGCAGCCGGTTGCGCCGGCGCTTCAATCTTCTGAACCGGTTTTTGAGATTTGCCTATTTGTCCGATCGGTCCATACGCGATCGCGATCACCAACACCACGGCTGCGACAATCGCACCCAACACGCCGGCTACTGATTCTGAGGTCATCTCGTATTTCCTGGTCGCCTGAGCCGACGTGATATCATGGAAATTAGCATCGTAGGAAGTCACGTACGAGCGAAGTGCGAAGTGGAAAACGCCGGGCAGCGAACTGGCCAATCAAGGTTGATTTGACTAAGCTCTATCCGACAGGATTTTCGCTTTCGCAATGAGATCGACCGTGAGCAAGGCCCCGCAGAAGGCTTCAAGAGACACCGGCAAAATCTACATCGGCGTCGGCGGCTGGACCTTCGCGCCGTGGCGCGGGGTATTTTATCCGGAGAAGCTCGCGCAGGCCCGGGAACTGGAATACGCGGCTTCGAAACTTACCTCGATCGAGATCAACGGCACCTATTACGGCTCGCAAAAGCCGGAAAGCTTCCGCAAATGGGCGCGCGAGGTGCCCGACGGCTTCGTGTTCTCGCTGAAAGGACCGCGCTTCGCCACCAACCGCCGCGTGCTCGCGGAAGCCGGCGACTCCGTGAAGCGCTTTTACGATTCGGGCGTGCTGGAACTTGGCGACCGGCTGGGCCCGGTGCTGTGGCAATTCGCGCCGACCAAGAAATTCGACGAAGCCGATTTCGGCGGGTTTCTCGAACTGCTGCCGCGCAAGCTCGAGGGCCGCGCGCTGCGCCATGTGGTCGAGGTGCGCCACCCCAGCTTTTGCGTGCCCGATTTCATCGCGCTGTTGCGCAAATTCGCAACGCCCGTGGTGTTCGCCGAGCATGGCAAGTATCCGGCGATCGCGGACGTCGTCGCCGATTTCGTCTACGCGCGGCTACAGAAGGGTAACGACGAACTCAAGACCTGTTATCCGCCGAAGCAACTCGACGCCTGGGCGAAACGGCTTCAATTATGGGCCGCCGGCGGCGAGCCCGACGATCTGCCGCGCGTCGATCCGGCGATAGCGAAAAAAGCCCCGCGCGATGTCTTTGCCTATGTGATCCACGAAGGTAAGGTGCGCGCTCCATCGGGGGCAATGGAATTGATCGAACGTGTGAAGTAATCCGGGCTTACGGCATCTGCCCGCTCTTCAATCCAGCTTGATGCCGGCCTCGCGAATGAGTTTTGTCCAGTTCTGGTGTTCGGACGCGACGAAGGCATCGAGCCTTTTGTCCGGCAGATCCCAGATTTCACCGCCACTCTTCTCGAAGCGCTCTTTCAAGTCGGGCAACGAAGCGCGGATATCCCGGCGCAGCGCCGCGATGACTGCCGGCGGAGTTCTTGCGGGTGCAAAGATTCCGAGCCAGGAATTGACATCGAGACCGGGCACGCCCGCCTCCGACATGGTCGGCACATCGGGCGCAAGCGGACTGCGCTTCGACGACAGCACGGCGATGCCCCTCACCTGTCCCGATTGCACGTATGGCAGGCCTGCGGCAATCGAGTCAAAGAACAGATCGATGCGCCCGGCGAGCAGATCGGTAAACGCCGGGGGCGACCCCTTGTAAGGCACTTCCAAAAGCTTCACGCCCGCTGCCTTCATGAAGGCGGCCGCCACCAACTGCTGACCGGTGCCGACGCCCGCGGTTGCCACGGTGATGGTGCCGGGATCGGCCTTCGCGGCCGCGACGATGTCCTGCAGCCTCAGCTGCGGCATATCCTTGCGACCGACCATCACATAGCCGAACCTGTAGATCACGGCGACCGGTATGAAATCCCTGAGCGGATCGTAACCCAGCTTCGAATACAGCGCGGAGTTGAAGGCCATGTTGGAGAGCCCGCCGACCATCAGCGTATAGCCATCCGGCTCGCTCTGGGCCGCGGCCTGCGTACCGACGACCGTGCCGGCGCCCGGCTTGTTCTCGACGAAGAAGGCTTGCCCGGTGCGCTTCGAAAGCACGTCGGCGAGATGCCGCCCGACGAGATCGTAGCTGCCACCGGGGCCGATCGGGACGATGATCTTCACGGGGCGGTCGGGATACGCGGTCTGCGACTGCGCCACCGCCGCGCCGAGCATGAGCGGCGCGAGCGCGACGGCAACTGCTGCCGGCGATCGGCAAAACCGAAGCATCGTATTCCTCCCGCGACACCGGCCGCAGCCGCTTTCTCTAGACCTGACTATGCGACATGCCGCGCATGGCGGCAACGCGCTCGTAGGGCCGGCTTGCCGGACATCGCGCAACCAGTGTGGAAATCCGTCGAGGAGTGACGTAGCCTGAGCGGAACACCAACGCCGGGACAAGAGCTGACATGGCACGCAAAACCAACCGCCTCTTCACCATCGGCTATGAACAGACGCCCGCCAAGGCTGTGCTCGACGAACTCGAGCAAGCCGGGGTGAAGCTGTTGGTCGATGTGCGCGCCGTCGCCGCGTCCCGCCGCCCCGGCTTTTCGAAGAACCAGCTTGCGGCCGGGCTCGATGAGCGCGGTATTTCCTATTTGCATCTGCGTGGGCTCGGCACGCCGAAGGACGGGCGCGACGCCGCACGCAGCGGCAAGTTCGACGCGTTACACAAAATCTACGCGAAACATTTGAAGACTCCGCAGGCAAAAGAAGAACTCGACGAGCTGTCGGCGCTGGTCAAGAAATCGGGGCCGGTCTGCATTCTCTGCTACGAGCGCGATCACCGGGAGTGCCACCGGCAGTGGATCACGGAAATCATCGAACACCGCGACGGGGTTAAGATCGAGAACCTGGTCGCGCGGCAGGTTTGAAGGCCGTCATTCCCGGGCGCGCGCCGCTTGGCGCAGACCCGGAATCCATATTCGCGCGCGCCCTTCACCCCTCGCCGGCCAGACGAAACGATCCTTCCATCATCTGAACGCAGGCCCCGCCGACATGCGCCGAGACCACAACGCCATTCTCTTTCCGGACCCGCGTCAGCAGCAGGCTCGGCCGCCCCATGTCGACGCCCTGCCCGATGCGCAGCTTCAACTCGCCATCCCGCTCGCTCGCGAGGTGGCCGAGCAGCGCCGCGGCCGCCGCGGTTGCGCTGCCGGTGGCGGGATCCTCGGAAAGGCCGCTCGATCCCGGATGAAACATGCGCGCTTGCAAATCGCAGGACTCCGCGGCAGGCACATCGCGCGTGTAAAAATACACCGCATCGCAGCCGTCGCAGGGAAACGCGCGGGCAAACCCGGTGGCGTCAGGCCTTGCCCGGCGCAACGCGTCACGCGAGGCAACTTCCGCCACCAGAAACGGCAGGCCGACCGAGACGATCAGAGGCGGGTGCCGATCGATTTTGATGTCCGCGGGCGACAGCGAGATACAGCTCGCCGCCTGCTCGGCGCTGAATTGCGTCATCCTGGTGAGACGTTGCGGCGCGGTGAGTTCGGCGCCGATCGGCCTGCCCTGCTCACTCAGGATTTCGACAGGCACAAGCCCCGCCTTCTCCTCAAATTTGAGCCGCGCCGGCGGTTTTGCAGCCTGGGTCGCCAGCACGAAGGCCGTGCCGACGTTGGGATGGCCCGCGAAGGGTAACTCGGCGCGTACGGTAAAAATGCGAACCTGCGCGTCGTGTGCGCCGTCGCGCGGCGGCAGCACGAAGGTCGTCTCGGAATAATTGAACTCTGTTGCAATCGCCTGCATTTGTCCGGTCGAGAGCTCCGCCGGCATCCAGCACCACGGCGAGCGGATTGCCGCCGAAAGCGCGATCCGTAAAAACATCCACTGTAATATATCGGCGTTGCATCTGAGGTCTCCGGTTCCGAACGTCAGCCAGAACATGACGTGGATCGGTTCGTCAAGCGCGCGATAAGCCCCGCAGTTTCCTATCCGAGCTGCCAAACCGCCATTGGCCGATCATAGCCCCTGATCGCGACGTCGCCGAGCGGCACCGCATCGCTGCCATCATCGCCAAGGGCGTTGCGAACGGCGGCCGAAATCAGGAGCTGCGAATTGAATTCCTTGTTGAGCGCTTCGAGCCGCGCTGCGAAGTTCACGGTATCGCCGATCACGGTGTACTCCTTGCGTCGCGGCGAGCCGATATTGCCCGCTACCACTTCGCCGAAGTGAATGCCGATGCCGATGCGCAGCGGCCAGCTGCTGGCCTCGTTGATGCTGTTCATCGCCACCAGCATCTCGCGCGCGGCGGCGACAGCGTGATGGGCAGCTTCAGGCGCTTCGAACGGCGCGCCGAACAGCGCCAGAAATCCGTCGCCCAAAAACTTGTTCACGATGCCGCCGTGGCGATCGAGTATCTCGACCAGCACCGCGAACGCCCCGTCCAGACGATCGACGACGTCCTGCGGGGAACGCGAACGCGCAGCCGCGGTAAAACTGCGGAAATCGACGAACATGACGGCGATCCTGCGGATGTCGCTGGTCGTGTTGGCGCCTTCGACCAACAGCCGCTCCACGACCTGCGGCGAAACGTGCTGGCCGAACAAATTGGTGATACGATCACGCGCGGTCGCCGCCTGGATGCTGGCTGCGAACTGCCGGCGCAACTGAAGCCCCACCGCGCCCGCGAGCATCCCGCAGATCAGGATGATCATGCTGCGCGCCGCATGGTACCAGATATCCGGTTCTGGATCGGTGCTGCCTGCCGGATGAAAAAACATCGCCATCCCGAACAGTTCAGCCGCGGCGACAAAGCCGGTGAAGGTCGAGAGCCAGAAATCGAGCCGCAGCGTCGAAAGAATGATGAAGATGAAGTATATTAGAGGCGCCACGAAGCCGAGCGCCTGAACCGATCCCATGTTTTCGATGTGCAGCGCCAGCGCGATGGTCGGCATCGTCGTCTCGATCAGCGCGCCAAAGTATCGCCTGATCACCGGCACGTCGCGGTGCAGCTTCAGATGCCGGCTGACGACCGCATGGACCCACAGTTCGAACAGGATAAACGGGACCAGTATCAGATAGAGGTAGGCCGGCCTGAGATGGCCCCGCCAGATGTGATTCAACGCGTCGGGGTCGAGGAAATAGACGGACAAGAGGATAACGGCGAGCAGCGAGGTAGTTGCGATCAGCGCCTTGATCCGCACCAGTTCGGTCCGAAGCACCTCCTGCATCAGCGCGTGTTCGAAGTCGGCCGACATCGCCGACCGCCGCTTGCCTCCACTGTTCCTCCATAGAACAGGCATCGCGTGTGCTCCAGGGCCTATTCTGCATCAATCGAGCGTGCGTCGGAAGCGCGTCACAGCGATCGTCATGGCCAGCAGCATCAATGCAAACAACGCAAGCGCATCGTATCGAATATTTGCCAGCGTCGCGCCCTTCAGCATGATGGCGCGTACAATCCGCAGGTAATGCGTAAGCGGCAGGCCTTCGCCGATATATTGCGCCCAAACCGGCATGCCCGCGAACGGAAACATGAAACCGGACAACAATATGCTGGGCAGAAAGAACATCATCGACATCTGCATCGCCTGCAACTGGTTCTGAACGATAGTCGAGAAGGTGTAGCCGATCGAAAGATTGGTGGTGATGAACAGCGTAGACAGCAGCGCAAGCATGATCAGGCTGCCCTGCACCGGCACCCCGAACAGCAGCACGCCGATGCCGATGATCAGCGTCGCCTGAATGAATCCGACCAGCACGTAGGGAATGATCTTGCCGAACATCACCTCTATCGGCTTGATCGGCATCGATAGCAGGCTTTCCATGGTGCCGCGCTCGATCTCACGCGTCACCGACAGCGCGGTGAAGATCAACATCGTCATGGTCAGAATGGTGCCGACCAGTCCGGGCACGATATTGAGCCGCGACGACCCCGCCGGATTGTAGCGCGCGTGGGCGCGGATCTCGAACGGCATGGCCGGAGGATCGCCCGTGAACAAATCGTGCTCCAGCGCGGTCTGCACCACGATGCCGAGCGCCGACATTGCCGAACCGGCCGCCACCGGATCGGTCGCGTCGGCCGCGACCAACAGCGCCGGGCGATCGCCGCGCCGCACCGCGCGCTCGAAGCCACGCGGGATTTCCACCCCGAACAGCACCTTGCCTGACAGCAGCAGATTGTCGAACTCCGCTACATCGTGCACTTCCTGGGTGAAGCGGAAATAGGCGGTATTCTCCAGCGCCTTCAGGATCGAACGCGCGAGGTCGCTGTCCTCCTGCAGCAAAACCGCGGTCGGCAGATTGCGCGGGGTGGTGTTGATGGCGTAGCCGAACAGCATCAGCTGCATCACCGGAATCATCACGATCATCGCAAACGACACGCGGTCGCGCCGCAGCTGGATGAATTCCTTGACCACCATCGCATAGCTGCGCCGCCAGAAGCCGAATGGCGGCTCCCTGGTCTCGTGGCTATGGTGCGCTCCATTGACGACGCTCATTGGAAATTATCCTTCGAGCGGGTCATCAGTTCGATGAACACGTCCTCAAGCGATGGCTCGCTGTGCTGCCAATGCAATCCGTGACGCTCGCGCCAGGGCGCGATGGTGGCCTCAAGCGCCGTTTTGTCGCGCCCGGACACGTGCAGGCTGGTGCCGAACGGCGCCACCATGTCGATGCCGGGCTTGCCGGTGAGTTCGTCCGCGAGCAAATGGAGGTCGTCGCCGGTCACCGTGTAGGTCGACAACGCCGATTTCGCGATGACTTCGTCGACGGTGCCGTGCGCCAGCAAATGGCCATAGGCGATATAGGCGATCTCATGGCAACGCTCGGCCTCGTCCATGTAATGGGTGGAGACCAGCACCGTCAGCCCTTCCGCCGCCAGCGTATGGATCTCGTTCCAGAAATCACGCCGCGCTTTCGGATCGACGCCGGCGGTCGGCTCGTCCAGCAACAGCAATTGCGGATTGGGCAAGGTGCAGGCGCCGAGCGCAAGGCGCTGCTTCCAGCCGCCGGAGAGTTCGCCTGCGAGCTGTTCTTCACGCCCCTGAAGCCCGAGCCGCCTGATCATGTCGCGGGCAGCGCCGCGCGCATCGGGCATGCCATAGAGCCTTGCGACGAATTCCAGATTCTCGCGCACCGACAGATCCTGGTACAGGCTGAAGCGCTGCGTCATGTAGCCGACCTGACGCTTGATCTTGTCGGCGTCGCGGCGGATGTCGTAGCCGAGGCAAGTGCCCTCGCCGCTGTCGGGCGTCAGCAAGCCGCAGAGTATGCGGATGGTCGTGGTTTTGCCTGAGCCGTTAGGACCGAGAAAGCCGTAGATGGTGCCGCGCTTCACCTGCATCGACAGGTCATGCACCACCTCGCGACCGCCAAATGACTTCGACAGTCCCCGAACGTCGATCGCGATGTCTGCATCGGAGGTCGGCGCCGCGGTCATCGTTTATCCGCCATGGGCGTCTTGGCGTTGAGAAATACGCTGACCGGCTGGCCGACGCGCAAGGCATCGGGCCTCGAGGGCCGCGCCTGGATCAGGTATACGAGCTTGTTGCGTTCATCCAGGCTGTAGATCACCGGCGGGGTATATTCGGCCGACGTCGCGATGAAATAGATTTTGGCGGTGAGATCGGCCGCGCAGTTGTCGCAAGCGACACGCACCTCGTCGCCAATCGCAAGCTTCGGCAAATCCGGCTCCGGGACGAAAAACCGAATCTTCATGTTGCCGGGCGGCATGATCGACAACACCGGCCGCTGCGCCGGCACCATCTCGCCCTCGCGGAAATAAATCTGCTGAATGGTGCCGTCCACCGGCGCAAAGCCGCTGCGCCGCGCCAGTCTGGTTTGCGAGGTATTGACCCGCGCCTCGGCGACGCGCAGCGCCGAGACGGCGGAGTCGAGATTGGCCTGCGTCCCGGAGCCGGTCTTGCTCAGGGACGCTGCGCGGTCATAGGTTTGCTGCGCGTTGGCAAGCGTGGCGTTGTTCTGGTTGAGGTCGGCTCGCTGCAGATCGTCATCCACGGAATAAAGCGGCGCGCCGGCCTTGACCTCGTCGCCCTCGCGGACATTGAGTTTTATCACACGACCGGTTTCGTCGGGACTGACGAAGATCATGTCGGCTTCGACCCAGCCCTGGTAGCCGGGGTCCCGATGTTCGTTGCAACCGGCGAGCACGAAGATTAGCGAAAGCGCCGTCAGGGTTCGCAATGCCATTCGCGACGAAGTCATGTCGTCCTCCGTTCGCCAAAAATCAGATCGAGATGGACGCGAAGCATCTCGGTGGCGTCCAGCGGCGCATGCCTGCCGAACAGCCCTTGCCAGATTACGGCGACAATCGCCGGCGCAACGACGATCTGCGGAAAGCGCGCCAGGCCCTCCTGCCGGATTTCGCCGCGCGCAATGCCCAGTTCGATCAACGCGCGCATTCCGGCAATGCCGCGCGAAACCACCTCGCGGTAATAGAAGTCGGCGACGCCCGGAAACCGTGCACCTTCGGCGACGATAAGTCGGACGATGTCGCCACGCCGCGTCGTTACCACTTCCTGCGCGAAGGTCTGGGCAAAACCCTCAAGCGCGGCACGAACCGAACTGCCTGGCGGCGGCGGCGCGGCAAGACGGCCGATCAACGGCACCAGTGCTGTCCGTACCAGTTCCTGAAACAGCGCCTCCTTGTCCTTGAAGTGCAGATAGATCGTGCCTTTGGCGACGCCGGCGCGGCTGGCGACGTCGTCGAGCCGCGTCGCGGCGTACCCGCGCGCGATGAATTCATCCATCGCCGCATCGATGATGGCCTGGCGACGCTCCGCGGCGCGTGCCGCCCGGTTGGATGGATGTTCGGGCGGCGCGCTCCTCGGCAAACCCGGCTTTGGCGCCTTGGCCGAGGCAGCCTTCTCCCCGAGCCGGCGATTGGCCGGTTTCGCGGCGGCACCTTCCGTTGCTGCTGTCCGGGATCTTGACATTCGCCAAATATGACTGACCGGTCAGTCACTGTCAATTGGAGCCGGGCGAACCATTGGTCACATCGCCGTTATCAAGAGGATGAGCGCGAGACGGCCCTGCCGGCACCCTCGCGCGCGGGGTAAGCCTTAGGCGATTTCCCGCGCGTCGCGCCGCCGGTAGACCATCAGCATCAGGGGCGCCAGCCGGCGCAACAATCCATGCGCGACGATCGGCGCAGGATCTGAGAACGGCAGCGCAAGATCGCTTTCCGGAACGCCCCGCACCGCTTTCGACAGTTCGTCTCCGAGCGCGATCGAAAGCGCGACCGCGCGACCGTTGCAGCCGGTCCAGCCATAGGCATCGGGTCCGAGGCGGTGAATGCGGGGAAGGAAATCCGTGGTCATTCCGACATAGCCATTCCAAACGTAGTCGAATCCGACTTTCCCAATCTGCGGCCACAGCCGTTGCAGGCGCTCGGCAACGATGGTCTTGAGTCGTTCGGGCTTGTTGCCCGGACCGATCACAGCACCCCCGGTCACAAGACGGTTCCGCGCATCGTAGCGCGCAAAGTAAAGCTCGCCGTGCGTATCGGACATCGCCTGCCGGCCGGGAATGATGGTCCTCCGGGCTGCTTCAGACAGCGGCTGCGTCGCCATTTGCCAGGACAGCACCGGCATGACTTCATGTGCAATAGCCGGCATAAGGGATTTCGAAAACTCGCCGGTGTAGGCGTTGGTCGCAACGATCAAGGCCCGGCCGCTGATCTCACCTTTTTCGGTCTTGACGACCCACCGGTCGTTTTGCCGTTCGAAGCTGATCGCGGCAGAGCGCGCGTAAATGCGGCCGCCGCGTTCCAGCACCACGCGCGCCAGACCGCGCGACAGAGCGAGTGGATTGATGTGCCCACCGGACTTGTTCCAGAAGCCGCCGAACCAGGCGTCCGACCCCAGCATTTGGCGCGTCTGGTCGCGCGAAAGCAATTCGACCGGCGCACCGAATTTCGACCACTGTCGCACGCGCCGTTCTGCGATCCTTATTCGCCCGGGCGAATGCACCGGCTGCACCCAGCCGGCCTGTTCCTGTTCGGCCTGAATCTGATAGCGCCGTCCGATATCGAACAATATCGAGGCGCTGTCACGCAACAGACCGACGAAACGTTCGCCCGCTGCACCGTGCTTCGCAACAATGTCCTCCGGGTCGGGCCGCGACAAAGTCGGGATCACCTGCCCGTTGTTGCGGCCGGATGCGCCCCAGCCCGGCTCCATTGCTTCGACAATGGCGACGTCGACGCCCGCCTCGCGCAAATGCAACGCAGTCGACAGGCCAGTAAAGCCGCCGCCGATGACGATGACATCGGCTTCGGCAGAGCCAATGAGTTCAGGCAGGCCGGGACCGGACGGCGTTGCCGCGGCCCACAGCGAGTCAGGCCAGCGAACTCCAGCGATATCCACCATGGTCCCTTCCGGTAGATCCGCGCCCTCGAATTGGAGTACGAGTTGGTCAGCTTGCAGGCGCGGGATCGATCTGGTTAGCTTAGTATCAATTTCTGCCGGGGAAACAAACGAGTGGCACTCAAGAATGTCATCGGGATCGACCACGCCGTCGTCGTAGTCAGGGATCTCGACAAAGCCGCCGAGAACTGGAAGCGGCTCGGCTTCACCGTGTCGCCGCGCGGCACGCACAGCGCCAAGATGGGATCGGGCAATAACACCATCATGCTCGATCCCGACTACATGGAATTGCTCGGCGTGCTGGTTGAAACAGAACACAATATTCCGACACGCGCCTTCCTCGGTAAACGCGGCGAAGGCATCGAACGCATCGCGTTCACGGCGGTCGATTCGGCCGCCGGCGCCGAGGAAATTCGCGGGCGCGGCTACGCAGCCCTCGGCCCGACCGATTTTGAACGGCCGGTTACAATGCCCGACGGTACGCAGTCGGCGGCTAAATTCAGAATATTTCAATGGCCGATCGAGCAGGCGCCCGCCGGGCTTCGCATTTTCGCCTGCCAGCACAAGACGCGGGAAACCGTCTGGATTCCGGAACTCATGAAACACGCCAATGGCGCGAGGCGTCTCAGGCAAGTACTGGTCGTTTCACCCGAGCCCGCGAAGGACGCCGCGCAACTCGCGCGCATGATCGATCGAGACGTCAAAACTGAACCAGACGGCGCCGTCGCGGTACCATCCGGTTCGGATCGCGCCGATTTCGTATTCCTGACGAAAGACCAACTGGGACGCCGATATCCCGAAGTCTCGCTGGCCGGTCTGCCCGAACGCGGCGGTGCAGGTCTTGTGCTTGCGGCATCCGATCTCGTCGCCGCGGAGAAGGCTATCGGCAGCTCCGGCGTCCGCAGCGGTGGCGCTGTTTGCGTCGCGCCCGCGGCGGCCAACGGTACGCTGTTGGCCTTCGTCAAGGCATAGCAGAAACAGGTCGGAGCGTCCGACGACCCTGCCCTGCAGCTACCAAATCAAATTCATTCCTGCTTAGTGCTGGCGTAGAGTTTTCCACCTCGCCAGAATGCTGCCGAGGATGCCCTTGGGCAGGAAGATGATGAAGACCACCAGCAGCACGCCATAGACGAGATTGTCCCAGCCGACGGCCTTCGTGCCGAAGCCGATACGCAGTATTTCCGCCAGCATGATGGTAATGACTGCGCCGACCGTCGGCCCGAGCGACACGTAGAGGCCGCCGACGATCGCGGCAAAAACCATCTGCAGGGATACTGAAATGCCGCTCACCGTGTCCGGAGAGATGAACATCTGGTACTGGCAGTAGAGCGCGCCGGCGAGCGACGTCATCAGCGCGCTGATCAGGGTGATCTTGAGCTTTTCCCAGGTCACGTTGACACCGGCCGCGGCGGCGGCGTCCTCATCCTCGGAGATCGCCTCCAGCGCGTAGCGATCCATGCTGCCGTCAACCCAGCGCCAAATCACGAGGCCCAGCGCCCAAATTCCGAGCGCAATCAGATACCAGGTCACCTTGTCGTCGAATTGCAGCGCCAGCAGATGGCTGCCCTTGGTGCGGTCAGGCGTGTATCCAAGCGAGCCGCCGGTAAAGTCGCGTGTCGCAGTAATGACCTGCAGGACGATTCCGGACAGCGCCAGGGTGACAAGCACGAAATAGTGGCCGGTGATGCGGAAGCGAAAGCACGGGTAGGCCACGATCACCGCCAGCAAGGCCGCACCGGTCATCGCGACGGGAATGCCCAGCCATGGCGACACACCGAGATGATTCCACAACAGCGCCGTCACGTAGGCGCCGACGCCCATGAATCCGCCATGGCCCAATGAGACGAGACCGAAGCGGCCCATCATCGACCACGACGTATAGGCAAACGACCAGATCAGAATCAGGATCAGGATATGCAGATGGTAGGGATCGCGATACACGAACGGCAGCGCAATCAGCGCCACGCCGGCAATCCAGGGCCCAAGCCGGGTTAAGGTCACGAGCGCCTCGCGAGCAGCCCGGCGGGCCTGATGAACATCATGACGATGAAGAAGCCGAAAGCCAGCACGTAGCCCCATTCGAGATCGGAAAACAGCCCTCCAAGGGAGATGATCTCGGCGAATACGAACGCCGCGACGAAGCCGCCAACGAAATTACCCAGCCCGCCCAGCACGCAAATGAGGAAGGTGATCGGCCCGAACGACAGGCCGACAAACGGATGGATGTCGTACTGCAGCACCAGCAGGCAGGACGCGAGGCCGGCGAGTGCGCCACCCAGCGCCGACGTGATGAGATAGATGCGACGCGTGTCGACGCCCATCAGCGCCATGATCTGACGATCCTGGGAGACGGCGCGGATAGCAGTGCCGACAAAGGTCCGCGTCATGAAGAGATAAACCAGGACCATGCCGATCAGCGCCGCGGCGAAAGCCAGCAGGCGCGAGTAACTGAAATGCATGCCGGCGAACTGCAGCACCGGAAGCCGGATGCCGAGGTTGCGGAAGTCGATTCCGAAAGCGACGGTGGCGAAGCTTTGCAGCACGAACAGCACGCCGCCGGTGGCGAGAAGCTGGTTGATCGGCGGCGCCGAGAGCAGTGGCGCGATCACCAGCAGATGCAGCAGCGCCCCCAGCGCCGCGACCAGCAGGATCGCTATTGGTGCCGCGACGTAATACGGCAGTCCAAAGTACTGGACGAGATAGTACATGCCATACATGCCGATCATCACCAGTTCGGCATAACAGATCCATGTCACATCGATGACGCCGAAGATCAGATTCAACCCAAGCGCCAGCAACGCCAGCAAGCCGCCGAGCAGAATGCCGTTCACCATCGCTTCGAGCAGGTAGATGTCGAAAATATCCATCATGGCTTCACCTGTGCCCCAAGACCTTAAACTCCAAGATAGGCTTGCCGGATCGAGTCGTTAGCCAGCAACTCGCTCGAACTGCCGGAGGCGCGGATTGAGCCTGCCTCAAGGAGGTAGGCTCGATCGACCACGCGCAAGACCTGCTGCACGTTCTGCTCGACAATCAGCACGGTCAGGCCTCCCGCGCGAATTCGCTTCACCAGTTCGAAGACCTGCTGAACGACAACGGGCGCCAGGCCAGCCGAAGGTTCGTCTAGCAGCAGCAACTTCGGGTCGGACATCAGCGCGCGGCCAATCGCGCACATTTGCTGCTCGCCCCCCGACATGGTGCCGGCAAGCTGGCTGCGGCGTTCCTTCATGCGTGGAAAAAGATCGAACACAAACGCCAGCCGCTCGGCGTAGCGGGCGCGCGCCTCGGGCATGAAGGCGCCCATCTTGAGGTTGTCATCCACCGTCAGACGGGGAAACAGCCGGCGGTTCTCCGGCACGTGGGCGATACCGAGACTGACGATGCGATGCTCCGGCGTTTTCAAAATGTCCACGCCCTCCATCGAAATCGCGCCCGCGCGAGGCCGAATCAAACCGGAGATCACCCGCATCAACGTCGTCTTGCCGGCGCCGTTGGGGCCAATCACGCCCACCGCCTCGCCCGCCTTGACGTCGAGGCTGACGCCGAACAGCGCCTGGAAGGTTCCGTAGCCCGCATCGACCGATTTCATCTCAAGCATGCGCGCGCTCCGGCTAACGACGCGCTTCCGCCGCGGCGGCTTGCGTCGCGTCGGCGTCGGTGCCGAGATAAACCTCGACCACCCGCGGATCTCTCGACACCTCGCTCGGCAGGCCCTCGGAAATCTTTTCGCCGTGATCCAGCACCATCACGCGATCGACCACACGCATCAGCACGCCCATGATGTGTTCGACCCAGATGATTGTGATGCCAAGCTCGTCGCGAATCTTGCGCAGCATGTCTGCTGCCTGATCCATCTCGGTATCATCGAGACCGCCCAGGCTCTCGTCCGCCAGCAACAGCTTCGGTCCGGTGGCAATCGCCTTGGCAAGCTCCAGCTTCTTCAGGCCGGCCGCGCCCAGTCCATCGACGCCAGCGGCGCGGTCCGTCGACAGGCCGACCAGGGCGAGCGCGCGTTCGGCTGCCTCCTCGGCCTTCTTGCGGCTGTGGCGGCCTTGCCCGAAATAGCCAGCCAAGGTCACATTCTCGAACATCGTCAGCCGGTGGAACGGTCGCGGAATCTGGAAGGTCCTGCCGATGCCGCGATTGATGATCTGGTGCGGCGCGAGGCCCGAGATCTCCGCATCGGCGAACTTGATCGAGCCCGCCGACGGCGACAACGTCCCGGAGAGCATGTTGAAGATCGTGCTCTTGCCCGAGCCGTTCGGACCGATCAGGCCGAGAATCTCGCCCTGATCGACCTTGAACGACACCTTGTTGACGGCTATGAAACCGCCAAAGCGCTTTACCAAACCTTCAACTACCAGCACGGCGGCCCCTTCTGTTTGTCGGGGATCGTCTACTTGTAGCTGTAGGTCGTGCCCGCCGGCAGCGGCAGCACAGCCTCGCGTTGCGCCTGGCTCTTCGGCCACACCACATACGACTTGTCGTCGACGTATTGGATGACCACCGGGAATGAGCGCGCATTCTGCCCTGCCATCGGGTCGCCTTCGCCGTAGAACTTGACGCCGAAGCCCAGCATCGTGCCGCCTTCGGGAAGATCGACCTCGAGAGCCGCCTTGCGCAGCGCATCGGGATCGACGCCACCATATTTCTTGATGGCGCGCGGCAGCACTTCGGTCAGGAAGACGTAGGTGTTCGAAGCCGCCATGCCGACATGCGCCGATCGTATGGCGACACCCGGCTTCACCTTGTCGAACTCCTCGCCGACCATCTTGATGACCGGCGGCAGCTTCGGATCCATGGATTTCTGGTTCGCAAGCCAGATCGAGATCGGATCGGCGTTGAAGAAATAATTGACGTCGGTGCCGAGGCCTTCCTTCAGCTTCTCATACACGCCGTAGCCCGCGCCATGGCCGACCAGGGCCCCGAACTTCAGCCCCTGTTCGCGCGCCTGGCGCAGCAGCAGCGTGATGTCGGGATTGTAGCCGGTGTGGAAGATCACATCGGGCCGGGCGCGCTTCAGCTTGGTGACAAGCGCGGAGAGATCGGGTGCGGTCGCTGAATAACCCTCCTTCAGCACCACGTTGAATCCGACTTTCTTGGCGCCGGCCTCGTTGCCCTTCGATACGTCGACGCCGTAGGCGCCATCCTCGTGGATGATGGCGACGCGCAGGTCCTTCGGCTCCTTGCCGAACTTGGACACGGCGTTCTGTGCGATGAAATCTATCGTCATCAGGCCGAACTGGTCGCCGCTCGCCTGCGGGCGGAAAACATATTTGAAATTCTTGTTGTCGAGCACCGCCGATGAAATGCAGGTGGTGATCCACATGAACTTCTTGAGCTGTTCGACGCGGGCGGCCACGGGCACACATTGCGCCGACGAGAAGAAGCCCAAGAGCATGTCAACCTTTTCCTGCTCAATTAGGCGGACCGCCTCGTTGATCGCGACGTCAGGCTTGCTCTGGGCGTCGGCGTAGACCGCCTCGACCTTGTAACCTTCCACCCCGGTCTTTGCGTACTGGTCGAGCATGATCTTGGCGCCGATGTATTGCAGCTCCGAACCGCCGCCCGCGAGAGGGCCGGTCAGGTCGTAAATCACGCCGATCTTGATTTTCTTATCCTGGGCGTGGGCGGAAACCGCCATGCCCAGTGCCGCAACCACGGCAATCAGCCCCCCGAGCAGGCGGGCAGCCTTACGCGCCAACATCAAAACCTCCCTGGAAAATTGTGCATTGCGTTTCTTGTTCTTGTTGACGCCCATCACACGGGGAGCGCCGTCCGATGTCAAGCGCCTAGCGTCCCGCACCCGGCGCCAAAACGTCGAACACCATGCCACCGGATTGTGCAAGCATGCAGAAGCGGGCTTCGGGGCAAACGATGGCGCATGCGCTCTCCGCGAGCGCTTGATCGTTTACGAGTCCATGCCCTGCATCGCGGGACGTCGAAATGGCGCTGAAACCGCTAGCTATGAAACTTCAGGCCATCGACGATCTTGTCAATCACCTTGCGCTCGGCGCGCATCGCCAAGCCCACCAGATTGAGATCGGCCCGGATCACCGCCCTCACTGCCTCCCGATTGGCTGCATCATGCGTCGTCTTGAACATGTCCTCGGTATAAACAGCGGGCTTCACGTTCCGTGCAAGCGCCCGCTCGAGCGCGCGGGTCAGCGCCGGCCGGTCGGCGCCGTAGATCAGGATCGGCTGACCGATCAAGGACAAATATTTAGTGCCCGAACCGTCTTGGTAAGGCTCGCCGATGCATTCCTGAAAAGCAGCCGCAATGCCCGATGTCAGGAAAGCCGCGACGTTCAGCTTCTGCCACGCTTCAAGGTCGGTCCGGATCACGACCGCGATCTTGGTATCGAATTGCATGGATTATTGAACCAGGATGAACTCGTTTTGCACCTTAGCCCCGGCATCTCGACAACGGAAGGGCGCGGCCGAGCAGCTGACGGGGCTCTTCAGCTTGATCATAAACTGGAACTGGGACATTTAAAACGCCACGGACTATCGGACAGATCAGCGTCCGGCGGTCGGCCAATATTGCTTTCAATGGGCTTTCCGGCCAGATTCGACAACCGCCGAGTTGATATCAGTGCCGGAGAGTGACATGCCCACCCGAGTACTGCAAAGGGAGTGGTTGCAGCTCCATTCATCGGAGCATGCTTCGAAATGGGCTGTCATCGCCGTCCTGTATTTGGCGGCTTACATCATTCTCGAATGGGCGAGCTTCATTCACGTTCACAAGGGCCTGCCGATCACGCCGTGGGATCCAGGTCTTGGAGTGGCTTTCGCGCTGATGATCCGTGGCGGGCCTCTGAGCGGATTGATCCTGTTTGCGGGGATGGTTGTCGCCGAAACCCTCGTCCTGCAAAACGACGTGGACTGGCCGATCGACATCGGAGTGGCCGCAATCACCGCGCTGAGCTACACATCGGTCGCCGCTCTGGTGCAACGATATTTTCGGATCGATGCGGATCTAACCCATCTTCGCGATGTCTTGATGCTGCTCGCAGCCGGTCTTGCCGGAGCAGTACTCGATACGGTTCTTCTGAACGCGTTCCTGCTCGCCGTTGGTCAGTTCGACATGCGCGATGTCGTGCAGGTCGCATGGCCGCTACTCATCGGCGACATGATCGGCATTGCCGTGGTAACGCCGCTCCTGCTTCGGTTCAGAGTTCAGGAGCGGTTTAAGACGCATCGCCTGCTTTCACTCGCGCCGGAAGGCGCACTGTATTTCTGCATTATCGGCGTCGCGCTTTGGCTGATCGTCGGTAGCGAAGGGGCGCATGGATTCAGGCTGTTCTACCTGCTGTTCGTGCCGGTTGTGATCGCCGCCGTTCGCCATGGCGTCGACGGCGCCTGCTTCAGTCTTGCCGTAACCCAGTTCAGCCTCATCGGGCTTCTGCACTTCTCCGGATACGGTGCGAGCGAATTCACCGAATTCCAGACTTTGGCGCTGGTGCTGACGGTGACCGGACTCATCGTTGGTGTCGTCGTCAGCGAACGCAAGAACTCCGATCGAATTGCCCGCGATGCCCAGGCACGTCTTGTTGAAAGGCAGGCGGAAGCCGCCCAGGTCGCGCGCGTCAACCTGGTGAGCGGAATGGCATCAGCGCTCGCCCACGAGATCAATCAACCCATGACCGCGGCTCGGGCGCTCGGGCGATCTGCGCAGCATCTCGTGCGCACGCCCGGCAGCGATCTGTCTCGAGCCGACAGCAATCTATCAGCCATGCTGACGCACATCGACCACGCCGGCGACATCGTGCGGCGCATGCGGAATTTCATTCGTCGCGGGCATCCTCATGTCAGCACGATCAACACGCGAGACATGCTCGAGGAGGCAATGACTCTGGCCCATGCCGAGGCATTCGCCAGGCATGTTCGCGTCGATCTCGATGCGCCCGCCGACTTGCCCGATTTGCATGGTGATCGGGTTCAATTGGAGCAGGTCGTGCTCAATCTTGTGCACAACGCCGTCGATGCCATCGCCACGGCGGGCCAATCGCATGGCCACGTTCATGTCACGGCGCGTCGACACTCAGCGCCGCCGCGCGTCGAGATCGGCGTATTGGATAACGGACCCGGCATCGAGGGCGAACTGGCAGGTCGCCTGTTCGATCCTCTCACAACGGCAAAGCAGGATGGCCTGGGACTCGGCCTTTCGATCTGTGCTTCCATCATGGAAGCGCACGGCGGGCGCGTGTGGCTGCATTCCGGCGAGCCCGGGGCAACGGAGTTCCGGTTCACGGTGCCGCTCGATCAATCGCAGGAGCGCTGACCGTGGCGGCTCCTATGGTCTTTCTCATTGACGATCATGCATCTGTTCGAGACGCCTTGGGCGAGATGCTCAGCGTTTTTGGATATTCGGTGAAGGCCTACGAGTCGGCCGACGTGTTTCTGGCAGCAATCGACAAGCGGGAGCCGGGTTGCATCGTCGCCGATGTGAGGATGCCCGGCACGGACGGCATAGGGTTGGTGCGGGAGCTCGCCCGACGCGACATCGCAATGCCTGTCGTCCTGATTTCAGGTCACGCCGACGTGCCTATGGCGGTAGCCGCGATCAAGTCGGGAGCACAAGACTTCATTGAAAAGCCGGTCGATGACGCGCAACTGGTTGCGGCGATCAATCGCGCGCTCGCCCGCAGCTTCGAACAACAGGATTTGCATAAATTGCAAGGCGCGCTCGGCGCTCGATTTGCCCGGCTGACGCCGCGCCAAATCGAAATTTTCGATCTGGTAGTGGAGGGATTCACCAGCCATGCCATCGCGGCCAAGCTTAACATCAGCGTGCGAACGGTGGAGAGCTATCGCGCCGAGGTCATGGAGAAGATGCAGGCCGAGAGCATTGCCGGGCTGGTGCGGCAGGCGATCCGTCTCGGGCGGATAGCCCCGTAGAACTACCACCCGATCAATACCAATATTCATATCGAATGGCGCTCCTATCCTGAAGAAATAGGACGCACGCTATCCTCGACGGAGCCTGCATCCTGCGATGTGGCGCGTATTCGTGCGCGCCTGCAATGGAGCGTTTCGATGGCTCTCGGGAAAATGGAAAACGGCTCTGAACGCAAATTCGTTATCGACGACCCCTTTCGTTTCCTGGATCTAGTCGGCCTGATCGCGATCGCCACAGCGCCGGCTTTCCTGCTTCTCCTCTTGATTCCGCTGCAACTGGTGCCGCCCGTTCTCGGCATCCTGTCGTTCGTGATTGCATGCGGTGTCGCCCTGTACGCGCTTGTCACAAAGGCGAGCCGCGACGCGCAAGGCGTAACGATTTGGGATATCGCCTACGTGTTCACATTCATCTGGATCGTCGCCGGGATGATGAGCAACCCCAGGCATTTGCTCGAATGGTTCGACAATCTTGCGATGGTCCCCTGAAGCACAAAGCCAGGGCGATCACCCACGTAACGACAAATGTGATGAGTGGCTGGCAGCGCGGCCCAACAAGCGCGGGCTCACGCCGGTGCCGCTTGCGATCCCAGGCGAGGTCTGAGCCACCGCAATTCCGGCAGTTGCGGGTTGCGCCACAACAGGAAGCCATCCGATGATGGACTTATTTAACCCCGAGGCCATTGCCGCGCTCTTCCAGGTCGTGATGATCGACTTGGCTCTGGCCGGCGATAACGCCATCGTCGTCGGCATGGCGGCGGCCGGATTGCCGGAGCAACAGCGCACACGGGCGATCTTGTTCGGCATGGCGGGCGCCACTGCCCTGCTCATTTTATTTGCCGGTATTACTACGCAGCTCCTGAAACTTGTCGGCCTGCTGTTCGCCGGCGGCCTTCTGTTGCTCTGGGTGTGCTGGAAGATGTGGCGTGAACTTCGCGCCACCGCCAACGAAGAAAATGAAGCTGTCGAGGCCTTGATCGGACTTGATATCAACGCTGATGGCACCGTCGCCGGCCATGCCCCCCGCAAGACGCTGGCTCAGGCGGCAGGACAGATCATCATCGCCGACCTCTCGATGTCGCTCGACAACGTGCTGGCGGTAGCGGGCGCCGCACGAGAGCATCCGTTTGTCCTCATTTTTGGCCTCAGCCTGTCGATCCTCCTGATGGGCGTCGCCGCGAGATTTATTGCCGACCTGTTGCATAAATACCGCTGGATCGCCTACCTCGGTCTGGTGGTGATCCTCTACGTCGCATTCGGAATGGTGTTTCGAGGGGCGGAAGAATTAAGGCCGGTCGTCAGCGCCGTCGCGGTCTTAACTAGCCCGACTGAATACGGCCAAGCGCGCCTGAACCTCACTCCATGGTGAAGGGTCGACATTCCCCGGAGCTGCTTGCTCTTCGCGCATTGGTCGCCCAATTTCGACCGCGCACGGTCCGCCTATCACGATCAAGCTGCTTGCTCCGACTTGCCGGAGAAATCACCTCCGCCGCGCATCCTCTAGCGCCTGCGGCGTATCGATATCGAGGAAGGCGCCTCGGCCTTCGACCGTGACTTCGGCCACCGCCTCACTATGCCTGGCAATCAGATGGCGCGCGCCGATATCGCCGTCGAGCGTCATCAACTCGTTGAAAAACCGGCGCGACCACAGCACCGGATTGCCGCGCCTGTTATCGCTGACGGGCACGGCGATCAGATTGCCGCGATCCGGCGCAAACGCTTCGATCAGCCGGTCGATGAGGCGCGCGGAAATCAGCGGCATGTCGCCAAGACAGATCACCGCACCGTCGGCATCGGCGGGCACGGCTGCGATGCCGGCCTTGACGGAGCTGGCAAGGCCCTCGGCGAAATCCGGATTGTGCACGAAAGTGACCTTGAGGCCTCGTAGCGCCTTTTCGACCTCGTCGGCCTGATGGCCAGTGACGACAATCACGCCGCGGGCTTTCGAGGCAAGCGCCTGCTCGGTCACGATCCGCACCAGCGGCTTGCCGCCGAGTTCAGCCAGGAGCTTGTTGGGACCGCCCATCCGGGTTGAGCGGCCCGCCGCGAGAATGATCGCGGCGACATTGCGATTGCCGTCGGCGCCGAGATTCTCGCGCGGCTGCGGCCGCGTCACGATTTCCATCAATAGCCCACCGACGCCCATGCCAGTGAGTTCGGCCCGTGTGACCTTGAGACCCGCCAACAGGCGCATCAACACCCAGTCGAAACCGTTCTCGACCGGAGAACGCGCGCAGCCGGGCGCACCGAGCACCGGCACGCCGCCGGCATTTCCGATCAGCAGCAGGTTTCCGGGGTCGACCGGCATGCCGAAATGCTCGATGGCGCCGCCGATGCCTGCGATAGCCGCCGGAATCACGTCGCGCCTGTCGGCAATCGCGGAGGCGCCAAATACGATAACAAGCTCGGCACCGAGCCCGAGCAACTCCTTGATCGCTGCCGCCAGCGCCGCCTCATCGTGCGGCACGCGGCGCTCGGCCATGATCGTGGCGCCCGCGGGCGCCAGCCGCTCGGCCGTTACCCGCAATGTCTTCTCCACGACCTTCGGCGCCAGCCCCGGCAACAAGGTCGAGACGATGCCGACCCGCTTGATGGTGTAGGGCGCAATCCGCAGCGCGCCGCCGTTCGCCGCCGCCACAGCCGCATCGCGCAGCCTCGCCTCGACCCCGAACGGAATGAGCTTGACGGTCGCGACCATCTCGCCTTCGACTACGGGCTTGTAGGCGGCAAGCGTCGCGAACGTGATGGCTTCGTCGACGCCGTTGATGCGGTCGACCGCCGCGCGATCCGCCACCAGCACACCGGCCTTGGCGGCGAACAGATTGGCGCGGCCGGTAAATGCGCGCTCGACATTGACCCCCTCGCCGGCGACGGCCCGCGCGATACTGGCCGCGGCGACGTCTTCGGAGACGTCACCTTCTTCGAGCCTGACAACCACGATCTCCTTGACGCCGGCGCGGGTCAGCGCCTCGACCTCGGCGGGGCCTATCGTGGTGCCCTTCTTGAGCACCAGCGATCCCTGACGCAGGGTGTGAACGGTGACGCCACCGATCGCGTCCGCCGGGCTGGCGGGACCGAACTTCATGCCGCGCTTTCTTTCGGCAACCGCAGTTGCGCGGTGATCTCCGCCATGATGGCAACGGCGATCTCGGACGGCGAGACCGCGCCGATCGGCAGGCCAATCGGCGCGTGAATGCGCGCGATATCGGCATCCCTGGCGCCCTGCGCCTTGAGACGCTCGCCGCGCCTGGCGTGAGTCTTACGTGAGCCGAGTGCGCCGATATAGAAGCATTCGCGCTGGAAAGCATGCAGCAGCGCCGGATCGTCGATTTTGGGATCGTGCGTCAGCGCCACGAACGCCGTGTAATGATCGACATTCAGCGGCGGCAACGCGACATCGGGCCATTCCGCGATCAGCGGCACATCGGGAAATCGCTCGGGGCTCGCAAACGCGGTGCGCGGATCCACCACGGTTACGTCATAGTCCAGCGCGCGCGCCAGCGGCGCCAGAGCCT
Source organism: uncultured Alphaproteobacteria bacterium (assembly GCA_963732455.1). Classification (GTDB taxonomy): domain Bacteria; phylum Pseudomonadota; class Alphaproteobacteria; order Rhizobiales; family Xanthobacteraceae; genus Bradyrhizobium. The sequence continues at coordinate 157,527 of CAVSZM010000001.1, read as the reverse complement.
GGCTGATATGAACCGCGCCGATAATGACGAGCCGTGCGGTCGGCGCATAGACATTGAGAAACAGCTTCTTGCCGCCGGCCTCGATCATGCCGCTCTTGCCCATGCGCAGCTGCTTTGCAAGATCGGCGCGGAGCGGGTCGGCGGCGATGTCGGCGGCCTTGACCAGGCGCTGTTCGCCATTGGCGGTATCGGTGACCACGATCACCGGCCGCCGCGCGGCGCGCTCGACATTGACTTGCGCAAGCGTCTCCAGCTTCACGGCTGGCCGACCTTCTCGACAAACACCCGGATGGTGCCGCCGCAGGACAGGCCGACATTCCACGCGGTCTCGTCGGCGACGCCGAATTCGAGCATTTTCGGCTGGCCGCTCGCGATCACGTCGAGAGCTTCGGTGACGACCGCGCCCTCGACGCAGCCGCCGGAGACGGAGCCGAGAAAGGTGCCGTCGTCGTTGATCACCAGGCTCGAACCCGCCGGTCGCGGCGCCGAGCCCCAGGTTTCCACCACGGTGGCCAGCGCCACGCCGTGACCCGCCTTCTGCCAGTCCTCAGCCGCTTTGAGAATGTCTTCGTCGCGATTGAGCATGGGGGCCTCTTTCAAGCTGCTGGTCTGATCAGGCTGCGGTGATGCGGCAGCAACGCCGTCGAGAGCGCTGACACCAGTCCCTCGATCGAACTCAAATTATGCACCGGGCGGAATTCGTCAACGTGCGGCAACATCATTTTGATGCCCTGCGCCTTGGCCTCGAAGCCGCCATAGCGCAGCAGCGGGTTAAGCCATATCAGGCGGCGGCAGGAGCGGTGCAACCGGTCCATCTCGAACGCCAGCCTGGTATCGGCCTCGCGCTCGAGCCCGTCGGAAATCAATAGCACGATCGCGCCCTGCCCGAGCACGCGCCTGCCCCACAATTTGTTGAAGGTGTGCAGCGAGGTGGCAATTCGGGTGCCGCCGGCCCAGTCCTCCACCGTCGACGAACAGCTTGCCAGCGCCTCGTCGGGATCCCGCGCCCGCAGTGCCCGCGTCACATTGGTCAGACGCGTGCCGAACAGAAATACCGACACGCGCTTGCGGGCATCGGTAATGGCGTGCAGGAAATGCAGGAACAGCCTGGTATATTCGCTCATCGATCCCGATATATCGAGCAGCGCCACGATCGGCGCCGGCTTGTCGATACGCCCGAGCCGATGGATATCGATGATGTCGCCGCCGGTGCGCAGACTGCCGCGCAGGGTGCGGCGCATGTCGAGCCGCAAGCCCCGCGCATCGGGTTGATACCGGCGGGTATGCAGTTCGGCCTGCGGCAGTTTCATCTGCGCGATGGCGCGGGTGACCTGCGCGATTTCAGCCGCGCTCATCTGCGCGAAATCCTTCTTCTGCAGTACCTCCTTGTCGGACACCGAAAGCCTGAGTTCCTGCTCCTGGGCCTGCGGCGTTTCTCTCATCGACGGTTGCGACAGAGCCTCCTGAACACGGCGCGAGGCCGGCGGCGGCTTTTTCCTGGCGTGTTCCGGAAGCGGCACGGAATCCAGCATGTGCTTCCAGTCCTCGGCGGCGCGGAAGAACAGATCGAACGCCTGCGCGAAAACAAGCGCATGCTCGTGGCGCTTGACGAAGATGGCCTCCAGCGTAGTGAAGACATCGGCACGGTTGCCGATCTCGATGACCTGCAGCGCATTCAACGCATCGATGACGGCGCCGGGACCGACCGGAATTCCGGCAGCCCGCAGCGCACGGGCAAAGCCGATGACGTTGTCGGCAATCAGACCTGTGATGGGAGCGGCTGACGTTGTCATTCTCACCTTCGTCATTCCGGAACGCCGTGACGTGGCGCGGACCCGGAATCCAGAGATCGCAGTGCGAGATTCCGGATTCGCGTTTCGCGCGACCCGGGATGACTCGGCAGTTGTACGGCGCGCGAATTAATTCTCGCTCGTCGCTTCCTTGAGAACTTTCTGCAGCGTGTCGCCCTGCATCCGCGCGATGTCGTCCTGATATTTGAGCAGCGCGCCGAGCGTATCGCCTACCACCTGCGGGGTCAGCGAGCGGGCGTCGAGTTCCGTCAGCGCGGTGGCCCAGTCGATTGTCTCGGCAACCCCCGGCGATTTATAGAAATCCTGCTCGCGGAGCGCCTGCACGAAGCCGACAACCTGCTGCGACAATTTTGCGGAAATGCCGGGCACGCGCGATTTGACAATCGCAAGTTCCCGTTCCGCACTGGGATAATCAACCCAGTGATAAAGACAGCGGCGTTTCAGCGCGTCGTGAATTTCGCGGGTGCGGTTCGAGGTGACGATGACGATCGGCGGATGCGGCGCTTTGACGGTGCCGAGTTCGGGTATCGTCACCTGAAAGTCGCTGAGAATTTCAAGCAGATAAGCCTCGAACGCCTCGTCGGCGCGGTCGAGTTCGTCGATCAGGAGCACCGGGGCGCCGGCCACATCCGGCTCCAGCGCCTGAAGCAGTGGCCGTTTGATCAGATAACGCTCGGCGAAAATGTCGCTCGAAAGCTGCTCGCGGTCGGTATCTCCGGCCGCTTCGGCGAGCCGGATCGCAATCATTTGCGCCGCACTATTCCACTCATAGACCGCGGAAGCGACGTCGAGCCCTTCGTAGCACTGCAGGCGGATCAGCTTCCGCCCCAGCGCCGCCGACAGCACCTTGGCGATTTCGGTTTTGCCGACGCCGGCTTCGCCTTCCAGAAACAGCGGCCGGCCCATGCGCAGCGACAGATATGTTACTGTGGCAAGCGAGCGCTCGGCGAGATAGCCGCGCGAAGTCAGGAGTTCCAGCATCGCATCGACGGACGTGGGCAGCGCCGATGCAATCATGAGAAAACCAATCTTGATTCAGCAAGAGCCAGCAATGTTACGCTTTGCCGGTCGCAGCTTCGACGGCGCGCCGCGCCATCACCGCAATCAGATGCGCACGATATTCGGCGCTGCCGTGCAGATCGCTGTTCAGTCCCTCCGCGGGCACCGTCAACCCATCGAGCACCTTGGGCGAGAAGCGCTTCTTGAGTGCCTCTTCAAACGCGCTAACCCGGAATACGCCTTCGGAGCCGGCGCCGGTGACGGCGACGCGCACGTCCGACGGACGCTTGGCGACGAACACCCCGACCAGCGCGTAACGCGAGGCCTGATTGCGGAATTTGACGTAGGCAGCCTTCTTCGGCACCGGGAACATTACCTTGGTGATGATCTCGTCGCTCTCAAGCGCGGTCGTGAACAACCCCTTGAAGAACTCTTCCGGCTTCAGGCGGCGCTTGTTGGTGACGATGGTGGCGCCGAGTGCAAGGCAGGCCGCGGGATAATCGGCGGTGGGGTCGTTGTTGGCGAGCGAGCCGCCGATAGTACCCTTGTGGCGCACCGCGGGATCGCCGATCAGGCCTGCGAGTTCGGCCAGCGCCGGGATCGCCTCGCCGACGATTGCCGAAGCGGCGACGTCGGCGTGTTTGGCAGTGGCGCCGATCACCAGCGAGCGGCCCTTCATCTCGATGCCGTCAAGCCCCTCTATATGGGAGAGGTCGACGAGATGGGGCGGGTTGGCGAGCCGCTGCTTCATGACCGGCAACAAGGTATGGCCGCCGGCGATCACCTTGGCGTCTTCATTCTTGATCAGCAGATTGGCGGCCTGCCGCACGGTCGCCGGACGATGATATTTGAATTCGTACATGAGATATTCCTGATCGCCGTGCGATGATATCAGTTAGGCGAGGTCTGAGTTCGCCATCGCCTTGGCGCCCGCCGCGATCGACAGGACGATGTTCTGGTATCCGGTGCAGCGGCAGAGATTACCCTCAAGCTCTTCGCGGATCGTGTGGTCGCTGAGATCGTGACCCTTGCGGTGGACGAGATCGACCGCGGTCATGATCATGCCAGGCGTGCAGAAGCCGCATTGCAGACCGTGATGTTCGCGGAAGGCTTCCTGCATCGGATGCAGCGGCGCACCGTCGGCGGCGAGGCCCTCGATGGTCCTGACCTCATGCCCGTCGGCCATGACAGCGAGGGTGGTGCAGGATTTGACCGCCTTGCCGTCGAGATGCACGACGCAAGCGCCACATTGCGAGGTATCGCAGCCGACATGGGTGCCGGTGAGCCGCAGATTCTCGCGCAGAAACTGCACCAGCAGCGTCCGGGGGTCGACATTGGCATTTACGGGGTTACCGTTCACGATCAGAGAAATCTTGGCCATTCAGCACTCTCTTCATCTGCACTGCTGCATTGCACGGCAGCACAGTCATTAAAATCATTCCAACGCCATAATATGGGCCATCCCGGCAATGAGCAACCTCGCCTTGGGCATGACCTGATATGACTTACCGGGACTTTCGCCGGGGCTAACCCTGCACGGCCTTGGCGAAATTCGCGAAAAACTCATCGGCCAGTTTCTTGGCCGCACCGTTGATCAGCCGCTGCCCGAGCTGGGCCAGCTTGCCGCCGATCTGCGCTTCGACGTCGTAACTCAACAGCGTGCCGCCGTCCTTTTCGGATAGCGCGACCGTCGCGCCACCCTTGGCAAACCCTGCCACCCCGCCCTCGCCTTCGCCCGATATCTTGTAGCCGTTGGGCGGGTCGAGATCGCTCAGCGTGACCCGGCCCTTGAAGCGAGCCGACACCGGCCCGACCTTCATCTTGGCGACCGCACGGAAGCCGTTGTCCTCGGTTTTCTCCAGTTCCTCGCATCCGGGAATACAGGCCTTGAGCACTGCCGGATCGTTCAGCTTGGCCCATACTGCCTCGCGCGGCGCCGCAAGCTGGACTTCGCCGTTCATCGTCATGGCCATGGGTGCCTCCCCGATCGCTCGCCGTCTTGCTTCCCAAGTAAAGCACGCACGACCTAAAAGGAAGGGGAGCGGAGCATTTTCCGGCAAGGTGGAGACCGGTTTGCCGTAAGAAAATGCCATACTCAGAAATGCGCGCCAGCTTCAAGTGGGGGTCAACGACAGAGCGCAACGCCTCGCCCCAACATTTCTCGCAGCAGGAGGAAGCGCGACCAACCGCGTGGAGAAATCATGAAGGATCAAAAACGCACGCGGACGACGGCATCGCTCGGCGCCGCAATCGGCGTGCGCGCGGCCAAGCGTGCCGTCAACGAGGCGTCAGCTATTGGAAGGGAGCTGGGGCTGCTCAAGAGCCAGACCGTCGGTGCCCGGTCCGCGATCGATCTGCGGCTGAGGCTGAGGTGAGCGTTCGACCAGCAATACGATCGAGGTGCCGAGCAATATCATCAGTTCCGTCGCGTGCAACCGAAGGGCCGCGGTTTCGCCAACCTGCGATGCCATCAACATGCTGGCGAAGCTGATGACGCTGCCGATGGCAAGGGCCATGGCCAGCGCTTCGTCGCAGCCACCCGATTTGCGGATCGAGGGGCGGGTGATGAAAACCAGAAAGATCACGAAAAATGCGACGACGGTCAGCTTGCCCAATGCCAGGAGCCACGCGATGCGGACCGTGGTCATCGCCGCCAGGTGCAGATGATCGCTGATGAACAACGCCACCGCCACATTCGGCCGCTCATAGAGGCCGTGGATCGGCGAAATCATGATCTTGAAGGCGACGATGGTCCAGGTCGGAATAAAGTACGCCGCGAGCAACGCGCCATTGAATGAGCTGATCCGCCAGTTTGTTGACATGTCGCTTCCCGCTTCTCCGCAGCGCTCCGAAAGGGAGCGGCGGCTTTGCGGGCGAGGTAACTCGCTTAAACAGCGACGGGCAATTTAAACCCTTTGTTTACCTTAATGCAGCGGCAGCCGGACGTGGTACCTCCCACAAAATCACGTGGCCCAAAAGGAAAAGCCCCGCCTTTCGGCGGGACCTTGCTGCTCTCGCTTCATTTTGGTCAACTAACGACCGCCCTTGCCCTGTTGATTAGGCTTCTGGCCCTGACGGTTCGGATCTTGCTGCTGCTGTCCGGGCTTTTGGCCACCGCCCTGCTGTTGGCCGGGCTTCTGACCCGGGTTCTGGTTCTGCTGGCCCGGATTCTGGTTCGGGTTTGACATCGGGATCTCCCTTTGTTGAATGCAACGCGAGATAACCGAAAAGCCCGGAATTGGTTTCAGGGGAACTTCGGTTCCGCCGCTATCATTGAATGGCGGCTTGTCGCGACCGTAGGGCCGTACACGGGACCTGAAACTACCTCTGTACAAGCCGTTTGAGCCGCACCCCGCGCTGTTGCCGCACTGGGTTCCCACTGTTAGAAAATGCGACGACGCGTCGTTCCGGCTGCCGGGGGCCATCGCCGCGTCCTCCAAATAGCGGCGGCAGATGGACTATTTCGCTCAGCAACTCATCAACGGCATCGTGCTCGGCTCGATCTACGGCCTGATCGCCATCGGCTACACCATGGTCTATGGCATCGTCGGCATGATCAATTTTGCTCATGGCGATATTTTCATGATCGGCGGCTTTATTGCGCTGATCTCGTTCCTGATCCTGGTTTCGATCGGACTCACCGTCGTTCCCGTGATCCTGCTGATCGTCCTGCTGGTATCGATGGCGATCACCGCACTCTATGGCTGGACGGTGGAGCGCATCGCCTACCGGCCGCTCCGGCACTCGTTCCGCCTGGCGCCCATGTTGTCGGCCATCGGCATGTCATTCGTGCTGACCAATTATTCGCAGGTGGCCCAGGGCGCGCGGGTCAAGCCGGTGCCGCCGATCATCACGGGCGGCTATACGCTGCACGAGGGAAGCGGCGGGTTCGTGGTGCGGCTGTCCAACGTTCAGGTCATCGTCGTCATCACCACCATCGTGCTGCTTGCGATCTTCACCTGGCTGGTGGCGCGGACCCGGCTCGGCCGCGACATGCGCGCCTGCGAACAGGACCAGACCATGGCGGCGTTGCTCGGTGTCGATGTCGACCGCACCATCTCCATGACTTTCGTGATTGGGGCTGCGCTCGCGGCGGTCGCGGGCATGATGTACCTGCTGTATTACGGCCTCGTGGATTTTTTCATGGGCTTTGTGGCTGGCATCAAGGCGTTCACCGCCGCCGTGCTCGGCGGCATCGGATCGCTGCCCGGCGCGATGCTGGGTGGGCTTGCGATCGGATTGATCGAGACGCTGTGGTCGGCGTATTTCTCCGTCGAGTACAAGGACGTCGCGGCTTTTTCGATCCTGATCATCGTGCTGATATTCCTGCCCACAGGCCTGTTGGGCCGGCCCGAAGTTGAAAAAGTTTGACCCGCGACGGCGTGACAGCACCCACGTCCGAAGCAACGCCGGTATCGCGCGCGCCGGGCATCGCATTCATATTCAGGAAGGCGTTGATCAGTGCGCTCGTGGCGCTGGTGTTGTTTTCGCTGATGATCGGCATCCGCACCGAGGCCGGACCGTCAGGGCAATTGATCTACTGGACGCGGTTCGGGGATCTCGCCGCCATGGTCGCCGCCGTGTTCGGCGGCAGTATCGCCGTCGAATTGCTGCGGCAATGGTGGGGACCGGTCGGCACGATCAGGATTGTTCCGCCGGCTGTGCAAAGCGCCCTCGCCGTCGCGCGGCGCGGAATTGCACCGGTGCTCTTGATCTTCACGTTTCTGGTGCCGGTGATTTTTTACGACCAGCGCTACATACTCGATCTCGGCATTCTCGTGCTGACCTATGTGATGCTGGGATGGGGACTGAACGTGGTGGTCGGCCTCGCCGGGCTGCTCGATCTCGGCTATGTCGCGTTTTACGCCGTCGGCGCCTATTCCTACGCGCTGCTGGCGACCAATTTCGGTCTGTCGTTCTGGGTTTGCCTGCCGCTGGCCGGCATTCTCGCTGCGTTGTGGGGCGTGATGCTGGGCTTCCCGGTGCTGCGGCTGCGCGGCGATTATCTCGCCATCGTTACCCTGGCTTTCGGCGAGATCATCCGTCTCGTCATCATCAATTGGCAGAGCCTGACCGGCGGCCCGAACGGCGTCTCCGGCATCCCGCGACCGACCTTCTTCGGCATTCCGCTTACGCCCGGCGATGACGGCCTTGCCGCGAAGCTCGGCATCGAGTTCTCGCCCACCCACCGCATCGTATTTCTGTTTTACCTGATCCTGGCGCTCGCTTTGCTCACCAACTGGGTGACGATCCGGCTGCGCCGCCTGCCGATCGGCCGCGCATGGGAAGCGCTGCGCGAGGACGAGGTCGCCTGCCGCGCGCTCGGCATCAACACCACCACGACCAAGCTGACAGCGTTCGCCACCGGCGCCATGTTCGGCGGTTTCGCCGGTGCCTTCTTTGCGACAAGGCAGGGCTTCATCAGTCCGGAATCCTTCACCTTCCAGGAATTGGCGCTGGTGCTGGCGATCGTCGTGCTCGGCGGCATGGGTTCTCAACTCGGCGTCGCGCTCGCCGCGCTGACCATGATCGGCGGGTTCGAACTGTTTCGCGGTTTCGACCAGTATCGCATGCTGGTGTTCGGCGTAGCGATGGTGCTGCTGATGATCTGGCGGCCGCGCGGGCTGATCGGCCACCGTGCGCCGACCGTCTTCCTGCAGCACAGTCAGGCCATCTCGTCCGACCTCGTCAAGGAGGGGCACGGATGAGCGGCGATTGCATTCTCACCGTCGATCGTCTGTCGATGCGCTTCGGCGGTATCGTCGCCGTCAACGATCTGTCATTCGGCGCCGAGCGGCGCAAGATCACCGCGCTGATCGGGCCGAACGGCGCCGGCAAGACTACCGTGTTCAACTGCATCACCGGCTTTTACAAGCCATCCGGCGGCACGATGCGATTGACACATGATGCAGGTGCGGTGATCCTGCTCGAGCGGCTGAACGATTTCCGGATTTCAAAGCAGGCGAAGGTCGCGCGCACCTTCCAGAACATCCGGTTGTTTCCCGGCATGACCGCGCTCGAAAACCTGATGGTCGCGCAGCATAACGCGCTTATGCTGGCTTCCGGCCTGACCTTTCTTGGGTTGTTCGGCGCGCCGTCATGGCGATCGGCGGAGAAACGCGCGATCGATCTGGCGCGGCTGTGGCTCGATCGCATCGGGCTCATCGACCGCGCCGACGATGCGGCCGGCAACCTGCCCTATGGCGATCAGCGCCGTCTCGAAATCGCGCGCGCGATGTGCACCGAACCGGCCTTGCTCTGCCTCGACGAACCTGCCGCCGGACTGAACGCGCGTGAAAGCGCCGCCCTTAGTGAGTTGCTGTTGTCGATCCGCGCCGAACATGGCGCCTCGATCCTGTTGATCGAACATGACATGTCGGTGGTGATGGAAATTTCCGACCATGTCGTGGTGATGGATTACGGCGTGAAGATCGCCGAGGGCACGCCGCAGGACGTCCGCGACGACCCCAAGGTGATCGCGGCCTATCTCGGCGCCGACGAGCAAGAAGCAATCGCGGTCATGGAGAGCGGAACGTGACCGCGCCATCCGCGGCTCCCCTGCTCGCGATCCGGGCCTTGCGCGCCGCCTACGGCAAGATCGAAGCGTTGAAAGGCGTCGATCTCGACATCAACAGCGGCGAGATCGTAGCCTTGATCGGCGCCAATGGCGCCGGCAAGTCGACGCTGATGATGACGATCTTCGGCAAGCCTCGCGCCCGCTCGGGCCACATCCTGTTCGATGGCCGTGACATTACCGACCTGCCAACCCATGAGATCGCGCGACTGCGCATTGCCCAGGCGCCCGAAGGCCGCCGGATTTTCCCGCGCATGAGCGTCGCGGAAAACCTGCAGATGGGCGCCGATGCGACCGATAGCAGCGAGGCCGACCGCGCCGCGGGGCTCGAGCGGGTGCTGACGCTGTTTCCGCGGCTCAAGGAACGCTTGAGCCAGCGCGGCGGCACTTTGTCCGGTGGCGAACAGCAGATGCTGGCGATCGGCCGCGCCATGATGAGCCGCCCTCGCCTGTTGATGTTGGACGAGCCCTCGCTCGGGCTGGCGCCGCTGATCGCGCGCCAGATTTTCGACGCAATCAGGACCTTGAACCGGCAGGACGGCCTTACCGTGCTGATCGTCGAACAGAACGCCAATCACGCGTTGCGGCTGGCCCATCGCGGCTATGTTGTGGTCAACGGCCTGATTACATTGAGCGGAACCGGCGGTGAACTGCTGCAGCGCCCGGAAATCCGCGCCGCCTATCTGGAGGGCGGAAGGCGGGGGTAGGCCACGGCTCCGCCGGAACGACGCGCGTTAGGCGTTGCGGCGAGATGCTGCGAATGGACCGTGGATTTGCCTGAAAATTGCCGATGACTTCACCGCAAAATCAGCCGACAATGGGCGCGACTTTCGAAACCCGGCGGCCTGCCGGGTAATTCCCGTAGCGATCTACCCGCGAGGACACCTCATGAAATCATTGAAACTCATCGGCCTGGCAATGGGCGCGTCGCTTGCGCTGTCGACAGCCGCGCTGGCGCAGGACATCACCATCGCAGTGGCAGGCCCGATGACGGGCGGCGAATCCGCATTCGGCCGGCAGATGAAGAACGGCGCCGAACAGGCGGTGGCGGACCTCAACGCCGCCGGCGGCGTGCTCGGCAAGAAACTCGCGCTGGAAGTCGGCGACGACGCTTGCGATCCCAAGCAGGCGCGGTCGGTGGCGGAAAAGTTCGCCAGCGCGAAAATCCCGTTCGTCGCAGGCCACTACTGTTCTTCATCCTCGATCCCGGCGTCGGAGGCTTATGCCGACGGCAATGTGCTGCAGATCACGCCGGCCTCCACCAATCCGCTGTTCACGGAGCGCAAACTCTGGAACGTCGCGCGCGTCTGCGGCCGCGACGATCAGCAGGGGCTGGTCGCCGCCGATTACATTGCGAAATTCTACAAAGGCAAGAACGTCGCCATCCTCAACGACAAGACCACCTACGGCAAAGGCCTCGCCGACGAAACCAAAAAGGCGCTCAACAAGGCCGGCTTCACTGAAAAGATGTTCGAGTCCTACAACAAGGGCGACAAGGACTTCACCGCGATCGTCTCGCGCATGAAGCGCGACAACATCGACCTTGTCTATGTCGGCGGTTACCATCAGGAAGCCGGATTGATCGTGCGCCAGATGCGCGATCAGGGTCTCCAGACCGTTTTGATGGCCGGCGATGCGTTGGCCGACAAGGAGTTCGCGTCGATCACCGGGCCCGCCGGCGAAGGCACCTTGTTCACCTTCGGTCCCGACCCGCGCAACAAGCCGACAGCGAAGGCGATCGTCGAACGGTTCAAGGCCAAGAACATCGATCCCGAGGGCTACACGCTCTACACCTATGCCGCGATGCAGGTCTGGTCGCAGGCTGTGGCGAAAGCCGGCACCACCGATCCGAAGAAGGTCATGGATACGATCAAGGGCGGCACGTGGGACACGGTGATCGGCAAGATGGAGTTCGATGCCAAGGGCGACATCAAACAGATCGACTATGTCGTCTACAAGTGGGACGCCAAGGGCAATTACACCGAGATCAATCCGAAGGGATCGTAAGGTCCGCAATTTCCATCGCCAGATCAAACGCCCCGGTTCGCCGGGGCGTTTTTGTTTGTCGCGTGCCGAGGTGGCATCCGCGCCGATGCAGTTGACCGGAGCACGGCGGTGCGGTCATCTGCCTTCCGCAGGATACATCTGATGAAGAATCTTCTCACCGATATCGCAGGCGTCCGCGTCGGTCATGCCGGTGACGCCAGGCTGGCGTCCGGCGTCACCGCTGTCATTTTCGACAACCCGGCTGTGGCGGCGGTCGACGTACGCGGCGGCGGGCCCGGCACCCGCGAGAGCGCCGCGCTCGACCTCGAAAACACCGTGGAGCAGATCCATGGCATCGCGTTCGCGGGCGGCTCGGCCTTCGGTTTAGAGGCCGGTGGCGGCGTACAGGCGTGGCTCGCCGAACAGGGCCGCGGGTTCCGGATACGCGAGGCCATCATTCCAATCGTCCCCGGCGCGATCTGTTTCGATCTGTTGAACGGCGGCGACAAGGCCTGGGGCCGCTTCGCGCCCTATCGCGATCTCGGCTACGCCGCGGCCGCCGCAGCCAGCGCAGATTTCGCGCTCGGCAGCGCCGGCGCCGGGATTGGCGCGACCACGGCCAATTTCAAGGGCGGTCTTGGCTCGGCATCGGCGATGACGGAGAGCGGCGTCCGCATCGCCGCGCTTGCGGTGGTCAATGCGGTCGGCAGCGTCACGGTCGGCGATGGGCCGTGGTTCTGGGCGGCGCCATTTGAAATCGGCAGCGAATATGGCGGACGCGGATTGCCGCCGTCGTTCTTGCCGGACATGCTGACAATGCGCATAAAGGGCGGAGCCGACGCGACATCGGTGGAAAACACCACGCTTGCGGTCGTCGTGACCGATGCCGAACTGACCAGGCCTCAGGCCAAGCGGCTCGCGATGATCGCGCAGACCGGTTTTGCCCGCGCGATCTATCCGGTGCACGCACCGCTCGACGGCGACGTGGTGTTCGCCGCTGCGACGGGCGAAAAGCGGGTGGATCCTCTCGTCGGTCTCACCGAACTCGGGATGGTCGCGGCCAACGTCGTGGCCCGCGCCGTCGCGCGCGGCGTATACGCGGCGACCGCGCTGCCCTTCCCAGGTGCGTTGCCGGCGTGGAAGGATCGTTTCGGATAGGCCGTCACGATCGGCCCGCCGGATTTGCTCAGATGTTGAGCGAGAGCGATGCGGTGGCTCCGGACGAGATCGCCTGCGCTTCGCGCTGAATCATCTGCTCGATGATATTGTAGGACGACGTCGCGGCGCCGGATGACGTCGTTGCTGCGGGCGATGTCATCGTCACCTTCGATCCGTCGGCGTAAGTCGTCGATGTCGTGGTCGAGCCGTCGCTGTTGGTGACCGTCGTGCTGGATGCACCCTGCAACGCTTGCAGCAACGGATCGGAACTTGATCCGTCCGAACCGGCGACACGATGTTGATGATGGTGACCCCTGCCGCCGGATCCCGTCAGCGCCGACGTCATTTCGTCGAGGCTGACCAAACCGTCGCCGTTCTTGTCCATTTTGCCGAACACGTCGTCGGCCTGTGCGATGTTGGTTCCACCTGCACCGAGGGCGTTTTCGAATTCCAATTTGCTGACGCGGCCGTTACCGTCGGCATCGAGCTGCGAGAACAGGTCCTTCAGGGCATCCGACCGGCTGGCCGGTGCCGATGTGGTTGCTCCGGCCGATGACTGACTTTGCGCTGCAAGCAGCGCGCTCATCGTGGCCGGCGATATCTGCGAAAATCCGCCGGCTCCGGAAGCCGGTGCCGAGCTTCCCAGGGGCGCGGAGCTGCCTGCGAAATCGAACGGGTTCGTCGTGGTCTTGTTGAAGCCGGTGGCACGCGAAGACGACGATTTGGTTTCGGTCAGCGACTGGAGGGCATCCAGTGCCGACGACACGGCGCCAAGAGCGAGCAGCATAGCGGGACTCCGACAAACGCCGCGTTAGCGGCGATACTTTCCCGTTGAAGGATCAGCAAACGCCGTGCCATCGCGAAAAATCCAATAAAACGGCGTTTTTCCGCACCTTCGACAGCCCGCCAGCCCCGGCAATTGATGCCGTTGCGGCAGAATTTTCCGCCCTCGACACGCGGTCCTGCCCGCATTGCCCCCGGGCTTTGCGCGTGTTACGCGGGAACCGCTCCGCACGATCGACCTTCGGAAAGCGCACATGTCTCAGCAATTTGCGTCACGCCCCCTCGTCATCGCGCCGTCGATCCTGGCCTCGGATTTCGCCAAATTGGGCGACGAGGTCCGCGCGGTCGATGCCGCCGGCGCCGACTGGATTCATCTCGACGTGATGGACGGACATTTCGTCCCCAATATTTCCTATGGCCCCGATGTCATCAAGGCGATGCGTCCGCACACCAGGAAGGTCTTCGACGCGCATCTGATGATTTCGCCTTGCGACCCCTATCTCGAGGCCTTCGCCAAGGCCGGCTGCGATCACATCACGGTTCACGCCGAGGCCGGCCCGCATCTGCATCGCTCGCTGCAAGCGATCCGCGCACTCGGCAAGAAGGCCGGCGTCTCGCTCAATCCGGGCACGCCGATAACGGCAATCGAATATGTGATCGACATGATCGACCTGGTGCTGGTGATGTCAGTCAACCCCGGCTTCGGCGGCCAGGCTTTTATTCCGTCCGCGCTCGGCAAAATCAGTGATCTGCGCGCGATGACCGCAGGGAGACCGATCGACATCGAGGTCGATGGCGGGGTAGGCGCGGATGTTGCCGGCGCGCTTGCCGCCGCCGGGGCCAATGCCTTCGTCGCAGGCTCTGCCGTGTTCAAGGGCGGCACCAAGGAGGCCTACAAGGCCAATATTTCCGCGATCCGCAGTACGGCGGCGATGGCGCGCGGAGAAGCGATCTAGCGAGACTGCCCCGCGTCAACGAATGATTTTCAAGCGAACCACGCGCAACAGGATCGGACATATTCGCGCTGTCGAATGCCGCCGTGCACTTTTTCTTCCTGCACCCCTTCTAAGCCTTGGCGCTCTCTGAGTTCCCAAAGGCTGTCGCCATTAGCGGCCCCATACTCTCCATCGTATTGCCTTGCTTTGGTCAAACCGGGCTGGAGTGTGGGGTTGGGGCAGAACGTCGTCGAACTAGCGTAAATCCACCGACCGCCCCTTTTGCGGGTGACATTGGACCGAGTAGGAGCGCCAATGCATTCCATCCTGAAGCCGAAACTAACCGATGATCCGCACGATGTTCTTTTGGTCGCGCCCGATCTCGTTCAGGTCGCGCCCGCGGATCAAGAGCTTTCCAATCTGCTGCACGATGCCGCGCGCTATCTTTCGGCCGCGCAGACCCACACGGAATCCGACCGCCCTGCTGACCCGCCGATTCCACCGGTCGATACGACATTCCGTCCCGCCAATAACAACGTCCCCGTCCCGGACGACCGGGCCTCGATCGGCAGGAGGGCGGTACGCGCCCTCGCTGGCTTCCTGTTGGTAGCGTGCCTCGGTACGGCTGCCATCGCCTGGCAGTCCTCCGGCAATGTGGCCAAACAGATTATCGGCAAGTGGGCGCCGAAGTTCATCCTGACTTCATTGCCGCAGCTGGAAAACCCGGGGCTCCCCGAGCAACCGACCCAACCTGCCGCATCCGCGGCAAAGGCGGCACCTCCGCAACCGGCACCTCTGGCTCATACCCCGGAGAGCGTGGCGCGCGATCTCGCAGCCGTGGGGCAAGAAATCGAGCAGCTAAAGGCCAGCATCGACCAGCTCAAGGCCGGCCAGGAGCAAATGTCCCGCGACATTACCAGGGCTTCCGAGCAGAACATGCGGCCCAGGATATCAGCGCCTCCGCCGCGGTCGGCCGCAGCGCCGGCGCGCAAGCCGATGCCGCCATATCCGCCCCCGCAAGCCGCAGCGGCTCCCGCGTTGCCGCAAGCGGCAGCACCTTCCGTGCCGCGGCAACTTGAACCACAACCGCAAGCGACGGCTCAGCCGCAGGCCGAACCGGTGCCGCGGCCGCCGATGCCTGTGCGCTAGCACCGTCAAATTTCGCTCACAGGGAGAACGGAGACGTCAGGTTGCGCTTGCCAAGACACGGGTTTCGAGTTCGGCTAGCAGGCATCGGGAAGCTGACATCTGACCCGAGGGCGTATCGCGCATACTTCAAAGACCGGGAGACTGCCATGAAAATCGCAACGATCATTTTGGCTGGCACTGCGGCCCTCGCCATCATCGGCTCGGCGGCTTTGGCCCAACAAGCGCTTACGGGAATGGTTACCAAAATTGACCGGATCAACGGCATCATCGCGATTCAACAGACGCAAAGCGGTACCACCGGCGCGAATACAGGCGGCGCTGCCGAAGAATACAAGGCCCAAGGCGGCTTGTCGTTAGACGCCTTGCATGCCGGCGATAGGGTCACCTTTTCCGCCACGGAACCCGGTGGGATCAAGACAATCACGAAATTTCAGAAGCAGTAAATTTCCGGAATCCGCAATCATCAACCGGCCCTCACCTCGTCCGGCTTCTCATTTGCGCTCGGCTGCTCATGCGATGCCAGGCGCGGCGGCCTTACAATTGTAACGGTACAGGCCGCTTCAGCCGCGATTTTCGCGGAGACGCTGCCAAGCAACGTGCGCACAAGCGAATTCTGGCGCGCGCCGATCACGATATGATCCACATGATTGGCTTCGGCGAATTCCAGGATCGCCGCCGCAGGATCGATGGCCTCCAGCACATGGGCCGTAAGCCTGCTCTCGTCGAGCTTTAGCGGCGACGCCCAATGCCGGAGCGTGACCAGCCGATCGACATGCTTGTTTTTGCCCTGCTCGTCGAGCGTCCTGTCGATGGTGACGCGGCCGAGTTTCAGCACGTTCAGGCACGCCAGCCTCGCGGATGGCAGTGTCGCCAGGATTCGCACGGCGGTGACGCGCAGCGCCTCGTTCAGCTCATCGGAGCCCTCTGCAATATCGAGAGCGACCGCAAGAATCGGCCCCGAAGCCAATTGCGCCGCAAGATCGGATTTTGCCTTCGGCTGCGTCAGGTTGCCATTGAAGCGGCGGCGCAGGACAGTGCTCATGGGGTCGCGATTCAGCCGCTCCGATCGCGCGGTCATTTTGACCTGGCTGGGATGGGCGAGATCGAATGCCAGTTGCGATGCGGTGGGATGACGCCAGGCCGGATCGATCTCCAGACACCGCAACACAACTTCCTGCAGCCAAGGCGGATAGTCCTCCCTGAGTTTGCGCGGAGGATATGGATCGCGCCATAGCCGGCGGCGCATTCCGCGCATGGTTTCGCTCTCGCCGAACGGCCGCACGCCCGTGGTGAAGAAGTACAGCAGCACGCCTAACGAAAACAGATCGCTGCGCGGATCGTCCCGCACGCCGAGCAAACGTTCGGGCGACATGTACGGCGCCGTTCCGTAGGGCAAGCGGAATTCTTCCTGCAGCAAATCGGGCAACTGATTGTGGTGCGACAGTCCAAAATCGATCAGGACTGCTTCGCCTGAGGGGCGAAACATGATGCTGCTCGGCTTGATGTCGTGATGAATGACGTTCTGCCGATGCAGGTCGGAAAGCGCCACCGCTATTTTTCCGGCGATGACAACAACCTCCTCGTAAGCCAGGGGCAGATCGCCGAGCCGGCTGTAAAGCGTCTTGCCCGGGATGAGTTCGATCACGACATAGGCCTGCCGCGCGAAATCGCCGGTGGCGAAACAGGCCGGCACGTGAGGTCCCGACAGCCGCGGCAGGATCATCTGCTCCATTTCAAAACTGACAATGGCGGCGGGATCCTCGCCCTCGGAAACCCGGGGGATTTTCATCAACAACGGTGCGGCGATGTCCGGGCGGGTTACGCTCCATAGCGTCGCCATGCCGCCGCTATGGACCCGCTCGCCGACCGTAAAGCCGTCTATCACTGCGCCGGGCTGAACCGAAAGCTTCGCCATTCCTCACCTTCCGACCAGCAGGCGATCGGCCAGCCAAAGCGGCAGGCCGTTTTCACGAATTCGCCTGGACGCCGCCTCGACATCGTAGGGCACGCGGCAATAAGTGATTTCCCGAGACGTCGTGTCGAACATCGCAAACGAGGCCGCCGGATTGCGATCGCGAGGCTGCCCCACCGAGCCGAGAACGGCCAACCAGCGCCTTCCGCCAAGCAATTGCACCGGGACGCCCGATGTCGGGACGAAGCTCGTCATCTTCGCAACCGCCGACATTGAATAGAGAGCCGGCGTGTGGATATGGCCGCAGAATGTGGCGTGGGCGACTGTCGCCATGATGCTGCGCGCCGCATCCGACGCATTCTGGACATAGCGCCATTTCGCCGGACTGCCGGCCTCGGAATGAACGTAGAGGCGATCATCCTCCTGCAGCGTAAGCGGCAATTCCGCCAGAAAACGCCGCTGTACCGCACTGAGCCTGCCGCGCGTCCACTCGATCGCGGCCTGGGCTTCGGCATTCATGGTTTCCGTCATGGTGCCCACGGCGTTGTCATGGTTGCCGCGTACGGCCATGGCTCCGCTATCGACAAGGCCCATGACAACATCAACCGTCCATTCCGGATCGGCGCCATATCCGACGTAATCGCCGAGGCAAATTATCCGTTCCGCGCCCCGCGCCCGCGCAAGGTCGAGGCACGCGCTGAACGCCTGCCGGTTGGCATGGATATCCGCAAACACAGCCAGCAGCACGATTTCCTCCGCGGTTACGATACCGCCTGCTCCGGCGCCGGACTTGATGGATATCAAACAACACCGCGCCAGTGGGCCGCAATCGCGCCGAAAGCAGGCAATGGGATGCCGCCGTGGCACTCGAACAAGCCCACGGGGTGCGGCGGCAATAGTGCGTGGAGATGACCTAGCGTTTACGCGGCGCTTCCAGGCCCCTGAGCAACAGGGTCAGCAAGACATCGATCCGCGCGGATAACGCCGGATCGCTCCATTCCTCGGAGTGGGCGGGGTGATGGAAGCGGATCGTGGCGTCGAAAATCGCACGCGCCGAGGCCTTGACGTCCGTGACATGAAACGCGCCCTGCTTCACGCCGTCGGACACGATATGCGCAATCTGATCGACGAGGCGATCCTTATGCGCCTTCACTACCTCTCGCGCCTCTTGCGCCAGCGCCAGATAAGTCGCGAACATCTCGGGGTCGTCGCAGACCTTCTTGTACTTGATCGCAAACATGGCGCGCAGCCAGCGTTCCAGCCTCGCGGCCGCCGGCCCCGAGCCCTCCGCAATCTTTTCAAGGGGCGCGTTGGCGCGGTCGAGCCAGCGCTTCGCCACGGCGTCGCGCAGCGAAGCCTTGCTTGGAAAATGGCGATAGACGCTGCCGTGGCTGACATCGAGCGCACGGGCAACATCGACGACCGTGGCCTTCGCCAGTCCAAAGCGGCGCAGCACGTCCTCGGTGACGTCAAGAATTTGTTCTGGGGTCAGAACCAGTGTCTCGTTCATGCGCGCACCGTCCAATGGGTTGTCATCGACATACTCTTTTAGCGGGTTAGCCTTTCCGCCTGCGCGGCAAGGTGGCGGGCTACGCGCATGTTGAGCCAGCGATGGATTTGTGCGGTCAAATAAAAGATTTCGATAGTCATGGAGAAGTCCTCTGCAAGTCCAGGGCTCGCGGTGATGGCCGACGAGCCGAGGTGACGCCCCAGCCATGGCGTCCGCTATCTACGTAGCATATCCCGCTGACAGATTTCAATATCTGTCAGTCAATGTTTCGTGATTGGAGGGACTTCAGCGCGCGAAGCGCCTGCTCGCACCGGCCGGCGTTTGTCTCACCGGGGCTGCTCTGCTAAAGCGCGGCGTGATTTCCTCGAGCATTTTCCGGCAAGGTGGAAACCGGTTGAACGCAAGAAAATGCTCCAAATCGAAACTTTGCGCGTATTCTGACCGCAAAACCGGTCCCCACTTTTGCGGATTGCGCGCTTGAGCCACGAGTCGTCGATGATTTCCCGCTACACCCGCCCGGAAATGGCCTCCATCTGGGAGGCGCAGACGCGCTTCAAGATCTGGTTCGAGATCGAGGCGCATGCGGCGGACGCGCTGGCGGAATTGGGCGTGATCCCCAAGGAAGCCGCCAGGACGATCTGGGCCAAGGCGCGGGACGCCATCTTCGATGTCGCGCGGATCGACGAGATCGAACGCGAGACAAGGCACGACGTCATCGCCTTCCTCACCCATCTGGCTGAGATCGTCGGCCCCGAGGCGCGTTTCGTGCATCAGGGCATGACCTCCTCCGACGTGCTCGACACCTGCCTCAACGTGCAGCTGACCCGCGCGGCGGACTTGCTTGTCGACGACGTCGACAAGGTTCTGGCGGCGCTGAAGAAGCGCGCCTTCGAGCACAAGATGACCCCGACCATCGGCCGCTCCCATGGCATCCATGCCGAACCCGTCACGTTCGGGCTGAAGCTCGCCTACGCCTACGCGGAATTCACCCGCGCCCGCGAACGGCTGGTGATCGCCCGCAAGGAGATCGCGACCTGCGCGATCTCGGGTGCGGTCGGCACCTTCGCGCAGATCGATCCGCGCGTGGAAGCGCATGTTGCAAAAGCGATGGGATTGATACCGGAGCCGATTTCGACGCAGGTGATCCCGCGCGATCGCCACGCGATGTATTTTGCCACTCTCGGCGTCATCGCAGCTTCGGTCGAACGCCTCGCCACCGAGATCCGGCATTTGCAACGCACCGAGGTGCTGGAAGCCGAAGAATTCTTCTCCGAGGGCCAGAAAGGCTCCTCGGCGATGCCGCACAAGCGCAACCCGGTGCTGTCGGAAAATCTCACCGGCCTCTCCCGCATGGTGCGCGCCTATGTGACTCCGGCCATGGAGAATGTCGTGTTATGGCATGAGCGCGATATCTCGCACTCTTCGGCCGAGCGCATGATCGCGCCCGACGCGACGGTGACGCTGGACTTCGCGCTCAACCGCCTGGCGGGGCTGATCGACAAGCTGCTGATATATCCCGAAAACATGCAGAAGAATCTCGACCGGCTCGGCGGCCTGATCCATTCGCAGCGGCTCCTGATCGCGCTCACGCAAAAAGGCTGTAGCCGCGAGGACGCCTACAAGCTCGTACAGCGCAACGCGATGCCGGTGTGGCGTGGCCAGGGCGATTTCCAGACGCTTTTGAAAAAAGACCCTGAGGTGAAGAAATACCTCAGCGATGCCGAGATATCGGCGCAGTTCGACCTCGGCTATCACTTCAAGCACGTCGATACGATTTTCAGGCGCGTGTTCGGGGAAGGCTGACCCGGACACGGGGCCGCACCCCCCATAGCGTGCAATAACAACTGAATGGTAACCCCGGATCGGCTAAGATCGCGACGTGTCAGCGCCTCCGACGATTCTCGTGTTCGATTCCGGCCTTGGCGGGCTCACGGTGTTGCGTGAGATCGTTCGGGCGCGGCCTGACGCCCACTATGTCTATGTCGCCGACGACGCCTTCTTTCCCTACGGCCACCACAGCGAGGACCAGATCATCGCGCGGGTGGTGCCCCTGATCGGCGAATTGATCGGCGCGCACAACCCCGATCTGGTCGTAATCGCCTGCAACACCGCTTCCACGCTGGTGATGTCGCATCTTCGCGGCAAATACAAAGTACCCTTTGTCGGCACGGTGCCGGCGATCAAGCCGGCCTGCGCGAAGTCGAAAACAAAACGAGTGTCGGTGCTCGGCACCAAGGGCACCGTCAAGCGCGAATACACCAAGGCGCTGATACGTGATTTCGCGCAGGGCTGCGAAGTGACGCTGGTAGGTTCCGCGGAACTCGCCGCGCTCGCCGAAGCGGCGCTGACCGGCACTGAGGTGAGCGACCGGGAGATATCAGCCGAACTCGCGCCGTGTTTTATCGGAAACAACGACGGCGATGCGGCGCGCACCGACACGGTCGTGCTGGCCTGCACCCATTATCCCCTGCTGATGGACCGCCTCGTCAGGCTCGCGCCCTGGCCGGTGGACTGGATCGATCCGGCGCCCGCGATCGCCCGGCGGGTTGCGGATTTGCTTGAGGCCCCCGGCGGCAAAGCCGATCATGCCGGCGCCGAAATGATTTTCACTTCCAGGCGGCCGCATGCGCTGAGCCGGGCATTGATGCCGTTCTTCGGCGGCCGCGTTCCGGCATGAATGCATATTGATCTTTTCGATCTCCCGCCGCGCTGCTAGTTTTTTCAATCGACCGCACTTCCCCGGTCTTCCCAAACGGAGCTTCGCAATTTGACGCCCGCGACGCCGACACCCCTCAACCGTCTGCGCAAACAATGGCGCGAGGGACGTCCCACGTTCGGAGCGATTGCGACCATTCCCAGCATTCAGACCGTGCAGATCATGGCCCGTTCGGGGTTCGACTGGATCGTCGTCGACCTCGAACATGGTCCGATCGATCTTGGCTCCGCGCACGGGATGATCGTGGCTACGTCAGGCACACCATGCGTGCCGCTGGCGCGTATTGCCGCCAACGAGCCGTGGCTGGCGAAAGCGCCGATGGATATTGGCGCGCTCGGAATCAATTTTCCGATGATCTGCAGCCGCGGGGAAGCCGAAAAAGCCGTGCGTAGCGTGCGCTACCCGCCCCGGGGCGAGCGGCTCTGGGGCCCTTTCCACGCACCGTTTCGCTGGGGCGTCTCGATGCCCGACTATATGGCGACCGCCGACGACGACATGATCTGCATGATCACGATCGAGCATGTCGAAGCGGTCGACCGCATCGAGGAGATCATGGCGGTGCCCGGCATCGATGTCGCAGTGATCGGACCTGGCGATCTCGCAACCAGCATCGACAGGCGCGGCCGCCTCGACGACCCCGAAGTGCTCTCGCTGATGGCGCGCGCCGAGGCAGGCATCCTGAAGAGCGGCGTCCCGATCGGGGGCGTGGCGCGCACACCGGAACAAGCCAATCAAATGATTGAACGGGGCTATCTGGCGCTGGCTCTTGGTTTCGATTGGTCGCTGTTTCAGCGGGGCATCGCGGCGAGTTTCGATGGGATCAAGCGCTGAACCAAACCTTATTTGGACACCGCGTTGAAAGATCTTGGATTTACCTGGCGTAGCAAGATCGAACCGCTGGCCTCGCCTGAACCCTGGGCCGTTTATCCTCAGTTATGGCGTGGTGGAACCGGACCGGACCGTCGATGTCTCCGCTGGGATCATCGGATCACCGGCGCGGCTCTGATCGCAAAGGCCCTGACCTGGCTGGAACAGGTGCTAAACACCGATATCGCAGCTTAATTGCGCGCCAAAGGCGGCAGGCGGAACCAAAGCCGGTCCGGGCGGTCGCGACCTGACCGCCCCGGATGCCGGCGGAATCCGCTGTTTGTGCCGATTAAACCCGCAAATTCCAAGGCCTTTCATTTGACAGAACGGCTGTTTCTGCCTAGAAACCGCCTGCTCGCGGGCCGGTTTCGGCCCGCGATGCGTTTCGCGACCCGTGGTCCATCCCTTCAAGCTTAAGGGATTGACCTGTCGGCTCCGGGAAATTCCCGGTGCACAGGAGGGCGCGTTTCCTCAAAACTCAAACTTGCAAAGAGGACGCGATGACAAAGCGCAGTGAGGCGAAATACAAGATCGATCGCCGTATGGGCCAGAACATCTGGGGCCGCCCGAAGAGCCCCGTGAACAAGCGAGAATACGGCCCCGGCCAGCACGGCCAGCGCCGCAAAGGCAAGCTTTCCGACTTCGGCGTGCAGTTGCGCGCCAAGCAGAAGCTCAAGGGCTACTACGCCAATATTTCCGAGCGGCAATTCCATGCAATTTACGTGGAAGCGACCCGGCTCAAGGGCGACTCAGGCGAACGTCTGATCGGCCTGCTCGAGCGCCGCCTCGATACGGTCATTTATCGCGCCAAGTTCGTCGCCACGATGTTTGCCGCGCGCCAGTTTGTAAATCACGGGCACGTCAAGGTGAACGGCCGTCGCGTCAACATTGCGAGCTACCTGGTCAAGGTCGGCGATGTGGTCGAGGTGAAGGAATCCTCAAAGCAGCTCACCTTCGTTCTCGAGGCCAACCAGCTCGCCGAACGCGACGTGCCGGACTACCTCGAAGTCGATCACGGCAAGCAGGTCGCCAAAATGACGCGCGTTCCCGGACTCTCGGAAGTGCCCTTCCCGGTTCAGATGGAGCCGCATCTGATCGTCGAATTCTATTCACGCTGATTTTTTGATTGGCGTTTGCGCAAGTTCGAAGGCCCCGGTTTTGCCGGGGCCTTTTTGTATGGATAAGATCGCCGACCCGCTGAAATAAGAGACCTTGCCATGATCTACACACCTCCCCCGCGCGATCCGAAACAGCCGCCGGTCCGCATCAACCTGTTGTCGGATACGCAGACCCGCCCGACGCCCGGCATGCGCGAGGCTATCGCGCGGGCTGAAGTCGGCGACGAGCAGATCGGCGACGATCCTTCCGTAAATTTGCTGTGCGAGCGCGTGGCCGACCTGCTCGGCAAGCAAGCCGCCGTGTTCATGCCCTCCGGGACCATGTGCAACGTCGCGGCGACGCTTACGCATTGCCGGCCGGGCGACGAGATTCTGGCGCATGAGACGGCGCATATCATCGCCCGCGAAGGCGGCGCCCACGCAGCGCTTGGCGGATTCCAGATCACGCCACTATCAGGCGCCGACGGGCAATTTTCGCCCGACACCTTGCGTGGCGCGATTCACCCGCGCAGCCGTTATCAGCCGCCGCAGACGGTGGTCAGCGTCGAGCAGACGGCCAATATCGGCGGCGGCACGATCTGGGAGAGAGCTGCGCTCGATGAGATCGTACAAATCGCAAAGTCCGGCGGACTCGCCACCCACATGGACGGCGCGCGGCTCCTGAATGCCTGCGTCGCCACCGGCATCAGCGCACGCGAAATGTCCGCGGGATGGGATTCGGCCTGGATCGACTTTTCAAAGGGGCTGGGCGCACCGGTCGGCGCCGTCATCGCGGGCTCCAGCGACTTCATCGATGAGGTCTGGCGGTGGAAGCAGCGCCTGGGCGGTTCGATGCGCCAGGCCGGCATTTGCGCGGCGGCCTGCACCTACGCGCTCGACCACAATGTCGACCGCCTTGCGGACGACCACGCCAACGCCCGCGCGCTCGCGCGAGGGCTGTCGCAAATTGCCGGCATAAGCGTGCAGGAGCCCGAGACCAACCTGGTCTTTTTTAATCCCGACGGCGCCGGGGTCTCCGGCGAAAGGATGGTCGCGGGCCTACGTCAGCGCGGCGTGCTGCTCGCGATGATGGATGGCCGTATCAGGGCCTGCACTCATCTCGATGTCACCGCTGCGATGATCGAGGAGACGGTCGCACTGGTGCGGGAGATTGTGCGGGGAGCTTAGCGCCTCGCTCCCCGCTCTGGATTGCTTCGCTTCGCTCGCAATGACGGCTGAGTCAAAACAGCGCCACGTTCTTTCCCGGGTATCGCTTCTCTCATCCGGCTGGAATGTGCTGTCATTTCCTCGCAGCAATCAGATTCCAGCGGTGGAAAAACCTGATCTCCTCGCCGTCGAGCGACAATCCCATGCCGGCCGACGCGCCGGCGCTCGCCAAGGCCCGCACCACCGTGCGAAGCGGCGGGACTCGCGAGGCATCGTTGACGATGCCCATCCATTCCTCGAACTCGCGCGGCTTGTCCCATGTCGTCAGCGATTCGATGGCAAAGCCCGCGCCTCTCACCAGCGACGACAGTTCCGAACCCGGCAGCATCCGCACATGGGAAGGATCGCGCAAAATCTCGATCGCGTTCTGCAGTTCCGCTTCGGCTGAAACCTCGGAGCTGACGACGTCGGCTATAACAAAACTGCCGCCGGGCCGAAGCACCCGGAATATCTCGTCGAATACCCGCCTTGGCCGGCCGAAATGATGCACCGACAGGCGCGTCACCACGGCGTCGAAAGCTGCATCGGCAAATGGCATCTCACTGGCATTGCCTTCGCGGAACGTGACATTGGCACACCCGGCCTCGGCACAACGCTGTGCCGCCTTCTTCAGCATCTCGGGGGTGAGATCAAATGCCACCACATCGCGGGCAGTTTTCGCAATCGCAGCACTCAGGATGCCCGGGCCGCAAGCGACATCCAGTACAGATCCCTGCGCCGCTTCGCCTAGTGCCGCGATGAAACGTTGCGTCAACGCCACATCGGTAATCGCCGCCGATGCCGAGAACGTTTCCGCCTGCCGGGTGAATTCATCCCGCACGCGATTTTCATGGTTCAGCATGGTCTGCTCCCCGGCGTACCATCGAGTCTGCACCATCAATTCCTGAGCGCCTCATAAATCAGCGTCTTGAGCGCGAGTTGAATCCGCCCGCGGTGCGTCGGCGTCTGCGCCATGAACACCACGAACATGTCGTCCTTGGGATCGACAAAAAAGAAAGTGCCGGCGGCGCCGTCCCAGCGGTATTCGCCCAGCGGCCACGACGTATCAGGCGGTTGCGCGGTTCGCACGGCAAATCCAAGTCCGAACCCGCTGGTTTCGCCGGGAAAATAGTACTGGTCGCGCGCGACTTTTGTCTCCGGACCGATATGATCCGAAGTCATCAGGGCGATGGTTTCGGGCTTCAGATAGCGCCTGCCGTCCCATGTGCCGCGGTTCAGCAGCATTTGAGCAAAACGCGCATAGTCCCCGATGGTCCCGACCATGCCCGCCCCGCCGGATTCCCAAATCCTCGGCAACATCGGGTCCCTGATTCCAGCGATGGGACTGACCGAGCGATCGTCGGGCATCGGCTCGGCAATCAGCGGCCGCTTCGCCTCATCGGCGACATGGAACGCGGTAGCGGTCATCCCGAGGGGATCGAGCAGCCGCTGCTTCTCGAATTGAAACAGCGATTGCCCCGATATCACCTCGATGACGCGGCCCAGAACGTCGGTGGAGTGACCGTAATCCCACAGTGTTCCCGGCTGCTCGGCCAGCGGCAGCTTCGCGATGCGCTCGGCGAATTCGGCATTGTCGTCATCGCCATTGAACAGGTCCGCCTGCGCATAGAGTTTTCGCACCGCGCTGTCGCCGTAGAAGCCATAAGTGAGACCTGAAGTGTGGCGCAGCAAATCCTCGATGGTGATCGGGCGTTTGACCGGTTCGAGCGCCAGCGTCGGGCTTTCGCCGGGCTTCTCGACGCCCACTTTCACATCGGCGAACGCCGGGATGTATTTCGAAACGGGATCGTCAAGAGAGAGCTTGCCTTCCTCGACCAGCATCATCGCCGCAACCGATGTGACCGGCTTCGACATCGAATAAAGACGAAAGATCGTATCCGCCGTCATCGGAAGCTTGCTTTCGACGTCGCGCACGCCGAAGTACTCGAAATAAACCGGCTGACCGTGCTGCTGGATCAGCAGAATCGCACCGGGGATATTGCCGGTCGCAATCTCGTTGCGAATATAGTCGCCGGCGCGCTCCAGTTTTGCGCGCGAAAAACTTGCCGGAACGGCGGAGGGCGGTTCCGCGCTGGCGGCACCCGGTCGTCCGGCGGCGAACGCCAGAATGAGAAGCGCGAGCGCTGACGCAACGCGATACCGTCGCATGAAGCTGTCAGTTCTCCATCGCTTCATAGATCAGCTTCTTCACCGCCGGCTGGATGATCTGGCGCTGCGAGGGTGTCTGCTCCAGCAAAACGAAAAACATGTCCTGCTTGCGGTCGATCACGAAATAGCAGCCGCTGGCGCCGTCCCATTTCAGTTCGCCGAGCGAACCCGCCGGCGGCGGCTTGGCGTTGCCGGGATCCGTGCGCACACCGAAACCCAACCCGAAGCCGAAGCCATCGCCGGGAAAATAGAAATAGTCGCGTCCGACGCCCGAACCCGGACCGATTTGATCCGACGTCATCAACTCGAATGCCTTCGGACTGAGATATTGCTTGCCGTCGAATACGCCGCCGTTGAGCAGCATCTGTAAAAAGCGGGTGAGGTCCGCGAGTGTCGAGTTCATTCCGCCACCCCCGGATTCCCACTTCATCGGGATTTCAGCCCTGCTCTCGAAGCCGACCCGGAAATCGCTGTCGTTCGGCATCGGCTTTGCGATCAGCTTCTGGCTTTCCGGGTCGGTCACATAAAAACCGGTTCCGATCATACCGAGCGGAACCAGCAATTTTTCCTTCTCGATCTCAAGGAGAGATTTTCCCGACACCAGCTCCATAATCCGTCCGAGGACGTCGGTGGAGTGGCCGTATTGCCATAGCGTCCCCGGCTGGTCGGCCAGCGGCAGCCTGGCGATGCGCTCGGCGAATTCGGCATTGTCGAAATCGCCGGCATAGATGTTGGCGCTGGCATATGCCTTGCGGACCATGCTGTCGCCGTAGAAGCCATAGGTGATGCCCGAAGTCTGGCGCATCAGGTCGAGGATAGTCAGCGGCCGGTTTGGCGGCACCAGATCGAGCGTCTTCGTGCCATCGTCCGCTTTCTTCTCAGCGCCGACCTTTACGTTGGCGAAGGAAGGAAGGTATTTCGCAACGGGATCGTCGAGCCGGAACTTGCTCTCATCGATCAATTGCATCGCGACCACGCTGGTGATGGGCTTGGTCATCGAAAACAGGCGGAAGATGGTATCCTCGGTCATCGGCTGCTTGGTCGCGACATCGCGCACGCCGAGGAATTCGCGATAGACCGGCTTGCCATGCTGCTGGATCAGCAGGATTGCACCCGGTATCTTTCCATTCGCAATCTGGTCGCGGAGATAGGCGCCGACGCGCTCGAGTTTTTGCGGATTGAAATGCGCTCCGGGCGGAATATCGAAGGTGCCCTCCGCGCTAGCCGATGCGGTCGCCGCGACCGCAAGCACTGCTCCTGCAATCCGCGATCGCAACACAAGACGTGAATTCATGTCCCCTCCCGCTAATTAGTTCCGCCGAGTGTAGCCGCCGGCTCAATCGGCACAAGGGCTGCCCACTTCAGCCAACGACTGCGCATGCAGCCGGGCGCTATCGTTCGAGAAGCAGCAGAAGGTAACGCCGGTGACCGCCGGCGCTGCGGACAGCATCTCGACCGCCGTCGACACCGCGATCCGTGCCGCGCGATCGGCCGGGAAGGCATAGATGCCGGTGGAAATCGCAGGAAAGGCTATCGAGGCTAGACCGTGGCTCTGGCACAGTTCAAGCGCGCGGCGATAGCACGATGCCAGCGCCTCATCTTCGCCCTCGCTTCCGCCATGCCAGATCGGGCCGACGGCATGAATGACATGCCGCGCCGGCAGACGATACGCTTTGGTGATTTTCGCGCCGCCAGTCTCGCAGCCGTGGAGGGTACGGCATTCGGCCAACAGCTCGAGTCCGGCCGCGCGATGGATCGCACCATCCACCCCACCACCGCCGAGCAGAGAGGTGTTCGCAGCGTTGACGATCGCGTCAACGCTGAGCGTCGTAATATCGGCGACGATGACTTGCAGCCGCGTCTTGCCTATTTGGCGCGCAGCCAAACTCAGGCGGAGGCAGCCGCGCTGACAGTGACGCCCTTGTCGGCAAGCAACTGTTGGAGCTCACCGGCCTGGAACATCTCGCGGATAATATCGCATCCGCCGACGAACTCGCCCTTGACGTAAAGCTGCGGAATGGTCGGCCAGTTGGAATAGGCCTTGATACCGTTGCGCAGCTCTGCGGATTCCAGAACGTTCAAACCCTTATAGCCCACCCCAACGTGATCGAGGATCTGCACCACCTGACCGGAAAAACCGCACTGCGGAAACTGCGGCGTTCCCTTCATGAACAGCACGACGTCGTTCGACTTAACTTCGTTGTCGATGAATTGCTCGATGCTCATATTGCGTCCTTTTGCGGCATAGCCCTTCGGGCCGGAGTCAGCCCTTGAACCCGACATTGTCATATATGTACTCCAAACCGTTATGCAGCCAAAGTAAAATGGCAGGGAACCGGCCATGCGCGGGCCTGATCCGGCCGCTTGTCGTCAAGGCCGGGAGAGCCAGCCGGCACCAACATCATGGCCTTTGGAGGCTTTTATCCCTGACGGAAGCCCCTATTTAGGACAGACTAATCTCGCGGAACCCGTCCGCCGGAGCGACGTTCTCTCCCCAACCGGAGACTATCGTGACGAAACCAGCATCCGCCACGGCCACGCTTGCTGCCCCCCGCCCGTCATTATTCTCCGATTCCGGCAGCCCGGCCCAGGGTTTGGTGGAAGCCTTCCTTAACGTCCGAAACGAGACCGAGCACCGCGCCGCTCCCCTGACTGCAGAGGATCAGTTGATCCAGTCGATGCCGGATGCGAGTCCGGCGAAATGGCACCGCGCCCATACCACCTGGTTCTTCGAGCAATTCCTGCTCGGGGAGTACTGCAAAGACTACCGGCCGTTTCACCCCGATTACGCCTTCCTCTTCAATTCTTATTACGTCAGCGCCGGGCCGCGGCACGCCCGTCACCAGCGTGGCCACCTGACCCGTCCCGGAGCCGACGAAATTACTGCCTACCGCCGGCATGTCGACGCGGCGATCGTGAAATTCTTTCGCGAGGCTTCAAACGACACGCTGGCGGCGATCGCACCGCTTGTGGAAGTCGGTCTCAATCATGAGCAGCAGCATCAGGAGTTGATGCTGACCGACATCCTGCACGCGTTCGCGCAAAACCCGATCCCGCCGGCTTACGATCCGGCGTGGAAATTTCCCGCTTCAACCCGCACCGCCGACGAATGGGTCACGCTCAATGAGGGCATCCACACCATCGGGCATGCCGGCGAAATATTCCATTTCGACAATGAGAAGCCAGCGCACCGCGCGTTGGTCGGACCGGTCAGGCTGGCGCGCAACCTCATTACCAACGCCGAGTGGCTCGCATTCATGCAAGATGGCGGCTACTCCACACCGACGCTCTGGCTGATGGACGGTTTTGCGACGGTTAGCAACGAACAGTGGCGGGCGCCTGGACACTGGCGCGAGATCGACGGAGCATGGCAGGTCATGACTTTGGCCGGGCTGAAACCCGTCGACGCTGCCGCCCCGGTCTGCCACGTCAGCTATTATGAAGCCGACGCGTTCGCGCGCTGGAGCGGCAAGCATTTGCCGACCGAAATGGAATGGGAGGTCGCCGCGCGGACCGGTCAACTCAACGATGCGTTCGGGATTGTCTGGCAATGGACCCGCAGTGCCTATGCTCCCTATCCCGGCTACCGGGCGATCGAGGGCGCGCTCGGTGAGTACAACGGCAAGTTCATGGTCAACCAATTGGTGCTGCGCGGCTCGTCGCTTGCAACCCCCGGCGGGCATAGCCGTATTACCTATCGCAACTTCTTTTATCCCCATCATCGCTGGCAATTCACGGGACTGCGCCTCGCCGACTACGCCACCTGATTTTTCTCTCGAATTCGACCGCGCCGGAAAGCGCGTTCAGGAGACTGTCATGAATGTGCATGCCCTCGCTTTGGCTAAAGCTCATCGTTTCGATGAACAGACCTCGGCGTTTGCCGGTGACGTGATCGACGATCTGTCGCAGCACCCGAAACGGCTGTCGCCGAAGTATTTCTATGACTCCGCGGGATCGGAACTGTTCGAACAGATCACGCAGCTGCCGGAATATTACCCGACGCGCACCGAACTCGGAATCTTGCGCGATCGGGGCGGCGCAATATCGGCGAATATCCCTCATGGTGCCGCGCTGGTGGAATTCGGCGCGGGCGCGACCACAAAGGTCCGGCTGTTGTTGAACGAATGCGCAGTCGGCGCCTACGTTCCCGTGGATATTTCCGGCGACTTCCTGAAAATGCAGGCTGACGCCTTGCGCAGGGATTTCCCGGCTCTCGACGTCTATCCGGTTACGGCGGATTTTAGCGCGCCGTTCGCATTGCCCGACGCGATCGCCGCGATGCCGAAGGTCGGGTTTTTTCCGGGATCGACGCTTGGAAATTTCGAACCGCATGAAGCCTGCGCTTTCCTGCGTAGCGCTCGCGATATTCTTGGTAAGGGCGCGCAGATGGTGATCGGCGTCGATCTCGAAAAAGACGAGCGCGTGCTGTATGAGGCCTACAACGATGCCGCCGGCGTCACCGCGCGCTTCAATCTCAACGTGCTCAATCGCATCAACCGCGAACTGGGCGGCAATTTCGACACGGGCGCGTTCACCCACCGCGCGATCTACAATCGCGAGCGTCACCGGATAGAAATGCATCTGATCAGCCGCAAGGCGCAGACCGTGCGCCTGCTCGGCCGGAGTTTCTCGTTCCGCGCGGGCGAAAGCATCCACACCGAGAGCAGCTATAAATACAGCCTCGAGCGTTTCAGGGCGCTGGCGCGCGGCTCAGGTTGGACGCCGCGCGAGTCGTGGACCGACGGCGCACGCATGTTCTCGGTTCACGCGCTGGTGGCTTCGGACTGAGACTGGGGCTCACCGGAGCTCAACGAGATCGATTCCCAGGCCGCGACCATGATCATGATCGCGGTGGTCAGCAGCGACAGCATCAACGGTGAAAGGTCGCTGGCGAACCACGCCAATATGGCGAGCACGACGATGCCGACGCCATGGGACAGTTGAAGCCAGCCCCGAATGGTGTGCTTGAAGAGGATCGTTCCGATCAGAAACAGCAAGGGGCCGCCGATCGCGCTCAGCACCGTCTTGAGATCGGAATGGTCTGCCGGATGCGTCAGCACGAGCTCATCGGCGACCGCCGAGAGAATGATGCCGGCCACGATCGGCATATGCAGATAGGTATAGGCCAGCCTTGCCAGCCGCCCCGGTTCGCTCGATCTTGAAATCTGTTCGGACCCGGCCTCGGCGCCCTTGTGGAAATAGATCCACCACATCGCGAGGCTGCCGATAAAGGCCGATACGAACGCGACGACGGTTTCGGTGGTCCAGGCCAGATCGGCAAATGTCGCGCCGGTCACGACAATGGATTCACCCAGCGCGATGATGATGAATCCCGCGCAGCGCTCGGCCATGTGACCGCCCTCGACGACCCAGTCCGCCACCGAAGAAGCGCCGTATTTCGGAATCCAGAACCGGACCGCCGGCGAGACATATTCTATGGCCAGCGCCAAGGCCCATAGCGCCAGCCGCCAATGCCCTTCGGCAAAACCGCCGGCGATCCAGAACATGGCCGACATCAACAGCCAGACCAGGATGCGAACCGCATTCATGCGCGCCAGGGTTCGGTCAGGCGGTGTCGATACCAGCAGAAAGACCGTCCGGCCGACCTGCATCGCGGCATACGCGATGGCGAACCACAGCCCTCTCGATTCAAAGGCTTTGGGAATCGAGGTTGAGAGCACGAGCCCGCCGAGCATCAGCAGAAACAACAGGACCCGAACCGGCGTAAGTTCGGGATTGAGCCAGTTGGTGATCCACGAGGTGTAAACCCATACCCACCAGACGCTCAGAAACAGCAGTGTCGTCTGTATCGCCCCGAGCGGGGTGAAACGGCCAAGCAGAGTGTGCGATATTTGCGTGACCGCGAAAACGAACACCAGATCGAAAAGCAATTCGGCATAGGTGACGCGGCTATGCTGGTTCGCCACTGACTTGCGAAACAGCGCGCCGCGTTCATTATCCGCCATGGCGTCCCCTGCCCGGCCCGCCGGGCCTAACCCTCCGGCACCCCGGTCTGCAGCGCCAGCGCGTGGAGCACGCCGCCCATCTGTCCCTGCAGGGATTGATAGACGATCTGGTGCTGCTGGACGCGGGACTTGCCGCGGAACGACGCCGAAATCACCGTCGCCGCATAGTGGTCTCCATCGCCGGCCAGATCGCGGATCGTCACCTCGGCGTCGGGAATCGCTGCCTTGATCATCGATTCGATATCGCGGGCGTCCATCGGCATGCCAGTATTTCTCCAATCCGGCGTTCGAATCGCGGCCGGTTATTGCCGCGACATCTCTCGAACTTAGCGGGAACACCCTTCTACGTCACGCCCCGTCGCACTATATTCCCGTTCCATTCCTTGCAAAGCCGCTGGGTCGCGTCGCGCGATCACAAGGGGCTGACCAGAAAAAGGGCTGAGCCATGAAACTCCCCGGTCCCGACCACCCGATCACGATTACGGCGAACCCGAAGCGCGTCCGCGTCTTCGCGGGCGGCACTGTTATCGCCGACACCACCGATGCCCTGACGCTCAAGGAAGCGAGCTACCCGGCCGTTCAGTATGTGCCGCGCAAGGACGCCAATCTGGCCCTGCTGGCGCGTACCGACCGCGTGACGCACTGCCCCTACAAAGGCGATGCAAATTATTTCAGCATCGTTGCCGACGGCAGAGCAATCGAAAATGCGATCTGGACCTATGAGACGCCATTTCCGGCGATGTCGGAAATCTCCGGCCATTTGGCGTTCTATCCCGACAAGGTCAAAATCGAAGAGGTGCCGGGAACCTGAGGGCCTTGCTGAATTGGGTTCCCGGCGGCAACATCTGAAGCGATCACCTTGCCGGGGTTTGCATGGCGTCAATTTCCAGCACAGTGGCGTCCGCAGAGATCAGGGCGGCGCCAAAAGCCAAAACACGCAATGCCGCGCTC
Organism: uncultured Alphaproteobacteria bacterium; assembly: GCA_963732455.1. GTDB lineage: Bacteria > Pseudomonadota > Alphaproteobacteria > Rhizobiales > Xanthobacteraceae > Bradyrhizobium. The sequence goes on along the minus strand of CAVSZM010000001.1, from coordinate 123,738 downwards.
GATCGCGCCCGCACCTTCATCACCATGCTGGTGCTGATCCACCATTCGGTGATCGCCTACACCTATTACGGCCACACCGACCGCCAGTCATTTCTGGGCTTCGACGGCGTGGTGCTGTTCAACGACAGCTTCTTCATGTCGGCGATGTTCTTCCTCTCAGGACTGTTCGTCTGGCCGAGCCTGCAGCGCAAGGGAACGGGCTGGTTCCTGCGCGACCGCTGGTGGCGTCTCGGCCTGCCATTCATCATCTGCGCGCTGATCCTGATGCCAATCGCCTATTACGCCGTCGAGCTGCGCCTGCATCCCGACGTCAGCTTCACAGCGTTCTGGTGGCGGACGGTCACAGTCGGCCCCTGGCCGAGCGGACCAGCCTGGTTCGTCTGGGTGCTGCTGGCGCTCGATGTGCTCGCCGCCGTAGTGTACCGCGCCGCGCCCGCTTGCGTCGAAGCGATCGGCCGGCTTTCGCTTGCGAGCTTTGCACGGCCCGGACTGTTTTTCTGGGCGCTGCTGATCGGATCGATCATCGTCTATGTGCCGGCGGTGCTCCATTTCGGCGCCTCGCGCTGGTTCGCGGCCGGCCCCGTCGCGATCCAAGCCAGCCGCATTCTGCTCTATCTGTTGTATTTCTTCGCGGGCGTCGGCATCGGCGCGGTTCCTTTTGACAAAGGTCTGCTCGCAGGTGACGGCGGGTTGGCGCGGCGCTGGCCGGTGTGGCTGGCTGCCACCATCGCGACTTACAGCTGCATCATTGCGCTGATCTATATCAAGCACGGCGTCCTGCCCGACGTAAACCACCAGCCGTTATGGTGGGAAATTGCTTATGCGCTGGCCTTCGTGTCTTACAGCGCAGCGCAGACGTTCAACGTCCTCGCGCTGTTCTTGCGCTTTTCCAATGACGGTTCGAGCATTCTCGATCCCTTGCGCGACAGCGCCTACGGCATCTACCTGATCCACTACGTCCCGGTACTGTGGCTGCAATACGCGTTGTACGATATTTCGCTGAGCCCCGTGATGCAGGTGTCCGCGATCATCAAGGCGGTCATCGTCTTCGTGCTAACGCTTGCAACGAGCTGGGCCGCGACGGCGGCGCTGCGCAAGATTCCCGGTGCTACGCGCGTGCTGTAGACGCTTTCAAGACGCCTTGCCGTTCATGTAGGCCGGAAACCAGCCCTCGAAGCCGGCCTTCAGCGACGCAATCGAAATCGGCGCTTCGCCGGGAATAGCGATGGCATCGCCGCCGGTAGTTCCGATCCGGGCACAGGGCACACCGGCGCCCTTCATTTTCGCCAGCACCAGAGCTGCATGTTCCGCGGGAACGGTGACAATGTAGCGCGCCTGGTCTTCGCCGAACCAATGGGCATGCGGCACGATCGATTCCGGCGCCGCCAGGAGCCGCGCGCCGATTCCACCGGACATCGCCATCTCCGCCAATGCGATCAGGAGACCGCCGTCGGAAATGTCGTGCGCCGCGGTCGCAGTGCCGGCATGGATCATGCCGCGCACCACATCACCGTTACGCCTTTCCGCGGCGAGATCCACCGGCGGCGGCGCGCCCTCTTCGCGGCCGCAGACATCGCGCAAGTAAACCGACTGGCCGAGCCAACCATGGGTTTCGCCGATCAGCAGGATCGCCTCGTCCCCGGCCTTGAAGGCCAGCGTCGCGGATTTGGTGAAGTCATCAAGCAGCCCGACGCCGCCGATCGAAGGCGTCGGCAGGATGCCGCGGCCGTTTGTCTCGTTGTAGAGCGACACGTTGCCGGACACGACGGGGAAGTCGAGCGCGCGGCATGCTTCCGAGATGCCCTTCAGGCAGCCGACGAACTGGCCCATGATCTCCGGCCGCTCCGGATTGCCGAAATTGAGATTGTCGGTGATCGCCAGCGGCCGCCCGCCGACTGCGGTGATGTTGCGCCATGCCTCGGCTACCGCCTGCTTGCCGCCCTCGAACGGGTCCGCTTCGCAATAACGCGGCGTCACGTCCACCGTCAGCGCCAGCCCCTTCGGTCCGTCCTGCACCCGCACCACAGCGGCATCGCCGCCCGGACGCTGCACGGTATTGCCGAGAATGACGTGATCGTATTGCTCCCAGACCCAGCGCCTCGAGCAAAGTTCTGGCGTGGCGATCAGTTTTTGAAGCGCAGCACCTATTCCGATCGGCGCCTTCACATCGCGCGCATGGATTACCGGCAAAAGCGGTGACGCCACATGCGGACGATCGTACAGCGGTGCTTCGTCGCCCAATTCCTTGATCGGGAGATCGGCCATGACATCGCCGCCGTGCTTGACCACGAAGCGTTTGCTCGGCGTGGTGTAGCCGACCACGGCGAAATCCAGCCCCCATTTCCTGAAGATTGCTTCGGCTTCTTTCTCTTTCTCGGGCTTCAGAACCATCAGCATGCGCTCCTGGCTCTCCGACAGCATCATCTCGTAAGCGCTCATGCCGGTTTCGCGCGTCGGCACAGCGTCGAGATCGAGGTCGACGCCGAGATCGCCCTTGGCGCCCATCTCCACCGCCGAGCAGGTCAGGCCCGCCGCGCCCATGTCCTGAATCGCGATCACGCAATCGGCTTCCATGATCTCGAGGCAAGCTTCCAGCAGCAGCTTTTCCGCGAAGGGGTCGCCGACCTGCACCGTCGGCCGCTTCTCGGCCGAGTTGTCGTCGAATTCGGCCGACGCCATCGAGGCGCCGTGAATGCCGTCGCGGCCGGTCTTGGAGCCGAGATAGACAATCGGCATGTTCACGCCGGAGGCGGCCGCGTAGAAAATCTTGTCGGTGTCGGCAAGGCCGACCGCCATCGCATTGACCAGAATGTTACCGTCATAGCGGGTGTGGAAGCGCACCTGTCCGCCGACCGTGGGAACCCCGAATGAATTGCCGTAGCCGCCGACGCCGGCGACCACGCCAGAAACGAGATGGCGTGTCTTGGGATGTTCAGGTGCGCCGAAGCTCAATGCGTTGAGGCAGGCAATGGGGCGCGCGCCCATGGTGAAGACGTCGCGCAGGATGCCGCCGACCCCGGTGGTCGCACCCTGATACGGCTCGATGTAGCTTGGATGGTTGTGGCTCTCCATCTTGAAAACCACAGCCAGGCCGTCGCCGATATCGATCACGCCGGCATTCTCGCCCGGCCCCTGAATCACCCACGGCGCCTTGGTCGGCAGCCCGCGCAGGTGCAGCCGCGACGACTTGTACGAGCAGTGTTCGTTCCACATCGCCGAGAAAATCCCGAGTTCGGTGAAACTGGGCACTCGGCCGATCAGCGTTAGAATGCGCTCATATTCGTCCGGCTTCAGCCCGTGGCTGGCGACGAGTTCGGGGGTGATTTCAACTTGATTAGATCGCATGTGCTGCTCTCGCCAGGCCCGCGTCTCCGTTCCCTCTCCCCTTGCGGGGGAGGGTTAGGCAGGGGGGTGAGCCACAAACGCCGGGGTCCGTGATACCCCCCTCTCCCCCTCTCCTCCGCAAGGGGGGAGAGAGCAGACCGCGCCGCGCTGCTGGAGTGTTGCCGAACATCCAGAAATTCACTTCGGGATTCGCGTTCAATTTTTTCATGTCCAGGAGCGTTATTAGGGAGATCGGGAGGGGCGGAAAAGGCCTTTTATGTTGCAATTTCCCGATGTCCATAGATTTGCGGGTGGACCATGCGGACCCAGGGGTTTGCACATCGCCGATAGATCGGATTTAAGGGTCCCGATATCTCGAATGAAGGCCAAATCGCTTGGACGACCTGACCAAATCCATTTTCCTCAACCGCCCCGATCTGCACGTCGAAACCTCAGGCGAATTCGCCGGCTGGCGAACCTGGAGCCGCGACAACTTCGAATCCCATAACGGGCCTTTCTGGCACCGGATGGACGACGACGGCCAGGTCCGCTGCGCGTTCCGGGTGGAAAAGAAACATCTCAACGGCATGCGCAACGTCCATGGCGGCTGCTACATGACGTTCGCGGACTATTGCCTGTTCGCCATGGCCGCGCCCGTGCTCGAGGGTGCGGGGGTGACGGTGTCGTTCGCTTGCGAATTTCTCGACGCCGCGCGCGAAGGCGAGCTGGTCGAAGGAACCGGCGAAATCATGCGGGCCGGAGCATCGATGGTTTTCCTGCGCGGGCTCCTGAAATCCGGCGAACGTCCGCTGTTCACATTTTCCGGCACCCTCAAGAGGCTGAAGTTTCGATCGCCACCGGTCGCGAGCAACGACGTCAAATAGCAACGCAGCCCATTTTTGTTTCCGCGCGTTTTCTTCAGCCGAACCGGTTCCCACTTCGCTCGAAAACGCCGTGTCAGGCCGCGCGCTCCAGATGCGCGACGAGCCCTGCGAACAGACCACGGCCGTCGGTGCAGCCCATGATGTCTTCGACGTGGTTTTCCGGATGCGGCATCATTCCCAGCACGTTGCCGCCGGCGTTGACGATGCCGGCGATCGAGTGTGCGGCGCCGTTGATATTGGAGGGATCGTCCACCGCGCCCTCTGCGGAGCAATAGCGATAGAGCACCCGCCGCTCGCCCTCGAGCCGCTTTCAGCGTCTCTTCGTCCGCCTCGTAATTGCCTTCGCCGTGCGCAACCGGCACGCGAATGATCTGTCCGGCATTGTAGCCGCGCGTGAAAGCCGTGTCCGATCGTTCGACCCGCAGATGCACGTCATGACAGATAAATTTCAGCCGCGCGTTGCGCATGAGAACGCCGGGCAAAAGGCCGGCCTCGCAGAGAATCTGAAAACCGTTGCAGACGCCGAGCACCAGACCGCCGCCAGCCGCGAACGCGCGCACCGCGTCCATCACGGGCGCGCGCGCGGCGATGGCGCCACAGCGCAAGTAGTCGCCGTAGGAAAATCCGCCGGGCACCACCACGAGATCGACACCCCTGGGCAGCGAGGTCTCGGCATGCCAGACCATCGCGGGTTCACGACCCGACGCCAGCCGCAGCGCACGCGCCATGTCGCGCTCGCGATTGATTCCGGGAAAGACGAGAACGGCGGATTTCATTTGGCTCGCTTGCCTAGCTCAGAACCTCAACCCGGTAATTCTCGATCACCGTATTCGCCAGCAATTTGTCGGCAGCATCCTTCAACGCCGCCTCGGCCTTGGCCTTGTCCGAGCCCGAAATCTCGATGTCGAACACCTTGCCCTGGCGCACACTGGCGACGCCATCGACGCCGAGCGATTTAAGCGCCCCTTCGATGGCCTTGCCCTGCGGATCGAGGATGCCGGATTTCAGCGTAACGGTGACGCGCGCTTTCACGGCAATCGCCTCAGCTCTTTACCAGCACCGGACCCGAGCCGGCAGGCCGCTCGTTCTCCATCAGGATCCCCAAACGCTTGGCGACTTCGGTATAGGCCTCCAGCAGGCCGCCGAGATCCCTGCGGAAGCGGTCCTTGTCGAGTTTCTCGTTCGACTTGATATCCCACAGCCGGCACGAATCAGGGGAGATCTCGTCGGCGACGATGATTCGCATCATCTCGTTCTCGAACAGGCGGCCGCATTCCATCTTGAAATCGACCAGACGGATGCCGATCCCCAGAAACAGCCCGGTGAGGAAGTCGTTGACGCGGATTGCGAGCGCCATGATGTCGTCGATTTCCTGCGGCGTCGCCCAGCCGAAAGCCGTGATGTGCTCCTCGGAGACCATCGGATCGTTGAGCTGGTCGTTTTTGTAGTAAAATTCGATAATCGAGCGCGGCAGCTGGGTACCTTCCTCGATTCCCAGGCGCTGCGACAGCGATCCCGCCGCCACATTCCGTACCACCACCTCCAGCGGCACGATCTCGACTTCGCGAATCAGTTGCTCGCGCATGTTGAGGCGGCGGATGAAATGGGTGGGAACTCCGATGTCGTTCAGGTGCTGAAACAGGTACTCCGAGATCCGGTTGTTGAGGACGCCTTTGCCCTCGATCACCTGGTGTTTCTTGGCATTGAACGCCGTCGCATCGTCCTTGAAGTGCTGGATCAGGGTTCCCGGCTCCGGCCCCTCATAAAGGACCTTGGCCTTGCCTTCATAAATGCGGCGTCGACGGCTCATTGGGATGTACCGTGTGTTGTTGAAATCCATGAATTTGGTGTGCTCCGGATGACAAGGATTGAGACCCACGACGGAGCTGCCGTGAAGGCCAGGAACGGGAAACAGAACGAGAACCGGGCCTAGCGCCCAACCTATCCGATTGGCCTATCCAGTACAATCGATCCGGTCCTCCGGAGGCGAGTTTTACCGCCCTGGTGAGCCGTTTCCGAAGTTCGCAAACGATTGCAGCAGCCTCTGGTGCGAACTTCGGAAACAAAGCGAGCCTGTTGTTTTAACTATTCTCTCAAGTTATCTAGGCGCGCAGGAAGGCTGCCGCAACGAGCCGCCGTCACATTTCGGCATAGAGATCGGAACCTTTAGTTCATGACCACATTCGACAAACGCGAGGAAGGTTTCGAGAGAAAGTTCGCTCTGGACGAGGAGCAGAAGTTCAAGGCCGAAGCGCGCCGCAACAGATTGCTTGGATTATGGGTGGCGGAAAAGCTCGGACTGTCAGGCGACGCCGCCAGCGCCTATGCCAAGGAAGTGATCGCCGCCGAGTTCGAGGAAGCCGGTGACGCCGAAGTGGTCCGCAAGGTGTCCCGCGATCTCGCTGCCAAAGGCGCTGCCATCACCGAAGCGCAGATTCGGGTGAAAATGGACGAACTGATGGCGCAGGCTGCCGCGCAGGTGAAGGCGGGGACTTAAAGTACGCGATGGGTGAGTGGCGAATGGCGAATAGGGAATTCGCACCCTTCGCTACTCGCCATCCGCGCCTGCCCGTCACCCCTCCTTGAAGCCATATTCCGGCACGTTGCCGCTGGCGCCGTAATATTTGTACGGCAGGAACTTGCCCGACATCGTGATCTTGACGCGGTCGCCCTTGGGATTGGGCAGGCGTTCCATCACCATGTCGAAATCGATCGCCGACATGATCCCGTCGCCAAATTCCTCCTCGATCAACGCCTTCCAGGCAGGACCGTTGACCATCACCAGCTCGTAGAAGCGATAGATCAGGGGATCGGTCGGCGGCATCGGCGTGCCCTCGCCGCGCATCGGCACCTCGTTGAGCATCGCAATCTCGGACTTCGACAACCCGAACATCTCGCCGGCATTCGCCGCCTGCGGCTTCGTCAGTTTCATCTGGCCAAGGATGGCGCCGACGATCAGGACTTCGGAGTAGCCGCCGATCTTTTCGCAGATGTGTTTCCAGCTCCAGCCTTTCTCGCGCTTGATGTCGAGCAGCTTTTCGGTGAGGTCGGATCGTTTCATGTGTCGTCTCCCGTAAACCCTTCATTGGACGTGAATTAGCACGCAAGCAGCGTGCCAGATCAGCGAGCCTAACGGCGCTCCGGCAGTCCCGATTCAAGCCGGTCGAGCTGCGCCGCCAGATCGTTCTCGACATTTGCGACCTGCATGTTGACAACCCTGTAGCCACGCGCCTCCAGCCACGCTTGCCGCGCGGCGCGGTCGCTCGCTATCACGTCGGTCTCTGCAGGATTGATCAGTTCGATCGCGATCCGGTGCACGAACGAGACGAAATCCGGGATATGGCGGCCGACCGGCGTCTGCCGTTTGAATTGGCCGGCGAAGCGGCGGTCGGTGGTCAACGCCTGCCACAGGATGCGTTCCGCGTCCGTCGGATTCCGCCGCAACAGCCGCGCCAGCCCGCGCACCGTACCGCTCTCCGACGGCAAGGCGCTCTGCCCGTGCTCGGCGAGAAGCGCGCGCAGCCTGGTGGCCTGCTCGCCGTCGAGCACGCCGCCTTTCGCGGGTCCCTTGCGTCCCTCGGCGATCGCCATGACCACGCCGTGCAGCGTGTGCATGTCCTGCTTGGTCGGCTCCATCCGGGCGAAGATGTTGCGCAGATTGACCAGCATGGTGTCGCGCTTCTCCGCCGGGCGCAGGAATTCGACCTTGTCGAGTTCGCGCACCAGATTGTCGAAAAACGCCTGCATCTGATGTTGCGACGCGCGCTCGGAGCGTTCGGGCATCGCGAACGGGAGTTCGCCTTGCGTCGAGAGCTTGAACCATTCATAGCCGATCAGCAGCACCGCCTGCGCCAGGTTGAGCGAGGCGAAGCCGGGATTGACGGGAAAGGTGACGATGCGGTCCGCGAGCGCGACCTCCTGGTTCTGAAGGCCGTAACGCTCGCGACCAAACAATATGCCGACCGTGCCGCCGGCGCGGATGTCGGCCGCGATCTCGCGGGCGGCAGCTTCCGGCGCGACCACCGGTTTGGCCTGATCGTGCGCGCGCGCGGTGGTCGCGAACAGCAGCGTACAATCGGCGACCGCCTGCTCGACCGTGTCGAACAACTCCACCTCATCCAAAATATGATCGGCGCCGGCGGCGGCGCGTTGCGCGCCGATATTGGGCCAGCCGTCGCGCGGATTGACGATCCGCAACCGCGTCAGCCCGAAATTGCCCATCGCGCGCGCCGCCATGCCGATGTTCTCGCCAAGCTGCGGCTCAACCAGAATCACAACGGGTCCGGCGAGCGTAATGCCTGATTTGGTCTTGTCGGTGCCCGAGCCGGACATCTCACTTCACTTTCTGATTCAACTTCTGAACAATCTGAATCAAGTTCCGAGGGACTTTACTCGGCGCCGCACCTGCGGCCCATATTCGACTGCGTTTCCGGCAGCATTTCTCAAGCAATATAATCGGCTTAGCGACGACTTTTGACTTTCGGTCAAAACCGCAAGCGCGGCTATGCGCGAGCCGAGGCTTTGCGCGGTCTCGGGGTCTCATATCGTATCAATCACAAGCACGGTAAAGCTGAAAGCGAACGGTGGTGCCGGAGGCCGGCGCGCGTGTCGGGCGGCACGCCGTGCCTGGCCGCGACGGCCGCGGCCGCGCCCGATAGAGGTTCGGGATCGATCGCCGCTCGGCAAGCAGCAGGCAGCGTTTCCAGGCCAAAAGATGGGCTGAAACTGCACAACGCCTTGGCTTTCGCCATCGCGTTTGCAGTGCTATAGCGCGGATGCAATCACCCCATCCATCCCGAAACGCGCTATTCCAAAAAGGCCCGATCTCCATGGCAAAAATCAAGGTGACCAACCCCGTCGTCGAACTCGATGGCGACGAGATGACCCGGATCATCTGGCAATACATCAAGGACAAGCTGATCAACCCGTTCCTCGATATCAACCTGATGTATTTCGACCTGGGGATGGAACACCGCGACAAGACCAACGATCAGGTCACCGTTGACGCCGCCAACGCCATCAAGAAGGTCGGTGTCGGCGTCAAATGCGCCACCATCACCCCCGACGAAGCCCGGGTGAAGGAATTCGGCCTCAAGGAAATGTGGAAGTCGCCGAACGGCACCATCCGCAACATCCTCGGCGGCGTGGTTTTCCGGGAGCCCATCATCTGCAAGAACGTGCCACGGCTGGTGCCGGGCTGGACCAAGCCGATCATCATCGGCCGCCACGCCTTCGGCGACCAGTATCGCGCCACCGATTTCAAGTTTCCGGGCAAGGGCACGCTGACGATGAAGTTCGTCGGCGAAGACGGCAAGGTGATCGAACGGGAAGTCTACAAGTCGCCGAGCGCCGGCGTGGCGCTGGCGATGTACAACCTTGACGATTCGATCGCCGATTTCGCCCGCGCCTCGATGAACCAGGGTCTGTCGAAGGGTTATTCGGTCTATCTCTCGACCAAGAACACCATCCTCAAGACCTATGACGGGCGCTTCAAGGACATCTTCCAGGAGATCTTCGATCACGAGTTCAAGTCCAAATTCGACGAGAAGAAGATCACCTACGAACATCGCCTGATCGACGACATGGTCGCCGCCGCCATGAAGTGGTCGGGCGGATACGTCTGGGCCTGCAAGAACTACGACGGCGACGTGCAGTCCGATACCATCGCGCAAGGCTACGGTTCGCTTGGCCTGATGACCTCGGTGTTGATGACGCCGGACGGCAAGACGGTCGAGGCGGAGGCCGCCCACGGCACGGTGACGCGGCATTATCGCGAGCATCAAAAGGGCAAGGAGACCTCGACCAACTCGATCGCCTCGATCTTCGCCTGGACCCGCGGGCTGTCGCATCGCGCCAAGCTCGACAACAACGCGGAACTGGACAAGTTCGCGCTCACGCTGGAGAAGGTTTGCGTCGATACCGTCGAGGCCGGCTTCATGACCAAGGACCTCGCGCTTCTGGTCGGCGCCGACCAGCGCTGGCTATCCACTACCGGCTTCCTCGACAAGGTCGCGGAAAACCTGACCAAGGCGATGGCCTGATCGCGTGTGGCAACGAGCCTGTTATCGCTTCGAAGCGGGTGACGCATGCTCTTCATGGTGATCGAGCGTTTCAAGGACCGGGATCCGATCCCGGTCTACCAACGCGTGCGCGATTCCGGGATAAAATTTCCCGAAGGGCTGAATTATGTCGGAAGCTGGATCGAGCCCAATTTCGACCGCTGCTTTCAACTGATGGAATGCGATGATCTGCGGTTGCTTCAGGAATGGATCCTGAACTGTCAGGGGCTCGGCATGAGTTTTGAGATCGTCCCTGTCGTACCAAGCAAGGAAACGCGGGAAGTCGTCGCGCCTTTTCTGGATTCAAAATAGTTCTGCCGAACCTCGGGGGAACGCCCCCGGCCTATTCTTCCGCGGGCTGGTCGTCGTGCGCGGCCTGCGCGATTTCGCCCACGGCGAGATCGCCCCTGTGCGCCTGCGCCGTATCGGCAAGCCGCTCCTTCGCGGTCTTGTGAACATGCGAGGCGAGCGCGGGGACGCGCTCGATCAGCGCGTGGAAATCCTGGGCATCGAGCGCCAGGAGCTTGGTCTTGCGCGTTGCCGTCACCGTACCGCTGCGTTTGGTACGGTGCAGCAGCGCGATCTCTCCGAAGAACGTACCGTCCGAGAGGCGGACACGCTGGTTCGGCAATTCGATCTCGACCTCGCCCGCGGTGATGAAATACATCGAGGATGCGACATCGCCGCGTCGTACCAGGATTTCTCCCGATTCGATGGTCCGCGCCCGCAGCAGCCGCATGATGTCGGCAATTTCAGCGGCGCTGAGATGGGAGAACAGCGGCACCCGCGCCAGCATTCCCCAGGTGACGACGAAATCGCGCCGCCGGACCTCATCGGCAAAGGCGGTGGAGATGATAGCCACCGGCAACGCAATCATCGTCAAACCGCCGACGATGGTGAACACCGACACCAGCTTGCCCAGCGGCGTGACCGGAACAACGTCGCCATAGCCGACCGTGCCCAGTGTCACGATCGCCCACCACATCGCCTGCGGAATGGTGCCGAACTTGTCGGGCTGAACGTCGTGCTCGATGGCGTAGAGTAGCGATGCAAACACCAGCACGGCGCCCGCCAGAATGACAAGGCAGCCGATCAGCGTCCGCCGTTCGGCGTGAAGGGCTGACAGCAGCGAGCGCATCGCCGGCGAATAACGCACCAGCTTGAAAAACGGCAGCATGCCGAGCAGCACCAGCACCGACCGGCTGCCGGCAAGCAGTGCGATCGACGCCGGCAGGAACGCCAGGAGGTCGATGATGCCGAGGCTGCTCAGCGCATATTCGATGCGGTCCTGCGACGGCGACAACTTCCGCGGCGAGTGGCCGACCACGCTCCAGAGCCGTGCGGCGTATTCCATCGCAAACACCGCCACGGCGCCAACCTTGATGACAGTGAACAGGCCGCCGAAACGCGCGTCGAATTCAGGAACCGACGCAAGCACCATCGCCAGCACGTCAATGATGATGATGAAAATGATCAGCTGGACGAAACGCGAGCCGACCGAATAAGGCAAGTGATCGTGTTCCAGCAGTTCATAGAGGCGGTCCCGCAAATCCGGGTCGTTCAGCCGTCTTCTGCGCGGGAGGATCGTCACCGCTAATGCCCTGATTCCAAAGCTCGCTTGTCCCCGAGGCGCCCTCTGAAGCGAACTTCGGAAATCAAAGGGACGCCAAAATTATAGCCCTTCGTGCGGTGTCGGATTTGATGTTCCTCAACACTCGCGCGGCCAACTGAAGGGAAGTTCAAATCCGCCGCGCTAGGCGCCAGCCATCGCTTTTTCGATGGCCGAGAGCGCGGCGCCGGCCTTGGCACCATCGGGCCCGCCGGCCTGCGCCATGTCGGGCCGCCCGCCGCCGCCCTTGCCGCCGAGCACCTCGGAGGCGACGCGCGCCAGTTCGACCGCGTTGTAGCGGGAGGTGAGGTCGCTGGTGACGCCGACAACGACGCCGGCCTTGCCGTCCTCGGTGATACCGACGATGGCGACCACGCCGGAGCCGAGTTGCTTCTTGCCGTCATCGGCGAGGCTCTTGAGATCCTTCATCTCGATGCCTTCGACGGACCGCGCCAACAGCTTGACGTTGCCGACTTCGCGCACGCCTGCGGCGCTCGCCGCCGATCCGTTCGAAGCGGAGGCGCCGCCGCCCATCGCCAGCTTCTTGCGCGCATCCGACAGATCGCGCTCCAGCTTCTTGCGCTCCTCCATCAGCGAGGCGATGCGCGCCGGCATGTCATCGAGCGTGGTGCGCAGCTCCGTTGCCGCCGATTTGGCGAGCGCGATGGCGTCGTTGGCATGTTGCCGGGCATGGCGTCCGGTCAGCGCCTCGATGCGGCGGACGCCGGAGGCAACCGCGCTTTCGCCGGTCACCGAGATCAGGCCGATATCGCCGGTGCGGCGAACATGCGTGCCGCCGCACAGTTCCACCGACCAGCCCAGCGTGTTGCTTTTGCGATCGCGTTCGCTCTTGCCCATGGAAACCACGCGAACCTCGTCGCCGTATTTTTCGCCGAACAGCGCCCGCGCGCCGGCCTCGCGGGCGTCGTCCACCGCCATCAGCCGGGTGGTAACCTCGTCATTCTCGAGCACCACGTCGTTGGCGATATCCTCGATGCGGCTCAACTCGTCCGCCGTGATCGGCTTGGGATGCACGAAGTCGAAGCGAAGCCGGTCCGGAGCCACCAGCGAGCCGCGCTGCGCGATGTGGTCGCCGAGCACCTGGCGCAGGGCTTCGTGCAGCAGATGCGTCGCGGAATGATTGGCGCGGATCGATGACCGCCTCGCATGATCGACTTCGAGCAGCAGCGCCGTACCCGGCTTCAGCGTGCCCTGCTCGACGGTGCCGAGATGCACAAAGAGATCGCCTGCCTTCTTCTGGGTATCGGTCACGCGGAACCGCACGCCGTCGCCGGTCATCAAACCGGTGTCGCCGACCTGGCCGCCTGACTCCGCATAAAACGGCGTCTGGTTCAGAACGATGGCGCCGCTATCGCCGGCCTTGAGGCTATCGACATCCTTTCCGTCCTTCACCGTTGCCGCCACGACGCCCTCAGCGGTCTCGGTCTCGTAGCCGAGAAATTCCGACGCGCCGAGTTTCTCGCGTAGCGGAAACCAGACATTCTCGCTGGCGGTATCGCCGGAGCCTGCCCATGCGGCGCGGGCTTTCGCGCGCTGGCGGTCCATTGCGTCGGTGAAAGAAGCTATATCGACCGATATGCCGCGACTGCGCAGCGCATCCTGGGTGAGATCGAGCGGAAAGCCGTAAGTGTCGTACAGTGTAAACGCGGTATCGCCGTCGAACATGTCGCCTTTCCTGAGCGAACCGCTTTTCTCATCGAGGATCGACAACCCGCGTTCCAGCGTCTTGCGAAACCGCGTCTCTTCCAGCCGCAGCGTTTCCTCGATCAGATTTTCGGCGCGCACCAGTTCCGGATAGGCCTGGCCCATCTCGCGCACCAGCGCCCACACCAGCCGGTACATCAGCGGCTCGCGGGCGCCGAGCAATTGCGCATGGCGCATCGCGCGGCGCATGATCCGGCGCAACACGTAGCCGCGGCCTTCATTCGACGGCAATACGCCGTCGGCGATCAGGAACGACGACGCGCGCAAATGATCGGCGATGACCCGCAGCGACGCCTTCTGGGCGCCTTGCGGATCGGCGCCGGTCAGTTCGGCGATGGCGCGGATCAGGGCAACGAACAGATCGATGTCGTAATTGTCGTGCTTGCCCTGCAGCACCGCGGCGACACGCTCAAGGCCCGCGCCGGTATCGATCGATGGTTTCGGCAGCGGATTTCGTTCGCCCGATTCGACCTGCTCGTACTGCATGAACACGAGATTCCAGATCTCGATGAAGCGGTCGCCATCCTGTTCCGGTGAACCCGGAGGACCGCCCCAGATCTTGTCGCCGTGATCGTAGAAAATTTCCGAGCAAGGACCGCACGGACCGGTGTCGCCCATCTGCCAGAAATTGTCGGAGCCCGCGATGCGGATGATGCGGGACTCCGGCAATCCCGCGATCTTTTTCCAGAGGTCGAACGCCTCGTCGTCGTCGACATAGACGGTCGCCGTCAGCTTGTCCTTCGGCAGACCGAATTCCCGGGTGACCAGGTTCCACGCAAGCTCGATGGCGCGGTCCTTGAAATAGTCGCCGAACGAGAAATTGCCGAGCATCTCGAAAAACGTGTGATGTCGGGCGGTGTAGCCGACATTGTCGAGATCGTTATGCTTGCCGCCGGCGCGCACGCATTTCTGCGACGTTGTTGCGCGCCGATAGGGGCGCTTTTCGAGACCGGTAAAGACGTTCTTGAATTGCACCATGCCGGCATTGGTGAACATCAGCGTCGGGTCGTTGCGCGGCACCAGCGGCGACGACGGCACGATCTCGTGGCCGTTGTCGGCGAAAAATTTCAGAAAGGTCGACCTGATTTCGTTAACGCCGCTCATATCAGTCCAATCGCAATACCGTCCGGGAACAGCCCGCCAACGGGTCTTCCGCGCGCATGGTCCACCAAAGCATGCCCTCTGGCCTGACCCGGGGGTCCGAAGCGTTTTGGCGACAAGATCATGTGCCCATTCAGTCATTTAGAGCGCGGCCGGGCACAATGCCCGTTTCTACTTTTGCTGGCCGCGCTCTGCCGCAACGCTTTTAGACCGGCGGGGATAGCGGTGTCCAGAAAGTGTGCAGGGGATCAGAGGCTTGCCGCACCAGCACAGGAACCGTTGATAGATGCTGCGCCCGCGTTGACAGGCTTGGTGCAGCCGTGTTTTTGTCCTATCTGTAAGAGATAGTCACGTCGGGAGAGATCGGCTCAGGAAGCCGGCGCCGAAGGAGCAACCGCCCCGGAAACTCTCAGGCAAACGGACCGCGTGACTTGATAGCATCTGGAAAGAGACGCCGCCGGGCTAGCGCCCGGATGTGTCCGCCGACGGGATAATACTCTCAGGCACAGCGACAGATGGGGCTTCGATGGGTTTTCCGAGGAATCGTCCTCGAGAACCGCGAGGGCCCCATGATGCTTGCGCGCGAAGACCAATCCCCGCTGAAACAGACCCCTTTGCACGCTTTGCATGTAGCCAGCGGCGGCAAAATGGTGCCTTTCGCGGGCTATGACATGCCGGTGCAATTTGCCACTGGCGTGCTCCGGGAGCACCTGCACACCCGCGAGGCGGCCGGCCTGTTCGACGTCTCGCATATGGGTCAGATCGCGCTGCGCCCGAAGACCGGCAAGGTCGAGGATGCGGCGCTCGCGCTGGAGCGGCTGGTGCCGCAGGACATTCTTGGCGTGACGCCGGGACGGCAGCGCTACGCGCAGTTCACCAATGAGGCCGGGGGCATTCTCGACGATCTGATGGTAGCCAATTTCGGCAACCATCTGTTTCTTGTGGTTAACGCGGCCTGCAAGGCCGAGGACGAGGCGCATTTGCGCGCCAACCTTTCGGATGCGTGCGTGATCGAGCCGCTTGCCGACCGCGCGCTGATCGCGCTGCAGGGGCCGAAAGCCGAATCGGTACTGGCAAAATTGTGCGCCGACGCGCCTGCGCATGCGATTCATGGATGCCGGCCCGCGCCGCGTCGACGGCATCGACTGCTTCGTCTCGCGCTCGGGCTACACCGGCGAGGACGGCTTTGAGATTTCGGTTCCGGCCGAACATGCCGAAAGGCTGGCAAAGACGCTGCTTGGAAGCAGCGATGTGCTGCCGATCGGCTTGGGCGCGCGCGACAGCCTGCGGCTCGAGGCCGGGCTTTGCCTGTATGGCCACGACATCGACACCACGACGACACCGGTCGAGGGCGCGCTGGAATGGTCGATCCAGAAAAGCCGCCGCAATGGCGGCGCGCGCGCCGGCGGCTTTCCCGGCGCGGACAAGATTCTGACTCACCTTGCGAGCGGCGCAGCGCGCCGCCGCGTCGGCCTGAAACCGGAGGGCCGCGCGCCGGTGCGCGAAGGCGCGCCGCTGTTCGCCGACGCGGCTTCCTCCGAGCAAATCGGCACCGTCACCTCCGGCGGCTTCGGCCCCAGCGTCAATGCGCCCATCGCGATGGGCTATCTGCCGTCTTCGTTCGCCGCGCCCGGCGGCCTCTTGTTCGCAGAATTGCGCGGACAGCGATTGCCATTGCGGGTCTCGCCCATGCCCTTCGTTCCCAACACGTACAAGCGCTAAAGGATTTGTCATGACGACGTTATTCACTGCCGACCACGAATGGCTCCGCATCGAGGGCGACGTCGCCACCATCGGCGTCACCGATTACGCGCAGTCGCAGCTCGGCGATGTCGTGTTCGTCGAACTGCCGAAGGTCGGCCGCAGCCTGAAGAAGGCGGAAGCCGCGGCCGTGGTCGAATCCGTCAAGGCGGCATCCGACGTCTACGCGCCGATTTCGGGCGAAGTGCTTGAAGTCAACGGCGCGCTCGCCGGCGAGCCGGCGCTGGTCAATTCCGACGCCGGCGGCAAGGCCTGGTTTTTCAAATTGAAGATCAAGGACAAGAGCGAACTCGAGGGCCTGATGGATGAGGCCGCCTACAAGACGCACACGGCGTGAGAATAGAGGACAGCCCCATGACCGCGCACCGCAAACACGCCGGCGAAGCCGCAACCACCTTCGTCCGCCGCCATATCGGCCCCTCGCCCCGCGACGTCGCGATGATGCTGGAGAATGTGGGCGCCGCAAGTCTCGAGGCGCTGATGGCCGAGACCCTGCCGTCGTCGATCCGGCAGAAGGCGCCGCTCGATGTCGGCGCGCCCTTGAGCGAGACCGAAGCGCTTGCGCATATGACGCGGGCTTGCATCGCAGAATCAGGTCTTCACATCGCTGATCGGCCAAGGCTATTCCGGCACCATCTTGCCCGCGGTGATCCAACGCAACATCCTGGAAAATCCGGCGTGGTACACGGCCTATACGCCGTATCAGCCGGAGATCAGCCAGGGCCGGCTGGAGGCGCTGTTCAATTTCCAGACCATGATCTGCGATCTCACCGGGCTCGACGTCGCCAACGCTTCGCTGCTCGACGAGGCGACCGCGGCGGCGGAAGCGATGGCGCTGGCCGAGCGCGCCGCGCAGGCGAAGACCAAATCGTTCTTCGTCGATTCCGAGGTGCACCCGCAGACGCTGGCGGTGCTGCGGACCCGCGCCGAACCGTTGGGGTGGAATCTGATCGTCGGCGATCCCGCAGCCGATCTCGACAAGGCCGAGGTGTTCGGCGCGTTGCTGCAATATCCCGGCACTTCGGGCGCGGTGCGCGACCTGCGCCCGGCCGTCGCGACGCTGCACGCGAAAGGCGCGCTGGCGATCGTCGCCGCCGATCTCCTGGCGCTGACGCTCCTGGCCTCGCCCGGCGACCTCGGCGCCGATATCGCAATCGGTTCGGCACAACGCTTTGGCGTGCCGATGGGCTATGGCGGACCGCATGCCGCCTATATGGCGGTGCGCGATGCGCTGAAGCGCTCGCTTCCCGGACGCATTGTCGGATTGTCGATCGATTCACGGGGGCAACCAGCCTATCGGCTGGCGCTGCAGACCCGCGAACAGCATATCCGCCGCGAGAAAGCGACCTCCAACATCTGCACCGCGCAAGTGCTGCTGGCGGTGATCGCCTCCATGTACGCGGTCTATCACGGCCCGGAAGGATTAACCGACATCTCCCGCACGGTGCATCGCCGCACGGCCACGCTGGCGGCGGGATTGCGCAAGCTCGGCTTCGCGCCGCGGTCCGAGGCGTTCTTCGACACGGTGACGGTGGATACGGGCGCGCGGCAGAACGAGATCGTCGCCCGCGCCCTCGCCGAAAAAATAAACCTGCGGATCGGCGAGCGCACGCTCGGCATCGCGCTGGATGAGACGACGACGCCCGGAGACGTCGAGGCGGTGTGGCGCGCCTTCGGCGGCAAGCTGGCTTATGCGGAAATCGAAGCCGGCGCGCGCGATGGCCTGCCCACCGAGCTGAAACGCGGCAGCGCGTTTCTCACCCATCCGGTGTTCCACGCCCATCGCTCGGAGACCGAGCTTTTGCGCTACATGCGCAAGCTCAGCGATCGCGACCTCGCGCTCGATCGGGCGATGATTCCGCTGGGCTCCTGCACCATGAAGCTCAACGCCACATCAGAGATGATCCCGTTGACCTGGCCCGAATTCGGCAGCCTGCATCCATTCGCGCCGCCCGAGCAGGCGAAGGGCTATCACGCGCTGTTTAACCGGCTGGAGAAATGGCTGTGCGACATCACGGGCTATGACGCGATCTCGCTGCAGCCGAATTCCGGAGCCCAGGGCGAATATGCAGGCCTGCTGGCGATCCGCGGCTATCATGCCTCGCGCGGCGAGCCGCATCGCAAGGTGTGCCTGATCCCCTCCTCCGCCCACGGCACCAATCCGGCCTCCGCCAGCATGGCGGGCATGGAGGTCGTGGTGGTGGCCTGCGATATCAGAGGCGACGTCGACGTCGGCGATCTCCGCGCCAAGGCGGCGCAGCATTCGAACAATCTCGCCGCCGTCATGATCACCTATCCCTCCACCCACGGCGTGTTCGAGGAGCACATCCGCGAGATCTGCGACATCGTGCATGGCCACGGCGGACAGGTCTATCTCGACGGCGCCAACATGAATGCGCAGGTCGGGCTGTCGCGGCCCGGCGATTACGGTTCCGACGTCAGCCATCTCAACCTGCACAAGACGTTCTGCATCCCGCACGGCGGCGGCGGCCCCGGCATGGGACCGATCGGGGTCAAGGCGCATCTGGCGCCGTTCCTGCCCGGCCATCCCGTGACCGATGGTGCGAAGCGCGGGGCGGTCGGGCCGGTTTCGGCGGCACCCTTCGGTTCGGCGTCGATCCTGACGATCTCCTACATCTACATTCTGATGATGGGCGGCGAAGGCCTGACCCGCGCCACCGAGATCGCAATCCTCAATGCCAATTACATCGCGACCAGGCTCGATCCGCATTTTCCGGTGCTGTACCGCAACGCCAAAGGCCGCGTCGCCCACGAATGCATCGTCGACCCGCGCCCGCTGAAGGCATCGAGCGGGGTCACCGTCGACGACATCGCCAAACGGCTGATCGACTACGGCTTCCATGCGCCCACCATGAGTTTCCCGGTGCCGGGAACGCTGATGATCGAGCCGACCGAGTCCGAATCGAAGGCCGAGATCGATCGCTTTTGCGATGCCATGATCGCGATCCGCGGCGAGATCGGGGAGATCGAATCCGGGCGCTGGAAGGTCGAGGCCTCGCCGCTGCGCCACGCGCCGCATACGGTGCATGACATCGCCGACGAGGCATGGGCGCGGGCCTATAGCCGCGCCGAGGGCTGCTTTCCCGCCGGGACCTCGCGATCGGACAAATACTGGTGTCCGGTCGGCCGGGTCGACAATGTCTATGGCGACCGCAACCTGATCTGCTCGTGTCCGCCGATCGAGGACTACGCGCAGGCGGCGGAGTGACGGCCACACGGCCGTCACCCGACGCGGCGCCGCGCGCGTAATCAGGAACCTCCGCTCGAATCTCCAAGTAGCTTTATTGCGTGAGGATTCCGGATCGTCCGCGTGAGCGGAATGCCGGGGAATAGCGGCACATCCAAAAGCAAAACGGGCGGTGGCGACGTCGGCGACTCAACGTCCTCAGCGCCCGCTAATGTCGAACCTCAGGTCTTCAGACCAAAGCCCGGGAAAAACTCAATCCTCCGCAGGCTCCTCACCCTCGGTGTCGCGCTCGGGGGAGCCGGCCAGAATCTGTTCGGCGATCAGGCCGGAGTTCTGGCGGATCGCCGCCTCGATCTTCGCGGTCATGTCTGGGTTGGCCTTGAGGAAGGCCTTCGAGTTCTCGCGACCCTGGCCGAGTCGCTGGCTGTCATAGGAGAACCAGGCGCCGGATTTCTCGACAATGCCGGCCTTGACGCCGAGATCGAGAATTTCGCCCATCTTGGAGACGCCCTCGCCGTACATGATGTCGAATTCGACCTGCTTGAACGGCGGCGCCAGCTTGTTCTTCACCACCTTGACGCGGGTCTGGTTGCCGACCACTTCGTCGCGCTCCTTGATCGCGCCGATACGGCGGATGTCGAGCCGGACCGAAGCGTAGAATTTCAGCGCGTTGCCGCCGGTGGTGGTTTCAGGCGAGCCGTACATCACGCCGATCTTCATCCTGATCTGGTTGATGAAGATCACCATGGTGTTGGATTTGTTGATCGAGGCGGTGAGCTTGCGCAGCGCCTGGCTCATCAGCCGCGCCTGCAGGCCGGGCAGCGCATCGCCCATCTCGCCTTCGAGTTCGGCGCGCGGCACCAGCGCCGCCACCGAATCCACCACCAGCACGTCGACTGCGCCGGAGCGCACCAGCGTGTCGCAGATTTCCAGTGCCTGCTCGCCGGTGTCGGGCTGCGAGATCAGGAGTTCGTCGATATTGACGCCGAGCTTTCTGGCGTAAACCGGGTCAAGTGCGTGTTCGGCGTCGATGAAGGCGCAGATGCCGCCCTTCTTCTGGCCTTCGGCGACGGTATGCAGCGCCAGCGTGGTTTTTCCCGAAGATTCGGGCCCGTAAATTTCCACCACCCGGCCGCGCGGCAGGCCGCCGACGCCGAGCGCGATATCGAGCCCCAGCGATCCCGAGGAAATGGTCTCGACATCCATCGAGCGGTCGTTCTTGCCCAGCTTCATCACCGAGCCCTTGCCGAACTGGCGCTCGATCTGGGAGAGCGCGGCAGACAGGGCCTTGGTCTTGTCCATGGAAGATCCTTCGACGATACGCAGGGCAGTGGCGGACATAGGTCGTGCTCCTTATGGCGGGGATTCGCTAGCGGGACAAACGGGCGGCAATGACTGCCTGAACAGTAATTGCTGGGGAACACTGTACCCTATTTGTTCTCAGTTCGCAATATGTTCTTTTGCATAGAGGGGTACTGGCCTGTTTCCGAGGCCATTGGCCCAATTTGAATCTAGCAGTGTCCCAATTCGCGTAGCCAGGGTATTTGCGTGGTCGCGCTTTGCTCCGCCTCTTCCAAGGTAGCATAGAGACCGGAGCGTTCGGCTGGAGACCAATAAGGCTCGATCTCAACCCGTTCGACGTAGCCCCTAAATTCATAGAGGCCGTCACGGCGTTTCAGGAAGTCAACATTGGCCTTTTCATCGTCGCGCAAGACCTCCCTAACAATCTCCGCATGACTGCAGGCCATGGCATCCCGATTAAGGCCGCCTCAGTTGGCGGCCTCTTCGTTTAGTCGCCCTCTTCTACTTCCAAAAGGGCTATGTTGGCTTCAAACGCTTCATACGATCGCCCGATTGCAGCCTCCCTTATTTCAATGTCAGGCTGCGCTCGCACGTCTCAACCCAGAGTTCACGAATGACCGTCCATGCGCCAAAGCTTTTGACGCCCGAAGAGTTCGCCTCGTTAATCGAAGTCGCGGTTACATTGCCCCACCCACAGATACCCGCCTCTCATCTGACGAAGCTGCTCAACCTTGGGTACGTCACCGAGACCGCCGACGGCCTTGTCGTCACCGGCGACGGCCTGATCCGGATTACGGAGAGCGAATGACCGCTTGACCCGGCTTGCGTTCAAGCCGCGGGGTTTTCGCCGGTGCTTACGCCAAAAAGAAGCGGCCCCAGTTCCGGGGGAAGCTGAGGCCGCGGGAAGTAGAAGTAATAGTCTGTGTCAGGTCACGACACATCGGCTCAACTCGCCAGCCTGCGAATTGTTCCCGCAAGCATCCTGCACCCGGTGACATTGACAAAGATCAAGACGGAATTCCGTGCGGACGTCAGACTAGGCCTCCTAATGGGCAATTTCGTCTAATGGACAATTTCGTCTTCAAATGTCCCCGGACCGGTATGAACGTGCAGCATTCCTTCGCGAACGAACCGGAATCGGGCAACCCGCGCGGTACCTACGAAACCGTAGTCTGCAAGGCCTGCAGCGGGCTTCATTTCATCAATCGATGGAGCGGCAAGCTACTTGGCGAAAATGGGAAATGACAGGCGTCGCCGGCCAACCCCGGTTCTCCCGTGGCCTTAAGCAAAGCTGACGCTCACCGATACGCAAAAACTGGGCAACCGTTCCCCTTGCGCGGGCTCAGCCGGCCGGCGCTTTCAGAAGCGGCTCAAAGCGCTGGCGAAGCTCCTTCGCTGTGACGAAGCGGGCGCCAATGAGTTCGCCCCTGCGCCAGATCAGCGAACACACCCGAAGCACCTCGCCTCCGGCCGTGAAGGCAAGCCCGAAAATCTTCGGCACCGCCAGCGCGCCGACTTCAAGGCAGGCACCGTCATCGGAGATTTCGACGATCACACACTCGATCCATGGCGCCTCGGGTGCCGGGATCAGAAACCCCTGCTTGCGCAGATCGACCCGAACCTGCTTTCGCGTGCCGAGGCCCTTGCGATGTCGCGCCATCGTTCCTCCCTCAAGCCAGAGATCGAATGAAAAAGCACGCCTAGATTGATATGGAAACTTTAATAATTCTCTAGAGTTGTAGCGAAACTCCGGGGCTTTTGGGTTTCATGAATGGAGCGCTAGTCGGCGCTGCGCAGCCGCCGCATGGTGAATTCGATCCTGCCGTCAGACAGTTCGCGCCAGCTTTCGACCCCGCTCATATAGGCGGCCTTGGGATACCGGGTGAGGAAATCCCGCGCCTTGGTGCGCGCAAGGTCGCGCGGCAAGGTGAAGGTTTCGCGCAGATAGCCGTCGTCCGGCTTCCGGCGGCCGGCCATGCGGTCTGCCAGATCGCGCGGGCGAGAGGCCATGTCGCAACTCCCTGAACAAATACGACCGGCTCCAATATAGCGCCGGCGGGCGGCAATCCGAGTCCCCTGTCGCGCAAGCCCAGGCTGGAATTGAGTCGCCCATCCGACATAAGGGCGATACAATGCGGGGATTGCCGGCAGGTATCCCTCGGGGCGCCGGCAACCGAGAGCCCAACAAGGACTCCCGCCTCGTCGCGAACGAGTCAAATGGCGCAGTCTTTCCAGCTTCGAGACCAGGCCGAGCGTTGTCGCCGCCTCGCCCGCGATTCCACTGATTCCACATTGCCGTCTAGGCTGGCCGAACAGTACGTCGCACGGGCCGCTGCCCCGGAAAATGAAGACAAGGCGATTTGGCGGGCGGGCCCGGACGACGAAGGCGCGGGCTGATCGGCTTTTTACCGCCGATGCCGGATGCGCAGCTACCAACCATGGAAAACAGCAGGCCATGCCCGATCGCGATCAACGGACCAATCGCCTCCTCTCGCTCCTGTCGGATAACGATTACGAGCGATTGCGACCGCATTTGTCGCCGGTCGTTCTTGACTACAGAAAAAGCCTTTATGAAGCGTCGCGTCCGATTGAGCATGTTTATTTCCCCATCGACGGCGTCGCTTCGCTCGTGATCACGACTTCCGATGGCGCCAGTGCGGAGGTCGGCACGATCGGCAATGAGGGCTTCGTGGGATTGCCGGTTTGTCTCGGTGACCGCGATGCGCCGTCATCGGTTTACGTACAGGTTCCGGGAACGGCTCTCAGGATCGACGCCCGTATTTTCCGCGGTGAACTTGAGCGGAGCCCGACATTGAACCTCGTCGTGCTCCGCTATGCCCATGCCTTCTTCAACCAGGTTGCGCAATCGGCAGCCTGCGCTCATCTTCACAGGGTGGAGCGGCGTTGTTGCCGCTGGCTATTGATGACGCGCGACCGGATGCCTTCAGGCGACTTTTTGCTCACGCATGAATTCCTGGGAATGATGCTCGGCGTCCGGCGAACGACGGTCACCGATGTGATGGGAGCCCTGCAAAAGGCAGGGCTTATCCGCTATCGGCGGGGCCACGTCTCGATCCTCGATCATGAGGAACTGCGGCAACGCGCCTGTGAATGTTACGAGATCTCGAAACTGGAATTTGATCGGTTGCTTGGCGATACAGCCGTCGCGCCGAGAACCGACAAGAAGCATCGATTGGTCAGCAAAGTCGGATAGAGCAAACGGCTGTGCTCCTGGCCAGCCCCTGTGTCCGTTTTCCGACAATACTTTGCGGCCTGCGAAAGCTCCCGACGCCAGGCTATTGCGGTTAAGGCGTAAACGGAATTGGCGCTATGACGGTTACCGGACCGACAGCGCGGCTTGCTTCTTCCTATATTTGCGTCTTCCCGCGGATCGCCCTCTCGGAGCGATTTCCACCCCCTGCGGTAAATCGGCCCGACCGACCGGGCGGGATATCGCAGTGGCAATGCTGTTTTCGAACGCCGGTCTTCCCTTGGACAACAAGCTGCTTACCTCGCTTCCGCGCGATCATTTCGATCGGCTGCTGCCGCATCTCGCGACGGTTTCCCTGCCGCAGGGAGATGTGCTGATCGAAGCCGGCGACGAGGTCGATCAGGTTTACTTCCCCCACTATGGCATGCTGTCACTGCTCTCCGTTCTGCGCGACGGCAAGGCGATCGAGACGGCGACCGTCGGTCGCGAAGGCGTGGTCGGCGCGATGGCCGGGCTCGGCCTGTACAAGTCGCTGGTTCGCGTTGTCGTGCAGATGCCGTTGGCCTGCAGCAAAATCGCCGCCACCCATTTCCGGACGGTGGTCACCAACAGCGATCCCGTTCGCAATCTCTGCATCCGATATAACGAGGTGCTGTTGTCGCAGGCGCGGGTCACGGCGGCCTGCAACGCATTGCACTCGATCGAGGCGCGATTTTGCCGCTGGCTGCTGCAAAGCGCGGACCGGGCGGCAAGCGACACCGTCAATCTGACGCAGGAATTTCTCGCCGAGATGTTAGGGGTAAGACGCACCTCGGTGACGGAAGTCGCAAGCAAGGTGCAAAGCGCAGGCTTGATCACCTATTCGCGCGGCGTGATCAAGATCCTCGACCGGCCCGCGCTGATGCGGATGTCCTGCGAGTGCTACGAAACGCTGCTGGATCAATCGGCGCTGCTCGCCTGACCGACCTTAATTCGCCGTACTGCCGGTCTTGGTCCGCGGCTTGGCGGGCGCCGATGTCTTGGGCGCGTCGACGCTGCGCACACTGCCCCACGGATCGGTAGAGGCCTTGGCGTCCGGTATTTTCTTCAGCGACTCCTTGTACGCCTTGTCTCTCGCCGCCTCGGCTTCCTTCTCCTCCGGTGTCTTGGAGGCTATCTCCGGCATCAAATTGACGTTGGGAGTCTGCGCGTAAGCCGGCCCTGTCAGCAACACAATGACAGCCGCCGCGCTAAGAATTCTCATGGGGACGCTCCCTGCATTTTCGATGAATATACCACCGTGCAGACCGGGACGCCAAGCGCCCCTGCCTGCGCGCTAAAGACGATTCGATTTGCGGGATTTTGGCGATTGCATCCAATCGTCCCCTTGAAATCAATGCTCAAGGCCTGAACATGATCGACCCGCCCCGCACGTCCTTATCGTACGGTCTCAAGTCAGGCATTTTCAAGCCGCGCAAGGCGAGTGTCCCTTTCCACCAAATGCACTTTGGAATAACCATCAACCCTATCCGGGCCGAGGAACCACCTTTTCATCATGCAACACGAGCAACAAGCTGCGGAATTCAATATCGAGGAAGCCCGGCGCGTCCTGGGCGATGTTTTCGCGCCGTGGGTGCGGGATCTCGGGTTGTCGATCGACAGCATCGAGTACGCGCCACCGCCGGGCGCTGCGGCCGGCTGGCAGCCGGGTGCGATCCTGCGCATGGCCTTCTCCGAACGCCTGTGCCGGCACGGCGGCATCGTTTGCGGTCAGGCGCTGATGGCGCTCGCCGACACCTCAATGGTGATCGCGATTCTCGCGGCAAACCGCGGATACCGGCCGATGACGACCGTCGATCAAACCACCCATTTCATGCGCGCCGTTACATCATCGGACGTGCTGGCAGATGCGCGGGTGGTTCGCGTTGGGCGGACCATGAGCTTCGGTCGCGTCACCCTGTTCAGCGCCGGCGACAACAAGCCGGCGGCGATGGTATCGAGCGCGTTTGCGATGCTATGACGGCAAGCCGTATTTGCTACGCATCATCGTAAACCAATCATAAACTTGTACGAATCGATGAAACCAATCGGGTTTATCAGTCCGCAACACCGCCATGGTAGGTTCAGCAAGCGAATGACGAAACCCGGACCGCAGTGATGAGTGAGAGCGCGATCGAAAAGAGAACGGCGCGGAGATACAAGGTATTGAAGGGCGCAACGATCGCATTCGACGGCAGCGGCGTCTCGTGCACGGTTCGCAATCTGTCGTCGAAGGGCGCCGCGCTCGACTTCGCAAGCAGCATCAGTCTGCCGTCGTCGTTCATGCTGGTGATCGAGTCCGAGCAGTTCATCCGCCGTTGCCATCCGGTCTGGAGCCACGACAAGCGGATCGGCATCGAGTTCGACTAGCAGAATTACACTCGTCATCATTTATCACGCGCTTTCATTGTTCAAGCATGACAATGGCGGCCTCGGATAACCATGGTTTGCCTCGCGATGGCAACACCTCATTGGGCGACCGATGTCGGCCAGCTAGGCCAGCGATTTGCTCAGAGCGCCGAAGCAGGCCCACGCCGCCTAGTTCCGATCGTTTCGGGCGCCCATCCTTGCAAGGGTGCCGATCGAGTTGCGGCGGCGCATCCCTGCGCGACGGCGCCAGCGCCAAAGCGCAACCACCGTCAACATCATCGCGAGCGCAAAAGCGATCGCCTTGCTCCAGAACCGTCCGCCGGGCCGGTCGATCGTGCGCGACCACAGCGAGGGAGCCTCGCCCGGTCGTGCCAGACGAAACGTCACCAAACTGTCGCCGATCGACGTGCCGGCCTCCGAATGACCACCGGCGGCAATCGCCACATATTGTTCGCCCTTCCAGAGATAGGTCATGGGATTGGCGACGCCGGGGACCGGCAACCTGCCCTGCCAGAGTTCTTCGCCGGACCTGGCGTCGAAGGCGCGCAAGTAAGCGTCCATCGCGCCGGTGAAGATCAGGCCGCCTGCCGTAATCGCCAAGCCGTTGACGAGCGGCGTGCCCCAGTTGAAGGCGATCCCAAGCGGCGCCCGATCCTCCGCCGTGCCTACCGATGAGCGCCAGAGAATTTTCCCTGCCTTCAGGTCGACGGCAACCAGCGTGCCCCAAGGCGGCTTGTTGCACAAAATGCCGAGCGGCGACATCGCAACGACGCGCGTCATCGCAAAAGGCGCCCCGCGCTGCGGTCCGAAATCGTGACCGGCCGGAGGCTTGAAATCTTCCGCTTCCTTTCGCGGAATCAATTTGACGATGTGCACGGCGTAACTGGTATTTGCGTAAAGGATCTGGCTTGCCGGATCGAACGCCGCGCCGCCCCAGTTCACTCCGCCTCCGGTCATCGGAAAGATCAGCGTTCCCTGCGTCGAGGGCGGCGTGTAGAGGCCATCGTTGCGCGCGCTTTCAAGTTTCTCCTCGCAGGCCGAGCGGCCGAATGCTGGAAACGGCTTGAACACCCCGGCGACCGAAAACTGTTGCGGCATCAGCGCCGGCACGTGCGTGGGAAACGGCTGCGTCGGCGAGAGTTGTTCGCCCTCGGCGCCGTCTTGCGGCACCGCGCGTTCCTCCACCGGCCATATCGGCTTGCCGGTGTCGCGGTCGAGCACGAAGACAAAACCCTGCTTGGTGGGCTGAATAACAACGTCGTGCTGCCCTGCGCCTGTGTCGATCCGCGCAAGCGTCGGCTGCGCCGGCAGATCGTAATCCCAGACATCGTGATGCACGGTCTGGAACGACCAGACCAGTTCACCGGTCTCGGCGCGCAGCGCGACGACGGAGTCCGCGTGCTCGTTGTTGCCCGGCCGCTTGCCGCCCCAGAAATCGGGGCTCGGCGAAGACGTCGGCAGGAATACCAGTCCGCGGCCTTCGTCCGATGACATCGGCGCCCAGACGTTGGCGTGGCCTGCGATGATGCCGTCGCGAACCAGCGGATCCCAACTCCAGCGCGGACGCCCGGACCGGGCATCGAACGCGCGTACCGTTCCAAGCGGCGCATCGACGCTGCGATTGTCCGATATCGAAGAGCCGACAATGACGACACCGCGACTTATCACCGGCGCGGACGTTATCTGAAATTCGCCCGGCCACTCCAGCGGCCGGCCGATTTCGAGCTTCAGCTCGCCATTGGCGCCGAAATCGGCGCAGGGAATACCGGTTCTGGCGTCGAGCGCGATCACGCGGACGTCGTTGGTGCCCATGAAAATCCGCGCGCGGCAGACCGCGCCTTCGGCCACCTGATCGTCGACCCACCAGGCAACGCCGCGGCAGGCGTAGCGATTGCCCGGACGCTGATTGGTGCTGATCTTGGGATCGTATCGCCACTTCTGCGCGCCGGTGCCTGGATCGAGCGCAATGACTTCGTTGAAGGCCGAACAGAAGATGATGCTGTCTTCGACAAGCAGCGGCGTGGCCTCAAATTTCGTGCGCGCCATGACCGCAGGGGCACGGCTATCGAGATCGCCGGTACGAAATTCCCAGGCGCGAACGAGATTTCCTACATTGGCCGGCGTGATCTGGACGAGCGGTGAAAACCGCGTTCCGCCGCGATCTCCTCCCCAATATTCCCAGCCAAGCGCCGGTGCTACGCCGAACAGCGTGGCGGCAAACAGGCCGAGAAAATACCGCATGGGACGCTTCAATTCGATGAAGTGACAGAGGAATCAAGCGGTCTATTTGGGCTTTTTCGCAGGCTCCGCGGGCCGCGCGACACCCCACGGATCATATTTTTCCTTCGGCTCGGGTATCCTTTCGAGCGCAGCCTTGTAGGCCTTGTCGTCAACTTGCGGCATCTTCTGCTCGGTCTTCTTTTCGTCGCCCTGATGCCGCTTGGCGTTTACCTGGGCATGGGCGGGCGCCGCGATCAGCACAAGCATCGCCGCCGCAACCGTGAAGATCTTCATCGCTTTTGTCTCCCTGCCACCCCGCTCCCAAACTTACTCTTCAACCGGATCGCGGCAAACCCCGGATCGGCGTGCGAGACAAGATAGCCTGTTTCGCGGAACTCGGCGGATCGGGCTGGCGGCATGCGCCGGGCCGGGCTTACCGCGATCATGGGGCAAACTGTGAGCATGATCGCGTCACGGCCGGCGGCGGGTTGCGCCGACGGTCTCGAGCGCGGGTGCCGCTCGTAAACTGGAGCTTCCCTAGAGGTGAGCCTGGTTGGCTGCTACCGCTTCCTCGTTCCAGGCAAGACCCACGCCAGGCACATCAGGAATGTGAAGCAATCCGTCGCGAACCTCATAGGGTTTCTGCAAAATGGGATCGGCCCAGTCCTGCCATTCCAGCCAATGCGCGGTCTCGGTGACGCGCATCACGTGCGCGGCCACCTCCGGGTAAAGGTGCGTGGACATCGGTATGCCTCCGGCTCCCGCTATGGCCGATGCCCGTAGCCAACCGGTCACACCGCCAATACGCATGAAATCCGGCATGACGAGGTCGCAGGCCTTTTTCTGCAGCGCCGTGTGAAGATCGCGGGGGCCGTAGAAGTTCTCACCGATCTGGATCGGGGTCTTCAGCTCGGCGGTCAACTGCGCATATCCGTCGAGATTGTCGTAAACGATCGGCTCCTCGATCCACGCAAGGCCCTCGTTGTCGATCATGTGGCAGCGCTGCAGGGCTTCTCCAAGATGCAGGCCCTGATTGAAATCGGCCATCAGTTCCATGTCGTCGCCGACAGCAGCCCTGACGGCATGAACAGCGGCGAGATCGTCGTCCGCGCGATTGCGGCCAAGCCGCAGCTTCAACCCTGTGAAGCCTCCTTCGTCGCGCAACGCGACGGCTTCCGCGGCGACTTTCTGCGGCTCCTGAAGCCACAATCCGTTGCTGTTGTATGCCTTCACCGGTCCTACCGAACCGCCGAGCAGCACGCAAAGCGGCGCGCCGCCGGCTTGTGCAAGCGCATCCCAGGCCGCCATATCCAGTCCGGACACCGCGATCATGGAAAGCCCCTGATAGCCCACGAAGTGCAAGGATCTGCGTGCGAGATCGTAAAGCTCGACGGGCGCGACGCGTCGGCCCTTGAGCATAGCGCCGAAATCCTGCAAGGCCGGGATCAGATAGCGCATCGTCTTGACGGTATAGGGCTCAAGATAGCTTCGCCCGACGATGCCTTCTTCGGTAATGAGGTCGATCAGGATCAGCGGCCATTCGGTGGTCGTGACGATCCGCGCGACAATCGGCCGCTTCAGCTTGAGCACGACCGCTCTCGCTCTGATAGCCTTGAATGTAAGTGGGACCAGCTGCATCGCATGCCTCCCGATCCGTCCCGGCACAAGTTTCGCGACGGCGATCATCTGGTAGCTTTTCAAGCATTGGCGGTCTTGTAAATGCGCTCACCGGGATACTTTTGAGATGGCGGTCCAACATGCGCATACAGAAAGATGGGGGACGGCTGCGCATCGTCGATGCGGCTTATGAGTTGTTCCGGCGTTCGGGATTCACGCCGACCAGCGCGGTCAAGCAAAAATAACGAAACTCTCAAGGCCATCGATCGCGCCGTCTACGCGCCGGATCGGACTGCGAAATAGCGAGTTCAGTCTGATCGTTCGTCGCGATCGATATAACGCCGCGGCGTTCAGCCGCCTCTCGAATTGTTCGTACCCGGATATGTGGCGATGCGCGATAACGATGGGCGATTGGCGAGCCAGCGCGCCAGCAGCATGCCAACCATCATTGCGGTGACAAAAATGACCGCTGCGGATGAACGAAAGCCGAGCGCGGTCAAGGCAGGGCCTGGGCAGAAGCCCGCCAGTCCCCAACCCAGGCCGAAAATGGCGGGACCTGAAATGATCCGGATATCCAGTTCCTGTTGGGTCGGCAGATGGAATCTTTCTCCAAAGATCGGCCGGGATCGCCTGAGAACCCAGCGGAAACCCGCAAAGGTCACGGCAATCGCGCCTGCCATCACGAAGGCGAGGCTCGGATCCCAGGTTCCCGAAAGAATGCCGGCGATATCCAGAAAATTGAGAACCTTTGCCGGATCGGACATGCCGGATAGCAGGAGTCCGAGACCGAAGATCAGGCCGATCGCAAACTGGAAAAGAATTGCCATGACGCTCAACCCAAATGTCGCGCGACAAATACGGTCACGATCCCTGTGGCCATGAAGGTTATCGTGGCGACAAGAGAGCGCATTGAAAGCCGCGAAAGCCCACACACGCCATGACCGGACGTACAGCCATTGCCCCATACCGAACCGAACCCGACTAGGAATCCGGCGAGAATCAGAATGGCAGTATTGGCCTGGATCGTTTGGGCGGGCAGCCTTCCGGTCGTAACCAGCACAACCACCGGCGCCGCGATGAGGCCGGCGACAAAAGCAAGCCGCCCGGCGAATTCATTGTCTGCGTAGGGTGGAAACAGGCGGGCCGCGATGCCGCTGACGCCGGCAATTCTCCCCGTAAGCGACATCAGCAAGACGGCAGAGAGGCCGATGAGCGCACCTCCGGCAAGGGATGCAATTGGCGTGAAGGCGGTAGGTGTCATCGAGCAGGGTCCCACGCTTGGAGTAGCTTGATACGGAAGTAAAGGCTCCCTTGAACGCAAAAAACCCGGATCTTCGTTGGAAGTATATCAATGAAACGCAAGGTCCAAAGGGGTCAAAGATGCTGTTTTGGCCGGTCTTGAGGAGAAGGCCCGAGGAGGCTTCTCACCTTCTTGCCGCAATGGCCGACGCCAAGCGGATTATTGTTCTCAGCAATTTGCTTGGCGGTGAGAAATCCGCAGGCTTACGGGGAGCCGCTAACCGCTTCCGCATGCTGAACGGCCCGTTAACTCGATCCCTCAAATTGAAGGCCTGCACCAACGGTATTTTCCAATCTTTCCGCTAGCATTTTCGCGATAACGCGGTGGAGAGAGCGGGGCGACGAGACGCCGCGGTCCCCGCGAGCGGGGAAACGGGACGTGGTCGAGATTGCGAATTCAGCTGCTGTCCGTCGCGCATCGCTGGAAGATGTCATCGGCAATCGCCCGCAGGCGGCGGCAGCCTTGCCTGATGGCGGCGGATTCGTGCCGCTAACTGCCGTCGCCGCGAGCCAATGGCGCCGGCTTGCCGAACGGGCTGTCGAGCCGAACGGCTATTATTTGCCTGACTGGGAGTTGGCGGTGAATGCCTCAGCGCGGGGCCGGACCGGCGTGTCCGCGCTGAGCGCGTGGAGCGACGCCTCGTCAGCGCAAGACGGCGAGGCGCGCATGATCGGCCTGCTGCCTGTCATATCGATGTGGCGCGCCTGGAAGATTCCCCTGCCCGCTTTGGTGAGCGCCGACCCCTACGGGACGCTTTGCACGCCCCTGCTCGATAGCGACATGGCCGAAGATGCCGTGGTCCGATTGTTGCGAGCGGCACGCGAAGCCGGCGCGCACGCGTTGATCCTGCGCGATGTATCGCTCAACGGCGCCGCCATGAATGGCCTTGACGAGGCGCTGCGACAAGGCGGCATGCGTCCGCTTGTGCTGCATTCCCATCTGCGCGCCTGTCTTGACGCCACGCGCGACGCCGATGAATTGCTGCGTGATGCGCTGGGTGCGAAAAAACTGAAAGAATTGCGTCGTCAGCGCCATCGGCTGGCCGAGCAAGGCGCCGTCCGTTTCGACGTGGCGCGTACGCCGGAAAATGTCGCACGCGCGGTCGAAATATTCCTGGTGCTCGAAGCCAGCGGCTGGAAAGCCCGACGCGGCACCGCGCTGGCGCAGGACGACGGCGATGCCGGCTTTGTACGGCGTGCCGCTGTCGCGCTCGCTCAAACCGGCCAATGCGAGATCGTGACGCTGCGTGCCGGCTCCACGCCGGTCGCGGCTGCTATTGTGCTCCGGCATCGCGATCGCGCATTTTACTTCAAGCTCGGCGTCGACGAACGCTTCGCGAAGCTTTCGCCCGGTGTGCAACTGACGCTCGATCTGACGCGGCATCTCTGCGCCGATCCCGCGATCACGCTGGCCGATTCCACCGCCAGTGCCGATCACCCGATGATCAATCCGATCTGGCGGGGACGCATGAAGATTGCCGACGTCCTGATTCCTCTCCGACGGAGCGATCCCGTCGTATCGCTGATCCACGCCGCGATGAGCCTGCGCCGGCTGGTCCGGGAGCCCGCGCGCCGGGCCGTTCGTTTCATCCGCAAACGTCAGGAGCAATCTTCATGAATACCGTCACCGAAATCGCTCGGTGATTGCTGCCGCTGCGGGCCTCGCTGGCGATGCGCCGCGTGGCGCGCCGGATCGCGCTGCGAAAACGCGCGAATTATTATCTGAAGGCGACGTCAGGCCTTTAGCGCGCTGGAATTTGGCTTCCTCCGCGGGGAGCGGGGCAAGGGAGCAGGAACCCGCCTGCCTACCCGTCTTCTTGCGCGCAGCACTTCGGTGGACATGACGCCTGAGAACCTCACCGATGCGCGACTGATATCCCGCGCCGGTGCGCTTGAACCATCGCAACACATCGGCATCCAGTCGCAGCGAAACAAGCGAAATTATCAAGGCGACGATCGTAAGTTTCCCCGCTTCACTCCGCCGCCTGCGCATTCACTTCCGCAGATACCTGGCGGATGGCGCGGGCGAGCTGCTCGGCCGGCTGCGCGCCTGATACCGCGTATTTCTGCGCGAACACGAACGTCGGCACGCCGGAGATGCCCTTGTCGGAGGCATCCTTGGCCTGCGCCGAGATCAGCTCTGACGTCTTCATCGGTGGCAAGACGCCTGCGCACGTCGTCGGCATCCAGCCCGCAATCAGCCGCCGCCTGCACCAGTACGATGACGTCAGTAAGATCGCCGCCGTCGCGGAAATACAATTCCATCAGCCGCTGCTTCATTTCGGCGGATTTGCCTTGCGCATCGGCCCAATGAATCAGGCGGTGGCAGTCGATCGTGTTGGGTTGCCGCCTGACCAGCTCTGGCCGATACACCAGGCCCTCTTCGTTCGCCGCGGCGACGACGCGCCCCGCAATTCCCTTGTAGGCCTCGACCGAGCCGAACTTCGCGGTGAGGTATTCGTCGCGGCCGATCCCTTCGCGCGGCACCCAGGAATTGAGAAAGAACGGCCGCCAGTTGATCTCCACCGGCACATCCGGCGCCAGCGCCAGCGCGTTTTCGATGCGGCGCTTGCCGATATAGCACCACGGGCAGACTACGTCGGAGACGATATCGATCTGAAGCGGCTTTAGGGTGCTCATCGGGGCGTCCTCGCAGAAGGCGGTGTTGCGAAAATAAGCCGAACGGCCTGCGAAACAAGTGCGCCGGCCGCATGCCTCGCACCACATAACCTCCGGGGTTATTGTGGAAGCGGGGCCGGGTTCGTAGAAGTCACGCCGAGGGTCTGATTTAGCCGGGTTGTTCCGGATCACGCTCCAGGAATCGGCCCAGGGAGCCCGCGATGACCGCCATCTTCATACCGGAAGGCAA
Source organism: uncultured Alphaproteobacteria bacterium (assembly GCA_963732455.1). Lineage (GTDB taxonomy): Bacteria > Pseudomonadota > Alphaproteobacteria > Rhizobiales > Xanthobacteraceae > Bradyrhizobium. The sequence goes on along the minus strand of CAVSZM010000001.1, from coordinate 89,161 downwards.
TCTGTTTCGCGCTACCGAACATGCCGGCGGACCATGGTCTTCCGACATGCTGCAGGGCAGCGCTACCACCGGGCTGATGGTGCGTGAGATCGAGCGCAGAAATGGAGCCGCTATTTCCAGAACGTGTCCGTGCGGCTGATCGAAGGTGCGCTGGAACGTGAATCCATACTTGTGATTATGCGAGCCGCGCATCTCGCTGTAAACCGCCGTCTCAGCCGGGCTGCATCGTCCGCATCCGCTCAGCGGTCAGATCGTCGGCGGGGAAAAACGTTTCGAGCGCCAACTCCGACAGCGTGATATCGACGGGCGTTCCGAAAATCATTGTCGTGGAAATAAAGCTCAGCACGTCGCTGCCGAACCGCATTTTAAAGGGTATCGCGACGTTGTCGGCCGGCAGCGGCGCCGACCGTGCCGGGATCGGATAGGCCTTCAGCTCGTGATAGAGTTTCATCAACTCGGGATCGGCCGTCGCCTCGCATTGGCGGTGCAGCCGTTCCAGCAGATGGCTGCACCATTCGGCGAGATTGACGGTGCGCGCTGCCAGTCCCTCGGGGTGAAAGGCTAGTCGCAGAATATTGAAGGGCTGGCCGAGAAGCCGCGCCGGAATGCCCTCCAAAAGCGGCATCACCATGCGGTTGGCCGAAACCAGAATTCCAGTGCCGGTCGTACGCCAGCGCCGGATTGGGTTCATGCGCTTTGAGCACGAGATCGATCGCAGCCCGCGCCGATTTCAGCGCGGGATCGTCGAGCGAGCGCTGCGGAAAGGCCGGCGCATAACCGGCGGCGACCAGCAGCACGTTGCGCTCGCGCAAGGGAACCTCCAGCCGCTCCGCCAGCTTCAGCACCATGTCGCGCGACGGCGACGCACGGCCGGTCTCCACGAAGCTTAGGTGGCGCGCGGAAATCTCGGCGTCGCCGGCGAGATCGAGCTGGCTGAGATGGCGGCGCTGCCGCCATTCGCGCAAGTGATCGCCGATATGGGCGGGCTTAATCCGTTCGGCTCTCGCCGTGGCAGACTGTGCGTTCATGATGGAAAACCTACCATGCGAATTTCACGGGTTCCATTACCTCTGACGTAGGCAGGACGCCCCTTTTGTCATTTTAGAAATAAGGTGGATATGGGAAGAAACGCCCGTTTTTCGTGTCTTTCTTGGCCAAAATCCATTATCCTCTTTTAGATCGAAAAGCCCGTAAGGAAGCCCAACCGCCCCAATTTTCCTTATTTGGGAAATCCATTACCTCGGTCGACCGCAAACCACCTGGTCTTCCTTATTTGGGAAATTTACTTCAGTCGAAGATCAACATGCCACAGCTCAAACTGACCACTCGCGCCGTCGACAAACTGGCCGCGCCCGATCCCAGCGGCAAGCAGACCCTGTATTGGGATAGCGACCTCAAAGGATTTGCGGTGCTGTGTTCCGGCACCACCACCACCAAGACCTACATCGTCCAACGTACGCTACCGGACGGCCGGAATAGACGGGTGACGGTCGGGCCAGTCAACACCTTGTCGCTGGAAAAGGCGAAAGTGCAAGCCGCGGACATGCTGCACGATCTACGGCATGGTCGCGATCCCAAAAAGAAAATTGCCAACCCGACGCTGCGAGAGACCCTCGAGGCATATCTGGTCGCTCAGAAGAGTTTGAGGCCCGCTAGCATCGCGGTCTATCGACAGGTCGAACGTACCTTGACACCATGGCTGGATCGACCGCTACGGGAAATCACCGGCGACATGGTCGAGGAGCGTCACCGCGCTATCGCGGCTTCGATCGGCAAACGTGGCATCAACACCGGCGCCGTCACCGCTAACGGCGCGATGAAAACTTTCAGGACGTTGTATAATTTTGCTATTTGGAGAGCCCACGATCTGCCGCCCAATCCGGTGCGACGCCTTAAAAAGAACAATTGGTTTCCAGAACCGGCAAAAACCACCACCGTGCCCGAGGAGCGGATGGCGGAGTTTTACGCAGCACTGCAAAACCTCCCCCACCCCGTGCAACGTGACTATCTCACCTTTTTGTTGTTCACCGGATTGCGTCGGAGCGAGGCCGCAAAATTGCGCTGGACCGATATTGATTTATCCAAGCGCGTGATCCATGTGCCCGCCGAAAACACCAAGACTAATAGCGCCTTCGACCTTCCGATGTCTGACTTCGTCCACGCCCTGTTGGTGACGCGTCGATCACTGGGCAATGCCGGCTATGTGTTTCCGGGTCGCAGCGCTGGTAAACCCATCATCGGCACCACCATGCCGCTACGCACCGTGGCCAAGGCAACCGGGGTTCAAGTTAGCGCTCACGATTTGAGACGAACCTACGCCACCGTCGCCGAAGAGGCCAATGTCAGTTGGTTGGCTATGAAGGCTTTGTTAAACCACTCTATCAAGGGTGACATCACCGCCCGACATTATCCTCAACTGAAGGAAAATCGATTTCGCGAGCAGGTGCAAAAGGTCGCCGACGAAATGAAAAAGCGCTGCGGTATTGTTGATGTCGAAGGTCACAACGTCGCGAAGGTAGGGCCGTGATGGCCAAGCGTCGCAAATGGGCACCGAAGCGAGAGCCTGATGAGCTTGACGATCTGCTTTTTCCCGAACCAACAGCGGATGATCTCAATAATCCGTTTGTTAAGCTTGCCCATGAAAATCCTTCCGTTGGTGATCGTCCTTGGCTTTACCCCGAGTGTGAAACAGAACCGTCATTGGCTCGATGGATTGCGGCGCTTGTGGCTATCGACGACCCGCGAAGAAAAGACCAAGCACCACTAGCGGTGGTGTTGAAATCGGATCATCCGCTGCAGCAGCATGCCCGCCGCCATTTGATCGATTTTATAGACCGTCACCAAGAGCGAAATACCCTCGCGCCGCTATTGGACAAATTACAATCGAGTGCCGAGTTATCAGGTGATGATCGGCTGGCGCTGGCCGATCTGTTGGAGCAGCAGCCGTGGAAGAAAACCCCAGGAAACCGTCCGGCTAGTCATGAAAGACGCGACGAGAATGCTGCCTTGGATTATGCCGAGACTGCTGTGCTTGACCTCAAGACCCAAGGCAAGCAGTTAGATAGGGATTTGCAGGATTGGATGACCGGGATCGACCGCGAAAATTGTCCGCTGAAAAACAAAAGCCTGAGCTTTGAACAGGCATTCGATAAAGCGAAGAACAGAAGCTGGAGCGTCAAGGATGTAACGCTCAAGGAGCGGGTGACCGAACTCGAAAGCCAAGGCCTGAAGCCGCAACAGATAAAGGATCAGCTCGTCAGCGAACTCTGGGTCAGGGTCAAGGATGATAAAACTATCGAACAGGCACTGCTGACCGAGGAGGGTCACAAACGCCCACTTCTCAAACGCATGAGCCTTGACAAGGCGCTGGATGAACTCGCCCGCCAACGCGGATGGATTTCGCAACAGACAGCGCCGGACATCACCGTCAAACAGGCGGTGGATGAATTGATCACCAGCGAGGGGTTGAGCCTTCGAAAAGCAGTAGACAGACTGACCAGTCAACGCTGGACCACCAACGAGGCAGTAAATCGGGTGAGTAAGTGGCAGGACATTCCGGAAAAAACCCTGCGTAATTATTGCAACAAGGGGCGGCCATCGTTGCGGCCCAAAAAATAAATAATACTAGACGGAAATCGGCTCTGATGCCGATGCGGTACGATCGAGGGTAGTCACCAGGATCGAACCCCATGCACGGTACCATCAACAAATCTGACGATGACAACGACGGGTCGAAGTTGCGCGCCCATCATGCAGCTAAGATACTCGCAATCAATGGCAAGGGTGTTGGGAATTTCGTAGAGCACGGTCAGGCCCTGATAGCGGCGAAGAAGGCGCTAGATCAACATGGTCAGTGGCTGCCGATGATCGATAACGACCTGCCTTACGGCGTAAAAGTCGCTGAACAACTGATGAGGGTCGCCCGCGATCCGAAGACATCAAATTCGTCCAATTGGGCGATTTTACCGCCGGTCTTGTCCACGCTGGTCGAGATAACCAAACTTCCCGACGAGGAATTTGAGAAGCGCAAGGCGGACGGAACGATCCGTCAGGATATGACCTGTAAGGAGGTCACCAATCGGATCACAAAGCAGATCAAGCCGTTGCCGCCGGGCCCAATGCTGTTGGATGAATTCAAAACTTTGGTCGAGGAATTAAAGCGATCCATTGAGGCAGGCGATATTACGGTCGATGACATCCAGTGGGCAATCAGCGAACTGAAGGCGCTGCTTGAATGAAGATTTTCTTAACCGGAATTTACGCTGGCGGCGGCGCAAGGCCGGGATCGCGGTCGATTCATCTGCGGGTGACGGAGAAAGTTCGTTACCCTCATCTGTTAGAAAGCTTTCACTACGCCGACGACCGGATGGCGCGAATGATCCGCCACAATGGGCAGAAGATTTTTTTGGATAGTGGAGCATTTTCATCGCACGCCCAAGGGGTCAGGATCAGCCCCCGACAGTACGCCCGCTTCATCAGGGAACACCAAGACATCATCGAGATCGCCGCGAACCTCGATGTGATCGGTCAAGGCAACGAGCAGCGTTCGTATGATAACCTCAAGACGATGCAGAAGCTGTTGCAACACGACGGACTGTCCCACCTGATCCAACCGGTGCATCACGTTCGTGATGATCTCTATTGGCTGGAGAAGTACATCGATGAAGGCCATGACTTTATTTGTCTTGGCGGCATGGTGACTGAAAGTACGAGCATACTGCGGCGCTGGCTCGATCACGTCTGGGGTAAATTCCTGACCAATCCTGACGGCACGCCCATAGTCAAGGTGCATGGGTTTGGTCTGACTACTCGCGAGTTAATGTTTCGTTATCCGTTTCACTCGGTCGACTCCACCACCTGGATATCCTCGCGTTTCGGCGGCGGGGTGCTGATGGATTTCGCCTTTGATGACGGAACAATCGGGGATTTTACAATCTCGTTTTCCGATCGCAGTTCAAAACGCTTCAAACCAAATTCGTGGCACTACTGCGCTCTGCCTCCTGACGATCAAGAGAAGGTCGACCGACGCCTCGAGCAGTTAGAGGCCGAACGGATCAAGGACTCGGAGATCGAGGCGGCTTTCAGGGCCGAGTTTGGCATCGAGATGGGTTTCAATCCGACCGCGTTCGGGAAGAGTTATGGCCTGCAATGGCTTGCCAACATCGCTTATTTCGAAAGGGCGTGCGGACGCGGCGTCGATAGGTTTGTCAGGGAGCGGCGGGTGTTGCCTTGAATACTAGGCGGATCAAAATCGATACAGACATGAAAATTAGGATGCAAATAAATAATACTAGGCGGAGATTTTTTGGACGGAGGTGGTCCTATTAAAGAGGCTGTCCTGATATTTTTGAAAGGGTAGCCCAATGACAATTAAAGAACTGCTCACGACCACCGCTGCTGCGCCCCGGATCGATCCAAACAAAAGTCAAGACAAGATCAAGTCGAAACGCAAGCAGCAGACTGTCCCTACCGCATACCCCACTGTTTCGGATGTCCGCGTCAATCATCGTCGTACATCACGTTCCGATCGTGATCGTCATAGCGATGGAAATGATGATGGAGATGGGGGTGATAGTGATAGTGATTGATAGTGATAGTGACAGCGACGGCGGTGAACCACCTAAACCATCCGGCACCGGGAAGCTTCATCTCGACCGTCGCGCCGCAGCCATCGCAGATGCTGTCGGCGAAGGCTCCAATGATGATCTGCTGACCACGGTGCAGGTCGCCAACTGGCTGGGTGTTTCACCGCAGTGGCTGGAGATCGGTCGCGGTAAAAATTATGGACCGCCGTTTATGCGGCTAGCCCCTCAGGTGCTGCGGTATAAGCGCGGCGCAGTGATCGATTGGCTAAAGGATCGCGAATACGCCCACACGTGGCAATATACCGACCGTCGCTCCGGTCGCGCCAAGAAATCGGCGTGATGGGTCATGGCCAAAACGACGAAGCGTCCGGGCCTTGGGGACCCAGACGCTCTAGGATATTCGTCAGCAAGCAAGCGATGCGATCCTAGCCCAACGACGCCATCAAAGCACCGTGACGTCCTGTATCGGGCGGAGGCTTTGTCATGAGCGGCTCCAACAACATAATCCCCTTTTCCGTCGTCAAGGCCAAGGCCGCGCGATCTAGTCCGCCTGCTGAAGAAGAGATCGATGCCAAACGTCGGCAGCGGAACGACAAGCGCGTCAAGTTTCGCAAGTGTAAGAAGCAATATCGCGAGTTCGGCGGCGGGTATCGCAAGCGAGCTGCTGACATAACCAACCCTAACCGGCTCGCCACCATTGAGATCGACAAGGCAAAGTGGCGCTCACCGGAGTATCGCGAAACGATAGCGGCAACTGTCTTAAAGGTGCTGCTTGAAAGCCGCGTGATCGGCATCGGCGTATCGCCGCCGGGGCTGTACCGATTTGTTGGCGGACGGCGGGAGCACCTGTCCGACCGCATGATCCAGAGCTGCCTCGCCAAACATTTGAACTTCACCAGAAACGCTATGTCACTTCGGCCGCCGCCATAGTTGGCGGAGACGCTTCGTTTCGAGGCTTACAAATTTATCGATCAGTAACGACGCGCCTTGCTCGCCCGCGATCAAGGTGAGCACCGAGGAGAATTCAGCTGGTGAGGTCAAAACTGGACGCTTCAGCTTGAGTAAATCCCGTAAATGGAGCCGCCTACCAACGCTTCAAGACCTCGGCGCCCGGTAACCTGCCGGTGGCCACTCGCCAACTCGTAAAGCTACAGGTTGGTGAAATCGAAAAACGCAAAATCGCAAATCGCAAAAAGGGAAAACAGCAATGACTGATCACCATTACAACCAAGAAGGTTCGCAACATGACCGCCAAGAAAATGGCCCTGCCCGTTTCAGCGACCAGCAGAGCCGAAGTAAGTATCCGATTACGGGCGTATCATTAGCCCATTCGACCGCCTTAATCACGGCCCTCCTGAGCGCGGGAGGCGGCGATGCGCGATAATTCGACCCACAGCACGCCCTGTGAACTCACGATCTTCACCAAATCGGACGGCCCTCTCACCAAGCGCATCACGCTCGCTGCCGACGGCACGATCATCTCCGATGCCAGCGGCTGCGTCATGTCGCGTGGCAAGGCGCAGCGGACCAAAGTCGCCACTGTCGAACAGCTAGCCGATCTGATCGAGAACATCGGGTCAGATCAGGCGTTGGCACTTGGCTCTTTACGAACCGGATTGCCGGATCAGGTCAAGATCACCACCAAGGCCAAGCTGCTAAACGGTGTCCCCCGTCCTGACACCATCGCCCGTCTCGACTCCGATATCATCTATCGACCGGGGCGTTCGGCGTTCGCGTTGCTGGATTTCGACATCAAGGGTATGCCGCCGGATATCAAAACCGAAATAGATCGACATGGTGGATTTTTGCCGACCCTGCTCTCGTTGTTTCCGGCCTTGCGTGATGTGGCACGTGTGACCCGTAGTTCAACCAGTGCCGGACTGTTCAGATCCGATACCGGCGAAAAGCTAGCAGGATCAAGTGGGCTGCACTGCTATCTGGAAGTGCAGGATGGTGCCGACATTGAGCGGTTTCTGAAGGTGCTTCACGATCGCTGTTGGCTGGTGGGTTTTGGCTGGTTGATGGTTGGTGCCGGTGGTCAGTTGCTCGAACGGTCATTGATTGACCGATCGGTGTTCGGTGCCGAACGATTGGTATTCGAAGGACCCGCGATCCTGAAGCCGCCGCTACAGCAGGACCTTGAAAGCCGCCGTCCGGTCGCAACCCTCGGTGACCTGCTCGATACTAACACCGCCTTTCCGCCGCTGACCATCGTCGATAATAGCAAGCTTCAGGAACTCAAGGATAAGCAGAGGCACCACCTGGCGACCGAGGTTGGCAAGGCGCGTAAAGCCTTCATCAAATTGCAGGCCGAACGCATCATCAAGCGTACCGGCATGTCACTACGGGAGGCTGAACGAGTAGCCAGCAGGCATTGTAATGGAGTGCTGCTGCCATCGGTTGAGCTACCATTCGATGATCCCGACTTTGCAGGCTGTACCGTCAAAGACGTTCTAGAGGACCCGGATAAGTTCGAGGGTGCAACGCTGGCCGACCCGCTGGAAGGAGTTTCTTATGGTACCTGCAAGGCGAAGATCCTTCGCCGTTCAGACGGTACGCCATGGATACATAGTTTTGCCCATGGTCGTAGTACCTACCAACTCAAGCTGGATGCCGCAGCAGTAAGAGCCGCCATGCAACGGGCAGACGCCAACGAGGCTCGCCAAGGTGTTGGTTGAACTGGCGGTGACCGCCGATCTTGATCCCGATGAAGTCGAACAACTGATCGATGAAGTGGTTAAACGCAGCGGCACCAAGAAAACCACCGTCAAGGCGATGCTGAAGAAAAAACAAGAACAACACGCCGACCAACAGGCCAAGCAAGCACAGCAACACCGTGCTGCCCAACGCAACGATCCACGACCGCTGATCTTCAATCCGGCCAAAGATGCCCCATGGCTGCCGGTGATGGATAACCTGAATGAGGTACTCGGAGTATCGCCTGCCGCCAAACCACCGTCACGCAACATCGAGGGTAATGTGACGCGGGCTCGCAAGATGGTGCTGCCACAAACTCACGCCTTTACCAGTAGCAACTCCGACCCTGACAACAAACTGCCCAACCCGGAACAATGGGTGTTGTCGAGCCTGAATGAGATGGAGCTGGCCGAGATGATCGAGGCCCATATTGACTTCGTCAACGGCGAGGGTCGTTCGGTGCATTTATCATCACCATTCGTCAAACATTATCTGCAACGCGATGATCAGGCGTTACCGCTTGTGGCTGCTATTGCCACCTTGCCGCTGGTGTTGGCCAATGGTGAAATAATTGCACCAGAAGGTCTTGATCGCGAACGCGGCATTATCTTTGAAATCCCGAAGGAGGTACGGGCGATCCTGCCGCGGAGTGAAGACTGTACCGATAAAGCCATCAAGGATGCGATGGGTTTCCTTTGCGAAAAATGGTTATGTGACGTCAACACCGACTTTATCGGCAAGTGCGTTACCATTGTCGCGACGCTGACACTGATGGAACGCTCGCTACTAGATGTGCGCCCCACCTTTGTAGTGACCGCCGGACGACGCAGCAGCGGTAAGACCACCCTGCTCAAAATGCTGATCATGGTGGTGATGGCTGTTCGTGCCGCCGCTGCGGCTTGGTCAACCAATGAAGAGGAACGTCGAAAGGTATTGCTCTCGTTACTGTTGTCGGGGGTCGGTTATGTGATCTGGGACAACATCGAGCGCGGATTGCAGATTTCCTGTCCGCATATCGAACGCTCCTGCACCACCGAGTTTTATACCGACCGCATTCTCGGCATCAGTGAAATGATAGCCACCTCGGCCGCGATCATTCACTTCTTTACCGGAAACAACATCGCGATGCGCGGTGATCTGGCATCGCGAAGCCTGATCATCAGAATAGCGGCGGATCGATCCGACCCGGAAAATAGAGACTTCACGCATCCCGATCCTATTGGCTGGACCGAAAGCAATCGCGCCGACATCCTACGGGCGCTATACACCATTCTGCTCGGTAACCCACAGTCGAAGCTGCCACCAGATGCGCCAGCAAAAACACGTTTCAAATTGTGGTGGCGGTTGGTTGGTTCGGCGGTGGAGCATGCAGCCAAGCTTTACAACCCGAAGGATCTACTCGACTTCAAGCAGCTTTTTATCGAGCAGGAAGAAACCCAGGACGAGTATTCGGTTTCACTGGTCGATGTACTCGAAATGATGTTGAAAGAATGGCCGGCTGGATTTAGCGCAGGCGATATAGCCAAACGGATCATCGAGGATAGCGGCCTGTTTAATGCATCCGGTGGTACATCCGGCAATTATGGGTTTGGGATAACACTACTGAATTTTCTTTATCCCAAAGCTCCGCCTGATAAGGTTTCTTCGGTATCCGTCGGCCGGCAACTTAATAACCATATCGGTAATACAGTTGCCTCTGGTGTTGGCATGAGCCTGACAGACTTGACCTTGCGCGAGAGTTTGGATGCACATCGAAATCGGACCTATTTCGTCGAAGTGAAGTCGAAGGCGAAGTCTTCGACAGCGGCGTCGTCCTGATCATGTTGGGTGATCCTCCGGAGGTGCCGATAGTGCCGGAGGTGTTTTATCCTCACCGGGTGAGAAGAGGGTATTGTTTTAAAATTGATGGGCCAGTGGGATCATAAGGGCCAAAACACCTCCGGCACTATCGGCACCTCCGGAGGACAACCTTCCGGCGCCAAGGGCGGGGGGAGTGTTGAAAAAGTAGGCCCTTCAGAAGTCCGACCGCTCCTTGGATTTCCATCACTAATCGTCAACATTTTCCTGCTGGATCAAAACCCCTACAATCGGCTGACTTGCAAGGAACCCTCATGCGACAACGTGGACGAAAATCGGCGGCAACCTTGGTCGCATTGAACGTAAACGGCGAGCAACCGAGGCTAACCGCACCGTCATCCCTGAACACTGACGAGCGGGCGTTATTCGGTGAACTGGTGGACGCGTGCGATGCTTCGCACTTCCGCGAAAGCGATCTGCCGCTGTTGATATCCTACTTCAGGCGACGCTAATCTCCCGTGGCGCGGCGCACGACCCCGACAGGATCGCACTGTGGGAAAAGGCAACAAGAATGCAGGCGACGCTGGCCACGCGGTTAAGGTTGTCGCCGCAGAGCCGGCTCGATCCCAAAACTCTGGGCCGTCAGCAGCCACAACGCGGACCCATGCCATGGGAAAGAAAATGACCGGCGCCCATCCGTAGAACAGGTGGACCGCACTATGGCCGATATCCGTTACGTAAACAGGATCGCCATAACCCACCCACTGCGCGAGCGGATACCGGAAATAGCACCCCCCTCCCGGGGCCCTAGTTCCGAACTGATAAGCTCTCTACCTATGTCTCAGTCTCGAAATATTCTGCGCATGAACGACCGCTTTGCGCCACAAGCGGTCATTCTCATTATGCGAACGCGTCCGTAAGGTGGGTTCTGCCCCTCACCTTCCGCTGCAAAACGATCAGCTGATGTCAAGTACCGCATTCTCAACGCCCGTATATGGATTGTTTGGCCCCTCGTTCTGACAATTCGCGTTGGGATAAAACTGCGCACAGTATCCCGGTTCCGAGATCACCTGCTGTGCCATTACCGAGGTTGCAAGCGATATAAACAGAATTGCAGCCGCACCCAAGAGTGTGAATTTCTTCATGATAGTTCTCCATCGCTTGGGCTGAAACCAATTCGCAGTATTTTGGAGCGCTGGGTTATCATGATGCCAACGCATGATATTGCAGTGCAAGGAGGGGAACCTTGCAGTGATCGACGTAGCAATTGTGACTGCAGTAGGCGAGTTGCGTCCCAATCTCTCGTAGGTAGCTCTCCCCGATTGACTCGCAGCACAGCGCACAAAACGATTTCGTGCGGGGTGTCCTGCCATTCACCAAGACGAATTTCATGTTGCGCCTCCTAATGCGAGAGCACCGTGTGCGCGGGTCCTTGATAGCAGGACTTAAATTCGAGGCCTGAAATTCTCGAGCTCGCAAATTGTTTTGGAATGCAGGATCACGCTTCCGCGATCAGGATTTCTTTAAGCGCGGCGAACCGTCCGCGAGCAATAGTGATGCTGCGACTCCGCCGCGCGAAGTCCGCCCTCATTAATGGGCGGAATACTCACCTCAGCTGACTACGTCTTCGAGTGTCCGTGCGACAAGGTTGTTCATAGATACTTCTCGTGGATATCGATTGTCGACTGCTTGCCTAGCCGGTCGAAGTTAGCAGCAAGCCAAGCATCTGCCCGCTCACGGCCGACTTTCATAAGTTTGTTGACCTGGTCCCAGTCGGCGTTGAACTTACTCCCCACGCTCATTGCTTGCATCACATCGTCTGCCTCGATGCTGTGAATTAGCATGCGCTTTATGGTCTTGTCCAGAATCTTCTGCTCTTGGATCAGCTTGGTCACAAAACAGACCGAACGCATCTCGCGCATGAGCGAGGAGTTGAAGCTGATTTCGTTGATGCGATTCAGGATCTCGCCTGCAGTTTTGGGCACATCTGGTCGCTCGATCGGATTTATATGGACGATCACCACGTCTCGGCTGTCACAATTATAGATTAGCGGGAAGATTGCCGGGTTGCCTATATACCCACCATCCCAATAATGCTCGCCGTCGATTTCGATCGCCTGGAACAAAAACGGCAAGCAAGCTGAGGCCAGAACAGCGTCGGGTCCGATCTCGTCGTTGTCAAAAAAGCGGATCTTTCCAGTTCGCACATTGGTTGCTGAGAGGAAAAGCTTGATCGGACAGTGCGCGTTGCGTATCGCATCAAAGTCCACCGTATCGCAAAGGATCGAACGTAGAGGATTGATGTTGAACGGGTTGAGCTGGTAGGGCGAAAACAACCGAGTCATGAGATCGAATTGGACGAAGGCCGGCGATGTTTCGAGCGATTGGTTGCCCGTCAACCGGTCAAACGGGGTTGGCTGTAGAGGGCTGAGCGAAGCAAGATTGGCAACGCGGCGCCAAATGTCCGCTAGCGCATGTCGGGCGCCCTCGCGACCGCCGACTGCCAGCCCATAAGCCAGCACCGTGGCGTTCACCGCGCCAACACTCGTGGCGCTGATGCCGTCGAACTCGATACATTCGTCCTCAAGGAGACGATCTAGCACTCCCCAGGCAAAGGCGCCGTGAGAACCCCCACCTTGGAGCGCCAAATTGATCCGCTTCAGGTTGCGTGAATTGACGGCCCCGCCAGCCAGCTGGCCTCTTTGCTTGTGCTCTTTCTTACTGATGCCGATCTCCATGCAAACTCTCACTTTCGTTCCTAAACAGTAGACCGAACGGCGCGTGAGTTTATTCACGCGCCTACTGAATGGGCATAGGAATCCATTCGCTCATCGACGCGCTGCCCGCGCCGTTAAACCTTAACGATGGCTTCTGGGGGGTCTATCAGCGCGGCACACGAGACAGTGATCTCAGTCATGGTGCCCTGAGGGCGAAATTGCGCTGTTCCGCAATGCCGTCGGCGCGGCTCTCTCGGGAGGCTTGGAGAATTCTGAATTTTCGGATGTTCGGGAATATCAGGACTCCAACGAGAGTCTGGCCATCAGAAGCGCTTATGCGCAATGAGAGCTAGATGGAGACGTTCGATGACTAAATTTACACTTCTTGGCGTGGCGACAATTCTGTCAACGGCGCTCGCAACTCCAGTACTCGCACAGGCAGTTATCCAAGAGCCCGGCGCATACGCATTTTACCATCCCAACGGGGATTTGAGAATTGGATCTACGCCATCGCAGCGACGAGAAGAAGTTGTCGTTGGTCGCGGAACCGCCGACGCTATGGCATTAGCACCGTCTTTCCGTCCGTCGATGGCCGGAAAAGAAACTACAACCAGACCCTGGTCGGCGCCGGTAGGACACCGCCAGCCGCGTGCCGCCGATGTCCCCACATCGACGTCAGCCTCTCAGTATGTCCTTGATCAAGAAGACGCGAACGTCGACCGTAAGATCAAAAGCGTTTGCAGAGGCTGCTAAACGCCGCAAACTCTCAGCTGTACGCATCAAACATCTCTCATGACTACAACAAGGGCCCGCCGGTACAAAAGGTGGCTCGCCCTCCCACGAACACGTTCGGCAGCTGTCACCGCGACGCTTGGAGAATTCCAATATTTGCAGGTTCGGGAATATCCAGCCTCTAACTCGAGTCTGTCTACCAGAGACGGACGTGCGTTTATCCCAACGCAACTTAGGCGCACCTCGCGTGGCGCGAGGTCCGCAATCAAGGAGGCGAACGATGAAGATCACTTACCTTATGGCGGCGCTATTGCTCGTGCCGTCGCTCGCATCGCCAACGATGGCTCGGGAGCGAACCCACAAAAGCGTCACTCGAGCGCAGACATACGGGATCGAGGCCGTGAGATTGCAGCTCCGCCCTGGAGCGCGGCATGCATGACTGACCACGGCCCAAGCGAATGCGTAGAGCCGATGTGGATCTATGACCGCAGTGACGCACTCGCGCGATACAGAAATGCATTCTGACGTGCACGTCTGGCACCCGTGATATCCGTGAAAGCGAAAACATGCACCAGAGTCGTATACAACTTAGAAACGCCAAACCATTTCTGCGCCTCTTGATCGGAATTCGAATGACACGACTCTCGCTATTTGCGGCAGTCGCATTTGGCATCGTTGCTTCTGCTTCTCCTGAGCCTGTTCACGCTCAGGAATATCCCTGGTGCCTGTCGCGGGAAGGCTACCTTTATTGCTTCTACAAAACACAGGAGCAATGTCAGTGGACAGCATCAGGCATCGGCGGCTGCGCTTTGAATCCGCGTTTACTTTTCCCAATCAAGCCGCGCGATTCTGATGCGAGCATTGTCGGTCCAAAGAGTCGTTGAGTCGGGTGAACTAGATCTGACCTGAAACCCACGCTCACCGGACACTGGCTTTCGTGCCATGTGCCCGGCAGAAACATTGCGCGCACATTCCCATTCCCGCACGTGGAGTGCCCATCGTCGACAACGACGCCCGGTAACGGTCTTTAAGTCATTCGATAGCAAGACTTTGATAAGCGCGATGTTATTCCCGCCTTAGTGAGACGCTGCCTCATTGGGGAAAGCGGGCAAGAATCGCTCGCTGCGTAAGGCTGATGCGGCCGCGGACAAGAAAGGCGGCGCGCGGAGTATCACGGGCCTTGAATGCTTGTATGATGTCGTCGCCTCCGTGGACTGCGCGCTCGGCAAACTCCGGGCTCGCGCTTGCGATCGTGCCACAGAGCTGGATTTGCAGCGCAACCCGCGCCAGCGCCTCGATGAGCGCGGAATTTCCGGATTGCTCGGCGATATTCTCGTAAAAATCGCGATCGCGCATGGCATATGTTTTCGCATCTCCGCGCTGCAGGGCGGTCGCGGCTTCAATAAGTATATTATCATACCGCAGGATGTCGTGGTCACTCATTTGCGGCACAGCGAGTTCGACCGCAAAACATTCAAGCCGCTTGAATAGCTCGTAGAGATCCGCGGTCTCGCCGCGGGAAAAGCTGCGCACAAAAAGGCCGCGATAAGGCTTGATCTCGACCAACCCTCCCTTTGCCAGTATCCCGATCGCCTCGCGGAACGGGGTTCGACTCACCCGCAGCTTGTCGATCACCCGCTTCTCGTCCACCCATCCGCCGCTCGGCAGTTCGCCGGCCAAGATAAGGCGAACGACTTCTTCATAGATCCGCTCGCGCAGAGTTCTCTTACGCAGTTTCTCTGGATTATTGATCGGCATAAACGATGCGCCTGCCAGCCGGCCCATCTGGGCTTACGGATCGCGACGTCCCAGGCGAGCACTAGACGACTTCGCTCGTCTATTTGATTTCCGGTGCCGGCGATCCCTCAGAAAATGCACGCTCGAATGATGCAAGATCTTCGGAGGGGATGTCCGAAACTGCAATGTAGGTGAACTCGGCATCGCTCCAGCTACGGACGTTGTATCCGGCAATCGCCTGGTCAGAAACGGATTGACCGCGTGGCAAGGTGGTCAGGCTGACCGTATGCTTCGCATGCTTGTAGACGATCGTTGCAACCGGATCGTGGCCAACGACATCCACGCGGCCGCCGACAAGCACGAAGCCCTGCGCCGCGAGGTCAGGCACCTGAGGCGATTCCGGCAGGCGCGATGTGAACCACGGCTTGACCGTATGGCGGTCGGAAGAGGCAACGTCGAAAGGCTGCGGAGCCAACAGACTCCGGATATGCCCTGCAACGACTTCGCGGGCGACGCCCTCGTGTCGATCGTAGCGCTCTATCGTCAGCATGACAGAACTTGAGATCACCGCGCCAAACACCGCTGCCGCAGCCAGGGCCTGAAACGACCAGCTTCGCTGACGCGGACGTCCCGCCTGACCCGGACGTCCCACTTGGCCCGAACGATTCGCCTGGCCATCCGCATCCAATGCCGATTGGATGCGGGCCTGTAGACCTGCAGGCACCTCATATTGCGGAAGCGAACGAACGGCGCGGCGCAACGACAGCAAACGGTTATATTGGGCCTTCAAGGATTCATCGTCAGCTATGCGCCGCTCGAACTCAATCGCGGAAGCCGGATCGAGCTCACCGTCGCAATAGGCGTTTATCTGCAGTTCGTCGTTATCTCTCATCGATGCAATCATAGTTTACTTTCGATCTCCAAGAAGAGCGATCAGAAGTTGCCTACCCCGGGACAGACGGGACATTACCGTTCCGATTGGAACGTTGGTGATCTCTGCGATATCGCGATAATTCAACTGATTTATTTCCCGTAACACAATGACTTCGCGAAAAGGCGCCGGCAGCTGTGCCAAGGCTTGCTGAACTTCTTCGGCATCGGCCTTGAAAAGTGCGATCTCCTCCGGAGTCTCTATCCTCGTTCCCTGCGGGCCTTCATGCTCAAGTTCCTGTTGCTCCGCAATGCTTAGATCGTCGGTGAAAACGACCGCCTTTGGCCGGTTCTTCATCAACCAGCTATAGGCGGTGTTGCGCACAATCGTCAGGGACCAGGCTCGAGCATTGACGGCACCGAAACCCTTGATGCCGCGAAACGCCCGCAATGCGGCATCCTGCACGACGTCTTCGGCATCGTATGAATTGCCGGTGAGCCATTGCGCGAGACGATAGGCTTCGGCCATGTGCGGCAGAAAGACTTCATCGAACACTGCGCGTTCGTCCTTGTTCTGCACAATTGGGACCGATGCCTGCTGCTGGCCAGACAAACGATCTGGACCATCCAATCGTTCTTTCAACGCGACTTCGTTAAGTTCGATACGCCGGAAATCCGACCGACGTACCGATAAGGGTGTCGTCATGTTTGGCACACCAAGGCTCAAAGGTCTGCGGTCATTTGACGATGACCTTTCCGACCATATGCGGATGCAGACCGCAGAAATAATCGAAAGTTCCGGCACTAGTGAACGTAAAGGAATACGAGTCGTCGGTGTCGAGCGCCTTCGACCGGAATGCCTTGTCCTTATTGACCACTAAATGCGGAATGTCGTCGTGATTGACCCACTTGACCGTCGTTCCCACGGCAACCGTCAGTTCCGGGGGCGTGAAGGTGAAATTGTCGATCGTGATCACGTTCGCGGTATCCTGCGCTGCTACCGAAGCAGCCGCCAACATCACTCCAATGATTGGACCGATAAGCATTGCAGCGATGACCGCACGGCTGATGGCAAACCGCGCCGCCGCTGAGCGGAAGTGGCTGATCAGGGTTCGCATGTCGGGTCCTCGATTAACCGGCCAGTGTTTTGTCGACGATCGCCAGCGGCTTGTTACCCTGCACCATGGTGATGCTGGATAGGCCCAGATACGTGCGGAGCTTGTCGGCTGGGACCATCATCGGACCTGGCGAGGGTGCCGTCCCGGGCGCGGGTTGCGGAAACGCCGTCGACAACGCAGTGTGGAAGGTCATGTTGCCCTCTACCTTCTGCGCCAGTTGGTGAATGTGGCCGTTCAGAATGGTGACGGATCCGAAGCGCTTGAGCAAACTAAGCGCCTGGGTTCCGTCTTCGGTGCCCCAGCCCCATTCCCTATAGAGCACCTGGAGCGGGATATGCGCGAACACAACGATCGGCGTGCTGCTTGACTTGTCCTTTAGGTCGGCCGCGAGCCAGGCGAGTTGCTCAGCACCGAGATTTCCCAACCCGCCGCCCTTCAGGTCGACAACGTTGACGAGACCGATGAAGTGAACGCCGTGATCGTCGAAGCTGTACCAGCCCGCGCCTTTCGTACCTTTGCCGTAGCGCTCCAGATAGGCCTTGCCGTTCTCTTCGTCGATAATGTCGTGCTCGCCAGGCACATAGTGGATCTGTACGCCGGTCTCGCTGAACACCTTGTCGGCATTGTCGAATTGCGCGGGTTTGGAGAGGTGAGTGATGTCGCCGGTGTGAATGATAAAGGAAGGCTTGACCGGCATCGCCTTCACGATGGCGACAGCTTCGCGCAAGGTACCGAGCGCATCCGGGTTCGCCGCCTTGTCAAAGCCGATATGGCTATCGCTCATCTGCAGAAACGTGAAGCCCTTGGGCTCCGCGGCAAGCGCATCGCCGATCAACCCCACCGAGTGGGGAACGCCGCCGCTCACAGTCCAAAGCACCCCGGTACCCGCCCAGACCATGCATTCCAGCACTTCCCGGCGGCCTAATCCCTGTCCACGATCCTCAAAGCCTTTTTTGGCCATGTCTCACTCTCCCTGTGGGCCGAACGGCACCAAATAGCGCCAAATTGCGCTCTAAACAGGAGACTCGGCCAGCTCGAGCTTTATTCCCAAAAATATACAGTTTCTCCGATCCATGGATTTCCCCGCTCAAATTGTCGATTACGACGCCGCCGCTGGCGCTCTTCTGCCAAAATCTGCAGCGGACGTTCCGAAAGATTAGCCAATTCGATTTCGCAAGGCGTCAGGCGCAGCCCACCCAATGGCAGAACGCCTGAATTTCTGCCTTATCGATTTCAGAATTTTCAATTCGCCGGAGCAACTTTGGCATCGCCCGAGGTGCAGCTCGCAAGCCAGTGAATCCGCCGCGTCCAATTCACCGTCGAAAAATGCGTTGAGGACGAGTTCCCAATCCGAACAGGCACCGGTCGTGCTCATGCTGGATTCGGACGCAGGCGGCGGGATCATGGCAATGTGCACCATCTCGTTGCGAGAATATCAACTGGCTGGCTTGACGATAACTTTGCCTTTCATGTTCGGGTGGATCGAGCACAAATAGCTATAGTCGCCCGCGGTCGTAAAAGTGAAAGAGAAACTGGCGTCCTTGACGAGAGTCTTTGATCGGAATCCTTTGTTCAAATCCACCACAGTGTGGGGCATGGTTTCCTTGTTGACCCAGGTCACGGTGGTGCCAGGCACGAGGGTGATTTCGCTGGGAATGAAAGTGTTATGGTCCATGCTCACGGTCGCCACCGGAGCGCCGGCATTATTCGCGTCCTCAGCTAGGCAAGGGGTGGACGCCAGAGCGGTGAACAGGACGGTCAGCCTCAAAGCACGCAGAACGCTTTGCGTCTTGGAGCTATCGACCCCTGAAGTCGGTTGCGGATTTGCGACGAGGTGCATTGGATCAAGGACTGTCAAAACCAATCTCCTTGCTACGAATTTGGCGCGCGCGCTGCCTCTCACCTAAGACTCACCTTCGGGTGATCAAATTCCCAATTCGCGCACATTTTATGAATTTTTTGAAATCTGCGGCTCGCTTCGCGCAGACGCACGCAGCAAGCACCCGAAACAAAAGAAAGAGTCTCAGCCGGGCATGACTGAGATGCTTCTTGGAGATTACCTGGATCGTCACCACTGGTTTTTTGGCTTCATCCTAATCGGCTACATATTTTACCTTCACGACAAGAGCCTTCATGCCCGATTTGACGCGCTCGATAAACGGCTTGATGAAATCCGAAGCGTCTAGCCTGCGGTAGCCGACCGCCAGCGGTGCACATGATGAGGGCGCTGCTTCAGTGCAAAGAACCGTGTGAATAGAGATTGCATGGCCGATACATGGCCGCGAGCTCGCGACCGCTCAGGAAAATCATGTGTGGGGTTAGTCCTCCGCGCTGGTCGATCCAGTGCCGGACCTCAAATGGATACATGGAATACAGACTCCGCGTTGCTTCGGAATTGGCTATTTTGCGACCGTTGGATCCGGGATTCCAGGCGGCGTGAAATCCGAGCCTGGCGCGGGAGGTCACGCATATCTTGTCACGAGGAACCCTCCCGAGAACGATCGTGCAGGCCGAGGCACAATAACCATCGATGATGACCATCTCGCCCGAGCTACGCATCCCCTCGTATCGATCGACGTAGGCGCCGATCTGGCCGCCAGGGTCATCCTCGATCCGAACCGCCGCGCCGCTTGCTCCACTTCCCGCGAGCAAAATAGTCGTCACGAGTAACGCTGTGAGGCTCTTCATGACCATTCCAGTCTCAAACTGTCGAATCTGACGCTGACCACCTCAAGTGAGGTCAAACTGACTTTATCTAGTCCCCCGCCACAGACCAAGCCGGCATGCGGGCTCCATAGCCCTCCAGAAGTGTATATTTCTTGGGGCAATAATATATTCGTACGCAATCTGACATTCGTCCAATTCACGAGGCTCATAGAACAACCGACCGCAGGCGCGCGTGACCGGTGCCGGATAGCATCGAAAACAGTGAGGCGCGCGAAGACACCGACAGCTTGAACGCGGCTTCACGATCTCGCGTGCTCTGGAATATCATAAAACAGATTCGAGTCTTTCTGTCAGAGGCCCGCGCATCTGCGCGCTGGGTCAACACCGTGGAGGGATTCGACAATGACTAACTTCAACCTTCTCAGCGTGGCTGCGATTCTGTCAACAGCGATCGTCACCCCGGTATTTGCACAGCAAGCTGTCGACGAACCCGGCTTACAGGCGTTTTACCAGAGCCTGGGTGTTGGATCCCATGACAGCGCGACAGGGAGCGCCATGGCGTCGGCACGCGGCGGTTCGTATGCAAGCGCGCCCGTGAAGCGCATTTCTGCGAAGCATAGCTCCAACGCTCACAAAATGTAGCAGGGCCACGCCAACAAATCGGTGCGAGTGGGCAGCCCACCAGCCAACACCGACTTGAACCGACTTCTGATCGAAGGAGAGCAGTATGCTCGCGTCGGATTCGCTCTTTTGCTTCACGTCCAACACAATTGATATTCATCCTTGCCCAAATTGCCGTGCACCGATGCTTGTCCGGGTCAATTCGGCCGGACTGGATTTGAGCGAACGGACGTTTGAATGTTTCAATTGCGATAATGTTGTGATCGCGGGTCAAGAGCCGGAACTCCCTCTTTGAGTGCTGGAACGAAGATTGTCGATCGGTCAGCGCATTTAAGATACGAGACTGCTGTCGGCGCGACTTCTCGCTCAGGACCCCGCCCGACCGGAAGAACCGCCGTCGGCAGAGCTCTGTGGATGCAGCCCGGAACTTTCTGAGCGCACCGTGCCGGAAGGACATAGACGAGATGGCATTACCGCTCGAGTCGAGATACTCGCGGGCCATCAATGACCGAATAAAAAGCGTCTCAGCCGGGGGCGGATGGCTAAGACGCGTTGGAGGATTTACCGGGCCGAATGGCTCCGGCGAACGTACTGCTGAAACGCGCCGTCACGCTGCCTCAAATAACAAGACCAACATTTAGGTAACGATATTCCCGCATTCTCGCTCTTTATTTTTCAAAAGTGCTGCGGTGACGCGAAACTGAAATTGCATTCTGGCGCGCCGTATTTTTTGCGTTCATGAGTTCACTGCATCCTGCGAACTGAAGGCGGTCCAACCCAACACCCAATTCAGCTCGACTGCTCACGCAATCGTTTCAATGCGGCGCAGACGAAAGCCGAAAACGCCGGAATAAGACCTTCTCACAGCAAGTCTTCTCATTGGCTACCCTACAAGCCGGACAAATTGAAGGCGCTGCGGCTTCCTTTTGTGAGCCGCCCGTCAATCGTTGAAATAATCCCGCCATTGAAACTGTCTCTCAGGGAGCGACCTCTTCTAAGAAGAATGAACAAGTTGCGGAAACCGATTCCGCCTTAATCACTTTGGCAGCATGCACATGACTGAGCTCAATCGCGCGTCGCTTGACAAATATATCCGCAGCGTCGGCGTCCGGCAGATCCGTCTGGCTTGTGGGCTGGTTCTATTCGCCTACTTGCTAAGCCATTTCATCAACCATGCGCTCGGCAATATTTCGCTGGATGCCCTTGCCATAGGTGTCAGATATCACACCGCCTTCTGGAAAAGTTTGCCAATCGCGACGGTGTTTTATGCCGCGGCAACCGCCCATGCCGGCCTCGGGATATGGGCGCTTTATCAGCGCCGTCAATTTCATTGGAAAGCGGTCGAACCGATACAACTTGTACTAGGTTTAAGTATCCCTGCCCTCATCATCACCCATCTTGCCGGTGTGCGGTTTGACGACGCATTGTTTCAACATCAAAAACTTTATCCGCAGGTGTTTTACTCTTACTGGATTAAATGGCCATACAAGATGTGGCTGATGTACATTGTTCTGATCGTATCTTGGATTCACGGCTGCATTGGACTGTATTTTTGGCTCAGTATGAAGGCGTTCTTCAAAACGGCGGCGCCGTTTCTGCTAGCCACAGCCGTACTCATTCCGACGCTTGCCATGCTCGGCCTCTATCAAGGCGGACGAAGGGTCGTGCATGACAGCGACACCGCGCAATGGAAAGCGGAAAATCTGTCCCGACGTCAGGTCGGGACCGCTGCGGAGCAGGACATCATCGACAGCATCGTCGATTATTTTCTGATTGGATATGTCGGCCTGATCGGATTTGTTTTGATCGCTCGCGGCGTGCGCACGTTGAATGAGCGCCGCGGCGGCATGATCAATCTGTCGTACGGCAACGGCAGGATGGTTCGCGTGCCGAAAGGCTTGAGCGTGCTCGAAGCCAGCCTGCGCAATAACGTGCCGCACGCCAGCGTTTGTGGCGGTCGCGCTCGGTGCTCTACCTGTCGAATTCGTGTGATAGGCGATTGCAGTTCGCTGCCAGAGCCGTCAAAGCGAGAAGCCTTCGTGCTCAACCGTGTGGGCGCCGGTGCCGATCCGGCAATTCGCCTCGCCTGCCAATTGCGGCCGAACACTGATCTGTCCTTCTTTCAGATTTTTATGCCCCATGTCACAGCGGCTTCTCTCCGGAAAGCAGGTTCTGTCCGCATTGGTCAGGAACGTTATCTTGTCAGTATGTTCGTGGACATGCGCGGATCAACCGCACTTGCGGAGCAACGATTGCCGTTCGATACCGTATTCATTGTCAACCGGTTCCTGAGCGCAGTCTCCCAAGCGGTGATTGAATGCGGCGGTCAACCGAACCAATTTGCCGGGGATGGGGAGTTGGCCCTATTTGGGCTCAACACCAACCCGCGAACCGCCTGCCGCCAAGCCCTTCAGGCAGCAGCACTGATTGCTACGAATATCGATGAGTTGAATCAATTTCTGAGCCATGACCTGCTCAAGCCGCTCCGTTTCGGGATCGGCATCCATGGCGGCGAAGTGATCATCGGCGACATCGGTTATCGCGATCACCAGGTGTTCACCGCACTTGGAGACGCCGTCAACGTGGCTGCGCGCCTGCAGGACATGACGAAGGGTTTCGATTGCGAGGTCATTCTGTCAGAGGAGGTTTACAAAACAGCGGGTCAACCGGTTAACTTGTCGCCAGAGCAAGAACTACCGATCCGCGGACGCGCCGAGCCCATGATTGTCCGCGTTGTTGCAAATGCGAGGATGTTGTCTTCACCGAGAGTCGCCATCGTCGCCTAGGAAAATCGCTGCACGCATTCTCGGGACTAAATTATTAAATGGTTTTGCACTTTCGGAGTCGGATCACCAGCCGTCCTTGCAGACCGTTCGTTTGCGGTCGCGACTGTTTCGCGTCCTCTGCGCTCTGCCGCAGATACCGCGCTCGAATGATAATCACCGAACTCGGCCTCTCGAATTGAAATACTGGCCCATTCAACAAGAAGCCCCGCCCGGAGGAGGGGGACCTCTGACGTGGACAAAGTCTACGGCCCGTTCCTTTGGGCGGCTATTCGGCCTCCCGCAGACTATGTTCTAATTCCTCGATCAGCTTCGCAAGCCTCATCGAAGTCGTAGGATCGCTGCCCCCGACAGTCGGCGGCACTGTTCGAGCTTCCTTTCGAGTTGTTCTCGGTCGCGCTGTTGATCGATGACGGCACATTCCTCTATGAGACGATGGAACCGCTCGATTACAGAGACCACCCGCCGTCCAAATGAATTCCCGCTGCCGCCCGAGGTTGTTGCCATCGGCAAATAGCAATAGCCCAGAGGTCCGCAAAATTCATGCCCGCTATCGCACAGCGCTCGCGCATGTCGCGTCAAGAGCTTTTGATTTTGCATGCGTGCACGCTTCATTTCACTTTTATGACCGCGATGAATTGTATTCACGCGAATGTTAGGTCGTCGATACCGATGCTTATTCTAGCAAGCGAAGTTCGTCGGAATAAATCGATCGCCCGTCCAGTCTCTTGGTTGATGCGGAATAGCAAAGCTATCTTATCGACTCGTAGCTCGGCAATCGCCGGAGCAAAACCCGCAATCCTAAGGAGCCAGGTAGTATTGGCTTTTCATATCCAATGGAGAATTCGAATGACTAAGCTTAAACTTCTGTCGGCTGCACTGATCGCTGCAGGCATGCTCGCAACTCCCGCCATGGCTCGCACGAGCCATGTAACCTCGCGGCACCTCGCGCAGGACGCCAATGCGAGCGCCTCCCCCACCGCCCGTTTCATTGACGGCCGTGTCTGCATTCCAGCGCCGCGCGTCGGCGCATTTGCTACAGCGCCCTGGGGCGGAGACAATGTCCCTTGCGAACCATATTGAGTTGATGAGCGGCGAGCGCCCGGGCTGGCCTTTCGGGCTGTCCTGGGTCGCTCGATTAATCGGTTCGAAGCCAACCGGCGAACGCCGTTGCTGATTTCCGCGGCTTGGAAAGCGGCCGGCGGCAAGTGCAGCCGCCACAACAGCCGAGTTTTCAACAAGATCCGCCAGAAAGCGGTCGTTCCGGTGAAGTCTACTTTTGACCGATGCGGACATCATTGAACCGCGAAAATCCCTTTCCCGCGCATGCATGCCTAGGAAGGCGCCTCATCCAGCTTGCCGACACTGGAGAGAAGCAGCTTTAGGATCGGGGAATTGTTCGCCTTATGGTAGGCGATGATCAGGTCAAGTGTGGGCACTTCTCCGTTCACCGGCCGGGTGGTTATTGACCCGGGCAGAAACTGTTTTGTGTAAGCCGGTAGTAGCATGACCGCGCGCGTCGATGTGATCATTGATATCGCATGGACAACATTGTGCACTTCATGTTCCGGCTTGAGATCGACGCCGGCTCGATTGAAATACTCCAAAACGAGGCGGCGCATCGCAGGGGCAGTATTAGAAGGAAGGAGGAAAGTTTCTTTCGCGATCTCTTGCGGCGCGACGGCTGCTTGCGATGCTAAGCGATGATCGCTCGGAAACACGAAAATCAAGGGGTCCGTACGCACGCGTCTGTAGGCCAAATCCCCCATGTGCTCTTCCGGTCGCATGAAAGCGGCATCAAGCTTGCTCCTCATCAACGCCTTGGCGAGCGCAGGGGAGAAATCACTCGACAGGCGGATTTCGATGCCAGGAAAGTCGTCGCGAAGGATGCGGGTCACCTGGGGCAACAAACCGATTTCGCTCCCCGACAGAAAGCCAAGGGCGAATGTTGGTCTCGCCAGGTGGGCGGCCCGCAGTGCCGCTTCCTTTGCTGCTTCTGCTTGAAGCAGCGCCGTTCGTGCATGGTCGAGAAACGCTTTGCCGGCTGACGTCAGTTCGATGCCGTGAGCGCTACGGTTTATCAGTTGAACGCCGACCTCCTGTTCGAGATCTCGGATTTGCCGGCTGAGAGATGGCTGGGAAGTGTGGAGCTTTTGCTCGGCGGCAACGGTCAAACTGCCTGCGTCAGCCACGGCGATGAAGTAGCGGAGATGCCGGAGCTCCATCACAACCTCCCATGTCTCGTAGGCATGGGCCCAGCTTACAAAGTCTTTTTCAAGCCGACCAGCGGTCTCTATAAGCAAAAAGCACTGCACGTGAGGGTCTGCCTGGTAGGCAGAGCGTATCGCGGCCTCGATCCGTCCGGCTCGGGACGACGATGGGCTGTCATTCGCTAACTTGCCGAGGCCGGCAGTACGTCGAATAGCATGAAAGCTTATCGGGCGAGCAAAAAAACGCTGACAGCCTTACGTTCGCTCTCGTTGGCGCACACGATAGCCAAACACGAGAATGAGGCTAAAAATGTCTAAGCAAACCAAACCGAGCATCGTGTTCGTCCACGGGCTTTGGGCCGACGGCTCGTGCTTCGGCAAATTGATCCCGACCCTTCAGGCCGAGGGGCACGAAGTGATCGCAGCCCAGTATGGCCTTGACGCGCTCGCAAGCGACGTCGCCGCAGCGAAAAGCGCACTGGGACGGGTCAACAGTCCGGCCATCCTGGTCGGCCATTCCTACGGCGGTACCCTCATCACGGCTGCCGGAGCCGATCCCCGTGTTGCGGGACTCGTCTACATCGCCGCACTCGCACCGGATGCCGACGAAACATCGCAGAGTCTGCAGGCCAAGTTTCCCGTCACGGACGTTTTTTCGCATATCGAAGTCGCGGACAATCGTATCTGGCTGAAACCAGACGGCATCGTGTGTCTTGCGGGAGACCTCTCCGAGCAGGAGCAGAAGCTCGTCTGGGCAACACAGGGAGTGCCGGTTCCAGATCTTTTTACGCAGAAGGTCGAAGGCACCGCATGGAGGTCAAAGCCGAGCTGGTTCATCGTGGCCAAGAAGGACCGCACCGTACACCCCGAACTGCAACGCTTCGTCGCAAAACGCATGGGCGCCACGGTCGTAGAGGCCGACAGCAGTCACGTCCCGATGCTGTCTCAGCCCGACCTCGTTCTCGACGTAATCCGCAAGGCTGCGAACGCCGTTCAAAAGGTCTGATACCGGCGCGCCGACCGCTACTGGAGCGTGCGAATGTGTAAAGGCATTAGAGCGTCGCTGTTGTTCCTTCTGGTGACGACAGGATTTGGCGGAGTCGCGGCGCAGTCCCCCAACAATCAACCGAGCGCAAGCGGCATGGAAGCAGACGCAGCGAAAATCAAGGAAGCGATGCTCGGAAATTGGGAGAGTATCGCTCCGGAGGTACGGCCGAGTGCGAGCAAAAACCCAGATGGTTCGCTCAAGCCGTTCTATCTCAAGCGCGCTTTCAGATATCAGCCGTCCGATCGGTTCGAGCTCGAGATCGTCAATTCGGCCGACCCCTACGGTGCCGTGCCGCTGGCGCGGATCAAGATCGGCGGGCACATCCTGTGGCAGGGCCCCCATCCGATCGCACCGGGCGCGCAGAAGGTCGACTTCGTTGCTGATGAGACCTACGAGGTAACTCCCCTCGCGCAGGGGTTCGCCGATGTACTCAACAAGGTTGCCTCGGCGGGATACGCGCCATGGGCAGTCAACTCACCCCAGAGCATATTCGGAAAAGCCTTCGCTCCCTTCGGTCTCAAGGAGGGGACGAACTTTATGGAGTATGACTTGGTCTATCTCAGAGGTGACCTGCTGTTCTGGGGTGCGCGCAACATCGACGGCCGTGGCTTCGATACGGAGCAGAACCGTCCGACCAATCTGCAGATCCCGCTCGTCCGAAAATAACCTTGGGTTTGCTAAGCGATTCGATCTTAAGCAGGGTCCTTCCATGGCTGTTTCGGCGCAGACCGAAATCCCCTCGCAACTCGGCAGGTCGGCTGTTGTTACTGGCGCTACGGGCGGTCTCGGTTACGAGACGGCCCTGGCGTTGGCCAAGGCCGGGGCAGAGGTCATTCTGACCGGCCGCGACGATCGGAAGGGGCAGTCTGCGATCGAGGAGATCAGGCGTGAAGTGTCCGGCGCTCGGGTAAACTACGAGCGTCTCGATCTGGCCAACCTCGCGTCCATCGGCGATTTCTCGCAGCGGATGCATTCCCGACAGTCGCTGGATCTTCTGATAAATAATGCAGGAGTGATGGCGCTGCCGCGCCGGCAAACCACGGCAGACGGCTTCGAGATGCAATTTGGAACAAACTATCTGGGTCACTTTGTTCTCACGGCTCAGCTGATGCCATTGTTGCGCCGGGCGAACGGCCCACGAGTAGTGAATGTCAGCAGCCTGGCGCACCGAGCCGCATTCATCGATTTCGATGATTTGCAGGGAGCGCGGGTATACTCGCCATGGAAGGCGTATGGGCAATCCAAGCTCGCGATGCTGATGTTTGCGCTTGAACTGCAACGGCGGAGTGACGCGGCCGGCTGGAATTTGATCAGCAATGCGGCCCATCCCGGATTTGCCCGCACCGGCCTCTTCGGGAACGGCCCAGGCGGTTTGCTTTCTCTTGCGAGCGATTTCGCCGCTCCGTTTTTTGGTCAATCGGCAACCGAGGGAGCCCGACCGATCCTGTTCGCGGCGACAAGTCTAAAAGCAACGACGGGCGCCTATTATGGACCCGGCGGAATCGGCGAATTGCGAGGCGCCCCGGCGCCGGCCCTGATCATGCCCCAGGCCCGCGACGCGGCAAGGGCAGCGAGACTTTGGGACGTTTCCGAGAAACTCGCAGAGACGTCTTTCAATTGACGGCAGGCAGATGCAACTCGCAAAGAACGTCATCGACCTCGGACTTTCGACGAACAATCTGGAACCGATGCTGCGGTTCTGGCAGCAGGATGCCGGCCTTCGCTTCGACCATGTGTTGCCGGTTCGCCGCGGGCAGAAACAATACAGGTACGACACGCTGGGCTCGGTCATAAAACTCAACCATCACGCGGAGCCGCTGCCGGCCGCAGCAGCGAGCGGCTACCGCGAACTGATTATTGCGAGAGAGGGCGTCGAGAAACCACGCTCCATGGTCGATCCCGATGGCAATCGTGTCCGACTGGTGCCACCGGGACATAATGGCATCACCCAACTAGCCATCAGGATGGGGGTCCGGAGTCTCAGTGAACATCGTAGGTACTATGGCGACATCTTCGGCTTCGCCGAACAGTCCTGGTCGCGCGGTTTGGCGTTTCGCCTGGGAGACAGCCTCCTTCTTCTGGAGGAAGACCGCGCCGCGACCGTCGATCCGGCTCGTCAAGCACTCGGCTGGCGCTACATCACCGTGCAGATCGCCGATATCGACACTGCCCATAATGATCTGCGAAGCAAGGGCGTGCGCGAGGGTCTTGCGCCGGTAACACTTGGAAACGTGGCGCGGATATCGATGATCCTCGATCCGGACGGCAATTGGATCGAGCTATCCCGCCGGGCCTCGATCGTTGGCAGCCTGTCTTGAATAACGCAGCAAGTGACCGAGTGTTAGCGGCGCGACGGCCACAACTCCAGGAGCACTCGGCGGCTTGATCAACCCTTTCTCGCGTCACGAACCGGCACATCGATATCGTAAACCAATCCGGACATCGATAAGCTGCGTGCATTTCAAAGCGGTCAGGTCGACTGGAGCGTGAAACTTGAACCAGCCCCGTCGAGATGCTTTGTAAGCCTCGCTGGCCCGCCGCACCACCTGGTTGGATTCCGAGGTACGTTTTGGCGAAGCAGGGAAACAGCGGACCTTCCATAAACGGCCATTATGCGTACCAACCAAATCCAACGGCTCATTATTTCAAGACAGATCAAGACAGCCGCAGCAGGCAATTCCACCGCTCGAGGCCTCAATCGAAGAATAACGCGAATTAAACAGGCGTCACCAAGAAGCCCGCGCGTGGAAAATGTACGACGACCTCACCTGCCCGGGCATCGTGTCGCCGGATAGCCATATGCTGCGACGACAGGGAAACGATATCGCCACTCACTTTGATCTTGCCATAGTCGTCAGGGGCGACTTCGACCCGGTCACCGGGCTTGCGCCCATTTGGATCGTGCGGGTCAGTTGTCACGGCCGTTTGGGGCGTGGCTTTGGTTGCGATGTCAAGGGCCTCGGCGATCGGCATTTCTTTACGAGAACCGTGACCGATGGCCCGCATCCGCGCCTCCCACGCGCTTGTCTTGCAAAATTCCGCGAGCATTTCGTCGGCATTCGGCAAATTGGTGCGGATGTACCAGATATTCATGTAGGCGTTGACGTCCAAAAGACTGGTCTTGTTTCCGCTCAACCACAATCGGCCGTCGCCCAACTGCAAATCGATCCATTGCACATGCGCGCGACACTGATCGCGCATCTGCGGAATTGCGGCTTTCATCGACGCAACATCGAACTTGGCGCCACGCAGTTTCTCGCGATCGTCGATAAAACTCTGAGGAACCTTGTCCGCCAGCGAGCCGAACACAAGGTTCACTGTGTTCTGGAAAAACGCTCGATCGGTCCACATCGTAGTGGCCCAGGCAATGCCTTCGTTGCCGTCCGGAAACAAGGTTGGCTCGGGAAATCTCCGCTCCAGCTCCCGAATAATACATTGCGTGTCGCAATAGATATCCGCGCCGACTTGCATCACGGGTGTGCGGCGATAACCACCGGTGAGTGGCATCAAATCGGGGCGCGGCATGATCCGCGAAATACGCACTGAGATCCAGGCGATATTCTTGAGGCCAAAAACGATCCGAATCTTTTCGGAGAACGGCAACTCGTCGAAATGATGAAGGATGATTGGAGATACGGCCGACATCACAAGTCTCTCCATTTACGTTCGGCGTCATCCCAAGCGGCCAGCGGTTGAAGGTCGGGAACCCACGCAAGGCCGGTCTTGCCGTCTGAAGACACCGCTTCCGGCGTGACAACCATATCGAGCAGCGCAGGCCGGTTGGCCAACGCTCTCGCAATTGCTGGCTTGAGCTGGTCTTCCGTTTCGATCCGCTCGGCGTGCATCCCGAACGACTGGGCCATCCCAGCGTAGTCACTGAATTGCAATTTAGTGCCGACGACCTTGCCGTGGGTGACAGTCTGGTCGTGAACCTCTATCTGCCACGCCCCGTTGTTGGCGACGACGATCAGAACGGGCGCCTTGTGGCGAACCGCCGTGTCGACTTCGATCGCATTGAATCCGAAGGCGCCATCGCCTGTTGCGACAACCACGGGCTTCTCGGGAAAGGCGAGGCTTGCAGCAATCCCGTAGGGCACGCCAATACCGATGCAGCCGAACGGGCCTGGATCGAGCATCGCCGATGCGTTAAGTCCGACGCGCGCGAAGCTAAGAAAATCGCCGCCATCCGTAATGACAATTGCGTCATTGCCAATCGCCTCCTGAAGCGCAGACAGCACTTTGTTTGGGTGAAGCTTTCCATCGGAGCCCGCCGGGGCCGATGCCATGGTTTGCTGCAGCTTTCTTGCCCGCTCCTCGTGCCCGCTGCGCAATTTTGCTGCCCATTGCCGGTCCACTTCAGACACGCGGTTTCCGGCATGTTCGACCAGTGCGCGAAGAGTCTCCGCCGGGGAGGCAAGAATCTCGACGGCGCCGCGTCGGTTGTCTCTCATCTCAGCAGGCGTGTCAGCGATGCGCACAAACTTCGCGGACTGGAAGACCGCGGGCGAGCCGTAAGCAAGCTGGAAGTCTAGGCGGCGGCCGATAGTAAGGACGACATCGGCGTCTCCCATCACGGCGCCGCGCATCGCGCCGACGACAGATGAATGACTATCCGGCACGAGGCCCCGGCTCTCTCCCGTATCGAGATAGACAGCGCCGAGCCTGTCGAGCAGCGCGACAAGTTCGGCGCCGGCGCCGCGAGCACCGCGTCCGGAGATCACGAGCACGCGGCGCGCCGACCATAGTAGGTCAACCGCTTTAGCAACTTGCGCAGGATCAGGGCGCGTGACTGTACGCGGCTTGGCGCAGAGATGCTCTTCGAGCTGCAGCGGCTTTGGTATAATTCCGCGCAACGTATCGGTCGGAAAGTCGATGTAGGACGGTCCGGGCTCGCCGCCGTCGCCGAAAGCGCGTGCTATGGCCTCGTCGAGCTCGGCCAGCACGAGGGAAGGCTCACGAACAGTACGGGCATAGCGCGTGATCGTTCGCACCAGATGAGTGTGGTCAAGATCCTGAAGGCCGCCGCGATTTTCCTGCGCGCGGGGATTGCCACCAGACATAACCAACACCGGCGCGCGTGACACATGAGCATTGGCGATCCCGGTAATCGCGTTGGTCATCCCCGGACCTGCCGTAACTAACGCGACGCCCAATTCGCCGGTCAGTTCGGCATGGGCCTGGGCCATGTGAACGGCGGCGCCTTCGTCACGCACGTCAATGATACGAATTCCTTCTGCATCAAGGCGCATCCAGATCGGCATGATATGGCCGCCGCAGAGGGCGAACACGCGCTTGACGCCGCGTTGCTTGAGTAGCCGTGCGATGAGGCTGGCGGCGCTGTCGGGAGAAACTTTCATTTTACAACTCCAGTTCTGTTATCTGATAGAACAAATCGGCAAAGCGCCTGGCTTTTTAGTTCGCGGGTTCAAGAGAGCCACGCGACAAGCAATGAGACGGTGAAGACGGCGAACACGTGCGAGGCTAGAATCGCGCCCGACGTCACGCCAGCCTCGAGCCCATAGAGCTTGGCTATGGTGAAGGGTCCCGATCCGATAGGAAGCGCGCTGAGAAGCACCGCGGAGTGCGACCACAGCGGTGGCATCGAGAAGACGTAGAAGGCTAACACCGCTGTGACGGCCGGTTGGAAGATCAGCTTCAATGCGACGAGCACGCCGATCGACACCGCGTCGTCGCTGACCACGTGTTCCTGCGCCAGAAACAGACCTATGCAAACTAGCGCTGTGGGTGAAGCTGCCCCGCCGAGCAAGGTGGCGAAGCTCTCGACCGGTGCCGGCACTTTGAGACCGCTCAAGCCGATGCAGAGGCCTGCGACGGGAGCGATCAGCAGAGGACTGCTGAGCAACGATGAAACAACCTTGGCCCCGGTCGACCAAAAGCTTGCCCCCTTTTGCAGGTCGATTTCGATGACGACAATCGCAAACAAGAAGAGGACACAAGCTGTGAACAATGTCGCGATGATCGAGGCCGGCGCGCTGCCCTGCCCGAACACCAGCAAACACAACGGAATTCCCATAAATCCGACGTTGCTGTAGCCGGCGTCGAGGCCCTCGATGCTTGCGTTCGCTACCCGTCTTCCCCGCGCGCGGCTCAACCCAAAGCCAACGGCGAAGGTCACTGCGAAGCCGCCGCAGAAAGCAGCAGCAAACCCAACCTGGCGCACTTGATCCGGCGTGATCTTTGACATCGCGACAAACATCAAAGAGGGCAACGCAAGATAGACAGCGAAGCGATTCAGGTTGTCGGTCGCCGTCCTGTCGAACACGCCGAAGTGGCCACAGACGAATCCAGTCAGGATCAACGCGAAGATCGGCAGAGCTGAGTTCAATACGGCGTTCATGTTTCCGTCCAGAGGTCGAAACGATGTGGCTCAGCGACTGTTGCGTCGATGAAATCTGCGTGTATTGCCTCGGCATTTGAACATCCTGACGAGCTGCGCTCGGCCTCAGCGCGTGAACCGGGCTTTCAATTCGCGATGCAAGACCTTGCCTGTTGCGTTGCGCGGCATTTCGCTTTCGGCGAGAAACGCGTAGGATCGGGGGCGTTTGTAGCCAGCCAAGCGATCCTTCGACCACTCGGTCAAATCGCTTTCCTTCAGTGACGCGCCCTCATGAAGCACGACCACGGCATGTACGCGCTCGCCCCATTTCTCGTCTGGTAGTCCGATAACTGCGACGTCCTTAACTAATGGATGCGCACCGACAAGAGCCTCGACCTCCGACGGATAGATGTTTTCGCCGCCAGAAATGATCATGTTGCTCTTGCGGTCGGACAGATGGATGTAGCCTTCGGAATCGCGCCGGGCCATGTCGCCGACGGTGCAATATTCGCCGCGGAACGCCTCCTTGGTTTTCTCCGGTAACCGCCAGTAGCCGTCGAACGTGTGGGCATTGCAGGAGAACAATTCGCCGGGTTCACCGTCCGGCACCTCGTTACCCGCTTCATCCAGAAGCTTGATTGGTGCAGCACCAACGCACTCACGTCCAACCGAGCCGAGCTTGGTGAATTGCTCGTGAGGCTGAAGCATGGTTACCCAACCTGTCTCAGTGGCACCGTAGAGTTCGAACAGGCCGGAGTTCGGGAACATCTCCATCACGGCGCGCTTGGTATCCTGGCGCGCGGGTGCTGAGGAAATCATCAGCTTCGTCACTTGATCAAAATTGTATTTTCCGCGAACGGCATCGGACAATCCGAGCATCATGATGTAGTGGGTTGGTACGAGGGATGTGAACGTCGAACCGCCCTCCGCAAGAGTCCGAACGCAATGTTCGGGGTCAAAGCTCTTGCGGGAATAGATTGAGTTCGTGCCGCCGCAATAACCAAATGCCCCAAAGAAATTGAGTGAATTTGCGTGACACATAGGCATGACCAGCAAAGCACTATCGTTGCGATGTAGCCCCAGCTCGATCTCGGTGACCATCGACAGCAGCACGCCGCTTCGATGATTTCTCACTACGCCTTTGGGATTGCCGGTAGTGCCCGAAGTGTACATCAGCGTCCATGGGTCGGACAGTTGGACATGCTGCTCGGGTTCGCGGGTGCTGCCCGCTGCTAGGAAGTCTTCGTAGGTGCGGTAGCCCGCTGGACCCGCACCCACACCGAAGTGGATGAAGCGGTCCGACTTGATCGACAAATCCTTGCGGACGTCTTCAACGATGCCGACGAGTTCATCCTGAACGACAATCGCCGAGGCCTCGGCGTTCTCAACGATATACTGAACCTCCTTGCCCATCAGGCGGAAGTTGATGGGCAGCGCGACGAGGCCTGCCTTAGCCGTAGCCGCAAAAATCTCACACCATTCAACGCAGTTATAGGCGAGGATCGCGACGCGATCGCCTTTGGACAGGCCAAGGCCGAGCAAGGCGTTGGCGAGCCGGCATGAGCGCTCGTTCCATTGGGCGAAAGTCGCCGAACGTTCGAGATCCCGCGCGCCAACGCGATTGGGCGACAGCCGCGCGTGTACCGAGAGCATTTGTCCGAAATTCAGGAGATCCTTCACGTTCCGCTCCATAGAGGTTGGCAATTAGGAGGCTACAACCGGTTCACCTCAAAAATCCGATGGAAATCCAAGGCACGGCGGCGATGACGATGGTGCCGATCAGCAGGGCGAGCATGTAGCCAGCCATCGGTTTAATGCCCTCGTCCGGATGTATCCGGCTGATCGCGCAGGCGGCGTAGTAGCCGACGCCGAACGGTGGAGCGAACAGACCGATACCCATCGCCAGGATGACCACCATGGCGTAGTGGACTTCGTGCACGCCGACCTGTTTGGCGATCGGAAACAACAACGGACCGAACAGGACGATAGCCGGAATACCCTCGAGCACACTTCCGAGAACGATAAACGCGACGATGGTCACCGCGAGGAACATCGGTGCGCCACCGGGGAGCCCGGTCATGAACGACGCGAGCGAGGCGGAGAAGCCCGACTGCGTCAGCGCCCAGGCCATGCCGGTTGCGGCGCCGATAATGAGCAGGATCGCACCCGACAGCGAAGCCGTTTCGGTAAGCATCGGATAGAGGCGTTTCCAATCGAACTTCCGGTAGATCAGAAGTCCCGCGAGGATCGAATAAACGATCCCGATCGTTGACACCTCCGTAGCGGTCGCAACCCCGCCGACGACGGCCGCGCGGATGACGAAGGGTAATGCGATCGCGGGCAGCGCGACGAGAAACGCCGAGCCGATCTGACCTCAGTTAGCGCGCTTGACGTGCGACAGGTCCTCATTGCGGTACCGACGCCAGACCACGGCACACAACGTGACCGCAAGAACGAGTCCCGGAAGCATTCCGCCGGTAAACAGCGCGGCGATCGAAACCCCCGTGACGGAGCCGATGGTGATGAGAACCAGGCTCGGCGGGATGGTTTCGGTCTGCGCGCCCGTTGCCGACAGCAGCGCGACTAGATCGCCGGGCTTCGCCCCGCGCTCGATCATTTCGGGGAACAGCACCGGCGCGACCGCAGCCATGTCGGCCGCCTTGGCTCCGGAAATTCCCGAGACGAGGTACATCGCGCCGATCAGCACGTATTGCAGACCGCCGCGGACATGGCCGAGCAGACTTGCGAGAAACCCGACCATCGCGCGTGCCATGCCGGTCATTTCGATTAGCAGACCGAGGAACACGAACAACGGAACGGACAGAAGGATGAGATGGCTCATGCCCTCATCCATTCGTCCGATCACCACGGTCGCCGGTGTCGACGTCGTCAAAGTGATGTAGGCAAACGTCGCGAGACCGAAGGCGAATGCAATCGGCACGGCGGCGAAAACCATGATCGCTACGAGGACGACGAAGAAGATCAGCAAGTTGAGATTGCCGAGAGGAACGAGCGTGGGGCTTAAGAAATAAAGAAGCGCGCTGCCGACGAAGACGAGGGCGACCGCACCTCCCGTAAGCTGCCAATCGCGGAAGGATACCAGCCGCAGAAACGCGACCAAAAACATGAGTCCGAGTTCCGACCGGCAATGCGGCAGCTCTCCAAAGATTGGAGATATCGAGCGCCGGTGTCGTGACGAACAATTCATCGGAGGCAAATTCGTAGGCCGGATGCAGGACGAGCGCAAGAAACGCCAACGGCGCGGCGACAGCTAGCACGTCGAAGAAAGCGCGCGCACGCGGACTAACCATACCAACAATGGCGGTCATCCGCATGTGTTCGCCGCGTTCGAAGGCGACTACGGCTCCGAGCATAGCCAGCCACAGAAACAGAATGCCGGCGAGTTCATCCGACCAGATGAGCGGCTTTTGAAAAAGATAGCGAGCGGAAACACCGCTGAACAATACGATAATTTCCGCGATCACGAGCAACGCTGCGACGGCCGCGACGATCGAACCGAGAAGCTTCTCGGCTCCCTGCAGGGCGCCCGCCACCCCGGTCATCCGGGGCAGCACGACGCTGGTTTTCTCCGCTGAATGCATGACGATCAACCAATGTTGCCGGCATATTTTTGCAGCAACGTCCAAGCCTCTTCGCCGAACTTGGCTTTCGCATCCTTGTAGAAAGATGTTTTGGCAAGGGTCGCTTGGAAAGCTTCCGCTTGGGTGGTGTTGAAGACGAGTCCCTTCGATTCGAGGGTCTTCTGATAATCCGCATTCGCCTTGACGATGTCCTCACGCTGGTTGATCGCGGCGGCGTTGAAATGCTTCTGCATGACCTGCTGGGCATCCTGCGGGACGCCCTTCCACGTCCGTGCGCTGGCGAGAAGCCAGAAGCCATCCCATGCATGGTTGGTGAGCGAACAGAACTTCTGAACTTCGTAGAATTTCGCGGACTCGATCAGGGCAAGCGGATTCTCCTGACCGTCGGCGATTTTGGTTTGCAATGCGGAGTAGGCTTCGTTCAGCGGAATACTCACCGGAGCCGCGCCGAATGCCGAAAACATCGAAACCCACAGCGGCACGACCGGCACGCGAATTTTGAAGTTGGCGAGATCCTCGGGAGTCTTGATCGGATGCGTGCCGCTGGTGATCTGCCGGAAGCCATTGTCCCAAACCGAGTTGAACGGAACCAGACCCACCTTCTCGATATTGCGCCGGATGAAGTTGCCGACCTCGCCGTCCATCGCGGCCCAGACCTTGTCGTAACTAGTGAAGGCAAAGCCGACCCCTGTAAGCGATGCCGTTGGAATGAGCGTCGAGAGAACGGTGCCAGGCATCGTTGCTAATTCGAGCGCGCCCGAGCGCAGCTGCGTCATCATATCGGTATCGCTGCCGAGCTGATTGTTAGGAAAGAGGCTGATCGCCACCCGTCCCTTGGTTTCCTCTGTGATGGCGTCGATGGCCTCTTTGAGGCGGACGTTAACGGAATGGGCCGCCGGAAGATCGTTGCCGAATTTCAACTTGATCGGCGCGGCCTGTGCCCGCACGGCCGGAATTTCGAGCAGCGATCCAGCTGCGACCGCACCAACGGCGGATTTGAAAAGCCAACGACGGGTTACCGCGTGCATTGAGTCCTCCCATGTGAAATTCCGCATTGTCGCGGACTTGAATTCGAATACAGAATACATATTCTGAATTCGAATGCAATGCAATAGCTTTTTTCGCGATGCGATGTTAAAAATCCCCGAAGAATTCGTTTGGAGACCGCATGCCCCAAATCCAGCCGCAGCCCACCCTGTCGAGCAGGTTGTAAATGCTATCGTTTCTGAGATCGTCGACGGCGATCTCCCGTCAAATGCCCGGCTGATTTAGGACGACTTGGCCCGCGCCTATGGGGTATCCCGCCAGCCCGTGCAGCAGGCCCTACTGCTGTTGCGTGATCGCGGTTTGGTCCGAGAGGCTCCCGGCCGGGGCCTAATCGTATCGCCCTTGGACGTGGATTTCGTTCGGAACCTGTATGAAGTACGGGCAATGCTTGACGGCCTCGCAGCCAGAATGGCTGCGGAGCGTGGCGCAGAACGGGCAAAGACGGAGGGACCGGCGTATCTCGAAGCGGGGCATGCCGCAGTGAAGAGCGGCTCACTGCACGAACAGATCGAAGCTGACATGCAATTCCACATTCATCAACGAACTCTCAGGCAACCCCTTGATTGGCGAGACTACGGCGCCGCATTGGCCTTATCTACGTCGCGTCATGGGCGAGGTCTTGCGAGACGATGCCCAGATGCCGCAAACGATTCTACAGGAACACGTGGCAATCCTCGATGCGATCATCGCGGGCAACGGTGCAGAAGCGGAAACGCTGAGCCGCAACCATATTTCGGCGCGCAGCGAATATATTCGTTCAGCGCCTTCAGGCTCGGCAGGACGCATCGGAAGAAGAACTTCGTCAGCGCCGGACTCGGCGCATTCGGCGGTGAAGATAGGCAGTATCGATGCCGGGTCGGCGTCGGACTGACGCTGAGTTTTTACTCATCGCCCTCGCCTCGAGGCGAACGGGCGATTCCATAACCGCCCACTTCGCGAATGCCCCTTGGCGAGCGCCCTGCCCACGCCTAAGCAGACTGAAAAGGTTTCGATCTCCTTGCCGGTTGTAAACTGGTTAGTTTTCTACTCATTCGTTATCGACCACGAGATCCCGTTTGCGTATGAACGGCCGCTTTGCCATGAGCGGTCGTACCTGAAATGCAAACCGTTGCCGATGTGATCACGCGTCCTCGGCAAGTGCCTATTCTAGCAAGGCGCAAAGGTGCACCCGCTCCACGCCCCGCCACGTCGAGACACTGTCCGCGCTAAAATTTCCCGATCGGCACCTTGTCATTTTTCAATAGGCTGCTGCGAGGAAATGACGTCCAGTGCGTCACCATCAACCCAAGGAAAAGGGCAACCGCTAATCTCTGAGCTTGCTTCCGCTTTCGGGGCATGGCGGACATGGCCGGACTTGCTGCCTGCTCGACCCGGTGGCAAATGCCCCCGGAGCGGCCGAATTCGCATAGCCAGAGGCGAGAGCTGGCGTCAAATTATCCAGCAGGTCAATTCGAACCGATAACGGCTCAGACACCCGTGGAAGCGGATTTTCTCTTTCGACTAGAGGAGCAGAGCAATGAGTGATCTTGTCGTGATTGCATTCCCAACCGAGGCCAAGGCGGAGGAAGTTCGTCAAAAATTGCTGGCCATGCAGAAGGAGTATTTGATCGAACTCGGTGATGCCGTGATCGCCGTGAAGGACAGCAAAGGACAAATCAAACTAAATCAACTGATCAACACCACGGCTGCCGGTGCGGTTACTGGCGCCTTCTGGGGCTCGCTGATTGGCCTGATCTTTTTGATGCCGCTGGCTGGCGCTGCCCTTGGCGCAGCGTCCGGCACGCTCAGCGGATATTTGACTGATATAGGCATCAACGACAAGTGGATGAAAGAGACCGCTGCCGCCGTTCAACCCGGAACGGCGGCGCTCTTCGTGCTGGTGCGCAAAGTCACGGCAGACAAGGTTCTTGACCGGCTCAAAGGCGAAGGCGGCACGGTGCTCAAGACTTCACTTGACCATACTAAGGAAGCCGCCCTGCAGGCGGCTCTTGCGGAGGTCAAGGCGACGGTACCGGCTTCGTCCCCTGATTTGCCGGGCGCCTGAAACGATTACGACCGCATGCCGACGACCGCCATCGGTACTACGCTGTCCTCTCTGGCCAAATTTCGGTTTGGGCCGGGCGGCTTCGGCGGTGGTGCCGGACCAGTATCTTGGCCGCGCTCAAGACGCGGTCGGAGGCTGGTAGCGCGAGGGTGTCACCCGGTATACCAAAAATACAGAGTATGCCGCGTTGCGCTTGGAGTGGAAACAGGAGGGTTGGCTGGCTTTTCGCGATCTCCTCTTCAGAAGAAGCGCGGCGTGTTGGCACCGCCCGGGGCGTAGTTCTACGCGCGTGCTTGATTTCGTGAACCCAGAGCGGGCCGGAAGGCGGTCGGACCCGCTTTCGACGGCAGGCACGGTTCGATGAAGCCGGAGGGACGCCGGGCGCACCCTTACGCGCCAAGACGGAAGGATAAGGCAGCGGGCGGACGGTTCAAGTTGTGTATCGGGCCACTGCACATTTGCCGCAGTTCACAAAAAGGAAATTGTGAAATAGCTCACAATGGAAAGGCTCGCCCACTCCTATTGTCCGCGCAATCTCGAACAGGAGCGACGGCAATGGCAGGTACACAATGGACCAGCAAAAGGCGCGCGCTCGCTATCTCAGCGTTTACGCTCGCCTTCGCGGCTTTTCTCAGGGTGGCGGCACCGCAACTGGTGCCGACTGCGGAGCTGCTGGGTAGTAACTGGCAATGCACCAAGACGGCGTTCGTGCTGACGACGTGCACACAGGTTCTTCAGCCCTTCACTGGGACGGCCCAGAACCCTCACGACGACGAAGTTGCATCTCGGAACTAGCGGTCCCAATCCACACGGTTGCTAGAACTATTGCTGGATCGCGCGGCAGCGGATAGCCGTTTTCATAATTGCTGTAGTGTTGCGCCATCTGGCTCGCTGCGCGGTGACTGGTGCCCTTTCAGGTTGGCTGGAGGAGGGCAAACTCAAGCAGAAAGAAGACGTGGCCATCGGGCTGGAGAACGCACCAAATACTATTGCTCGTCTATTCACTGGTCAGAACTTCTGAAAGCAGTTGTTGAAAATTGCCGATCCGCCGCTTGAACGAGTGAACTGAAGGTCACTAATTTTGTCGCTCAGGCCCCCCAATGTCCGATACCGGACCGACAGCGCTCTTCGATTGTCGTTAGTTCGGCTACCGTAGAGCGTCTTTCGGAGCGCGCCCCCACTCCTGCGGCATGCCACCCCGACCGACCGGGCCGGACATCCGCAGGTGCATGCACCTTCAACCAGCCCGCTGGACAATAAACTACTCGCGTCTTTGGCACGCCCGGACTACGCGACGCTTCTCGAGCACATGCACACGGTCTCCTTGATGCAAGGCGATTTGGTTTTTGAGGTGGGCGACGAGGTCGATCACGTCTACTTCCCGCACAACGGTATGATCTCGTTGCTCGCTGTGATGCGGGACGGCAAGGCGATTGAGACTGCTACGGTGGGCAGAGAGGGTCTAATCGGGGGTATGGCCGGACTGGGTCTGTACAGATCACTAGTTCGCGTCGTTGTGCAGCTTCCGATCACCGCCAGCAAGATCGCCTCGCCGCAATTCAGGAAGGCTGTCGGCTCCAGCATGGCTATCCGCGCTCTCATCATTCAATTCAACGAGGTATTGCTGACCCAAGCGCGGATCACGGCGGCCTGTAACGCGCTGCACCCCATCGAGGCGCGCTTCTGCCGCTGGCTGCTTCAGACCGCTGATCGGGCCGCGAGTGACACGGTGACACTGACGCAGGAGTTGCTGGCTGAGATGCTGGGGGTACGGCGAACGTCGGTGACTGAAGTCGCGCACAAAATACAGAAACAAGGCGTCATTTCGTATTCGCGCGGCGTCATCAAGATTTTGGATCGGCCTGCACTGGAGCGGTTGTCCTGCGAATGCTACCAGACACTCATCGACCAAGAAGCATCCCTCACCTAGTAGCCGACGCATGGTGAACTCGACGAACCAATGTCCGCCTAAGTAGGTGGGAAGGTATTCGACCGCAACGATGAGACACTGTCCGCGCTAAAAATTTCCTGATCGGCACCTTGTCACTCGTTCAGTGCGCCCCATCAACCCGCAAAGGCATATCACAGCAGCCGCTAATACTCTGAGCTTACTGCCGCTTTCGGGGCATAGCGGACTTGGCCGGACTTGCTACTCGCTCGACCCGATAGCGATTGACCCATAGCTGTCCTGCACCACGCGCCGCGTTTGCGACGCAGCATTTGCACACGTACTGAGTGCGACGACCATCGAGACCTGATACTCTTCGCCCGTCTCCTCAAGCTGCGATGAGGATCGAATGAAGCGGCGGGAGTTCATGACGCTTCTTGGTAGCGCGGTGGTCGCGTGGCCCCTGGCTATTTCCCGCCCGCTCCGTCGACGGCGTTTGGCGAATCGTCGAGGGGCTCGACATCAACGCTTTCTCCCGGGCGCGGATCGACGCCTCGGTCGCCGAGCTACGCGCCGAACGCGACGCCGTGGCCGCACTCGGCCTGCTCGTGCGGACATGACTCCGCGCGGTCAGCGGTCGAGCGCGCGGACAAGTAGATCCTTGAGCTCGGCGACACCTTCTTAAGCGGTGCCACGACCGTGCCTGATCTCACCGCGTGTCGATGTCGGCGCCGGTGGCCAGGTCGGCGCACTCGACGGTGACGACCTGCCGGCGTCGCTCGGCCAGAAAGGTCCGCCCACCTTCGTCGCCATGCAGCGACGCCAGCAGTGCGGGCCAGTGTCGCCGGGCCACCACCACGGGGTGGCCGGGACGGTCGCCGTAGCGGGCCCGGGCCAGGCCGGACGGCGCCTGCACGGCCGCGGCCAGTACCCGCCGCACCACGTCGGCGCCGACATCCGGAGTGTCCACCAGATGCAGGACCGCGTATTGCGCCTCACCCGCTCCTGCCGCGGCAAGTCCGGCCCGCACCGAGGCGCTCATCCCGACCGCCCAGTCCGTCGCGATCACGGCGCGCGCCGGAGCCGGGACGTCGACCACGGCCGCCCCCAGCACCACCACGCACCTCGTCGCAGCCACCGCCCAACCAGCGCCTGGACCGCGGCAGTGCAGCCACTCACCTTCTTCAGCAAGCACTTTGGGCATACCGAAGCGGGTTCCTGCGCCGGCGGCCAGCAGCACGCCTACCGCGACTCGCGCTCGCTCGACATGCGAACATTGTCAACCTGGTCGATTCTTGGGACGATGTCTGCCCCGAGACAGCCATGCCCAGCCAAGAAGCGCGTGCACCCGGTCGACGAGGTGCTGCCGATCCCCAAACTGGCCCTCTACGGGTTCCAGCACGTCGTGGCGTTCTACGCGGGCGCGGTCCTGGTGCCGATCATCATCGCCGGCGCCATCAACCTGCCGCAGGAAGAGCTGGTCAAGCTCATCACCGCGGACCTGTTCACCTGCGGCATCGCGTCGATCATCCAGGCCGTCGGGTTCTGGAAGATCGGGCGTCCGGCTGCCGCTGCTGCAGGGCGTGACCTTCGCGGGCGTCTCCCCGATCATCGCGATCGGCCTGGCCCACGGCGGCGGCGCAGCCAGCCTGCTCTACGTCTACGGCGCGGTGATCGTCGCCGGCGTCTTCACGTTCCTGATCGCCCCGATCTTCGTCAAGCTGCTGCGGTTCTTCCCGCCGGTGGTCACCGGCACCCTGATCACCATCATCGGGCTGTGTCTGGTGCCGGTCGGCGCCGGCGACGCCGTCACCAATCCGCACACGCACGAGCACGACCCCACCAACATCCGGTGGTTGCTCTACGCGCTGGGCACCATCGCGATCATCGTCGCGATCCAGCGCCTCTTCCGCGGCTTCCTGGCCACCATCGCGGTGCTGCTCGGCCTGGTCATCGGCTGCGCGGTCGCCTTCGCGCTGGGCGACATGAACTTCGACAAGGTCGGCGCAGGCCGCGCCGATCGGTTTCACCCAGCCGTTCCTGTTCGGCATGCCCAAGTTCGACATCGTCGCCTGCCTCACGATGATCATCATGCTGCTCATCACCGCGGTGGAGTCGACCGGTCGCACCATGGCCACCGGCGAGATCGTCGGCAAGCGCATCAAGGCCTCCGACATCGGCAACGTGCTGCGCGCCGACGGCCTGGCCACGGTCATCGGCGGCATCTTCAACTCGTTCCCGTACACCGCGTTCTCCGAGAACGTCGGCCTGGTCCGGCTCACCGGCGTCAAGAGTCGCTGGGTGGTGGCCGCCGCCGGCGTCATCATGATCATCCTCGGGTTCCTGCCGAAGGTCGCCGCCATCGTCGTCGTCGATACCCAACCCGGTGCTCGGCGGCGCGGCGCTGACCCTGTTCGCGACCGTCGCCGTCGTCGGCATCCAGACGCTGGGCAAGGTCGACTTCACCGACCACCGCAACCTGATCATCGTCACCACCAGCCTGGCGCTGGCGCTGTGGGTGACGTCGTACCCCGATGTCGCCAAGGCGATGCCGACGGGCATCGACCTGCTGTTCGGCAGCGGCATCAGCATCGGCGCCGATCG
The DNA here is from genome assembly GCA_963732455.1 of uncultured Alphaproteobacteria bacterium. Lineage (GTDB taxonomy): Bacteria > Pseudomonadota > Alphaproteobacteria > Rhizobiales > Xanthobacteraceae > Bradyrhizobium. Next base: position 45,057 of record CAVSZM010000001.1, on the reverse strand, counting down.
CCGCGATCCTGCTCAACATCGTGTTCTTCCACCTCGGCATCAGCAAGGGACCGCGGGTCGCCGGCGGCGGCACCGATTACGCTCGACGAGGTGAACTCGATGACCAAGGAACGCTTCACCGAGGTGTTCGGGCACGTGGTGCAGGACGTGCCGTGGGCCGTCGAACGGGCCTTCGAGCAGCGCCCGTTCGACGACACCAATGCGCTGCGGGAGGCGTTCCAGGACGCCGTGCTCACCGGATCCTCCGAGCAGCAAGCTCGACCTCGTCAACGCGTTCCACGACCTGGGCGCCGAGGACGAGACCGGGCACGCGCTGGCCGTCGACCACGTCGCGCTGAGCAACCTGGCCGAGGACGACCACAACGACGTCGTCGAACTCGCCGCCGCCTACCGCGAGCACTTCGGGTTCCCGCTGGTGATCTGTGCCCGCGAAACCGAGCGGTTCGACCGCGTGCTCAAGAACGGCTGGTCCCGGATGGACAATTCGCCGGCCGCGGAGAAGGCGTTCGCGCTGATCGAGATCGCCAAGATCGCCAACTACCGGTTCGAAGACCTGGTGGCCGACGCCAACCCGATCGCTGCGGCGAGGTTCAGCCGGCTCAACGAGCTGCAGTAGATGCCCACTCACGGGGCGCTGGGCCTGGACGGCTTCAACGACCTGACCGACCGTCAGCGGATGCACCTGCTGTTCGAGGTCTGCTCGTCGACCATCTGGGCGCGCCGGGTGCTGGCGGCGGCGCCGTTCCGCACGGTCGACGCGCTGCTGGACCGCGCCGACCGGGTGCTCGCCGAACTGCCCGACGCCGAGATCGACGCCGCGCTGGACGGCCATCCCCGGATCGGCGCCAAGGCGGACAACGCCTCCTCGGCCCGCGAGCAGGCCGGGGTCGCCGACCGCCGGCGACGAGGTCCGGGCCGAACTGGCCGCCAGGAACCGCGAGTACGACGACAAGTTCGGCTACGTCTACCTGGTGTGCGCCAGCGGCCGCTCGGCCGAGGAACTGCTGGCCATCCTGACCGACCGACTGCGACAACGATCCCGACACCGAGCGCCGGGTGATGCGCAACGAACTGGCCAAGATCAACCGGCTGCGGCTGGAGCGGCTGTTGAGCGAGCCGGTCGCCGCGGCAGGATCAGCACCATGACGCAACTGAGCACCCACGTGCTGGACGCCGTGACCGGCAAGCCTGCGGCCGGGGTCCCGGTCGACACTGACCGACGCCGCCGGCGCCGTCGCTGACCCAGGCGGTGACCGACGCCGACGGCCGCATCACCGGGCTTGCCGCCGAGGAGCTGTCCGGGGTTCACCGGCTGACGTTCGACACCGCCGCCTACTTCGCCGCCCAGGGCATCGCCGCGTTCTACCCCGAGGTCGTGATCGCCTTCGAGATCACCGATCCCGCAGGCAAATACCACGTACCGATCCTGCTGTCGCCGTACGCCTATTCCACCTACCGAGGGAGCTGAGCGGTGTCCGAGCATCATCCTGGGCAAGAACCAGTACGGCAAGGCCGAGAACCGGGTGGTGCGGATCTACCGCGACACGCCGCGCCACGAGATCCACGACGTCAACGTATCCACCTGTCTGCGTGGCGATTTCAGCGCAGCGCACCTGACCGGCGATCAGGCCGACGTGCTGCCCACCGACACCCAGAAGCAGACCGCCTACGCCTACGCCAAGGAGAAGGGCCTGCTGTCCATCGAGGACTACGGGCTGGCGCTGGCGCGGCACTTCGTCCACGACGTCGAACCGGTGCAAGGTGCCCGCATCGAGATCGACGAATATGCCTGGGAGCGAGCGGTTGTCGACGGCGCCGAGCACGACCACACCTGGATCCGCAAGGGCCAGGAGGTCCGCACCGCCGCGATCACCGTCGACGCCGACGGCGAATGGGTGGTCGGCGGCCTCAAGGACCTGATCATCCTGAAGTCGACGGGGTCGGAGTTCGCCGGTTTCCTGACGGACGAGTACACGATCCTGCAGCCGACCCACGACCGCGTGATGGCGACGTCGCTGGTGGCCCAGTGGCGGTTCGCCAAGCCGTCCAGCGAGTGGCCGATCGACTGGGAGGCGATCTATGCCGGCGTCAAGACCCAACTGGTGAAGCAGTTTGCGGTCGTGCAGTCGCTGGCGCTGCAGCAGACGCTCTACGAGATGGGCAAGGCGGTGCTGGAGGCGTATCCCGATGATCGCCGAGGTGCAGACTGTCGGCGCCGAACAAGCACCATTTCGTCTACGACCTGTCGCCGTTCGGGCTGGAGAACCACAACGAGGTGTTCAACGCCGACGATCGACCGTACGGGCTGATTCAAGCCTCCGTCGCCCGGGACGACTCCCCCTCAGGGGCTCAGGCGTGGGTGCCGCTATCAGGGCTGGCTGCCCTGACGAACGCTCGGTACCACCTTGGGGTCTATGAGAATAGCGCTTACGGCTGTTCCAAGTCTCTTTAGGGCGTATGGTTCCGGTCAGGTTGAGTTCACAGCCGAACTGGAAACGTCAACGTCATCTGACGGCTTTGAGTACGCAGGGCCCTGAATCGGTTCCCGACGTACCCACGAAACGAATCTTTCATTCGCCACTGATGGAGTCACCATGTCTGTTCACCGATCATCGCACCGTCCACCTCCCCTCGCACGATCGAGTCCCTAACCATTGGTTCACACAGTCGCATTTCGCACACGCCACCGCACCCGGGTCAACCGCGCCGTTCGGTCACCGCACGAGGGTGAGATCGATGCCGCCAACGCGCAGGAGTTCGCCGCGCTACGCGGTCGGCGCAGCTCGGCCGATGGCGATCAGCTGGTCGCTCGACCTCAGCCGGCGTCGAATTCTTCGGCACGGCACGGCTTTTCGGCACTGCACACGCTCAACGTCCGCTGCGCCGCGGCACGGGATCGGTGGGCGATGGTACCCAGCAGGCCGGCGGTCGCCGGATCCTGCAGCATCTGTGATCCGGACGCGACACTGCCCGGTCGCAGCGCACCGTCGACGCCGCGCTCGGCGACCTCGCCGCGTGAGCCGCGCCGCTACTCCAGCTGGTCGCGGAGACGCGCTAGCGACTTCGCCAGGAGCCGCGACACGTGCATCTGCGAGATGCCGACCCGTTCGGCGATCTGCGTCTGCGTCATCGACTCGAAGAACCGCAGCACCAACACCGTACGTTCACGGTCGGGCAGGGCATTCGAGCAGCGGGCGCAACGCCTCGCGGTTCTCGATCCGGTCGAGGTTGGCGTCGACGTCGCCGAGGGTGTCGGCGATCGCGGGGGCCTCCTCGCTGCCGCTGCCGCCGCTGTCGATCGACAGCGTGTTGTACGAGCTGCCGGCGATCAGCCCCTCGACGATCTCGTCGCGGTCCATCTCGAGCTCCGCGGCGAGCTCCGAGGGCGTCGGGGCGCGGCCGAGCCGCTGGGACAGCTCCGCCGTCGCGCGCGCCGAGCCGCAGGTGCAGCTCCTTGAGTCGCCGCGGCACCTTCACCGACCAGCTGTTGTCGCGGAAGTGGCGGCGGACCTCGCCCATGATGGTCGGCACCGCGAACGACACGAAGTCCGAACCGGCGTCGACGTCGAATCGGATGACGGCGTTCACCAGGCCCACCCGTGCCACCTGCACCAGGTCGTCGCGCGGCCTCACCGCGGCCGTCGAAGCGCCGGGCGATGTGGTCGGCCAGCGGCAGGCATCGCTCCACGATGGCGTCGCGCTGGCGCTGGAACTCGCGAGTGCGTCGGCGGCAGGTTCGCCAAGCGTCCGGAACATGTCCGGCACGTCGGCGTATTCAGAGTTCGATCGTGACGACGAATCCGCGGAGGACGGGTGGTGTCACCGCAGCGAGCTCACTCGTCTCGTCGTCATGGAGATGCCGAACACCGAGCCGAGGCCGGCCAGGCTCGGCACCGTCTCGGAAGGTGCGTCACCTCGTCGGTCAGTGAACTCAGCACGTGCCAGCTGAAGCTGCCCGGCGTCATGATGTCGTCGGCGTCGAGCACGTCGTCGACGCGTCGATCACGACCTCGTTGACCCGCGGATCGACCACGACGACCAGGGTCGCGTCCGGGGACGCCGAGCGGATCAGGCGGGTGCACGCCTCGTCGACCGCCAGCCGCAGATCCGCCACCGCGTCGATGTCGAGGTCTTCGAAGGTGCCCACCGCCGCGATGAGCGTACGCAGCACGGCCAGGTTCTCCAGCTGAGCGGCTACCCGCACTTCGATAGCCCGCGGGTTGCGGGCGTGTGCGTGGTCGCTGTCCGACATGTACTGGCCTCCTGGCAATATCGATCCGACATTACCCCAGCGTGTGGACTGACTAACCACGATGGCACCCTCCGCCGATGGCGTAGCGGGTGTGGTGGGCGCCACGCTCGGAGCGATGCGGGTAGTGCTCGCGGCGGCGAGGTGCGCCGTCGCGTTTCCGGTTCTCGCCCCGATGGTGGCGTGGGGCTCTGTACAGACAATTCATCGTCCGGCTGCCATACCCACTTTTCGGGCGTCGTCAAACCCCTGCCGAACTCTTGGACGCCATGATTCGGACGACCGGCGGTCCCCTCGCGCTCCGGCCGCGAAAGTGCAACCGCGGCGGTGGAGAAGTGTCTCCACCGCCGCGGGCATTGATCTAGATCAGGAGCCGAAAACGGCTGGCGCTAGCCGCCGCCGAGTGCGGGGCCGGCGAGGGTGGGGAATCCCATGGTCAGCGTCACGAGCATCAGGGTCAGCAGGAACCAGCCCGCGCCCTGCCAGCCCCACCAGGTACCCTCCGCTCGCCAGACCTGGTAGGTGCGGATGAACGCCCACAGGGCGCCGAACAGCAGAATCACCGGAGTTCCCAGGCCGAGCATGGTGCGCTGGGCGACGCCGCACGCCGCGGTGTCGACGGCGGTGCTGTCGCTGCAGGTGCTGACCCACAGCGCGGCCAGGATCAGGAACGCGATGCCGCCGGCGCCCGTCAGCACGGCGAAGCGCATCGCCGCGCGGACGGTGTGGTCTTCGCGGCCCAGATGGTCGCCGGACGTATGCCGCTCCGGACTACGCATGGTCGCCATTTTCCTCCCGCGTCTCGTACAGGGGATGCCCTGTTCGAGGCCGGAACAAACACCGTGCCTTCAGGCTTGAGCGCGCAAGTGGGCGGTGAGGAGCAGCCGGTCGTACTTCTCGCGGGGCGGCAGCGTCTCGTGGTAACTCAGGCCGAGGAAGTCGGTGGTGATCTGCTCGGCCAGCAGCCGCAGTTTCACGTTTCCGTCCTGCGAGCGCCATCTCAACAAGTCGAAGGCGGCGTCGGCGTCGATCCGGTAGACGACCATCAACATGCCCTTGGCTTGTTCGATCGCGCCGCGCGATTCAGCGATCTCGGCGACCGCCTCCGTCAGTCGGTCCTGCTGACCCTGCTGCTCCGAGCGGGTTACGTCGACGTAGAAGCCGTGCGTGCCCACAACGGTGCCGTCCTCGTCGTACAGCCGGTCCCCCACCACCACGACGGAGTGCACGTTGCCCTGCACATCGATGATCCGGTGCCGGGTGCTGAACGCCTGCGACGTCCGGCGGATCTCTTCGAGCGTGGCGGCGACCTGTCTGTAGTCGTCGGGATGCTTGTGCGACAAGACCAGCTCCGTGGTGGGCACCACGGTCCCCGGCTGGTAGCCGTGCATGCGCTCGACCTCCGGCGACCACTCCCAGCGTTGGTCGTCGAAATAGAACCGAAACGAGCCGACCCGCTGCGGCGACCCGCCGGATGCGTCCTCCGACATGCGGTGCAGATTAACCCGCCAGCCTGAAAGCGGCGGCTTTCCGAGGGAAGGGCCGGCGGCCTGACGCCAAGCGCTGCGCCATCCAGGAAGACGTTCGCGAGCGCGGTGCGACCAGCGTTGCACCCCGTGGTGCGGGACGCAACGGCGAGCCGGGTGGCCATTTCGTTGCTGTGCGGCCCGATCGGACCTTGACTAGCGTTGCCTGGATGGACCTGCACACCGTGGAGGTGGTCGACGCGCCGACGCATCGTGATGCGCTCTGGCCGCTCGGGCCGCACGACGCGGTCCTGGCCGGCGGTACTTGGCTGTTCTCCGAACCGCAGGTCCACCTCCGCCGCCTGGTCGATCTCACCACTCTCGGCTGGGCGCCGGTCACCATGCGGGATGCGGGTATCGAACTCGCCGCCACCTGCACCATCGAGCGGGTCTCTCGGCTATCGGCCGAACTTCCTGTGCTGCAACCAGACTGGTTCGCCGCACCTCTGTTACACCAGTGCTGCAGGGCGCTGCTGGCATCGTTCAAGATCTGGCACACCGCCACCGTCGGCGGCAACGTCTGCCTGTCCTTCCCGCGGGCGCGATGATCTCGCTGATCTCGGCACTCGACGGGACCGTGACGATCTGGCGGCGCGACGGCACCGACTACCGCCTGCCGGTGGCCCGATTTCGTGACGGGCGATTCCACCAACGTGCTGGCCCGCGGCGACGTGCTGCGCTCGATCCACCTGCCCGCGGCCGCGCTGCGTGCGCACGCACCGTCGTTCCGCAAGCTCGCGCCTTCCGCCGCTGGGTCGATCCGGTCGTTGTCGTGATCGGCCGGCGCGACACTCCGGCGACGGAGGACGTTTCACCATTGTCGATCACCGCCGCCACCGATCGCCCGCACGTCTTCGCGTTCGACGGCGTCCCCGACGCCGGTACGCTCCGCGCGGCGCACGCGACGATCCCCGACGATGCCTGGACCCGACGACCCGCACGGCGACCCCGACTGGCGACGCGCGCGATGACGCTGATGCTCGCCGAACAGGTCCGCGCGGAGCTCGTGACGATCCGCGTCAACGGAACCGAGCTGACGCGGCGCAGCCGCGGCCGGGCCAGTGCCTGCGCACCTTCCTGCGCGAGCACGGTCACTTCGAGGTGAAGAAGGGCTGCGACGCCGGCGACTGCGGCGCGTGCACGGTGCTGCGTCGACGGCGCGCCGGTGCACTCGCTGCCTCTTCCCGGCGTTCCGCGCCGCGGGCCGCCGAGGTCACCACCGTCGCCGGGCTCGGGCACGCCGAGCGACCTGCATCCGGTGCAGCGACGGTTCGTGGACGCCGCAGGGTTTCCAGTGCGGCTTCTGCACGGCCGGCATGATCATGACCACCGCGCGACGCTTGACCGCCGAGCAGCTCGCCGACCTGCCGCGCGCGCTCAAGGGCAACCTCTGCCGCTGCACCGGCTACCGCGCCATCGAGGACGCGCTCGCGCGGCGCGCGTCAACGTCGAGGCCGGGCGCCGGCGACGACGCTGCGGTCGCTCGCCTCGGCGCGCCCGCCGGGCCGCGCGGTCGTCACCGGCACCGAGCCCGTACACGCTCGACGTCGCGCCGTCGACGGGCTGCTGCACCTGCAGCTGCTGCGCTCGCCCGCACGCGCACGCCCGGATCCGCGTCGATCGACACCGCCGCGGCGCTGGCGCGTCCCGGGCGTGCGCGCTGGTGCTCACCCACGAGGACACGCCCGCCGGCGCGTTCTCCACCGCGCGGCACGACGACCGCGACTCGACGACCCCGACGACACCCTGCGTGCTCGACGACGTCGTGCGGTTCGTCGGCCAGCGGGTGGCCGCCGTCGTCGCCGACAGCGGTGGCCGCCGCCGAGCAGGCGCTGCCGGCTGATCGAGGTCGACTACGAGGTGCTGCCGGCGGTCTTCGACCCCGAGCCGCGCGATGGCGCCGGGCGCGCCGCTGGTGCACGGCGACAAGGGCGCCGGACGTCGCGCATCGCCGACCCCGCGCGCAACCTCGTCGCCGAGCTGCACGGCGAGCGTCGGCGACGTCGACGGCGGCGTTCGCCGCCGCGGCCGACGGCGGTCGTACGACGGCACGCTGGCGACGCAGCGGGTCCAGCACGCGCACCTGGAGACGCACGGCGCGATCGCCTGGCTCGACGACGACGGGCCGCTGGTGCGTGCGCACCAGCACGCAGGTGCCGTTCCTGATCCGCGACGAGCTGTGCCGACGTGTTCGACCTGCGACCGCGACCGGGTGCGGGTGTTCGCCGCGCGCGTCGGCGGCGGCTTCGGCGGCAAGCAGGAGATGCTCACCGAGGACATCGTCGCGCTGGCGGTGCTGCGGACCGGGCGGCCGGTGCAGCTCGAGTTCACCCGCGAGCGAGCAGTTCACCGGCGCCCGACGCCGGCACCCGATGCGGATCGACGTCGAGCCGGGCGCGCGACGCCGACGGCACGCTGACCGCGCTGGCGATCGACGTGCTGTCCAACACCGGCGCCTACGGCAACCACGGCGCCGGCGTGATGTTTCACGGCTGCGGCGAGTCGATCGCGGTCTACCGCTGCGCCAACAAGAAGGTCGACGCGCACGCCGTCTACACCAACACCGTGCCGGCCGGCGCGTTCCGCGGCTACGGGCTCGGCCAGGTCGATCTTCGCGGTCGAGTCGGCGATGGACGAGCTGGCGCGCGGCTCGGGCATCGACCCGTTCGAGCTGCGCCGGCGCAACGTCGTCGTGCCGGGCGACCCGATGCGTCGTCGCACGCGCGAGCCGAGCGACGACCTCGACGTATCGGCAGCTACGGGCTCGACCAGTGCCTCGACCTGGTCGAGGCGGCGCTGGCCGGCCGGCGACGGCGCCGCGCCGCCGGCCGGCGTGGCTGGTCGGCGAACGGCATCGCGATCGGCGATGATCGACACCATCCCGCCGCGCGGCCACTATCGCCGACGCCGGTGACGCTGCGGCGACGACGGCACGCTACGAGCTCGCGGTCGGCACCGCCGAGTTCGGCAACGGCACCACCACCGTGCACGCCCAGATCGCCGCCGACGCGCTGGGCACCGACGCCGACCGCGATCGCGCATCCGGCAGTCCGACACCGACGCGGCGGCACGACACCGGCGCGTTCGGCTCGACCGGCACCGTGGTGGCCGGCATGGCGGTGCACGGGCGGCCGTGACGCTGCGGACGCATCCTGGCCGATGCGGCGAGCTCGCCGGCGTGCCGGCCGACGGCTGCGCACGCTCGGCGTCCGATGCGGCGTGCAGTGCGGCGCCGACTTCGTGCGCGCTGGCCGAATCGCGCGGGGGCGACCCGCTCGTCGGGCAGGGCAGCCACGACGGCACCCCGCGGTCGGTGGCGTTCAACGTGCACGGCGTTCCGGGTCGCGGTCGACGCCGAGACCGGCGAGATCCGCATCCTGCAGTCGGTCCAGGCCGCCGACGCCGGCGTGGTGATGAACCCGAGCAGTGCCGCGGCCAGGTCGAGGGCGGCGTCGCGCCAGGCGCTCGGCGGCGCGCTCTTCGAGGAGGTGCTGCTCGGCGCCGACGGCGCGGTCACCACCGACGCTTCCGGCAACTACCACATGCCGCAGTTCGCCGACGTGCCGCGCACCGAGGTGTTCTTCGCCGAGACCTACGACGCGCTCGGGCCGCTCGGCGCCAAGTCGATGAGCGAGAGCGCCGTACAACCCGGTCGCGCCGGCGCTGGCCAACGCCGTCGCCGCGCCACCGGGCCTGCGGCTACGAGCTGCCGATGACCCCGACCGCGTCTGGCTCGCGCTCGCCGACGGCACGCATGGGTGACCGCAGTGGGCCGGTACCCTGATCTGGTCGGCGATCCTGATTGCCCGGCAAAGGGATTGCCCGGCAATACGGTGGAGCGTCGGTGTCAAGGTTCGGTGCATGAGGGTGCACGTACCGCGCTGGGATTATGGGCACGACCACTATTACGGGATCACCGCTTTCCTGGCAGCGCGCGGCGCTCAGACCGCCACCTGCCGCCTCGTCGCCGCGTTCATCTTGCTGTTCGGCTTCATCCCCGTATTGCTGATCAGGCAGCCCTGTCGAACCGCACAGCACGGCCGAGCGGACAGCCGCATTCGCGGTCGCCGGATGCAGCGTGTTGATGGGGCTCATCTGGCTGCGGCCTCGCTGGCCCACCCGATTCCAGTCAGCGGCCTGCATCACCGTGGGCACGATCTGTATCGCGGTGGGGGCTCTGATCACCAACCCGGCCTATGGGATGCTCGGCACCACCGCCTTCGCCGTACTTCCCGGCTACATCACCCTGTTCCACACCGCCCGGCTGCTGGCCTACACCTGGACGATCGCCGCCGTCACCCTCGGCATCCTGGTCGGCCAGGTGGCAAGAGACGACACCGCAATGGCGGTCTGCAGCGTCCTGCTTGTCGTGCTGGTGAACATTTTCGCGGCCGTCGCGTGCGCGATGGTGATCCGACTGCTCGGCGCCGAGGTATCCCAGAAGGACGTCGAACCCGTCACGGGTCTGCTCAATCGCGACGGCTTCTATCAGTCGACGGCGACGCTGCTCGCCTCCCGTAGCCGCGGCGATGATCGCCACCTGATCGTCGCCGTGGTCAACATCGACAACTACACGCTGCTCACCGGCATGGGCGGAAACGTCGCGGGCACCCGGGCCCGGGTGTCCGTCGGACAGACCCTGCGGGAAACCGTTCGGCGCGACGCCGTCGTCGCCCACGTCGGTGAGGCGGAGTTCCTGATCGCCGACAGCTTCACCGCCGCCGATCCCGCCCCGCTACTGGACCGGGTGCGCTCGGCCATCGCGACGACCCCGCTTCGGCTGGCCGCGAGCATCGGCGCGGTAGGTGCCGGCCCTGGGTCCGTTGGCACGCCATTCGCCCAACGATGCGCTCGACGAACTCCTCGCCATCGCCACCACCGCTATGTACGAAGTCCGCAAGGTCGGCGGCAACCGGGTCCGCTGCGTCATCGATCCCGTACTCACCGTTCTCGACGAACCCGAGATCGACGGCACCGACGACCTCGACAACCCCAGATAGTTCAGCGGCCGGTCACAAGCCGCGTTTGGCGGCGCGCACCGCAGCCACCGCCGCATCGTCACCGCTGAATTGCAGGCGCACCGCGTCACGGCCGAAGGCGAACAACAACAACTCGGCGGGCTCACCGATCAGGGTGACCTCGGCGCCTTTGCCCACGGTGGCCAGCGTCTGCCCGTCCGGGGTCTGCAACGTCACCCGGCCGGGCACCTTGGCCAAGGCCACCCTGCTGAGCATCGGGATCGGCAGGCGCACAGCCGATTTCGTCTCGGCGTCCAGCACCCGCGGCTCCCATCTGGCGATCGCGCGCCGCACATCCTCGTGATGGACGAACATCTCGGTGGAGTTCACCAGTGAGTCGAGCAGCTTGAAGGGTGAATAGATCGGCGGCCCGGCCGCGACCTTGTCGACCAGGTCCTCCCACGTTGTCGATTCCACGATCTGGTCCTGCACCTTGGCGGTGTACCCGGCGAGCGGCGCCAGCATGATGCCGGCGGTGGCATCCAGCAGGCGTTCGCGCAGTACCAGGTGGGCGGCGAGATCCTTGGCGGTCCAGCCTTCACACAAGGTCGGCGCATCGGGGCCGACAGCACGAAAGGTCTCGACAAGGGCGGCGCGTTCGCGACGGGATACAGACATGGGCCAACGATAGGCCGGTGTCGGTCCCACGACCTACGATCTGGCCGTGACCCGAGCCAAGTTCTTTGCGTTCGCGTGCGTGGCAACCGGTGTCGCAGCGTACGCACTGGGCATCGGAGGGTGGCCCGGCGTAGCCGTCGGCATCGGCGTGCCGTTGGTCGTGGTGCTCGCACCGGGCTTCTTGGTCGGCACCATCACCGGCGCCCGCACCCCCGCGGCGCGGGAGCGGGCCGCCACTGCGACCGCGCAGCTCTCCGGTACCGAATTCGAGAACTACGTCGCCCAAGTGGCCCGAACGTGCGGGGTGCCGGTGATCATGACGCCGCTCTCGGGTGACTGGGGAGTGGACCTGATCGTCGGCAACCGGCCGGATCGCCTTGCCATTCAATGCAAACGGCTCGGCCGCCCCGTGGGCCCCGGGGCGGTGCAGGAGGTGGTTACGGGCGCCCCGATGCAGGGGTGCAGCAAGACCATGGTGGTGTCCAACCAGGGATTCACCCCGGCCGCCCGCCGGCTCGCCGAACTGCACGGCTGCGCACTCGTCGGGGGATCCGAACTCGCACAGTTACGTTCGGCGATCCGGCAGGCGCTCAGCTAGTCAACGCGTCCCGCACAGCGTCGACCGCGATGTCGATCTCGGCGCCCGAGACCGTCAGCGCCGGCCGGAACCGGACACTGGTCTCCCCGCTGGCCAGCATGATCACTCCGCGCTGCCAGAGCCGGCCGATCAGTTCGTCACGCTGTTGGGCCGAAGGCAGGCTGAACGCGCACATCAGGCCGCGGCCGCGCACATCGAGCACCGTCTCGGGCAGTGCGGCGGCGAGCTCTGTCAACCGCTCCAGGAGATGTCGGCCCTGCTGGGCCGCATTGTCGAAAAGTCCTTCGGCTTCGATGGTTTCGAGAATGCGGCGAGAGCGGACCATATCGACGAGGTTGCCGCCCCAGGTCGAATTGATCCGCGAGCTCATGTGGAAGACGTTGTCGGCGACCTCGTCGACCCGGGGGCCGGCCATCACACCGCACACCTGCGTCTTCTTGCCGAACGCCACCACATCGGGCAGCACGCCCAACTGCTGGTAGGCCCAGGCGGTGCCGGTGAGCCCACACCCGGTCTGCACCTCGTCGAAGATCAACAGCGCATCGAACTCGTCACAGAGCGCCCGCATCGCAGCGAAGAACCGAGGACGGAGGTGGCGGTCGCCGCCCTCACCCTGGATGGGCTCGGCGAGGAAGCACGCGATGTCATCGGGGTTGGCCTCGAACGCCGCCCTGGCTTGACGTAGCGACACGGACTCGATTTCAGCCAGCTCCGGTTCGGTCGCGCCCGGCCGCACGTACGGGGCGTCGATCCGGGGCCAATCGAACTTCGGGAACCGGGCGACCTTGTTGGGATCGGTGTTGGTCAGCGACAGCGTGTAGCCGCTGCGGCCGTGGAATGCTCCCTGCAGGTGCAGCACCTTGGTACCCAACGCCGGGTCCACACCGTGGGACTCGTTGCGCCTGCTCTTCCAGTCGAACGCCACCTTCAGTGCGTTCTCGACGGCCAGCGCACCGCCGTCGACGAAGAACAGGTGCGGCAAGGCCGGATCACCGAGCACCCGCGCGAAGGTGTCGACGAAGCGGGCCATCGGCACGGTATAGACGTCGGAGTTGCTCGGCTTGTTCACCGCGGCCTCGGCCAGCTCGGCGCGAAACCCTGTGTCGTCGGCGATCGAAGGGTGGTTCATGCCCAGCGCCGAACTGGCGAAGAACGTGAACATGTCCAGGTAGCGGCGACCGTCGCGGGCATCGACCAGATACGAGCCGCGAGACCGGCGCAGGTCGAGCACCAGGTCCATCCCGTCGGCGAGGATGCTGCGGCCGAGGACCTCGTGCACCTGGCCAGGGGCGATTCCGGCGGGCGCGGCGATAGAAGACAAAACAGCAGTCATATCCGCACTCTAGCGTACTAATTCCTGTTCATGTGAGATATCGCAGGAACTATTCCGGTATGAAGTCGCGCCCAGCGTAAAATGTCTGTAAGATGATGGTGCTTCGCGTCCGGACATTGGCCGCTGTCCTGATCTGTTGCAGCAGGTCTTCCAACGCCCGTCCGGACTCGACGCGGACCAGCAGGATGTAGCTCTCCTCACCGGCCACCGAATGACACGCCTCGATGGCGTCGATGTGCTCGAGCCGGGCGGGCGCATCATCGGGTTGCGAGGGATCGAGAGGGGTGATCGCGACGAACGCGGACAACATGTGCCCGACGGCCTCGGGGTTGATGCGCGCCGTGTACCCCGTGACGACGTTGCGAGCTTCCAGGCGGCGCACCCGGGATTGGACCGCCGAGACCGAGAGTCCCGCCGTGGCGGCCAGGTGCGCGAGCGTAGCGCGGCCGTCGGCGACGAGTTCGCGCACCAGGGTCCGATCGATCCCGTCGAGCTGCTCGCCGTCTGCCATGGCCGGAGACTATCGCAGGAGCCGATGCTGGTGACCCGAGATTGCACTCTGCCGACCTGGCGGCTGCGGGCCCGGTTCGCCGCCGCCCTGTCCGCGATGTATGGCGCCGAGGTACCGGCCTACACGACGTTGGTGGAGGTCAGCGCCCAGGTCAACCGTGATCATGTCGGCGCGAACCCGGACGCCGAGCGGCTGGGCACGCTCGGTCGGCTCACCGCCGAACGCCACGGCGCCATCCGCGTCGGAACCCCCGCGGAACTTGCTGACGTGGCGGAGCTGTTCGCGGCCTTCGGGATGTACCCGGTCGGCTTCTACGACCTTCGCGACGCCGCCTCTCCGGTGCCGGTGGTGTCGACAGCCTTCCGGCCCGTCGACTCCGATGAACTGGCGCACAACCCGTTTCGGGTGTTCACCTCGATGCTGGCCACCGCGGATGCGCGATTCTTCAGCGCCGACCTGCGTCCGCGGGTCGAGCGCGCGCTGGCGTCTCGCACGCTCTTCGACCCCGAACTCATCGCCCAGGCTCGTGCCATCACCGCCTCGGGCGAGTGCCGCGCGGCGGTCGCCGACGAGTTCGTCTCGCGCGCGGTGTCGGCGTTCGCGCTGTCCCGCGAGCCCATCGATCGGGTCTGGTACGACGAACTCTCCGCCGTTTCCACGGTGGTGGCCGATATCGCCGGGGTGAGCAGCACCCACATCAATCACCTCACACCGCGCGTGCTGGACATCGATGACCTCTACGACCGGATGACCGCGCGGGGCATCGTGATGATCGACGCCATTCAGGGACCGCCGCGCTGGTCGGGACCCGATGTGCTGTTGCGCCAGACCTCATTTCGGGCCCTGGCCGAACCTCGGCGATTTCGCGGCTGCGACGGCGTGGTCGCCGACGGCACCCTGGGGGTCCGGTTCGGCGAGGTGGAGGCGCGTGGCGTGGCACTGACCCCGACGGGTCGGGAGCGTTATGACGCCGCTTTTGCCGAGATCACGTCGTTCGCGCAGCCAGATCCCGCGGCCGCATGGGGTCGGTATTTCCCGGCCACCGACGAGGAGATGGCAACCGAGGGGTTGGCCTACTACGTCGGCGGCGATCCCACCAAACCCGTTGTCTACGAGGACTTCCTGCCTGCCTCGGCAGCCGGCATCTTCCGGTCCAATCTCGACACCGACACCGAGAAAGCCGACTGTCCAGCAGGCGCCGCCGACTCCGGTTACACGCCGGAGTGGATGGCCGACGCGCTGGGCCGCGACCTGCACGACCCCTATGACCTATACGAGAAAGCGGCATCATGACCACGATGGAGAAGACGTCAGTGACGACCACCCTGCCCAGCGCAGATGACCTGCGCGCCCGCGCCCGCGCCGCCCTGGCGGCCATCGTCGGGCCGGCGGCCGGCCCGGCTGCCGGTGCCGAACTCGGTGCGCCCGGCGAGCCCGGCGTTCCGGTGAGCACACCGGTCACCGGTGACGTCCTGTTCACCGTGCCGCAGAGCACGCCGGCACAGGCTGAAGCAGCCATTGCCGAAGCGGCCGAAGCATTTTCGACGTGGCGTAGCACGCCCGCGCCAGTGCGCGGCGCACTGGTGGCCCGGCTCGGCGAGCTGCTCACCGAGCACAAGGCCGATCTCGGGGCGCTGGTAACCATCGAGGCGGGCAAGATCACCTCCGAGGCCCTCGGCGAGGTCCAGGAGATGATCGACATCTGCCAGTTCGCGGTCGGGCTTTCTCGACAGCTCTACGGCCGCACCATCGCCTCGGAGCGCCCCGGCCACCGGTTGATGGAGACCTGGCATCCCCTTGGTGTCGTGGGCGTCATCACCGCGTTCAACTTCCCGGTTGCGGTGTGGGCATGGAATGCCGCGGTGGCCTTGGTGTGCGGCGACACCGTGGTGTGGAAGCCCTCCGAGCTGACGCCGCTGACCGCGCTGGCCTGCCAGGCGCTGATCGAACGGGCCGCCGGTGACGTGGGCGCGCCGGTTGCGGTGAGCCGGCTCGTCCAGGGCGGCCGGGAGGTCGGCGAACTGCTCGTCGACGATTCCCGTATAGCGCTGCTGAGCGCCACCGGTTCGGTGCGGATGGGCCGCCAGGTCGGCCCGCGGGTGGCCGAACGCTTCGGCCGGTCGCTGCTGGAACTCGGCGGCAACAACGCCGCCGTGGTGACGCCGTCGGCCGACCTCGATCTGGCCGTGCGTGGCATCGTGTTCTCCGCGGCGGGGACCGCCGGACAGCGCTGCACGACCCTGCGCCGGGTGATCGCCCACACCTCGGTGGTCGACACGGTGGTCGAACGGATCGTGACCGCCTATCGCAGCCTGCCGATCGGCGATCCCTTCGCCGAGGGCACGCTGGTCGGGCCGCTGATCCACGAGACCTCCTACCGCGACCTGGTCGGCGCCCTGGAGCAGGCGCGCGCCGACGGCGGCGAGGTGGTCGGCGGGCAGCGCCGCGAACTCGGTGACGGCTCGTATTACGTCGAGCCCGCGGTGGTGCGCATGCCGTCGCAGACGGCCGTGGTGCACAACGAGACGTTCGCGCCCATCCTCTATGTGTTGACTTACGACACTCTAGACGAGGCGATAGCGCTCAACAATGCGGTACCGCAAGGTCTTTCGTCGGCGATTTTCACCACCGACATTCGTGAGGCGGAGCGGTTCATGGCGGCCGACGGTTCGGACTGCGGTATCGCCAACGTCAACATCGGCACCTCGGGTGCGGAGATCGGCGGCGCGTTCGGCGGCGAGAAGGAGACCGGCGGCGGCCGCGAATCGGGAACCGATTCCTGGCAGGCCTATATGCGCCGGGCGACCAACACGGTCAACTACTCCTCGGAGTTACCGTTGGCCCAAGGCGTGCAGTTCGGCTAAAGCCTCGCCGTCACCGGCCACCGAGCGGTAAGCAGAAGAATGGAAATCAACGGCACCGTGGCCATCGTCACCGGGGGTGGTTCGGGTATCGGCCGCGCGCTCGCCGAGGCGCTGGCGGCGGCCGGGTCCCGCGTGGTCATCGGTGACCTCGACGAAGCGGGCGCGCATGAAACGGCCGACCGCATCCGCGGGGCCGACGGCGCCGCCCTGGCGATGCGCGCAGACGCCGCCGACATCGACGACATCACCGCACTGATCAGACTGGCGGGCGACGAATACGCACCGGTCGACATCTTCGTCGCCAACGCGGGCGTCATCGGAGCGACGGGTCTGGGCTCCGACGCCGACTGGGACACCATTCTGGAGGTCAACCTGCGCGCCCACGTCCGTGCCGCGAGTCTGCTGATACCGCATTGGAAGTCGCGTGGCGCCGGGTACTTCGTGTCTGTCGCTTCGGCCGCGGGCCTGCTGTCCCAACTCGGGGCGGCGGGCTATGCGGTCACCAAGCACGCCGCCGTCGGTTTCGCCGAATGGCTGGCGATCACGTGTGGCGACGACGGTATCGGCGTCAGCTGTGTGTGCCCGCTCGGCGTCGAGACCCCACTGTTGGACGCGGTGCGCTCCGCCGAGGACTCCGGCGCACGGCTGGGTGCGGCGTCAATCCTGAAGTCCGCCGGGGTGATCAGTGCCCACGAGGTGGCTGCCGCCACCGTCGATGCCGTGCGCGCGGGCCGGTTCATGGTGCTGCCGCATCCCGAGGTGCTCGACATGTACCGGCACAAGGGCGCCGACTACGACCGCTGGATCGCCGGTATGCGGCGGCTCCAGCGGTCGTTGGTCTGACCGCGCTGACTCAGACTGCCAGCAGCCGTTGGAAGAACTCCCGGTAGCCCTTCAGCGCGATGCGAAGGTCCTCGGTGGAGGCCTCTTCCCCGCGGCCCCACTGCTCCTCCAACCGGGTACGTGCCTGAGAGAAGCCGGCCGTGAGCTGCTCGACCACGTCGGAAACCAATCCGTCGGCCTTCTGGACGCATTCTCGGGGATCGTCGACGAAGCCGGCCTGAACGTCGTCCCACCGTGACCGCAGCCCGGAG
Source organism: uncultured Alphaproteobacteria bacterium (assembly GCA_963732455.1). GTDB lineage: Bacteria > Pseudomonadota > Alphaproteobacteria > Rhizobiales > Xanthobacteraceae > Bradyrhizobium. The sequence goes on along the minus strand of CAVSZM010000001.1, from coordinate 27,246 downwards.
AGGGCGTCGTCGGCGAACAGCGGCTTGTCACCCGCAGGCTCAGCGGATGTGCTCACCGCACCGACGTTGGCCGTTTCCGGTTGCCGAGTCGCCGTTTCGGATCGCTGCACCTGCGTTTCCTGTTGTGGAGCAGGCGGCTCGTCGGCCAGGGGTGTCTCTGACTGCGGCCCTGTCGAAGGGTCCGCCGGGGACGGTTCGGAGTCAACGCTCAGCGACTCCGGGTCCGCCGACTGTTGCGGCCGCTCAGCCGAGTAGTCGGGATCCGCGGTAGCCGATTCGGTCGGTACGTCGGGCAATCCCGCTTCAGGACTCGAATGCCGGCCCTCGACGGCGGCGGGATCGTCCCCCGCACCGGCCGGCTGATCATTGTCGGGAAGGGTCTGGGTCGGGTGGTCCTGAGTGGTCATGCGCGTGCCTCCTGCGATGTGTCGGTTTCGGTGTCAGTGTCGGTTGCGCCGTCGGTGCCTGTTGCGCCGTCGGTTTCGAGCAGCTTCTCGAAGAGCGTGCGGTAGTGCACGAAGGCCTGCCGCTGCTCCTCTGTGCGTACGCCGCCCTCCGCCTGGGAGAGCAGCAGGGTGTGCGCCGCCCGGTAGTTCTCGACCACGGTGGGGTGATCGACGGAGATGTCGGCGGCCCGCTCGTCGAAATCGTCGATGGGATAGCCACGTTCCCGCATTACTTGCGTCACAAGCTGGTCCGCATCGCCCATCGCGGTCGCCGGGTCGTCGACGAAAGCCGTCTGCACGGCCCGCCACTGCCGGAGGTAACGATCGCGAACCTCCGGTGGCAGCGCGACGATATCGAGCTTGTCTCGCCTGCGCTCCCGCGCGGTCAACTCGCTCTCCGCGGCACGTTGTCCGACGTCGTCCACGGTTTTCTCGTATTCGGGACCGAATCGCCCCTTGAGTCGTTGTGTCTTGCGCCGACTGATCTCCGAGCGACCGACGGCGGCAACGGCGATCACCACGATCGCCGCGATCAGAATCCATCCCCATAACGGCATTTCCGCGTACCTCCTGTTCGAAGACTGGAGTACCCAGGCGGCGCCTACGGAAACGTCAATTTGTGCGCTGGATCACCCCCGGGCGCCACGCGCCGTGGCTGGGCCAACAATCGGCGAGCTACCTGCGCTGATTCGCCGGGTCCTTTGGCGTGGATCAGCATGCCAGGTGGCCAACGTGACTTTGTCCATGCGAATTGACTTCCGATGCAGGATCTTCCGGTACCCGGTTGCCCGACAAACATCCTGCGACGCGCAGGCCGTCAGGGGCCTTGATTGGCTACCACATCGCCCCAGGCGGCGCGCGCCCCAGAATCGCCGATGCGGTACACCTGCACGGAGGTGGCCACGCCGGCGATCAGCACCACGACCGCGACCGCCACTGCCACTGCGGGATGGGCCTTCCGGCCACGGGACTGGCGAACGTGCACGACGGCCAGCAGTGTCGCGGCGACCAGTAACGCGATCGCGAAGTAGATCATCGTGTCCCCGAGTTCGGCGTGAGTGTCGACTGCCGGCGAGGGACCCAACCGATCGGCGAGCCATTCGCCGGCGTTGGTGGTCAGCGGGGTCGCCACCGTGGTGATCAGTGCGAGCGCAAGGACCAGCCACACCAGCCGCTGCCGGGCCGCCGGCCAGACTGCGCAGAGGATGGCCAGCAGGGCCGTCAGAGGGGCCAGGACCACGATCACATGAACCAGCAGCACGTGGGCGGGCAGCCCGTTGAGCGTCACCATCGGTGCTCCTGACTCTCAATCTTTTCTCCGCTGATGTTCGCAAGAACGCTACAGACGATGGAATGGTTCAGCCGCCGAACCAGTCGGCGGCGGATGGCCCCGAAAAAGTTGTCGGTGCGGGTTGGCACCATGGACGGGTGGCCCGCACTACCGACCCCATGGACCGCTTCAGCGCGCTGACGCGGGAGTGGTTCGCGGGCACCTTCGTGCGGCCGACCCCGGCGCAGAGCCAGGCCTGGTCGGCCATCGCCGGCGGGACCAACACGCTGGTCATCGCGCCCACCGGCTCGGGCAAGACGTTGGCGGCCTTCCTGTGGGCCGTCGATAGGCTGGCTGAATCGTCCGAAGCACCCAAATCGTCCGAAGCGCCGAAGGTGGGCACCCGGGTGCTCTACATCTCGCCGCTCAAGGCGCTGGCCGTCGATGTAGAGCGCAATCTGCGCACTCCACTGACCGGAATCGCGCGCATCGCCGAGCGGCACGGCCGGCCGCCGCCGAATATCAGTGTGGGTGTGCGCTCCGGCGACACCACCCCGGCGCGGCGACGGGAACTCATCAGCAAGCCGCCCGACATCCTGATCACCACGCCCGAGTCGTTGTTCCTGATGTTGACCTCGGCCGCGCGCGAGACGTTGGGCGCCGTAGAGACGGTCATCGTCGACGAGGTGCACGCAGTGGCCGGCACCAAACGCGGCGCGCATCTGGCGTTGTCCCTGGAACGCCTGGACGCGATGCTGGAGAAGCCGGCGCAACGGATCGGGCTCTCGGCGACGGTGCGGCCACCCGAGGAGGTGGCGCGGTTCCTCTCTGGGGTCGGCCCCAACCAGCCAACGACGGTTGTTGCCCCGCCGTCCACCAAGACGTTCGAGCTCTCGGTGACGGTGCCGGTTCCCGATATGGCCAACCTGGAGAACAACACCATCTGGCCGGACGTCGAACAGCGCATCGTCGACCTGATCGAGGCGCACCAGTCCACCATCGTGTTCGCGAACTCACGCCGACTCGCCGAGCGCCTCACCGCCAGGCTCAACGAGATCCACGCCGAACGCTCCGGGGTCGAGTTGTCCGGCGAGCGCAATGCGGGCGTCCCGGGTGGTCCCCCGGCGCACATCATGGGCAGTGGCCAGACCTTTGGCGCCGACCCGGTGCTGGCCCGGGCCCACCACGGGTCGGTCAGCAAGGAGGCCCGCGCCGACGTCGAGGATGCGCTCAAGAGCGGGCGGCTCAAGGCCGTGGTCGCCACGTCAAGCCTCGAACTGGGTATCGACATGGGGGCCGTCGACCTGGTGATCCAGGTCGAGGCGCCGCCGTCGGTGGCCAGTGGACTGCAGCGCATCGGCCGCGCCGGCCATCAGGTCGGCGAGGTATCCCGCGGCGTGCTGTTCCCCAAGCACCGCACCGACCTGATCGGTTGCGCGGTCAGCGTGCAGCGCATGCTCGCCGGCCAGATCGAGACCATGCGGGTACCCGCCAACCCGCTCGACGTGCTCGCTCAACACACCGTCGCCGCCTGCGCGTTGGAACCGCTGAACGCCGACCACTGGTTCGACATCGTCCGGCGCAGTGCACCGTTCGCCACACTGCCCCGCAGCGCGTTCGAAGCCACCCTGGACCTGCTCTCCGGGAAATACCCGTCCACTGATTTCGCCGAACTGCGCCCACGGGTCGTCTACGACCGCGACACCGGCACGCTGACCGCCCGGCCCGGCGCTCAGCGCTTGGCCGTCACGTCCGGCGGCGCGATTCCCGATCGGGGCCTGTTCACCGTCTACCTCGCCACCAATGCCGAGACCGAAAAACCTTCCCGGGTAGGGGAACTCGACGAGGAGATGGTCTACGAATCGCGCCCGGGTGATGTGATCTCGCTGGGCGCGACCAGCTGGCGGATCACTGAGATCACCCACGACCGGGTGCTGGTCATCCCGGCTCCCGGACAGCCCGCCCGGCTGCCGTTCTGGCGCGGCGATGGCGTTGGACGACCAGCAGAGCTCGGTGCCGCGGTCGGGGCGTTCACCGGCGAGCTGTCCCGCCTGGGCCGCAGCGATTTCGACGAGCGCTGCCGCTCTTTGGGTTTGGACGACTATGCCATCGACAACCTGTGGCAGCTGCTCGACGACCAGCACACCGCCACCGGTGTCGTGCCCACCGATGCCACCCTGGTGGTCGAACGCTTCCGCGACGAACTCGGCGACTGGCGAGTCATCCTGCACTCCCCCTATGGCTTAAGGGTGCATGGTCCGCTGGCGCTGGCCGTCGGCAAGCGGCTCTTCGAGCGCTACGGCATCGATGAGAAGCCGACCGCCTCCGACGACGGCATCATCGTGCGACTGCCCGACACCGAGGATGCACCGCCCGGCGCCGACCTGTTCGTGTTCGACGCCGACGAGATCGAGCCGATGGTGACCGCGGAAGTCGGCGGCTCGGCGCTGTTCGCGTCGCGCTTCCGGGAATGCGCGGCCCGAGCCCTGCTGCTGCCCCGCCGGCATCCCGGTAAGCGGTCGCCACTGTGGCATCAGCGCCAGCGTGCCGCGCAGTTGCTCGATGTGGCCCGGCGCTACCCCGACTTCCCGATCGTGCTGGAGACGGTGCGGGAATGCCTGCAGGACGTCTACGACGTGCCGATGCTGACCGACCTGATGAAACGGGTGGCCCAGCGCCGGGTGCGGGTCACGGAGGTCGAGACCGTGACGCCGTCACCGTTTGCGGCGTCGCTCTTGTTCGGCTATGTCGGCGCATTCATGTACGAGGGCGACAGCCCATTGGCCGAAAGGCGCGCCGCCGCTCTGTCATTGGACTCCACGCTGCTGGCCGAGCTGTTGGGCCGGGTCGAGCTGCGTGAACTGCTCGACCCCGAGATCGTCGCGTCGACGGGCAGGCAGCTCCAACACCTCACGCCTGAACGCGCTGCGCGCGACGCGGAGGGGGTCGCTGACCTGCTCCGTCAACTCGGCCCGATGACCGAGGCCGAGATCGTGGCCCGCAGCACCGCCGAGGACGTCGGCGGATGGCTGGAAGGCCTGAGAGCCGCGCGCCGCGCGCTGACGGTGTCGTTCGCCGACCGGACGTGGTGGGTCGCGATCGAGGACATCGGTCGATTACGCGACGGGGTGGGCGTTGCCGTCCCGGTCGGGGTGCCTGCGACCTTCACCGAGCCGGTACTCGATCCGCTCGGTGAGTTGCTCGGCCGCTACGCCCGTACCCACGGCCCGTTCACCACGGGCGAGGCGGCGGCCAGATTCGGCCTGGGCCTGCGGGTCGCCGCTGACGTACTGGGTCGTTTCGCCGTCGACGGCAAGCTGATCCGCGGCGAATTCACCGACGCCGCAATCATTGTCGGCGGCGATGAGCAGTGGTGCGACGCCGAGGTCCTGCGCATTCTGCGCCGCAGGTCGCTGGCCGCGCTGCGCGCTCAGGTCGAGCCGGTCAGTACCCTGGCCTACGCCAGGTTTCTGCCCTCGTGGCAACAGGTCGGTTCCGCACACGGCATCGACGGACTGGCTGCGGTCATCGACCAACTCGCCGGAACCGTGATCCCCGCGTCCGCTGTGGAACCACTGGTATTCGGCCAGCGGGTCCGCGACTACCAGCCCGCGATGCTCGATGAACTACTGGCATCCGGTGAGGTGACGTGGTCGGGCGCCGGGCCGATCTCCGGCGCCGATGGCTGGGTGGCCTTCCACTCGGTCGACACCGCGCCGCTGACGCTGGCACCCGCTGCCGCCCTCGATCTGCAGGACGCGCATCGCTCGATTCTCGATGCGCTAGACGGTGGCGGCGCATACTTCTTCCGCCAGCTCGCCACCGACGGGGTGACCGACGAAGTCCTCAAAGAGGCTCTGTGGCAGCTGGTGTGGTCCGGACTGGTCACCGGGGACACGTTCGCTCCGGTGCGTGCGTTGCTGACGGGTGGGCGCCGGACCGGTGCCCGCAGACCCGCCGCGCCTGCTCACCGGCATCGCCGGGCGCCCCGGCTGGCCCGCTACAGCGTGGCGCATCCCCAGACCCGCAGTGCGGACCCGACGGTCGCCGGCCGGTGGTCGGCGTTGCCCGTCGCCGAACCCGATTCGACGGTGCGGGCTCACTTTTCGGCCGAGCAGCTGATGGCGCGTTACGGCGTGCTGACCAAGGGCGCGGTCACCGTCGAAGGCATTCCCGGCGGGTTCGCGATGCTCTACAAGGTGCTGTCCGCACTGGAGGACGCCGGGCGCTGCCAGCGGGGCTATTTCGTCGAATCACTGGGCGGTGCCCAGTTCGCGATGGCGGCCACCGTCGACCGGTTGCGGACCTACGCCGACAGCGTCGACTCCGAGGTGACCGACCCGAGCACCGTCGTGCTGGCCGCCGCCGATCCTGCCAACCCCTACGGTGCGGCACTCCCCTGGCCCGCACCCGTTCGCGAGGCCGAGGCCGAGAACGCGCACCGCCCAGGGCGTAAGGCCGGCGCGCTGGTGATACTGGTCAACGGCGCCCTGGCCTGGTTCGTCGAGCGCGGGGGCCGGTCGCTGCTGAGTTTTACCGCCGATTCCGAAGCCCACGGCGCCGCGGCGGCTGCGCTGGCCGGCCTGGTCAGCACCCGGCGCGTCGACGCGCTGCTGGTGGAACGGATCGACGGCACACCGGTGCTGGAGGCTCGCGACTCTGCAGCGGCGACCGCGTTGGTCTCGGTCGGGTTCGCCCGCACCCCGCGCGGTCTGCGGATGCGGCAGTAGGTCATGCCCGAGGGCGATACCGTCTGGCGCACCGCGCAACGACTGCGCGATGCGCTGCTGGGGCAGACGCTGACCCGCTGCGATGTGCGGGTCCCCCGCTACGCCACCGTCGACCTCACCGGCCAGATCGTCGACGAGGTGCTCAGCTGCGGCAAGCATCTGTTCATCCGGGTGGGCGCGGCCAGCATCCACTCACATCTGAAGATGGACGGCAGCTGGCTGGTTCACCCGCGGGACCGGCCGCCGCGACCACACGTCGCCGAGCACAAGGTCCGCATCATTCTGGAAACCGGCGAGATCCGGGCGGCAGGTGTCGATTTGGGGGTACTGGAGATCCTGGACCGCGCCCTGGACATGGCTGCCGTGGACCACCTCGGCCCCGATCTGCTCGGCGACGACTGGTCCGCGGAGATCGCCGCGGCCAACCTGGTCGCCGAGCCGAGCCGGCCGCTGGCCGAGGCGCTGCTGGATCAGCGCGTGATGGCCGGCGTCGGCAACGTCTACGCCAACGAACTCTGCTTCGTCAGCGGGTTGCGGCCGACGACACCGGTCGGCGAGGTGGTCGACCCACTCCGACTGGCCGGTCGAGCACAGAAGATGCTGTGGGCCAACAAGTCACGGGTGAGCCGGACCACCACCGGCGACACCCACCGCTCCCGCGAACTTTGGGTGTACGGCCGGGCCGGACAGCCCTGCCGACGCTGTGGCACGCTGATCGAAACCGACAAGGACGGGGATCGGGTCACCTACTGGTGTCCGTCCTGCCAGCGCTGAAGCCCGCTCGGGGGAAGACCAGAACTCGAATAACCCGACGATCGACGACTGCGGCGCAAACCATTTCAGCCCACATCACTTCGATCCAGCGTAAGTCGACAACTTGCCGGCGATGAAATCTACGGTCAGCTCGTTCGTGGTTGCGACGTCATTCATAAAGATCTCGGCGTCATCGACGTCGAAATCGCCGAGCTCGATTCCGTTGATGTAGAGGAAGGTCCACGCGGCGGCCCATGCGGTTCGCTTGTTTCCGTCGACAAGCGCGTGATTGCGGGCCAGCAACTGAAGTAGCGCCGCGCCCTTTGCAAAGTCGTCACCGTATGCGTCGAGCCCGAACGCCGTGGCCCGCGGGCGTGCGACCGCCGCGTCCAGCAAGCCGTAATCACTGACCTGAAGGATGTGTCCGACGGCGGTTGCGCCAGCGGTCAACACGTCGTCACGGTCGAGATATTCGGTCACGCCAGGCGTCGATTGAGCTCCACCGAGCGCTCGGCCACGATGCGGGCGGCATCGGAGACACGTCGGCGATGTTCGCTCGCCGCTGAGAGGATCGCCTCGTGGGCGAACGCTCTCAGTGACACATCGTCGCCGGCGGCGGCGGCGCGCACGCCCGCCAATTCCTCATCGGTGAATGTGATGTTCAAGGACGGCATACACCTATGGTACCGAAATTGGTACTGAATCATGTACTGCGTCGGCCGCGACATCAATCCAGATCCCACACGGTCTCTCAAGTTCTGTCAAAAGTGACAAAACTTAGCGTACCTCCACGCATACTTCGAGCCATGACTTCGTTGGTCGTCCATGCCGTCATCGGTATCGCCCTCATCGTGTGGATCGTCCGGTCCAACCCGCAGATCTTCGGCCGCCGGCCGGTTGCAGGTCCGCGGTTCTCTACGCTGGAGATCCTCTATTGGGTGGTCGGCATCGCGGTGATCCCGTTCTGCTACTACTTCAACTATCAGTTCGTCCTCGAGTACAAGACCGGAGCGGACAATCCCATTTGGGGACCGGGCAGTTGGACCCAGTTCATCGAACTTGGGTATGCCAACCCCGCGGCCAGTTCGGCCAGCCTGGACTACACGGTCATCAGCCTGATCCTCTGGCCGCTGTTCGTCATCATCGACGGGAAGCGCCGTGGCATCCGCCGTGCATGGCTCTACTTCGTGGTGATCCTGTTCACGACTACCGCCACCGGCCCGGCGCTTTACTTTGCGACTGTCGAACGCCAGCACCGACTGCAGAAGGCAGACGCGTTCGTCTAACCGTCACCGAGCGCTGCCAGTGATCTCTTGCTGACGAACCTGCGCCGCAGTCCGCTGATCGGATCGTCGAACTCCAGGCTGCGGGCAAGAAGTTGTAAGGGTGCGGAGAAGTCTTCCGGGGCAACGACTTTGACTACCGGATAGAGTGAATCGTTGACGATCGGCACGCCGAGAGCGTTCATGTGCACCCGCAACTGGTGGGTGCGACCGGTGTGCGGTGTCAGCCGGTAGCCGTCGCCGGCCAACCGCTCCACCAGGGTCTCGGCATTCGGCTCACCAGGCTCCTCGCGGGCCTGCAGCACACCGCGCTCCTTGACGATTCGGCTACGCACCACGGTCGGCAGCACACGACTCGGAACCCCCTGCGCCACCGCGTCATAGGACTTTCGCACCTCGCCGCGGGCGAACAGCGTCTGGTACCGCCCGCGCACCTGTGGTCGGGTGGTGAACAGCAGCACCCCGGCGGTCAGCCGGTCCAGCCGATGAGCCGGGCTCAGCTCGGGCAGAGCCAGCTCTCGACGCAACCGGATCAGTGCTGTTTGCACCACGTGCCCGCCGCGCGGCATCGTCGCCAGGAAGTGTGGTTTGTCCACCACCACGATGTCGTCGTCGCGATACAGGATCGGCATGTCGAACGGCACCACAACCTCATCGGGCAGGTCACGGTAGAGGAATACGTGCGCACCCGCCGCCAGCACCGTCGTCTCGTCCACTACCGACCCGTCAGCGCAGAACACCTCGCCGGCAAGCACTTTCGCGTGTGCCCCAGCGCCGAACCGGTCGGCCAGCTCGGCCAGCACCGATCCGCCGTGCAGCCGCACCCGGGCCGGGCCCAGGCCGTCGCGCACGGGGAGCGGCGCGGGGAGCGGCGCGGGTTTCAATTCAGCGGTACCGGTTCGAGGATCTCGGCGCGCGCCTCGGGGGCAGCGGCGCGCAGCGCGTCCGCCGAGGCGTCGTCGGGCTGGGCCTGCGACTGCCACTTCGGCCTCCACCCGGCGAGTTAGGTCGCCGACCTCGCGGTCGCCGTCTCCGGCGACCAGCCCAGCACCCGGCCATCAGCTCGGCGACCCGCGGCGCCGTCTCACTCCCCGGTGCGGAGTACTCGATGGAGATCCGGGTGCGGCGGGCGAGCACGTCCTCGACGTGCAGGGCGCCCTCGTGCGCCGCGGCGTAGAGCGCCTCGACCTCCAGGTAGTCCGGAGCGCCGGGAATCGGCGTGAGCAGTCGCGCGATCGCCGTCGGCGAGCGCGAGCACCTCGTGGATCTGCGAACCGTAGCGATCGAGCAGATGCCGGACCCGGTAGGGGTGCACACCGTAGTGCGGCGGCGATCCGGTCCGGTCTGGTTGACCAGCGCGTGGTAGCCCTCGCGCACCCAGCAGCGGCACCTTCGCGGTGCATGGATCGGCGACACCCGGGCCGGGAGGTCCTCGGCGGCGGCGTCGACCGCGTCGGCGGCCATCACCCGGTAGGTGGTGTACTTGCCGCCCGCGATGGCGATCAGGCCCGGCGCGCACCGGCCACCGCGTGCTCCCGCGAGAGCTTCGAGGTCTCCTCGCTCTCGCCGGCCAGCAGCGGCCGCAGCCCCGCGTAGACGCCCTCGATGTCGTCGTGGGTGATCGGCGTGACCAGCATCGGGTTGACGGTGGTCCAGCAGGTAGTCGATGTCGGCCTTGGTCGCGGCCGCGGATGCGCCAGGTCGAGGTTCCAGTCGGTGTCGGTGGTGCCGATGATCCAGTGGTGCCCCAGGGGATCACGAACAGCACCGACGTCTCGGTGCGCAGGATGATGCCGGTCTCGCTGACGATCCGGTCGCGGGGCACCACGAGGTGCACGCCCTTGGACGCCCGCACCCGGAACCGGCCGCGCTGCCGGGACAGCGCCTGGAACTCGTCGGTCCACACCCCGGTGGCGTTGATCACCACTGGCCGCGCACCTCGGTGACCTCGCCGTTCTCGAGTCCCGGATCCGCACCCCGGTGACCCGGTCGCCCTCCCGCAACAGCCCACGACCTGGGTCGAAGTACGCACCACCGCCCCGTAGTGGGCCGCGGTGCGCGCGACCGTCAGGGTGTGCCGGGCGTCGTCGACGACGGTGTCGTAATAGCAGACCCCACCGATCAGAGAACTGCGCTTGAGCCCGGGCGAGAGCCGAAGTGCACCCGAGCGGGTCAGATGTTTCTGCGCCGGAACGGATTTCGACCCACCGAGCTGGTCGTAGAGGAAGATGCCGGCTGCCACGTAGGGCCGCTCCCATCACCGCTTGGTCAGCGGGAACAGAAACGGCAGCGGCTTGACCAGGTGCGGCGCCAACGTCGTCAGTGACAACTCCCGCTCGTGCAGCGCCTCGCGCACCAGTCCGAATTCGAGTTGCTCGAGGTAGCGCAGGCCGCCGTGGAACATCTTCGACGACCGACTCGACGTACCCGAGGCGAAGTCCCGGGCTTCGACCAGCGCCACCGTCAGACCCCGGGTGGCGGCGTCCAGCGCGACACCCGCGCCGACCACTCCGCCGCCGACGACGACCACGTCGAACTGTTCGGCACCGAGGTGCTCCCAGGCGGCAGCGCGCTGCTGGGGTCCCAGAAAGGTCTGCCCATCGCCGGGAGGGGAGATCGGGTCGATCACGCGCACTCCTTGTTACTCGTCAGTACGCATCCAGGCTACGTGGTCGGGCCGCCGGTTCAGCCCAGGTCGTCTCCGTCGAGGTCACTCAGTCCAGGTCGTCTCAGTCCAAATCGTCGTGCGCCATCAGCCGGCGGGCGGCCTCGACGATCGATCCGGACAGCGACGGGTACACCGACAGGGTCTGCGCGAGGTCGGTCACCGAGATGCGGTTCTGCACAGCCAGGGCGATCGGCAGGATCAGTTCGGACGCGATGGGCGCGACGATGACCCCACCGATGACCACCCCGGTCGCGGGTCGGCAGAACAGCTTGACGAAGCCGCGACTCAACAGCGACATCTTGGCCCTGGCGTTGGTGCTCAACGGCAGCATCAGCGTTCGGGCCGGCACGCTGCCACTGTCGATCGCGGTCTGCGGCACCCCAACCGCGGCGATCTCCGGACGGGTGAACACCGCGGCGGCCACCGTGCGCAGCCGAATGGGCGAAACACCTTCGCCCAGTGCGTGATACATCGCGATGCGGCCCTGCATGGCTGCCACCGAGGCCAACGGCAACAGGCCGGTGCAGTCGCCCGCCGCGTAGATGCCCGACGCCGATGTCCGCGACACCCGGTCCACGGGCAGGTAGTTGCCGGGGCCCAGGTCGATCCCGACGTTGTCCAGCCCGAGGCCCGTGGTGTTGGGCACCGAACCGACCGTCATCAACGCGTGACTGCCGGTGACGGTGCGGCCGTCGGCCATCGTCACCAAGACCCCGTCGGCGGTGCGGGTGACCGACTCCGCCCTGGCGTTCTTGACCAGCGTCACACCTCGCTCGGCGAAGACTTCCTCGAGCACGGCGGCCGCGTCGCTGTCCTCGTGCGGCAGGATCTGGTCGCGGCTGGCCACCACGGTCACCGTGACACCGAGTTCGGTGTAGGCGTTGCAGAACTCCGCGCCCGTCACCCCCGAGCCGACGATCACCAGGTGTTCGGGCAGCTCGGTGAGGTCGTAGAGCTGCCGCCAGGTCAGGATGCGCTCGCCGTCGGGCACCGCACTGGGCAGCACCCGGGGGCTGGCACCGGTGGCGATCAGCACGATGTCGGCCTTGAGCACTCCCGTCTTGCCGTCCGGGGTGTTGACCTTCACCCGGTGATGCGCCATGCCCTGGACGTTGTCGACCAGCTCGCCGCGGCCACGGATCACCGTGACGCGTTCGCGCAGCAGTTGTGAGCCGATGTCGGCGGACTGCGACGCGGCCAGCGTCTTGACCCGGTTGTGGATCTGCGGCAGCGAGATCTTCGCGGCGTCGATGGCGATGTCGAAGCCGAGCCCCGAGGCCCGGCGCAGCTCGGTGCGCACTCCGGTCGAGGCGATGAACGTCTTCGACGGCACACAGTCGTAGAGGACGCACGCGCCGCCGAGGCCGTCGGAGTCGATGACGGTGACCTGCACGACGTCAGATCCGCGCGCCGCGGCGACCAGAGCCGCCTCATAACCCGCGGGTCCGCCACCGATGATCACGATGCGGGTTGGCACCTGTCAAACCTAGGGCAACATCAGCCGCCCGTGGGGCCAACGACACTGGTTGTCCGCCGAGTCCCGCGCGGTTGTCTAAGCTTTCCCCGTGCCGATCTACGCCGCCTACGGGTCGAACATGCATCCCGAGCAGATGCTGCAACGGGCACCGCACTCGCCGATGGCCGGAACCGGGTGGCTGCACGGCTGGCGATTGACGTTCGGCGGCGAGGACATCGGCTGGGAGGGCGCCCTGGCCACCGTGGTCGAGGACGCCGACGCGAAGGTGTTCGTCGTGCTCTACGACATGACCTCGGCCGACGAGTTGACCCTCGATCGCTGGGAGGGCTCGGAGCTCGGCATCCACAAGAAGATCCGATGTCGAGTCCACCGCGAATCATCCGACACCACAACCGATCCCGTGCTGGCGTGGCTATATGTGCTGGATGCCTGGGAGGGCGGTGTGCCGTCGGCGCGCTACCTCGGGGTGATGGCGGATGCGGCCGAGATCGCCGGGGCGCCCAGCGACTACGTGCACGACCTGCGCACCCGTCCGGCCCGCAATATCGGCCCCGGCACCTGAGCCTCTTGCTCGCTTCTCTCCGGCCCGTTACTCCCCGGCGAGCGTGCGCAAACGCTCGCAGAATCGTCGGCGTGTAGCCCCGGCGACCCGCCGCGCGGCGAAAGTCAAAAGGCCGCCGATTGCTCGACGATGTTCGTCATCACCCGGACACCGACCCCCAGGGCGCGCTCGTCGAGGTCGAACGTGGGCTGATGCAGGTCCAGTTGCGGCCCCTGCCCGCCCCACACGCCCAGCCGGGCCATCGCGCCGGGCACCTCCTCCAGATACCAGGAGAAGTCCTCACCGCCGCCCGACTGCCGGGTATCGGTCAGTACTCGGGCCCGACGGACTCGATGGCATGGGTCATGATCCGGGTGGAGATCTCCTCGTTGACCACCGGTGGCACCCCGCGCCGATACTGCAGCGAGTGTTCGATACCCAGGGGGGCCAACAGCGCCGCCACCACCTCGGACACCAAGCCCTCCAGCTCGAGCCAGGTTTCGCGGCTGGCCGTCCGGATGGTTCCGGCCAGCGTGCCGGTCTGCGGAATGGCGTTGGCCGCGACGCCGGCGTTCACCGCGCCCCACACCATCACCGTGCTGTGCCGCGGGTCGACGCGCCGCGACAGGATTCCGGCAGGCCGGTGATCAGCGTGCCCAAGCCGTAGACGAGATCGCCGGTCAGATGCGGCCGCGACGTGTGCCCGCCCGGTGAGTGCAGGGTGATCTCCATCGAGTCGGCCGCCGAGGTGATCGGCCCCGGAGTGATCGCGACCCGGCCCACGGCCAGTCGGGGATCGCAGTGCAGGGCGAATATGCGGGACACCCCGGCCAGCACTCCCGCGGAGATGGCGTCGATCGCGCCGCCGGGCATCAGCTCCTCGGCCGCCTGGAAGATCAGCCGCACCCCGACCGGCAACTCCGGCGTGGAGGCCAGCGCCAGGCCGGTGGCCAGCAGGATCGCGGTGTGCGCGTCGTGCCCGCAGGCGTGCGCCACATTCGGCACCGTCGACGCGTACGGCGCCCCGGTTCGCTCGGCCATCGGCAGCGCGTCCATGTCGGCCCGCAGCGCGATCCGCTGCCGGTATTCGGGACCGATGTCGCAGGTCAGCCCGGTCCCTCCGGGCAGCACCTTGGGGTTGAGGCCCGCGTCGGCCAACCGCTCGGCGACGAACTGCGTGGTCGCGAACTCCTGGCGACCCAGTTCGGGGTGGCGGTGAATGTGCCTGCGCCACTCGACGACATCGTCGTAGTGACCGGCCAGCCAGGACTCTGCGCTGTCGACAACCGTCATATGTTCTCCCGCTTTTGCTGGGCCATGAGCACCCGGTCCCGCTGCTCGGATGTCTCCGCCAGCGCCACCACAGTGCGGGCCAGCATGATCGCGCCGTCGATCACGGCCTGGTCACCGCTGGGACCGGCCGCAGCAGCCGCGAATGCCGGCTGGTGCAACACCGCCTCACCGGCGTCGATGCCGACGATCGGGTGGATGGCCGGCATGACCTGCGTGACGTTGCCCATGTCCGTACTGCCCAATGGCAGCGACGCCTCGAACTCGGCGGGCACGGGCCGACGGCCCAAGCGCTCCAGCTCGGTCCGAAAGGTATTCGCCAGCCAGGTGTCAGGCGCAAGTTCCTGATAGACCGGCGACGCCTCGGCGACGTCGTATCCGCACCCGGTGCCCACGGCGCCCGCCTGAAAGCAGCCGGCCATCTTGGTCTCGAGATCCTTCAGCGACGACGAGTTCGTGGCCCGCATGGTGTACCGCAGCTCGGCGTAGGCCGGGATCACGTTGGTGGCCTGCCCACCCTCGGTGACGATGCCGTGCATCATCTGGCCGGGAGCCAGCTGCTGGCGGAGCAGTCCGATCGCCACCTGGGCGACGGTGACCGCGTCCGCGGCGTTGATGCCGAGATACGGCGCCACGGCGGCGTGCGACTCCTTGCCGCGGTAGCCGGCCGTCACCTCCGACATCGCCAGCGATCGCGCGGCGGCGATATCGACCGGGCCCGGATGCACCATGACCGCGGTGGCAATGTCGTCGAAGACACCGGCGGCCAACAGCAGGGCCTTACCGCCGCCGTCCTCCTCGGCCGGCGTACCCAGCAGCACGACCGTCAGACCCAGCTCGTCGGCCACCTCCGCCAGCGCCAGCGCAGTGCCGACCGCCGATGCGGCAATGATGTTGTGCCCGCAGGCATGACCGATGCCGGGCAGTGCGTCGTACTCGGCACACACCCCGACCACCAGGGGGCCGCTGCCGAACGACGCTCGGAACGCGGTGTCCAGACCACCCGGCGCCGTGGTGATCTCGAATCCGCGCTCGGCGACCAGCGCCTGTGTCTTGGCGCAACTGCGGTATTCGGCGAAGGCCAGCTCGGGCTCGGCGTGAATCGAATGCGACAGCTCCACCAGATCGCCCCGGTGCCGAAGGACAGCGTCCTCGACGCTGTTCGAGGCCGTCACTGTGGGCATCAGAGCAGTATCGCACCGACGCCCGACCGACGACGATGCGCGCCGCGGAGCCTGCGTAGCGGCGCGATGAGGAGCTCGGTCGATACGGCACCCGCCGACGACGATGCGCGCCGCGGAGCCTGCGTAGCGGCGCGATGAGGAGCTCGGTCGATACGGCACCCGCCGACGACGATGCGCGCCGCGGAGCCTGCGCGCAGGCACCGCGCCGGGGATTAAGCTGCCCGGTTGTGACTGCCGGTCCGACCGATCCCACCCGCATGGCCGCTGAGGCCGCGGCCACCATCGCGGAGCGCACCGGCGTCGCGGGCCACGACATCGCGGTGATCCTCGGCTCGGGCTGGGCCCCGGCCGCCGAGGCGCTGGGCACTCCCACCGCGGTGCTGCCGATGGCCGAGCTGCCGGGATTCACGCCGCCTACCGCAGCCGGGCACGGCGGGCAGGTGCGCTCGATTCCAGTCGGCGCCAACCGGGTGCTGGTGCTGCTGGGCCGAATCCACGCCTACGAGGGCCACGATCTGACCCATGTCGTGCATGCGGTCCGGACGGCCTGCGCCGCGGGTGCGCGCACGGTCGTGCTGACCAACGCCGCCGGCGGACTGCGCGGCGACTTCACGGTCGGCCAGCCGGTGTTGATCAGCGACCATCTCAACCTGACCGCGCGCTCGCCGTTGGTGGGAGCGCAATTCGTCGACCTGGTCGACGCGTACGCCCCCAGGCTGCGCGCGCTGGCCCGGGAGGTCGACCCGTCGCTGGCCGAGGGCGTGTACGCCGGTCTGCCCGGCCCGCACTATGAGACGCCCGCCGAGATCCGGATGCTGCGGACGCTCGGCGCGGACCTGGTGGGGATGTCGACGGTGCACGAGACGATCGCGGCCCGTGCGGCCGGCGCGGAGGTGCTCGCGGTGTCGCTGGTGACCAACCTGGCGGCCGGAATGACGGGCGAGCCGCTCAGCCATGACGAGGTGCTCGCGGCGGGCCGTCAGTCGGCGACGGCGATGGGTTCCCTGTTGGCTTCGGTGATTTCGCGGCTCTGATCGGCGCGGCGGCGGCTGAAGCGGGTAGTCAGCGCGATCAGCGTCCGGGCCAACAGCGGCGCGGCGAACAGCATCACCAACACCCGCAGCACTTGCGCCGCGATCACGAACGTCACATCCGAGCCGGTTTCCACGGCGGTGGCCAGCACCGCGTAGATACCGCCGGGACTGGTCGCCAGGTAACCCTCCAACGGGGTGACGCCGGTGATGTGGGCCAGCAGTACACCCAGCCCCGCGGTGGCCACGGACAGCACGACGATCAGACCGAGGGCCAGCGGTAACGCACGACCGATCGCCCGCAGCGACTCCCGGGTGAACGCCACCCCGGCCTGCCAGCCGATCAGCACGTAGCCGACCTGCACCAGCACGATCGGCACCGACAGGCCGAAGGACAACCCGGTCAGCTCGAGAACGATCGTCACCGCCATCGGACCCAACAGGCCCGCGCCCGGCAACCGGGCCAGCCGACCCAGCGCAGCACCCCCCGCAGCGATAGCCACCACCATCGCCACACTGAGATACCAAGGCGCTGAGGCGCTTTCGGCCACTTGCGTCGATGGATGGGACCGGTCCGGATGGAACACCAGGGTCACGACCACCGGCATCATCGCGGTCACGAGCCCCACCCGCAGATACTGGACCACGGCGACCACCCGGTCGTCACCGCCGAGCTCGCGCGCGATGGCGACCAAACCGGACGCACCGCCGGCGACCAGTGCCAGCGCTCCGGTGAGCGGGCTCACGTCGCGGTGCAGACCCAGCAGGGCACCCGCGACGATACTGATCAGCAGGGTGGCCACCACCACGGCGAGCACGATCGGCCAGTGCGCGCCGAGGGCGCCGAGGGCATCCCGGTGCACCATGGTGCCGATATAGACCCCGAGCACGCCCTGGGCGGCGACACCGGCCCGCGCGGGGCACCCGGCGGGCGCGACCCGCGCCAGCGCCAACCCGATGCCGACGCCCAACGCGGCGAACAGTGCCGCCGACGGAACACCGATGAGCGTCAGCGGGGCGGTGACGGCGATGGTGAGGACGGTCAAAACCAGCCACCGCACCGTCGACGGTGCCCGTCCCATACTCATCGGTCTCCTGCCATTGATGACAAGTATGCCCTTGATTTTATTTCGGATCAACTCGGCATTTCAGCTGCGATTGAACCGAATACCAAGGTATAACTTAGCAATGTCCGATACGGTCCCTAATGGACTACCCACGGCCGGACCCGTCGGACCCACCGGTCCTGCGGCGACCGAGCTGCGCGAGTCGATGATGGCGCTGAACCGTCAGATGCGTCGGCATCGCCCCGATACCGGACTGACACTGAGCCAGTTGGAGATGCTCGGCGAGATCGGCCGCTCCGGGGTGATCACCCCGGCCGAACTCGCGGCCCGGCTGCACGTGCGCGCTCAGTCGCTGACCGACAGCATCAACGAACTGGAGTCTCGCGGCTTGGTGTCCCGTCGGCCCGATACCGCCGACCGACGCCGGCAGCTCCTCGAGGTGACCCCGGCCGGCTTCGGCCTACTCGACCACGACCGCGCCGAGCGGGACGCCTGGCTGCACAGCGCGATGCGCGACAATCTCTCCGAATTGGAGTTCAACCTGTTGATGATCGTCGCCCCGGTACTGCGGAAGCTCGCGGACGCCGACGCCGGGACGGCACAATCTGCGACATGAGCACCGACCGACCTCTGGCGTTCGGCACCGCGGGCCTGCGCGGCCCCATGCGCGACGGCCCCGCCGGCATGAATGTCGCCACCGTGACCCGGGCCAGCTGGGCGGTGGCCAAGGTGCTGGGCGACCGTGGTCTGGGCGGCTCGACAGTCGTCGTCGGCCGCGACGCCCGACACCGGTCCGACGACTTCGCGCTGGCCACCGCCGAGGTGCTGGCGGCAGCGGGCTTCGAGGTGGTGCTGCTGCCCGATCCCCTGCCGACCCCTGTGCTCGCATTCGCGGTACGCACGCTGCGGGCCGCCGCCGGCGTCCAGATCACCGCGTCGCACAACCCGGCCACCGACAACGGCTACAAGGTGTATTTCGAGGGCGGGCTGCAGATCGTGGGCCCGGTCGATACCGAGATCGAGGCCGCCATCGCCGCCGCCCCGCCGGTCGAGTCGATCGCGCGTGAGGCCGTGGTGCCCACCGACACTGCGTTGGTCCGGCACTACATCGACCGCGTCGCGACGGTCCGCTTCGGCGATGCGCCGGCCCGGATCGCCCTGACGCCCCTGCACGGTGTCGGCGGCGAGACCGCGGTCCGGGCGCTGGCCCGCGCGGAGTTCTCCGACGTCCACGTGGTGACGGCGCAGTTCGAACCAGACCCCGACTTCCCGACGGTCGCGTTTCCGAATCCCGAGGAACCGGGCGCTTGCGACGCTCTGCTGGCGCTGGCCGCCGATGTCGACGCCGACGTGGCGATCGCCCTGGATCCCGACGCCGACCGGTGCGCCGTCGGCGTCTCCACCCCTACCGGCTGGCGGATGCTCTCCGGTGACGAAACCGGTTGGCTCCTAGGCGATTACCTATTATCTCAAGCCGATCCCGGAGTGGTCGCCCAGAGCACCGTGGTGGCCAGCTCATTGGTGTCATCGCGGATGCTGGCGGCCATCGCCGCCCACTTCGGCGCCCGGCATGTGCAGACGCTGACTGGCTTCAAGTGGCTGGCACGCGCCGACGCCGGACTGCCCGGTCGCACCCTGATCTATGCCTACGAGGAGGCGATCGGCCATTGCGTCGATCCGGCGGCGGTCCGGGACAAGGATGGCATCAGTGCCGCGGTGCTGGCCTGCGACCTGGTCGCGACACTGAAGAAACAGGGCAGTTCGGTTTCCGCGGCGCTCGACCTCCTGGCCCGGCGGCACGGCGTGCACGCCACCGCGGCGGTCAGCGCCGGTGTGGGGGACGCTGCGGCCGTGATGACCGGTCTGCGCGAGGATCCCCCGGCCCGGATCGCCGACACCGAGGTCACCGTGACCGATCTGCTCGCTGAGCATGAGCCCGACCGCACCGACGCGCTGGTGTACACCGGCGGCAGCGGCGAGCTGTCCCTGCGAGTGACGGTGCGCCCATCGGGGACCGAACCGAAGATCAAGTGCTACATCGAAATTCGCACACCGCCGACCGACGACCTGGACACTGCGCGGGCGCAGGCGGCAACACTGCGGCGCGCCGTCGAATCCGATGCGGCCGCCTTGCTTCAGCGCGGGCCGAACTGACGGTCGCCGGCGTCGCCGAGACCCGGCACGATGTAGGCGACCTCGTTGAGCCCGTCGTCGATCGTGGCCGTGAACAGTCGCACGTTCGGCGCCGCCTGCTCAAGGGCCGCAAGGCCTTCCGGTGCGACGACCACACAGATGACCGTGATGTCGACCGCGCCCCGTGAGTGCAGCAGGCCGATGGTGTGCGCCATTGAGCCGCCGGTGGCCAGCATCGGATCGAGGACCAGGACCGGCTGGGTGCTCAGATCATCCGGCAGTGACTCCAAATATGGTGTGGGCTGGTGGCTTTCCTCGTCCCGCGCCACGCCGACGAAGCCGACCCGTGCCTCGGGGATGAGTGCGTGGGCCTGATCGACCATGCCCAGCCCGGCGCGCAATACCGGCACCAGCAGCGGCGGTTGCGCCAGCCGGCACCCCGTCGTCTGGGCCAGCGGCGTCTGAACGGTGATCTCGGCCCGGGCCGCGTCCCGAGTGGCCTCGTAGACGAGCATCAGCGTCAGGTCGCGCAGGGCGGCGCGGAACGCGGCGTTATCGGTGCGTTCGTCGCGCAGCGTGGTCAAACGGGCGGCGGCCAGCGGGTGGTCGACGACGCGAACATCCATAGCCGTGACCCTATGCGGTGTACGCGATAGGCGCGCCAGACCGCGGTGGGCTAGGCGCCGTCGCAGCCGAGGATGGCGGCCTTGACCATCCCGCCGTACTGATAGGCGTAGATCCAGGCCCACCGCTCAAGATTGAAGTCATACGGTCGGGGCACGGGTCGCATCGTCACGGTGCCGTCGAAGCACTGGTGGAATACATAGCGGGCGCGGACCAGGTGATAGTTCCACGAGATCACGATGACGTGCCTCCAGCCGCGCTGGGAGCCCAGGCGCTGCACGAACATCGCCTCACCGCGAGTGGTGAACGGGGAGGGCCGAAAGCAGACCACCGTGAGCTGCGAAGTCCCCGAGGCACAGGCTCGGCGGGTCGTCGCGTCACCGTCTAGGTCGCCGGCCGAGATGACCACAGTGCCGGCATAGCCCTGCCGCGCGAGATCAAGCCCGTACTGCACCCGGCCGTCCTGCTCGCCGCCGAGGACCACGATGGCGTCGGCCTTGGCCAGCGGATCCCCGTGTGGACGGGTGAACAACGCATATCCGGCGACGCCGAGGATGAGCACTGCCGCAAGCAACACCGACACGATGGCCAGCACGACCCGGCGCACACTCCCCCTCACGCCGCCAGGTTACTGGCGGCGTGAGGAGCGGTCAGGGCACGTCGTTATCCTTTGCCTCATGTCTGCTGATATTCCGGGTAAAGGACGGCGGTCCATCGCGGTCACAATCAGCGCCGCTGCGCCACTCTCGGGAGCCGTGGCACGTACCAGATACCACAGTCGATATTGAGGCACGCCACTGACTGTTTTCACGCTAAGCAATCCTTTGTAACTCACGTAGCTCATGGCGCCGAATTGCCTCGTGTACCGAGTAACGCGTTCTTGAATTTTCGCTAAAGTAATACTGGTTTTTGTCGTGTCGTCGATCTCTTGAAAGAGAGCATTGGCATCGCCGCGGCTGAACGGCTGCAGAATCCGAAAACCGAGATTGTTGACAGCCCAATCGGAAAAAGATGGAGGCAAGCCACTACCGCCCTTCAGCTTGAAATTCATACGTTCCAGCATAATTGTGCGAACCGGTTCGCCGTCAAGCTGGCCGACACTATCGAATCTGTACTGCTTCCAATACATCCACTCGGCGTCGTCCAGCGATTGATGGCCGCTCGATTGAACAATTTTTGAGCGTTTAACCGTCCCGTCCAGTTCGACCGCAAAGGCCACGACGACAGAACCCTCAAAGCTTAAGCGCCGTGCATTATCAGGATAGATTTCGTCCTCGGTCAATCGATGTCCACCCGACGGCAATTGCAGGCGCGACTTCACGCTGGGATCGGAGGCGAGAACTAGGGGAGCATTCGATTCCCGGCACATGTCTTCGTAGAATTCCCGAACATTGTCGGCAAAGCCAGGAGGGGCAATTGGAGAAGGGCAGTCGGCGAAGGAGTTGAACGCGTAGCCAATGAGCAACGGAAGACACGCGACGGCCCCGCGGCCGATCGTTGTCGCAGAACTGGCTTTCACTTTCCTTTTACTTGGCTTTAAATTCATCCCGCTCTCGACTTAACGACGGGGACATGCGTTTGAGTCTGGTTGACTTAGAATCGATAGTCAATGCTGCTACGTTATCGAGAATTGGCTATGGGCCGCAATCGACAGCAATCTCGCCAAAATGTGATTTGAAGTGGTCTGCATCGTGGGCTGAAATTTGGTCCCACTCTTCTTTGAACATCTTCTGGGCGGTAGAGCGATCTGTACCATCTAATTTGACCCAGATGCACTTGCACAACTTCGCGTCCAATTCGGGGGTGCGTGACGCATGTGAAGTCCGGCTGAATATGGGCACGGGCTCGGCACAATGAATTTCATATAAAGGACCCGCAGAATCTTTTCCGTCGCATCCGGGTACTCCGACACCTAACAGCAGTAATGCAATCACGTGCCAACGCGTATTGAAGCTATTCATATTGATTCGCGTTTTGCCCGTGGCGGTCTCGCTTAACGGAAATTGGTAGTCTTTGATTGCCTTGGAGACAATCCTATTCCAATAGCGACGGGTGAGCTCGCGGCCACAGTTAGCGGTACCGTAGCATCCGCTCGTCTCAAGCGGCGAAAGGCCAATGGCTCCCATTGCCTAATGGCCAGCAGCAGTCCAGTGCCGTCTTTTTCTGAGAGCGGCGCAGGAATGGATTGCTCGTGCAGCGTCACGAGTTTGCTGCGCAGGCGCCGTAGTTCCAGTTTGAGTTCCGCCTGGGCGGCGCGCGTCAGCATGCCGTGGGCGAAATCCAGAGATTCGTCCTCGGGATCGAAGGGGCCTTGCAAGAAATCATTGAGGCCCTGCTTTGAGAAGAAATTCCGGATGGGTCCGTCGGGGATCCATTCGAAGTCGCGTTTCGCGCGCCGCCGGATGCGATCGCCGGGAAGCAATTCGATGATGCCCATTCGATCGAGGATTCTCAAGCGTTTGACGGCTTCTAGTTTGGGGATCTGATAGACGTGGGTGATGTCGTCGAGCGACCAGTGATTGAGGCGACCGGGCTCGAGCTTGGGGAGGTGGTTAGCTTCGCGGCACTGCTCGAGCGGCAGCCGGACAGCGACCTTAAGTTTTGGCTATTTTGGTATTTCGGGCGGATACCCTGGAACCGGAAAACCGTCTCGCCGGCGAGCTTACTGAATAGTGCGCAGCTTAAAACACTCTTTCACGGCACAGTTGATGTTCCCGGGAAGCGGTCATGATGGGGATCATCTTGACGGTGTTTGCAGGTTGTTTCGTGCTGGAGCGGGTGGCCCCGGGCTGGCACATTCCGAAAGTTCGGACCTGGCCGTTGCGGGTATTGGTGATCAACGGCGTGCAGATGGGCGTCGTGGTGCTCGCCGGCTTCAGCTGGGAGCGCTGGCTGTCTGCGTGGTCGGTGTTTCATCTGTCGAATCACGTGGGTCGAGTGGCGGGCGGGCTCATCGCGTACTTCATTGCGACGTTTGTCTTTTATTGGTGGCACCGCTGGCGGCACGAAGTCGACTTTTTGTGGCGGGGCTTTCACCAGATTCACCACAGTCCGCAACGGATTGAGGTGATCACCTCCTTCTATAAGCATCCGGTGGAAATGATCGTGAATTCGATCATCGGCAGCCTGTTGGTGTACACGCTATTGGGGCTGTCGCCGGCGGCGGGTGCGGTTTACACGCTGTGCACGGCGCTGGGTGAATTCTTCTATCACACCAGCGTGCGCACGCCGCGGTGGGTGGGGTACGTATTTCAGCGGCCGGAAATGCATCGGATTCATCATCAATACGAGCGTCACAAGAATAACTACGGGGACATCGTGTGGTGGGACATGCTGTTCGGAACATACGAGAATCCGAAGGAGTGGACGCACGCGTGTGGATTTGATGATGAGAAGGAGCAGCAGCTATTCAAAATGCTTCGCTTTGAGGATGTCCATGCGGCAATCCCGAGGACGAGGTTGCTTAAGGAACATAGCCGACTTCCCTTTGGTGCCTGATTGCGAGAATGCGGACCTCATCGCTTGCGATCACAAATCGGTACAGTGCGATGTACCCGGAGTGGCCGTAAGAGATAATCAACTCGCGCAATTCGCCCTCGAGCCGGCGTCCCTCCAGGGGATGCGGGCGGACCTACATTCCTGGTCGTTTCAGTATTGGGCGCTTCTTATGGGGGCGGGGAATCGGAATGAGGGTCGTATTGACAAGATACGCGTGCTTGAGTGCGATCAATCCGCTGACGATGGGTGTGAATCCGTATGCGATATGCGGCATGGCGTTCGGACCCAGCGCGGCTGATGCTCCCCATCCGCAATTGTTGGATGGATCGACGGTTTGCGTGCCCCAACCCCCGGCAGGTGACCGCAAGGCGTGCCTGAGTTCGGACGTACCGGTCTGCGTCTGCGCCTGATAAGCAATGTGCAAGACATTATTTGAATCGAGAAGAATCTTCGCCGAAGTAGCCTGTCCCATCGCATCGACGAGCTCGCCGTAACCAAACGCGCCTGTCACCCAGAACCCTGGGCCGCCCGCGCCCCAAGTCCCGTGGCGTAGTCCGAGGCTACCGCTGATGTATGCGATATGGGGAACGCCATTTGCGTCGATGACCAGCGAGTTGGCCCCCGGGTGGAATAAGATCCATCACCCAAGTACCGCCGTTCAAGGGGCCCGAGTCAGCGGTGTCCAGAATCCATCCCGTCGGCGTTATCCGGGCATAACGAAGCTGAAACGCATTGACGACATTGTTGACGTTCTTGAGTTGGAATAGGTAGCTAATGCCGATCTGGCCTGCCGAACCGACCGCGATCGACAGATCGCTAATATTTGCCGGTTGTTTGTCAACTGGCGTCATCGCAAAGGGATCCGAATCGCGCGCTCGGGTCGCGTAGTGAAGACCGGTGGCATCGGAAAAGGCGATGTGAACGGAGTCGTCCTTCGCGATCGTCATCGCGAGCCCGGAGGCGAAAGAGAAACTTTGAACGACGCTGATGTCGAATTGACTGTTCGTTTCGTCCCATACCGCGTATTTCAGATCGGGTTCCGATGCATGGTCGTCCGTCTCTTCCCCCGAGAAGCATAGGTGCGCCCTGCCCTGGGAGTCCAACGCCAGGTCGAATAGGGAAAGAATGCCCCACTCGGACGGCGGCACGACCTGGAAAAACTGCCATTGATATTGTCTGAGCATGACAAAAGGCTGGTGCCCGAAGATCTGCAACGGGCCGTCGGGGGTGCCGATTGCATAGGTCAGTGTGTTCGCGCCGCCGCTCGCGACGGTTGAGACGAAGGCGATGTGAACCCTCCATTCGGCGTCTATCGCAATCGGATTGTTGATACCGGAATCGGCAACCCCAAAGAGACTGGTTGTGGAATTTGGAACGTCCGCTATCCATTGCATCGTCATCGGGCTTCTCCCTTTCTTTGAGGCGCAACAGCGCTGTCATTTATCGAACTGACTGACAGCGGGGCGCATTTGCACCGGCAAGTTTTTGTCTCCATGACTTCTCCTTCGCCGACCGCGATGTCGGTGGCGTTCAGCACAGGCATTCCTTTCCTTACAGCGGAACACCGCTCAGGTCTGTTGCGGACTTTACCCGTACGCTTGGATTTGGTATGTCCCGTGAATACGGGACAAGGAAGTAAAAAAGACGGCAGATGTGACGCCCTGCCCGGCTAGAGGCGATCTCGTACCGGCTATTTCCGGGCGTCGTCACCGCCTTTTGAGCTTCCAATCAATCGGGAAATAGAGGATTACGCGGACCGGCTGGCCGTCGAGGCTGCCGGGCGTTTCCCAGTGAATGTGCTTCACGACATCGGTCGCCGCGTCATCGAGCTCATCGTAACCGCTCGATGAGATGACGGCCGTGGATTCACGTCGCCTGTCGTTTCAACTACGTAGGCGATAATTGTCTTTCCTTGGTGGTTGCGCCGTTTTGCGATGTCAGGATAGTAGGGGCCTTTTTTGCTGCTGGATCCGCGCGCTGGATTTCCTATTCGACTCTTGAGTGTGGGATCGGTTAGGTCGATGACGCTTTTCTCGCCATCGGCCGCATATCGAAAGGAAAGAATGAGTTGCGAGCGGCCAATGTTTGATCGGAATAGTTGAGGTGATAGCGGGACGGGTCGACCGAACAATCGGCTCGGGCGGCGCCGAAATAGGCAATGCAAACAATCAGTGCTGCAACGAGTGTCGTTATTGGTTTCACGTGGTAGGCCTCAATCTTGCCTCGCGGCCGTCATGGCGAGGGTAATCGCCAGTTAATGTCGATGTCGGTCGAGGCTGAAGAGGCTAGTCCGTATTGGCGGGCAGCGACGAATGGGGCTTCTTTCAGTGCAGTGATGCAAGCCTCATCGAGAGGGGCATAACCCGTCGATTTGGTAATGGTGACCGCTCTGGGTGAACCTCCTGTTCGACCGTTACGTGTGCGACGCAATTTCCCTCTTGATGGAGTTTGCGAGATAGCGGCGGGTAAAATCTGGTTCCACCTTGAGGTAGTAGTCATCGCGAATCTTCGGCACGCTCAAGGTCGAACCACTTAGGTTCCAGTTCACTCGGAGCAGGAACCAAGTCGCCGCGGGTTGCCCGCCAACGGTGGCTGGAATCAGGCGCCGGTCGATGGAACTCGAGAGGCAGGCGGCGTTCAGTCTTTGAAAGCCCGTCGAGGTGACCAGTTGAGTGGCCCGAATGTAGCCGTCGGAATCCACCTGTAGGCGAATCACGCAGGTACCTTCTTCTCCGAGTCTTCTGGATTCGATTGGATAATATTCTTCGCCGATGCGCAGCGGGTGTTTTGGGTCCAATTGGGCCGGCGTATCCAACTCCAACGATTTTGGAATGGCCAGGCTGGCGCGGGATACGGCAGCCGACTGAGGAGCAGAAATTGACGTTGTGATGGGTGCCCCCGCCTTTGGTGTCGAGGCCGCGCAGCCGCTCAAAGCGAAGGCCATTGCCATGGCCAGCATTAATATCAGCAGTATCCGTCGCCCTCCCCTTCCGTTTCGCATCTGCCGCAACTGGAGTTGTTTGAAAACAGATGAATTTTGCAGGCGATTATATCAGTCGTCTGATTCAGTGAGGCGGCCGAACAGCTCGACTGGCGACGGTGAACATCTAACGCTGAATTTGGGCCTCATCTTCTTCGGCGCAAGAACGCGTAAAAAAGACGATTTCAGATGTCACTGGATATTTTCTGATGGTCTATTGCCGTAGCTTCGAAGCCCCGCCCCTCGCGTTCTGCGGCGTGACTTTACTTGT